>NZ_FTNF01000040.1 GCF_900156065.1 Micromonospora avicenniae | reverse complement strand
CGCCTGGCTCCATCACTACAATCACCACCGGCCCCACACTGCTACCGGCGGCAAGCCGCCCATCACCAGGTTGACCAACGTCCCTGGGCAGTACAGCTAGGCCGTAGCGGGCGGCTAGCTCGGGCTGTGATGGCAGCTTGTCGCCCGGGGCGAGCCGGCGCGTAAGGATGGCCGCCCGCAGCTTGGTCGCGATCTACCCCCGTACCGACTACGACGAGTGGAAGCGGCTGCTTCGGCTTGCCGGACTTCGCGACGGCCGGTTGCACCATGCCCGGCACACCGCAGCGACGGTGCTGCTGATTCTCGGCGTGGCCGAACGTGAGGTGATGGGCATCACGGGCTGGTCGAACTCGCCGATGGCGACTCGCTACCAGCACCTGACAACACAAGTACGGCGCGACATTGCCCGCCGGGTCGGCGGCCTGCTCCGGAGCGGCACCCCAGAGGCCGAGAGGGTTGAACGAGACTCGGGGTAAATCGGCTGATGGCAGGTCGCTGCGGCGCACCCGATGCAGTTCGCGTCGGGTGCGCCGACGCATGAACCACGCCTAGCCCGCAAAGGCAAGTGTCGATATAACGACAGTCGTTCACCTTCCCAACTCTCCGCACCCGCCATAACGTGGCGGCCATGCGGGCGGGGGTATCGAGTGAGCAGGAATGGGCCAACGTAGTAAACGACGAGTCTACAGCCTGGCACCCAGACCACATACGCAGCTTGATTATCGACGCAGAGGAAAAGCTCCATCTTCAAGAGATTTGGCGCAGGGTCGGGTTGGCCTGGATATTTCTCGGCAATCTAGCACTGATCGCCCTCGCCGCAATGGCAACACTGAAATTATTCGAGCAGATCTCCCGACTTGCTGTACCTCTCTACATTGCAGCAGGCGTCTCGCTTCTAGGATCGCCTGCGCTTGCGTACTGGCAGTACAAGCGCACACGCTCCACGCGCATCATCATCAAGAAACTGCACGTCGTTCGCCGAAGGACTCAGGCAGAGTCAGACACCGAAAGCGGCGTCGCCCAGGACTCCGCCTTGCCTGCACAGAAGCGGTATAGAGAAGACGTTCCCGACCTGATCTCTCAGTTCAGGGAGGATGCAGGCCGGACCCGAAGGGTGCACAACCGCTTCCAAAGCATTATCATCGTCGGCTCGGTGATCACCTCGGCCATTGCTACGGCATCCGTGTCCTTCGTCCAAGCAAGGTGGCTTACCGTTGGGGCTAGCGCGGCAGTCGGTCTCGCCGCCGGCTTCACGGGCTACTTTAAATACCACGAGCGCAGCTTCAATTCTCAGCAGACGGCTGATGCCATTGAGCGTGAGTACGAAGCGGTTGAACTCCGGGTGGGGAAGTATGCCAACCTGAAGGAGCTTGAGGCATACGCACTCTTCGCCGACACAGTTGAGCGCCTGCGCGACGAACAGAACAAGCGGCAGCAGCAGCTCGACCAGCCAGTCGAGGTGACCCGCGAGGAGTGAGCCGGGCTTGTCGTGATCTTGTGTCACACGGCCCCCGCAGGGGCAACTGAGGACCAGAACTGGGACCAGAAGCGGAACGCCCGGCCGGTCCTCACGGACCGTCCGGGCGTTCTCGCTGTTGCGAGCGGTGGCGGCGGGATTTGAACCCGCGGAGGGCGTAAACCCTCACACGCTTTCGAGGCGTGCTCCTTAGGCCACTCGGACACACCACCGCCGAGTAGGGTACAGGACCGCTGGTTCCGATGCCGAACCGGTGTCGGCCCACCGCGCCTGGCAGGATCTTTGCCATGAGTACGCACATCGGCGCAAAGCCGGGAGAGATCGCCGAGCGGGTCCTGATGCCGGGCGACCCGTTGCGGGCCAAGTGGATCGCGGAGACCTACCTCGAGGGCGCCGAGTGCTACTCGACCGTCCGGGGGATGCTGGGCTTCACCGGCCGCTGGAAGGGGGTCGACGTCTCCGTCCAGGGCTCCGGCATGGGCATGCCGTCCGCCTCGATCTACGCCCACGAGCTGATCAACGAGTACGGCGTGAAGTCGCTGATCCGGGTCGGCTCGTGCGGGGCGCTGCGGGAGGACCTGAAGCTCCGGGACGTGATCGCCGCCATCGGGTCGTCCACCGACTCGAACATGAACCGGATGCGCTTCGACGGGCTGATCGACTACGCGCCGGTGGCCGACTTCGGCCTGCTGCGCACGGCCGTCGAGGTGGCCGAGCGGCAGGGCATCACCATGCACGTCGGGCCGATCCTGGCCGCTGACGCGTTCTACACCGACCGGCCGGACCTGTACGACACCCTCGCCGACTACGGCGTGCTGGCCGTGGAGATGGAGTCAGCCGCGCTCTACACGATCGCGGCCCGGTTCAAGGCGCGGGCGTTGACCGTGCTGACCGTCAGCGACCACATCAAGACCGGCGAGAAGACCACGTCCGCGGAGCGTGAGCAGACCTTCAGCCAGATGGTCGAGATCGCCCTGGACACCATCATCAGCTGAGCCCCCGTGGCACGTCGCCGCCCCGCCCATCCACCCGGATCGGCGGGGCGGTTCGTTCGCGGCGCGCGGCAGGTGACGGCAGTTCCGCCCACCACCCGGTCCGGTGACGGCGACCATCCCGTCCGACGCGGCTTCGGGTGCGTTCGCCGCCGCTGGACGAGGACGAACGCACCCGGAACGTACCGATGATCAGCCGGTCAGGCGAGCGCCTCGGTCGGGGCGAGTCGAGCGGCCCGGACGGCCGGGTAGAGGCCGGCGAACCCGCCGATCAGCACTGTCACGCCGACGCCGCCGGCCATCGCCCAGAGCGGCACCACGGTCGGCCACTGCCGCCAGAACGCGTATCCGGCCGTGACCAGGATGCCGAGCAGCACACCGCCCGTTCCACCGAGCGCGGAGAGCAGCAGCGACTCGGCCAGGAACTGGACACGGACCTGGCCCCGGGTCGCGCCCAGGGACCTGCGCAGCCCGATCTCGGCCCGCCGTTCCAGCACCGAGATGACCATCGTGTTGGCCACCCCGACCCCGCCGACCAGCAGCGCCACCGCGCCGAGCCCGAGCAGCAGCCCGGTGAACGCCTCGTCGGTGGCCGCGGCGGCGGCGAGCGCGTCGGACGGCCGTGACACCTGCACCTCGTTCGGCGACTCGGGGTTCGCCGTCGCGCCGAGCACCGCCCGTACCGCCTCCACCGAGTTCTCCCGCGCGCGGGTGTAGACGGTGGTCGGGTGCCCGTCGAAGCCGAGGTACGTCTCGGCCGCCGGCCAGCCGACCAACGCCGAGCTGTCCAGCTCCGGCGCGAGCGGGGCCGGCGCCAGGATGCCCACCAGGGTGAACCAGCGACCGCCCAGGTACACCTGCACCTCCGGGCCGGCCGCGCCGAGCCCGAGCCGTCGGGCTGCCGCGTCGCCGAGCACCACCGTCGGGTACCGCTCGGTCGCCGCGTTCAGCCAGCTGCCGCTGCGTACGGTCGCGCCGACCGTGCCGGGCAGGCCGAGCCGGGCGGCTCGGACGGCGATCCCACCCGTCTCGCCGGACGGGATGCGGTCGGTGCGGTAGACCGCGACGTCCGGCACCTGCGCGGTCGCGGAGACGTCGGTGACCGGCCCGATCCGACCGATCATCGCCACCGACTCCACCGGCAGCGCGGCCTGGTCCCCGAAGATCGTGTTCCCGGGCGCGACCGTGAGCAGGTTGGTGCCGAGCCGGTCGAGCGTACGGTCCAGGTCGGCACGGGACGACGAGGAGATGCCCACGACGGCGATCATGGCCGCGATACCGATCGCGATGCCCAGCGCGGAGAGGAACGCCCGCAGCGGTCGGGTACGCAGACCCACCCCGCCGACCCGGAGCACGTCGCCCGGCCCGAGCCGGGCCGGCGTCAGGCGTGGTCGGGTGTCGGCGTTCACGCGTGGTCGGGTGTCCGTCGCCATCAGCGCACCCCCTCCGCGATCGGCGCCGCCGGATCGGCCACCACCTGACCGTCGCGCATCCCCACCTGGCGGGGCAGCCCATCGGCGATCTCCCGGTCGTGGGTGATCACCACGACCGTCGTGCCCGCTGTATGCAGCTCGCGCAGCAGCGCGAGCACCCCGGCACCGGCCACCGAGTCGAGGTTGCCGGTCGGCTCGTCGGCGAGCAGCACCGCCGGCTCCCCGACCACCGCCCGGGCCACCGCGACCCGCTGCCGCTCGCCACCGGAGAGCTCGTGCGGCCGGTGCGTCAGCCGGTGGCCCAGCCCGACCCGGTCCAGCGCGGCCTCCGCGCGCCGCCGCCGTTCCCGTCGCGGCACCCCGGTGTAGAGCAACCCGTCGGCCACGTTGTCCAGGACCGGCGTGCCGGCGGCCAGGTGGAACTGCTGGAAGACGAAGCCGATCCGGCGGGCACGCAGCGCGGCGAGTTGCCGGTCCGGCAGGGCCGCCACGTCGTAGCCGTCGATCCGGACCCGACCGGCGGACGGACGGTCGAGGGTGCCGATCAGGTGCAGCATCGTCGACTTGCCCGAGCCGGACGGGCCGACGATCGCCACCAGTTCGCCGTACCCGATCCGCAGCGAGACCTCACGCAGCGCGGTCACGCCACCCGGATACGTCCGGCTCACCCGCTCGAGCACCACGGCGTCACCGGTCATGCCGGCGTCCCCACGGTCATGCCCTCGGCGATGTCCGGGCCGCTCACCTCGACCCGACCGGCCGCGAAGAGACCGGTGGTGACCGCGACGATCCGGGTCCGGTCCCCGTCGACCACCTCCACGCCGTACCCGCCCTCGGCCAGGGCGAGCAACGCGGCCACCGGGACGGTGAGCACGTCGGGACGCTCGGCGGCGGTGAACGTGACCTTCACGCTCGCCTGGTCGTACCCGGCGAGCTTTGCCGGGTCGGCGACCGAGACGGTGACCTCGACCTTCGTCTCGGCCTCGGTGGACTGCCCGGCGGCGCCGCCGGATCCGGCGTCGACGATCGTCTGCGCCGACTCGACCTTGCCGGCAACCGAGCCGCTGTCGGGCAGGGTGACGGTGACCGCGGCGCCCTTCTTCGCCAGCCGCTGGTCGTCCACGTCCAGCTCGACGGTCACCAGCCGGCTGGTGCCGGTGTACGTGAGCACGCCCTGGCCGGGTTGCGTCGCGTCGCCGGTCGCGGCCTGGTGGCTCGCCACCCGCACCGCCCCCTCGGCGTAGAGGATCCGGCCCGGTTCCACCCGGCCGGTCTCGGGCAGCCCGAGGTCCTCCTGCCAGTCGCGCACCGCGTCGGCGGTGCTGCCGGTGTACTCGTCGTCGACGGTGAACCCGGTGTGGCCGAGTTCGCGGAGGTTCCGCTCGAACTGCGCGACGTCCGCCCCTTCCGCCCCCGGTTCGAGCACCCGGTACGCGGGCAGCGACCCGTAGAGCAGCACCACCGGTTCGTCGTCCACCGCGTACAGCCGGCCGCCCCGCTTCACCACCGTGCCGGTCTCCGGCAACGCGGTGACCGTCCCGGCGAGCCGGGCGCCGGCGGTACGCGGAGTGCCGTACCCGAGTTCCCCGTTCACGGTCTGCGTATCGGTCAGCGTCTGGCGGGTGACGGTGGCGGTGGCCGGCGGGACGGATCCGGCGGCCGCCGTACCCCGGTCGGTGCCGGCGAAGCCCACCGCGGCCGTGACACCGGCGGCGGCCGCCACCACGACGGCGGCGGTCAGCGCGAGGGGCCGGAACCGGAACCGGCGAGCGCTCACTGCACGGCCCCGAGCTGCTTCGGCCCGTACTGCCGGCACTTCTCCATCGCGGCCCGCACCTCTGGCGCCTTGACGTTCAGTTCGTCGAGCCGCAGCCGGATCCCGCCGTCCGGCTGCGGGTCGGGGAACTCGGGTACGCCGTTCTCCCGCATGCAGGCGGCGAGCTTGCGGGCCTGTTCGAGCTGCTCCGGGTTGAGCTTGAGCTTCTCCCCGCCGTTGGGCAGGTACTGGCGGCACTTCTCCATCGCCGCCTCGATCTTCTCCGGGTCGGTGCCCTTGCCGAACCGGAGCCGCAGGCCACTGCCGGGCTCCGGGTCCGGCATGTCGACCCCGTTCTCCCGCATGCAGGTGGTGAACTTCAGCCGTCGCTCGTCGTCGCCGAGCTGGGTGACCGGGCTGGCCGAAGCCGTCGCCGCGGCGCCACCACCGGCGGTCGCCACCGCCGGCTCCTCGCTCGGCGCGCCACAGCCCGCCACGCCCAGGGCGAGCAGCAGCGGCAGCGCGAGCATTCCTCGTCGCATGACACGCTCCCCTTTCTCGGCCCGGTCGACGCCGGGCACCTCCGTCGGCCTGCCGGCACCGCCCACAGGTCAGTGCGCGGCGCACCGCCGGCCGGTTCGTCGACCCGACGCAGCGCCGGGCCATCCCGGCCAGTCCACGACATGCGGCGTATCCCGGGCGTAACCGTTGACGTTTACGCCGGCGTTATGCAGTCGCGCGGCACCATTGGGCGGGTGAGAGTGCTGGTGGTGGAGGACGAGAACCTGCTCGCCGAGAGCATCGCCGAGTGGCTGCGCCGCGAGGCGTTCGCGGTGGACGTCGCGTACGACGGCGACGCGGCGCTGGAGCGGCTCGGTGTCAACGACTACGACGTCGTCGTCCTCGACCGGGACCTGCCGGTGGTGCACGGTGACGACGTGTGCCGGGCGATCGTCGACAGCGGCGGGGGGACCAGGGTGCTGATGCTCACCGCCGCGGCGGCCGTACGGGAGCGGGTCGCCGGACTGGCGTTGGGCGCCGACGACTACCTGACCAAGCCGTTCGCGCTGGTGGAGCTCTCCGCGCGGGTGCACGCGCTGAGCCGCCGGGCTCGCCGGGCCGCTCCGCCGACCCTGGCCCGGGCCGGCATCGTGGTCGACCCGGCCCGTCGCGAGGTGCACCGGCAGGGCCGGTACGTACCGCTGTCCCGCAAGGAGTTCGCCGTGCTGGTCGAGCTGATGCGCGCCGACGGCGCCGTCGTCTCCGCCGAGGAGTTGCTGGAACGCGTCTGGGACGAGCACATCGACCCGTTCACCAACGTGGTTCGGGTGACCGTCATGAAGCTGCGCCGGAAGTTGGGCGAGCCGCAGGTGGTCGAGACGGTCCCCGGCGTGGGATACCGGATAGCGTGAAACGACTGACCCTCCGCGCCCGGCTCACGCTGATCTACGGCGGCCTCTTCCTGGTCGCCGGGCTGGTCCTGCTCGCCGTCACCTACGTGCTGGTCGATCAGCGCACGGCCCAACCGTTCGGGGTGGCGCTGAAGGATGTGAAGCCGATCATCCAGGGGGTGGACGGGAGGCTCACCGGCGACCAGGCAGAGCAGTTGCGTCTGATCGTCAGGAAGGTGCAGGGCGACGCGCGGAACCAGACCCTCGACTCGCTGCTCACCCAGGGCGGGATCGCGTTGGGCCTGGTCTCCGTGGTGGCGATCGCGTTCGGCTGGCTGGTCGCGGGCCGGGCGCTGCAACCACTGCACCAGATCACCGGGACCGCCCGGCGGATCGCCGGCGCCGACGTGGCCGGCCGCGGGCTGCACGAACGCATCTCGCTCTCCGGGCCGGCGGACGAGGTACGGGAACTGGCCGACACCTTCGACGAGATGCTGGAACGGCTGGACCGGTCCTTCGACGGGCAGCGCCGATTCGTCGCCAACGCCTCACACGAGCTGCGGACTCCGCTCGCGCTGAACCGGTCCCTGATCGAGCTGGCGGTCACCCGACCGGACGCGTCCGAGGACGTACGGCGGCTGGGCGAGTCACTGCTGGCGGTGAACGAGCGGCACGAGCGGCTGATCGACGGGCTGCTCACGCTGGCCGACTCGGAGAAGGAACTGACCGCGCGGTCCCGGGTGGACCTGGCCGACGTGGCCGACCATGTGCTGGATCAGACCATCGGAGCGGACGGTGGCCCCACCGTGACCCGGGAGCTGTCGCCGGCGCTGGTGGTCGGCGATCCGGTGCTGCTGGAGCGGCTCACCACCAACCTGGTGGAAAACGCGCTACGGCACAACGTCGCGACCGGCGGCTGGGTCCACGTCAGCACCGGCCTGTGGGACGGCCGGGCGGAGCTGACCGTGAGCAACACCGGTCCGACGGTGCCGAGCTATGACGTGGAGGCCATCTTCGAGCCGTTCCGCCGCCTTTCCGGCGAGCGGCTGGGCGGCGGTCGTGGGTTCGGGCTCGGGCTCTCCATCGTCCGGGCCGTGACGCGGGCGCACGGTGGCACGGTGATCGCCCACCCGCGCGAAGGCGGCGGGCTGGTGGTCACCGTCCGGCTGCCCGAGGCGCCGATGACGCCTGTCGATCATCAAGTTATCGGCGCGACACGCCGTGTCGGGCACCGCTAACTTCATGATCGAGCGGCTCGCGGGCCCGGCGAGGATCGGGGGGCGAGGGTCAGCGGAAGAAGGCCCGGAGGACGGCGGCGGTCTCGTTCTCCAGCACTCCGCCGTAGACCTCGGGCCGGTGGTTGACCCGCCGGTCACGCAGCACGTCCCAGAGGGACCCGACCGCGCCCGTCTTCGGCTCCCAGGCACCGAAGACCACTGTCGAGATCCGGGCCAGCGCCAACGCCCCGGCGCACATGGTGCAGGGCTCCAGGGTGACGACCAGCGTGCAGTCGTCCAGCCGCCACCGCCCCAGCCGCTGCGCGGCCCGGCGCAACGCCAGCACCTCGGCGTGTGCGGTCGGGTCGCCGGTCAGTTCACGCTCGTTACGGCCGAACGCCAGCTCGGTCCCGTCCGGGCCGTAGACCACCGCGCCGACCGGCACGTCCTCGACGGCGAGGTCGGCACCGTCCGCGGGGTCGGTGCTCGGGCCACCGGCCGCCGGGCCGGTCACCGCGACCTCCAACGCCCGGCGCATCCACAGCTCGTGCCGCTGCCGCCGACCCGGCTCACCCGGATCGGCCAGCCCCTCGTCGGCACCCGGGCCGACCCGTCCGAGGCGGCCCGGCGTCGGCTGCCCCGGGCGGACCGTCTCGAGCGCCGGATCGGTGGCGTCCGCCGGTTCACCACCCAGCGGGAGAAGCGGCTCACCACCGTTCGGCGGGTCAGACCTCACGCAGCTCCTCGACCGCGTCGGCGCAGCCCAGCACCTGACAGATCTCCGCGGTCACGTCGGCGGGCAGCAGCCCCTCCTCGGCGCAGAGCGAGAGCAGCTTCTGGGCCGAGATGCCGAGGTCGGCCAGGAGGTCCGCGTCGCCGACCGGGTCGGCCTCGGGGTCCACGGCCGGCTGCTCGCTCTCCTCCTCGCCACCGCCGCTGGAGCGGGGCTCGTCCACCTCGTCGAGCCCGGTGACGGAGGTCTTCAGGTCACCGACGAGCAGCGCGCCCAGCCGGGACTCCTCCGCGTACGCGGAGTCGGAGCCGAAGACGCGCAGGTCCTCGCCCTCGTCGAGACGCATGATCACCAGGTACGTGTCGTCGGCCTCGACGAAGAGCAGCGACAGGTCGGCGTCCTGATCGACGTCCCGCAGGCGGTCCGCGACCTCGTCGATGTCGGTGGCCCCTCGCAGGTTCACCTCGGCGGCCGTCCAGTCGCCGTCATCGCGCACCACGGCCGCAGCGAAGTACGACACGATCCCCCCAAATTGCCTCGGCACAGCACGCCGACTCGTTACGCGTGCACGTTATCCGGTCGGGTCGGCGGGCGGCCGGTCAACGCCCCGACGGGCAGCTCAATACTGACAAAGTCATGGCCGTCTCAGCCCGCCAGCCGCCGCCTCGTGGCGATCAGTTGCCGTAACCGCTCGGTGCGCATCCGCTGCGGGCGTTCGCGCTGGCGTACCGCCCGGGCCCCGGCCAACTCGGCGAGGACTTGCAGGCGACGGCGGCTGCGTTCCGGGTCGAGCCGCGGTGTGGTCCAGGCCATGCTGCCGAGCGTGCCGAGTCCACACGCGCACGTCAAGCCGGGTTTCGGAGCGCAGCCGGCCGGCCACGCGACGCAGTCACCAGAGCGGCCAGTTCCCGGTGGTCGCCCACCGCACGGCCACCACCGCCGCGGCGATGCTCCACCCGCCGGCGGTCACGATCGCGATCCCGGCGGCGACTCCACGGTCGCCGTACCGGACCAGCGCCAGGGCCGCCAACCAGGCCAGCAGCCCGGCCAGCAACGTCCACCAGGCGTAGCCCGCCACGTCCCTGCCGAGCAGCCCGAACAGCAGCAGCCAGGCGAGGGCCGCACCGCCGCCGGCGGCGACACCGACGCCGGTGACCGGGTGCGGTTCGCGGTAGGTGGGCCGGGTGGGTGGCCCGGCCGGAAAGAGCCCCGAGGGGGTACGCGCAGACGGGCGGTACGCGGCACCCGGGTCGTACGGAAGGGGCTGCTGCCCGGTCGTCACGCCTCGCCTCCCCTCAGCCGGAGCACTCGTCTCACCGTACCGACTCTGCCAGGATGGCCGGATGCCGTCGCCGACGATCAGACGCCGCGCGTACCCGGTCCTGCTGCTCGCCATGGCGCTCGCCGGTGGCTGCGCGTCGACCCGGCCGGGGGTACCACCGGGCGGCCGCCCGGTGCCGCCACCGCCGACCGCCCCCGCCGGCGCGGACCAGCCGGCGCCCCCGGAATCGGCCGACCCGACCGCACCGGGCGCCGCCCCCGCGTCCACGACCACGCCCCGCGCCGATCTGCGGCACGTCTTCCCGGTCCGGGCCGGCAACGTCGCCTACCACAAGACGCACTCCGGCTACCCGGCGACGGACATCTTCGCCGACTGCGGCGAGCCGGTCGTCGCGGTCACCGACGGCACGATCCTCGAGGTGAGCCGGGTGGACCGGTTCGACAAGCGGGGCCCGCTCGGGCCGAACAACGGTGGGCTGTCGGTGTCGCTGCTCGGTGACGACGGGGTGCGGTACTACGGCTCGCACCTGAGCGCGATCGCGGGCGGCGTGGACGCCGGTGTGCGGGTACGTGCCGGTCAGAAGCTGGGCGAGGTGGGCCGGACGGGCAACGCGAACAACGTCTGCCACCTGCATTTCGGGATCTCCCCGCGCTGCTCGGGTCAGGACGGTTGGTGGATCCGGCGGGGCGTGGTCTGGCCGGCGCGCTACCTGGACTCGTGGCGCAAGGGCGGCAACCGGGGTCCGGCTTCCGAGGTCAGCACCTGGCAGCGGCGGCACGGCTGTCCGAAGGCTCCCTGAAACGGCGCTCCGGCGACAAGTGCGGTGTCCAGGAACGTTGGCGGTGTCGCGCTGAGGTCCAGGCGGCGATCCGGCGCGGTCCGGTGAACGTTTCCGGGCGCTGCACTAGGTTCGATGGGATGAAGGCCCGGGACCCAATCGCCGACCTGCGGCGGATCGCGTTCCTCCTGGAGCGGGCGAACGAGGCGACCTACCGGGTACGGGCGTTCCGTTCCGCGGCCAGGTCGCTCGCCGCCCTTCCCACGGCCGAACTGGCCGAGCGGGCGAAGGCCGGCACCCTCACCGAACTGTCGGGCGTCGGCGACGTCACGGCCCGCTGCGTGGCCGAGTCCCTCGCCGGCGAGGAACCGGTCTACCTGCGCCGGCTGGTGGCCACCGAGGGCAGCGACCTGGACGCCGAGGCGACCGCCCTGCGTACGGCGCTGCTCGGGGACTGCCACACGCACTCCGACTGGTCGGACGGCGGATCACCGGTGGAGGAGATGGCGCTGGCCGCGGTGGAGTTGGGGCACGAATATCTGGTGCTGACCGACCACTCGCCCCGGTTGACGGTGGCCAAGGGACTGACCGCCGATCGGCTGCGCCGCCAGCTCGACCACGTGCAGAAGGTGAACGCGGCGCTTCCCGAGGGCTTCCGGATCCTCACCGGCATCGAGGTGGACATCCTCGCCGACGGTTCCCTCGACCAGGACGAGAAGCTGCTGGCACGACTCGACGTGGTGGTGGGCTCGGTGCACAGCGGCCTGAACGACGAGCGGTCGAAGATGACCCGGCGGATGCTGACCGCGATCGCCAACCCGCACCTGGACATCCTCGGGCACTGCACGGGGCGGATGGTGTCGTCCCGTCCGGCTGGGGTCACCGGCCCCGGCGACCGCGGGCACCGGGCCCGTACCCGCAAGGAGAGCGACTTCGACGCCGATGCCGTCTTCGCCGCCTGCGTGGAACACGACGTGGCCGTGGAGATCAACTCGCGGCCGGAGCGGCAGGACCCACCGAAGCGGCTGATCCGCCGGGCGCTGGAGGCGGGCTGTCGCTTCGCCATCAACACCGACGCCCATGCACCGGGCCAGCTGGACTGGCAGCGCTTCGGTTGCGAGCGGGCGGCGCGCTGCGGCGTCCCCGCCGACCGCGTGGTCAACACCTGGTCGGCGGAGCGCCTGCTCGACTGGACCCACTCCCACCCCTGACCCCGCCCACCCCCACCCCTCCCCCCTCCCGCCTCCCCTCCTCCCGCCCCCGTTGATCAAGAGGTTTGCGTCACGGCGGGCGCCTGATCTGACGCAAACCTCTTGATCAACGCGGCCCAGCCAGAGGGCCGGGGGGGCTGGGGGTGGGGGGAGGGGGCTCGGGGGTGGGTTAGGGGTGGGTGGCGGGTTCGGCTGCGGGCTTGGCGATGCTGACGGGGGTGGGGCGGCGTCGGCTGAGCAGGCCCTGCGACACGGCGACGCCGATCAGCACGATCAGCGCGCCGACCGGCTGGTGCCAGTTGAGCCGCTCGCCGAGGGCCACGGCGCCGATCAGCACCGCGAACACCGGGATCAGGTAGGTCACCGTGGCGGCCGTGCTCGCCCCGGCAACCCGGATGTTGCGCATGTTGATGACGAAGGCGAGGCCGGTGCCGAGCGCACCGAGCGCGACCACGCTGGCCACCACCGGCAGCGACAGCCGGGTCGGCAGCGGGGGCGCCCCGGCCACCAGCGGGGTGACGATCGCCAGCTGCACCGTGGCGAGCAGCAGCTGCGCGGCGGAGAGCGAGAGCCCGGAGTGGGTGCTGCCGGCGACGAAGCGCTTCTGGTACGGGATCGCGACGCCGTAGCAGGCAGCGGCCCCGAAGCACATCAGCTGGCCGGCGAAGTGCGACCCGCCGACGCCCTCCCACACACCGAGCACCACCAGCACGCCGGTGAACCCGAGAGCGAGGCCCACCGCCCGGCGCGTGGTGAGCCGCTCGGTACGGAAGACCAGCACCGCCAGCGGCAGGACGATCAGCGGCGTCGTGGCGTTCCAGATGCCCGCGAGCATCGACTCGACCCGCTGCTCGCCGTAGCCGAAGAGCGTGAACGGGACTGCCACGCCGAACGCGGCCACCACGAAGAGATGCGCCCAGACGCGGGGCTCCCGCGGCAACCGGTCGCGCAGCACGGCGAGCACCACCAGCAGGGTGAGGGTTCCGGTGACGACCCGGTAGAGAGTGAGCTGGAGGGGATGGAGTTCCTCGACCCCGACCTTGATGAACAGGAAGCTCGACCCCCAGATCGCGGCGAGGGCGAGGAAACCGGGCAGCCAGCTGCGGGGCGCCGGCCGGTCAGGAGCGGAGTGGTCAGTCACCCCTGACACTCTGCCGAATGGGTACGACGATGTCGCGCGACTTTCGGACAGGATGTCCCACCCCCTTCCGCGATCGGTCCGACCCGGCGGACCTGCCACCCCTGAACACGGCAAACGCAGTCGACACGGGGCGGGACAGGTCACGTAGGGTCGCCACGTGGGACGAATCGACGAACTCGCGAACCGCTACGTGGCCGAATGGGCGCCGCTGAGCCCGACCGGGGCCACCTACGTCGGCATCGCCGGATATGACGACAAGCTGGACGACCTGACGCCCGAGGGGTACGAGTCCCGGGCCGAACTCACCCGCCGCACCCTGGCGGACCTTGAGGTGACCGAGCCGGAGACCGAGGCGGAACGGACCGCCAAGGAGGCCATGCAGGAGCGGCTCGGCCTCGATCTGGCGCGCCACGAGGCGGGCGAGACGACCAGCGAGGTCAACGTCATCGCCAGCGGCCTGCACGACATCCGGATGGTCTTCGATCTGATGCCGACCGAGGGCGAGGACGCGCAGGCCAACATCGCGTCCCGGCTGAACGGCTTCGCGGCCGCGCTGGACGGCTACAAGACCACGCTGCGTGAGGCGGCCGCCGCCGGGCACATCAGCTCGAAGGTGCAGCTGACCGAGGTGGCCAAGCAGTGCGACATCTGGGTCGACCCGAACGGCGACAACTTCTTCCACGGCCTGGTCGAGCGACTGGGCGCGGACGGCAGCGTCGGCGCCGAGCTGCGCCGGGGCGCGGCCGCGGCCACTGCGGCCACCGCCGAGTTCGGCCAGTTCCTCCGCTCCGAACTCGCCCCGCGGGGGCGGGACAAGCAGGCCGCCGGCCGGGAGCGTTACGAGCTGGCGTCGCAGTACTTCCTCGGCGCCAGGATCGACCTGGACGAGACGTACGCCTGGGGCTTCGCGGAGCTGGCCCGCCTGGAGAGCGAGATGCGGCAGGTGGCCGCGCGGATCGCCGGTGCGGGTGCGACTGTCGACGAGGCCGTGGCGAAGCTGGACGCCGACCCGGCGCGGACCATCCGGGGCAAGGAGGCGTTCCGCGACTGGATGCAGGCGCTGGCCGACAAGGCGATCAGCGAGCTGCACGGCACGCACTTCGACATCCCCGAGCAGGTCAGGCGGATCGAGTGCTGCCTGGCGCCGACCAGCGACGGCGCGATCTACTACACCGGACCGAGCGAGGACTTCTCGCGCCCCGGACGGATGTGGTGGGCGGTGCCGCAGGGCATCAGCGACTTCTCCACCTGGCGTGAGGTGACCACGGTCTACCACGAGGGCGTGCCGGGTCACCACCTCCAGGTCGCGCAGACCGCCGTTCGGGCCGATCTGCTCAACCGCTGGCAGCGGCTGCTCTGCTGGGTCTCCGGGCACGGCGAGGGCTGGGCCCTCTACTCGGAGCGGTTGATGGACGATCTGGGCTACCTGGAGGACCCGGGCGACAAGCTCGGCATGCTCGACGCCCAGGCGATGCGGGCGGCGCGGGTCATCGTCGACATCGGCATGCACCTGGAGCTGGAGATCCCGCGCGACAACCCGTTCGGCTTCCACCCGGGTGAGCGTTGGACGCCGGAGCTGGGCTGGGAGTTCATGCGCGCGCACTGCCGGGTGCCGGACGAGAACCTGCGCTTCGAGCTGAACCGCTACCTGGGCTGGCCGGGGCAGGCACCGTCGTACAAGGTGGGCGAGCGGATCTGGCTCCAGGCCCGGGACGAGGCGAAGGCCCGCAAGGGCGCCGACTTCGACCTCAAGGAGTTCCACCGGCAGGCCCTCGACCTGGGTGCGCTCGGTCTGGACCCGCTCCGCCAGGCGCTCGCCCGGCTCTGACCACCGCTCGTCGGGCTACGGCCGGGGTACCGCCGATCGCGGTCCCCGGCCGTGGCCGTCGTCAGGTCAGGTCGATGTGCAGGGGAGTGCGGGTGTTCGCGGTCAGCGTGTCGCAGTCGATGTACGCCAGGTCGACCACGACATCGGTGAAGGTGATGGGCACCGGCGAGGTGACCGGTAGCCCGTCCGGGAACGGCAGGTCCGGGGTGAGCGTGACCTTCACGCCTTTGAGTCGTCCCACGTACCGGGTGGCGTAGAACGTCACATCGCCCTTCACGATCAGCTGCTTGGTGACGTACCGGACGGTCTTCCCCTCCGGACCGCCCACCCTGAGCACGAAGTCGTTCGTGACGGCCTTGTCCATGGTGAACATCAGCGTCTTGAGCTTGCCGTCGTCGGTGTCCAGCTCGGCGATTCCCGCGAAGTGCAGGCCGGTCATGGTCTGCTTCGAACCGGTGAGCTTGCCGGGCTTGGCCGCGACCTTCGGCACGTCCGGGTCAGCGGCGACCCGGGGCAGCGGCTTGCCGACCTCGACCGGCTCGGGCTTGCCCGGGGTCGGTGCCCCGCACGTGTCGCGGGCCGGCTTGCCCGGCTGCGACGAGGCGCCCGGCCGGTCGCCTGGCGAAGCGGCCCGCGTCGGCGTGGCCGTGCTGCCGCCTCCCGGCCGCGTGGTGGTCGACGGTGACGCCGCGCGGTCGTCGTCCGAGTCGTCTCCGGTGAGCAGACCGGTGATCCCATCGACGATGTCGGTCAGCAGGTTGCCGTCCGACGATTCGTCCGGGTCGGGGGTACTGCTGCTCGACGCCGACGGGCTCGGCGAACTCGGCGCGGTCGGCTTCACCGTCGGTTTCGCGGTCGCCGTCGGCCCCGGGCAGGCCGGGGCGGCGGCCGCCGGCTCCACGGGGCGGAGCCCGACCAACCCGGCTGCGACGGCCGCCGTCGTGACGAGCAGGATCGCGTACGTCTTCGGGTCCCGGTGCCGGCCGCCGGCCGCCGGCCCCTCCGGATCGACGGCTGGCGTCCCCCGGGTGGTCTCCGTCCCGGCGGAAGGCTCGGCAGATGCCGGTTCCCGCAGCGGGTTACGCGGCTGCGGCGGCACGTCGGCGAGAACGCCGGTGGGCTCCTCGGCACGCTGCCGCGGCATCAGCTCGTCCACGAGCGCGGCCTCGTCGGCATCTGCCGTTCCCGTGCTGGGCTCCTCCGTGGAACTCGTCGCCGCGGGCAGCTCCGCGGTGTCCTGCTGAGCAGCCGGTGTTCTGCGCGGAACCCAGGCGAACCCGAGCGCGCTGCCGACCATGCCGAGCAGCAGGCCGATGAAGAAGCCGCCGAGGTTCACGCCGATCAGCGAGTAGACGGCGGTCACCGCCGCGACCACGGCGTAGAAGGTGCGCTGCGCCGGGCTGAACCAGAAGAGCAGCCCGCAGGTGATCAGGATGGCGGGGATCA
Organism: Micromonospora avicenniae; assembly: GCF_900156065.1. GTDB lineage: Bacteria > Actinomycetota > Actinomycetes > Mycobacteriales > Micromonosporaceae > Micromonospora > Micromonospora avicenniae. The sequence continues at coordinate 5,107 of NZ_FTNF01000040.1, read as the reverse complement.
ACCAGGTCAGGAAGCCGGTCGGCCCCATCTTGAAAACGAGGCCGTTGAGGCTCATCTGCGTACTGCCGAAGATCTCCAGGCCGGCCAGCATGGTGAAGAGACCGCCCCAGAACGGCCGCTGCCGCCGCCAGCGGCGGAATCCGCGCCACGCCCGGCCCAGCCAGCCGAACGGGTTGGAGCGGACTTCTTGCGACTCGGCGGTTGTCACGTACTCCTCCTGGCGGTGCCGACGGGGTGGGACATGGTCGAGGCCCGCGGAGGGCGCCCTCCGCGGGCCTCGGCGTCAGATCACTTCGGGTCCGGGAAGCATTCCTTCGCCTTGTCGCCGACGTTGACCTTGAGCTTGAGGCCGGTGAGGTTGAAGGTGCCGGCGCTGGTGGAGCGGGCCACCTGCCGGAGATCCGTGATCACCACCCGGTCCGCGCTCTGCCCGAAGGACTTCTTCACGGCGTGCTCGTTCAGGTCGGTCGCGTCACGGCCGATCTGGATGTTGGTGAACGTCGCGTCGCCCTCGAGGGAATCCATGTCGATCAGCAGGCCCTTGGCCCGCGCCGGCTTGCCGCCACCACCGGCGTTGATGGTGAGCACGATCCTCAGTCCCGGAACGCTGGCGTCGACGGACTGGCAGAGGTTGTAGAGCCGGGCGTCGGCGATCTCCGACACCGCGACCGGGTGGATGGTGCCGTCCTTCTCCTTTGCGATGCCGCCGTACTGCTCGAAGCCATCGCCCACCAATTTCGAGGCACCGACCTTGAACGTCTGGCCGGACACGTCGAACGAGGCGGCGATGGCACCGTTCGCCATGCCGAAGACGATGGCGCCGGCGACGGCGGTCGCCGGAACCATCATGGCGGCGAAGCGACGCCACCGGGTACCACCGCCAGGTTGGCGGTCTTCCGATTCACTCACGGGTCCTCCTCGACGGGGATGTCGTCACGAATCGGGGACGCGACTCGGACGGGAAGATCGGGGCGCTGCGGGGCCGTCGCCGACGAGCTGCGCAGTACGCGGATGGATGTTCCCGCGAAGCGACCTAGCTCACAAGACCCTTGCTACTGACCGGTAACCCGTGCGTGGTACGGAGACCTCCGAGCATCACGAAGCGTTGATGGGACCTACCGCGACGGTGAGGGACAAAAGGTTCATGTCGGGATCAGGCGGGCGGCGAATCTAACCCGGGGTAGCCACAGCGGACGGGAATCACAGTTCGGTAACGAACAGCTGTCAATGCGCTGAGGATGCCGGAAACCTCCACCGGCCGGGCGGCCCGACCGGACGTACGGGTCAGGCAGGCTGGCCGGTGGCAGCGAGCCACGACCCGAGCAGATGGCGATCGATCGAGTCGATCCGGCCGAGCCGGCCCGCGGCCGCCCGGGCACGAAGTTCGTCAGGGGTGAACCAGCGCGCCTCCAGCAGCTCGACGCCGTCCACCTTGACCTCCTCGGACAGGGCTGTGGCGCGGAAGGCGACCATCAGACCGGCCGGGAACGGCCACGCCTGCGACCCCTGGTACTCGAGGTCGGTCACCTCGACGCCGACCTCCTCGGCAATCTCCCGGCGTACCGCGTCCTCCAGGCTCTCGCCCACCTCGACGAACCCGGCCAGAGTCGAGTACGACCCCTCCGACGCACCCGCGTGTCGGGCCAGCAGGCAGCGCGCGGCACCATCGGGCGCCTGGACCAGCACGATGACGGCCGGCTCGATGCGGGGAAAGAACAACCGCCCGCACTCCGGCGCCGAGCACACCCGCACGTGCCCACCGTCGCGGGCCGTGGTGGGCGCGCCGCAGCTGCCGCACCACCGCTGCTGCCGGTGCCAGTGGAACAGCCCCCGCGCGTACGCCTGGGCCGCCGCCTCAGCCGGATCGAGACGACCGGCCAGCTTCCGCACGTCCACCGCCGACACCGCACCGGTCAGCGCCAGGGCGTCCGCCTCGGAGTGCCCGGTGAGATCTGCCCCGAACACCGCGACGCCGCCGTCCAGACCGAGGAAGACAGTCTCGGCCGCGGCGACGAGGACCCGGGTCGCGGCGACGCCGGTGAGCCGGACCGGAACGTGCTCGGCGGTCACCAGGCAATGGTCGTTCCAGAGCGGCAGCACCCCGGTCCGCTCGTCGGCGCGCAACGCCGCCAACCATTCACTGTCGGCGCGCAGCGCACCCGCCCGGTCCAGCCACCCACCCCCGTAGGCGAACACCCCGTCGTCGATCCGCACGCCGTCACGTTGCCACGTCCTGTCGGCGACCGCCAGGACCGGCGAACACAAGCGGCCTACCAGCTGATCGGTACGCGACACGCGGCGCACGGCGGACCCGACGACGACTGCCAGAACCACCCCGGCGTTGGTTACCGTAGGTCTCCGTTCGGGGAGGGTCCCCGGTGACACATCCGATCGAGGTTGCTGTGACGCTGTACGGCGCGAACCGTCCGCCCGCCGACGACCGTCCCACCGTGCAGGTCACCGCGGTCACCTGGCCCATCGAGGAGCCCGCGCCACCGGCCCCGGTGACGCCGCGCCGCCGGCGCCGGGTCCGGCTACTGGTCGCGGTGGGTGGCGCCGCCGCCGTACTCGGTGCCGTGGCGGGCGTCGGCGCCTACGCGTACGCGGGTGACGTGCCGCGCGGCACCACGGTGCTCGGGGCGGAGCTGGGCGGCCGGAGCCGCGCGGAGGCCGTCCGGGAGCTCGAGGCCGAGCTGGACCGGCGCACTGCCGATCTCGCCAAGCCGTTCTCCGTCCGCGTGGGGAAGCGGACCGTCGAGATCGTTCCCGCCGAGGTCGGCCTGGCCGTGGACGTGCCGGCGAGCGTGGCGGCCGCAAGGGACGCCTCGGCGCACCTGGTGAGCCGGCTGGTCGGCTCCCGATCGGTTCGGCCGGTGGTGTCGGTCGAGGTCGACCGACTGCACAGCGCCCTGCAGAAGGCGGCCGGCGACCAGAGCCGGAAGATGACCATGCCGGCGATCACGTACACCGGGACGACCCCGAAGGTCGTGTACCCGAAGCCGGGCTTGGCGCTCGACCCGCGTCTTTCGGCCGACGCGGTCCGGGCGGGCTGGCTCACCGGTCAACCGGTGACCGTACCGCTGGTCGAGACGAACCCGGCCACCAGCGGCGAGGAGGTGGACCGGCTGGTGAACGAGCTGGCCCGGCCGGCTGTCGGCGCGCCGGTGAAGCTCACGACCGCTGAGGGCTCGGTGACCATCCCGCCGAAGGCGATTGCCAAGAGCCTGCGGTTCACGGCTGACCAGGCCGGGAAACTGACCCCGCGGGTGGACGTGAAGCGGCTGCGCACCGCGCTCGGCGACGACCTGTCGACCATCGAGGTCGCCCCGAAGAACGCCCGGATGGCGATCTCTGGTGGGCGGCCGAAGGTGGTCGACCCCGGCCGCCCCGGTCAGCAGTTGGACGACGCGAGGCTGGGCCAGGACCTGCTCACCGTGCTGCCCAAGGCCGAGGGCCGCCAGGTGACCGGGACGCTCGAACCGGCGCAACCGGAGCTGACGGCGGAGAAGCTCGGCAGTCTGGGCATCAAGGAGAAGGTCTCCTCGTTCACCACCCGGTTCACCGGGGGGTTGTCGTCCTCGCGCAGCCAGAACATCGTGACCATCGCGCGGGAGGTCGACGGCACCGTGGTGTTGCCCGGCGAGACGTTCTCGCTGAACGGGCACACCGGTGAGCGCGGTTACGCGCAGGGCTACCGGGACGCGCCCGTCATCCTCGACGGGAAGCTGGTGCCCGGCGTCGGCGGCGGCACCTCACAGTTCACCACCACGCTCTTCAACGCCACCTACTACGCGGGCCTCGAGGACGTCGAGCACAAGCCACACTCGTACTGGTTCGACAGGTACCCGGCGGTCATCGAGTCGACCATCTTCTGGCCGGACCTGGACTTCAAGTTCCGCAACAACACCGACCACGGACTTCTGATCGACACCTCGTACACCTCGAGCACGATCACGGTTTCGATCTGGAGCACGAAGATCTACGACAGCGTCAAGACGGAGTACGGCCCGCGTCGCAACATCACCACGCCGAGGATCATCCACCTGGAGCCGGGCCCATCCTGCATCCCCAGCAACGGCATCGACGGCTTCACCCAGGACGCCTTCCGGGTGATCCGCAAGGACGGCAAGGTGATCAAGCGGGAGAAGTTCACCTGGCGCTACGACGCCGAGCCGCGCTACGTCTGCGGCGGCCGGCCCTGACGGGACGTCGCGGCCCGCGCTCCCCGCGGTACGCGAGTCAGCGCCGCGCCTCGACCAGGCCCTTCCGTACGCCGTCCGCGTCCCGGTCGGCCAGGTAGATCGGGGTACCAGGCTCCTGCCGCCAGCTGTCGTCGAGGCCGCCGCCGTCGACCGGGTCGAAGCCGATCTCGTCGACCAGGTCCATGACCACCCGCTTCGCGTCGGGGTCGTCGCCGGCCACCGGCAGGGCGATCCGCCCGGCGGCGCCGGGTGGGCTGCCACTCTCCAGCAGATGCTGGGCGGCGATGGTGTTGAACGCCTTGACCACGCGGGCACCGGGAAAGTGTTCGGCCGTCCACCGGCTGGACGCCTTGCCGTCCATCAGTTCCGGGATGTCGCCGTCGCGGTCCGGGTAGTAGTTGTCGGCGTCGACCACGATCTTCCCGGCGACGAGCTCGCTCGGTAGGTCCGGCACCGCCATCAGTGGCACGGCCACCACGACCAGATCCGAGCGTTGGATCGCGTCCTCGACCGTGCCGGTCTCCGCGCCCGTCTCGCCGCCCAGCGCTCGCAGTGTCTGCGGGCCGCGGGAGTTCGCCACGGTGACTTCGTGTCCTACCGCGCTCAGTCTGCGCGTCAGGTTGCCACCGACGTGTCCGGAGCCGATGACGCCGATTCTCATGGCTACTCCTCTGCGGTCGTCGTCGAGACGAGGTCCGTACACGACGTTACCGAGAGGGCCGGCGGGGATTTGCGGGATCGGCGGACAGCGTCCACCCCTTCCTTGATCCGCCCCGGAAACACGTTCAGGGCCACCCCTGAAACGGGGTAGCCCTGAACGGAAAGAATGTCCGGCGGTGTCCTACTCTCCCACACCCTCCCGAGTGCAGTACCATCGGCGCTGGAGGGCTTAGCTTCCGGGTTCG
>NZ_FTNF01000039.1 GCF_900156065.1 Micromonospora avicenniae | reverse complement strand
ACAGCTCCACTCCACAACCGGAGGCCTTCACCAGTCCAGGATCTAAATCAGGTCGTCACACAACCTCGACCAACCTCCCTGGACAGCACACCTAGCCATTGCCGGCCCGGCCCTCGCCCTGGTCAACAACTTCCTCGCGCTCGGCGCGCCCTACCAGGCGGCGGCCGAGAAGATCGCGAAAGAGTCGTCGGCATCGGGATACTCCCGAGGCGCCGTGATGGGCGCGGACGGTCGGTCGGCGCGCCTGGTTCGGGAGTACTACGGCAGTCCGGTCTTCCGGAACAGCTTCTTCCCGGCCGGAGCCAAAGTCGCGAAGGCCAATCACCACGCCGGCTTGGTCGCCGGCTACCTGCACGGCCGCGTATTGACCAAGAACCAGCGCGCGATCTTCTGGCGCGACCTCGGTAGCCGAATGGGAGACCAGTCCCATCGCGGCCCGGCCTCGCAGTGGCGCTCCAGGGACTGGAATGACTGGTACACCTACGCCGCCGCTCGTTTCCGGCGCGACCACCTGATCGCGTAGGCGAAGGCCAAGACGGCGAGGACCCGCCGGACGACCGTTAGTGCCAGGGTAGGCACCACCACGGCCCACGCTGGCGGGCCGGTGTCGAGCCTGGTCACGGCCGCGACGCTTTGTGCGCTGTCGGATCACGGACTCGAGCCCTCTGCCTGGACGACCTGGCCCGGATCCTGCTGAAGAGACAGATCGCGAGGTACGTCGCACGGCGTCGCGGTTCTGCCCGGGGAGGTCCAGGTTGTCCCCCACGTTCGAGTTCACCATGGCACCCCGGCTCGGTCTCGAGGTGTCACCGGCGCTGATCGCCTTCGGCGAGATGCTCATGTTGCCGTACGCCGCGCTGCAGAGCCTGGTCGACGACGAACTCAACGCCAACAGTGCCCTGGAACGCCTGGAGCCGGCGGAGTGCCCGGTCTGCCGGGGTTCGTTGCGGACGCGTTGCCCGGTGTGTGCGGTGCCGTCCCGCGGCGCCGGCCCGGGCCAGCACCTGCCCGCGGTCGAGGCGCCAGACTCCGAGTCGGACTGTCAGGCGTTGCGGAAGGCGGTGCACGCCGAGACGCGCACGGCTGACGCCGCCGCGGTCGACTACCTGATCGACAGCCTCGACCAACACGGTCTGTTCGACCGCACATGCGCCGAACTCGCCGCCGAGCTGGGCACGACCGAACAGCACGTGGCCGCGCTGGTCGGGGTGATCCGCCGTTGCGGACCGCCGGGCGTCGGGGCCACGAGCATCGCGGAATGCCTGCTGCTGCAACTCGACGCTCTCGGCCTGCCGGACGACCGGCTGGTCCAAGCGGTCATCGCCGGGCACCTGCCGGCGCTGGCCCGCGGGCACTTCGCCGCGATCGCCGACGGTCTCGGCACCACCCGCGACGAGGTGCAACGGGCGCTGGACGTGATTCGGCGGCGGCTACGGCCGTATCCCGCCTTCGACGGCAGGGGCACCACAGCACCGGCGTACGTCGTGCCCGACGCGGTGATCGGAGCGGACCCCGCGGCCTCGGCCGGGTTCCGGGTGGAGCTGGTGGAGGCGGCGACCATCCGGTTGCGTGTACGACCCGGTGGGCCCGGCGTCGGCGCGGCCCGGATGTTCGTCGCCCAACTGCGTGACCGCTGGGAGACGCTGCGCCGGGTCACCGAGTACGTGGCCGGGCACCAGCGTGCCTTCCTCACCGGCGGTCCGGCGCGGCTGCGACCGCTTACCCGGGCGGAGGTCGCCGCGGCGCTCGACCTGCACGAGTCCACGGTGAGCCGTGCGGTTGCGGAGAAGTACGTGCTGCTGCCTGACCGCACGATCACCTCCCTGGCGACGTTCTTCGGGGCGAGTGGCGGCGCCGACGAGGCGCTGCGCCGGCTGCTGGTGTCCGATCGCGGCCGGCTGTCCGATCAACAACTGGCCGATCTGCTGCGCGAAGCGGGCTACCCGATGGCCCGGCGCACCGTGGCCAAGCATCGTGCCCGGCTCGGCTTCACGTCGGCCGCACTGCGCTGATTTCCGGGGCCTGGCCCCTTTCTTGCAGTCATCCGGGGGCGTAGCGACCCCGCATCTTTGGCGACGGGAGACACCCATGTTCGACACCACGGTGGTCGGCCAGACCGGCCAGGGCGAGTGGAACCAGGGCGAGGACGAGATGGGCCGCCGTCGGTGGCACCGCCGTCGGCGCTGGGCCCCCGACGACGAGTTCGCCCAGGGCGGCGCCGAGTTCGAGGACGAGGACGAGGACGCCGGCGAGGAGCAGTTCCTGCCGATCGTCGCGGCCGGCCTCAAGCTGCTGCCCGCGATTCTCGGCAGCCTGGGCGGCGGCAAGGAGGCCGAGTACGAGGAGGGCGAGGAGGGCGAGGACGAGGAACGGTTCATCGGCAACCTCCTGACGCGGTTCCTCGGCGAGTCGGAGTACGAGGAAGAGGTGCCGCTGAGCCCGGCCCAGGAGGCCGAACTGGCCGGCCGGCTGCTCGAGGTGTCCGATGAGGACGAGCTCAAGCGGGTGCTCGGCAAGATCGTCAACGTGGTCGGCTCGGCGCTGCAGGGCGTGGGGAACGCGGCGAGCTCGCCGCAGGGCCGCGCCCTGGTCGAGGCCATGACGCCGGTCGCACGGACCGTCGTGCCCGGCACGGGCCTGTCGCCGGGCGAGGTCTTCGAGACGGAGGTTTCGGGGCTGAGCCAGGAGCAGGAGGTGTTCGAGGCGGCCCGGCAGGCCGTACGGCTGACCGCGGCCGCTGCCCAGAACGTGGCCTCGGCTCCGCCGGGGGCCCCTCCGGAGGTGGTCGGCGAGCTGGGCATCATCCGGGCCGCGAGCCGGCTGGCCCGGCCGTTGTTCGGCCGCGCGTTGCGGGCGGTCTCGCCGCTGGTGCGGAGGGCGCTTGGGGTTCGACGCTACGGCGTAGCGCGCGGCGGTTTTCGGTACGGCCGGCCGTACCGCCGGTCATACGGCGGATACCGCAGCCCGCGCCACTGGGGCGGCTACCGCGGTCCGCGCTACGGGGGTTACCGGTACCCGTACGGCTACCCGCCACCCTCCGGATATGTCGAGGGTCCGCTGGAGCCGATGGGGCCGCCGCCGGCCGCCTTCCCCGGACCGTCGCCGGAGCCACCCGGCCCGCCGCAGCCCGGATACCGATGGGTCGCGGTGCCGATCGGCGCGCCGGCGCCCCCGGTGGTCCCGTCCGAGCCGCCGCCGGGCCCGGCCGCGCCGCCGGACGGTCCGCCGCCCGGCCAACCCGGCCAGGGCGAATGGGGCCAGGGCGAATGGGGCCCAGGCGAGTGGGCGCAGGGCGAGTGGGGCCACGGCGAGTGGGGCCAGGGCGAATGGAACCAAGGCGAGTACCTGCCCGGCGTCTACGCCCAGGAGGCTGAGGATGCGCCCGGCATGAACGGATCCGACGGCGACCGCCAGACCGGCCGCTGGGTACGCCGTCGCGGCAAGATCGTCGTACTGGGCGCCTGAGCGATGACCGCGCATCCGTCCGCGACCAGTCTCCTGGAGCAGGAGACGCGCGCGCTGCTGGCCCGGCTCGCCTTGGTCAAGCCGTTCGTGCTCCAGGAAACCGCCGTCGCGGCGGCAACGCTGTCCCCGGCGGCGCTGTCCGGCATCGAGGAGTACCTGCTGGCCGGACGCCGCGAGGTCGGGCTGCGTGCCTGGGCGTACCTCCGATGGCTGCACGGCCCAGGGGCGAACGCACCGGCCGCCGAGCAGCAGCGCAGGTTCTGGACTCTGCGGATCGCCTTTCAGAACTCGCTGTCGCAGTTCGACCTTTTTTCCGAAGTGATCACCCAGCGCAGCGAGAGCGACAACGGGGTTCTGCTGTCCGGTCTGGATGTGGCGGCCGCCGAGGCCCTGCGCGTGCCCGGGGGGCTGGTTGACGGGCCGCCGGTGGTCTGTGCTCTGCATCGCGGTCTCGGTGGGGCGATCCGCCGGGTCCGGACCCGGATGCCCGGTGGCGGCGAGAACCCGGTCGCCATCATCCGGATTCCGCGGGAGCGAATCGTCGGGTACGGCATCGCGTCGTCGCTGGTGCACGAGGTCGGCCACCAGGGTGCGGCACTGCTCGGGCTGGTCGGCTCGTTGCGGGCGGACCTGCGCCGGACCCGGCGGGGCCGCGGCCGACCGGCCGCGTGGGACCGGTGGGACCGTTGGATCTCCGAGATCGTGGCGGACTACTGGTCCATCGGACGGATCGGAATCGGTTCCACGCTCGGGCTGATCGCCCTCGTGAGCCTGCCGCCGCCCTTCGTGTTCCGCCCGTCCGACGACGACCCGCACCCCACTCCCTGGGTCCGTGTCCTGCTCAGCTGCGCGATCGGCGATCGGCTCTATCCGGACCCGCAATGGCGCCGGCTGGCCGCGGTCTGGCGGGCGATGTACCCGATCGAGGGCGTCCCGCTGCCGCTGACGGCGGCGATCGCCGATCTGGAGGCCACCATGCCCGCGCTGGTCACGATGCTGGTGAGCCACCAGCCACCGACGCTGGACGGCCGCCAGCTGGGTGCGGTGCTGCGCAACCCGGAGGTGCGCCCGGACGCCCTGCTGCGGCATTTCCGGGCCTGGCAGTCCGACCCGGGCCGGATGGCCAGCGCCCCGCCCACGCTTGCGTTCGCGGTGATCGGCCAGGCCCGCGCCAACGGGCTGCTCACCCCGGAACGCGAGGCGTGGATCCTGCGCCGGCTGATCACGGGGTGGGCGGTCACCAGCACACTCGCCACCGCCCGAAACGCTGCCCGCCGCGCCGATGTCCCGATGGTCGTCGGGCAGCCCGCCATCTGGGCGGATCCGCCGCCCGTCACCGACCACCTGTCCCTTGCCATTGATCGGAGGAAACACCATGACTGAAGTGGTCCGAATGGGCAGCCGAGAGGCCGAAACCAGGGAGCTCGAGCTCACCGCGCAGCCGACACAGATCACGACTGGTGGCATCGTGCTGCTCGTCGCCACCACAACCCTCCGGGGCACCTTCGACGTCACGTGGAGGATCGAGGGACCCGTGGTCCTGTCCCCAGGGGAGACCGCGATCGCGCTGCTCGGCGCGACGACGGTGACCGGCAACCGGGTGACCTTCGAGACGGACGATCCGGACGTCGCCGACTTCCAGATCCGAGCGACCCTCGACACCAGTCAGCTCGCCGTCGGCTCCTGGACGGTGTCCGTCACGCTGACCCGGGTCGGGGCCTCCGAGCGAACGACCACCTACACCGATACGGCGGATCCGGTCCGGGTCGTGCAGGCGCCCTTCGCGTCCGGCGACGACGTGTCGGTCAGCCTGCGGCGTGCCGCCGTCGCCCCGACCGCGGACCAGGCGCTCTGGGTGGCGATCCGCACCAGCACCAACGCGCTGGGCTTCGACAACTACATCCGGTTCATGGACCGGGTTTGGTGCGACGGCCGGAACGGGCTCGGACGCGGGCGGAAGGGCTCCCGGGACACCCGCGAGGAGCTGCGCCGGACCGACCGCCGCACCGCGTTGCCGTTCCCGAACGTCGACCGGTACCGGCTGCTGAAGGCCGCGACCGAGGTCTTCCTCATGATCAACTGCCGGACCGATCACGGCGACTTCCGCCGTGTCGACCTCGACGAGGAGAGCGCCCGGCTGCACCGGGACGTACGCCGGGGCGACCTAGAGGCGCAGTATCGGCGGTACCTGGTGGAGACCCCGGACGGGCGCGGCGGGGAGTTGGACGTGCTGCCATACCTCGGGCTGGTCCGCCGCAAGCTCGGTGACATCCCGGTGGTCGGCCGCGGCACGGACGACGACGACGCCGCGGTCTGTTACGGGATCCTGGCCGAGAAGCTCACCAACCCCTGCTTCCTGGAGCTGATCCACTCGTACTGGCTGGAGCGCAGCGGCCTGGTGCAGACCATCAACGCGATCAACTGGCGGTTCCAGAACCGGGCGCCCGTTTATCCGGGACGGGATCCGCTGGCCGGATTGGACGTCGACCCGCTGCGTCCGCTGAACAACATCCTCTGGGGCTGGGCGCAGGACGAACAGCACCGGCTGACCGAAGTCCGTCGCGACAACGAGTACCAGCACCTCTACGGCCTGTCGCTCGACGGCCCAGGCCGGCGGGTGGCGGACGCCCGGGCGCGTTTCATGGGGGCATTCCACAGCCTGCTGGCCGAGTGCATGGAGTTCTACGACCGGGACGACAACACGGTGGTCATCGCCAACGGCTTCGACGTGCTGAACGGGCTGAAGGAGACCCATCTCCTGCTCACCCAGGGCGCCCACAACCAGTACGGCGACCTGCCCTGGACAGCCCGGCACGAGATGCTGATGAGCCAGTGGATCCTGAGCCGGCCCGAGATGCGCGACTTCCTGCCGTCGCGGGTCATGGTCGACTCCCCAGAGGCCTGGATCGATACGGTGGAGGGAATGAACCGGCTACAGGGCTGGTCGGACATCTCCGTGCTGCACTTCCGGGACCTCGCGGCGTACGGCGAGCAGCTGCTGCTGAGCATCCGGTTCGGCGCGTGGACCTCGGTCAGCGACCCCGATCAGGCAGCGAACTGGGCACGGTACTTCCGGCGCGAGGTTCAGCAGTACTGCCACGCGTACCGCGCCGTAACCGGTCGCGGCATGAACAGGCGTCCGGAGACGTCGTCGAACGGGTATGCCCCGCGGCGGCCGTACCGCACGTACCGCGGCTGACCGATGCGCCCCCCGCCGATCATCGACGCACACTGCCATGCGGGGCCCGGTGACGGGTTCACCGGGCCCTGGGACACCGACGCCCCCTTGGGTAGGTACCTGAGGCGCTGCGACGAGGCCGGCATCGGGCGGTCGAACCTGTTCGCCGCCTTCCACACCGACTACGCCCTCGCGAATGAGGAGGTGGGCCGCATCGTCGCCGCCCGGCCCGACCGCTTCACCGGCTTCGCGTTCGTCCACGCCGAGCGGGACCGCGGTCGGGTGCTGCCGCTGGTCCGGCGGGCGGTGGACGGGCTCGGCTTCTGCGGCGTCAAGGTGCATCGGCACGACGCGCGGCTCAGCCGCGAGATCTGTGAGGCGGCGCGCCGACTGCGGCTGCCCGTCCTGTACGACGTGGCCGGCGAGACCACCCAGGTCGCATTGTTCGCCGCCGCGTACCCGGACGTCGACTTCGTCATCCCGCACCTGGGCAGCTTCGCCGACGACTGGGGCGCGCAAGCCGCGTTCTGCACCGTGCTCGCCGAACGTCCCAACGTCTACACCGACACGTCCGGCGTGCGCCGATTCGACCTGCTGCTGCGCGCGGTGCGTGTCGCCGGGCCGCACAAGGTGCTGTTCGGCTCGGATGGTCCCTGGCTGCACCCGGGCGCCGAGCTGGCGAAGGTACGCCTGCTGGGCCTGCCGCCGGCCGCCGAGGCGCTGGTCCTCGGCGGCAACTTCCTTCGGCTCACCCGGGCGGCGCGCCTGCGGTTTCGCCGGCCGGCAACGGGGTCGAGCCGGGCACACCCAGCGAGCGAGCCGCTAGCCGCAGGTTCCCACCCTGGTTGAGCATGGCCAGCCGCACCACCTTCTCCTGGACGCCGGCGGTGATCTCCTCGGGGGTGTCACCCCGCGCGAGACGGCCCCGGACCCATTCTTCGAGTTCCCAGTCGGTGGTGGCGGCGGGGCCGGCCTGCGGGCGCTCCCGGTCCGGGACATCGCCGATGCTGATCTCACCGTCGCCGAGGTGTCGGTGAATGATCCGCAGGGCCAGGCCGCGAAGGTCCCGGACGTTGCCCGGGTACGATCGGCGGACGAGGAGCTCCCGCACCGCGCCGGAGAGCGGGGGCGGTTCGTGACCGGGCATGGCCTGCCGGAAGAAGTGCTCCACCAACGGGATGATGTCGCCGACGCGTTCACGCAGGGCGGGCAGGTGCAGCGTGTAGCCGGAGATGCGGTGGAAGAAGTCGCCGCGGAAGGCGCCGGTCGCCTGCCCGACGGTCAGGTCACGGTTGGTGGCGCAGATCAACCGGAACGCGCTCTTGCGCCAGATGTTGCTGCCCACCCGCTTGTACGTGCCCTCTTGGATGACCCGCAGCAACTCCGCCTGCAGGGTGGCCGGCAGCTCGCCGACCTCGTCGAGGAACAGGGTGCCTCCGTCGGCCAACTCGAAGGCGCCGGCCCGGGCCACGGAGGCGCCGGTGAACGCGCCCTTGTCGTGCCCGAAGAACTCGCTCCCGGACAGCGACGGCACGACCGTGCTGCAGTCGAGGATGACCAGCTTCTTCTTAACGGCACGGGGATCGAGGTCGTGAATCAGCTGAGCCATGCGTTCCTTGCCGGTGCCACTTTCGCCGGTGATGAGCACGGGCGCCGTGGTGAACCGCGCGGCCTCGACGGCTTCGCGGAGCACGGAGCGCCATACCGCACTGTCGCCGACCAGGAACTCCCGCACGTACGGGCAGTCCAGCAGCTCGTCGACGACCTGCCAACGGCGCAGTCGCCCCGCCACCGCGGGGGCCACCTCGTCGCCGGTCCAGGCGAGCACATCGGAGGCACCGGCCCGCAGGAGTGCCCAACCGGCGTCACCGACAGGCGCTTCCGTCGGGGACAGGACGAGCAGCCGGCCGGGACCGGCGAGGGCCCTGACCCGGTCCGCTGCATCGGGACGGCGCGGGTCCAGGACCACAATGCCGTTGCGGGCGTGCGGGCGCAGCCGGACGCCAGCCGCAGCGAGGGCCTCCTGCAGCGCAGCGGTCCGGGCTGCTGGCAGACTCGCGGCGTCCAGCCGTGCCTCGACGGGCGCGGCCGGCCGCGAGCGGGACGTCTCCGGGGCCATGCCCGAGGCTCAACTCTGCGTGGTGGCCCTGGCGGCGCCCCGGCCGCGCGGGGCGGGCGATGTCTGCTGCTTGCGGGGACGCGCCGCCTTGTCCTTCGCCGGCTCCTTGGCGAGCACGGCTCCCGCCGCGGGAGCGGCGTCGTCGATGCGAGTGGGGGCAGTCTCACCCTCGCCTGCTTCAGGGCGTGCGGGCGCACCGACGGAGGCGGCGGCCTCACGCTCGCCCGCTTCAGGGCGTGCCGGCGCACCAGCTGGGGCGGGGGCATGCTTACCTTCGCCCACGCCGAAGCGTGTGGGCGCACCGTCGTCCATCCGGGCGGCGCGCGAGGTGGCCGAGCGCTGCGATATGGCTGGGCTCTGAGTGATTGAGCTCTGTGGCGACTGCGAAAGGTGGCCCTCGGCGGACTTGGCGGAGCCGACCGGCAGCGGAAGCACGTCCCGAAGGATCTGGAAGCTGTAATCGGGCGTCGGCGGGTAGGCGTAAACGATCTCCGCGCCGCCGACGGCCTTCTGCAGCGCCTCGGCGGCCCTTGCCGCCTTCCGGGGCGAACGGTAGTCGCGGTAAGCCCGCGCGATGACCTGCCGTCGACCTTCGCGGTGCAGCACCAAGATCCAGGAGTAGCGATCGGAAGCGCGTTCGATGATTTCGAAGAAATAGCTGTTCACGGCGGGACCCTCCGTCGAATCCGGATACATCATAAGAGCAGGTGAGGCGGTGCGAATCCCATGCGTCGGTAATCCGATTCGACACGGGCCGCGAGCTGCGTTCTGCCCGGCCGCGGCGAACCACCGACTACGGATGCGCGCGGCGATAGGCGGCCAGTGCGCGTGCGCCGTGTGTCCGGCGGCGAGCCAACGCCTGCTGCACCGCCGGATCGCTCGGCTGTCCGTTGACCACGACCGCCGGCCTCTCGAACCGCAGCAGGACCACGTCCGAGGCTCGGTCCACGGTGATCCCGGGCGACCGCAGCGTGGCGTCCACCTGGCCGTAATCGCGGCGCAGTTCGGTGACCAGGTAGTCGACCTGGGCGTCGAGGTCGGACAGGATCGCCGAGCCCGGTCGCCGGCCCTGGAAGCTGTGGTTGAACAGACCGGCCCGCCGGTTGCGGCTGGTCCACTGGGCGATCCCGACGCCGGGCAGCTTCGGTCCCAGCCGCCGGGTGTAGTCCCGGTCGCGGACCTCGTCGGGCGTGAAGGTCCGCACCCGTCCGCTGAAGTCGGCCGCACGCATCGGTGTTCCCTCGGCACTGCCCTCGATCCGCTCTGGAATCACGCCCGACTCTGCGATGAGGTTGCCGACCAGGCCCGCCGCGCCGTTCACCGGATAGCCGTACCGACGGACGAGCAGCTCCATGACCCTCACCGCGCGGCCCTCGAGCCCGTTGGGAGCCGGTGCGGCGGGTGGAGGAGACGGCGCACCACGGGTCGGCGTGAGCACTGGTCGCCGGCCGCCGCAACTGATCACAGCGAAGAACCGGCTCTGCTTGCCGGCCAAGCTCAGCCGCCCGTCCGGCAGAGTGGTCAACCACTTCCGGCCGACCGTCTGATCGACGTTGCCGCCGATCACCCAGATCCCGCCGGAACCGATCTCGCTGACCACATCGCAGTGCGTCGGCCGGTATCGCCCGTCGCCGATGTTGTCGTACGTCGCGCCGCTGCCGGACCGCGACGCGCACACCAGGTCGCCGACCCGCGGCACGATCTCGTCCGCGCGGTACGCCCAGAACGGATTGCTGGTGACGCCGCCGAGCCGGTTCCGCCGCGCTGCCCGGATGTAGGTCTGGTGGGCCCGCGAGTATTTGAAGGCGGGTCCGGCGCCCGCGATGCGCATCACGTACGAGATGAACACCGCGCTCCACGGATGGCCCGCCTGATACGTGGCGCTCCTCATCTGCGCGTCGGTGGCGGTGGCGCAAACGCCGATGCGGTAATACTCGCGCAGGATCGGGCTCGCCGCGGCCGCTGTCTCGGTGAGCGGCGGTCCCCCACCAGGACGCCAGCGGCGGAACTGTGCCCGCGCGACCGCGGCGATTGCGTGGCACAGCGTCGACGGCGGCGTCGGAAGTTCGTGGTCCTCGGCACGCCGCGGCGGCACCACGTCCGGCACGTCGGCGCCTGGATCCGCCAGCAACCGCCACCCGTATGCGCGAGGAATCGCTCCGTGGGCAACCGTCGTCTGTTGCACGCGGAACCGTGGTGAGTGGGAGATGGCCCTGGCCACTCGGAGGCTGTGGGTGGCCGTGCCTTCGTTGCCCCGGAACAGCACTCGCATCGCTCCGGAGCCCGTCGCGATCCGCCGCCGCGCCCATTCGATGAGCGGCCCGGGGTCGGAGTACAGGGCGTCGAACACGTGCACCTCGTCGGGGTCGAGCGTCTTCAGGATCCGCATCAGCGCTGCGCCGCCGCCGGAATGGGCGGTGAGGATCAGCCTGCCGAGGGTCGCCCGGGCGCCGGTGGCCGCGTTGAAGCGGCGCAGCGCGTCGTCGACCAGGGCGTTCATCGCACCCCGGCGACGCAGTGCGGGGAAGCTGTAGCCGCGGCCGGTCTTCCCGCCGAAGAAGTGCCCACGCGGTAGTACAAGCAGGGTCGGCGTCCGCTGGCCGGCCGTCGCGGGATGCGCGGGATCGGCCAGATCCAAGCCGCTGATAGGGACCATGTCGCGGACCAGGTTCATCGCGCGGCCCCGGGCGGAGAAGCCGTGCAGGTGTACGACGACGTGCACGGCGGACCGGGCGGGCATCGCGCCCCAGCGCAGCACCAGGTCAGGTGGCGAGCCCACGTGGGCGGCGAGTTGCGGGAGGTGGTCGACCACGAGTTGCCCGGGCGCGATGCGCCCCGCCCCGATGCCGCGCTGGCGGCCGGGCTGACGGTGGTCGAGCACCGCCACGGGTGATGCCGTCATGGCTGATCCTCCTGCCGATCCGGATCGGTACCCGAGAAACAGCAAGAAGTGGGCCAGCTCGGCGCCCGCGCCACCGCCCACCTGGCCAGTGAATGTGGCATTGACAGGTGACGGTCTACCGGCGCCACCGCACCCATCGCAGTGGCCTGGCGGGCCCGAACCGTCGGACAGCAAGCACTCGCACGGCCTCGACGTTGCCGTCAAACAAAATCCACAAACGGGAAACCCCTCGGCGTCGGCGCCGCCAACGTCTTGTCGGATGCCTCAGCGAACTCCCTTGAGGGAACCGGTCCGCTATCTCGACGCGATGCACCGGGTCGGCACCGAAACAAGTCGTGGTGCCCAGCCGCGCCTGCGAGAGGTCGGCACGCTCCAGCAGCCGACGCAGCTCGGTGCCGAAGAAGTGGCGCTCGGGCGTGGACGGCCGAAGCGCCCGCGGAGTCTGACCCCTGACACCGCCTCTTCAGGCCGCTCTCAGCCCGACGGGCTGCCTTGCCCGCATGGCTACACCACTACAACAATCACCGCAATCACATTGCGCTCGGCGGCCCACCCGCCAGCCGCACCTCAGCCTCTCTGGGCAGAGCACCTGGCGGCCTGGCGAGCTGGTCATTAGGTGCACCCGGCCTGACAGGTGAGCCGGTTCACGACCTCGCTTGCTCGGCGAAACCGGGGACGGCGCCCTCGGCCATCTTGAGTCGGGTCCAGACGTTCATGTTGATGACGATCCCGATGATTTCGAGGATCTCCTCTTGGGAGAAGTGCTCCGCGAGCGCGTCGTGCCGGGCACCGAAATCGGCGGCGACTGTCGCATCCGCGACGCGAGTGAGCGCCTCGGTGTAGGCGAGGGCAGCGCGGGTCGCGTCGTCGTGGAAGTCGGTCTCCCACCAGGCCGTCAGAGTGTCGATCACCGGTCGCGGGATGCCCGCGTCGCGAGCTGCCTCGTAGTGGAGGTTGAGGCAGTACGTGCAGTTGTTGATCTGAGACACCCGCAAACGCAGCAGTTGGGCAAGCTGGCGATCGACACGCAGCTGGGCCTTGTAGCCGAAGGTGTCGGCGCCGTGGCGGGCGAGCTTGGTCAGGTCCTCGTTGGCCGAGCTGTCGGTCCGCCGGTTGTTGATGGTCACATCGGTCATCTCGCTGCTCCTGTCGGCGTCGGCGATCTCGCAGCGAAACTACCTGGCTCATCCGGACCATCCCGCTGATTGCGCGGTAGAGCCTCGTCGGGATGGCCTTCTGATCCAGAGCTCCGGGGCGAAGCGGTCCCTGCGGTCCTCGCCGGCGTTGGACGGCCATGGCCGCGGCCTGGCGGCTCTCGCAGCTCGATCAGATGCCGTTCTCCTCTGCTCTGGTCCCCTCTCGTACCTACCTCCGCCAGCCTGTACAAAGTTCCACGGCGGGAGCCTGCTTGCGTGAAAAACGATCGCCCGGCACGGACTGCAGTGGAGCAGTCCGTAGTGGATATCTGAGGCCTGGCCGAGCGGGGGCGTTGGCAGTTGCCATGATCCAGTAGCGTCCGAGCGGCAACTGCTCTCAGCATGGGGGAAGCCTTGATGAATTCGTTCCGTTCTCGTCGCCTGCTCGCCTGGACCGCGCCCATGGCGCTCGCGGTGACAGCGATCGCCCCGGCCCTGCCGGCCCAGGCCGCAGCGAAGCCGACGTCCACGCCCACCGTCACCACTGGCCCGGTCGACAAGGACCTCAACGGTGACGGTGTCCCCGACCTGGTCGCTGTCGGCGGTCCGGGCACCGGCCTCGACTCCGGCGTCTGGTCCGCACTCGGTGTCAAGTCCCACAAGACCGGCGTCGGTACCGGCCAGGTGCAGACCCCGGCCACCAACGTCGGCCTGCGCGGCTCCAGCGCCCTTAGGGACGACGCGACGGCCTTCGATGGCACCCAGGTCGTGACCGGCCGCTTCTACGGCACCGACCGTCAGGACCTCCTCTGGTACGTGCCGACCGTTGGCGACAGCGGCATCGTGCGCGGGGCAGGGGACGGCACGATGCTCGACGCGTGGCGCGACGCGAACACGAGCCCGATCGGGTATGACTACCTGGTCGACACCAACGGCAACGTCCCTCTTCAGCTGGCGAGCGCGTTCGAGGCCGACGGCGTCGACATCTCCGGCGCCGGCATCCCCGACCTGTTCGGCGTCTCCGGCGACGCCGCCAACGGATACCGGCTCGGCTACCACCCCAACGTTGGAGCACCGGCCCTCTACTTCGGCGTCACCACGTTGACCAATCCCACGCCGACCGGCGGTACCGACTGGCAGAACTGGAGCCTCGCCAGCACCGAGACCGCCAACGGCGTCGCGCTGTTCCTGCGTAACGCCGGCACCGGTGACCTGTACCTGTGGACCGGGATCACCATGCTCGACATCGGGGACGGCACCGGCACTCTTGCCCACACCCAGTACCAGGTGGCGGCGAACTGGAACACCGGCGTCACCATCGGCACCCTGGAGGCCGCCGACATCAACACCGACGGCACCCCCGACCTGTGGGCGGTCTTCACCGACGGCACCTACCGGGCGTACCTGACCTCCGGGCTGTCCACCGACAGCGTCGCGACGGTCACCGCCACCCGCGCCCGACCGCTTGTCTAACCTCCTTGGTCGCGCCGCCATCCGGCAACTCGTTCCCGGCAGGTAAGGGCGTCGATCGTCTGACTCGAGAATCGGAAGGTCAGCGGTTCGGCTCCGCCCTTGGCCGGATAGCTTTTCGCCAGGTTGCAGAGATCCCCACCAGCGGAAACGTCGGTGGGGATCTTGCCGTTGGCGTCTCTGTCCAGTGATCGCCCTTGCCCATGGTTGGCTGCGCTCGGCCGGCAATCGCCGTCACCTATCGGCGTAGATGAAACGCCGTCCTCGTGAATTCAGTCCTGGGAAGGCTGCCGCCTCTCTAACGCTCGCTCCGATGTCCCGAGCCGGCTGCGATCGGCGCTGGCCCGTTTTCGGCGCTGTGACGTTGCCGCGGCGGCGAACCCGCGGACGGATCAGACGCCGCTCGACGCAGCTCGGTCTCCCATCCGATCACCGGGTCTTCCCATGTGATCCGGCCGACGTCACGTAGCCAGTAGACGGCGTAGAGCAAGTTCTGCAACGACACTGCTGCACCCAGGCGTTCGTATGCCACCCGCAGCACCAGCGCTCCCCCCGCCTCATCGACCAGCTTGTCGAGCACCTGGCGGAGGTCGCCACCGAACTCGTGCTCGGGGCGCTCGCTGTCCGGGACAGGTCTGGAACCGGCGGGCGAGGCCGGTCTCGGCGACTCCGACCCGGCGCCGGGGGACGAGTCGCTGAGAACTCGAGCCGTCAGTTCCGTCAATGCCTGCCGCACCGTGAGTTGCGTGGTAGCCATCTCGATGAGGTTTCCCTTGATTTCCGCCAACCTGGCGGCCGTCTTGGCGTTCAATCGCCGGCTCTCGCTCGACGCCACCAGGGAGAAGGCCAGTTGGGTCAGCAGGCCGGCGGCGACCGCAGCGAGAAAGGAGGTGTCGAGCCACTTCGGCATGTGGCTGTCCACGACTGACCAGGACGTGCGCCCGGCCGGAAGCGCGCCGAGCACCGCCCACAACACCAAGTCCGCTCCGCTCGGTATCAGCATCGCGCATCCCATCCTCGATGCAGGGTTGCTACGACAACCTGCCGGCCGAGTCAGGTGGCAGGTCGGAGAGAATTTCGTACAGCAAGCTCCCCATCCAGCGGGTGTCGGGGTCGTCTCGGAGGCCGATCGTGGCGGCGACTCTCGGAGACACGAACACCCGGATACTCTTCGCCAGTTTCTGGAAGTCGGTGACCGCCGCCTCGGCCGTGCTCGAGATCTTGTCGATCTGTTCCGGCTCTCCCCGGTCCTCGCGCAGGAAGGCTGCGGGTTGACCGTCGATGGGGCGGGCGGGGATGTCGATGAGGATCTCGGCGTCGTCGACCTCGCCGAGTGCCGGGAAGCGCGATCCGATTTCCTCTGCCAGCGCCTTCCGCAGTCGAACCTCACCTCGGCGGCCACCCCCGCGAGCGCGGGACAGGGCAGTCAGGCGATGGAAGACGAAGCCTTCCTCGCGGTCGTCCGCGACGGGAACCTTGTACAGTTCCTCGAACAGGCCGGCGCCGCGTAGCGGAACGAACATGGCCATGGGCGACCGCCGTCCGGTGTGTTCCATGTACAGGTTGTTCATCCTGCGGACGACGTCCGCCTCGGAGGATACGAGGAATTCCCGCCGCAGCATCGCCTCGTCGAGCTTGCTGTAGTCGATGTTGTCGGCGACGTGGAGGAACATCGCCATCAGCGCCCGGTTCCGTTGATGCCAGTAGATGGCGCGGAAATTCGCCAGGCGAGAGTGGAAAACGGATTCGACAGCAGGCAGGGCCCGCATGTCGAACGCCAACGACTCCATCTTCAGCCTGTCGGGCACCATGATCGCTGACCTCATGAGCCGGGAGTGATCGATACCCTGCCCGGCGGGCACTCCGGTGCACAACGCATCGAGAGACAGATACGACAGTTTGTCGACGTCGACCCCCGAATCGATCATCGAGTTGACGAACTGTTCGACCGGCCCGCTCGACCGGAGTTGGAACCGCTCCCCGAAGATCACTCTCCACAAGGCTTCGGGATCGATCGCGGCATCGGCGAGCAATTGCCCGAGGGGCGTGTGCGGCTGGCCGGTGAAGTGGCTGAAGTCCGACCCCATCACCTCGTCGAACAGAGCCCGGTTGGTGAAGATCGAACTAGCGGATTCCTGGAAGGTGTGCAGGAAGGGAAAGTGGTTGATGTCATGCAACAAGGCCGCCACGATCGCGAACCTGATGTCCCTGCTGTCAAACGTCCGCCGGAATCGCGGCTCGGAGAACATGTGCTTGAGCAGGTCGGCGGTGATGCTGGCGCAATGCATCATGTGCATGGCCCGGGTGTGCTCCGCGCCGACGAAGACATAGCGCAGAAGCGTGAGCTGCTTGACTTCAAACAGCCTGGTAAAGGCCGGGTGTCGGACGACGTCATCCAGCACCCCGACCTTGGTGAACACTTGCCCGTCGGGGAAGGTCTCCACGTCGACGTTGCGCGCGTTCCGCACCAGCTCCGGAACTCCGTACGGGTGGAGAAACTCCGGTTTCGCCCGTTCGAGCAGGCGGTGGACCTCCGGGGCGGTGACGTTCGTGCACGACGGGTAGTTGGTGAGATAGTCGGCCACCTCGTCGAGGTAGCCGCGATTCGCGGCATCAAGATTCCTTGCCGCGGCTGCCAACTCCCGGACCAGCAACCCGAACTGGTACCAGTCCAACCACTCCAGCGGAAACTCGGACCGCAGTTTAGCGAGGTCGATCCGGCCCGCCCGATCGGCTCGGCTCCGGTACCAGGCTTCCGGCGCCAGTCGCTCGTCGAGCTGAAGAATGGTGTGCCGGGCAGCTTCGTTGACCTGCAACACCTGACTGGAGTTCAGGTCGATGACAACAACCGGCTTACGCTGCTCGTCGGGGTGAATGACATTGGCGGCCCGCAGATCGAAATGCCCCACATTGTTCGCGTGAAGCGCGATCAGTGCTCGCAGCACCCCTTCAAGCCATGAAATGATCAACCGGACCGGATCGAGGTTCGGACCGTCGAGATCCTTGAGACGACGGTCAACGGGCATCCCTTCGACGTAGTCCCGCGTCACCGCCAACACTTCTACGACCCGCTCGGCATTGGATAGCCGACCAGCGCCGCTCCAGTGCTCGTAGACCCGAGGCAGTTCCTGACTGTTCACCGTCTTGAGCGCGTTCAGCTCGTGATGGACGCTGGCAGCGGCGACCTGCGCCCAGCCTATGTCGTGCTCGTCGGACGACGCTAGACACCGAGCGAGTAGCCGATCCTCGCCTCCCGGGGAATGAACCACCAGCAACACTTGATGACGCCGATGACTCGGAATTTGCCCCTCAACGGTTAATATACCGCCATTGACCGTAAGCTGTTGCCAAACCGACCTTTCGATCCGCATCGACCACGCTCCCCCGGTTGGTCTTCCGGCAGGTCTGTCACCCAGATTACGGGTTTGGCAAAGCGTTCCCAACAAGCTGCGGACGGATACGTCGTCGGCCGTATGGCCCCTCCAGCAGTACATTCCGGTAAACCAAGTACGCCCGGGCGCGCCCCGTCGGGCCAGACGTACCGTAGGCCGTCCGGCGGTATGCCGCACGACGAACTGAGGCCCGACCAGCGTGGTCATCCGGCTGACAGCCGGCAGCGGTGGTCCGGCCCGGGCCAACTTGATCTTCAGCCCCTGAGGACCTCCGGGACCCGCGACCGAGCCACGGTGGACCTGTGGCAATGACTCACTCGCAACTCACATCCGCACGTCCGGATGTAGGCACCTGGGCGTTCACCTTCGTCGCCGGTACCGAACCGACCCTGACCCTCGGTTGCGCCCGGCCATGAGCATCCGCGTCCGGACCGCCGCGCGATGCAGTCCGGGGCGAGGCCACCTTGCCTCTCCCCCGGGCTGAGGCCCGCGGCGGAGGCTCGTAGCCGGACGAACGGGAATCCCTCGTGGGTTCTGCGGTTCAACAGGACGCCGATCTTGACGCAATGATCGACCTCCTCGGGGCTGATGCCCAGCCCCGTGCGCGGTGAGCCGTGCGGGGCGAAGAGGTACGGACTCGTCGAAGATGACCGGGGCTTGGGCCGGCCAAGTGCTTTCGGAAGGGGACGGGGCGACCAGTTCCCAGCATGAGTCCCGCTCCAGGGCGCACCGGTTGTGCTGGGCGAGCAGCGGGTCCAGAAGAACGCGGGCGACCAGAGCGAACGATTCGCCCGAGCAGCCCGCCGACAGGGTCGGATCCAGGTACCGGACCGGGACGAGACAGTGAACGTTGATCTTGCTGGTGCGGTCGCGGGAAACGCCGGCGACCAGGAGCCCGATGTCGAGGAGTTTCCCTTTGGCATGGACGCGGAACTTGCCGTCGCCGCTGCCGGCGAGGCCGGAAAGGCAACCGGCGCAGCGGAGATCGACCAGGGGAAGACCCGGGTGCCGAAGGGTCCGGGACAGCACGATATGAGGACGCGTAGACATGATCCCTCTGAAGAACTGACGGAAGGCATGGAGAAGGAGCCGACGGCAACGTCGGCGACCGATGCACGGGAAGGTGTCAGGTCTAAAGAGCGGGCGGCGTCACGCGGGGTGAGGTCCTCTCCTGAGTAGTTCGGAGAAAAGGATTAAGTTCCCAGGGTAGGGCGGGCCGTGCCGGCGGAGCCATCCATTTTCATCCTGGTATCTGCCCCATCAGCCCCGCCCGCCCGCGGGCTTCCCGATCGACATGTGGACCGGGAAGCCCCGCACGGTGGCCGACGTCAGCCCTGCCGACGGTTCCATGGACCGGTGACGGCGTACGTGATGCCCGGGTTGTAGACGTTGAAGAACATGGTCCGGCCGTCGGCGGAGAACGTCGCGCCGGCCAGCTCGCCGTACTCCGGGTCCTCGGCGGTGCCGACGTTGACCCGGTTACGGGCGAAGACGAACACCTCGCCGCCGGCGGTCGTACCGAGGATGTGCTGGTCCCCGACTCCGTCCTCGCACATCATCAGCCCCCCGTACGGGGACATGCAGATGTTGTCCGGGGCGTCGAACTCAGGGTTCTCCGGCGCCGGGGTCGGGCGGGTGAAGATGGTTTCCAGGCGCAACGTCTTGGCTCGGGGGTCGTACCGCCAGACCTGGCCGTCGTGGTCGCGGACCGAGCCCAGCTCGCGCCGGGCGAACGACGAGACGAAGTAGGCGCAGCCATCCTTTTCGCCCCACCAGGCGCCCTCGATCTTGTACCCGCCGGTGATCGGCTTGCCGTAGTCCTGCGCCCGGACCGACTCCGTCGTCGCCAGCGGGTCCGGCACGTCGAGCCACTCGATGCCGGAGAAGGACGAGCCCGCCTCGGTCACCACGGACAGGTCCGGCAGGTCCGGGACGTGCAGTGCCTGCAGCACGCCGCCTGCCCGCAGGCTCCCGTGACCGCGCAACGGCCGGTTGGGCAGGAAGCGGTAGAAGCTGCCCAGCGGCGCCACGAACGCGTCCTCGGTCTCGTAGACGATGCCCGTGTGCGGGTCGACCGCGACTGCCTCGTGCTGGAACCGGCCCATCGCGGTCAGCGGTGTCGGATCGGTGTTGCGCGCATCATCGTACGGGTCGACCTCGAAGATGAACCCGTGGTCCTTCGTGTACCCGTTCTTACCCGCCTTGTCTTCGGTCTCCTCACAGGCCAGCCAGGTGCGCCACGGGGTTGGGCCGCCGGAACAGTTGATGGCCGTACCGCCCAGGCTGACATGCTCGGAGACGGCGCGCCCTGATGCCTTGACGACGATGGTGCTGGTCCCTCCCCCACCGGCCGGGTCGTACGTGCGTTCCGGCGGAGCCACGACCCGGATCGTCGCGGTCGGGGAGCACTCATGGTTGCGGACCAGACGGGTGCCGCGCGCCTTGTCGGCGAAGGCACCCATCCCGTCGAACCGGCTCGGCACGATGCCACCGTCCGGCCGGACGGTGCCTTCGCGGGACAGCACCGTGTAGCGGAAGCCCACCGGCAGGTCGAGCATGCCGGCCGGGTCAGGCACGAGCGGACCGTACCCGACATCCGGGCCGGACACCCCCAGCGCGGGTGCCGCGGTGAACAGGGCGTCGACCGAACCGGCCACGGCCACGACGAGACCGGCTCCGGCTGAGCGGGACAGGAACTGGCGGCGAGACAAGGACACGGATGAACCTCCTAGACGTCGCGGCCCACTACGACCCGGCGACATCGACGCAAGCTGATCGATCCACTACGTCACATCCCGCCTCCCCCGTCAAGGCATCGACCGGTTTTGATCGCCACATCAACGGCGGTGCACTCGGGAGATCAGTCGCGGTACTGATCGGGTACCGGTAGCTCGAACCGACGGCACAGCGCCAGGACGTCATGAGCGGAGCGTCCAGCGGGTGCTCCCAGCATTGAGGGTGGCCGGGTACGCATGGATGATCAAAGAGTGGATCAGCCTGCCGGGACTCCGAAGACGGACGCACTCGAAGATGCCCTCAAGGCGTTCCTTGATCCGGACACGGCCGGCCGGGGGTCGATCGGCTGGATCTTCGGGGATTCGAGTGAGCCGCCGGCGGGGATCGGTACGGTCGCCATGCTGATCGCGTCGCCGGCAACACCGCACGCACACAGATCAGTCCTCATTCAGTCGCTTGTCCACGCGATCAAGACGGCGGAGACGCACCCCGAACCCATCCACACGTATCTCGCGGCGCACCGCGGCCTCGTGTATCGACTGGTCGAGCTGATGACTGAGCGAGGACCGGCACCGTGGCGCTCGCGCGCCGTCGCGGAGCTTGCCGCCCGAACCGGGCTGACCCGGGCGGAAAGCACGTTGCTGTTGGCGGGTCTGCCAGTGCGGAACTGGGACGAGCACAGCTTCCTGTCCGACGAGCAGATGGCGATCCTCCGCATCACAGCAAACGAGGCCAAGATCGGCCGGATGGAACTGCTCACCCTCGCGTACCCGGACCGGATCCGGTTGGTCGATGCGGCCATGCCCGATGATCCAGCCACGCTGTGGGACCAGGGGCCTGATGTTCCTCAGCTCTCCGCCCGTTGGATCGAGACGCAAGGGCGGCGCGTACCGGTGCGCGAAGACCTGCTCGCTGAACTCGCCACAGTCATGGGCTTCCCGACTGGGATTCTCAGGACCTTCGCCGAACCTACGCCCGGCGACTGGTTGCACACCGACGGCGAATGCAGCACCGTAGCCGGCTTGATCAGCACCACCGCCCCGGCCGGCGGGGAACCCTTCAGCGACCGTCACCTGCCAAGCGCCGCTACCGGTCTCGCGTGGCTGGCGTACCACCTGCCTGCCGGAGACCCCATCCGAGCCAATCTCGGTCGCGTGTACGAGCTCATCCGGCTCAGGCTGCGCAATCCCAAACTCTTGATCGGCACGGTGCGTCTCGACCCGAAAGAGGCGCCTACCCACCACTCGCCCGCCGTGGTTGCCGGGATACGCCTTCCTACTGGCCAAACCTGTTATCACCTCCGCCCGGCCCACATCACCGATCCGCACGATCCGGCTCTCGACGTGATCCCCGACCACAGCCCGATCTCGATCCGCCTCATGCTCGATCCCGCGTTCGGCCGCATGATCACCGCACTGGAATCCAGCGGACTCCCCGCCGGCACCTACGCCCAGAACGCAGTGCTCACCGCTCCCCACCTCGTAACGCAGGTCGCCGACAAGTTCTGCCTCGACGCCGCCGCGGCGTCGCTGTATCTACAAATGCTGGCGCTGCCCGATCCGACCGACGCCAACCTTCGCCGATGGAACAACTGGGACACCACAGAACTGGCCGACCTCGGCTCTGCCCTCGTACGCAGCGGCCTGCTCATCGAAGACACCCGCACCGCAGCAGCGCGAAGATTCTTTCTCCCCGGTCCATGGATGGTGCGCAAGTTCGTCCCCCCGTTCGAAGCATGGAAATCCTCGCTCTACGGGTTCAGTCCAGACCAGGAACCGCCTTACCGATGGACGCTGGTGAGCCGCCCGGTCGCCGAACTGTTCCAAGCCGCCGCAGAACGCATCCTTGCTGGCGACACTCCGAATGACTTCGGCGTGACGATGACCAACAAGCCGTAGGCGGCCGCACAACGGCCAGTGATTCTGCACCAGACATCCGCTCATCGGCTACTTGTTTCATTGACCTGCGATCGTGGCCCGGCCAGGCTTCGGTCGAGGCGCCCGGGCTGTCGCTCACTTTTCGGCTGCCCAC
>NZ_FTNF01000033.1 GCF_900156065.1 Micromonospora avicenniae | reverse complement strand
CCCAGCCGGCTCTTCGGAGAAGTCACTTCCCGGACCCGCCGAGACCCAGGATAGAACCCTCCTCCCGGCGGTGTCTTGACACAGAGGGGAGCCATCGCCGGACACTCCGAGGGCGGCTGGATGGTCGCGCGCTCCGCAGCGTTCGGATCGCGGCTACCGGATGCCGTGCCGGAGATGTCTTGCCTGAGCACCCGGCCCCGAACACCGGGATAACGCTGCTCGGGGCCGGGTGGGGTTGTTCGGCGGTTGTTTCGCGCAACCGGCGCCAGGCGAGGGTGGTGACCGCTGTCATCATCACGGCCGCGATCCAAAACGGGGTGGTGATCTCCCAGACGCTGGCGAACAGACCGCCGAGGAGGGAGCCCAGCGCGGCTCCGCCGAAGTCCAGCAGTGCGTATGCGCTGCCTACCCGACCGCGCAGATGTTCGGGCACCGCCCGCTGCCGGACGGAGGCGACGGTGATGCCCCAGACCATGGCGTGGATGCTGAATACGACCAGGATGAGCGCGGCCACCCAGGGGGTCGTCGTGGTCGCCAGGGTCACGTGCGTGACGACCTCGATGACCAGGCCGGCACGTAGCACCGTCGTGTTCCCGAAGGCTCGCGTGAGCTTGGCGGCGACTGTCGTACCGAACAGGCCGCCGACCGCGAAGGCGGTCAGCAGGAAGCCGTAGCCGACGTCGGACAGGTCCAGTCGCTGCCGGCAGTAGAGGACGAACACCGCGAACGCGGCGCCGAACGCGATGTTGCCCAGGCCCATGGTGACGGCGAGGGTCCGCAGCAGCCGGTGCCGCCACAACCACCGCACACCGGCGGCGATCTCGTCGCGCAACGAGGCCTGCGGCTGGGGTTGCTGCTCCGGCGCGGGAACCGGTCGGATGCCGGCTATCAGCGCCGCAGCCACAGCGAACGTGAATGCGTCGAGCCCGAATGGTGTGGCGGCGGAGATGGCGAACAACCACGCGCCCAACGGTTTGGCGATGAACTGGTTGCCGATGGTGAAGCTCGCGTAGAGCCGGGCATTGGCGCTGGGCAGCTTCTCGGGTGCGACCACCGACGGGAGTAAGGCGCCCATGCCGGTGTCCGCGAGGGATTCTCCGGTACCGAGGAGGAAGAGCACCGTGTAGATGATGGGCACGGTGACGGTCTCGGTCGCGATGGTGGCCGCCAACCCGGCTAGGGCGACAGCGCGTACCAGGTTGACGGCAACGACCAGCTGGCGCCGGTCGAGCCGGTCGACGTAGGCGCCGCTGATCAGAGCGAACAGCAGCCAGGGCAGCTGCTGGGCGAAGGCGGCTCCGGCAATAAGAGCCGGATTATCGCTGACGGAAGCGACCAGCAACGGGCCGGCGGCCATGGTGACACCGTCGCCGATGTTGGACACCGCCGAAGCGGTCCACAGTTTGGTGAAATCCGCGCCCAGACGCGCGGATACAAGGGCACGCAAAAGAGCTCCTCGAGCCAAGAAGGGGAAACGGTCGTAGGACCGCCCCGCGGCGAGGAGCACTGCACCGCCGGCTAGTTCTTCCGGCGGCGGACGATCAGTGCGCGGTGTGCTCTCGCGGCGAAGCGGGGACCGTGACCATGGCGAGGCGCATCTCAACTCCTAACTGTGGATCAACAACCCAAGCAGGGTAGCCAGGTCGCCGTTGCGGCTCAATTGGATACAGGCATGACCGGACAGGCGACGGCGGGCCCTGTCGCAGTGACCCGTACGCGAACGACTACCTCGCCGTGCCCACCGCATGGTGTGGCAGGAGACGGATGGCTTCTCGTGCTACGCCGCCCATCAGTCCGCCTCCGCATCGGGTCACGCCCGGCGCTGTCCGGCCATGGAGCGCGGACCGCTGGTGTGCGACTTGCGGATAGCACGGGCGGGGTGTCCGGGAATCCTACGTGCCCGCCGCTCGCGGATGATTGCCTACGCTCTACGCCATGACGTCGGACGAGATGGGGCCACACGGGGAGACGCTCAGCCGGCTGGGCCGAGAGGCCAATCATCGAGACGTGGAACGAGCGTTTGTCGCGGCGGGATGGACCGCGTGCGGCGCCGGCGACTGGGCGATCGCGCTGCGCTCGCCGGACGGCACGGCGGCCGCGCGCATCAGCCCGTTCGACCCAACCGGCCCATATTCCGCTGCCCTGTACCGGAAGGCCGCGCACACTCGCCAGGTCCCAGCACTGTTCGCGCACCGCCGTCTGACCGGCGGCGGCGATGTTCAGGTTCTGGAATGGCTTCAACCCGTCCCCGTGGACGAAGCCGTCGCATTCCACCGGGCGGTGGCCGAGAGGGCCCCGGAAGTTGCCGATCTCGTTGATGTCGTGCGCCGTGTCCACGAACAGGCTCGGCGGGAGCTCCCGTGGTGCGGACCGCTGGACCACAATCCGGCCAACGTCATGCGCGCCGCGGATGGGCGACTCGTCGTCGTCGACCTGTTCTACGCTGACGGCCCGAACCTTTACGCGACCGCAGCCACGAATCCTGACCTCGTGGTCGCGCTGATCCCGGAAGCCGAGCGGCGATTCATGACCGAGATCCCGTTGGCCGCCTCCGGGCCGTGGGAGTCGGCGGCACGGGAGTCGATGCGCGCCGGACTCGCGGCAGCCGACGAGCGCAAAGCCGCAGAATCGACACGGCGACCTTCGCGAGACTAGGACGGGCAGGACATGGACCAAGGCACCCGCGACGAGGTGCTCGGCCGCTTGGCTGAGGCAGTCGGGTCCGTCGCAGTCGCACATCCAACCCGGGTTGCCATCGACGGACCGCCCGCTGCAGGCAAGACCACGCTCGCCGACGAACTGGCGGTCGTCCTGCGCGCACAGGGCCGCGACGTCATCCGCGCGACGATCGACGACTTCGTTTTTCCCCGGGCACAGCGTTATCCGCGCGGCGAGTACTCGGCAGAAGGTTGCTACTTCGACGCCCACGACTACGACGCGCTGAACCGGGTTCTGCTCGATCCGCTCGGCCCGGGCGGAGATCGACGCTTCCAACCCGCGGTCTACGACCACACCGCGGATACTGTGCTGTCCCCGCCGGTCACGACCGCCCCGGCCGGCGCCGTGCTGCTCTTCGACGGCGTCTTCCTCATGCGCCCCGAACTGATTGATCGGTGGGACCTGCGCATCTTCGTGTCGACCGCACTAGAAGAGACCGTGAATCGTGCCGTGTTCCGAGAGCATCAGGTGTCATCTCGGGCTGAAGTCGAACGGCGCTGGCGCCAGCGTTACATCCCCTCCCAACAGCTCTACTTCGCTACGGTCCGCCCTACCGATCACGTCGACATCATCGTGCACAACGACGAGCCCCAGCAGCCGGCGTGGGAAACCTCGACACATGGCAAACCCAAGCCGGCGGAGTTCCGCTAACAGCCGATCTTGTCCAGCTCGGCGTGGTCGTCGTCGGAGAGGGAAAGTCCCGCGCCCGCGATGTTCTCGCGCAGGTGTGCCGTGGACGAGGTGCCGGGATCAGCAGGATGTTCGGTGAGCGCTGCAGCAGCCAGGCCAGGGCGACAGACATCGGTGTCGCCTCCAACCGGGCGGCTACGGTCGACAGCGCGAGGACTGCAGCGCGTTGAAGCCGCCGAGCGGGAAGAACGGCACGTAGGCGACGCCCTGGTCAACGAGCGCGTCGATCAGCTCGTCGTCCTGCCGGTACGCGAGGTTGTACATGTTCTGCACGCACACGATCGACGCGATCGTCTGCGCCTCGGCGACCTGTTCCGGCGTCGCGTTGCTCAGTCCGAGGTGCCGGATCAGACCTTGCTGCTGGAGCTCGACGAGCGTCTCGAGCGCCTCGGCGACCGAACCGGGCTGGGGTCCCTCGGCATTGCCGAGCCGGAGGTCGACCAGGTCGAGCACGTGGAGACCGAGGTTGTCGAGGTTCGCGTGCACAGCGCGGCGCAGGCTTTCCGGGTCACGGGCCGGCGGCCAGCCGCGATGCTGGTCGCGGTTCGCGCCGACCTTTGTCACGATGTGCAGCGACTCGGGGTACGGGTGCAGCGCCTCCCGGATCAGCTGGTTGGTGACATGCGGCCCGTAGGCGTCGGCGGTGTCGATGTGGGTGATGCCGAGCTCGACGGCTCGGCGCCGACTGCAACGGTGAACCCCGGCCGATGCGGTACTCGGAGCTGTCGCGCCTGCTCGCCGGCGTCAGCCAGAAGATGCTGACTCAGACGCTGCGCTCCCTGGAACGCGACGGTCTAATCAACCGCACCGTGGTGCCGACCGTGCCCGTCACGGTCACCTACGAGCTGACCGACCTCGGCCTCTCCCTGCACCAGATGCTGCGCGGCATGAAGGACTGGGCCGAAACGCACATGGACGACGTGCTCGCCAACCGCGCGACGTACGACAGCCACGTCGCCTGAGCCCAGCAGACACGACGTCAGCCCAGCCCCGCTGCCTCAAATCGAGTCACTGCATGATGGTGACCGGTGGATGATCCTGCGAGGCGGTGCACCGGTAGACCTGAAGGGTGTAACCACGACCAATTTCGACCTGCGTCGGGGTGTGGTCGACCGACTCGTCCTCAATGAGGGGACGCCAGCTGCGGCTGTCGCCGTCCCATTCGTCGCTGGGGATGGTAAGAAGTGGTTCCAGCGGGGCGCCGCAGCACCGGAGCTCATCAGGGCCCGCCGGGCTCCGGAAGGCAAAGAAGGCGGACCAGCCACCGACCTTCCAGCCGGGAGCGACGGACAGATCGCCCCGGTAACCCGGTTGCTTCTCGTCCGGTGACTGCAGGAGCTTCCGCTCTCGGGAGATGATACGTTCCGCCAGCTCATCATCCAGCTCGTGATAAGCCGGGTATTCGACGACCTGCTCCGGGTACAGAACGCAGGGTTCCGGCACGTAACAGCCCTGACCGGCGAAGGCCGGCTCGGGCGGGTTCATCAGCAGGTTCCGCACGCCCGTGGACCGCCGCCACCGCAGATGTACGGCCGAACGCGCATCCATGATTTCGTCGAACGGGCACCACAGCACTTGAAGCATGTCGGTGCCATCGGGACAGGGCAGATCGGGGACGTCCCGGGCGTAGAGCTGCGCCAGCGGGATGAGCGGCAGCGGCTGCCTCGGCAACAGCGCCGGGTCGTAACCGGCATCGATGCGGTCCACGACCTCCTTCTCGTCGGCGGTGAGCAGATTCGTTCCCGGCAGCCTGGGCCGCTTCCATGCCGCGGCGAGAATGCGTCGACGCGTGCGGACGTCCTCCAACGTCGTCAACTCGTACGGCTCGTGCTCGTCGCTGCATGTCGGCCAGGCCTCGCCTACCGGCCACAGCAAAGGCCCACCCACCGAACTGTCATGCACGGTCGGGTCTCCTGGGCGGGGATGAAGGCGGGTGGCCCTCCTGGACATCCCTGCCAGTTCCGGAAACAACGAGACCACATCCAACGGACGCGGTGGGGTCGTGGGCGTCATGATCCCCCTCTCGATCACCGGCCTGCATCCAACCACGTGGCGCTGACAGGGGAGGATCCGTCACAGAGCCCGCTGGTCATCCCGCCAGACCTTTTGTGACTGCTCTTTAGCGCGACGAGAGGCTCCACCTCTCCGTAGGGGGCGGGTTGCCGCTACCGGCTGCCACCCCCTGGCATCAGGCGCCCATCACCCGTCAGGCGCGGACAAGGCATCCGCTGATCGGCGGGCGGACGTTCACCGAAGGCAGCCGCGCAACGTGTGGGGACGGTGGCGGGGGGCACTCGAATCGGAGCTGTCCAGCCTCGATCAGTTTCAGTTGTCGTCGGCCGAGGTGAATGCCGCGGTGCACCACTTGGCCGGCAGCAGAACAGGTCGCCGCCGGGTCGCCCGCGGTGCGGGGAGTGTCGTAGTCGGTATCTAGGCTGACGCCGTGAGCATGAACGGCAACTGGCTGCGCGTTTCCCCGGACGAACTGGAACGCGCCAGGACCGACCTCGGCTGGGCCTACGAGATCGCCATGACGGCGCGCGACGACAACTCCGGACGCTGGACCGCCACCGACAAGGCATGGAACGGTCTTGATTTCCTACTCGATCGGCTCGGCTTCGAGATTCCGCTGGTGCTGGGAGCAGAGAGCTTCGTGGAGTTGCCGGACGTCGAACCCGACAGCGAGGAGATGTTCGACTTCCTGGAAAACCTCGAAGACGACTGGGGCTACGGGCCGCCCTCCTACCTGACACCGGCCCAGGTAGCCGCCGCGGCGTCGCAACTGGCCACACTCACCGAAGACGACCTCATCCGCGGCGTCGACCCGCAGGAGTTGAACCGGGCCGAGGTCTACCCCGGGACCTGGGAAAAACCCGGCGAGCTGGCTTGGGTGGCCCACTACCTGCCCGACGTCCGAAGCTTCTTCGCCGCATCCGCTAAGGAGGGCGACGCAATCATCTGCTGGCTCGACTGATCCGCACGACGCAGCCCACCGAAGCACTGCGAAATAGGTGGGACGGCGTTCACGGCCAACCCCCCGGACTAGCACTCACACCGGCGGTTCGGAAGTGCCACCAGACCTGAGAAATCAACCGCCGAGCGTGACGCCTACTCACCGAACACGGGAGGACGGCGGCAGGGCCGTGCGTTCGTCCGTGAAAGGATTGCGGTCGTGGCACCTGACGCAACTCCGGACCGCGAGGTTGAACTCGAGACGGAGCGCCTGCTGCTCAGGCCTTGGCGGGTAGCCGAGGCTGTCGTTCAGCGTGAACTCTGGGCCGAACGTGATCCACGAGTGCCGCCGCACCGCCGAATCGACGCGGACGGACACCCCACGGTCGCGGAGCTCGAGGATTCGATCCGCACCAACCAGCTGTGGTCGACCGGGTTGCTGGCGGTCGAGCGGAAGGCCACTCGCGACGTCATCGGCTGCTGCGGGCTAGTCGACAGCGGACGAGGATCGGACGGGGAACCGGAACTGGCGTTCGAGCTGCTACGCCGAGTCTGGCGCCAGGGATACGCAACCGAGGCCTCGTTGGCGGTTCTGGACTGGGCGAGATCCTCCGGGTACGAACGTCTGTGGGCCACGGTCTGGGACTGGAACACCGCTTCTCGCCGTGTACTGGCCAAGATCGGTTTCACCGAGACCGAGAGGAAGGAAGTGGACCCGGTCTACGGTACTACCCTGTTCACCACGAGACGGCTTTGACAAACCCGGCGTTTGGCTTTTGAGGACGGCCCTGAGCAGCGACGGCCATGCCTCAGCAGTCCCCCGCCGAGTTCGTGCGGTGTCTGTCACACAGGCCGGGCGCCTCCGTTGGCGAGATAATCGCCAGGAATGACCGCCGGCCCGGCGTGGGCGTGCTCACGGCCGCGCTGCGCGGTGGGGGCGGGGCGAGATTGCGCGACTACTTCGCGCGGTTCTGGGTGCGCGTGCGGCCGTATTCAGCCAGGGCATGGAACGCGGCCTTCGGCGTCCACGAGCCGTCCGGCAGTACCCGCACGATCCCGCGCGCGGCCAGGTCGTAGTCGTGCTCCGGGTCGCCGGTGGTCGGTAGGTGCCGGTTCGCGAACGTGTATACGAACGCCGCCTCCACCCCACCGGACTCGTAGTCGTGCAGCAGGTCCATGAGGTAGCGGGCCTGGCCCTCCTCGTCACGCTCCAGCTCCGCAGTGAGCTTCGCGGCGCGGCCGCGCTCGTCGTACGTCACCGGCTCCGTCGCGCCCGCGACGTCGGCCGCGCCGCGGAATGTGCAGCAGCCGAACTCGGTCGCGGCATACGGCTTGCCCGCCCCCACCGCGGCCGCCAAGGTTTGCGGGAACGCCGCGGCGTTGGTCGCGTCGCGGTAGCCGGCGTCGCTGGCGATGATGTCGAACAGCGCCCAGTCGACGTCCTCCAGCGGGATCGACGCGTAACCGACGGGGCCGTCGAATCGCTTCCGCACCGCGGGCACCGCCTCGGCGAGGAAGTCGCGTACCGCGGCGCGGGCGGCTGGGACAGCCTCCCGCATCCGCATCGGATCGGTGAACAGCGCCATACGCTCCGCCAGGTCACGGCCGGGCAGGAAACCGTCGGTGAACATGGAGATCTCGGAGCCCGTGAGGTACACGACCGACGCCCCGGCGTGCCGCAACCGCTCGGCCCGCTCGGCGCCGTCGAGCACGAACGCCATGAGCTCGTCGCGGTCCAGGCCGTTGGTGAACGGGCAGTACCACACCTCGAGCCCAGCCTCGGCGGCGAATCGCGAGGCCAGCTCCAGCCGGTCCTGGACACCGCCGGTGATGCGCACCGCGTCGCAGTGCAACTCCTCACGGATGACACGCAGGTCGCGCCGCACGGTCTCGGGGTCGAACGGTTCGTGCGTGGTGGACCCGGCGCTCACGAAGCCGGTGTCGTAGTTCATGCCGAAGATGCGCATGGAGATTCCTCTCGCCTTTAAGGTACGTCGCGTACCCTATAGGGTACGTCGAGTACCCTGCAAGACATGAGCACGAGGCGCCGGGGTGAGGAGCTGGAACGGGCGATCCTGCAGGCGGCGGCAGAGGAACTACGCGAGTCCGGCTACGCGGGGATGACCATGGACCGGGTCGCCGCCCGCGCCGGGACCAACAAGAACGCCATCTACCGCCGGTGGCCGCATCGGGCGGCGCTCGGCATCGCGGCGTACCGCCACCTGTCCGACACCGTGATGCCTAACCCCGACACGGGCACCCTGCGGGGCGACGCCCTCGAGATGCTGCGGCAGGCGAACGAGACATGGTCCTCGCCGCACGGAGCAGTCCTACGCGCCCTGCTGGCGGCTGCGGCGGACGACCCGGCGCTGCTCGCCCTCATGCGCGAACGATCGGGCGCGGACACCATGGACCGCGCCTGGCTGACCATGCTCGAACGCGCCGTAGCACGCGGCGAGGCGCCGCCGACGGCTGCCCATCCGCGCGTCGCAACAACGCCGATGATGCTGCTACGAGCCGAGTACGCGATGCGCGGCATCCCCTCGGTCCCCGACGAGGTACTGATCGAAATCGTCGATGAGGTCTTGCTACCACTCGTACGTGGCCGCGCCTGAACACCCACACGCCGAACGTGGCCGCGCGCCACTCGACGCTCACGGGAAACAGGTTCCGGGCACTCCGGCCCTTGCCTCCGCTCGCCAGAGCCACGATCATCTGCCCTGACATCGGCAGAGCCGAATGCCCGCGCCGGCGAGGCTCGCCACCGGCAGCGACGGGCACACCGGCTGCCCACGGGCTCGACGCGCCATGAGCGCGCGGGACGTGTGCCGGTTCAGGACTTGGGCCGTCGTTCCATCCCCGCCGATTCCCACTCGTGCAGGACCCAACGTAGATCGGCACCGCATCACCTTATTCAGGTCGACCGAGGCCCAACTCGTGGGACGCTCGCTCGTCGGCAGAGCCGAACGTCCGCGGATCCGCGTATGCCCGGTGGACGGCTCCGACACGGACGGCCCCGACGTGGAGTGGAGGTGACGGATCAGGCCGGGAAGACCTCCACGTGGGTCAGCCGCGCGTCGCCGTGCCACCAGTCGGCGACCGCGATCGCCACGTAGCGCCCGGAGGTCCGGACAGCGATGTCGGATTCCGGGCGCGGACGCGCGACGGAGGCGACCTCGACGTAGTCGAGGCCGTCGGCGGAGACCGCCACGGTGACCGGCCGGCGCCGACCGGGGGTCCAGGTCAGGTGGAGCGAGGCGAGGTCCTGGCGCGTTCCGAGGTCGATCACCATCCGGCCGGTCGGACCGGGCTCCCAGGAGGTACCCGGGTCGCCGTCGACGGCCGCCGACGGGTCGGTCATGCCAGCCGGCAGCGGCGACGTCGGGTAGGTCGTCCGGGACCGGGCGAGGTCGCTGGTCGGCGTCACCGGCGCACCGGCGAACTCCACGTCGCGGCTACGACCAGCGGGTACGGTCACCCGACGGGTGGCACCGCTGGCGGCGCACTCCACCTGTACCGACACGATGTCGCCGGCGGGTGCGGTGATCGTGAGGTGGTGGGAGTCGGTGACGTCGAACCGGGTGCCGGCGGGGACCGCCCTCGCGGGCGCTACCGGGGTCGCGGTGAACCGGGGTGGCTCGACGCGGGCGGTGGCGGCGGCGAGGTCGACCTGGTAGTCGGTGGTGCCGGATCCGGTGACCTGGCTCCCGCGGTACAGGCGC
Organism: Micromonospora avicenniae; assembly: GCF_900156065.1. Classification (GTDB taxonomy): domain Bacteria; phylum Actinomycetota; class Actinomycetes; order Mycobacteriales; family Micromonosporaceae; genus Micromonospora; species Micromonospora avicenniae. The sequence continues at coordinate 32,513 of NZ_FTNF01000033.1, read as the reverse complement.
GGCGTCGTGGGCTGCGGGAGCGTGACGGTGGCCGTCGTGATGTCCTCGTCGGACAGGTTGAACATGCTGAGGTATCCGTCCGCGTCGCTGACCCGCAACGCCTCCGGCCCGCCGCTCGGCAGTGCACGGGACGCCGCCGCGGCCAGGGCCGAGTGGTTCGCGTCCGCGTACCCCTCGACGATCAGCCGGGTGCTGCCGGCGGCCGGTCCGCTGGAGAGGGTGACGTTGGTGCCGGTCACCGTGATCGGGTTCTGGCCGTTGTGGACCACCAGGCCGGCACGCCCGTCGACGTCCAGCCAGGAGCCGGCGATGGTCGGGCGGTCCGGCACCACCGCCGCGTCGCTCCAGGTGACGCCGTCGAGCGAGGTCTGGATGACGTACCGGGTGCCGTAGGCGGCCTCCCAGTCCAGGCGTACGCCGCTGATGTCCGTCGGCGCGCCGAGGTCGACGGCGAGCCAACTGTCCGGGCGGGCGCGCTCCTCGCGAGCCACCGCCCAGCGGGTTCCGGTGTTGCCATCGGTGGCGTTTCGTGCGGGGTAGGCCGGGTCGGCCGACGAGGCGGTGGTGGGTCGGCCGGTGGCGAGGTCGACGCCGCGGGCGTCGAGCACGGCGAGCGCGAACAGCGAGTAGCCGTACTGGGTGGCGGGGGCCTGGCCGAGCATCCGCACCCACCGGGCTGACCGGGGCGGGAGGTTGACCTGGTCGGTCCCGCCGTCGCCGAGGCCCGATTGTCCGGCCAGGGTGACGGACCCCTGCTCGCCGGTGAAGGTGCGGGTGCCGGTGAGCCCGGGTACGCCGGGCATGTCCAGGTTGAACAGCGTGAGGACGCCCTCGTCTTCCGCGATGCCGGTGGTGGCGTACACGACCGTGCCGGTGGGGAGCGTGGCGTATCCGGCGGTGCCGCCGGCGACCCGCAGGACGGTGGCGGTGGCGTCGACACCGTCGCGCGCCACGGTGTACGCGGCGGAGGTGCGGCCGAGGACGGGCGCGGACTGCCTCGGCAGCAGCGACGCGGCCCGCGTGTCGAACAGCCAGTTGTCGTGGGCGGGGGCCCACAGGAACGACACGAAGCCGGTCTTGCTGACCGCCGCGGCGAAGGCGGTCGCGGTCTGCTGGGCGGTCAGGCCGGCCTGCTCCCCGAAGTCCCTCGTGCCGGCGGCCGCGGTGAAGAACGTGGTGCTGTCGACCGGCTGGACGACACCGCCGTTGGCGGCCCGCCAGGCGTGGAAGAGATAACTGATCGCGACCTCGGCCCGCGCCTCCGGCTCGTACTTCGGTTCGCCGCTGAACTTGGTAAGTCGGTCCTCGGGCGGGTAGTTCAGGTAGGGCATGAGCCGGTCGGCCAGGTCCGCCTCGGCCCGGGCCGCGTGCCGGTCACCCTGGACCTGCGCGAGGAAGGCCAGCGGCAGGACGTCGCGGCCGTACAGGTGGTAGCGGTCCGCGACCATCGGCATGAACGGTTCGCCGGCGTCGCTGGCCATCAGTCGCATGGTCCGCCACAGCTCAGCCCCGTTGGGTTGCCGGGTGAGCGCCTCGGGGAGTGGTTGGCCGGCGGTCAGGAAGTGCGCTGCGGTGCGGCCCGCCGTACGCCAGAGCTCTTCCTGGTAGTGCGGCCCGAAGGAGCCGTGGTTCTCGACCAGGAAGGAGTCGTGGATGTTGTGGGCGGTGTTCCACTGCGCGACCGTCCGCCCGTCGACGACGGCGTGGCTGGCGCGGTCGGCGGGGGGAAGTCCGGTCGCGTTGATCGTCCACGTGAGGAACCGCTCGCGCCACCCGGCGGCGCGGTCGTCGTCCGCCGCCCAGGCCAGGCCGGGCGCGATCGCCTGGGCGTAGACGCCCATCTCTTCGAGCTTGGTGTCACCGATCCAGCCACCGGTCAGGCCGTTCGGCGTCCAGTCGCCACTGAGCGGGTCGTCACCCGTGCCCAGGTCGGAGGCGTACGCGGCCTGTCCGCGGGCGATGCGGTCGACGTTGGTGCGGGTCGCCTCGTCCAGGTCGGCCCAGAGCAGCCGGGCGGCCAGGATGAAGTAGAGCTCGAAGGTGCTGTCCCAGAAGAGTTGCTGGCCCCACTCGGTGCCGCCGGCGAGGCGGTTGGTGGCCGCGTACCGTCGGATGGTGGCGACGGTGCGGCTGTGCAGGGTGTCCCGGTCGACGCCAGCGGCTGCCGCGTCGTATCCGGGCGCGGTGAGCAGGACCGCGTTGCCGAGGACGACCGCGAAGCGGAAGTCCGCGAGACGGTAGGCGTTGAGCGCCGGATCCCACTGCTGCTCCGACCATCGCGTGTGGGCGAGCAGCAGTGCGTGGTAGGTGGCGGCGACCGGGTCGGTGGCCGCGACCGGCGACGTGGGCGCGAGCGGCGCGGCCTGGGCGCTGCCGGCGGGCGAGGCGATGGCGAGGCCGCTGCCGATGGCACCGGCAAGGATGAGGAGCCGCCTGCGGCTCAACGCGAAATCGGACATGGGATGGCCTCGCTTCCCCGTTGACAACGTTGTCTCAGCCCCCAGAGGCTCCGATGATCTTCTCCGGATGTCAAGGGGCGCGAACCCCTTAACCGCGTGCTCGACGCCACGGACACCCGGGCTTGGCGCGCGACGGCCGCCGAACGTAACGGTGATGGCTGCTTTTGCCACACGGGCGGCGAGACTGCCGGGGTGGCGGCCAACAGCGGGATAACGATCGCGGCTCATGCCCTGGCCTGGATGGAACTGGCCAGGCGGCGCGGTCGTGAGGTGCTCACCTCCGAGGAGGTGGCCGCCAGCATCAACACGAACGCGGTCATCGTCCGACGCAGCCTCGGTGACCTGCAGCGGGCCGGCCTGGTGCGGGCACGCCGCGGCAACGGCGCCGGCTACTCCCTCGCGCGGTCGGCGACGGAGATCACGTTGCTGGACGTCTGGCTGGCCGTCTCACCGGAGCCGCTGCTGGCCCTGGACCACGGCAGACCGAACCTGGAGTGCCCGGTCGGACGCGGAATCCGGCCGGTGCTCACCGACCTGTACGACGAGGCGACCGACACCTTCCGGGCGGCGCTCGCGCGCTCGACTGTCGCCGACATTCTGCAAAATAGGGTCCGGTTCCGGCGGCCCCGTCGCGCTGGCGTGGGCGAAACCGCGCCGTATCGGGCATGGCCGGCGGCCACACGGGTAGCCCGCTGGGCATGGAGGCTTCAGTGGCGCACCTGCACGGCGGGCCGCTCGACGGTGTGCAGCGCGAGCTGCCCGACGGTCCCGGCGACCTCGTGGATTTCACCCACGAGACGCGCGACGGGACCTGGTACGTGCAGTACCGCAAGGTTCGTTCGGCCGGCGACGGCTGGCACTACCAGGCCACCGGCGGGATGGAGAAACAGGACGAGGAGTGACATCGGCGGCGCTGGCCTGATCCGGGGTTTCCGTCCCCGGCACGAGGGAAGCCAGCGGCATGGCCGAAACCTTCGCGGATCAGGACCTCAAGACCTTGCGGTCGATCGCGCGCGCAGCGGGAATGCCGGACACGGACCGGATGCCGCACGACGAGCTGGTCGAGATGTTGCGCCGGGCCGGACTGGCCGAGCCGGACGGCGGGCCGGCCGACACCAACCTGGCCGAGCAGGGCGGTGCGCCGACCTCGAGCACGTACCGCGGCGAGGGCGTCGGACGCCGCGAGTCGGCCGGCGGGTCGGGTGCGCAGACGGCCGCCGCCGTCGACCAACCCACACAGGATCCGGCCGGGTTGTCCGGCCTGCCCCGCAGCAGTCTGGACCTGGGTGACGAGAGCACCGGCGGCCGGGCCGCCGAGGAGGCGATCGGGGCCCGGCGGGGCGAGACGGTGGTCGACGACCGCGCCCAGGACGCGCGGGGCGTGCAGGGTGAGGACCAGGACCTGGCCGGGCTGTCGGGCCTGCCCCACAGCAGTCTGGACCTGGGTGACGAGAGCACCGGCGGCCGGGCCGCCGAGGAGGCGATCGGCGCCCGGCCAGGCGAGTCCGGCACGGAGATCGACGACCGCACGCAGCGCTGACACCGCCGGGGGCGGCGGGGCCGGCGCTGGTGATGACGCCGCCACGGTCACCGCTGTAATCCCGCCGAGTGAGGTGAGTCGGACACAGCACCGTTGCCGATGCCCGTCTTTACGGCACGGCATGGTCGGAGCCTGGGATCGGTCGCACCCACGGCGACCCACCGATCCGCCAGGACCGCTGCGACGACAGTACTGCCGGGGGCCAGGGATCGTGCTGGCCGCTCACCCAAGAGCCGCCGCGACGCGGTGGTTTCCCGCACCCTGACCGACACCGACACGCCGGTATGGGCCAAGTCGCAGGTCCTTGACGGCGACCTGGTCGACGCGGTCAAGCGCGAGCGGCGCGACGTGGTCGTCACCGGGAGCCTGAGCGTGGTCCGCCAGCTGATGGCCGCGGACCTGGTCGAGGAGTACCGGCTGCTGACTTTCCCCACCGTCCTCGGCACCGGTCGACGGGTCTTCCCCACCGACGGCCCCCAGCTCGACCTGGAGTGCCTGTCGGCCGCACAGATCGGCGCAGCCGTCCTCACCCGCTGTCGGAGGGCCGCACGATGACCGCGCTTCATCGTCTTGTGCGAGATCCCGACCGAACTCACCGGAGCGGGCCGCGTTGGCCGAACGGGTCGACTGGTACTGGGCCGTTGAGGAGCACCTGCGGGCGGCCGGCCAAGACATCGACCAGGTCCGAAGTGGAACTTCGGCGGCACCGCGATCCTCCTCGGCGCCCGCGTCACTCCAGACGAACTCGCCCGGGTCGTCGCCCTGATGCGCGGCTGACCGCCAGGTAGATCACGGGGCTGGGCGGTGCTGGAAGATCTCCTCGTGGGGTCGTCGCAGGACGTCCAGCCCATTACCTTTTTGATCGTCCCCAAGCCGGTGCCCCTCGGTCGCCCGGCCCGGTATGACTTCCTGCCCCTGTCGTTCGGACGAGCGGCCGGGGGCGGGGTTCACTGACCGTCATCGGTTCGGGCCACCGCGATCCCGTACCTGGCAGCGCCAGTCGTCAACAGCGAGCTGCTACCAGAGCCGGGTGGACATAGCGCCCACTACTGGACAGAAGATGCGAATTAACTTCTTGTGGCATAACGCGGGCTGAATGTTACGGAATCCGGAAGTTCCTCTCGTTAGGCATGAATCCGCCTAACGTTCGACATGGCTCATCGCACTGAGCCCGACCAGAAGGAGTGAGGAACATGTCGACGAGGTTCTTGACCAAGCTCGCCGGCGGGGTGGTGCTGGGCAGTGCTGCCCTGTTGCTCGCCGCGCCCGCCACCGCGCTCGCCGCGGCCAATGAAGAACCCAGTGAGCCCAAGGCCTCGAGCCAGGGGCAGGAGTCGCGGAAGAGGTCAGACGAGAAGCCCAAGACGTTCGACCTGAAGGACAAGGAGGGTAACGGGGTCACCTGCGCGACCACCGAGCAGATCAACGAGCAGAACATCGTCAACATCATCAAGGACAACACCATCAGGAACAGCATCGTCTCGTTCAACCTGCACGCACAGCAGGCGGCGTCGAACTCCATCGGACCTCTGCCCAACACCGTCGTCGTCTGCATCCGTGACATCGACGTGGACGTGGATGTGAAGACCAACCTGCTCAGCGACCTCCTCGAGATGGTCCAGGCCAATCTCGGCGAGGCTGGTTCCCCGGTCAGCGGCGCCCCGGCGCCTGCCGGCGCGTACGCGGGTCCGGACGGAGCCTGGGTGTTGCCGAAGACGGCCGCCGTCGCGGCCGGTGACGGTGGCTCGCTCTCCGACACCAACACCGGTGCCCTGACGGCGATCGGTGCCAGCATGATGGGCGTGGGTGCGCTCGGCGGCCTCGCGCTGCTGCGTCGGCGGTCCGCCAATGGCACTGTCGCCTAAGGCGGCCAGGAGCGCCAGCGGCCGCCACGGATTCCCGTGGCGTGCCGCTGGCATCTTCCTGGTCGTCCTTGTCACGCTCGGCGGAGCAGGATTGATCGGGCTCGCGGCCATGGCTCCCGATCCCGTCCGGCCGCCACAGCCCGACCTCGCCGCCGCACCGCCATCCCTGCCGTCACCGTCGGCGGACGATCCCACCACACCGACCCCGACTCCTACGGCGACGGCGACGGCGAAGCCGAAGCCGAGCAAAGCCAAAGCGTCGCCGACCACCGGGACGACTCAAGGCGAGGCGCGCAGTGTTCGCGGCCTGCAGACGTTGGCCGGGATGCCGCGATCGCAACCCACCCGCATCAAGATCCCGCGAATCGGCGTTGACGCGCCGACGGCTCAGGTCGGGCTGGACAAGAACCAGCAGATCGCGGTCCCGCCGTTGAACCAGCCCAAGACGGCCGGGTGGTACAAGCTGGGACCAAGCCCCGGCGAGGTCGGGACCGCAGTGGTGGTGGGCCACGTCGACTCACGCGCCACCGGTCGGGCAGTCTTCTTCCGCTTGGGCGAGCTGAAGCCGAAGGACACCATCGAAGTGCTCCGCGCAGACGGCAAGAAGGCCCGATTCATCGTCGACGGGGTGGCCCGCTACCCGAAGAAGCAGCTCCCGCTGGAGCTGGTCTACGGCCACACCGGCAAGGCGCAGCTGCGCGTGATCACCTGTGGCGGTGACTACGACAAGGCAGCGCGGTCGTACAAGGACAACATTGTGGTGTTCGCGACTCTAGCCCCCACCCCTGCCAGCTGAGGCCGTGGTCCGCGAGACCCAGGCGGGGTGGCCAACGTTGACTCCGCCACCGACTACCACGCTCGGGCGGCACCGGTGTCAGACTTCGCCGGACGGGGACCAGGTGCAGCGCCCTACCGGCCGGACGACCTGTCTCCGTCCGGCGAAGCTGCTAGCCCTCGTGGCGTCCGGCGACGAGGTCCGCGGCTGCTGGCTGCGTTCGTGGAAGTGACGTACCACTTGCCCTGATGAACGGGTCGCGTAGATGAGGGACGGCCACAGCGCGATCCTTCGAGACGGCCAGGCCGAACGATAGTGCGGCGCGATGGCCGCATATGAGAGCGTGCGCCCTGTTGAACTGCTGTGCGAGCAGATCGCGGGCGCGTCGCCTGATGTGTTGCAGGCGCCGTCTTGCCGGACTGTCGGACGGATTCAGGAAGCGGACGGGCCCGCGGTGGTGTCCGCGGGCCCATCCGGCCCTGATGCCGGCGGTAACGGTCAGCGTCGGTTGAAGAGCTGGCCGCGTACGGCCCCGCCGGGGTGATCGGCGGTGTGCAGGTTGGCGTAGTAGTCCGACGGGTGCTCGGCGATGTCCTTGACGAGCGTGGAGTCGAGGCCGGTGGCGGTACCGGAGATGGCCACGATCGTGGCGGGGACGGCAGTGCCGAACAGCGGGACGACCACAGAGCCGTTGGTGCCGAGTCGCCCCTTGTGGATGTGGCCGAGAGTCGGGTTGATACCTACCCAGGCGAACGAGTAATCGACCTGGGTGTTGCGGGCCTTGACGAAGGCGACCGCTCGTCCGGTCGGATCAGCGACGGCGGGCCCGTCGGCGACCGGGACCTCCTGGTCGCCGGAGAGGAACGCCTTCTCCATTCCCCCGTTCTTCAGCAGACCGAGCAGGTCGGCGGGCCGAGCGAGCTTGCGCAGCTGGCCGCGTACGGCGCCGGCGGGGAACTCCTCGGTGTGCAGGTTGAGGTAGAAGTTGCTCGGATCGGCGCGGATCGCGTCGGCGGTGGCCCGATCGTCGACGGTCACCACACCGGAGGCCGCAGTCGCCGTGTCCGGCATCGGCGTGGCGAACAGCGATAGTTTGATCGGACCGTTGACCTCGGCGCTCCCCTCGTGGATGTGACCCACCGTCGGGGCGCTGATGCCCGTCCAGGAGAAGGCGAACGTGACCCGGTCGCCCTGCACCCGGACGAGGCCGGTGGCGCTGCCGTCGCGGTCGCCGAGGATCCGCCCAGCTAATGCCGGCTGGCCCGGTGCCTGCACGAGGTTCAGGCCGTTCATCTCGGCCGCGAAGTAGCTCGGCTTGAGTTTGGCGCGTTCGATGGCGGCTGACTTGTCCGGCGTGGCGTTCGGCGCACCGTGCGTCATGTCGGCCATGTCATGGTCCGGCGGTGATGTCGCGGTGCTCGCGTGCGTGGCGGCCGACGGCGTGGCCGCCGTCACCGGGCTGCCCGCAGCCGCGACGAGAGTCAAACCAAGCACCAGGCTCGACACAGCGAGAAGGGGAGCTCGCATGGAGCGTGTCCTTTCGGGGAGAGGATGCCGTGCGGGTCTGCGTGGCACGACTCATCGCGGACACGAGCCGGGGAGGCTTCCGGTTCATGATCAATTCTGACGCGACGGATTGAACCGCGGGAAGCGATGACTCGTGTAAACCGCGACCCCATACGTCAACGGCTCGAAGGAGATTCCCATGCGCACTCCGATGATCATCCTCGGAGTGGTTCTGATCGCCACCACCGCCGCATGCGGCAGCACATCCGGCCCCGCCGGCCAGGGCGCACCCACCACCGCGGGACGCCCGGGTGCCGGGGATCAGAATGCGGTGCGCGTCAAGGTGGAGGAGTCGAGCCTCGGGCCCATCCTGACCGATCAGAATGGCCGGACGCTGTACGCGTTCCGCAACGACAAGGGCCGCACCAGCAGCTGCACCGACGAATGCGTCGCCACCTGGCCGGCTCTGATCAGTCGTGAACCCGCTACGACCGGGACGGGCGCTAGCCGAGAACTGCTCTCGCAGACCGATCGAGCGGAGGGAACCAGCCAGGCCACCTACGGCGACTGGCCCCTCTACTACTACGTCGGTGACGTCGGCCCTGGGGATGTCGACGGACAGGGTGTCGATGACGTGTGGTTCGTCGTCGGCGCCGATGGGAAGCTCATCAAGACAATGCCGTAGCGGCCGCCTTTTGACGTCCACGGCAACCGGTCCCTGTAGGCCCGGAGTGCCACGAGCCGTCACGCTCGATTTTCCGGGATGGTGTCGTATCAGGGCCCAGCCGTTCGTGGAGCCAGTGTGCGGCGGCCGGCTGGCCGCCGGACACGAGGAGTCGGGAAGGCCCTCGTCCGGGGACTGAGAGGAGACGAGCATGACGGAGTACCTGATCGCCTTCAACGATGAGTGGGTGCCCGAGCACACGGCGGAGGAGCTACGTGCGAAGGGCACGGCCAGCCGGGCTGTGGTCGCGGAGATGCGCGCCGAGGGTGTCCTGATCTTCACCAACGGCGCGCTCGACCGTTCCACGGCGCTGTGCAGTGTCGAGGCGGTCGACGGCAAGCCCGTCTTCACCGACGGCCCGTACGTCGAGACCAAGGAGCACCTCGGCGGCTTCGCGGTCGTGGACGTGCCCGACGACGAGGCCGCCCGGTACTGGGCCGGCAGGCTCGCGACCGCGCTCGACTGGCCGCAGGAGGTACACCGGTTCCGAGGCCCCGGGGAGAAATGAGCGAGGTGCCCAGGTACCTGCTGTTCGTCTACGGGCCGGCCGGCCGCACTGAGGGGTCGAAAGCGTGCCGCGGCACGGTCGGGGTGCGTCCCTTCCGAACCGAGGAACCGGTCCGAACGCCACCGGCGCCGTGACCGGTCCCAGCGTCGAGCAGGAGATCACCCGTGTCCACCACGAGGAGTGGGCACGGGTGATCGCCGGCCTCGCGCGCCGTTTCGGCGACCTCGACGTCGCTGAGGAGGCGACGGCCGAAGCGTTCCTTGCGGCTGCGGAACGGTGGCCGGGCGATGGCGTACCGCCCAACCCCGGCGGTTGGCTCGCCACCACCGCGACCCGCAAGGCGATCGACCGGCTCCGTCGCGAGTCGCAGCGCGACGCCAAACACCAGGAGGCCCGGCTCATGTACGACGACAGCCCTCCTGAGCCGACCGGCCCGGTCGGGGACGACCGGCTCAGACTGATCTTCACCTGCTGCCACCCTGCGCTCGCGATGGAGGCGCGGGTGGCGCTCACCCTGCGCCTGCTCGGCGGCCTCACCGTCTCCGAGATCGCCCGCGCCTTCCTGGTGCAGGAGACCACGATGGCGCGACGGATCACCCGCGCCAAGGCAAAGATCAAAGCGGCGCACATTCCCTACCGGGTGCCCTCAGCCGACGACATCCGCGAGCGGGTCGCCGGCGTGCTCGCGGTCGTCTACCTCGTGTTCAACGAGGGCTACCTCGCCGGCGAGGGGGACGACGCGGTGCGCGTCGACCTCACCGACGAGGCGATCCGCCTCGGCCGTCTGCTCCGAACTCTCCTCCCGGACCACGGCGAGGTGGTCGGCCTGCTCGCTCTGATGCTCCTCACCGACGCAAGACGGCCGGCGCGGGTGTCCCGCACCGGGGAGCTGGTGACTCTCGACGAGCAGGATCGCGGCGCATGGGACCGCACCCTCATCGCGGAGGGCAAGGCCCTGGTCCATGAGCGGATCGAGGCGGTAGCGGCCGGCGGTGACCCGCCCGGGCGCTATCAGCTGCAGGCCGCGATCAACATGGTCCACACGGATGCCCCGTCCGCCCGGGACACCGACTGGTCCACCATCGTCGCTCTCTACGGGCGCCTGATGCTGCTCGATCCCTCGCCGATCGTGCGGCTCAACCGGGCGGTCGCAGTCGCCGAAGTCGACGGACCCGGGGTCGGGCTCGCCGAGATCGACCGGCTGGCCGAGGTCCTCGACAGCTACCACGCCTTCCACGCCGCACGCGCCGACCTGTTGCGGCGGCTCGGGCGCGGCGGTGAGTCGCGGGCGGCGTACGACCAGGCCATCGGTCTCGCCGGCAATCCCGCGGAACGGGCCTACCTCACCCGCCGCCGCGACCAGCTCGCCGGCTGACCGGCACTCGGAATCAGCCCATGCCGGCCCCGTTCGCACTTGTTGTGCGGCTCGACCGCGCCGGGCTACACCGCGGCCAGGATCCGCGCGAGCTCTGCCGGCCGCGTCACCATCGGCCAGTGTCCGGAATCGATGTCGACCAGTTCGACGTGCTTGGCCCGGGCGAGCTCGGGGACGTCACCCGCAGCGATCCACTCCCGCGCCTGCTCTGGCGTGAAATCGGGGCAGACGATCACGACAGGTATGTCGAACCGCCGCTCATCCGTCAGTCGTACGACGCCCCTGGCCACGCCCGCCGGGGCCGGGATCGTGGCCGCTTCGAACGCACGCCGCGCCTGCTCGTCCAGGTCGGCCGCGTCGGCGCCTTCGAACGGGCCCCAACCCGGGAACGGCATGACGCCGTCGGTGATCTCGAAGAAGTCCGCGTACGGCTGTCCGTCGTTCGATGGAAACCCGCCGATCAGCACTACCTTCGCGACTCGGTCGGGCCGCGCGTCGGCTGCCATCCAGGCCAGGGTGCAGGCGGCGGAGTGCCCCACCACCACCGACCTGCCACGCCCCGCATCCACGGCGGCAAGCACCGCGGTCATCTGGTCGGCCAGCGTCGCCGACCGGTTCCCGTCACCCTGACCGGGCAGGGTGACCGGCACCGGGTGGTGGCCGCTGTCCTCCAGCTCTGACGCGACGCCGGTCCACGCCGATGCGTCGAGCCACAGGCCACCCAGTAGCACGATCTGTTCTGCGGTCATCGCACCAACCTAACGGCAATTCCGGACGATATCCTTCCGGGTATTCTCGCCGTCGTGCCAACCGGTCCGAGTCCCACCGCCCGCGCCCTGCGCGCGCTCGAGATCCTGCAGGAACGTCCCGGCACGACTGCTGACCAACTCGCCTCGCTCCTGGGCGTGACGGAACGGGCCGCGCGGCGCTACGTCGGCATCCTTCGCGAGGCCGGCATCCCGGTCGAGTCGACCCGCGGGCCGTACGGGGGCTACCGGCTGGGCCGCGGCACCCGGCTCCCGCCGGTCGTCTTCACTCAGGAACAGGCCCTCGTTCTGGTCATGGCCGTGCTCGACGGGCAGCCGAACGCCATCGACGCCGACGACCTGGTCGGCTCGGCGCTCAGCAGGGTCATCCGGGCCCTTCCGGAAAGCGTTGGACGGCAGGCAGCGGCGCTACGGGCGTACGCCGCGGCCACCCCCGACCGGCATTCGGCCCGCCCGGATCCCGCCATCACGAGTGCCCTCATCGCCGCCGTCGCCGATCGGCGCCGCGTCATGGTCACCTACCGGGGCGGGAGCGGCGAGGAGCGGGACGTCGAGGTCGATCCGTGGGCGGTCGTGGTGCGGTATGGGCGCTGGTACCTGCTGTGCCGTTCGCTCCGCGCGGACGCGGTCCGCACGTACCGGATCGACCGGATCCGGGCCGTACGGCAGACCCCGCACGCCTTCACACCACCCGACGACCTGGATCCGGTGGCTGCGCTCGAGGAGCATCTGGGCGCGGGCTGGAAGTACCCCACCCGGGTGGTGTTCCACGCGCCGTGGGAGAAGGTGGCACCCTGGATCCGGCCGCCGATGGGCCGCCTCCAGCCGGACGGCGATCGATGCGTACTGGTCGGCAGCACCGGAAATCCCGCGATGTACGCGCAGGAGTGGCTGGCACCCGTCCCGTTCGACTTCTCTGTGGAGGAAGGCCCCGAACTACGTGCCGCGGTGGCGGCGGTCGCGGCCCGTTTCGGCGCGGCAGTCTCGCCCGCCGGTGCGCGGCCCACCCCCTGATCGATTGCTCGGGTACGACCACGACTGACTGCGCGGCATGGCCGGCGGTGATGGCAATGCGAGCTAAGCTCTTCAATTAAGCGTGTTGACGGCGACCGATGGCGGCGGCGCCGCCTCGCGCGGCTTCCGGTTGTGCGGGAAGGGAGCGGACCTGGCAACGGAGGAGCGGTTCACGACGAGTGCCGGCGGCGGCCAATTGTCTGTCGAGATCACTGGCAAGCCCGACGGAGTTCCGATCTTCCTTCTGCATGGCACGCCAGGCAGCCGCAGCGGACCGAAGCCCCGTAGCAGCGTCCTGTACCGGTACGGTATCCGTCTCATCAGCTATGACCGGCCCGGGTACGGCGGGTCGACGCCTCGCCCGGGCCGGACGGTGGCCGGTGCCGCTCAGGACGTCGCCGCGATCGCGCGGCATTTCGGCATCTCACGCTTCGCGGTGGTGGGTCGCTCCGGCGGCGGCCCGCACGCGTTGGCTTGTGCGGCGTTGCTCTCCGAGTCGGTCGCCCGCACGGCCGTACTCGTGGGTTTCGCCAACCCCGAGGCGGCCGGTCCGGACTGGTTCACCGGCATGACCGAGAGCAACCGGAGCGACTTCACCGCCGCGTCGTCCGACCGGCTGCGGCTGGTGGAGCGTCTGCGGCAGCAGGCGGAGCGGACCCGGCGCGACCCGGAGAGCCTGCTGACCCAGCTGGAGGCCGACATGACCTGGCCGGACCGGCACGTGGTGCAGGATCTGGCGATCCGGCGCCTGCTGGCCCAGGCCTACCGGGAGGCACTGCGCGGTGGCCCGCAGGGCTGGATCGACGATGTGCTGGCGCTGCGGCGGGACTGGGGTTTCAGCCTCTCGGCGATCAGCGGGCCGGTGCGGCTGTGGCACGGCGAGCAGGACAACTTCGCGCCGGTCAGCCACACCATGTGGCTGGCCCGGCAGATCCGGACCGCGGAGGTCCACGTCCAGCCTGGTGCCGCCCACTTCGGCGCGGTGAAGATCCTCCCCGACATGTTGGAGTGGTTGTCCAGCTGGTGAGGCGGTGCGGGCGTTCATCGGGTCGACTCAGAACGGGTGCGGGTCGATGACCCGGCGCAGCAGCCGGCCTCGTTTCAGTTCCAGCACAGAGGGGTGGTTGGCGCCGATCCGGGCCGCCACGGCGGTGATCGCCTCCTCCGTCTGGTTCTGGTAGTCGTTGCCGTGCATCCGTCGCAGGATGAGGGCCCGGTTCGCCTCGCAGCGCAGGGTGTGCGGGTGATCGCGGCCCAGCAGGTCGTTGAGCAGGTCCGCGGCGCCGGCCATCAGCTCGAGCGCCTCGGTGTGACGGTGCAGGTCGGCTTCGATGACGGCGACGTTGATCTGCGCGGCGACCGTGTAGGGGTGCTGGGCGGTCAGCACGTCGAGCAGGCCGTCCAGGGACTGCCGGGCCAGCGTCCGGGCCTCGGCGAGGTCGCCTCTGGCGCGGATCGCCGCGGCGTGGTTGTTCAGGCAGACCAGGCCGTGCGGGTGCCGGGCGCCGAGATGCTGCTCGTACGCGTGCCGCACCGCGCTGGTCTCGGCTTCCGCCTGCTCCCAGTCTCCCAGCTCCAGGAGGGTCACCGATCGGCTGAGGCGGCAGGTCAGGGCCTCCGGGTGATCCGGTCCGACGATCGCCACCAACTCCTGGTAGGCCACTTCGAGGAGATCGGTGGCCTCCCGGATACGGCCGGCGCTGCGCAACGAGACGGCCAGGTTGGCCTCGGCCTCGTACACGAAGCGGCTGGTCTCCCCCATCACTGCCGCGTACACGTCACGCACGTGGGTCAGCAGCTCGACGGACTTCTCGTAGTGTCCCGCGTCGCGGAGGTCGCGGCCCAGGGAGGTGGCCGATTGCAGGGTGGAGAGGTCCTGCTCGCCCAGCATGCGTCGGCGCTCTTCGTAGACCTCCTGGTCCAGGCGCATCGCGTCGGCCATCTTGCCCATGAGCCGGTAGGAGACGGCGAGGTTGCTCAGGGCGTTGAGGGTTCGTTTGTTGTCCTCGCCGTACTCGGCGCGCCAGATCTCGTAGGTCTCGGTGTCCAGCGTCAGGGCCTCGGCGTAGCGGCCAAGGCCTCGAAGGTCGCCGCCGAGGCCGGCCGCGGTGATCAGCGTGTCGCCGTGGTCGCGTCCCAGGAGCGCGACCTGCTGGGCGTGGATCGCCTGGTTCAGGTCGTAGGACTGCTGGAACGCACCCTTGTCGCGCAGCATGTTGGCCTTGTTGAACCGCAGCCGCAGGAGTTTCACGAGCAGTTCCCGCCGCTGCGCCTCGTCGTACTCCCCGAGCAGCCGGGTCCAGACGTCCTCGATCCGCCCGGCGACCTCCAGCCCGCCGTCGGGGTTGCCGCGGAGGAAGAAGTACCGGACCTGGTCGACGAGCAGGTCCCGGACGGACTCGTTGGGGCACATCGCTCCACCGGAGATCTCGACGTGCGGCCAGAGTGTGCGGTACTTGCGCCACTCGTCCTGCAGATCCACCTCGCCGAGGGTGCGGGCCAGCGCGGCCAGCAGCAGGTGCACCTGGTGGCGGGTCTCGGCGATCTCCTCGTCCGACATCCGAGACCTGACCACGGTGTGCAGCAGCCGGTGGATCACGATGCGCGCGGCGTCGCGGTCGGTGTTCTGGCTGTCGTACTCGCTGTGCTGGTCGAGGCGCAGCAGGGCGAGGCGTTTGATCTGCTCCACCAGCCTGTTGATCATCAGTCTGCTGGTGACGGTCGGGTCGATCGCGCGCAGGTACTCGGCCATCGCGCTGCTGTAGATGATGTCGAGCGACACCTCGGGAGCCATCACGGAGCACAGTTGCAGCAGGCGGTACGCCGCCGGTCGGCGGGCTTTGAGCTGGTCGAGCGACAGCCGCCACGCCGCTTCGACCCGGCCGATGTCGCTCTCGGAACCGAGCGCGTCGAGGTTGCCCGCCTCGATCGCCTGCAGGTACTCCGACACCGGTGAGCGGGTCTCCACGAGCCACGCGGCGGCCGCCGCGACGGCGATGGGCAGGTCGCCCAGCACCTCGGCGATCCGGTTCGCGTCGCGCTCGTTGAGGGTGGGCAGAAGCCGGCTGAGGTGGTTGACGCTCTCCGTGCGGTCGAAGACGTCGACCGCGATCACCTGCGCCTGCTCGCCCCAGTCGGTGCCCTGGGAGGTGATGACGATGTGGCCCGGGCCGCTGGGCAGCAGCCGTTCGATGCGTGCCGCCTGCTCGGCGTTGTCGAAGACGAGCAGCCAGCGCAGGCCGGCGTCGCCGCGCGACAGGGCGTGCTTCACCGCCTGCGCGCCCTCGGGGACGCTGCTGGACAGGCCGAGCCCGAGCCGCCGGCCGAGGTCGTAGAGGGCGCTGTCGACGTCCTCGGTGGAGTCCGCGTCGATCCACCACACGACGTCGTAGGCGCCACGGAACCGGTGTGCGTACTCGGTGACCAGTTGCGTCTTGCCGATGCCGCCCATGCCTTGCAGGACCACCGGAACGGCGGCATCGCTCTGTGCCCGTAGTTTGCCCCGCAGCAGGTCGAGCAGCGCCTCACGACCGGTGAAGAGCAGGTTGCGCGGTGGGGTCTGGAAGACGGTCTGTGGAGTTCCCGGGAACCGGGGGGCGCCGACGAGGAACTCGGCCTTCGGTGGCGGGAAGCCCACCAGGCGCAGGAGCTGTTCCGCGGCGGCGAGTTCCTCCAGCCGGCTCAACCGGGTCGAGTTGCCGCTGGTCGCCGGCGACGCGGCGGCTTGGGTGGCGCCCACGTACACCGTCAGCGGTCGGCGGGTGTCCCGTGGTGACGCGCTGGGCCGGCCCACGTCGACGGTGTCGGCGGAGGTGTTGACGACCAGTGGACGAGCGACGACCGCCAGTCCCGTCGGTTTGCCGCCCGGGCCGGGATCGTGTACCTGGATGCCGGCCTCGCGCAGGATCCAGGAGATCCACTCGGCCCAGACGATGCCGGCCACCTCGTATCTGAGCGTCACCTCGGTCTCGCGCACCGCCGCCATCCGCACGAACTGCGCCTTGAGACGCATCCGGTCCGCCTCGTCCATGCTGGGCAGCCGGGTGACGCGGCCCTCGGTGATGACCTCGGTGAGTTTCTCGAAGGCGCCCAGCAGGTTGCCGGGAGCCCCCGAGCTGTCCTCGATGGTGGCCAGGGTCTCTTCGTACGCGTAGTAGGCCAGGTACGGCACCTGGACCTCGGCCCAGTACCGCTCCCGGGCCTCGTCGCTGAGGTGCGCCGGTAGCCCGTCGAACCGCTGGCGGGCCACCAGCCGGCCGGTGTCGGCCTTGAGTTTCTCCGCGGGGTCGATGCGCATCGCCACGGGGAGCACCCGGATGCGCCGCGGCAGGGTCTTGCGGCTGATCGACTGCGCGACCTCGGCGGCGCCGTCGATGCCCTGCTCGCTGAGGGTGAAGGAGGCGATGAGGGTGTCGGGCAGGTGGACGGTGCAGATGTCCGCGACGTCGCTGAGCCCGGTGCGGCTGTCGATGAGGGTGAAGT
The DNA here is from genome assembly GCF_900156065.1 of Micromonospora avicenniae. Classification (GTDB taxonomy): domain Bacteria; phylum Actinomycetota; class Actinomycetes; order Mycobacteriales; family Micromonosporaceae; genus Micromonospora; species Micromonospora avicenniae. The sequence continues at coordinate 15,498 of NZ_FTNF01000033.1, read as the reverse complement.
CGTAGGTGCGTTTCATGTCGGCGCGTAGCGCGTCGAAGAACGCGCCGCCGGCGAGCACCTCGTAGAAGTGGTCCCAGTCGAGGCCGGAGATCGACCGGCTGTAGCTGTGGTTGTGCCGGCCGGTCCCGAGGAAGTCGAGCGTCCCGCCGGCGGGCCATCGCCAGTTGATGGAGAAGGCGTGCCGCCGTACGTTCGCGAAGGCGGCGTGCGGCAGCTCACCCGGCGCGGCGGGGTCGCGGGTGGCCGCCTCCGTCGCCGCGCCCTCGTATGCCACGAGCATGTCGATCACACCGCCGGCGCCGCGCAGCATGCCGTCGTGGATGAACGGGCGGTAGAAGCGGTGCAGTCCCGGCGATTCGAGGTCCCAGTCGACGACGAGGACGCGGTAGCCGTTCGCGGCGAGGATCCAGGCGGTGTTCGCGAGCGCCATCGTCCGTCCGGTGCCGCCCTTGAAGGAGTAGAAGGTAACGATCTGACCGTCCCGGACGTCCGTCATGTCTGCTACTCCTCCGGTTGGCTGTTCGAGCGCGGGCGCGGCGGGTACCGCCGCTCCACCAGATGCTCGTCGTCGAAGTTTCGGGTGGCCCGGTCGATCGCGGCGGTGATGACCGCGGCCGGTGCGTTGAGCTCGGTCATGATGCGTGGTCGGGGAACCCACCGGGGGCCTGCGGCGGGCGCCCCCCGCCCGTCCCACAGGTCGGCCCCGGGTGGGCGCACGTCGTCGAGGCTGTCCGGCACGAGCAGCGGCTGCACCCAGGTGGGCAGGGCCCGGAGGAGCTGTTGGAGCTTCGCCCTCCCGCCGTCCGTCTCCAGCGTCGCCGCGTCGATGAGCAGCACCGTCGGACGTTTACCGAGACGGTCGTCGCCGGAGGTGACATCGATTTTCTGGACGTCGAACCGGGCTCCGTTCACGTACTCGGCGACGCGTGCCGCGGCCTGCCGCAGCAGCCCTTCGACGGCGAGGTCCCCTGCGGGTCGTTGCCGGGTCGCCGTTGGGTTGTCGTCGCTGTCGGCGGGGACGCCGAGCGTGGCGATCACGAAGGCCGGCTTCGCCTTGCGTGGCGGTGTGCCGGGCCAGTGGGCGCTCGCCGGTACCTGCCGGCCTTCCGCCACGTCGATGATCCACTCGCTGAGGAACGCCAGGACCCGGTCGTAGGCTTCGCGGTCCGCGTGGCGGCGGCTCAGGGCGGCCAGCCCTGTCTCGGCGTACTGCGGCACCTGCGGCAGCGGGGTCAGGGCGGTGTCGAGGGTCGCCCAGGACGCGGCGGCCGGCGGCACCTCCCACAGCACCGGCAGCAGCCGTTGCTGGGGCGGACGGTCGTGCAGGGTGGACGGTTGGCGGTAGAAGGCGGCCCGCTCGACGGCGGCTTGCTCGTCAGCGTCGTAGCACGCCGACCGCAGCGCCACGAACACGGCGGTGGAGGCGAGGGCGCGGTCGACGCGGTCGGGCTCGATCGGCGGGTCCACGCACGGACGGAACAGCCCGACGGACCAGTCGGCCTTCTCCCGCGACCGGCTGCTGACCGCGTGGGACAGGTCGCGGAACACCACCCGCACGTAGTAGTCGACCTCGATGTGCGGGTCCACGGGCTGCGGATGCGCATGGCTGAGGAAGAAGTAGAACGTCTCCTGCCCGCCGGTCGGTGAGGGCTCCTCCGGCCTCATTGCGGCCTGCCCACGATGAAGCTCGACGAGCCGATCCCCACCGCCACGCCCCCAACCGTCCTGTGCGTTGCGCGGCCATCACAATACGTGAAAGCGTGGGTACATACCAGGAACGGTCGATCACCTGTTACGGGCCATCCAGCCGACGGCGAAGTCGACCGCTCGGCGCATCGGCATGCTGAGGGTGCGCGCACGTCCGACCCTGCCTCGGGTCACCACGACGTCGGGTGAGGTCTCCATCGCCCGCCCGAGGAACTCGAAGTCGCCGTCGTCCAGGTCGAGGCCGGTGAAGTCGCACCGTACGCGCCGGTCGCCGTCGCCGTCGCCGTCGCGGAGGAAACAACAGTATTCGCGTGTCGGCCGCCGCGGCAGGCGGTACTCCGCGAGGTGGAAGGCGGTGCAGGCGCCGTAGCCGACGCCCAGCAGCAAGATGGTCGCGTCCGCCTCGTACAACGCGCCCAGAGGTGACCGCTCGCCGAGGTGACACTCCAGGTCGTGGACGCGCATCAACTCCGCCGCGCCGTGCCCCAGCGCGGCGAACGAGGCCTGCGGATGTGTGCTGCGCACAGCTTCCGGGTCCTGGCGCACGTGCTCGGCGAACACGCCCACGCCGAACGACGGCGTCGTGGCCGGGTCGAACCCCTCGATCCGGGCGATGTGACCGGCCACCTCGGCAGGCGTCATTCCTCGGGTCGCCGCCCGGAAGGCGGGGCTGGAGGTGGAGTTGTTCGGGGTCTGTGCGGACACCACGACCGCCGCCCGCCCGATCACCCGGCGCAGCGCCGCCAGCACCGTGGCCACACCGCCGTCCACCGGACCCACCGCGCGCATGGACGTGTGCACCAGGACGGTACGGCCAGCGGTGACGCCCGCCGCAACGAACTCTTCGCTCAGTGACGCGACGGTGCCGGTCGTCGCCGTCGTCGCCGTCAACTCGTCAACGCCTCGGCGATGCGATCGACGAACCGTTCACCCGCGGGGGTCAGCGCGCCGGATCCGCGCAGCGCGTCGGCCGCTTCCTCCGTCCACTGCCGGTACTGCCGGTGACGCTCGTACGCCACGCTGCCGGCGCCGTCGCGGCGTGCCCGCTGTCGCCAGATGTTCGTGATGGCGAGGTGGGCGTACGTGCCCTGCAGCACCCCCTCGATCGGGCGTGGATCGTCGCGCCAGCCGACCTTCACCCGCCCGCTGTGTCCGGGGTCGAACAGGTCGCAGAGGTCGAGCAGGGCGCCCAGCACACTGTGCTGGAACTCGTGCACGATCATGACCGCGGTGGTGGGGCCGTCCGCACGAGCGAGACCGATCGACGCGAACGCCTGCCGCGCCGTCGAGCTGCGCAGGGTGCCGGCCGGGTCGTCGAGCAGCGGTACCACCGCGCGCAGCCCGGCGCCGACGACGGACGCCTGGTGTGGGACGTCGGCCTCGATGGCCTCCCAGGCGCGCGCCAGAGCCTCACCCCACGCGGCGAGCTGCGGTGGGTGCACCCGCTCGGCTGCCTTCCAGTCGTGGCAGTCACGGTAGGGATCGAGATCCTCGAACAGGATCGAGGATCCGCCGAACGGCAGCCGCCGGCTGCCCTGCCAGCGGGCACCGGTCACCTGCGGCTCGCCCGCGCCCGGCGCGTCGGGGAACGTGATCCGTGCCCGCTCACCGCCGTGACGGACGGTCCAATTGCGCGGTGTCACGGTCAGCGTCGCGGTGCCGGTGGTCGGGGTCGGCAGCACCACCGCGCCGACCGAGGGCAGGTGGATCACGCCGGCCCGCATGGGAACGTCGAGTTCGACGCGGGTGCCTGCCCGTACGGCGGCAGCCGCGGCGACGCAGGCGAGATAGGCGCCGGTTCCACCATCGACACCGCCCGGTCCCGGCTGCGCCTCGGCGGCCCAGGCGCGGACGTACGGGTGGGCGAGCGTCTCCTCGACCGCCTCGGGTGCCTCCTGGTCCAGCCGCGTGAGCACCTCCCAGCCGGGCCGGGTGGCCGCAGATCCGGGGTCGGCCACCCGCACGAGCAGCGCCCGCGTGATCGCCAGGTGGGAACCGTTGAGGAACCGGAGGTCGTCCTCGTCGGTGCACCCGGAGCCGATGCGGTCCAGCAGACCGTCGGGCAGGTCCGCGCCCTCACGGTCGACCTCTGGTGGGGTGGGGGCCGATGCGGCTCCCGTCCGCGTGTTCATCGACACGATCAACTCCTTGAGGTCGGCGCAGTACACCGACGGGTTGTCGAAGCCGGCACCTTCGCGGTACCGGTGCGCGAACAGCCCTCCGCCGCACTGGCGTACGACCGGGCAGGCACGGCACGTCGCCGCCAGTCCGTCCAGGCCGGTCTGCCGGCGGGCGACGCCGGGTAGCGCCGACACCTCGTCCACTGCGTGGGTGAACACGCTCATCCCGGTGGCGGGTGCGCCCGGGTAGGTGATCTTCAGCGAGTCGACCTGTTCCCAGGTGCCGTCGGTCTCGATGGTGGCGAGGTCCGCCGGGTCGAGGCCGACCCACTCGTTGCCGCTGTGGCCACCCGCCCCGGTGGACAGCAGCGACGTGAACAACCGGATCGGTATCGGCCGACCGTCGGCGGTCCAGCGGTCGTAGACGGTCAGGAGCCACCGCGCGTACGGCGTGGCCTGGCCGGGCGGTCGTTGCGGCGGGATCGCCCAGGTGGCGTGCGGCAGCAGCAGGTCGACCAGCGGCGGTTCCTCGGCCCGCAACGCCTCGTAGACGGCGACGGGGTCGTTGGCGATGTCGACCGTGCAGAGGATGCCCGCGAACTGCCGCCGGTACGCAGGCCGGCGCAGCAACCCGATACCGCGCAGGACCTGCGGGTGGCTGCTGCCCCCGTGCGGGAACCGGCGGTGGCGGTCGTTGGCCGGGCGGTCGCCGTCCAGTGAGACGCCGACGCGGACGTCGTACTCGGCGAAGAGGTCGCAGTACTCCTCGGACAGCCGAACGCCGTTGGACTGCATCCGCAGCTCGAGCCGGCTGACGGGTTCGATCCGTCGCCGCAGTACATGAAGGATCTCCCGCATGCGGTGCGGACCGAGCAACAGTGGTTCGCCGCCGTGCAACACGACGGTTACCGCGGGCAGGCGGTGCGCCGCCGCGTGTTCGGCGATCCGTCCGGCGGCCGCCGACGCGGTATCCAGATCCATGTACCGAGGGCGGCCGCGCCAGCTCTGGTCAGCGTGCTCGTAGATGTAGCAGTGGTCGCACGCGAGATCGCAGCGGCTGTGGACCTTCAGCACGTACTGGCTGATGGGCCAGGTCGCCGGCGGCGATCCGGGGACGGTCACGACGGTCGACGCATGTCAGGCGACGGATCCGAACCGAGCGACCTCAACAGCACCCGTGGCATTTTCGCGGTGGCGCATGACCTTCCTGACGATGTCCGTCGCCTGGTCGACAGGGATCTCGTGCAACGGTGTACGCCGCACCTCACCGAGCGACTCGGTCATGGTCGCCCGCTGCTGCTCGAAAGTCTTCACGAGGTCGCTCTTTTCTGCTTTTCTACGACGAATGCCCTGGTCGGTCGGCGACGATCCGGCGCAGGGCACCCCGGTAATCGGAGGCTGGCACTGTGTGGGATGGTGTGGAGGTCACGGCCTGCAGCCACATCGATGGACGGCCGAGCCTCCGTACCTCAGGATCACCCGGAGGTATTGACGACAACACTATCCATTCGGTCGAAAGTTCGCATCACCCCACGCGGCTGACCGATAACGGCTACCACTGGTCATCGCGCGGGTGCGACTGCCGTAGCTGGTCCAGCAGGTCCCGCGCGGACCTGCTGAGCGACCCGGAGCCCTCGAACAGCTCGAGCGCCTCCCGCGCCTCCGCGATCGCCCGTTCGCTGCCGGCCTGATCGGCGACCCGGCTGTACCACCGCAGCGACCCGGCCAGCTCCTCGGCGAGCTCCACGCTCCCCTGATCCCTGACCCACAGGCCGCGACGGAAATGCACCGCCGCACTGAACAGCGTCTCCGCGTCGACGGAGATCGCACCCGCGGCGGCGTCCAACGCCACCATGCCCAGGCGTTCGTAGAAGGTCGCCAAGATACGCGCGAACGACGGATTGTCCGGCTCACCGGCGAGCAGCCGTTCGGCCCGGCTGCGGCCGAGCCGGTAGAACTGCGCCGCCTCCGGGTTCCTCCTGCGCCGGAGCGCGAGATCACCCAGCCAGAGGTAGAAGAACAGGCCGTCACGGGCGAAGCTCACATCACGCGGCTCCGCCGCGAGCAGATCCTCGGCAACCGCCAACCCCAGTTGGTAGAGCCGTTCGGCCTCGTCCAGCGGCCCCTCGCGGGCCGCCAGCTCACCGAGCCCACCGTAGGAGACCACCAGGTCGTGGGCGAACAGCGTGTTGCGCGGTTGCGACGCATGCAGCCGCTGCCGAATCTCCAACGCCCGCTCGTAGTGACGCTGCGCCTCACTGAACCAGCCGGCCTCGAAAGCGAGCTCACCCAGACGGTGATACGAATTCGACAGGTCGCGGGCGTACGTCGTGTTCTCCCGATCGTCGCGCCACAGCCGCTCGCGGATGCGGTGCCCCTGTTCGTACAGCCGTCGCGCCTCGCCGGGTCGCCCCGCCTCCATCGCGAGATCACCCAGCACGTCATAGGAGATCGACAGGTCACGGGCGTACGTGGTGTTCGCCGGGTCCTCCGCGCACAGGCGCACACGGATCGCCAACACCTCCCGGTACCGGCGCTCCGCCCGCCAGCTGTCACCCGCCTCACGGGTGAGTTCGGCAAGACCGTCCAGAGAGACCGTGTAGTCCCGGGCGAGGTCGCTGTCGTCGGGGTGCCGGCTCACCAGCCGCTCACGAATCGCCAACCCCTTCTCGTACAGCCCGCGGGCGCGCTCGATCTGCCCGAGCCGGAACGCCAGTCGACCCAGCTTGTTGTAGGAGATGGACAGTTCACGGGCGAGGCGGTCGTCGTCCGGGTGCGCCCGCGACAACCGCTTACGAATGGACAGACCGCGGCCGTAGAGCCGCTCGGCGCGCTCACTCTGACCGGAGTTCCGCGCCAGATCGCCGATCCTGCTGTACGACACGGACAGCTCGAGCAGCTCGACATCGCCGGCCGGGGCCGCCCGGGCCAGTTCCTCCATCCGCGTGTCGACGGCACCGCCGAGCAACCGTTGCAGGCCGATCGCCAGATCCAGCTTTCCCGGCCGGTCGGCGGTGCCCTCGGCGCGCGTCTCGGCCCGCTCGACCAGCTGCCGGTGCCGATCGAACAATGCGGCCGCGACGCAGCCCACGACCGCCGCGTTGGTGACGACCAGCCGGGCCAACAGGTCGAGACTCCGCGCCACCTGGGCCCCGTCGTCGAGCCCGAGCACCGCCCCGAGCAACTCCCTGCCGCCGTCGCGTTGACCCGCGAGCACCTCGGCCACCAGCGCCTCTCCCAGCAGATCGGGCCGTACCGGATTGATGTGCAAGGCCCCGGCGTAGAGCTCGGACAGCCAGGCCGCCGTCTCGCCGCGCAACGCGGCCCGCGCGCCCCCACGCAGCTCCGGAAGCACCCGCAGCAGCGCATCGGCCTGCTCGTCGGTCTCCGCCCCGGCGAGGGTGGCCACGGCCACCGCCGCGCGCCGCGCTCCCTCGGACAGCGCGGCCGGCGCACGGCTGTTCCAGTACCGCGCCTCGTGATCGAGCGCGCGATCCACCGGGGGCCGGTCCCGCGTCGCGGGACTACCTGACAGCGCGCGGTCGAACGCCTCGAGCAACACCTCCAGCGGGACCTCGTACCGCTTGCTGGCGAGGTCCGGCACCGGCACCGGCGGCGTCAGCTCCTCGCCCAGCCAGGCACGCCGGAACGCCCGGAAAGCCGCCTCGTAGAGCTCGCGACGCTCTGGCAGCGAGATGCGGCGGATGGCAACCGCGTCACCGCTGCTGTTGAGCACCTTCCGCAGCGCCGGCCCCGCCCCTTTGCCGATCTCACGCAGGACGTCACCGCCGCCCAACGGGTAAGCGGCGGCCGTGCGCGTCAGGAACACCACCCGCACCGGTGCGAGCGGCGTGGCGTGGGCGCGAAGCTTGTCGAGCAGCGAGCGGAGCGTGTCGACCGCGATCGCCTCGACGTAGTCGATGACGATGAGCCGGGGCAGCGGCAGGCCCGCGACGTCCTGCACGGCGGCCGGCAGCGCGGTCAACTCGGTCCACCGCACGACGAGCCAGTCCCGCTGCGCCATCACCCGGCACAGTTCGATCGCGTGGCGTGTCTTCCCGGCACCGCCGACGCCGGCGAAGCGCCACACCTCCATCGCGGTGGGCTGCTCGCACCAGCGCACCGCCCGCCGAAGGTCCTCGTCGCGCAACCGGTAGGGCACGACACGCGAGTCGGCCAGCAGCATCTCCGCCGGCAACGAGTTGCGCTCCCGCTGGAACCCGTCCCAGTCCGGCCACAGCTCCTCGGGAACAGTGACCGGGACCACCGCGTGCCAGGTGCTGCGATCGGCCAGCACCGCTTCGGTCCCCTGCCGGACCAGGCTGCGCCCGTGATGGATCAACTCATCGGGGACGCCCGGCATCTCGCCGAGCAGCGCGGAGATCGGCGCCGCCCAGCCGCCCAGGTCGCTGGAGCGATCCCGCGTCCCGGTCATCACACCCACCACGGCGCGGCGGGTCGGGCACAGCAACGGCGCACCGGACAGGCCCGGGGCCGCCTGGCCGAGCTTGAGCCGGAAGAACCCGTCACCGTCGACGCCTTCGAAGGCGAACCGGGCCGGCGCGCCGTACGACGGCCCGCGCAGCTCGCGAGGCGGAAAGCCGTAGGCGTGACAGTCGTCGCCCAGGGGCTCGCCGTTCGCCGCCCACACGCAGGGATGACGGCTCACCCACGGCTCGCTGTCGTGCAATCGCAGCAGTGCCAGGTCCGGAAAGGGCCACAGCGCTGTGCCGTCCGGCACCTCGGAGGACGCCACCACGTCGGCGCGCACCGCCACGTCGCCCACATCGCCGGCCGCGGGTGTCACGACCACCTTGTGGAAGTCTCCCCGGGCGCGATCGAACAGGACGTGGGCGGCGGTGACCACCCAGCCGGGCGCGATGAAGAACCCGCTGCCCAGCAGGCCGCCGGCGAGGGCGTCCACGCGCACCACGTGCCGGCGCAGTTGCCGGGAGTTGACGGCCGCGCCACTCATCGGGGGCCCGATCCGGTCACGAACCGTCTCTCCACACCAGAGTGATCTTGAAGGTGGCGGATCCGTCTCCCGACACGATCAGGCCGGTGAGCGGACCCGCCTTGGCGGTCAGCGACAGCCCGAACTCCACGGTCGCCTCCGCCGGCTTGACCTGCTGCCAGACCTGCGTCAGCTCGACAGCGACCGCCTGCACCGTCTCGCGCACCCCGTCGAAGGAGAGCAACCTCCCCGCGCCGACGGTCTCCGGGCCGCTTTCCTCCGTCAATTCCACGAAAAACTCCACGTCACCGGCCTGCACCGGCTCCACGCGCACCTTCCGAGGATGGTCCGGCTGCATGACGTCCCCCGATCGACGAAATCGGCTCACGTTGACTGGTCGCACGCGCAAAGATGCCACAGGCAGGCAAGTGTCCGGATTGGACGCTTCCGCCACCTGGGCCGGGGTCTGGCACCGGTCCTCGGGCAGCAGGGCTAGCCTGCCATCATGGCGAGCGCGGAACTGGATGAGTTGATCGTCGCGGACGCCGACGCGCTGCGCGCGTGGTTACTGGCCAACCACGCCACATCGCCCGGCGTATGGCTCGCCCTGACCAGGAAGGGCGGCACAGTCACGACGCTGACCTGGCAGCAGGCGGTCGACGAGGCCCTCTGTTTCGGCTGGATCGACGGGCAGGCCCGTAAACGAGATCAGGAAACCTCCTGGATCCGGTTCACCCCGCGCACGCCGCGCAGCTCCTGGTCACAGCGCAACGTCACCCACGTGGCCCGGCTGGAGGCGGAGGGACGAATGCTGCCCCCAGGCCGCGCCGCGGTAGAAGCCGCGAAGGCGGACGGGCGGTGGGCGGCGGCCTACGCCCCGTCGTCGGAAGCCGAGGTGCCGGCCGACCTGCTCGCCGCCATCGCCGCCGACCCCGCCGCCCAGGCCATGTTCGACGTACTCACCAAGACCAACCGGTTCGCCCTCATCTACCGCCTCAATGCCGTGAAACGGGCGCAGACCCGGGAGCGGAAGATCGCCGAGTTCGTCGCCATGCTGGCCCGCCACGAAACGATCCACCCGCAGAAGGCCAAGCCTACGAACCCGCCGTCCTCCTGATCGCGCGCGCTGCTCTACCACGCATCGCGCGTCACGCAGCCTTTACGGCGGCCGGGGGCGTCGTCTCCAGACGTCACGTACCTGATCACATCCGTTCCGGGGTCCGGATGCCGAGTAGGTAGAGGCCTTGCCGGAGCACCCGGGCGGTCAGGTCGCAGAGCACCAGCCGGCTCTCCCGGACCGCTGGGTCGGCCCGCAGCACGGGACACCGCTCGTAGAACGCGCTGAACGCCGCGGCCAGCCGGTACAGGTACCCGGCGAGGTGGTGGAATTCGAGGTTCACCGCCACCTCGCCGACCACCCCGCCGAAGCCGATCAACTCGAAGGCGAGTGCCCGCTCGGCCGGCTCGACTAGCAAGATCTCCGCTTCCGGCTGGGCCGCCACCCCGGCCCGTCGGAAGATCGACCGGATCCGCGAGTACGCGTACTGAAGGTAGGGCGCGGTGTTGCCGTCCAGCGAGAGCATCCGCTCCCAGTCGAGCACGTAGTCCCGGTGCCGGTCACTGGACAGGTCAGCGTACTTGACCGCGCCGATGCCGACCTCCCGGCCCACCTCGATCGCCTCAGCCTCGTCCAGCTCCGGGTTCCGCTCCCGGGCCAATGCGGTGGCCCGAGCGATCGCCTCCTCCAGCAGCCCGACCAGCTTCACCGACTCGCCGGCCCGGCTGCGCAGCATCCGCCCGTCCGACCCGAGGATCGAGCCGAACCCGACGTGCTCGGCCCGGGCCGGCGGGGCCAACCATCCGGCCTGCGCGGCGGCGGCGTAGACCATCTCGAAGTGCTGCCGCTGTGGCAGCCCGACCATGTAGAGCAGCCGGGTCGCGCCCAGCGTGCCAGTCCGGTGCCGGATCGCCGCGAGGTCCGTCGCCGGGTAGCCGTACCCGCCGTCGGACTTTCGCACGATCAACGGCAGCGGCGCGCCGTCCCGCCCGACGAAGCCGGGTGGGAACACGCACGCCGCCCCTTCGCTCTCCCGCAGCAGTCCCAGCCGGTCCAGGTCCTCGACCACCGGGCCGAGCACGTCGTTGTAGCTGCTCTCACCGTGGAAGTCCCGCTCGGTGAGAGTCACGTCGAGGAGGTCGTACACGGTCAGGAAATGCCGCGCGGACTGCTGCACCAGCAACCGCCACAGCCGCAGCGTCGCCTCATCGCCACGCTGCAACGCCACCACCCGCCGCCGGGACCGTTCCCGGAACGCCTCGACAGCGTCGAATTTGGCCCGAGCCGCCTTGTAGAACGAGTCCAGGTCACCCATTGACAGACCCTGTGCCGCCTCGACCTCGCCCAGGTCGACCAGGTGCTCGATCAACATGCCGAACGGCGTACCCCAGTCGCCCAGATGGTTGGCCCGCAGCACCCGGTGCCCCAGCCACTCCAGCAGCCGGGCCGCCGCGTCGCCGATCACCGTCGATCGCAGATGCCCGACGTGCATCTCCTTCGCCACGTTGGGCGCTGAGTAGTCAATCACTACGGTCTCCGGCGAGGCCGCCACCGGCACTCCCAGCCGCGGGCTGGTGGCCAGCGCGGAGACCAGCCCGGCCAAGGCCTCGTCGGCGACGGTCAGGTTGAGAAAGCCCGGCCCGGAGACCTCCACCACACTGCACAGGTCGGCCAGCTCGGCGTGCCGCAGCACCTCGGCGGCGATGGCGCGCGGTGACCGGCCGAGCCGCCGGGCCAGTGCCAGCGCCGCATCGGACTGGAAATCAGCCCGTTGAGAGCGCCGCACGACCGGGTCCGCCGGCTCGTCCGCCACCTTCGCGAACGCCGGTGCCAGCCGGTCGGTAAGGAGTTTCTCCAGATCCATGGGTACGCCGCCGATCTCGCTCGGATCCGCAGCGCGGATCACCGGATGAGGATGCGGGCGGACCGAGGACGATCGACGATGACCGGCGGCTCGATCCGCCGGTCGCAGAGAAGGTCGCTCAGCGCAGGCGGTCGTTGGAGCGCCGGCGTCGCAGCGCGCCGAACAGGACGTCGTGGGACGCCGCCGGGAACACGCGCGAGCTGATCATGCCGACAGCCTAGCGGGACCGGCCGGCGGCCGCGCAACGCCTTTTTCCCGAACCGACGAACGCCCGACTCAGATTGGGCAGGTGGCTCGCCACTCGGCCAGCAGCTTCACCACGTCGGAGTGTCGATCTTCTCGGACAGTCCCGGCCATAGAACAGGTCTACAACCACGATGCTGAATCGGAGGAAGGGCACTTTCGGAACGGGGATTTCAAGCCACCGGCGTGTTCGCCCACTGGGCGAGCAACTTCAGTGCCTCGTGGGATGAGCTGTCCGGTTCGGCGGTGAACACCACGAGGTGCTGGTCGGACTTGCCGCTGACGTCGAATTGCTGCGAATCGAGGGTGAGCGGACCGACCAGTGGATGCTGGTAGATCTTGCGGCGCAGTGCCGCGCCGGTCACGAGGTGGCCGCCCCACCAGGTGCGAAAGTCCGCGTCTTTGACGGAGAGAGTCCCGACAAGTTCGGCCAGGCGCTGATCGCTCGGGTAGTTCCGGGCCTCCATACGTAGATAGGCGACGCATTCCTGCGCGGCCCTGGCCCAGTCGGTGTTCAATACCCGGTAAGCCGGATCGAGAAAAGTGAGCCAGACAAGGTTCCGGTGCCGCTCCGGCAGTGCCCCATAATCGGTGAACAAGGCAGCGGCCAGGGGATTCCAGGCGAGGATATCCAGTCTCCGGCCGAAAACGTAGGCGGGAACTTCGTACAGGCTATCGAGCAATCGCTGGGTCTGCGGGTCAACCCGCGACGTGGTCTGAGTACGGAATCCTGGGCGCTGTTTCGGCCCTGCGATCGAGTGCAAGTACTCCCGGCCGTCGCGGTCGAGACCAAGCGCGTCCGCGAGGGCGTCGAGGACCTCGGGTGACGCACTGGTGACGCGTCCCTGCTCGAGCCGGGCCAGATAGTCCGCGCTGACATTGGCCAGCTGGGCGACCTCTTCACGGCGCAGCCCGGGAACGCGGCGCCGCCGGCCGCCGTCGGGTAGGCCGACGTCGTCCGGCCGGATACGTGCACGACTCGCCCGCAGAAACTCGGCAAGCGGATTGCTCACGCTGGACGCCGGGCGCTTGGACATGAAACCCAATCTACCCCCGGGCCTCGGCGGATACCTGGGACTGTCTTTCCCATGAAGAACCGAACCTGGCCGGCCCGATTTGCCGCGATGAAACTAGGACGCACCAGCAAGCCATCACTTGCCCGGACAGCAGCAAAGCCCATAGCGGGCACGGATGTCCGGGCCGGGACTAATAGGAGAGGAAGCCCTCCATGTCGAAAACGATCGTGGTGACCGGTACCGCGACTGGAATAGGCCGGGCCATCGTCGAGAAGTTCGCCGCCGAAGGCTGGAACGTGGTCGCGACGGTCCGCAAGGAGGCCGACCTGACGGTGCACGACGAGTTGGAGCGGGTCAGGACGCTGCTGCTGGACGTCGATGACGAGCAGGCGGCAGGCCCCTTCGCGCAGACCGCCGTGGAGCAGTTCGGACAGGTCGACGTCTTGGTCAACAATGCGGGTTTCTACCAGATGGGGCCGGTGGAGGTGAGCAGCATGGACCAGATCCACCGGCAGTTCCAGACCAACGTGTTCGGACTGATCGCGCTCAGCCGGGCCTTCCTGCCGATCTTCCGCGCCCAGCGCTCCGGCACGATCATCAACATCTCCTCGTTGACCGCCGAGCAGGGTTATCCGTACAGCGCCGTCTACGCCGCCTCCAAGGCAGCCGTGGCGACGCTCAGCGAGGGGATGAGCCTGGAGGTGGCCGCCTTCGGCATCGCGGTCAAGGCCGTCCTGCCCGGACAGCACTCCACCCGCATTTTCACGAAGATCGACATTGCGCAGGACGTCCCTGCGGACTATCAGCCTGGAATCGATGCGTTCTTCTCCAAGAACGCGCCAACCGGCTCCGACCCGTCGATCACCGCCGACGTCGTGTACCGAGCCGCCGTCGACGGGGACAACACCAAGGTGCGTTACTACTCCGCGCCGGACTCGGCAGCCATTCCCAGCGCCAAGCAGATCCTGGGCACCGACGGCTACTGGGCGGAGTTCCGTAACGCCGTCCTCGCAAAGCCCAGTCCGCTGTTCACCGCGCTGATCCCGGGACCGGGCGAGCAGCCGATCGAATGGAAGATCTCCTGACGACGCGCTGACTCCGCTTGGGGCAGCAGGCGGCTCGATCAGTTGGCCGGTCCCGGCAACCGCCACCGGGACCGGCCAGCGGCCGTCAGCCATCGCTCCCACAGAGTTGACAAGAGTCGTTGAGCCGCGGTCTTCTTCGCACGCGAGACGGAGCGGTGAACCGGGCTGACGTGTACCGGTTCATCGACGCGGAGAAGACACCTACCCGGTCCGTCTGCTCTGCCGCCTTTTCGGCGTCACCCACAGCGCCTTCTACAACTGGCTGTTCACGGAACGTGCGACGGCAGCCCCGCGTCGGGCGTACCAGAGGGCGCACGCGTACCCGCACCACCACCGGCCGAGCATCGACCGACACGTCCGCGACGGTCCGCTGGTGATAACCGTGCACCCGACCCGTCACCGCCTCGCAGCCCGGACAGGCCACCATCCCTCCAGGAGTCCGGGCCCGCACCAGAATCCGCTCACCCTCGTCCGTGACATCGTCGATCACCAGCGGCGACAGCCCCGAGAAACACCAGCTTCGTAAGATCACCGGTCCTGCACACATGACCTCAACGACATCGACCACCCTCGGTAACCACCGAATGTGAGACAGAGCCGATTTTCTGGTGTCGGCCGGGTGGCGTGCGTCGCGAGCCGCTTCTGGGCCGGGGAGCCTCGCCAGCCGTGTGCGGAGTCGAGCAGGTGCGCGATGGTGCGGCCCAGTGTGTAAACCGTGGTCCGCTGGTCGATGCTCGCACCCCGGACGAACTCTTCCGGGGCCATTTAGCGCCGGGATCCGGGCAGGCGGTCGGCGTCGAGAGTGAAGGGACCGGGCCGGTACTCGTCCAGGTCGACCAGCCACAACCGCCGGCTGTCGAAGTCGTAGAGGAAGCAGCCGTCATAAAGATCGAGCGCGACGTAACCGGCCGCCGTGACCGCCACGTGCGCGTCGAGGATCGTGGTGACAGCCGCCTCGACCTCGGGGAGCGGCAACTGCTGGAACCGGGCAAGTGCGGCCCGGTTCGAGTCGTGCCTGGTGGCCTGGTTGAGAACCGTGCCGTCGTGCCAGGGGTAGACGAGCACGGGTCCGTCCGGCCGGTCGAGGACCCGTGCGGGGCGGATGATCGCCGGGTGCTGAACCGCGGTGTGGAAGTGCGCGGCGCGGACAAGTGAGAGTCGGGCCTGCACGCTGGTGGCCTTCTTCACGAACCAGCGGCGCCCGGCGTCCTCGACGCCGTAGGACAGGCATCCCGAGTCCTGGTCGTCGAAGACCGTGAACGCGGACGCGAGCGGCAGGTCGACCACGCAAGCGAACCTACGCCCCCGGAAATGAGCTACGCGTTGGAGCTTCTCGTCCTGGCCCTGGTGCGGCCTTCCTAGTACGGCAGTGACAGTTCGTGAGCTGGCTGTTCAGGGGTCAGTCGATGAGCCCGTTGGCTCGTGCTTTCCACAGCTCTTGCCGCGCTTGTT
>NZ_FTNF01000012.1 GCF_900156065.1 Micromonospora avicenniae | reverse complement strand
TGCTCGTCGTCCACGGCGATGTGCGACTGGGCGCCCTGGGTGCCGTGGGGGATCAGCTTCGCGGTGTCCACGGCCGGCTTCTTGTCCGACTGCACGACCGCGACGGGCTTGGCGTCCACCGCCGGGGTGGCGGCGTGGGCGGCGATCGGACCGCCGGCGATGCCACCGGCGAACGCGAGACCAGCGATACCGAGAATGCTCTTCCGCATGATCGTGTTCATGATCAAAGCTCCTTCAGGGGGTGATGACCCACCAAGGGGGGTGTGGGTCAGCGCCACGAACCGGCGCTTCGAAAGCAAAGGGGGGAAGTCTGTGGGCACTCGGTGAAACACGGGGGGGTGTTCACGGGGGGCGGGTGTCCCGGGGTGAGGCGAGGGGGCTTCACCGCGCCGGGACCGTGTTCAACGACCCGCCGGCTGCCGTCATTCCCGGGGGGCTTGCCCGGGCGGGCTTGCCGACCGTGCTCCGCTGTGACACGGGGCCGGGGGCCGTGCGGCGCGAACCGTGTTCAACGACCGGCGGGCCGTCATCATTCCCGGCCTTTCCCGGGGCCCTTCGGGCTGGCAGCCGTGGCCGGGACTATCTTCAACGACCGGCAGGCCGTCATCGTTCCCGAGTTCCGGGGGCCCTTGGGCGCTGGCCACCGTGACCCGGGCCGGGTTCAACGGCCCGCGGACCGGCATCATTCCGGGCCCGGCCGGGCCGGCTTGATGACCTGCCGCGGCGGGGCTGCTACCTCGGCCGTCAGGGGGTGTTCAACGCCGGCGACCCGGCCACGATTCCGGCCCGAGGATGCCACCGGTCACACCCCAGAACCCCACCAAACCACCCAACCAGCCCCACCCCCACCCCGACACCCCCGCACGCAAACCGGACACCACGCCCAGCCACCCACACCCGGCGCATGGTCAACTCGACTTCCATGGAAGTCGGGGCATCAGCATGATTGGGACACCCCGACATCAAGGAACCCGAGTCGATCAACCACGCCGGGTGCCCACCAGCACAGCCCGGACCCAGGTCGATCACGCCGCCCGGCGCCACCGACGCGACCTCGACCCGAATCGGCGGCCAGTCGGCGCGCTCGTTCGACGCCGGCTGCCCGAACTGGGCCGGCTGCCCGGTGACTGCGCCGTACTGAGCCGGGGGATCAAGCGCCCGGGGCACACCAACACCGCCCGACCTGAGTCGATCAGCCCGCCGAGGCCCGAATCGACGTTCCTGAACCATCCGAGCCGACCGACCAGCCGAGAGATCGGCGGCGAAACCCCACGGACCACGCGCACGGCCAGACCACTCAACCACACCCATGGCGTCCGGGCGTGCAAACCGGACACAGCGCCCAGCCAACCCCACACCGGCAGATGGTCAACTCCGGTTCCTTGATGTCGGGGCATCCACGCGCCCGCGACACCCCGACATCAAGGATCCCGAGTTGATCAACCACCCACGGGCCACCGACCCGGCCCGGACCCGAGTTGATCAACCGCTCCAGGGCCACCGACCCGGCCCGGACCCGAGTCGATCAACCGCCTGCGGGTCACGGACCCGGCCCGGACCCGACTCCCGAGTCGGTCAACCACCGATGGGCCACCGACACGGCCCCGGCCTGAGCCGATCAACCACCCGGGGCCAAGCCACCGACGTGGCGTTCAGGACCCGAACGACCTCGACCATGGGGCCACTCGAGCGGGCAGGCGCGCTGCGGGTTCGGGACACCGGTCGCGCGGTGGGCCGGCGCGGCGAGGGAGGCCCTAGGGTGGTGACCGTGGCGACCCTTCTGCTTCTGCGACACGGCCGGACGACCGCGAACGCCGATGGCGGCCTGGCCGGCCGGCAACCGGTCGAGTTGGACGAGACGGGCCGGACGCAGGCGGCCGCGGCGGGGGAGCGACTTCGCGGCCTCCCGTTGACGACCGTGGTGACCAGCCCGCTGATCCGTTGCCGGCAGACCCTGGAGTTGGCCCTGCCGGACGCCTCCCCGATTGTCGAGGAGGGCCTGATCGAGTGCGGGTACGGCAGTTGGGAGGGACAGCCGCTCAAGAAGCTCGCCAAGGATCCGCTCTGGCCGGTCGTCCAGCAGCACCCGAGCGCCGTGGTCTTTCCCGAGGGGGAGGCGATGGCGGCCATGGCGTCGCGCGCGGTCGCGGCGGTGCGGTCCTGGGACGCCCGGGTCACCGCTGAGCATGGTCCCGAGGCGCTCTGGCTGGCGTGCAGCCACGGTGATGTGATCAAGGCCATCGTGGCGGACGCGCTCGGCGTACACCTGGATCTCTTTCAGCGGATCGTGGCCGACCCGGCGTCGGTGACCGTGATCCGGTACACACCGCTACGGCCGTTCCTGGTCCGGTTGAACGACATCGGTGGCGACTTGAGCGGCCTGGTCCCGCCGCAGCGCAAGCGGCGGCGGGCACCCCGACGCGTCGATTCGGACGCGGCGGTGGGTGGTGGCGCCGGCAGCGCTCGATGATCACGACGGTACGGGCTGTGACGCGGCCCGGAGGCGGGCGTCACACAGCGGTGGGCCGGATGCGGCGCGCGGTGGCTATTCGGGTCGGTGGGGTGCGCGACGCCGTGACCGGCCGGATAGGGTCGTGAGTATGACCCACCAGGTGCACGCCTTCGAGCCGCCGGAGCGGTTCGTCGCCGGGACCGTCGGGCCTCCGGGGGAGCGGACGTTCTTCCTCCAGGCCCGCGGAGGAGGCCGGCTGGTCAGCGTCGCGCTGGAGAAGGTTCAGGTGTCCCTGCTCGCCGAGAAGCTCGAGGAGTTGCTCACCGAGGCGCAACGCCGTTTCGGGGTGGAGCTGCCCGAGGCCCCCAGGACGCTCGGCGACAACGACCCGCTGGACACGCCGGTCGACGAGGAGTTCCGCGTCGGCACGCTCGGCCTGGCCTTCGACGTGGACACCGCGACCGTGGTGATCGAGGCGATCGCCGTCGGCGAGGCGGAGGCCGAGGTCGAGCTCGGCGACGACGACGACGAGGATTCCGACGACGAGCCGGACGAGGATCTCGACCGGCTGCGGGTCCGGTTGACCCCGCAGGCGACGCGCGAGTTCATCGAGCGAGCCCGCCGGGTGGTCAACGCCGGCCGCCCGCCGTGCCCGCTCTGCGGCCAGCCGTTGGATCCCGCCGGGCATCTCTGCCCGCGGCACAACGGTTACCACCGGTGACGTCGTCCGGCATCCAGCCTCGGCAGGACGGCAGCGCCGCTCTCCGGTTGCTACGTGACGGTGAGCTGACCCTCGAAGGGCGGCTGGTCGAGGCGTCGAACGCCACGCTGCGCGGGGTGCTGACGCTCGACGGGGTCAGCGCCCACTGCGTGTACAAGCCGGTGCGGGGGGAGCGGCCCCTCTGGGACTTTCCAGACGGCACCCTCGCCGGACGCGAGGTCGCGGCGTACCTGGTCTCCCGCGCCACCGGCTGGGATCTGATCCCGCCGACCGTACTGCGGGAGGGTCCGTTCGGTCCCGGCTCCTGCCAGCTCTGGATCGACGAGCCCGCCGACGCCGAGCCGTTGGTCGGGTTCGTACCGGCCGACGCGGTGCCGCCCCGGTGGTTCCCGATCGCGGCGGCGCGCGACGACGACGGCACCCCGTACGCCCTGGCGCATGCCGACGATCCGCGGCTCGCCCGCCTCGCGGTGCTCGATGCGGTCATCAACAACGCGGACCGCAAGGGCGGGCACGTGCTGGTGGGCCCGGAGGACCGGATCTACGGCGTGGACCACGGGGTGAGCTTCCACGTCGAGGAGAAGCTGCGGACGGTGCTGTGGGGCTGGGCGGGCCGGCAGCTGCCGCCGGACGCGATGGAGGTGCTCGACGTGCTCGCCGCCCAGGTCACCGGCGCGCTCGGTGAAGAGTTGGCCGAGCATCTCACGATCAGCGAGATCGCCGAGTTGACGTCCCGGATCGATCGGCTGCGTGACGGTGGCCGGTTCCCGCTGCCGCCGGAGGAGTGGCCGGCCATCCCGTGGCCGCCGATCTGACGTACGCCTGAGCGACGCCACCGCCCGCGGTGGGGAGTGGCCCGCTGTCATGTTGATCACTCGGCGGCGCGCCCATACCTCGCCGCGCGGCTGGATAGGCTGACGGCATGGAAGCGTGGGCGGGACATGAGGTGCCGCGGCTGCCGGGTAGGGGCGAGCCGCTTGCGTTGTACGACTCGGCGCGACAGGGCATCTACCCGAGCGACCCGGCCGACGTGGCGCGGATGTACGTCTGCGGCATCACGCCGTACGACGCGACCCACCTCGGTCACGCCGCCACCATGATCACGTTTGACCTGGTCCAGCGGGTGTGGCGCGACGCCGGGCGGACGGTGCGGTACGTGCAGAACGTCACCGACATCGACGACCCGCTGCTGGAGCGGGCCACGCGCGACGGTGAGGACTGGAAGGTCCTCGCGATGCGGGAGACCGCCCTGTTCCGGGAGGACATGGAGGCCCTGCGGATCATCCCGCCGGAGCACTACGTCGGCGCGGTCGAGTCGATTCCGAACATCGCCGAGAAGGTGCAGTTGCTGCTCAAGGACGGCGCCGCGTACCGCCTCGACGACGGCACCGGCGACGTCTACTTCGACACCTCCGCCTCGCCGCGCTTCGGCTACGAGTCCAACCTCAGCCGGGCGGAGATGCTGAAGATCTTCCCGGAGCGTGGCGGCGACCCGGACCGGGCCGGCAAGCGCGACGCGCTGGACCCGCTGCTGTGGCGTGGTGCCCGCGAGGACGAGCCTTCCTGGCCGGGCGGTGAACTGGGCGCCGGGCGTCCGGGCTGGCACATCGAGTGTGCGGTGATCGCCCTCGACCTGCTCGGTGACCGCATCGATGTGCAGGGCGGCGGCAACGACCTGCTCTTCCCGCACCACGAGGCGTCCGCGGCGCATGCCGAGCGGCTGACCGGCGAGGCTCCGTTCGCCCAGCACTACGTGCATGCCGGCATGATCGGGCTGGACGGCGAGAAGATGTCCAAGTCCCGCGGCAACCTGGTCTTCGTCTCACGGCTTCGCGCGGATCACGTCGATCCGATGGCGGTCCGGCTGGCGCTGCTGGCCGGGCACTACCGCAGCGACCGCACCTGGACCAACGAGCTGCTGGCCGCCGCTCAGGAGCGACTGGCCCGCTGGCGGCAGGCCGCCGCCGCGCCCTCCGGTCCGTCCGGGGCCGAGCTGCTGGCGGGCGTACGCGCGCGCCTCGCCGACGATCTCGACAGTCCCGGTGCGCTCGCGCTGGCCGACGCGTGGGCGGAGCAGGCCCTGGCCGGTGTCGGGGACGACGCGACGGCTCCCGCGCTCTTCGCCGACACCGTCGACGCACTGCTCGGCGTCCGCCTCTGACGTCGTCCGCCGGCACTGGTCGTGCCCGTCGGAGCCCTCGGTCGCGCAGCCGCCGCCACGAGCGGCCGGTGCGAGGTCGACCCGGCCCGTCGTGAGCCCACGCCCCCGGTCCCGTGGTGGACCGGGGGCGTCGGCGTCGTGGCGTGGTTTCGCCGGCGGCCGGGACCGGGCGCCGGATCTCCTCCCGGCACCGATCCGGCGCTTCGGGCATTCCGCTAGGACCGACCTCACATGCTGTTTACCAGCACATTCGGGTGGCCCAGCAGGTATCGAACAGCCTGGGTTGGCTAGCGTCGGCCGACGTGAAGGTGTGGATTCCTCATAAGTTCGGCATTCCGGTTCTTGGCGACTTGCCCGACAGTGTGGTGGTCGAGGTCGCCGATGATCCGCGGAACCTCCCGTCGGCGCCGGACGGAGTCGAGTTCTGGCTGCCCACGTTCATCGGTATGCCCCACGACACGAGTCGGCTCATCACCGAGCTGCCGGACCTTCGGGTGGTGCAACTGCCGAGCGCGGGAGCCGAAGCCTGGGTCGGCCGGGTACCTGCCGGGGTGACCCTGTGCAACGCCCGGGGCGTGCACGACTCCTCCACCGCCGAGTGGGTGGTCACCGGGATCCTGTCGCAGCTGCGGGCCTTCCCCTCGTTCCTGCGCGCCCAGGATCGGGGAGTGTGGACCACCGAGCCCTACCTGCCGACCGACGAGCTCGCCGGCAAACGCGTACTGATCATCGGGGCCGGCTCGATCGGGTCGGCGGTGGCGGCCCGGCTGGCGCCGTTCGAGGTGGAGCTGACCTTCGTGGCCCGCACCGCGCGTCCGGCCGAGGGAGTGCACGCCGTTACCGACCTGCCGCGCCTGCTCCCCGCCGCGGACATCGTGGTCCTGCTCGTGCCGCTCACCGCCGAGACCCGGCGACTCGTGGATGCCCGCTTCCTCGCCGCCATGCCGGACGGCGCGATGCTGGTCAACGCGGCTCGCGGGCCGGTCGCGGACCCGGCGGCCCTGTTCGCCGAACTGTCCACCGGCCGAATCTCGGCGGTGCTCGACGTCACCGACCCGGAGCCCCTGCCGCCCGGCGACCCGCTGTGGCATCTGCCGAACGTCCTGATCACACCGCACGTCGGTGCCCAGGTCCACGGCCTACTGCCGCGCGTGTACCGGCTGGTGGCCGCGCAGCTGCGCCGCTACCTGGCCGGTGAGCCGTTGCGCAACCAGGTGACCGGCGGGTACTGAGCACATCGCGGGGACGGACGGGTGGCAGCGGCGCCCTGTCCGTCCCGCCCGCACGGACGCGGCGGTGCCGTCGTCCGCGCTGGCCGGGCGGGGCATCGGCTCAGCCGAGGACGAGCCCCGGGTCCGGGTCCGGTTCCGGTGCGGGGGCGGGGATCCGGTACTCCTCGGTGAGGGTGGTCATCGGTCCGGGCCAGGTGGCCTGGGCGACCTCGATCGGCTTGCGTGCGTTGTCGTACGCGACGTGCAGCAGGTGCAGCACGGGTGTGTCGGGCCGGATCTGCAGCGTCTCCGACTCCTCCCGGCTGGGCTGGCGGGCGCTGATCGTGTCGGTGGCGGTGACGTACCGCCGACCGGTGGCCTCCTCGGCCTCCTGGTAGAGCGGCCGGCCGAAGGCCTCCGCCCGCTCCAGCGAGGTGCCGGCCGCGTCGGCGGGCAGGAACCAGGAGGCGCCGACCTCGACCGGGGAGTCCTCGGTGCGGACCAGGTGCCGGCGGCAGATCAGTTCCGTGCCGTCGGGTACGCCGAAGGCGTCGGCCACCTCGGCGGGGGCGGGGGAGCGACCGACCGAGACGAGTTGCTGGCGGTACCGCGCGGCGAGGTCGGTGTGGTAACCGCGGAACCCGCCGTACCGTCCCCGAGAGAGGCGGTTGAGCCGCCGCCGTGTGCCTCGGACGTACGTGCCGGAGCCCGGTTTGGTGATGAGCACGCCCTCGACCCGCAGCTGGTCGACGGCGCGCTGCACGGTCTGCTTCGCGACGCCGAACATCTCGGCCATCGCCGGGATGGACGGCAGCCGCTCGCCCGGCGCCCAGTCCCCGCGTCGGATCCGCGTCGTGAGTTGCGCCGCGATCTGCCGGTGCGGGAACTCGGCCGCCCCCGGATTGATCTGCATGCCCGCCTCCTTGATCACATCTAGGTTCCTAGGATGCCCTAGCGGGGGTGTGCTGCGCCACCCCGACACACCATGCCGACGAGCCCCGGCACAGGGGCCGCGCCGGCGTCGTCCACATGAAAAAACCCGGGCGGTACGACCAGATGTCGTACCGCCCGGGTGCGGAGCGGGGGAGTGGCGGCTACCAGGAGCCGGCAGTCGGACCGGCGGACCCGCCGCGGCGGCGCAGGTACTTCTCGAACTCCTGGGCGATCTCGTCGCCGGTCAGCGGGGTGATGCCCGCGTCTCCGACGCGTTCCTCCAGTTCACGGACGTACTCGCCGAGTTCGGCGTCCTGCTCGGCAGCGTTGCGGACCCGCTGCTCCCACTCGGCGGCCTCCTCGGCCAGGTCGGCCATCGGCACCGGCAGGTCGAGCACCTCCTCGACCCGGTGCAGCAGCGCCAGGGTGGCCTTCGGGCAGGGCGGGTTGTTCGCGTAGTGCGGCACGTGCACCCAGAACGAGACCGCGTCGACCTCGGCGCGGGTGCACGCGTCGTGCAGGACCCCGACGATGCCGGTCGGTCCGTCGTAACGGGTGGGCGTGAGCTGGTAGCGCTCGGCCGCCTGCGCGTCCGAGGCGCTGCCGCTGATCGGCAGCGGGCGGGTGTACGGCACGTCGGCCAGCAGCGCGCCGAGCAGCACCACGCGCTCGACCTCGAGGCTGTGGCAGATCTCCAGCACCTGCTCGCAGAACGTCCGCCAGCGCATGCTCGGCTCGATGCCCCGGATCAGCACCACGTCCCGCTCGGTGCCCTCCGGACTGGCGACCATGAAGCGGGTGGTGGGCCATTCGACCCGCCGTGTCTCGCCCTCGGCCATCGTGATCGTCGGCCGGCTCACCTGGAAGTCGTAGAAGTCCTCCGGGTCCAGCTCGGCCACCTGCCGGGCCTGCCAGACCTGCTCCAGGTGCTCCACCGCCGCCGTGGACGCGTCCGCGGCGTCGTTCCAACCCTCGAACGCGGCGATGGCGACCGGGGAACGCAGCACCGGCAGCCCGTCGAACTCGGTCACGCCGTCACCTCACTGTGCTCGTGGCGGCGGGCCGGGCCGAGCCCGGTCGTCCGCCGGTGGTGCATCGTGGCGTCCCTGTTCTCCTTCACGTCCGTCAGCCTACGTCCCGGTCCGGCGTGCGGCCCGGCGGCCGCGCCGGTCAGGGCGGTTGCCGACCGGTCATCGGCGGTCGAACCGGACAGAGTGATCCCGCTGACAGAATGTGGGACAGCGTGCCGGCGAGGATCCGAACGCCCTCTTCCGCACTAGCCTTAGGCCGTGCGGATTTCGTTGCTCGACGCGCTGGCCGACCGGATTCTCATCGCCGACGGGGCGATGGGCACGATGTTGCAGGCCGCCGACCTCACGCTGGACGATTTCGACGGGCTCGAGGGCTGCAACGAGATCCTCAACGTGACCCGGCCGGACGTGGTGCGGGGCGTGCACGAGGCGTACCTGGCCGCCGGCGCGGACTGCGTCGAGACCAACACGTTCGGCGCCAACCTGCCGAACCTCGGCGAGTACGACATCCCGCATCGGATCCGCGAACTGTCCGAGGCCGGTGCCCGGATCGCCCGGGAGGCCGCCGACGCGCACAGCACGCCCGAGCGGCCCCGGTTCGTACTCGGCTCCATCGGCCCGGGCACGAAGCTGCCCACCCTCGGCCACGCCGGCTACGCGGATCTGCGGGACGCGTACCAGCAGAACGCCGCCGGGCTGATCGAGGGCGGCGCGGACGCGCTGATCGTGGAGACCTGCCAGGACCTGCTCCAGGTGAAGGCGGCCATCGTCGGCTCGAAGCGGGCGATGGCCGAGCTCGACCGGGCGGTGCCGATCATCTGTCACGTCGCCGTCGAGACCACCGGCACGATGCTGGTGGGCAGTGAGATCGGTGCCGCGCTGGCGGCGATCGAGCCGCTGGGGGTGGACCTGATCGGGCTGAACTGCTCGACTGGGCCGGCCGAGATGGGCGAGCACCTGCGCTACCTCTCCCAGCACTCGCGGACCCGGCTCTCTGTGATGCCGAACGCCGGCCTGCCCGTGCTCACCGCCGACGGGGCGTACTTCCCGCTCACCCCGGTGGAGTTGGCCGACGCGCTGGAGCGCTTCGTCGGCGAGTACGGCGTCTCGCTGGTCGGCGGCTGTTGCGGCACCACCCCGGAGCACATTCGGATGCTCGCCGAGCGGCTGCACGGGGCCACCGCCGCCCCGCGTTCGCCGCAGCACGAGCCCGGCGTCTCGTCGGTGTACCACCCGGTGCCGTTCGCCCAGGACGCCTCGGTGCTGATGGTGGGGGAGCGGACCAACGCGAACGGCTCCAAGGCGTTCCGTGAGGCAATGCTCGCCGAGGACTGGCGGGCCTGCGTGGAGATCGCCCGCAGCCAGGCCCGGGACGGCTCGCACCTGCTGGACCTCTGCGTCGACTACGTCGGCCGGGACGGCACCCGCGACATGCGGGAGCTGGCCGGCCGGTTCGCCACCGCCTCCACCCTGCCGATCATGCTGGACTCGACCGAACCGGCGGTGATCGAAGCCGGGTTGGAGATGCTCGGCGGGCGCTGCGTGGTCAACTCGGTGAACTTCGAGGACGGCGACGGCCCGAACTCCCGGTACGCGCGGGTGATGCCGGTGGTCCAGGAGCACGGCGCGGCCGTGGTGGCGCTGCTCATCGACGAGGAGGGGCAGGCCCGTACCCGCGACTGGAAGGTCCGGGTCGCGGCGCGGCTGATCGAGGACCTCACCGGGCGCTGGGGGTTGGACCGCTCGGACATCCTCATCGACGCGTTGACCTTCCCGATCGCCACCGGCCAGGAGGAGACCCGCCGCGACGGCATCGAGACGATCGAGGCGATCCGGGAGATCGCCCGGCGTTACCCGGGGGTCAACTTCACCCTCGGCATCTCGAACATCTCCTTCGGGCTGAACCCGGCAGCCCGCCAGGTGCTCAACTCGGTCTTCCTGCACGAGTGCGTGCAGGCCGGGCTGACCTCGGCGATCGTGCACGCCAGCAAGATCCTGCCGATGTCGAAGATTCCCGAGGAGCAGCGCGAGGCGGCCCTCGACCTGGTCTACGACCGGCGCCGCGAGGGGTACGACCCGGTGCAGCGCTTCATCGAGCTCTTCGAAGGGGTCGACGCCGCCTCGGCACGGGCCGGGCGGGCCGAGGAACTGGCCGCGTTGCCGCTGGACGAGCGGCTCAAGCGCCGGATCATCGACGGTGAGCGCAACGGCCTGGAGGCCGACCTGGACACGGCGATGGCGCAGGGGCGCTCGCCGTTGTCGATCATCAACGACATCCTGCTCGACGGGATGAAGGTGGTCGGCGAGCTGTTCGGCTCCGGGCAGATGCAGCTGCCGTTCGTGCTCCAGTCCGCCGAGGTGATGAAGACCGCGGTGGCTTACCTGGAGCCGCACATGGAGACCGTCGAGGACGGTGGCAAGGGACGCATCGTGCTGGCCACCGTGCGCGGCGACGTGCACGACATCGGTAAGAACCTGGTGGACATCATCCTGTCCAACAACGGCTACGAGGTGGTGAACATCGGCATCAAGCAGCCGATCAGCGCCATCCTCGACGCCGCCGAGGAGCACCGCGCCGACGCGATCGGGATGTCCGGCCTGCTGGTCAAGAGCACGGTCATCATGAAGGAGAACCTCGCCGAGATGGCCAGCCGCGGGGTCGCGGAGCGCTGGCCCGTCCTGCTCGGTGGGGCGGCGCTGACCCGTTCGTACGTCGAGGACGACCTGCGGTCGATGTTCCCCGGGCAGGTGCACTACGCGCGGGACGCGTTCGAGGGGCTGTCCCTGATGAACCGGGTGATGGCGGCCAAGCGCGGCGGCGTACCGATCGTCGACGCGGACCGGGAGGCGGCGCTCGCCACCCGCCGCGCCCGCCGCGAGCGGCAGCGGGCGATCGTCACCGAGTCGCTGCCGCCGCTGGACGACGCCTCGGTCCGCTCCGACGTGGCCATGGACGTGGAGGTCCCCGCCCCGCCGTTCTTCGGCACCCGGGTCGTCAAGGGCGTACCCCTGGCCGACTACGCGGCGCTGCTGGACGAGCGGGCCACGTTCCTCGGTCAGTGGGGGCTGCGCGGCGCCCGTGGCGGGAAGGGGCCGTCCTACGAGGAGTTGGTGGAGACCGAGGGGCGGCCGCGGCTGCGCTACTGGCTGGACCGGCTCATCGCAAACCAGGTGCTCGAGGCGGCCGTCGTGTACGGGTACTTCCCCGCGTACTCGGAGGGCAACGACCTGGTGGTGCTGGACGAGAACGGGCATGCCGAGCGGGCCCGGTTCTCGTTCCCGCGGCAACGGCAGGAGCGGCGGCTGTGCCTGGCCGACTTCTTCCGTCCGCGCGGCGACGGGCCGGACGTGGTGGCGTTGCAACTGGTCACGGTGGGCCAGCCGATCAGCGAGTACGCCGCGAAACTCTTCGCCCGCAACGAGTACCGCGACTACCTGGAGGTGCACGGACTGTCCGTGCAGCTCACCGAGGCGCTCGCCGAGTACTGGCACAAGCGGGTCCGCTCCGAGCTGACGCTGCCCGGCGGGCGTACGCTCGCCGCCGACGACCCGGCGGACCTGGCCGGCCTGCTGCGCAACGACTACCGGGGCTGCCGGTACGCGTTCGGCTACCCGGCCTGCCCGGACCTGGAGGACCGCGCCAAGATCGTGGAGCTGCTCGGCGCGGACCGGATCGGCGTGCAGCTGTCGGAGGAGTTCCAGCTGATGCCGGAGCAAGCCACCGACGCGATCGTGGTGCACCACCCGGAGGCAAGCTACTTCAACGCCAAATAGTCCCAGCAAGTGCTCTGACCTGCATTTCCACCCCTTGCGGCGGCCTCAGAGCCATGATCATGCCGTCTCCAGGCCCGTCGGGGGTCTGCGGGTCGTCGGTGAAGGCGTGGTCGATCGCGCGGCGGATGCGGTCCTCGCCGGCCAGCAACAGGTGCGTGTAGATCCGGAGAGTGAAGCCGGGATCGGAGTGCCCCAGGTACGCCGAGAGGGCCTTCAGGCTTTCGCCGGCGTCGAGCAGGACCGAGGCGTAGGTGTGCCGGAGCACGTGCATGCCGTTGTGTCGGTTGTCGAGGACGCCGGTCGCGCGGATGGCGGGCACGGTCGACCTCGATCGGGGCGTCGGCCTGGACGGGTGACGCGCGCATCCCCAACGCGCCCTCATCGCTAACTTCCGGCAGGACCGTCCACCGCGGAGGTCTGGAAGTCGAGGGTGCCCCGTTGGTGCCGTGCCCGTCGCCACAGTTCCGCGCGGATGGCGGGCCACCGCTCTTGAAGCGCCTGCTGGGCGTACCACAGCGTGTCCAAGGGCTTTGGCCTGTCGTTGGGGTTGACGACCGTCGCGGTGAACGCTTGACCAGCGCGCATGCGGTGAAACCGTCGCCAGCGTTCAGGCGACATGCCTGGGCTGGCATTGACTTCCGCGCTCAGCCGGGAATCCATCGCGTGAGCCTCTTGCCCCAGATCCTTGCTGGCGGGCCAGTCGCGCGTCAACGTGCCGAGCACCGCGTTGACCAACGGCTCACTACGCAGTTCCCAGTCGTCAGCGAGCAGGTCGAGCACCCAGCGCAGTGCGGCGCGGTACGTCGGATCGCCGGCCATGAGGAGCATGGCCGCAAGGTCGGGGTCCGTAGCGGCGAAACTGCCCGGTGGGCGTGGGTCGTCCGGAATCGGCTTGCGCAGCACGACCGTCGGGTGCGGCTGGTCCAACCAGGCGGCGTCCAGCCGGATTCCGGTGCGTCGCTCCATCAAGGCCAGCTGCGCCGGATAGTCCAGGTCTGGATCGTCGGTGAGCCTGCGCAGCGCGGCGCGATCCTCGTCGAGGGCCTCAGGCTGCTCACCGCCAGGCCGGTCGTCATCGAGATGCTGCAACTGGGTCAGCAACCGGCCGAAGACGGCGTAGCACAGGAAACTACGCCCGTTGGCGGAGCCCCACCACGAGCTGTGCACGACAGCGCCGTCGGACAGCCACCGCAGAACCTCCTCGCGGATGCCCTCGGCGTCCATCACCTCCGCCATCACCACGGCCGGGCCTAGCTGGTTGAGGTGCACCACCGATGTCGCGGCATCAGCGTCCCATCCGCTCCGGTACTCGATCTCGGCTTGATCACCACCGAGCCGGCGCACCACCTCGGCCACCGTGACAGGCTTGGTCAACGGCTGTATGACCGTCCAGCATGGCACCTCGTCGATCAATTCCGGCCTCACCTCGAGCAGACGCTGGTACCACGCCACATCATCGCCGGCCATGAACCTGAGTCTCCCACTCGATGGAATCGGACGAGCAGCGAGGCTGACGTGGCGCTCCGCGGTGTCAACGGCCGAA
This sequence comes from Micromonospora avicenniae, assembly GCF_900156065.1. Classification (GTDB taxonomy): domain Bacteria; phylum Actinomycetota; class Actinomycetes; order Mycobacteriales; family Micromonosporaceae; genus Micromonospora; species Micromonospora avicenniae. The sequence goes on along the minus strand of NZ_FTNF01000012.1, from coordinate 204,771 downwards.
GACGCCGTCGGCCGAGGGGGCTACAGCATGGCGATGCAGCAACGCGATGCGGCGTTCTGGGAAACCCGACGCGCGAGGATCGAGCGGGCTGCCAAGGCGGCGGTCGCCAAGCCCGACCACGACGTTGCCTCAACGCGCGCCTGAACCGTGACACGGCCCCGAGCCGCCGACGTGAGACCTGCCGGCTGCCGGCGATGTCGGGCTCTGCCGTGGGTGGCGTAATCGGCTTGTACGGTGTGTTGAGGGCTGCTTCGCTGTTGCCCGTGACCGAACTCCAAACCCCGCGACTGTGCCTACACACCATCGACAGCGCAGAGGGTGAACGCATCGTCGGGCGGCGCGCCGCAGCCGGCGACGTCTGGGCCGAGGATTTTCCCTTCGATGGCGACGTCTTCGGCGTCACGGCCTTTCTCAGAGCCACCGCCGCCCACGGAGAGCAGCGCCCCTTCGGGCACTACCGGATCACCCGGACCGCCGATGGGAAGGCCATCGGTGGAATCGGGTTCAAGGGGCAGCCGGTCGACGGATGTGTCGAGGTGGGTTACGGCCTCGCCCCGTCAGCCCGTGGTCACGGCTATGCCGCGGAGGCACTCGAGGCCCTGTTGAGCGTCGCGACCGATCACGGACTGTCCCGCGTCGTCGCCGACACCACCGGGGACAACATCGCTTCCCAGGGGACTCTCGAACGTGCCGGGTTCCGTCGAGTCGGCACCAACGGTGAGTTCCACCGGTACGAGGCGCTCCTCGGCACCCCTTCGCGACCGGCTCAGCCGTAGGCGCGCCATGAGCACTCGTCCGCCTCCGCCACCGGGCGGCAGGGGTGCAGTTCCTTCGCCCCCATGACAAGACCGCGCTCCGACCTTTGAGGACGCGTTGCGGGACAGCCTGGTGCAGGCCGATCACTACGACAGATTCGCCGAGCACCACCCGAACGTCTATGAGGTGGTGAACCCGGACGCCGACTACTTCGCCTCGAAGCGCGCTGAGTCCGAGGCCGCCGCCGTACGCCGCCCTGCCGCATGCGGCAGAGCCGCAGGACCGGGTTACCGCAGGCAGCCGGTGGCGAGCAGCGCCGCGGTGGGTAGGTTGAGCCGCCCGTCCGCGTCGAGGTGCGCGGCGGTCAGCCGGTCGTACTCGTGCCGGGCCCGTCGGCGGAACTCGGCCGTGGTGCCGTCGAGCAGCAGCCCGAGCTGACCGATGCCGGCGGCCGGCCCGGCCCACCAGTCCTCCGGGTCGGTGCGGTGCACCCACGACAGCGTCTCGCACCGCACCGCGTCCAGTCCCGCGGCACGCAGCAACCCGGTCAGGCCCGCGGGCGTACGGTCGAAGTTCCGGTCGGCGGCCACTCGCGGCAGGTCCGGCCGGGGCGGCCCGCCGGCTGCCTCGTACGCCTGCCCCCAGAGCCGTTGCAGCGGCGGCTGCGGGTGAGGCCAGACGGTGACCGCCACCTTTCCGCCGGGGCGTACCACCCGGCGCAGCGCCACGACGGCGGCCAGTGGATCGCCGACGTGGTTGATCACGAAGTTCGCCACCGCGGCATCGAAGACGCCGGTGGGGAAGGGCAGCAGTGGCAGCACGGCCTGCGCGAAGTGGCCCGCCGGACGGGCCGCCCGGGCTGTGGCGATCATGCTGGCCTCGGCGTCCACCGCGGTCACGGTCGCTCCACGGGCGGCGGCGAGCGCCGCCACGCCGCCCGGCCCGGTGCCGACGTCCAGCACCCGGGTGCCGGCGTCCACCTCCGCGGCGTCCAACAGGGCGGGTGCCGGGTAGGCGCAGAGCCGGCCGAAGCTGCGCGCGTACGCCTCCGCCCGTCCGGCCCACCGCCGACGTTCATGATCGTCGAATCTCGTCATCGACGTGACCCTAGTGCCTGTTTCATCAGACCGTGCCCGGCTGCGCCGGCCCGAGGGGACGACCGGCGGCCTTGACGGTTCGTTCGGATACAACACCGGTATCCGGACGAACCGCCGCCTGGGACCCGGCTCGCTCGGGCGAGCCTCATGAAGCAGGCCCTGGTCGCGCTCTTCCCATGCCGGGCCCCGCGCTGTGCCCAGGCGGGCATGGCGCACGTACCGTCGGGGCATCGCGTGCGCGAGCACGGTGCCGGGGGAGGACGATGTGGACGGACGGTCGACAGGTCGGTTCCGAGGGCCGCTGGCGGGGCTGCTGGTGGCGCTCGTCGCGGCCGGCGGTTGCTTCGTCGGCGGCGTGGGTGACCCGCAGGGCCGCGGGCCGGCGCCGGCGGAGCCGACGGCGGCGCCGGGCACGGCCACCACCCGCGCCGACGGCACCACCAGCGTCGAGGAGTTCGCCCAGGACGTCGCCGACGCGCAGGCCGTCGCCGAGCGCTACTGGGCGGCCCAGTTCCGGTCGTCGGGGGAGCGGTTCCGGCCGGTCCGGCGGATCATCCCCTACCAGCGGGCCGGTGAGGTCTCCTGCGGCGGGCAGGCGCTGCCCCGCAACAACGCCGTCTACTGCTCGCAGGGTGACTTCATCGCGTACGACGTGGCCTGGTCGGTGGCCGCGTTCCGGCAGGTCGGCGACGCGTTCGTGTTCTACCTGCTGGGTCACGAGTACGCCCACGGCATCCAGGTGCGCCTCGGCATCCGCTACAACTTCACCATCCAGCAGGAGCTGCAGGCCGACTGCATGGCCGGGGCGTACCTCGGCGACTCGGTGCGGTCCCGTCTGCTCACCCTCGGCGAGGGCGACCTGGAGGAGTTCCGGGAGGGGCTGGCGGCGGTCGGTGACGACCCCGACCAGCCCTGGTTCGCCGAGGGCTCGCACGGCACCGCGGAGCAGCGCACCGAGTCGTTCTTCCGCGGCTACGAGGGGTCGCTCGCCGCCTGCGATCTCCGCTGACCGTGGCCGGTCGGGCGCGGTGGGCCGGGCGATTGCGTGGGTCACCCGGGCGGGCACCGCGACGACCGAACCAGCGTGCCCCTGAGAGGATCCCGGCATGTCCCTGGAGGATCCGTACACCAGCCGTCATCCCGCCGCCATTCTCTTCGACATGGACGGCACCCTGGTCGACAGCGAGAAGCTGTGGGACGTCGCGTTGCAGGAGCTCGCTGAGACGTACGGCGGCACGCTGTCCGACGCCGCCCGTAAGGCGATCATCGGCACGGCCATGGCCGATTCGATGCGGATCCTCCACGACGACCTCGGCCAGCCGGAGCGGGACCCGGCGGTCAGCGCGGCGTGGATCGACGCGCGGATCCTGGAGCTGTTCCGCTCCGGGTTGCGGTGGCGGCCGGGGGCGATGGCCCTGCTCAAGGCGGTACGCGCGGCCGGCATCCCGACCGCTCTGGTCACCTCCAGTGGCCGGCCTCTCGTCGAGGTGGCCCTGGAGACCCTCGGGCGGGACAGCTTCGACGTGGTGGTCTGCGGCGACGAGGTGGTCGCGACCAAGCCGCACCCGGAGCCGTACCTGACCGCCGCTCGGCTGCTCGGTGTGCCGATCGAGCGGTGCGTGGCGATCGAGGACTCGCGGACGGGAGTGGCCAGCGCCCTGGCGGCCGGCGCCGCCGTGCTGGCCGTACCGGGCGAGGTGCCACTGGCGCCGACGGACGGCGTACACCAGCTCGAGAGCTTGACCGCGGTGGACCTGGAGTTGCTCGCCGCGCTGCTCGGCGAGCCGAACGCCGGGCGGTGACGCGGCGTGGGCCCCACCGGTCGGCGGGGCCCACGCAGAGATCGTCCGGGGCCATCGGTGGCCCGGATGCGCGGCGACCCCCGGCCGGGTTGGCCGGGGGTCGCTTGCTGCGCACGGGTCAGTCGTGGGCGATCGCGCCCAGGACGTTGATCCGGGCGGCCCGGACCGCGGGCAGGACCGCGGCGACCACTCCGACGACCGCGGCGAGCCCGAGGGCGACCAAGATCTGCGTCCACGGCAGGACCAGGTCGGTGATGCCCTCGTCCTTCAGCGCCTCGACCACCGCGGCACCCAGACCGGCGCCGACGACGACCCCGAGCAGCGCGCCGAACACCGAGATCACCACCGCCTCGACGGTGATCATCCGCATGGTCTGCGCCCGGCGTAGCCCGATGGCCCGCAACAGCCCCAGCTCGCGGGTGCGTTCCAGCACCGACAGCGCCAGCGTGTTGACGATGCCGAGGACCGCGATCACGATGGCCAGGGCCAGCAGGATCTGGATCATCGTGAGCAACCCGTCCACCTGGCCGGCCTGCTGATCGATGAACGCGTCCCGGTCGGCCACCGACACCTCGGGGGAGTCGGCGAGCAGCGCCTCGACCTGCGGCTGCACGTTGGCGACCTGCGTGCCAGCTGCCAGCTGGATGAAGCCCTGGACCGGCTGCGGGATGGCGAAGTCGCGGGCCGCCTCCGCCGGGAGCACGATCCCGTTGGTCAACTGGCTGCTGGCGTAGATGCCGGTGACCGTGTACGTGCTGGGTTCGCCCCGGGCCAGCTGCACCGGCACCGTCGAACCGACCGAAAGCCCCCGGTCCTGCGCGGTGTCCGTGCTGATCAGCATCTGGTTCGGCCCGAGCCGGTCGATGTCACCGGCCGTGGGCTGCACTCCGAAGATCTGCCGGAGCGCGGTGTCGTTGCTGCTCGCCGCCACCCAGGTGCGTTCCCCGCCGACCACGGCCAGGTCGCCGTACTCGCCGTCGACCAGTTGGACGCCGGGGATCGCGGCGACCTTCTCGAGCACCGCCGGGTCGAACGTCGGCGGCCGCGGGCCGCTCTGCACACCGGCGATGACCAGTTCGGCCTTGATGGTGTCCTGGGCGAGGCCGCTGATGCTGCTCTTGGCCGAGTCCAGGATCACCGTCACGCCGGTGACCAGGGCGATGCCGACCATCAGCGCGGCCGCGGTGATGGCGGTGCGGCGCGGGTTGCGCCCCGAGTTGAGCCGCCCCAGCTTGCCCGGCACCGACCAGGCGAAGATCGCCCCGAGCAGGCTCACCACCGGCCGGCTGATCAGCGGGGTCAGCAACGCGACACCGATGAAGGCGAACAACACCCCACCGAGGATCGTCACCAGCGTGTTGCCGCCCGCGTTGCCGGAGAGGCCGAGGAAGAGCAGCGCCGCGCCGACCGCGCTGACCAGACCACCGGCCACCGTGATCCGGGTCAGCGGGCGGTCCGGGGTGGCCACGTCCTGCATCGCCGCGATCGGCGGGATCCGCGAGGCCCGCAGCGCCGGCAGCAGGGCCGCCACCACGGTGATGATCAGGCCGACCGCGAACGCGCTGATCACGGCCGAGAGCGGTACGCCGATCCCGGCCAGGGTGAGCCCGCCGGCAAGGTTGCCGAACGCCCACGCGAGCAGTGCGCCGATGCCGATGCCGGCGGCCAGGCCGAGCACCGAGGCGATCAGGCCCACGGCGATCGCCTCCAGCACCACCGAGCCGATCATCTGCCGGCGGCTGGCCCCGATGGCGCGCATCAACGCCAGCTCACGGGTGCGCTGCGCCACGATGATCGAGAAGGTGTTGAGGATCAGGAACGTGCCGACCAGCAGCGCCACCGCCGCGAAGCCGAGCAGGATCCGGTTGAAGAACGACAGCGCCTCCTTGAAGCCCTCCGCGGCTTCCTCCGAGAGTTGCTTGCCGGTCTTCACCACGTAGGCGTCGCCCACCGCGGTGGTCACGGAGTCGCGCAGCGACTCGGGGGTGACGGCGTCGGCCGCCTTCACGCTCACGCTGTTGAACGTGTTCGGCTCGCCCAGCATCAGGCGCTGAGCCACCGGAGTGGTGAACATGATCTCGTTGGAGCCGCCGATCGAGTCCCGGCCACCGCTGTAGCCGAAGATCCCGACGATGGTGAACTCCTGTTTCGGTTCCATCGGGGTGAGCACCCCGACCCGGTCCCCGAGCTTCACCTTGCCCGCGTCGGCGAGCCCCTTGTTGATGACGATCTCGTCGGCGGCGTCGGCTCCGCGTCCCTCGCGCAGCTGGATCAGGTCCGTCTCGCCGGTCCAGTTCTCGCCGAGCTGCGGCGGACCGAACGAGGCGACGGCCTTGCCGTTGCTGCCGATCAGCCGGGCCCCGTCGACGGCGACCACCCCGGTCGCCTCGGCCACCCCGGGCACCGCGCGGACCTTCTCGACCGTGCCCGCCGGGAACGGCGGCGCCTGCTGTTCGCCCTCCATCTCCGACATCGCGATCTTCGGCTTGGCCGCGACGTTGACGTCCACTCCCTCGTACGCGTCCGCGAAGATCGCGTCGAAGGTGCGGCCGAGGGTGTCGGTCAGCACGAACGCGCCGGAGACGAACATCACGCCGAGTACGACTGCCAGGCCGGAGAGGGTGAGTCGCAGCTTGCGTGCCAGCAGGCTCTTGAGCGTCGCCCGGAGCATCAGCCGTTCACCTCGGCCGAGACGTCCAGCTTCTTCATCGTGTCCAGCACGGTCTCGGCGGTCGGCTCGATCAACTCCGAGACGATCTGCCCGTCGGCCAGGAAGACCACCCGGTCGGCGTACGCGGCGGCGGTCGGGTCGTGGGTGACCATGACGATGGTCTGACCGTGCTCACGTACCGAGTTGCGCAGGAAGTTCAGCACCTCCGCACCGGCGCGGGAGTCCAGGTTCCCCGTCGGCTCGTCAGCGAAGATCACCTCGGGGCGGGAGACCAGGGCGCGGGCGCACGCCACCCGCTGCTGCTGCCCGCCGGAGAGCTGCGCCGGCCGGTGGTCCAGCCGGTCCCGCAGCCCAACCGTGTCGATCACGATGTCGTACCAGGCCGGGTCCGGCTTACGCCCGGCGATCGACAACGGCAGCAGGATGTTCTCCTTGGCGCTGAGCGTGGGCAGCAGGTTGAACTGCTGGAAGATGAAGCCCACCTTGTCCCGGCGCAGCCTGGTCAGCCCGGCGTCGCCCAGGCCGGTGACAGTGGTGTCGCCGATCGACACCGTCCCCCGGGTCACCGAGTCCAACCCCGCCAGGCAGTGCATCAACGTCGACTTGCCGGACCCCGACGGGCCCATGATCGCGGTGAAGCGACCCCGCTCGAACTCGGCGCTGACCCCCCGTAGCGCGACGACCTGCGCCTCGCCGCTGCCGTACACCTTCCATACGTCGCTCGCCCGGGCCGCGGCCTGCGCCTGCTGGCCTACCGTCGCGGTCACGTCTTCTCCCTCTGTCGTGCGGTCGGTCCGCGCCGCCCCCCGCTGTGTTCGGCGCGGCAGTCCCATCCTCCGCGTTCACCGCCCCAGTCTTCTCCGACCTCGGTCGGAGCCGTGGCGGATTTCCGCGCTGCGGGTGCCCCCCATCCCGACTCAGGGTTGCCCCTGATCGCCGCGGCCGATCGACCACGGGGCGTCGTCGTCGAGCACCCGGGCCCGACGTCGTTGGGTTCGCGCCGCCTGAGGGTCAACCGTGTCCGGCCGTCTGCGGTCACGGTAGGTGACGACGGCAACAGCTACCTCGCGCCGAGGAGGGATCTTCGAACACGCCGATGGGGGTAGTCCGCCGGCCGCACTACCACCTGGGGCGTACGAGGCCCGTCTCATATGCCAGCACGACGGCCTGCACCCGGTCGCGGAGCCCCAGCTTCATCAACACGTGCCCGACGTGCGTCTTGATGGTGGTCTCGCTCACCGACAGCGCCGCGGCGATCTCGGAGTTGGACAAGCCGCGGGCGACGTGCACCAGCACCTCCCGCTCCCGCTCGGTGAGCGCGGCCAGCGAGCGCGGCGGCGCGGCCGACGGGTCCGGCAGCACCTCGGCGAACCGGTCCAGCAGCCGCTTGAGGATGCGCGGCGCCACCACCGCCTCGCCGGCGGCCACGGTGCGGATCGCCGTGACCAGGTCCTCGGCGGGCACGTCCTTGGCCAGGAAGCCGCTGGCCCCGGCGCGCAGTGCCCCCACCACGTACTCGTCGAGGTCGAAGGTGGTGAGGATCAGCACCCGTACCGGCAGGCGGGCGTCGACGATCGCCCGGGTGGCCGTCACCCCGTCCATCCGCGGCATGCGGATGTCCATCAGCACCACGTCGGGCAGCAGCCGGCGGGACAGGTCCACCGCCTCCACGCCGTCACCGGCCTCGGCGACGACGTCCAGGTCCTGCTCCGCGCCCAGCACCATCCGGAACCCGGTGCGCAGCAGCGGCTGATCGTCGGCGAGCAGGACACGTACCGGCCGTGGCGTCCGATCGGTCATCGCCCCTCCTGTCCCGTCCGTCACGCCGGCCCGTAGGACACCACCGTAGAGCCCGACCCGCTACCGCATGCCCACCAGAGCATGCCCCACGCCGGGGGAGCCGGGAACCGGGCCGCGCCCGGCGTCGATGATCTCCACCGTCAGCACCGCCCCCGGATGCTCGGTCACACCGCGACGGTAGCCGCGCCGATCAGCGCCGACGACGAGGCCGGTCAATCCGTGGGGACGAGGTCTACTCGTCCGCCCCGGGCTGCGCAGGCCGGGACCGGGCGTCGAGCAGCGGGTCGGGCGTCACCGTGGGCGCCGGGAACGGCGGCGGTGTGCCGCCGAAGCTCGGGCAGAGCGCCTGGTGGTTGCACCAGTCGCAGAGACGGCTCGGCCGGGGCCGGAAATCCTGCTGCTCGGTGGCCTGCTCGATCGCCCGCCACAGCGCCACCACCGTCCGCTCGAACCGGACCAGCTCGTCGGCGTCGGGGGAGTAGTCGCAGATCTCGGCGTCGCGCAGATAGAGCAGGCGCAGCACGCGCGGAACCACACCCCGGGTGCGCCACAGCACCAGGGCGTAGAACTTCAGCTGGAACAGGGCGCGCGCCTCGAACGCCTCACGCGGCGCGCCGCCGGTCTTGTAGTCGACCACCCGAAGCGCGCCGTCCGGCGCGACGTCGAGGCGGTCGAGGTAGCCGCGGATCAGCAGCTCGTCGTCGACCACCGCCGAGATCAGACTCTCCCGCTCGGCGGGCTCCAGCCGGCGCGGATCCTCCACCGCGAAGTAGCCCTCGAGCAACGCCGCGGCCGACCGGAGGAACTCGGTGCGGGCGGCCGGGTCACCGTCGGCGGGAAACAGCCCGGCCAGCTCCGGCTGCTCGGTGACCAGCCGGTCCCACTGCGGGGCGACCAGGTCGCCGGCGGCCTCCGGGCTGCGGCCGGTGGCGGGCAGGTCGAACAGCCGCTCCAGCACCGCGTGCACCAGCGTGCCGCGGGCCTGCTCGACGGTGGGCCGCTCGGGCAGCCGGTCGATGCTGCGGAACCGGTAGAGCAGAGGGCAGGTCTTGAAATCCGCCGCCCGCGACGGCGACAACGAGGCCCGCACCGTCGCCGGCACCTCCGCCGTGGCAGTGGACTGTCGCGTGGTCACCGGGTCCGCCGTCATGTGGGGAAGATTAGGCCACCGGTGTGACACCCTCCGCCCCCGCCGCCCCGCGCGCCGTCTCAGAAACAGTACGTAGCATCGACCCGATGGAGCAGACGTCCCGGCCGCGGCGCCGGCCCCGCGGCAGTCCCGGCCTGACCGTGGGACGGGTGTTCGGCGTACCGCTACACCTCAACGGCTCGATGCTCCTGCTCGCCCTGCTGGTCACCGTGCTGTACGCCGAGTTCGCCCGCGACCAGCTGGCCCTGTCGCAGCTCAGCGGCTACGTCATCGGCGTCGGGTTCGTGGTGTCCCTGCTCGGTTCGGTGCTGCTGCACGAGCTCGGTCACGCCCTCACCGCCCGCCGGTTCGGCATCGGCGTGCGGGGGATCACCCTCGAACTGCTGGGCGGCTACACCGAGATGGACCGCGACGCCCCGTCCCCCCGGGTGGACCTGCTGGTGTCGCTGGCCGGGCCGGCGGTCTCCGCGGTCCTCGGCGGGGTCGCCGTCGCGGTCACCCTCGCCCTGCCCGACCGTACGGTCGCCAACCAGCTCGCGTTCCAGCTCGCGGTGAGCAACGTGATCGTGGCGGTCTTCAACGCGCTGCCCGGCCTGCCGCTCGACGGCGGGCGGGCGTTGCGCGCCGCCGTCTGGGCGCTGACCCACGACCGGCATCGGGGGACCGAGGTGGCCGGCTGGGTGGGGCGGATCGTCGCCGCCGGCACCGCCGGGCTGGTCGCCGTGCTCACCCTCACCCACCACCTCGCCCCGCTGGCGCTGCCGCTGATGCTGCTGGTGGCGTTCACCCTGTGGCGCGGCGCCGGCCAGTCGATCCGATACGCGAAGGTCAGCCGGCGCTTCCCGCTGATCGACCTGGCCCGCCTGGCCCGGCCGATCTGGCCGGTGCCGACCGGCACCCCGCTCGCCGAGGCGCAGCGCCGAGCCGAGGACGCGCGGACCGGCGCGACGCTGCTCGTCACCGACAGCACCGGCCGGCCCGTCGGCCTGGTCGACCCGGTCGCCGTGGCGGCGGTACCCGTCGAGCGCCGACCCTGGCTCGCCGTCGACGCGGTGTCCCGATCGCTGTCCACGCTGCCCGTCCTCGCCGTTGGACTGGACGGGGAACGCGTGATGGAGGCCGTGCAGACCCACCCGGGCGCGCAGTACGTGGTGACCTCAGGCGAAGATGTCGTCGGCGTTCTGCACATCGCGGATCTCGCCCAGCTCCTCGAACCCGACCGGAAGATGAACACGTGAGCGCAACTCCCTCCGCCGTCCCGGCCCACCCGGATGCCCCGGCATCCGCCGACCGCCCCGGGCTGCCACCGGCGCGCCGGGGCGCCTTCCAGGTCGGCGACCGGGTGCAGCTGACCGACCCGAAGGGGCGGATGCACACCATCACCCTGGAGCCCGGCAAGGCCTTCCACACCCACCGCGGCATCCTCGAGCACGACGCGCTCATCGGTCAGCCCGACGGCAGCGTGGTCACCACCAGCGGCGGTGGCACCGCGTTCCTCGCCCTGCGCCCGCTGCTCGCCGACTACGTGTTGTCCATGCCGCGCGGCGCGCAGGTCATCTACCCGAAGGACTCCGCGCAGATCGTCGCGATGGGCGACATCTTCCCCGGCGCCAAGGTACTCGAGGCCGGCGCGGGATCCGGCGCGCTCAGCTGCTCGCTGCTGCGGGCGGTCGGCACCGAGGGAGAGCTGCACTCGTACGAGGTCCGCGAGGACTTCGCCCAGATCGCCCGCCGCAACGTGGAGTCGTTCTTCAACGGTCCGCACCCGGCGTGGAACCTGCACGTCGGTGACGTGGCCCAGTGCCGGGAGACCGGCTTCGACCGGATCATCCTCGACATGCTCACCCCCTGGGAGACCCTGGACATGGTCGAGCGGGCGCTGCTGCCCGGCGGGGTGTTCATCGGCTACGTGGCCACCACCCCGCAGCTGTCCGAGCTGGTCGAGGCGTTGCGCGAGCGGGGCGGCTGGACCGAGCCCCGGGCCTGGGAGTCCCTGGTGCGTGACTGGCACGCCGAGGGCCTCGCCGTCCGCCCGGACCACCGGATGGTCGCCCACACCGCGTTCCTCGTCTCCGCCCGCAAGCTCGCCCCCGGCGTGACCGCGCCGCCCCGGCGACGCAAGCCGAGCAAGGGCACCGAGGCGTACGTCCAGCGCCGCCAGGTGCTGCGGGAGGCGGAGGCGGCCCGGCAGGCGGCCGCCCAGGCGGAGGTCACAGCGCCCGAGGCAGCGGAGGAGATGGACACGCCGTGACGGGCCGGCTGGCATGAGTGCACGGTCGTTCCGGCAGCGAACGGTCCTGGGGGGCGTCGACCAGAGGGAGGAAACGGCATGAGCGGCCCGGGCTACGGCGGCGGTGACCTGCCAGCGGTCTTCCCGGACTGGTCGCCGTACCAGGACCTCGAGTCGGCGGCGCGGGCCTACCTGCGCGACCCGGACATCGCTCTGGAGGCGCTCGGCGGGGTGCTGCGCGGTGCGTCGGTGCTCGGCTTCACGCTCGAACGCTTCGTCAACGAGGTCAACGGGGTGTGGCAGGAGGTCGTCGTCTGCGACGGCAGCCGGCTGATCCTCTGGCACGGCGAGGACGTGCCGCCGGGGGAGGGGCCGCCCGGGTCGATGACCTCGTCGTTACGGGTGGTGCCGGTCTCCACGGTCACCGAGGTCGGCTGTCGGCGGCGGCTCACCCGCTCCGACAACGGCGACGTCCGCGTCGACAGCATCGACGTCTACCTGCTGCTGACCTCGCTCGACGAGGCGCCGCCACCCGAGGAGGTGGCCGGCGCGCCCCGCCACGACGCGCTGCGCTTCGGCAAGACCCTCGACGACGGCGGCGCCGGACAGATCGCCCGGCTGGAGGAGTTCGCGCGGCTGGTCGCCTCGGTCGTCGGCCGGCCGATGCTCTGACCGCACGGCCGGGCTGCTCCGTCGCGCCGCCGGCGCGTCCGTCAGGCGCACCGCCCCGGCGGCGCGGACCAGTGAGGCGGTCCGCTCAGTCCTCGGCGTCGGGGCCGGCCACCTCGACGCCGTCGCCGGCGCGTACCACGTGGATGCACTCGCCCGGGCACTCCTTCGCCGAGTCGATCACCTCGAGGCGCAGGTGCTCGGGCACGTCGACCCGGCTGCCCGGGGTCTGCAGCAGCTCACCGTCGGGGCTCTTGACGTAGGCCAGGCCGTCGATGTCGAACTCGAAGACCTCCGGCGCGTACTGCACGCAGAGCCCGTCGCCCGTGCAGAGATCCTGGTCCACCCAGACCTGAAGCTGGTCCGTCGCGACCTGCGCCACCGGTGCACCCCCCATGTTCTCCCGTCCTACGCCCCGACGTTACCCGAACGCCCGCACCGGTCCCGATGCCCACCCTTGGCGATCAAGGTTCGGTGACAGGGGCGTTGCGCGGGACCGAATCGGGCTCATAGCGGCTAGTGTTAGGGCAGAACGTTCAAGCCCCCCGGGGAGGTGGGACGTGGCACGCAGCGACGACGCGGACTCGCGCGCCGCACGGTGGGAGAAGGAGGCCCACGATCTCTCCACGCAGGTCGCCTTCCTCCAAGAGGAACTCGCCCTGGTGCGGCGCAAGTTGACCGAAGGCCCCCGACACGTCCGGCAGCTCGAGGAGCGGCTGGCCGCCACCCAGGCGCAGTTGGCGCGGCTGACCGAGAACAACGAACGGCTCGTGAGCACCCTCAAGGAGGCTCGCGCGCAGATTGTGACGCTCAAAGAGGAGATCGACCGCCTCGCTCAGCCACCGAGTGGCTACGGAGTGTTCCTCGCTCGGCACGACGACGGCACCGTCGACGTCTTCACCGGCGGCCGCAAGCTGCGCGTCGCGGTGTCGCCGTCGTTGGACGTCGCCGAACTGCGGCGCGGGCAGGAGGTGCTGCTCAACGACGCGCTCAACATCGTCGACGCGTTCGGCTACGAGCGGGTCGGCGAGGTGGTGATGCTCAAGGAGGTGTTGGAGAGCCCCGGCGGAGGGCCCGGTGACCGGGCGCTGGTGGTCTCCCACTCCGACGAGGAGCGCATCGTGCACCTCGCCGAGAGCCTGATCGGATCCCCGATCCGGGCCGGCGACTCGCTGATGATCGAGCCCCGTTCGGCGTACGCGTACGAGCGGATCCCGAAGAGCGAGGTCGAGGAACTGGTCCTCGAGGAGGTGCCCGACGTCGACTACTCCGACATCGGTGGCCTCCAGGCGCAGATCGAGCAGATCCGCGACGCGGTGGAACTGCCCTTCCTGCATGCCGACCTGTTCCGCGAGCATCAGCTCCGCCCGCCCAAGGGGATCCTGCTCTACGGACCGCCCGGCTGCGGTAAGACGCTGATCGCCAAGGCGGTGGCCAACTCGCTGGCCAAGAAGATCGCCGAGCGGCGGGGCGAGGAGAAGCACACCAGCTTCTTCCTCAACATCAAGGGCCCCGAGCTGCTCAACAAGTACGTCGGCGAGACCGAGCGGCACATCCGGCTGATCTTCCAGCGAGCCCGGGAGAAGGCCGGCGAGGGCACCCCGGTGATCGTGTTCTTCGACGAGATGGACTCGGTCTTCCGCACCCGTGGTTCCGGCGTCTCCTCCGACGTGGAGAACACCATCGTCCCGCAGCTGCTCAGCGAGATCGACGGTGTGGAGGGCCTGGAGAACGTCATCGTCATCGGCGCGTCCAACCGCGAGGACATGATCGACCCGGCCATCCTGCGTCCCGGCCGGCTCGACGTGAAAATCAAGATCGAGCGGCCGGACGCCGAGGCGGCAAAGGACATCTTCTCCAAGTACATCCTCTCGGGTCTGCCGCTGCACGCCGACGACCTGACCGAGCACGGCGGTGACCCACAGGCCACCGTGGCAGCGATGATCGACGCGGTCGTGCTGCGGATGTACTCCGAGACCGAGGAGAACCGGTTCCTCGAGGTCACCTACGCCAACGGCGACAAGGAAGTCCTCTACTTCAAGGACTTCAACTCGGGCGCGATGATCCAGAACATCGTCGACCGGGGCAAGAAGATGGCCATCAAGGAGTTCCTCACCTCCGGCCGCAAGGGACTGCGCCTGCAGCACCTGCTCGACGCCTGCGTCGACGAGTTCCGGGAGAACGAGGACCTGCCCAACACCACGAACCCGGACGACTGGGCCCGCATCTCCGGCAAGAAGGGCGAGCGGATCGTCTACATCCGCACGCTCGTCTCCGGTGGCAAGGGCACCGACGCCGGCAGGTCCATCGAGACCGCGAGCAACACCGGCCAGTACCTCTGACCGGTAGCGCGCGACGACGGGGCCCGGGGTGGCGTACGCCCCGGGCCCCGTCCATCGCCGCATCCGGCCCGAGCCGGATCTCCGCGCGCCGGGCCGCGGCCCGGCGCACCCGGCGCCGGTGGACCCGCCACACCATCCGGGGACGGCGCAACCCCGGCGAAGCCCCCGTTCGCCGTGTGGCCGACTACGCTCGACGGGACGGGGGACCGGTCGGGCGAGCGGAGCGAGCAGGTCGATGAGCGTACGACGGATCATGGGCACCGAGGTCGAGTACGGCATCTCCGTGCCCGGCCAGGCCGGTGCCAACCCGATGGTCACCTCCTCCCAGGTGGTGAACGCCTACGGGGCGCGCCCGGAACTCAATCGCGGTGGCCGCGCCCGCTGGGACTACGAGGAGGAGTCGCCGCTGCGCGACGCCCGGGGTTTCACCTACTCCGGTGCCGCCTACGACCCCGCGGAGGCCCTCGCCGACGAGGACCTGGGGCTCGCCAACGTGATACTGACCAATGGCGCGCGCCTCTACGTCGACCACGCGCACCCCGAGTACTCCACTCCGGAGGTGACCAACCCGCTGGACGTGGTCCGTTGGGACAAGGCCGGTGAGCGGGTGATGGCCGAGGCGGCCCGGCGGGCGGCCACCATCCCCGGCACCCAGCCGATCCACCTCTACAAGAACAACACCGACAACAAGGGCGCCAGCTACGGCGCGCACGAGAACTACCTGATGCGGCGGCAGACCCCGTTCGCGGACATCGTGGCGTACCTGACCCCGTTCTTCGTCACCCGGCAGGTCGTCTGCGGCGCCGGGCGGGTCGGCATCGGCCAGGACGGCAGCCAGAGTGGCTTCCAGATCTCCCAGCGGGCCGACTTCTTCGAGGTCGAGGTCGGCCTGGAGACCACCCTCAAGCGGCCGATCATCAACACGCGCGACGAGCCGCACGCGGACGCGGACAAGTACCGGCGGCTGCACGTCATCATCGGCGACGCCAACCTCTCCGAGATCTCCACCTACCTGAAGGTCGGCACCACCGCCCTGATCCTCACGATGATCGAGGAGAAGGCGCTCGGCCCCGACCTGGGAATCGCCGATCCGGTCAACGAGCTGCGCGCGGTCAGCCACGACCCGTCGCTGACCCACCTGATGCGGATGCGCGACGGCCGGCGGCTCACGGCGCTGGACGTGCAGTGGGCGTACTACGAGCGCGTGCGGTCCTTTGTCGACGACCGTTACGGCGACGATGTGGACGCCCAGACCGGGGACGTGCTGGCCCGCTGGGAGAGCGTGCTGGACCGGCTCGGCCGGGATGCGATGCTCTGCGCCGACGAGCTGGACTGGGTGGCGAAGCTGCGGCTGCTGCACGGTTACCAGGAGCGGGAGAAGCTCGGCTGGGGTGCGCACAAGCTCCAACTGGTCGACCTGCAGTACTCCGACGTGCGTCCCGAGAAGGGCCTCTACCACCGACTGGTTTCGCGCGGGGCGATGAAGACGCTGCTTAGTGACGAGCAGACCCGCACCGCCATGACCGAGCCGCCGGAGGACACCCGGGCGTACTTCCGTGGCCGCTGTCTCGCCCAGTACGCCTCTGAGGTGGTCGCGGCGAGCTGGGACTCGGTCATCTTCGACGTGGGCCGCGAGTCGCTGGTGCGGGTGCCGATGATGGAGCCGGAGCGGGGTACCCGCAAGCACGTCGGGGCGCTCTTCGACCGGTGCGCCAGCGCCAAGGACCTGTTGGAGACGCTCACCGGCGGCTGACTCGCCGTTGTGTGAAAGCCCGTCGCGTTGCGGCTACGGCGCGCGGCGGGCTTTTCGTCGCCTGCGCGGGGTAAGTTTCTCGCAAGAGATCGTTGGAGGAGGCAGCAATGGCCACTCGTGACAGCGGCGGTCAGTCGCAGTCGGGCAAGTCCCGCCAGAACGAGGAAGTCGAGGACGTCACGGCCGAGGCGAACCCGGAGGTCGCCGAGCGGCACGCCGAGATCACCGAGGATGTCGACGACCTGCTCGACGAGATCGACTCCGTCCTCGAGGAGAACGCTGAGGAGTTCGTGAGAGGATACGTACAAAAAGGGGGCGAATGAACAAAATGTCCGATTCGTCCAGCGAGTCGGGCAACAAGTGCCCCCAGTGCGAGCGAACGTTGCCCGCAACAGAGTTTCATCGAGACCGGCGACGGGTCGACGGTCTCGCCTACTACTGCAAGACCTGCGCGGCGGCTCGCTCCGAGGCGAGCCGTCGCAAGCGCGGGATCGGACCGCAGAAAAAGGCTTCGGTGTCGGTCCCCGACGGCATGAAGTGGTGTCCGGACTGCAATCAGGTCAAGCCTCTTGAGGACTTCCCGCAGACCAAGAAGGCGAGTGGGAGGCACAGCTACTGCAAGCCCTGCCACAACGCACGCGGCAAAGAGACCGCCCAGCGGCTCTACGGCGGCAATCGTGAATACCACCTGCGGCGGCGGTACGGCGTCGGGCAGAAGGAGTTCGATGAGCTCCTCGCCGAGCAAGGTGGCGTCTGCGCGGTCTGTGGTACCCCCGATCCGGAACATCTGGACCACGATCATCGCACCGGATGGGTGCGCGGGATACTCTGCTTCAACTGCAACGGTGGTCTTGGCCAGTTCCGAGACAGTCCCGAGCGACTGGCCAGGGCGATCACGTACCTGAGAGGAACCACGTGGCAGCGGGTTTTGATCCATCCGGGCGTCTACCAGATGTGTTCACCAACGCGGGGACGTCCTCCTTCACGGCGTTCCTGAGCAAGGTGGCACCCGAGATGCTGCCCGGCCGGCGGCCGCTGCCGCCGGGCATGGCGGCCGACATGGCGCCGCACGCGACCACCATCGTGGCCATCTCGGCCGCCGGGGGCGTCGTGATGGCGGGCGATCGGCGGGCCACGATGGGCAACCTGATCGCCCAGCGCGACATCGAGAAGGTGCACCCGGCCGACGCGTACTCGCTGGTCGGCATCGCCGGCACCGCCGGGATCGGCATCGAGCTGATGCGGCTGTTCCAGGTGGAGCTGGAGCACTACGAGAAGATCGAGGGCGCCATGCTCTCGCTCGACGGCAAGGCCAACCGGCTCGCCTCGATGATCCGGGGCAACCTCGGCGCCGCCATGCAGGGCCTCGCGGTGATCCCGCTCTTCGCCGGCTTCGACCTGGCAGCCGCCGACCCGGCCAAGGCCGGCCGGATCTTCAGCTTCGACGTCACCGGTGGCCCTTACGAGGAGACCGGCTACGACGCCATCGGCTCCGGCTCGCTGTTCGCCAAGTCTGCCCTGAAGAAGCGGTTCCGGGCTGGACTGTCGATCGACGACGCGGTCAAGCTCGCGGTCGAGGCGCTCTACGACGCCGCCGACGACGACACCGCGACCGGTGGCCCCGACCTGACCCGCCGCATCTACCCGGTCGTGATGACCGCGACCGCGGAGGGCACGCACCGGCTCACCGACGCCGAGACGGCGGCGATCGCGGAGGCAGTGGTCTCCGGCCGGATGGAGAACCCCGGCGGCTGACCGCCGTCCGTATTCGTCAGCAGTCGTCTCGCACAGCGCTAAGGAGAACCAGCCGCCGTGGCCATGCAGTTCTACGCCTCGCCCGAGCAGATCATGCGCGACCGCTCCGAGCTGGCCCGCAAGGGCATCGCCCGCGGGCGCAGCGCGGTGGTCCTGAGCTACGAGGGCGGGGTGCTCTTCGTCGCCGAGAACCTCTCCAGCGCCCTGCACAAGGTCAGTGAGATCTACGACCGGATCGGCTTCGCGGCCGTCGGCCGGTACAACGAGTTCGAGAACCTGCGCCGCGCCGGCGTGCGGATGGCCGACCTGAACGGTCTCTCCTACGACCGGCGGGACGTCACCGGCCGGGCCCTGGCGAACGCGTTCGCGCAGACCCTGGGCGCCATCTTCACCGAGCAGTCGAAGCCGTTCGAGGTGGAGATCTGCGTGGCGGAGGTCGGGTCGACGCCCGACGGGGACGAGCTCTACCGACTCACCTACGACGGGTCGGTCAACGACGAGCCGGGCCGGATGGCGATGGGCGGCCAGGCGGAGGCGATCACCGGGGTGCTCAAGTCGGAGCACCGTTCGGACATGTCGCTCGGCGAGGCGGTGAAGGTGGCCGTCAAGGCGCTGGGCAGCGTCGGCGGCGAGGGCGGTGCGGCCCGCACCATCGCGGCCAACCAGTTGGAGGTGGCGGTCCTCGACCGCCGCCGGATCGGGCGTACGTTCCGGCGGATCACCGGGGCGCCGTTGACGGCGTTGCTGAACGGCGGCGCGGCCGAGGAGCCGGCGGGTGGCCCGCAGACCCCGGCGGTGCCGACGGGGGAGGCGCACAAGCCGACCACCTCCGCGGCCTCGGCGGACCTGGAGCGGCGGGAGTCGGAGGACGAGTCCTGAGCGTCGACGTGCGCCGAATGGCTTGAAGCCCTCAGCCGCCGGCCGGCTCGACCGCACGCGGTCGGATCGGCCGGCGGTGGCGCTCAGGCAGGTCGCCGCAGCGGCTCCCACCACGTGCGGTTGTCCCGGTACCAGGCGATGGTGTCGTGCAGCCCCTGCTCGAAACCGACGTGCGGAGCGAAGCCGAGCTCGCGTCGGGCCGTGCCGGTGTCGAGGCTGTAGCGCCGGTCGTGGCCCTTGCGGTCGGTGACCGGCCGGACCCGCTCCCACCCGGCGTCGAAGGCGTCCAGGAGCCGCTGGGTGAGTTCCCGGTTCGTCAGTTCGACCTCGCCTGCGAGGTGGTAGACGCCGCCGGACCGGCCCTTGAGCAGGGCGAGGGTGACGCCGTGGCAGTGGTCGTCGACGTGCAGCCAGTCCCGCACATTGCCGCCGTCGCCGTACAGCGGCAGGTCACGCCCGTCGAGCAGGTTGGTGACGAACAGCGGCACCACCTTCTCGGGATGCTGGTAGCGCCCGTAGGTGTTGGAGCCCCGGGTCACCACGACGTCGAGGTCGTGGGTGCGGTGGTAGGCGAGGGCGAGCAGGTCGGCGCCGGCCTTGCTGGCCGAGTACGGGGAGCTCGGGTCCAGCGGCGCGGTCTCGGTCCACGAGCCGTGCTCGATCGAGCCGTACACCTCGTCGGTGGAGATGTGCACGAACCGGCTCGTGCCGTGCCGCAGCGCGGCGTCGAGCAGGGTCTGTGTGCCGAGCACGTTCGTGGTGACGAAAGGCGCCGCGCCGGCGATGGAGCGGTCGACGTGCGACTCCGCGGCGAAGTGGACGATCACGTCGTGCTCGGCGACGACCGCGTCGACCAGCGGGCCGTCGCAGATGTCGCCCGCCACGACGCGCAGCCGGTGATCGGCGCGGACCGGATCGAGGCTGCCCCGGGTGCCGGCGTAGGTGAACTTGTCGAGCACCGTGACGGCGTCGGGGTGCAGCAGCGGCTCGGAACCGGTGAGCAGCCGCCGGACGTACGCCGAGCCGATGAACCCGGCGCCGCCGGTGACGAGGATCTTCACGGCTGCCAAGGTACCGGCCCGCCGGCGAGGTGGGGCCGCCGTCCGTGCCTGCTCACCTCGCGGACGCCGGTCCGCCGTGGGAGGCCGCGCGGTTGAGCCCTGCCCAATCCGGGCTTCGGGCGGCTAATGTCACACCATGGAGCGGCGAATCTTCGGCCTTGAGACCGAGTACGGCGTCACCTGTACCTACCGTGGGCAGCGGCGGCTCTCCCCGGACGAGGTGGCGAGGTACCTCTTCCGCCGGGTGGTGTCCTGGGGCCGGTCCAGCAACGTGTTCCTGCGCAACGGGGCCCGGCTCTACCTCGACGTCGGGTCCCACCCGGAGTACGCCACGCCGGAGTGCGATTCGGTGGTCGATCTGGTGGCCCACGACCGGGCCGGTGAGCGGATCCTGGAGGGGCTGCTCGTCGACGCGGAGAAGCGGCTGCACGACGAGGGCATCGCGGGTGAGATCTACCTGTTCAAGAACAACACCGACTCGGCCGGGAACTCGTACGGCTGCCACGAGAACTACCTGGTGTCCCGGCACGGCGAGTTCGGACGGCTGGCCGACGTCCTGATCCCGTTCCTGGTCACCCGGCAGCTGATCTGTGGTGCGGGCAAGGTGCTGCAGACGCCGCGTGGCGCGGTTTACTGCCTCTCCCAGCGGGCCGAGCACATCTGGGAGGGGGTCTCCTCGGCGACGACCCGCAGCCGTCCCATCATCAACACCCGGGACGAGCCGCACGCCGACGCCGAGCGCTACCGGCGGCTGCACGTGATCGTCGGCGACTCCAACATGAACGAGGTCACGACGCTGCTCAAGGTCGGCTCGGCCGACATCGTGCTGCGCATGATCGAGGCCGGGGTGGTGATGCGGGACCTGTCGCTGGAGAACCCGATCCGGGCGATCCGCGAGGTGTCCCACGACATCACCGGCCGGCGCAAGGTGCGGCTCGCCTCCGGCAAGGAGATCAGCGCGCTGGAGATCCAGCAGGAGTACCTGGCGAAGGCTACCGAGTTCGTCGAGCGGCGCGGCGGCGACCAGACCGCCAAGCGGGTGGTGGAGTTGTGGGGCCGGGTGCTGCGCGCGGTGGAGACCGGCGACCTGGATCCGGTGGCCCGGGAGATCGACTGGGTGACGAAGCTGCGGCTGATCGAGCGCTACCAGCGCAAGCACGACCTGCCGCTGTCGCATCCGCGGGTGGCCCAGATGGACCTTGCCTACCACGACGTGCGCCGCGGCCGCGGCCTGTACGCGTTGCTGGAGCGCCGCGGCGAGGTGGATCGGGTGGCGACCGACCCGGAGATCTTCGAGGCGAAGGAGACGCCGCCACAGACGACCCGTGCCCGGCTGCGCGGCGAGTTCATCCGGCATGCGCAGGAGAAGCGGCGTGACTTCACCGTCGACTGGGTGCATCTGAAGCTCAACGACCAGGCGCAACGCACTGTGCTCTGCAAGGATCCGTTCCGGGCGTACGACGAGCGGGTCGAGCGGTTGATCGCCAGCATGTGACAGCCGTGCGGCCGGCCCGGCGGGACGTCCCGCACCGGGCCGGCCGGGTGGGTGGTGGTGTGCCGCACGGATCGGCCGTCCCGGTAGGCTGGCCGGGCCATGACGACATCCCCGGGCCCGCAGTCGGGCCGAGAGCCCACCGAGAGCGGTCGACAGCGCCAGAACTGGGTCGAGCGCCGCCGGGCGAAGATCCGCGCCGAGATCGAACGGAACCGGCGCGGTGAGTACACGGTGCCCACCTGGGTGCTGGCGCTCGCGCTGGTGCTGATCGTGGGCGGCTGGCTCGCCCTGATCTACCTCGCCTGACGTCCGACACCCCCGGGACGAGCGGCCCGTCGTCCGCTGACGAAGGAAGGTCAGTCGAGCAGGCTGGCGGCGTGGCGGCCGGCGGCCGCAGCGGCGAGGAAGTACGCGTGGTCGGCGTCCAGACCCCGTCCCATCGTCGACAGTGGTACCGGGCCGGCCCGCAGCGCGGCGTCGAGACCGTCGGTGCGTACCCGGACGATCCGATGCCGGGTGGCGAGCGGTTCCAGCGCCGCGTCGACGTCGGCGGCGAGCGCCGGGTCCAGGCCGTCGGGCACCACCAGCTCGGCCGGGGCCAGCGCCACCCGGCCGTACGCGGTGAGGCTGTGGTGGGAGACGCCGCGGTGCCGGGGGCGGGCGTCGGCGTCGGAGATGCGCAGCGAGCCGACCGGGCGCCCGCCCAGCGTCGCGATCGCGTTGACCGCCTCGCCGACGGCGACGCCGGAGAACCCCCACCGGGTGCCGGTGCCGAGGTTGCCAGGACCCTGCGAGACGACCGCCACGTCGGCGTGGAGCACGTACCGGGCGGCGAGCAGCCCGCTGTGCAACGTGCTCGCCTCCAGGTCGCCGCCGAAGGCCTGACCGACACTGATCGTGCCGGCCAGCTCGTCCCGCAGCCCGGCGAGGGTGCGAGAGAACCAGGCCGGAAGGGCTCCGCCGTCGGTGAGCACGTACGCGACCCGGGCGTCGGGCGCGTCGGCGCGGACACCGGCGAGGATCGCCGGCAGGGCCGAGTGCAGGTCTGCGGTGACCACGGGCATGCCACCCAGGTCCTCGGCGGTCTCCAGGACCGCCCGGTGCGGCGAGGCCTCCTCGTCCACGCCGAGCAGGATCGGCTGCAGCGGCGTGTAGCGGGCCTTCACCAGGTGGCCGGCGTCGCGGGTGTCGACGGCCTGCGGCGGGTCCGGCGGCAACCGGTCCGGCAGCGCCACCACCAGGGCGTACCCGCCGGTGCCGAGTCCCATCAGCAGCGCGCCGGCGTTGAGCAGCACCCGGTCGCCCGGCTCGGGGTGGCCGACCAGGTGGGGGTAGGCCAGGGCCCGCATGGGCGAGCCGTCGGGGAGCGTGACGTCCAGCTCCACCGCCCCGGCCCACTGCCGCCGCAGCGCCGCCACCGTCCCGGATCGCCATCGCACCATGACGGGCACGCTAGCGTCCGCGTTCCGGACTCCCCGGCACCGGGTCCACGTGCCGGCCGCGGCCCGGGTCCACCTGGCGACGGGATCGGCTGGTGTGCCCGGGCCGGGTCAGCGCCGGCCGGGGTCCACCGGACCGTCCCCGATCGGGGGCTCCGGCTCCCCGGGCGTCCGCGCGATGCCACCGGGCATGGAGTCGGTCGGGTCGAGGAAGAGGTACCGGACCTCCGGATAGCGTTCCCGCAGTCGCCGCTCCGCCTCGTCGGCGCTCGCCTCGACTTCCGCGCCGGTGGCGTCGTCGCGGAAGTCGACCTTGGCGGCGACCAGGATGTCCTCCGGACCGAGCTGCATGGTGAAGAGCATGCCGACGCGGTCCACCTCGGGAAGCCCGGCCAGGGACCGCTCGATCTCGTGCTGCAGACGTTCCGGAACCGCGCGTCCCACCAGCAGCGACAGGTTGCTGTACGCCAGGATGGCGGCCACCACCAGCAGCAGCAGGCCGATCAGCACCGAGGCGATCCCGTCCCACAGTTCGTCGCCGGTGAGCTCGGAGAGCGCGACACCGCACCCGGCCAGGAGCAGCCCGATGAGCGCAGCGCTGTCCTCGAGGAAGACCGCCTTGACGGTGGTGTCGGCGGTCAGCCGCAGGAAGCGGCGTGGCGTGGTGCCCCACCGTCTGGACTCGCGGCGCACCTGACGCAGTGCCCGGGCCAGCGAGATCGCCTCGATGACGAAGGAGACCGCGAGCACCACGTACGAGATCACGAAGTTGCCGCTGTGTTCGTGCACGAGGATCGTGGTGATCCCGTGCGTGATCGCGAAGCCGGCGCCGCCGACGAAGGTGAACAGGGCGGCGAAGAAGGCCCAGACGTAGCTCTCCTTGCCGTAGCCGAAGGGGTGGCGGGCGTCCGCCGGCCGCGCGCCGCGGCGCAGGGCCGTGAAGAGCAGTACCTCGGTGGTGGTGTCGGCCACCGAGTGGGCGGCCTCGGAGAGCATCGCCGCGGAGCCGGAGATCAGGCCCGCGACCAGCTTCGCGGCCGCGATGGCGAGGTTCGCCGCACCGGCCACGACGACCGTGCCGGCGCTCTCGGTCTTGACCTCCGGTTGTGCCATGAGACGACCCTATGGCCCCCGCCTCGGGCCCGCCGCGCGGGAGCCGTACCCGAGGGTCCGACGTTCATCACACGTTGCGCCCGCGTGGGTGCGCGCCCGCGTCGCGTCGGCTGCTAGCGTCTATGCGTGTCCCGTACCCGTACCGAACGCCTGGTCAACCTGGTGATCTGTCTACTCTCCACGCGCCGGTTCCTCACCGCCGCGCAGATCGCCGCGACCGTGCCCGGCTACGAACACGATCCGGACGACGCCCGTGACCACGAGGCGTTCCAGCGCAAGTTCGAGCGGGACAAGGCCGAGCTGCGTGAACTCGGTGTCCCGTTGGAGACCGGCACCGCGAGCGTCTTCGACTCCGAACCGGGCTACCGCATCGCCCGCCGCGAGTACGCCCTGCCCGACATCCCTCTCGAACCGGACGAGGCGGCCGCGGTGGGCATCGCCGCACGGCTCTGGCAGCATGCGGGGCTCGCCGCGGCGGCGTCCTCCGGGCTGGCGAAGTTGCGTGCCGCCGGGGTGGACGTCGATCCGCAGGCCACTCTCGGCCTGGAGCCGATGGTGACCGTGGATCCGGCGTTCGCTCCGCTGACCGCCGCCGCCCGGGACCGCCGGGTGGTCGGCTTCGACTACCGGGTGCCCGACCAGGACGCGCCGACCCGTCGCCGGCTCGAACCGTGGGGCGTGGTCTGCTGGCGCGGCCGCTGGTACGTGGTCGGCCACGACCTGGATCGCGACGCCACCCGCTGCTTCCGGCTCTCCCGGGTGGTTGGCTCGGTGCGGGTCACCGGCGAGCCCGGGGCGTACGAGCCACCGGCGGGGGTCGACCTGATCAGCCACGTCGCGCGTTGGTCCGGGCCGGTGGAGCGGACCGGGCGGGCCACCGTCCTCGCCGCGTCGGGCCGGGCCGCCGGGCTGCGCCGCTGGGCGGTGGAGATCGTCACCGGGCCGGACGGGGACCGGCTGGTCCTGCCGTACGCCGACCCGGAGTCGCTCGCCGGCCATCTCGTCGGCTACGGCCCGGACGTACGTGTGCTCGACCCGCCCGAGGTGCGTGAAGCCGTGATCCAACGGCTGAAGGAGATCGCGACCCGGCACGACGACCTGGCGACCGCCGGAGGCACCAGATGACCCGACCCGCCGCCAAGGGCGGCTCGAGAGCCTCCGCCGACCGGCTGGCTCGGCTGCTCAACCTGGTGCCCTACCTGCTGGCCCGCCCGGGCATCGAGCTCGCCGAGGCCGCCGGGGACCTGGGCGTCACCGAGCGGCAGTTGCGCGAGGACCTGGAACTGCTCTGGGTGTGCGGGCTGCCCGGGTACGGGCCGGGCGACCTGATCGACATGGCCTTCGACGGCGACCGGGTGACCATCACCTACGACGCCGGCATCGACCGCCCACTGCGTCTCACCCCGGACGAGGCGCTCGCGCTGGTGGTGGCCCTGCGGATGCTCGCCGAGACGCCCGGGGTGACCAACCGGGAGGCGGTGGAGCGCGCCCTCGCCAAGATCGAGAGCGCGGCCGGCGACCTGGTCGGCGCGCCGGTGGAGGTACGGCTGCCCGCCGACATCAGGCACGTGGAGGCACTGCGCGGGGCCGTCGAGGGCGGTCGGGCGTTGCGGATCACCTATTACACGGCGGCCCGCGACGAGACCACCGAGCGCACCATCGACCCGCTGCGCATGCTGATGGTCGGTGGCCGGGCGTACGTGGAGGCGTGGTGCCGCCGGGCGGAGGCGGTCCGGTTGTTCCGGGCCGATCGGATCGACGCGGTCACCGAGCTGGACGAGCCGGCGGTCGTGCCGCCGCAGGCCCGCCCGCACGATCTCAGCGACGGGGCGTTCCGCCCCTCTCCCGACCTGCCACTGATCACGCTGCGGGTCGGTCGCGGCGAGCGGTGGATCACCGAGTACTACCCGTGCGAGGACGTCCGGCCCGGTGACGCCGACCAGTGGCTGGTGTCACTGCGGGTCACCGACCTGGGCTGGGCGCGCCGGTTCGTCCTCGGCCTCGGCCCGGACGTGACAGTGGTCGCGCCCGCCGAACTGGCCGAGCAGGTGCGGGCGGCGGCGGGCGCGGCCCTGGAGGCGTACGCCCGGCCGACGCCGACGGCCCCACGCGACCCGGAACCGGCCCCCGCCGACCCGGCGATGACCGCGGGCTCCCGGTAGGCTGACCGCCGTGCTGTGGTGGATCGTGCTCGCGGTGGTGCTGGCCACCCTCGTCCTGTTCGCGACGGCCGTGCGGGGAGTGCTGTCCCGCCTGCCCGGGCTGCACCGGGCGGCGCTGAAGTTGCAGCGCCGGCAGGCCGAGGCCCTCGAGCTCGCCGGGGCCGCCCAGGCGCTGCAGCACCGGTCCGAGGCGCTGCAGGGGCAGCTCACGACCATCCAGCGGCGGCTCGAGCTGATCAAGGCGAAGCGGCACGGCTGAGCGGCCTCCGCCGGGCGGGCGATCCAGCCGTTGCCGCGCCGATCCCGCTCGACGCCACGGCCGGTGTCTCGCGCGGCGCGATCCGAATGGATCTTCCGGCACGGATCGGTCACCGGCTGTTGACTGGACATCCTGGGTTGGTCAACACTTCACCCGCCGGGACGAACCACCTCCGCCCCGGCGGGTGGCATCGGGCCGATACGCACGTACGATGGGCTCCGACACACCCCTGCTGTCCCACAAGCGACTGGAGCTTCCCATGGGTGCCCTCAAGCCGTGGCACATCGCCATCCTCGTGGTCGTGCTGATCCTGCTCTTCGGCGCGAAGCGGCTCCCCGACGCGGCCCGCTCGCTCGGCCGCTCGCTGCGGATCATCAAGGCCGAGACCAAGAGCCTGCAGGACGACGACCGCGACCTGGCCGAGAAGGCCGACGCGCAGGCCGGCTACCAGCCGCTGCCGCCGCAGGGCGCGCAGCCGCAGCAGACGACGTACCAGGCCCCGCCGCAGCAGCCGGTCGTCGACCCGGTGCAGCGCGTCCGCGACAACTGATCGAGGGGCCCGAAGACTGTGGCGGCCTTCGCGCTGCGCAAGCGCGGCCCGAGCAAGTTTGAGCGGGCCGCCGACGGCTCGATGAGCCTCATCGAGCACGTCCGGGAACTACGAACCCGCCTGTTCCGTGCCTCGCTGGCGGTCGTCGGCGGTCTGATCGTCGGCTTCTGGCTTGCCGACCCGGTCTTCCTGCTGCTCAAGCAGCCCTACTGCCGGCTTCCCGGTACGACCGACGCGCTCGGGAACTGCCAGGACCTGCTGGCGTTGGCGCCGACGACCGGCTTCGTGCTGAAGCTCAAGCTCGCGCTCTGGCTCGGGCTGATCATCGGCGGGCCGGTCTGGCTCTACCAGCTCTGGGCGTTCATCGCGCCGGGTCTGCACCGCCACGAGCGCAAGTGGGCCTACGTCTTCGTGGCGATCGCCGCTCCGCTGTTCGCGGCTGGGGCGGTGTTGGCCTACCTGGTGGTGGATAAGGGGCTCGGTTTCCTGATGGATTCCGGGGTCGGCGGGCTGTCGAACCAGTTCGAGGTCAGCGCCTACATCGCGTTCATCACGAACATGATCCTGCTGTTCGGCGTGGCGTTCGAGTTCCCGCTCATCCTGCTGATGCTCAACTTCACCGGGGTGACGAGCGCACGACGACTGCTGAGCTGGTGGCGAGTGGTCATCTTCATCTCGTTCGCGTTCGCGGCCATCGCCACGCCCGACCCGGGCCCGTTCGGCATGACGTTGCTGGCGGCGTCGCTCTCCCTGCTTTACTTCGTGGCGGTGGGCGTCGCGTTCCTCAACGACAAGCGGCGCGGGCGGGGCAAGGAGATCTACGCCGGCATCGGCGACGACGAGGTGTCGCCGCTCGACACGACGCCGGAACCGGTCGAGGCCGGGCAGCGGGTCGAGGCGGCCGGCCCGATCGACGCGCCGGAACCGATCACCGCTCCCACGCCGATCGAGCGCCGCTACGACGACATGACCTGACCGGGACCACCCGCACCACGAACACCGGTACGACGAACGCCGCCCGGACCGGGCGGCGTTCGTCGTACCGGTAGGTTGCTCGCCATGACCGTGGTCGATCACCCCTCCGTCGATCCCGACGGTCCCGTCGCGGTGCTGGCGAACCCGACCGCCGGCCGGGGCCGGCACCGCAGCCTGCTCGCACCGCTGATCTCCCGGCTGGCGGTCGCGGGCCGGGAGGTACGGCTGCTGGAGGCGCACAGCGCCGAGCAGGCCGAGACCGTCTGCCATGCCGCGGTCGCCGGGGGAGTGGCCGCGCTGGTGGCCGTGGGTGGCGACGGCACGGTGCACCGGGCTCTGCAGGCCGTCGCCGGGACCTCGATCCCGTTCGGGCCGATCCCGGCCGGCACCGGCAACGACTTCGCCACCGACACCGGCTACCCGACCGACCCGCTCGCCGCCGCCGAGGTGATCGCCGGGGCGCTGCACGACGGTCGTTCCCGCCCGGTCGACCTGGCCCGCCTGACCGGCCCCACCGGGCCACCGCGCTGGTACGGCGCGGTGCTCGCCGCCGGCTTCGACGCGATCGTCAACGAGCGGGCCAACCGAATGCGGTGGCCGCGCGGACCCCGCCGGTACGACCTGGCCATCCTGGTCGAGCTGGCCCGGCTGCGTCCGCGCCGGTACAAGCTGCGCCTCGACGGCGAACCATACGAGCTGGACGCGGTGCTGGTGGCCGTGGGCAACTGCCCCAGCTACGGCGGCGGGATGCGGATCTGCCCCGACGCCGACCCGGCCGACGGTCTGCTCGACGTGGTCGTCGGTGGGCGGCTCGACCGGCGCACCCTGATCCGCGTCAAGCCGAGCATCTACCAGGGCACCCACCTGCGGCACCCGCTGGTGAGCAGCTACCGGGTACGCACGGTGGAGCTGGCCGCGGAGGGCATCACGACGTACGCCGACGGCGAGCGGTCGCTGGACCTGCCGGTGACCGTCACCGCCGTGCCGGGCGCCCTGCGGTTGCTGCGTTGACCCGCACCGCACCGATACTGGCCGCGATGACCAGGGCGATCGCCACCACCTCCAGCACGGTCAGCTGCTGGCCGAGCACCAGGTAGCCGGCGAGCGCGGCGACCGCCGGGCCGAGGCTCATGAGCACCGCGAACGTGGCGGTGGGCAGCCGCCGCAGCGCGAGTAGTTCGAGGGTGTACGGCACCCCGGAGGCGAGCGCCGCCAGCGCGACCCCGAGGGCCAGGACCGGCGGGTCCAGCAGCACCGTGCCGGCGGTCGCCAGCCCCGCCGGCAGGGTCAGCACCGCGGCGACGACTAGCGCGACGGCCAGCCCGTCGGCGCCCCGGAAGCGGGCTCCGACCCGGGCGCTGAACACGATGTACGCCGCCCAGGTCGCGCCCGCGACCAGGGCGAGGGCCGCGCCGAGCGGGTCGAGCCGGTCGAAGCCGCCCCGGCCGAGCAGCGCGACACCGGCCAGGCCGACTCCGGCGCACACCCAGCTCGCCGCCCGTCGCGCGGTGAACACCGACAGCGCCAGCGGGCCGAGCACCTCCAGGGTGACGGCCGGACCGAGCGGGATCCGCTCGATGGCCTGGTAGAAGATCGAGTTCATCGCGGCGAGGATCAGCCCGAACGTGCCGGCGGCCAGAAAATCCGCCCGGTCGTGTCCGCGCAGCCGTGGCCGGCAGACGACCAGCAGCAGTACGGCGGAGATTGCCAGCCGGAGGGTGACCGCGCCGGCCACACCCGTACGGGGAAAGAGCATGGTGGCCACCGCGGAGCCGAACTGCACCGACAGCGCCCCGCCGAGCACCAGGCCGACCGCTCCCGCGTTCGTGCCGCGGGCCGGTGCGGCACCCGGCGCCGGCCGGTCGGCGATCAGCGTGTCGGTCATGCCGGTGACGCTAGGGGCCGCCGCGAGCTGGGCGGATGTCGCCTCCGTCGGGGGTGAGCCAGCCCTCGTCGCGAGGCTTGCCGCCGTGCCGGATGTTCACCGGGGCTTTCGATCTCGCCGGTGTGGGCCGCGCCCGCGGCCGCCCGTGGCGGTCGTACCGCCCACGCTCGCCGTGCAGCCCGTGCGGGGCGAGGTCAGGTCGGCAGGGCGATGTCGAGGACCGCGCCCAGACCGTTCTCCCGGCCCGGGTCGGCGGCCGGCAGCACCAGCACGGCGCAGCCGGCGGCGGCGGCCCCCGCATCGGCGGGTGAGTCGCCGACCATCAGCGTCTCCTCCGGGTCGACGCCGAGCATTCCGCAGGCACGCAGGAAGATGCCGGGGTCGGGCTTGCAGCGCCCCACCTCGTACGAGAGCACGAACGCGTCGACCAGCTCGGTGAGCTGCCACGCGTCGAAGTGCGGCCGCAGGTCGAACCCGATGTTGCTCACCACGGCCACCCGGATCCCGGCCTCGCGCAGCGCGGCGATGGTCGGGGCGGTGTCCGGGTAGGGCACCCAGCCCTCGGAGAGGAGCAGCCGCTCGTAGAGCGCGTCGGCGAGCCCGTCGATGCCGGCGTCGACCGTCTCGGCCAGGCCGGTGTACGCGGCCCGGTGGGCGTGGGGGTAGAGGTCCCGCGCGGACCAGTGCTCGGCCAGCCGGGGCGGCACCCGGGCGGGCATCGGCCCGCCGGCCCTACCGGCGGTGAGCAGCCGGTCGGCCAGGATGGTGGCCTTCACCCGGTCGAGGGTGACCCCGCACGTCGCCGCGGCCTTGAGCACCCATTCCAGAGGCTCCTCCACCTGGGCGAGCGTGCCGTGGAAGTCGAAGAGCACCGCTTTCACCGGCCGGCGCGACGGCCGGGGTCGGGGGGCGACCGCGTCGGCGCCGCCCACGGTGGGGGTCTGGGACGGTTCGGGTTGCTCCGGCACGTGTGCACCCTACCGACCGCCTCCGACGGCCCATCCGGTCGGCCTTGTCCGGTGTCGTCTCCCGGCACGCATTAATCTTGGTGGCATGTCGAGCCCCGCCGAGCGGTACGCCGCGGCGCGCCGCCGGGCCGCGCAGGCCTCCATGTTCCCGGCGCTGGACGAGTTCGCCCTTGACCTGGGGTTCGATCTCGACGATTTCCAGCGCGAGGCGTGTCAGTCGTTGGAGCGGGGCAGCGGCGTGCTGGTCTGCGCGCCGACCGGCGCCGGCAAGACCGTGGTCGGCGAGTTCGCCGTACACCTGGCGCTGCGCGGCAGGGCGGCGGCGGAGGGCGACGCGGGCACCCGGCGCAAGTGCTTCTACACCACGCCGATCAAGGCGCTGTCGAACCAGAAGTACCACGACCTGGTGGACCGTTACGGCGTCGACCAGGTGGGTCTGCTCACCGGCGACAACGCGATCAACGGCGACGCGCCCGTGGTGGTCATGACCACCGAGGTGCTGCGCAACATGCTCTACGCCGGCTCCAGCGCGCTGGAGGGGCTCGCCTACGTGGTCATGGACGAGGTGCACTACCTCGCCGACCGCTTCCGTGGCGGCGTGTGGGAAGAGGTGATCATCCACCTGCCCGCCTCGGTCACCCTCGTCTCCCTGTCGGCGACCGTCTCCAACGCCGAGGAGTTCGCCGACTGGCTGGTCACCGTGCGCGGCGAGACCGCCGTGGTGGTCAGCGAGCACCGCCCGGTGCCGCTGTGGCAGCACATGCTGGTCGGCAAGCGCATGTTCGACCTGTTCCACGACGCCAACGCGGCGCGCAAGCACGACGTGCACCCCGAGTTGCTGCGCTACACGCGCGACACGGTGCGCCGTCTGGAGTTGGGTGAGGGACGCAGCGCCGGACCGGGCGGCGGCCGGCGCGGGCCGCGCTGGCGGGGGCCGCTGCGGCCCGACATCGTCGACCGGTTGGACCGGGAGGGGCTGCTGCCGGCGATCCTGTTCATCTTCAGCCGGGCCGGCTGCGACGCGGCCGTGCAGCAGTGCCTCGCCGCCGGACTGCGGCTCACCTCGCCGGAGGAGCGGGCGGAGATCCGCCAGGTCGTCGAGTCGCGGGTGACCGCCATTCCCGGCGAGGACCTTTCCGTGCTCGGCTACTGGGAGTGGCTCGACGGCCTCGAACGTGGCCTCGCCGCGCACCACGCCGGGATGCTGCCGGCGTTCAAGGAGGTCGTCGAGGAGCTGTTCGTCCGGGGCCTGGTGAAGGCGGTCTTCGCCACCGAGACCCTCGCGCTGGGCATCAACATGCCGGCCCGCTGTGTGGTGCTGGAGCGGCTGGTCAAGTACAACGGCGAGGCACACGTCGACCTGACCCCCGGGGAGTACACCCAGCTCACCGGCCGGGCCGGTCGCCGCGGCATCGACGTCGAGGGGCATGCCGTGGTGGTCTGGTCCCCGGAGACCGACCCCCGGCACGTGGCGGGCCTCGCCTCCACCCGCACCTACCCGCTGCGTTCCAGCTTCCGGCCGTCGTACAACATGGCGGTCAACCTGGTCGGCTCGGTCGGCGCGGAGCCCGCCCGGGCGCTGCTGGAGTCGTCGTTCGCCCAGTTCCAGGCCGACCGGTCGGTGGTCGGGCTGGCGCGGCAGGTGCAGCGCAACACCGAGACCATCGAGGCGTACGGCGCGGAGGCGGCCTGCCACCACGGTGACTTCGACGAGTACTTCGCCCTGCGGGTCGCGATCGCCGACCGGGAGCGGTCGTTGGCCCGCCAGGGGCAGACCCAGCGCAAGGCGGCTGCGGTGGCCTCGCTGGAGCGGCTGCGCGTCGGTGACGTGGTGCGGGTGCCGTCCGGCCGCCGCGCCGGTCTGGCCGTGGTGCTGGACCCGGCCACCGGCGGGTTCGGCGAGCCCCGTCCGTTGGTGCTCACCCAGGACCGCTGGGCGGGGCGCGTAGGCCCGGGGGACTTCACCAGCCCGGCCGAGGTGCTCGCCCGGATCCGGGTGCCGAAGCACTTCAACCACCGCTCGCCGGCTGCTCGCCGGGACCTGGCCGCGGCCGTGGCCGCCACCGGGCTCGACCGGCACGGTGGCCGCCGGGGCGGCCGGTCCCGCCAGCCGGTCGGCGAGGACCACCGGCTCAGCCAGCTCCGTACGGAGCTGCGCCGGCACCCCTGCCACGCCTGCCCGGAGCGCGAGGAGCACGCCCGTTGGGCGGAGCGGCGGCGCCGCCTCGAACGCGACACCGAGGAGCTGCGGCAGCGGGTGGCCGGACGTACCGGCTCCCTCGCCCGGACCTTCGACCGGATCGTCGCACTGCTCAGCGCCCGGGGGTACCTGAGCACCGAGGGCGAGGTCACCGACGCGGGTCGGATGCTCGGCCGGATCTGGAGCGAGGCGGACCTGCTGGTCGCCGAGTGCCTGCGCCGGGGCGTCTGGGACGGGCTCTCCCCGGCCGAGCTGGCGGCAGCGGTCTCGGTGGTGGTCTACGAGGCGCGCCGCGACGTGGACGAGCGGGCGTCGCTGCCGCGGGGCGCGGTCGCGGACGCGGTGGACGAGACGCTGAAGCTGTGGAGCGACATCGAGGCCGACGAGTCCGCGCGTGGCCTCTCGGTGACCCGGGAGCCGGATCTCGGCTTCGCTTGGCCGATCTACCGGTGGACCCGGGGCGAGGCTCTCGCCAAGGTGCTCGCCAGTGGTCACGAGTTCGACGGGGAGATGCCGGCCGGTGACTTCGTCCGCTGGGCGCGGCAGGTGGTCGACCTGCTCGGCCAGCTCAAGGACTCCGGCGGCGCGTCGGCCGAGCTGCGTTCCACGGCCCGGCAGGCGATCGCCGAGATCAACCGGGGCGTGCTCGCCTACCACGCCGCCGCCTGACCGCCGGCCGGTCGGCCTGAGCCGACGGTCACCCGGACGGCCCCGGGTGACCGCCGGCTCACGCGCGGTCGGCGAGCGCGTCCACGAGGCGTCGGGTGGAGCCGGCGAGGTTCCACTGGCGGGCCAGCTCCAGCAGGGTGTCCGGGTCGGCGGGCGCGCTCGGCAGCGCGGTGGGCAGTTCCGGTAGCGGCACGTCGAGGGCCACCCGGACCACCTTCGGGGCGACCGCCAGGTAGTCCCGGGCCGCCTCGAGCTTCGTACGCAGCCCGGGTGCGAAACCGGAGCGGGGATCGTCGAGCGCGGTGAGGATGCCGTCGAGGTCACCGTGGCGTTCGATCAGCCGGGCGGCGGTCTTCTCGCCGACCCCGGGTACGCCCGGCAGCCCGTCGCTGGGGTCGCCACGCAGCGCGGCGAAGTCGGCGTAACGGGCGGCGGGCACCCCGTAGCGGGCCCGGACCGCCTCGTCGTCGCAGTCCTCCAGCTTGGCCACGCCCCGCCCGACGTAGAGCAGCCGCACCGGCCGGGAGTCGTCGACGAGCTGGAACAGATCCCGGTCGCCGGAGACGACCTCGACCGGGGCCGGTTGGGTGACCGACAGGGTGCCGAGCACGTCGTCGGCCTCGTAGCCTGCCGCGCCGACGGTCGTGATGCCGATCGCGGCGAGCACGTCGAGGATCACCGGCACCTGCGGGGTGAGCGTGTCGGGCACCACCTCGCCGCCCTCGGGGGCGAGCCGGTGTGCCTTGTACGACGGCAGCAGTGCCACCCGCCAGTCGGGCCGCCAGTCGTGGTCCATGGCGCAGACCATCCGGTCGGCCCGGCGGGTGCGGATCAGGGTCGCGAGCATGTCGAGGAAACCGCGCACCGCGTTGACCGGGGTGCCGTCCTCGGCGCGGGCTGCGGACTCGGGGATGCCGAAGTAGGCCCGGAAGTAGAGGCTCGGGGAGTCGATCAGCAGGATCGGGGGTCGGTGTGCCACGCCGGACAGCCTGGCACAGGCCTCCGACGAACGACAGCACCCCGCCGGAACCGTCGCGGGTGTCAGTGCCCGTCGTCGTCGCGGCGGTACAGCGTCTCCCGACGGGCGATGGCCTGGACCACGTAGGCCACGACGAGTAGCACGGCGGCGACGACGATCTCGATCCAGGCGGCCACGCCGTCCGCCACGGTCAGCCCGATCACCAGTAGCACCAGGCCGGCCAGCGCGAGCACGCCGCTCCACAGGCCCCGCCGTCGACGTACGACGTGCCGGCTTGGCGTGTTGCCTGTCACCGTCGGTCCTTCCGGTCCCGGTGCCCGGGCGGGCA
Organism: Micromonospora avicenniae; assembly: GCF_900156065.1. Classification (GTDB taxonomy): domain Bacteria; phylum Actinomycetota; class Actinomycetes; order Mycobacteriales; family Micromonosporaceae; genus Micromonospora; species Micromonospora avicenniae. The sequence continues at coordinate 169,784 of NZ_FTNF01000012.1, read as the reverse complement.
CCCCGCCTCAGGCTATCGACGTCGACGTCGGCGGAACCCCAGAACCGGGATGCGGTGACGGCTCGGCCCGGCGAGACTCCTGACGTGGCGTTCCTCCCCGGTCTGACCCTCGCCCGTCGCTTTCACGACGAGGTGATCGCACCGATCCTGCGCCGGCGCTACCCGGATCTGCGGTACGCGGCCGGGCGGCTCGACGGCGGCTCGGAGCTGCTCGGCCTGGATACGTCCCGCTCCACCGACCACGACTGGGGACCACGGGTTCAGCTCTTCGTCGCGGCGGCGGACGTGGCGCGGCTGCCGGAGCTGCTGGCCGCGTTGGAGGCGGATCTGCCGGCGGAGTTCCTCGGCTGGCCGACCCGGTTCGCCGGTGACGCGGTTCGGCTGGGCACCGTGGACGCGGCCGGCACCCGGCACGGCGTGAGCGTGGTCGAGGTGAGTGGCTGGTGGCACGAGCGGCTCGGGTTCGACCCGGCGGACGGGGTCGGCACAGCGGACTGGCTCGCCACCCCGACCCAGCGGCTCGCCGAGGTGACCGGCGGGGCGGTCTTCCACGACGAAATCGATCCCGGGCTCTCCGCCCGCCGTGCCGCACTCACCTGGTATCCGGACGACGTGTGGCGGCATGTGCTCGCCGCCGGGTGGACGCGGATCGCGCAGGCGGAGCATCTGCCGGGCCGCTGCGCGGAGGTCGGCGACGAGTTGGGCAGCCGGGTGGTGACCGCCGGGCTGGCCCGGGACCTGATGCGGCTCGCTCTGCTGCTGCACCGCCGGTGGCCTCCGTACGACAAGTGGCTCGGTACGGTCTTCGCCCGCCTGCCGGGCACGGCGTCGGTGGCGGCGGGGCTGGCCGACGCGCTCGGCCCGGGTGACTGGGCGCAGCGTGAGCGGGGGCTGGTCGTCGCCCTGGAGGAGTTGGCCGCCTGGACCGATGAGACCGGCCTCGCGGCGCCGGTGCGCGCCCGGGCCCGGCCTTTCCACCATCGCCCGTTCCTGGTCCTGGACGCCGGCCGGCTCGCCGCCGCGCTCTGCGACGCCATCACCGAGCCGGCGCTGCTCGGCCGCCCGCCGCTCGGCGCAGTGGACGAGTACCTGCACAACGTCGACCTGCTGACCGATCCGCGTCACCTTCGCCGGGTCGCCGCCGCGCTCGGCGTCGACGCGCCCGACGCCGGCTGAACGGGCCCGGGCCGTCCGGCGGTGCGCGCGTCAGGGGCCGGCGACCGGCTGCGGCAGTCGCACGGGCTCGGGGACCCGGTCGTGATCTGCGAGGTCGCGCAGCTTGCGCACGGGGGAGAGCAGCAGCGCCAGGGGTGCGCAGACCACCGCGGCCGCGAAGACCAGCAGCGTGGTCCGTGCGCCGAGGACGCCCGCCAGCGCACCGGCGACCAGGCCGCCGACGGGGATCGCGCCCCAGGAGACGAACCGGACGGTGGCCATCACCCGGGCGAGCAGGTCGGGCGGGCTGGCGATCTGCCGGTAGGTCCGGGTGGTCACGCTGAGCACCACCACGCCGCTGGCGAAGACGACGTTGCCTGCCGCGAAGGCCGCGTACGCCGGCCAGCCGGTGCCCAGGGGTACGAGGAACGCTCCGCCGACGGAGACCAGGCACGAGATGATCAGCGCCCGGGCGGTGCCGAGCCGACCGGTGATCCGCGGGGTGAGCGCCGCGCCGACGAGCGAGCCGACGCCTTCGACCGCGATCAGCAAGCCGACCAGCCCGGCCGGGGCGTGCAGGTCCCGCACCAGATAGAGCGGGTAGAGCGCGTACTGCGCGCCGCAGACGAAGTTGACAGCGGTCGCGGCCCACATGCCGGGACCCATGACGGGGTGGTACGCGACGAAGCGCCAGCCCTGCCGGATCAGCTCGCCCATCGGCGGCGAATGCTCCGGTGCGTCCGCGCGGCGGGCGGGCAGGGTTCGCAGCAGCACCGCGGAGGCCAGGTAACTGACGGCGTCCACCAGGAGCGTCGGCACCGCGCCCAGCGCCTGCACGGCGAGTCCGCCGATGGAGGGGCCACTGAGCTGCGTGGCGGCGTGGGTGGCGGAGGTGAGGCTGTTGCGGGACTGCAGTTGGTCGCGGTCGACGATGCTCGGCAGGAAGGTCGCGTTGGCCACGTCGAACAACACGTTGGCGAAGCTGATCACGAGCGCGGTGACCACCAGGTGGGCGACGGTGAGCTGGTCCCACCACCAGGCGAGCGGCACCGACGCGACGGCCACGGCGCGGGCGAGATCGGCCCCGACCTGGGTGCCGCGCAGGGGCAGCCGCTGCACGATCACCCCGGCCGGCAGGCCGATGACGATCCAGGCCACGTAGCTGGACGCCGCGATCAGGCCCAGCTCGAACGGCGTGGCGTCGAGCGCGGTCAGCGCGGTCAGCGGCAGCGCCACCGCGCTGACCGCCGAGCCGACCGCGCTCGTGGTGAAGGCGGTCCACCAACGCCAGAACACCCCGCTTCCGCCTGTGCTGCCCAAATCAGCCACCCCCGTCGACCCGAACCAGAGAGTTCCAAATTGAAACGGACTATAGTCGAGACGGGTCCGAGCGGTGGAGGTGGGATGTGCGACGGGTCGACCTCGCGGACGCGGACTGCGGCATAGCGCAGGCACTGGGCGTCCTGGGTGACTGGTGGACCTTCCTCATCGTGCGCGACATCGCCGGCGGGACGACCCGCTTCGACGCGCTGCAACGGGAGTTGGGCGTCAGCCGGCGGGCGCTGACCGAGCGGCTGGGCGCGCTCGTCGAGCACGGGGTGCTGGAGCGCCGGCCGTACTCGCAGCACCCACCCCGCTACGACTACCTGCTCACTGGCAAGGGCGAGGGGCTGTTGCCGGTGTTGCTCGCCCTGCAGGACTGGGGCACCCGGCACCTGATGGGCGACGGCGAGCTCACGGCGACGGCCGAGGTCGGGTCGGCCGAGGCGCGACGGGCACACGACCTGGTCGGCCGGCGGCTGCCGGACGTGATCCTGCCCGGGCCCGACGGCCGTCCGGTCGCGCCGGCGGCGGCCGGCGAGTGGACGGTGCTCTACTTCTTTCCCGGGGCGTACGCGCCCGGCAGCGCGGGCTATCCGCCGGGATGGGACGAGATCCCGGGTGCGCGGGGCTGCACCTTGGAGTCGACGACCTACGCCGACCGGTACGCGAACTTCCAAGCCGCCGGCGCCCAGGTGCGCGGCATCAGCACCCAGCGCCCCGACCAGCTCGCCGACTTCGCCGCGTACGCCCGGTTGCCGTTCCCGCTCCTGTCCGACCAGGACGGCCGCCTCGCCGCCGGACTGCTGCTGCCGACGTTCCGCGCGGGCGGCGTCGCGCGGCTGAAGCGGTTGACCCTGCTCGTCGACGCGGCGGCGGTGGTCCGTGCGGTCCAGTTCCCGGTGACCGACCCGGCCGGCTCGGTGGACGAGATGCTCGACCAGGTCCGGCGGCACGGCTCGGCCTGACGCCCTCGTGCCCGTCGTCCGGCGCGACGGTCAGCGACGGCCCCCTGCCAGGTCGGCAGGGGGCCGTTCCCCGCTGTCAGGGCAGGACCCACCGCTGGTTGGCGCCGGCGAAGCAGTCCCAGATCTGCAGCCGGGTGCCGTCCGCCGAGCTGTTGTCGGTGGCGTCGAGGCACTTGTTCGACGCCGGATTGCGCAGCGTGCCGTTGGACTGGGCCTGCCACACCTGGGCGCCGGTGCCGTTGCAGTCCCACAGCTGGATCTTGGTGCCGTTCGCCGTGCCGGCGCTGGTGACGTCGGCGCACTTGCCCAACGCGCGCAGGGTGCCGTCGCCGCCCACCGTCCAGCGCTGGGCGGTGGTGCCGTTGCAGGTGTAGAGCTGGATGGGCGTGCCGTTGGCGGTGCCGGCCGCGGCCACGTCCACGCACTTGCCGCCGATCCCGGTGATCTGGCCGGTGCGGCCGGTCGGCGGTGGGTTGCCGCCACCGCCCATGACGGTGTCGTAGATCGCGCTCACCAGAGAGGTCGAGTCGTTGCGGTCCTGCGACAGCTCCCAGTTCATCATCCCGCCGGCGTTCGCCATCGCCCACTGGGTCTTCCGCTTGACCGTCGGTACGCCGTTGTAGCACTGCTGGACGCCGCCGACCGTGGTGCAGTCCCGGTTGGCGTTGGCCGGGTCCATGCCCACCAACGCGGTGTAGGTGTAGTAGCCGGGCCGGCTGTAGAACGGCACGCCGAACACCGCCTTGGCCGCCGGCAGGCCACGAGCCTTCCAGCCGTTCACGCTGTTGATCGACCAGTCGTAGTTGGCGTGCGGGCTGCCGCCGTCGTACGCCATGATGTTGAGCCAGTCGACGTAGCCGAACACGGCCGTCGGCACGCCCTGGACGTAGTAGCCCTCGGAGACGACCGCGGCGGTGAGCAGCTTGCCCTGGGGGCGCAGCGCGTTGCTGAGCTGCTGCATCAGCAGGCTGTAGTTGGTGGCCGAGGCGCCGGGGTCCGGGTACTCCCAGTCCATGTCGACGCCGTCCAGGTTGTACTGGTTGACGAAGCTGACCACGCTGTTGACGAACGTGGTGCGGCTGCCGGAGTTGGCGGCGAGCGCCTCGAAGGCGGAGTCGTCGCCGTCGTTCCAGCCGCCGATCGCGATCGACACCTTGACGTTGTTCGAGTGGCCGAGCGACACCAACTGGGAGAGCTTGCTCGGGTTCTCCACGGCGCGCAGGGTGCCGTTGCTGTTCGGCAGCACGAACGCGTAGTTGATGTGGGTGAGCTTGCTGTACTGGACGCTGGTGACGTTGCCGGTCCAGGACGGCAGATAGCCGACGCTCTTGAAGTTGTTCGGCAGTACCGCCGCCGAGGCGGTGGCGGGGGACAGGGCGACAGTCGCGCCGACGGTGGTCAGCGCGAGCAGGCCGGCCGCGAGGGCCGAGCGGCGGGGTCGTGGTCTGGACATCGAGGGCCTTCCCGTGGACGGGTCGCGGCGCGTACCGCCCCGGCCGGGGCGTACGGGTGGATACAGGGACGTCTGCCTCGAGGCAGCCAAATCTTAAAGAGTGTTAACTATCCGAGTCAATGATGTGTTTCGATGAATGGGAGAGCGCTTCCCGGCACGCCTGTCGGCTAGGCCGGTCCCCAAACGACCGTTAAGCTGACGGCGTGGAATCCGACGAGCTCTATCCGCCGGAGCGGCTGGCCGCCGCCCGCCGCGCCACTGTCGCAGCCGGGCTGGACGCACTCCTGCTCACCCCCGGCGCCGACCTGCGCTACCTGACCGGCTACCAGGCGCGCGCCGGCGAGCGGCTGACCTGTCTCGTGCTCCCCGCCGAGGGGGAGCCGACGCTGATCGTGCCTGCCCTTGAACGACCCGCCGCGGAAGCCTCCCCCGCCCCGGCCACCGGCGTACGCATCGTCGACCACGCGGACGGGACCGACCCGTACCCGCTGGTCGCCGCCGCCCTGGGCGGGCCGGTAGGCACCGTCGGGCTCGCCGACCGGATGTGGGCCGAACAGGTGCTCGCCCTGCGCGCGGCGCTGCCCGGCGCCCAGCAGCGACTCGCCGGCGAGGTGCTGCGCGAACTGCGCATCCGCAAGTCGCCCGCCGAGGTGGCGGCGCTCGCCGAGGCCGGCGCGGCGATCGACGCCGTGCACCGACGGATGGGGGAGTGGCTGCGTCCCGGCCGCACCGAGGCGGAGGTGGCCGCCGACATCGCGGCGGCGATCCGGGAGGCCGGCCACGTCACCGTGGACTTCGTCATCGTCGCCGCCGGCCCCAACGGCGCGAGCCCGCACCACGACACCTCCGACCGGCCGATCGGGGCCGGTGAGCCGGTCGTGGTGGACATCGGCGGCACCATGTCGTCGGGCTACCGCTCCGACTGCACCCGCACGTACGTCTCCGGCGGCCCGGCGCCGACCGAGTTCAACGACTACTACGCCGTCCTGGCAGAGGCGCAGCGCGCCGCGGTGGCAGCCGTACGCCCCGGGGTGAGCGCCGAGGCGGTCGACGCGACGGCCCGCGACGTCATCACCGGCGCCGGCTACGGCTCCGCCTTCCTGCACCGCACCGGGCACGGCATCGGCCTGGACGGCCACGAGGAGCCGTACGTGGTGGCCGGCAACGCCCGGCCGCTGGAGCCCGGCATGGCGTTCTCGATCGAACCCGGCATCTACCTGGCGGGGCGGCACGGCGCCCGGATAGAGGACATCGTCGTCTGCACGACGGACGGCGTTCAGCGGCTCAACATCACCTCCACGGAGCTCATCGCACTATGACTGTCGACCGGATCCTCCCCACCGACGAGGCCCACGACCTGCTGGACCTCGCCACCGAGCTCGCCGACCGGGAGCTCGCGCCCAAGGTCACCGGGCACGAGGAGCGCGCCGAGTTCCCTCGCGAGGTGCTGCGCACTCTGGGCCGGGCGGGCCTGCTCGGCCTGCCGTACCCGGAGGAGTACGGCGGCGCCGCCCAGCCGTACGAGGTCTACGTGCAGGTGCTGGAGATCCTGGCCAGCCGTTGGCTCGCGGTCGCCGAGGCGGTCAGCGTGCACACGCTCTCCTGCTACCCGGTGGCCCAGTTCGGCACGGCCGAGCAACGCAAGCTGCTGCCCGACATGATCGGCGGAGAGCAGCTCGGCGCGTACTGCCTCACCGAGCCGCAGGGCGGCTCGGACGCCGCGGCGCTCACCACCAAGGCGGTGCGCGACGGCGACGCGTACGTGGTGACCGGCACCAAGGCGTGGATCACCCACGCCCGCACCGCGGACTTCTACAACATCTTCTGCCGTACCGGTGGGCCGGGCCCGAAGGGCATCTCCTGCCTCCTGGCGGACCGGAACACGCCCGGCATCGAACCGCAGGCCGCCGAGCGGACCATGGGGCTGCACTCCTCACCCGTGGCGCAGATCGCCTTCGACGGCGCCCGGGTGCCGGTCGAGCGGCTGGTGGGCCGCGAGGGGATGGGTTTCACCATCGCGATGTCCGCACTGGACTCGGGCCGGCTCGGCATCGCCGCCTGCGCGGTGGGGCTGGCCCAGGCGGCGCTGGACTACGCGGTCGGGTACGCCAGGGAACGGCACCAGTTCGGCCGGGCCATCATCGACTTCCAGGGGCTCGGCTTCACGCTGGCCGATCACGCCACCCAGATCTCCGCGGCACGCGCCCTGCTGCTGGCGGCCGCGCGCCTGCGTGACGCCGGGCGGCCGTACGCCACGGAGGCGGCCAAGGCGAAGCTCTTCGCGACAGATGTGGCGATGCGGGTGACCACCGACGCGGTGCAGGTGCTCGGCGGAGCGGGCTACGTCGTCGACCACCCGGTGGAGCGGTACATGCGGGAGGCGAAGGTGCTCCAGATCGTCGAGGGCACCAACCAGATCCAGCGGCTGCTGATCTCCCGGGCGCTGGCTAAGGGCTGAGGCGAACCGGGGTGGTCGGGCCGGCGCGCGTTGTGCCGATCATCGCGCCGGCCCGCGCCGCCTCATCGCCGTACGCCGGTTTTCCCGGTAGTTTGCACGCCGTGGAGGAGACCGACCGCGCCATCATCGCCGCACTGACCGCAGACGGCCGGCTGTCGTACACGGACCTGGCCGAGAAGGTGGGCCTGTCGGTGTCCGCCGTGCACCAGCGGGTACGCCGATTGGAACAGCGGGGCGTCATCAAGGGGTACGTGGCACGTGTCGCGTTCGAGGCGCTGGACCTGCCGTTGACCGCGTTCGTGGCGATCCGGCCGTTCGACCCGTCCCAGCCCGACGACGCGCCCGAGCGGTTGGCGCACCTGCCGGAGATCGACTCGTGCTACTCGGTCGCGGGCGAGGACTTCTACATGCTGCTGGTGCGGGTGGCCGGTCCGGCGGACCTCGAGCGACTGCTCCAGGAGATCCGCACCGCGGCGAACGTCACCACCCGCACGACAGTGGTGCTCTCCACGCCGTACGAGAACCGGCCGCCGAAGATCAGTGCCGGACCGGCGAGTCGGGCGCGGTCCCGGGCGCCGGAGGAGCGGGCTGGTTCCAGCGCAGGATGACCCGCCGGCCGTGCTCGTGGCCGAGCACGCTCACCGTGGCGGTGTCCAGCCGGAGGAGACCGCCCGCGGACGGGGGCAGGCCGATCCAGCGGGCGCCGAGCACCCGCAGGCTGTGCGCGTGGCCGACCAGCGCGACGGTGCCCTGATCGAGCAGGGGAGCGACCCGGTCGAGCACGTGGTCCAACCGTTCGCCGACCTGGGCGGGGGACTCGCCGCCCGGGCAGCCGTCGGTCCAGATGTTCCAGTGCGCGTCGTCCTGGTGGATGTCGACGGTGGTGCGTCCCTCGTACTCGCCGTAGTTCCACTCGACGAGGTCCTCGTCGACGGCGTCGACGGTGAGACCGGCGAGTTGGGCGGTGCGCAGCGCCCGAACCCGGGGGCTCGCCAGCACCTTGACGAAACGGCGGCCGGCGAGGAATGCGGCGAGGACGCGGGCCTGCCGCTCCCCGTCGGCGGTGAGCTCCAGGTCGGTGTACGAGGTGTGCCGGCGGCTCGCGCTCCAGGTCGTCTCGCCGTGCCGGATCAGCAGGAGCTCTCCCATGAACCCAGTCAACCACGAGCCGGGCGGTCATCCGGGCGCAGGTGGCGGGCGGGCGTTACCGGTCACGCAGTGGGTGCCGAGCGGGTGAGCGGGGAGGCCGGAGCCGGCGGGACTTCCGGGGCGGCGGCCTCCAGTTCGCTGATGCTGCCCGACATGATGGTGCGAACGTGCTCGGTGATGTGCTCCGGCGGCCAGTTCCACCAGGCGACCGCCAGCAGCCGGGCGACGTCCTGCTCGTCGTAGCGGGTGCGGATGAGGCGGGCCGGGTTGCCGCCGACGATGCCGTAGTCGGGTACGTCGCGGGTGACCACGGCGCCGGCGCCGATGATCGCACCGTGGCCGATCCGTACCCCGGGCATGATCGTCGCGCCGTGGCCGAACCACACGTCGTTGCCGACGACGGTGTCTCCCCGGTTGGGCAGGCCGGTGAGCAGGTCGAAGTGTTCGGACCAGGAGCCGCCCATGGTGGGGAAGGGGAAGGTCGAGGGGCCGTCCATCCGGTGGTTGGCGCCGTTCATGATGAACCGCACGCCCGTGCCCAGCGCGCAGAACCGCCCGATGATCAGCTTCTCCGGCCCGTAGTGGTAGAGCACGTTTCGCGTCTCGAACGCGGTCGCCTGGTCCGGATCGTCGTAGTAGGAGTACTCCCCGACCTCGATCAGCGCAGAAGTCACCAGCGGCTTGAGCAACACCACGCGCGGCTGCTCCGGCATCGGATGGAGGGTCGTCGGGTCGGCAGGTAGGGGCATGGGTCCCTCATCGGTCTCGGGTCGGCTTTCCGCCCATGATCGTCGCCTCCCGCCGGTCGGCGACAGCCATTTACCCCGTCCTGTCGTGCCCGGGTTCCCCGGGTCCGGAGCGTTCCGCCGATCCGGTCGACCGGTAACCTATCTTCCTAGGATGCCTTACGCAACGTGCGCCCGCGCACCTCGTTTGCGCCGAGCCACACCGGGCACGCACGGGGGGGAACGCCGCGACCAAGGAGGCGAGATGAGCTTCACCGACAAGGCCAAGAACAAGATGGAGCAGATGACCGGTGCCGCGAAGGAGCGGATCGGCGATATGACAGACAACGAGAGCATGCGGGCAGAGGGCGCCACGCAGCAGAGCGAGGCGCGGGTCAAGCAGGCCGGTCAGAGCGCCAAGGAAACCGGCAAGAACGCGCGCGACGCCTTCCGGTGACGGTGTGAGCGGCGGCGGCCCAGGGGTTGATCCCTGGGCCGCCGCTCCGTTTTCGCCGCCGCCGGTCGAACTACCCTCAGGGCGTGACCGTGCTGCGTTCGTTGCTGCTCTTCGCCCTGGCCGCGCTCGCCGAGATCGGCGGGGCGTGGCTCGTCTGGCAGGGGTGGCGGGAGCACCGGGGGCTGTGGTTCGTCGCCGCCGGAGTGGTCGCGCTCGGTATCTACGGCTTCGTGGCGACGTTCCAGCCTGATCCGAACTTCGGGCGGATCCTCGCTGCGTACGGTGGTGTGTTCGTGGCCGGGTCGCTGGTGTGGGGTGTGCTGGTGGACGGGTTCCGCCCAGACCGGTGGGACGTGACCGGTGCCGTCATCTGCCTGTTCGGAGTCGCGGTGATCATGTACGCGCCGCGTTGACGGCCGGTTCGGTGCGGTGTCCGTCGACCAGCAGCATCGCGGTCATCAGGAGGATCAGCACGGCCAGCTGCAGCGCCGCGTTGACGGTGGCGCCGATGGGCGTGCTGGCGAGCACCAGCGCGGCGGTGATCAGCCGGCTGCGGGCGGCGCCGGTACGCAGGACGCGGCGCGCGTCGGCGATCGCGACCAGGAACAGGGCCACACCGGAGCAGAGGGCGAGCGCGCTCGGCCATCCGGCGGGTTCGGTGGGGTGCGCGACGACGGCGTGCAGGCCGGTGGCGGCGACGATGGCTCCGAGGAGCAGCAGGAAGTGCAGGAGGATCCAGACGCGGGCGGCGTACCGGCTGCGGGTGCCGGGTTCCGCGTGGGCGAGGGTCGTCTCGGACGGCCCGGTGTCGGTGAAGTAGGTCCACCAGAGGGCGGCGGGCAGGGCGAGGGCCATCACGACCGCGGCGGTGGTGCCGGGGCCGAGGTGCTCGAGCGGGGTGCCCATGCCGATACCGACGACGATCTCACCGAAGGCCACGATGACCAGCAGGCCGTGCCGTTCGACGAAGTGGGCGGCGCTGATGTTGAAGCTTCCCGCCGCGCCTAGCCAGGAGTGCCCGGGCAGCAGGTACGGCAGGAAGGTCTGGGTGAAGACGGCGGCGGCCCAGAGCGCGGGTACGGCGGGGCCGGTGAGCAGGCCGGCGGCGATGACTAGCAGCGCGGCGCCGAGGTTGTAGGGCGCGAGTCGGCGAACGCCGGCTCGGGCGCTGCTCTGGCTGAACAGGGTGAGGTGTACGACGACCACCACGAGGTAGCCGATGCCGAAGAGTAGGCCGCTGCCGGTGAAGGCGTCGGGGATGGCGATGGCGGTGAGCAGGAAGCCGGCCATACCGGCGAAGAGGAGGAGCTTGCGGGCGGGTCGGCGGGGTGGCACGTGGTTGGTGAGCCAGGCGTAGCCGGTGTAGAGGTACCAGAGCAGCCCGAAGATCAGGAATGTGCGACCGAGGCCGGTCCAGTCGAGGTGTTCTTCGAGGAGTCGGACCAGTTGGGTGATGGTCAGGACGAAGACGACGTCGAAGAAGAGTTCGACGGGGGTGACCCGGTCGGCGGTGTCCGGTTCGGTGTCGCGCCGCGCAGGGGTCATGTGGGTGCAGGGTAGTTGGCCGGTGGGTGGGGGCGGGTGGGGGCGGTGTCCCGTCACCCCCGCGTCGGGCGGGGGTGACGGGCTGTTGTTGTCAGTCGTCGCGGTGTTCGGTCCACCATGCCTGGCCGGATTCGGGCAGGGTGTCGATCGGGTCGTAGTAGGCGTAGCGGCGGTTGAGGGCTTCGAGGTCGGCGGACTCGATGGAGGTGCGGTAGTTCTTGGTCCAGTAGGAGATGCCGCGTTCGCGGTCGTACTCGGTGAGCATGTGTACCCAGCGTTTGCCGACGAAGGGGACGTCGCAGACGATCCGTGGGGTGGCGTAGCCGGGTAGGTAGCCCATGATGTCGTGCTGGAGTTGCTGGGCGTGCCAGACGGGGACCCGCCAGTGTTCGGCGTTGGGGATCATGTCGCACATGTAGAAGTAGTACGGCAGGATGCCCGCTTCGCCTTGGAGGGCGAAGCAGAGGTCGAGCAGGTCGCGGCTGGTGGCGTTGACGCCGCGCATGAGGACGCCCTGGTTGCGGACGTCGCGGACACCGACGTCGAGGGCGGTCTGGGCGGCCTTGGCGACCAGTGGGGTGAGCGACTGGGCGTGGTTGACGTGGGTGTGGATGGCGAGGTTGACGCCGCGGCGGGCGGCGGTGCGGGCGACGCGTTCGAGACCTTCGACCACGTCGGGCTGGAGCCAGTGCTGCGGTAGGCCCATGAGGGCCTTGGTGGCGAGCCGGATGTCGCGGATGGTCTCGATTTCGAGCAGGCGCATCAGGTACGACTCGAGGTTGCGCCAGGGCACGTTGGCGACGTCGCCGCCGGAGACGACGATGTCGCGTACGCCGGGGTGGGCCTTGAGATAGGTGATGTGTGCGTCGTAGCGGTCGACGGGTTTGAGGGTGAGTTTGAGCTTGTCGACGGCGGGGGTGGAGTTGCCGACGAGGTCCATGCGGGTGCAGTGGCCGCAGTACTGCGGGCACGTGGAGAGCAGCTCGGCGAGGACCTTGGTGGGGTAGCGGTGGGTGAGGCCCTCGGCGACCCACATGTCGTGTTCGTGCAGTGAGTCGCGGCTGGCGTAGGGGTGTGAGGGCCAGTCGCTGCGCCGGTCGGAGGCGACGGGGATCATGTAGCGCCGGATCGGGTCGGCCAGGAACGCCTCGGTGGTCATCGGGGCGAACGGGACCATGGTGTTGAGCATCTGCGGCGGTACGAGCATCGACATGGTGGCGTGCGCGCTCTGGTCGGTGGCGAGGTCGTCGTAGAAGGTGTCGTCGACGAGGTCGCCGAGGACGGCGCGGAGTTGCTTGATGTTCTTGATGCAGTTGACCCGTTGCCATTGGGCGGATTCCCACTGTTCGCGGGTGACGTTGCGCCAGCCGGGGAAGCGGGTCCAGTCGGGTTCGACGAGTGGGGTTCGTCGGTATTCGTAGGGCTGGCCGGCGGTGGGCGCGGCGACCGGGGTGGGGCGGGCAGTGGGGATGGTCTCCACCGGTTGGGTCTGGGTCACGGCCCCTCCTCGTGTGGTGCGTGTTGATCAGCCGCCCGAAGGCTACTGGAAAATCTCCGGCCTAGAAATTAGTCTGCCGGAAGTTTTCCCGCGATGCGAGCCTTGACCGGGGCTTCGGGCGGCTGGACAGGGGGAGGTCGGCGTGACGTCACCGGTGGGTCTGCACCGCGTCGTGGAACCGGCGGGGGTGCTGCCGCAGGCGGCCTGGCGGCTGGATGCGAGTCCGGAGATCGCGGCGAACGAGGTGCGGATCCGGGTGGAGCGGCTGAACCTGGACGCGGCGAGCTTCCGGCAGTTGTGGGAGAAGCACGGCGGTGACGGTGACGCGGTGCGCGCCGAGGTGCTGGAGATCGTCACGACCCGGGGCAAGATGCAGAACCCGGTGACCGGTTCCGGCGGGATGCTGATCGGCACGGTGGAGGAGGCGGGCCGGCGGTCGCCGCTGGGGCTCAAGACGGGGGACCGGGTGGCGACCCTGGTGTCGTTGACGTTGACGCCGCTGGTGATCACCGACGGTTTGGCGCGCTGGGACGGTCGCAGTGAGCAGGTGCCGTGCGACGGGTACGCGATCCTGTTCGCCCGGTCGATCGCCGCGGTGTTGCCGCCGGACGAGGATCCGCAGTTGTCGCTGGCGGTGCTGGATGTGTGCGGGGCGCCGGCGCTGACGGCGCGGGTGGTGTCACGGTATGTGACGGATCGGGCCCGTGCGGGGGACGCCCGCCCGGTGACGGTGGCGGTGATCGGCGGGGCGGGTAAGAGCGGCTCGCTGTCTCTCGCGGCGGCGCGGCGGGCGGGCGCGGGTCGTACGGTCGGCGTGGTGCCGGTGGCGGCGGAGCGGGACGCGCTGACGGCGGCGGGGCTGGCCGATGCGGTGGCGTTGGCCGACGCCCGGGATCCGGTGGCGGTGTCGACGGCGGTGACCACGGCGTTGGGTGTGCCGGCGGACGTGACAGTGGTGTGCGTGGACGTGCCGGGTTGCGAGCACGGGGCGATCCTGGGTACCGCGGACGGCGGCACGGTGATCTTCTTCTCGATGGCGACGAGTTTCGCGGGGGCGGCGTTGGGCGCGGAGGGCCTGGCGGCGGACGTCACGATGCTGGTGGGCAACGGGTACGTGCCGGGGCACGCGGAGTTGGCGTTGGGGTTGCTGCGCGCGGAGCCGGGGGTCCGTCGGCTCTTCGAGTCCCGGTTGGCGGCAGACTGAGGTCATGACGAACCCCTCGACGTTGTACCGCGGTGGCGTGTTGCACAGCCCCGCCGACCCGAACGCGACCGCGCTGCTGGTGTCCGATGGGCGGATCACCTGGCTGGGGGTGGACGCGGACGCGCCCGCCGCCGACCGGGTGGTGGAGCTGGGCGGGGCGTTGGTGACGCCGGCGTTCGTGGATGCGCACGTGCACGCGACGGATACCGGGTTGGCGTTGTCGGGGCTGGATCTGTCGGGGGTGCGTTCGGCGGGGGAGCTGCTGGACGCGGTGGCCGGGTTCGCGGCGGGGTTGCCGGCGGATGCGGTGGTGCTGGGCCACGGCTGGGACGAGTCGCGCTGGGGCGCGCCGCAGCTGCCGGACGCGGAGGTGTTGGACCGGGCGGCCGGTGGTCGGCGGGTGTATCTGTCGCAGGCGTCGATTCATTCGGCGTTGGTGTCGCGGGCGATGCTGGCGGCGGTGCCGGAGGTGGTGGCCGCGGCGGGGTTCGACGAGTCGGGGTGGGTGCGTCGTGACGCGCACCACGTGGTTCGGGCGGCGGCGTTCGCGTCGGTGACGCGGGCGCAGCGGGTGGCGGCGCAGCGGGTGGCGTTGGCGCACGCGGCGTCGCTGGGTGTCGCGGCGGTGCACGAGTGCGGTGGGCCGGAGATCTCCGACGAGGACGACTTCACGGGGCTGCTGGGCATCTCGGGTGCGGGCGTGCCGGAGGTGTACGGGTACTGGGGTGAGTTGGGTGGCGCCGCGCGAGCCCGGGAGCTGGGTGCGGTGGGTGCCGGTGGTGATCTGTTCGCGGACGGTGCGTTGGGTTCGCGTACGGCGCATCTGTCGCAGCCGTACCTGGACGGGGAGGGTGTCGGGCACGGCTATCTGTCGGCGGAGCAGGTGCGCGAGCATCTGCTGGACTGTGCGGCGCACGGGTTGCAGGGCGGGTTCCACGCGATCGGGGACGCGGCGATCGGCACGGTCCTGGAGGGGTTCGCGGCGGTGGTGCGGCGGTTGGGCGTGGAGCGGGTGCGCGCGGCGCGGCACCGTATCGAGCATGCGGAGATCGTGGACAAGCGGTTGATCGCCGGGTTCGTGGAGTACGGGATCGTGGCGAGCATGCAGCCGGCGTTCGACCGGTTGTGGGGCGGCGCGGGTGGCATGTACGAGTCGCGGTTGGGGTTGGCGCGGTCGTTGGCGTCGAACCCGATGGGTGCGATGCATTCCGTTGGGGTGGCGTTGGCGTTCGGGTCGGATTCGCCGGTGACGCCGGTGGACCCGTGGGGGTCGGTGCGGGCGGCGGCGGCGCATCACAGTGCGGCGCAGCGGATGAGTGTGCGGGCGGCGTTCGCGGCGCACACGCGTGGCGGGTGGCGGGCGGTGCACCTGGACAACGAGGGGGTTCTCGCGTTGGGTGCGCCGGCGACGTTCGCGGTGTGGGACACGCCGGCGGGGGTTGATCGGGGTTTGCCGGTGTTGCTGGCCGACGATCCGGAGTTGCGGGGGCCGCAGGATCCGACGCCGCTGCCGGTGTGCCGTCGCACGGTGTTGCGCGGTGATGTGATCTACGAGGAAGGGTCTGCGTGAGGAAGCGAACCATCGGGCACGGCGGCGTGGCGTTTCGAAGCGGGGCGGCGGCGTGACCGGGAAGCTTGATCTTGATCCGGTGCTGGTGGCGCGGGCGCGGGAGTTGGCGCGGCGCGCGGGGCAGCCGGTGGTGGACCTGGCCCGTAGCCATACGACGGTGTCGGTGGAGCGGGCGGTGTTGCGGCTGGCCGGGGTGACCGGCGCCGACCCGGACGGTATTCCGTGGGTGAACCGCCTGGTGGATGCGGTGGTGGCGGATGTGGGTCTGGGCCACGGGGTGGCGGCGGCGGTGTTCGACGCGCTCGCCCGGGAGGATCTGACGGATGTGACGTTGCTGGCGCAGAAGGCCGCTGCCGGTTCGGTGCGGTTCAGCCGGCCCACCGGTAAGGCGGCCACGGCTGCCCGCCGGGCGGCCCGGCGGGCGGTCGCCGCGGGGGTTCGGCAGATCGATCGGCGCAGAGCCGAGCGGGATCGTCTGGTGAAGCGGTACGGGGATCCGAAGCAGCGGCCGTGGATCTACCTGATCGTGGCGACGGGTGACATCTATGAGGACATTCCGCAGGCTCAGGCGGCGGCGCGGGCGGGCGCGGACGTGATCGCGGTGATCCGGTCGACGGGGCAGTCGCTGCTGGACTACGTGCCGGAGGGTGCGACGCGGGAGGGGTTCGCCGGCACGTACGCGACGCAGGAGAACTTCCGGTTGATGCGGGCGGCGTTGGACGTGTCGTCGAAGGAGCTGGGCCGGTACGTGCGGTTGACGAACTACGCGTCCGGGTTGTGCATGCCGGAGATGGCGACCCTGGCGGGCCTGGAACGCCTGGACATGATGTTGAACGACTCGATGTACGGGATCCTGTTCCGGGACATCAATCCGATCCGGACGTTCGTGGATCAGCGGTTCTCGCGGCAGGTGCACGCGCGGGCGGGGATCATCATCAACACCGGGGAGGACAACTACCTCACCACCGCCGACGCGGTGGAGGAGGCGCACACGGTGACGGTGTCGCAGCTGCTGAACGAGTTCTTCGCGCACGAGGCGGGGTTGGCGGACTGGCAGTTGGGGTTGGGGCACGCGTTCGAGATCAACCCGGATGTGCCGGAGTCGTTCCGGCTGGAGTTGGCGCACGCGTTGCTGGCGCGGGAGTTGTTCCCCGACGCGCCGCTGAAGTGGATGCCGCCGACGAAGCACATGACCGGGGACGTGTTCCGCGGGAACCTGCTCGACGGGTTCTTCAACCTGGCGGGGACGCTGACCGGGCAGGGCATCCTGCTGGTGGGGATGATGACCGAGGCGGTGGTGACGCCGTGGTTGTCGGACCGGGACATCGCGTTGCAGAACGTGCGTTACGTGCTGGGCGCGGCGGGTGGCTTGCACGAGGATTTCGTCCCGGCGCCGGGCGGGTTCATCCAGCAGCGGGCGTACGCGGTGCTGCGTGAGGCGGTGGACCTTTTGGAGCGTATCGGTGGGCAGTCGTTGTTGACGGCGATCGCCGAGGGCACGTTCGGCATCATGAAACGCCCACCGGACCGGGGCAAGGGCCTGGACGGGGTGGCGCGGCACGAGGCGGACTACTGGAATCCGGCCACGGAGATTCTCGAGGCGCAACCGGCGGGTGTGCGCGGTGACGTCGCGGGCGCGGGTGTGACGGCGGGCCGGTCGTGAGCGCGGACGGTGTCGAGAAGAAGATCGTGCGGCCGTACGGGGACACCACCGGTGACGGGATGGTGCAGGTGTCGTTCACGCTGCCGGTGCCGCACGACAAGCGGGCCGAGGGTGCGGCGATCCAGTTGGCCGGGAAGATGGGCATCGACCCGGCGATGCTGGTGCACGCCAAGCAGATGGGCGACGGGTACACGTTCTTCGTCGTGTACGGGCGGGTGAACCATCTGGTGGACGTGTCCGCGGTGCAGGTGGTGGAGCGCGACTATCCGCTGCTGTCGGCCAAGGAGGTCAACGCCCTGGTGCGGCAGAAGTTGCGGCGCAAGTTGTCGGTGGTGGGGGCGTGCATCGGCACGGACGCGCACACCGTCGGCATCGACGCGATCCTGAACGTGAAGGGCATCGCGGGGGAGAAGGGCCTGGAGTACTACCGGGAGTTGAAGGTGACCAACCTCGGTGCGCAGGTGAGCGTGCCGGAGCTGGTGGAGGCGGCCCGGGTGGAGAGGGCGGACGCGGTGCTGGTGTCGCAGGTGGTGACGCAACGCGACGCGCATCTGCACAACACGCGGGAGATGTCGGCGGCGTTCCGGGAGGCCATGCCGGCGGGTCGGCGTCCGTTGCTGATCGTGGGCGGGCCGCGGTTCGACGAGACGATGGCCGACGAGTTGGGTGTGGATCGGATCTTCGGCCGGGGCACCACACCGGGTGAGGTGGCCAGTTACCTGACGCACGCGCTGGTCACGAACAGGAAGGCGAAGGCATGACGGGGCAGGATCCGCGGTTGGGGTTGACGGTGACGCACCGGCGGTACGTGCCGTACTCGCACGCCCACTACGCGGGGAACCTGGTCGACGGGGCGTACGCGTTGGGTTTGTTCGGGGATGTCGCCACCGAGGTGTGCATCCGCACCGACGGCGACGAGGGGTTGTTCGCCGGTTACGCCGACGTGCGGTTCCTCGCCCCGATCCGGGCCGGTGACGTGGTGGAGGTGACCGCGCGGGTCGCCCGGGTCGGCACCCGTAGCCGGACGTTGGAGTTGAGCTGCGCGGTGGTGTGCCGGGGCCGCCCGGACCGGGGTGAGTCGGCCGCGGAGGTGCTCGACCCGCCGGTCGTGGCGGTCACCGCGACCGGCACGGTGGTCGTGCCGCCGGCGGCGTGACCGTCGCGGTCTGCGCCGACGTCGGGTCGACGTACACGAAGGTGGCGGTGGTCGACCTGGACGGCGGTGAGCTGGTGGCGGCGGCCGCGGCGCCGACGACGGTCGGCACGGACGTGCTGCACGGCCTGGACGCGGCCGTGGCGGCGGCGACCGCCGGCCTGGGGGTCCGGGACCCGGCCTGGTACGTGTGTTCGTCGGCCGGCGGCGGGCTGCGGTTGGCGGTGGTCGGCTACGAGCAGCTCGTGACCGCGCAGGCGGGCCGGCGGGTGGGTCTGTCGGCGGGCGCGAACGTGGTGCACGTGGCCGCCGGCCGGTTGGGTGCCGCGGAGCTTCGCGCGTTGCGGGCGGCCCGCCCCGATGTGGTGTTGCTGGTCGGTGGCACCGACGGCGGGGACGCCGAGGTGTTGACGCACAACGCGACCCGGCTGGCCCGGGCCCGGTGGCGGGTGCCGGTGGTGCTGGCCGGCAACGTCGAGGTGCGGGCGGAGCTGGCGGCCGTGTTGGCGGCGGCCGGGGTGCCGGTGACGGTGGCCGACAATGTGCTGCCCCGCATCGGGGTGCTCGCGCCCGCCTCGGCGCGGGCGGCGATCCGGGAGGTGTTCCTGCGGCACGTCATCGGCGGCAAGCGGCTGTCGCGGGGGGCCCGGTTCGCGCGGTTGGTGCGGGCGGCCACCCCGGACGCGGTGCTGACCGGGGTGGAGGTGCTCGCCGACCGGGTCGGCGGGGACCTGGCGGTGGTGGACGTCGGTGGGGCCACCACCGACGTGTACTCGGTGCTCACTCCCGACGAACGGGCCACCGGGCCGGGCCGTGAGGTGGCCGGTTCGCTGTGGCGGGCCCGCACCGTGGAGGGGGACCTGGGGATGCGGTGGAGCGCGCCGGGGGTGGTGCGGGCGGCGGCCGAGGAGCGGCTGCTCGGCCCCGGGGAGCAGGAGGAGCTGACGCGGGCGGCGGCGGTGCGGGCCGCCGAGCCGGGGTTCCTGCCCGCCGGCGCGGCGCAGCAGGCGGCGGAGTGGCGGATCGCTGAGCTGGCCGCGACGGTGGCGCTGCGCCGGCATGCCCGTGGTGGCGCCACCGGTGAGCGGGCCGGCCGGGACCTGCGGGACGTGCGGCTGGTCGTCGGTTCGGGTGGTGTGCTGCGGCACGCCCCGGCCGGGCAGGCGGTGCAGGTGCTCAGCGCGGTGCTGGCCGATCACGCGGGTGGGTGGCCGCTGCCGAGGGCGGCGCGGCCGGTGGTGGACGTGGAGTACGTGTTGGCTGCCGGTGGGTTGCTCGCGGCGGAGCATCCGCGGGTGGCAGGGGTGTTGCTGGGCCGGCATCTGGGTGCGGACTGATGTTTCCCGTCACGACACGCCGGTCGGCGACACGCGACAGGCCGGGGGCGGGTTGACAGGGCCCGGGGGGCAACACGTACCGTCTTTGAGTCCTACTACGGGAAGCGGCTGTTGTTCGCTTCGTCCCTTCGTCCGCTGGCCGAGCGACACAGTTGTTCGTCGCGGCGGCCAGGTCCAGCGGGCGGGGGTCGGCGGGGCGGCGCGAACCGGCCGCGGTAACCGGTGTACGGGTGGAGTGAGGCGCACGGCCAGTAGACAACGGCCCGGCGGGGGCAGCCAGTCCGCGTCTGGTCGGTCCGAAGGTCGGCGTGCCGCATTCTTGCCCCACCGGCCGGGAAGGGCCTGGGAGCATCGGGGCGCGGCGCTGGCCGCGCCCCGATTTTCGTTTCCGGCCGCCGGCGGCGGTGTCAGCGGGCGTGGGGACGGGCCCGTACGTGCAGGCGTTCCCCCTGCGGGCCGAAGAGGTTGATGACCTCGGCGGTGTCGGGGCCCGGGTTGAGCAGCCGGTGCGGCAGCCGGGTGTCGAACTCGGCCACCTCCCCCGGGGTGAGGATCAGGTCGTGGTCGCCGAGCAGCAACCGGAGCCGGCCGGAGAGCACGTAGAGCCACTCGTAGCCCTCGTGGGTCTGCTGTCCGGGGTCGCCGGTGGGGGTGCCTGGCGGCAGGATCTGCTTGAACGCCTGCGGTCCGCCGGGGCGGCGGGTCAATGGCAGGAACGTCATGCCGTGGCGCACGATCGGGCGGGCCTGTACGCGTGGGTCGCCGACGTGGGGTGCGCCGACGAGTTCGTCGAGGGGCACCTGGTGGGCGCGGGCCAGCGGCAGCAGCAGTTCCAGAGTGGGGCGACGGCCGCCGGACTCCAGTCGCGACAGGGTACTCACCGAGATGCCGGTGGCCTCGGCGAGCTGACTCAACGTGGTGCCGCGCTGCTTGCGTAGCGCCCGCAGCCGTGGGCCGACCTCGGCGAGCAACACCTCGTCGTTTGCCATAACGGCAAGAATACTTGTCGGCCGTCCGGTGGGCGGGCACCGTGGGTCGCGACGGAGACGACCAGGAGGTGCCAGGTGGGCGACAGGTACGACGTGGTGGTGGTCGGCGGCGGCGCGGCCGGACTCGCCGGGGCGCTCGCCCTGGCCCGGGCGCGCCGCTCGGTGCTGGTGGTGGACGCCGGCGAGCCGCGCAACGCCCCCGCCGACGGTGTGCACAACTTCCTGACCCGGGAGGGCACCCCGCCGGGTGAGCTGCTGGCCGCCGGGCGGGCGGAGGTCACCGGCTACGGCGCTCGGATCGTCCGCGGCCGGGTCGAGGTCGCCGCCCGCGACGACGCCGGGTTCACCCTCACCCTCGACGACGCGACGCAGGTGCGCGCCCGGCGGCTGCTGGTCACCACCGGGCTGGTCGACGAACTGCCCGACGTGCCCGGCCTGGCGAAGCGGTGGGGGCGGGACGTGCTGCACTGCCCGTACTGCCACGGGTGGGAGACCCGCGACCGGCGGATCGGGGTCCTCGCCACCAGCCCGACCGGCGTGCAGCAGGCGCTGCTGTGGCGGCAGTGGAGCCCGCACGTGCTGCTGCTGATCCACGGCGCGCCACAGCCGAGCGGCGACGAGCTGGAACAGCTCGCCGCCCGGGAGATCACCGTCGTGGACGGCCCCGTCGAGGAGCTGGTGGTGGCCGGTGACGCGCTCACCGGGGTGCGGCTGGCCGACGGGGCTGTCGTCGACCTCGACGCGCTGGTGGTGGCGCCCCGATTCACCGCCCGCGCGGGGCTGCTCGCCGAGCTCGGCCTCACCCCTGTCGAGGTGGAGCTGGGCGGGCACGTGTTCGGCACCCAGATCCCCGCCGACGCGACCGGCGCCACCACCGTGCCGGGGGTGTGGGTGGCCGGCAACGTCGCCGACCTACGCGCCCAGGTGATCAGCGCCGCGGCCGCCGGCCTGACCGCCGGCGCGGCGATCAACGCGGACCTGGTGGCGGAGGACACCCGCGAGGCCGTGCGGGAACGCCGGCACCGCGTCGCGACCATGTTCACCGAGCAGGCGTGGGAGCAGCGCTACGCGTCCCGGCCGTCGGTGTGGAGCGGACGACCCAACCCGCAGCTGGTGGCCGAGGCCACCGCCTTGACCCCGGGCCGGGCGCTGGACGTGGGCAGCGGCGAGGGCGCCGACGCGGTGTGGCTGGCCCGGCGGGGCTGGCGGGTCACCGCCGTGGACATCTCCCGGGTCGCGCTGGAACGGGCCGCCACGCACGCCGGCGACGCCGGCGTCGCCGACCGCATCGAGTGGATCCACGCAGACGTGCGGGAGCAGCCACCCGCCGAGGTCGGCTACGACCTGGTGAACGCCCAGTTCATGCACCTGCCCGGCAACGAACGCGACGTCCTGTTCGCCCGGCTGGCCGCTGCCGTCGCCGCGGGCGGCACCCTGCTGATCGTCGGGCACCACCCGTGGGACCTGCGCACCAGCATCAACCGGATGCACCTGCCGGAGATGATGTACACCGCCGAGGAACTCGCTGCGGCGCTCGACCCGACCGGGTGGGACGTGCGGGCCGAGGCGCGGCCCCGTACGGCGGTGGACCCGCAGGGACGGGAGGTCACCATCCACGACGCCGTTCTCGTGGCCCGCCGCCGTTCGTGACGGGCCTACCCGGCCGGGTAGCCTTCAGCACCGTGATCGTGCTGAGGCGCCCGTGACGACCGTCGACCCGGACGAGAAGCGAACCGACGCGGCGCAGCCGCGCCCGGCCGCCCCGCGTCCGCTGCCGCTCGCGGTCGCGGTGCCGGTGGCGGTCGCGGCGGGTCTGGCG
This sequence comes from Micromonospora avicenniae, assembly GCF_900156065.1. Taxonomy (GTDB): domain Bacteria; phylum Actinomycetota; class Actinomycetes; order Mycobacteriales; family Micromonosporaceae; genus Micromonospora; species Micromonospora avicenniae. The sequence continues at coordinate 147,321 of NZ_FTNF01000012.1, read as the reverse complement.
CTGCTGGTGGCGTTCCCCCCGTACGGGGTGTGGCCGCTGGCGCCGGTCGGGGTGGCGTTGCTGGCCGCCGCGACGCACCGGCGGCGGCTGCGCGCCGGCGCCGGTCTGGGTTTCCTGACCGGGGTGGCGTTCTTCGCGCCGCTGCTGGCCTGGACGAACCTGCACACCGGTCTGCTGCCGTGGGTGCTGCTGTCGCTGCTTCAGGCCGGCTATCTGGCGCTGCTCGGCGCCGCCACGGCCTGGGTGTCGCCGCTGGTCGACCGGGTCCGGTGGTGCTGGGCGCCGCTGACCGGGGTGCTCTGGGTGGGGCAGGAGGCGCTGCGGGACCGCACGCCGTTCGGTGGATTCCCGTGGGGGCGGCTGGCGTTCAGCCAGGGCGACTCGCCGCTGCTGCGGGTGGCCGCGCTCGGCGGCGCCCCGCTGGTGACGTTCGCCGTCGCCACAACCGGTGGGCTGCTGCTGGCCGCCGGGTGGCGGCGGTGGGACGTCGGCCGGTGGCGGCAGACCCGGTGGTGGCTGCCGGTGGCCGGGCTGACCGCCGGGGCGGTGCTGCTGTGCACGGCGGGACTGCTGGTGCCGGTGGGACGCGCCGGCGGCGGCGCGACGGTCACCGTGGCGATCGTGCAGGGCAACGTGCCGCGCCTGGGTCTGGACTTCAACGCCCAACGGCAGGCGGTGCTCAACAACCACGTCGACGCCACCCTGGAGCTGGCCGGCCAGGTCGCCGCCGGTACGCGGCCGCACCCGGATCTGGTGGTGTGGCCGGAGAACGCCAGCGACATCGATCCGCTGCGCAACCCGACCGCCGGGGCGCGGATCTCCCAGGCCGCCGACACGATCGGCGCGCCGATCCTGGTCGGCGCGGTGCTGCTCGGCCCCAACGCCGGGCAGGTCCGCAACGCCGGCATCCTGTGGCGCCCCGGCAGCGGCCCCGATCTGGACCAGCTGTACGTGAAGCGGCACCCGGTGCCGTTCGCCGAGTACGTGCCGCTGCGGAACATCGCCCGCATGGTCAGCAAGCAGGTCGACCGGGTACGTACCGATTTCGTCGCGGGGAGTACCCCGGGCGTCGTGCGGGCCGGCAAGGTGCTGCTCGGCGACGTGATCTGCTTCGAGGTGGCGTACGACGAGGTGGTCCGGGACACCGTCACCGGCGGCGCGCAGTTGCTCGTGGTGCAGACCAACAACGCCACCTTCGACGCGGCTGAGGCCCGCCAGCAGTTGGCCATGGTGCAGTTGCGGGCGGTGGAGCACGGCCGGCCGGCCCTGATGGCCTCCACGGTCGGGGTGTCCGGGTTCGTCGCCCCAGACGGGCGGGTAAGCGACGCCACCGGGTTCAACACCCGTGAGGTGGTCGTGCGGCAACTGGCTCTTACCGACGGGCGCACGCTGGCCACCCGGGTGGGACTGTGGCCGGAGGTGGTGTTGGCCGGCCTGGCCGTGGCCGGCCTGGCCGCGGCGGCGGTATTGCGCCGCCGGCAGCGCGTCGGGCCCGGATAGGCCCAGCCGGTACGCCGGCGGGGAGCGGAGGGGGGACCGTGAGCGAGGCGACCGACCCGACACGTCGCGCAGGCGTCAACGGCGTCGGCAGGGTGCTGGTGGTGATCCCCACCTACAACGAGGCCGACAATGTCAGTGACATCGTGGGCCGGGTACGACAGGAAACACCCGCGGTGGAAATTCTCGTCGCCGACGACAACAGTCCCGACGGCACCGGGGTGATCGCCGACGCGCTCGCCGCCACCGACCCGCGGGTGCACGTGCTGCACCGAAAGGGCAAGGAAGGGCTGGGCGCGGCCTACCTGGCCGGTTTCGAGTGGGCACGGGAACGCGGCTACGACGCGGTGGTGGAGATGGACGCCGACGGGTCACACGCCCCCGAGGACCTGCCGGCGCTGCTGGCCGCCGCCCGCGACGCCGACGTGGTGATCGGGTCGCGGTGGACCAGGGGCGCCCGGGTGGTGAACTGGCCGCTGCGGCGGCTCGCGTTGTCCCGCTGCGGCAACCTGTACGCGCGGCTGGCGCTGGGCATGCCGGTCTCCGACGCCACCGGCGGCTACCGCGTCTACCGGCGCGGCGCGTTGGACGCGATGGACCTGTCGTCGGTCTGCTCGCAGGGCTACTCGTTCCAGGTGGAGCTGTCCCGTCTGGCGCACCGGGCGGGCATGCGGATCGTCGAGGTGCCGATCACCTTCGCCGAGCGGGAGCACGGCAGCAGCAAGATGAACGCGCTGATCGTGGCCGAGGCGCTGTGGCGGATCACCAGCTGGGCCGTTCAGGACCGCGGACGGGCGTGGCGGCGTGGCACGGGTCGAGCGTCGTGACGTTGAGCCCCGGCGTGTCATGCTGGACGGGGGCGCCCGGCGCCAAGGGCGCCGCGGGACGACCGATGGGGTGAGATGCGCCGAGGACTGAGGTTCGTACCACTGGCCCTGCTGGGCGCGGTGGCGATCGAGCTGGCGGTGTTCGTCCTGGTGGGGCGGGCCGTCGGGTTCGGGGTGGCGGTGCTGCTGGTGTTCGCGGTGTCGCTGCTGGGGCTGGTGCTGCTGCGTCGCGAGGGAATGCGCGCCTGGCGGGGTTTCCGCGCCGCCGCGCAGGCCGGGCAGCCACCGGGACGGCAGGTGACCGACGGGCTGGTGGGTTTGCTGGGGTCGCTGTTGCTGGCGGTTCCCGGGCTCGTCAGCGGCGTCGCCGGACTGCTGCTGCTGGTGCCGCCGGTGCGTGCGCTGGCCCGTGCCGGTGTGCAGCGGGGCGCGGAGCGGCGGGTGTCGTCGATGGTCGCCGGTGACCTGTTCGGGCCGCGCCGGGTGCGGGTGCGTCGAGGTGAGCCCCAGCCACCGCCTCGCCCCACGCCCGATGAGCAGCCCGTGCTGGTCGACGAGGGCCGGGCGATCGAGGGTGAGATCGTCGAGCGTTGAACGTGCGAAGAAGGGCGGCGCCCCCCGCGGGGGGCGCCGCCCTTCTTCGTGTTCGCTGTTCGTCAGGCCCGGCCGCGTCGGGTCCGGACCTCCTGGAGCCGCTCGGCGAGGATGTCCTCAAGCTCGGCGATCGAGCGCCGCTCCAGCAGCATGTCCCAGTGGGTACGCGGCGGCTTCGCCTTCTTCTGCTCCGGCTCGCTGCCATCGACCAGCCGGGCGACGCTGCCGTCGAACTTGCACTCCCAGGTCGTCGGGACCTCGGCGTCGACGGCGAACGGCACCTCGAACTGGTGGCCCTTGGCGCACAGGTACTCGCGGGTCTGCCGTGGCGCGAGCTCGGTGTTGCGGTCGGACTCGTAGCTCACCGCGCCAAGGCGGCTTCCGCGCAGCATACGCTCGCCCATGATCGACTTCCCCTCGTTCGTGGTGCTGGTCTTCTCGTGTAACGGTCCGGGCCTGCCAGCCCATTCCCGCCGAAAGGGCGCGCAGCGCCCACGGCCGAGCCTGGACAAGGGTAGCTGGCCGTCACAGCGGTCCGGCGAGGTCGCCCCGGCCGAACCGCGATGATGAAGCTGTGACTGTCCCGGCGATGTTAACCGCTGCGGCGGCACGCAGGTTGCGCCGGCGGGCGCAACCCGCGTCATCCGGCAGGTGAGCCCCCCGTCACGCCGCTGGTGTCGAAGGCAGCGGCAACGGCAGGCCGGGCAGCCCGTCGATGCTGCTGGCGATGTGCTGCTTGCCGGCGAAGTAGTCGCTCAACGACGCGTCGTCCTCCCGGGCGAACCGCCTGCCGTGCAGGTCACGGTCACCGTCGTAGGTCATGAACGGCACCGCGTAGCCGCAGGTGTCCCGGATCAGCTCGGCCCGCACCACGATGATGGCCCGCAGCCCGTGCGGGCTCGGGTCGATGTCGGGGAAATGGCCGATCAGCTCCCGCCAGCGCGGGTCGTCGCGGAACACCGGTTCGCCCCGCCCGTGCACCCGGACGATGTTCGGCGGCCCCTGGAACGCGCACCACATGAGCGTGATCCGGCCGTTCTCCCGCAGGTGCGCGACCGTCTCGGCGTTGCTGCCGGCGAAGTCCAGGTATGCGACGGTCTGCTCGTCGAGCACCGCCCACGAGCCGCGCAGGCCCTTGGGGGACAGGTTGATGGTGCCGTCGCCGGCCAGCGGCGCGGTGGCGGTGAAGAACATCGGCTGGGACTCGATGAACGACCGCAGCCGTCCCTCGATCCGCTCATGCGTCTTGCCCACCTGGGAAGCCTCCCACGCGGGGGTGACGCGTGGCCGCCGCGTCCCAACCTGCGGATCGGCCGGTGCCGCGGCACCGGCCGGGACGATTCCTCGCCGCGCTGAGTGGCGGGCACGTCCCGATGGGCCGGGCTCAGCGTCGCCGGTGGTCGGGCTCAGCGCGCCGCGACGTCGGGGCCTGCGGCTGACGCGGCACCCGAACCGAGGCGGGCCAGCGCCGCGGCCAGATCGCTGACCTGACCGGCGAGTTGGGCCACCCGCTGCTGGGCGGAGTCCCGGTCGGCCTCGGCGGCGTGCAGTCGTACGGTCAGCTCGGTGAGCCGGCCCTCGGCGGTGGCCGCGGCCCGCCGCGCGGCGGCCAGCTCGTCGGCGAGCGTGCCGGCGCGCGCGGCGGCGGCCGTCAGCTCGGAGCGCAGGTGACCGGCCGTGGCGTCCGCTTCCAGGCGGACGGCCTCGGCCTGCCGGGCGGCGGTCTCCGCCCGGTCCCGGGCCCGGTCGGCCTCCTCGCGGGCCCGGACGGCATCGGCGGCGCCGGCGCGGGCCCGGGCGGCGTCGGCGCGGGCCTGCTCGACCTGCCGGCGTACGTCCTCCACCTCGGCCTGCCACCGTTGCGCGCGTTCGTGCGCCTCACCGGCGTCGCGGGTGGCCCGGTCAGCGTCGGCGCGGGCGGTGTCCCGCTCCGCGGTCAGGTCGGCGACCCGGCCCCGTTCGGTGTCGCGTTCCGCGCGCACCGTACGCAGTTCCTGCCGCGCCGCCTCCCGGTCCCGTTCGGCCTGTACCCGCAGCGCCTCCGCCGCGGTGGCCGCGCGACGGGCCTCGTCCCGGGCCGCTTCGGCCTGCCGCGCCTGCTCGGCGTCCCGGTCGGCCCGCTCGGCGCTGCGGGCGGCGTCGGCCTGGGCCGTGTCTCGCTCGGTGGCCGCGGTCCGCGCCTGCTCACGGGCCTGCGCGACCGCCGCGGCGGCGTCCTCGACCTCGCGGCGTGCCTCGTCCCGTTCGGTCTGCGCGGCGGCGATCTCGGTCGCCGCCTCGGCGCGGGCCTGGGCGAGCTGCCGCTCCACCCCGACGGGGGAGAGTTCGGCGTGCAGCGCCTCGGTCAGCGTCTCGACGATCTGGTCGAGGCGGTCCACCGCCTCCCACGTCCGGGCCACCTGACCGGGCAGGCCGGGCGCGTTACGGTGCCGCATGCGGCTGTTGCGCGAGGCCCGCTGACAGGCGCCGTCGTTGTCGCGGCAGTACCGGAACGGCCGCCCGGCGCCGGCGCGCTGCGGCACTGGGCGTCCACAGTGGGCGCAGGGGCGAAGGTCGGGGGCGGGCTGGGCGTCCATCGAGGGCGAAGTCTAGTGCGCCGGCCCCCGCCGCCCGACCTCACGTGCTCCCGGGCCAGCGGCCGTCGGCGCAGCAGCTGTTCAAGGGCATCGCGACGCCGGCGCGAGATCAGCAACCGTTCAGGGGGTGGCCACGGCGGCGCGGGACCGGTCGGCGGCGATGCGCACGGCGAGCGCGCCCAGCACACTGCCCATCACCCAGCGCTGCACGCGCAGCCACAGCGGCCGGCGGGCGAAGAACCCGGCGAGCGTGCCGGCGGTCAGCACGATCAGCCCGTTCACGGCCACGGCGATGCTGACCTGGGTCAGGCCCAGCAGCAGACTCTGCAGGGCGACGTGCCCGCGCTGTGGCTCCAGGAACTGCGGCAGCAGCGACACGTAGAGGATTGCGATCTTCGGGTTGAGCAGGTTGGTCACCAGCCCCATGGTGAACAGCCGTCGCGGCCGTTCCGCCGGCAGCGGCGCCGGCGTGAACGGCGAACTACCGCCGGGCCGCAGCGTCCGCCAGGCCAGCCAGAGCAGGTACGCCGCGCCGGCCAGCTTCACCGCCGTGTACAGCGCCGGCACCAGCACGAACACGGTGGCCAGCCCGGCGACCGCGGCCACCAGGTAGACCCCGAACCCGGCGGCGACGCCGAGCAGCGAGATGAAACCGGCCCGTCGGCCCTGGGTCACCGAACGGGACACCAGGTAGACCATGTTCGGGCCGGGCGTGAGCACGATGCCGATCGCCACGAGGGATATCCCCACCAGCGCACCCGTATCCACCATTGACCGCACCTCTCTGTCACTGACCAACAATTGGACTCTACGGTCCCGTTACCGGTCGGGGGAATGCGGCCGGACCGGCGGTGGCCTGCCGTCGCCCGGCCCGGGGCGGGAATGCGTGGCGCCGGCTCGGACGCTTTGACTACCGGGCCGCCCCCACGGGGCGGCGCGTTACGGTGGGCCGGGGAGGAGGTCGGATGACGAACATCTGGGAAGCGGCGGTCGAGGCGGAGATCCGCTCGGCACAGGAGCGCGGCGAGTTCGACAACCTGCCGGGTGCGGGCAAGCCGATCCCGGGCCGGAACCTGCCGTACGACGAATCGTGGTGGATCAAGAGCTTCATGCGGCGGGAGAAGCTCCCCAGCGATCTGCTGCTCCCCACGCCGCTGCAACTGCGCCGGCGGGTCGAGCAGGTGCCCGACGAGGTGCGTGACCTGCCCACCGAGCAGGCCGTACGCGACTTCTGCGCCCTGCTGAACGCCGACATCATCGCCTGGCTGCGGCTGCCGACCGGCCCGCGGGTCGTGGTGCGCCCGGTCAACGTCGACGAGGTGGTCCGCCGCTGGCGCGACGACCGCCGCAGCGCCATGGCCTCACCCGCGCCGTCGACCGTGGCCGACGACGACCGTGCGCCCCGGCGGGGCTGGCGGCCGTGGCGTCGCCGCTCAGCCGCCTGACGGCGGCAACCGGGGTACCCGGTCGACCGTTCGACCGCGCAGAATGAACCTGTGCCGATCATCCTGCGCGCCCCCGCGACCGCATCCGCGCCGGAACTGCTCCTGCGTCCCTGGCGCGACGACGACCAGGACGCGCTGATCGTGGCGCACCAGGACCCGGTGCTGCGCAGCCGCACCCGGTTCCCGGTGCGCAGCACCGCAGACGCGCGCCGCTTCGTCGACGAGGTACGCGAGGACTGGCAGGCCGGCGTACGGTTCGCGTTCGCCGTGTGTGAGCCGGACCCGCACGGCGGGGACCGGCTGGTGGCGAACGTGGTGCTCAAGAAGGTCGCGCCGGGCCGACCGGACGCCGAGGTGGGCTACTGGACGGCCGCGCCGGCCCGCGGACGTGGCGTGGCGGGCCGCGCCGTCGACGCGGTCAGCCGCTGGGCGTTCGCGCACTTCGCCGGGCTGACCCGGCTGGACCTGCTGCACCAGATCGACAACCCCGCCTCCTGCCGGGTCGCCGAGAAGGCCGGATTCGGGTTCGTCGAGGTGCTGCCGGCCCGGCCACCGTTCCCACGCGACGGGCACCGGCACGTACGCCACGCCACTGCGGTCGGATGAGCCTCGGCGCCCCTGCCGCCACCGACGATGAGATCTTGAAATTGACTTGCCGTGGATTCGGTGCCTGTTACCGTTGCCCGGCGAGTGACCGATACCAGGGAGACCAGACATGGTGGGCGAAGACGACATCTCCGGGTGATACCGGACAGTGAGTGGCCACCGGCGGCGCGGGTAAGCGCCGGCGTCGTGGCCTAGCCGTCGTCTTCCTGATTCGCCTCCCGGGCAGCGCCCGCGGCGCGCCCGCCAGCCTTCCGAGGTCCACCCATGTCCAGCGCATCCATCATCTGTTCCAACCTCTCCTTCTCGTGGCCGGACGACACCCCGGTGTTCGAGGAACTCTCCTTCACCGTCGGCGAGGGCCGAACGGGGCTCGTCGCGCCCAACGGTGCAGGCAAGAGCACCCTGCTCAAGCTGATCGCCGGCGAGTACCAGCCCACCGGCGGCAGCGTGTCCGTCGACGGAGTGCTCGGCTACCTGCCGCAGACCCTGCCGCTGGCCGCCGACCTGACCGTGGCCGAGGTGCTCGGGGTCGCCGCGCTGATCGAGGCCCTGCACGCCATCGAGTCCGGCGACACCAGCGAGGAACACTTCACCACCATCGGCAACGACTGGGACATCGAGGAACGAACCCGCGCCGAACTGGATCGGCTCGGCCTCGGTGACGTGTCGCTGCACCGACGCCTGCACACCCTCAGCGGCGGTCAGGTCATCTCCCTCGGCCTCGCCGCGCAGCTACTGAAACGGCCCGACGTGCTGCTGCTCGACGAGCCCACCAACAACCTCGACGTCGACGCCCGACGGCGGCTGTACGAGGTGCTCGACGACTGGCACGGCACCCTGCTGCTGGTCAGCCACGACCGGGCGTTGCTGGACCGGATGGACCGCATCGCCGAACTCGACCGGGGCGAACTGCGCCTGTACGGGGGCAACTTCACCGCGTACTCCGAGGCGGTGCGCGCGGCCCGGGAGGTCGCCGAGAAGAACGTGCGCAACGCCGAGCAGGAGGTCAAACGGGAGAAACGGGAGATGCAGCAGGCTCGGGAGCGGGCCGCCCGACGGGCCAGCAACGCCAACCGCAACCTCGGCAACGCCGGACTGGCCCGGATCGTCGCCGGTGGGTTGAAGCGCAGCGCCCAGGAGTCCGCCGGCCGGTCGAACGAGGTGCACGCCTCCCGGGTCAGCGAGGCCCGCGCCAGGCTCGACGAGGCCAGCCGTGCCCTGCGCGACGAGCAGAAGATCGCCATCGAGCTGCCGGACACCGCCGTACCGGCCGGCCGCACGATCTTCGAGGGCGAGGACATCCAGGTGCGCCTCGGTGACCGGGCTGTCTTCGGCGGCGACGGCGTCGACCTGATCATTCGCGGTCCGGAACGGATCGCCCTGTCCGGCCGTAACGGCGCCGGCAAATCCACACTGCTGCGGCTGATGAACGGCGACCTGACACCGGAGGGCGGCCGGATCCGGCACGCCGAGGGACGCGTCGCGTACCTGTCGCAGCGGCTGGACCTGCTGGACCTCGACCGCACCGTGCTGGAGAACCTGGCCGCGTACGCCCCGGCCCTGCCCGAGGCGCAGCGCATGCACCTGCTGGCGCGGTTCCTGTTCCGCGGGCCCCGCACGCACCTGCCCGTCGGGGTGCTCTCCGGCGGCGAGCGGCTACGCGCCACCCTGGCGTGCGTGCTGTTCGCCGAGCCGGCGCCGCAGCTGCTGCTGCTGGACGAGCCCACCAACAACCTCGACCTGGTGAGCGTCGCCCAGCTGGAGAACGCGCTCTGTGCGTACCGGGGCGCGTTCGTGGTGGTCAGTCACGACGACCGGTTCCTGCGGGAGATCGCGGTGAACCGCTGGCTGCGCCTCGACGACGGCCGGCTGCAGGAGACCGGCCCGCCCGAGCAGGTCTGACGTAGCTCTCGGCCAGTCACCTGCCGTCTCGCCGTCCGGTGCTGCTTCCGGCCACGCCGGCCGGGAGCAGTACCCGGTGGGCGGACGGCTCGGCCGGTCGCCCGGCGATACTGGCCGGCTCAGTCGAGGGCGGCCCGCCAGCTCCAGGAGGTGCGCCGGGACCGGCCGGGCAACTCGCCCCGGCCGGTCAGCCAACGCAGCACCTGGGGCGGTGGGCCGCTGGGCGCGTCCGGGAAGAGCCGGTCGATGACGGCGGCGCACAGGTCGGTGGGCGGTTCCCACCGCACCTCGAGACCGGTGGTGATGTCCCAGGTGTGCAGCAGCGTCTCGGTCACGCCCATGGCGGCGAACCCGCCCGGGTCGCACGGCCCGTAGTGCCAGGCCCGGGTGCCCGGGTCGGCGGTGTCGATGGTCGCGGCGAGCAGGCCGGCACAGGCGGTGACCACCGTCAGCACCTCGCGTGGGCTCGCGCTGGGGGTGACCCGCAGGTCGAACGGCAGGTAGCCGTCCGCGGGCCGGCCGCTGACCTGCCCGGCGTACGCCAGCAGGTCGTGGGCGACGTGCGCGGCGGTGGTCCAGCAGCTCCACGTCAGGTCGCCGGCCGGCACACCCCAGTCCTTGTCGGTGTACGGGTCGAGCGTCCGCACCATCTCGCTGGCCGCCCGTACGACGTCGCTCCCACTCAGTTCCGCCACGCCCCGACCTTCGCACGCGATGGAGGTGCCGCAAACCCACGCAGCCGACTTCCGCGCCTTCTTCAGCGTGGTGCGCTGATCAGATAGGCCGGTCGGGGCGGCGTGCGACGTCCGGCAAGGAGCAGCTTGTGGACGGTCGGGTCCGGCCTACGAGCGACTGGCGGTGAGCAGTAGCGGGGTCGCGACTGCCTGCGACGCGCTCAGGTCGGCGAGGAAGCCGCCCAGCCAGCCGATCGCGTCCAGCGACCACTCGGCGAGCGTCCCGTGGAAGCTCACCCGGTGCAGCGGCGGGCCGTTCCAGAGGCCGTCGTCGAACGGGGGGCGCGTCGCCAGCGGGTCGTACTCGGTGAGGGAGTACGACCCGCAGGCGAACACCCTCTGGTCAAGCCGGTTCATCGACTCTCGCAACGCGGGGGCCGCCGCCGGAACGGACGGATCCTGGCCGCCGTCCAGCATGATCCGCACCTGAGTCCGCGAGCGCGGGTCGCCGTCAGCGAACCAGCCGGAGGTGCGCAGCGACGGAATCCGTGCCGATGCCGGGCGGGATGTGCCGCCGAGGCCCTGGACGGGCAGCAACACCTGCACCGCCTGCAGTTGCAGGCTGCCGAGTCGCGCCGCCGTGTCACCGGCGCAGCGCAGGAACGGCTGCACCGGCAGCGGCCGGTCCTCGGCCACCGGCTCGACGCCCACCTGGAACCACGCGACCAGCGCCGGCTCCGGTGCGGCGAGCGGATGATCCTGCCCCGCGTCGTTCATGCCCCACAGGCCCGCCGCCCCGGTCCGCCGCTCCTCGACGCCTGCGGCGGTATGCCGGACGACCGCGCCTACATCGTCGAGCCAACCCATGGCGAGAGAACGGTCGTAGAAGAGCGAATACGCGTCGTGGTCCGTGCTCCGCCACGGGTGCGGGGTCAGCTCGCCGTACAGCGCCGCGAACAGGGTGCCCACCGGCCCGCGGGCACCGGGCGCCAGACCGGGACGAGTCTGCTCGCGGTGCGGGTACCAGCCCGGCATCCGGTTGACGTCCATCGCCGCACTGTACGTCCGGGCAACCGCAGTGCGGCGGCGATCGCTGTCCCTCGGCGCCGAGGTTGCGAGCGAAGCCAGGGGCGGGCGCGCAATCGCGTTGCCCGCCCGCCCCTGCGGCACTAGGGTCGTCCGCGTGACTGCCGGGTCGGCCTTGGGCCACGAACGAGTAGGGCACCCGGCCGTCCAGTGACCGCGCGGCGGGCCCGCGGCCCGCCATGCCACGCCTGCGCCGGCTACACCCGCACTCACGGCCGTCGCCGCCGTGTGGCGCCCGGCTCCCGCAACCATTCAGGGCCGGCCGTCTTCTCCGAACTCTCGCGTCGCATACGTCATCTGGATGCGTCATGCGCGTCTCCGTGTACCCGCCAAATCGAAGAAAGCGGAGCATTGCCCAACGACTTCAACACCCAGATCATCGCCGAGTTCCGTGCCAACGGGGGCCGGGTCGGTGGCCCGTTCGAGAACGGACGGCTGATCCTGCTCACCACTACCGGTTCACGCACCGGCGCGCCGCACACCACACCGCTGGGCTACCTGCCCGATGAGAAGGGCCGGATCCTGGTCATCGCCTCGGCCGGCGGTGCACCCCGGCACCCGGACTGGTTCCACAACATCCTCGGCGACCCGCACGTCACCGTCGAAGACGGCATCTTCACCTACCCGGCTCGGGCGACCGTCCTCAGCGGGCCGGAGCGCGACGAGGTGTTCGCGCGGGCAGCCGAGGCGGACCCGGGATGGGCGGCATACCAGGCGAAGACCAGCCGCACCCTTCCGGTGGTCGCGCTCGAACGCACCGGCGGTGGTCCGCCCGAGGCGTCGTCGTGGGGTACGGCCCTCATCCGGATCCACGACGCGTTCCGCCGGGAACTTGCCCTGATCCGCCACGAGGTGGCGACGACGGGCCCGCGACTCGGCGCTCAGCTGCGAGTGAACTGCCTGGCCGTCTGCCAGGGACTGCACCACCACCACACGCATGAGGACGGCGGATTGTTCGTCGGACTGGCCGCGCAGCACCCTCAGCTCGCGCCGACGCTGAACCGGCTGCGGGCGGAACACGTCCGCGTGGCGGGTCTCGTCGACCAGCTCCAGGCAGTGGTGGGCGACCAGGCGGCCGACCCGGCGGAGGTACGGCGGCAGGTGGATCAGCTCACCGACGAACTCGAGCGCCACCTGGCGTACGAGGAGGAGCAGCTCGTGCCGCTGCTCGACGCGATGGGCTGACGTAATCCGTCCCGTGCCGCCGGTCTCCCTCCGGCGGCACGGGACCCGGCCCGCGAAGCAGCCACGGCCGTCAGCGATGCGGGGCGGACGCGACGGTGAGAAGGTGGCTGCTCGCGCCGAACAGGCTCGGCTCGTCCTCCACCGCACGCAGCATCTCCAGCAGCAGGTCGGTCCGGCCCGGATCCGCGAGGACCTCCGGCAGCCGGGCGCCGATCATCCACAACGGCCCCTCGACGGCGACGCGCCGCCGCAGGATCAGTCCCGCCTCCGAAACCTCCGCCGCCGGCTCGTCGGGGTGGTGGAAGTAGGCGCTGGTGAACCACGTCCGGTCGGCGTCGGTGTTGCGGTGCACCCCGTCGGCCAACGCGCGCTCCACCAACGGCCGGAACCGCGCGTCGCTGAAGTAGTCCCACACGAACCCGTCGAGCAGCGACGCGAACCGGCTGATGGTCGCGCCCACGACCACTCCGCCGGGGCGTACGACGCGGGCGGCCTCCCGCCACGCGGCGACGCGTTCGGCCCGGACCGGCAGGTGGTACAGCGGTCCGAGCAGCAGGACCGCGTCGACGCTTCGGTCGGCGACGGGGAGGGTCCGGGCGTCCCCGCGTACGGCGGTCACTCCCGGGCGTTCCGCCGCATCCGCCACGTGTTCGGGCACCGGGTCGACGACGTGCACCTGGTAGCCGGCCCGGGCGAGCGGCCCGGCGTACACGCCGGTGGCCCCGCCGACGTCCAGCACAGCCGCCGGCGGATCTGGCAGTACCCGGGTCAGGACGTCCCACGTACGCAGGAACTCCAGCCTGCCCGCGCCCGCGGCCAGGCGGTCCCGTTCGCCGCCCTGCCGGTAGTAATCCATGATCTCTGGGGTCAGCACCCCGCGGATCGTGCACCGCGCGCCGGCGCCGGACCACCGAATTCCCGGCGCCGCCATCCGACACCCTGGAGCCGTATGAGCCAGCCAGCCCATCGTCCCCGTACCCGTGACCTCGGCATCGTGGTCGGGGCGCTGCCCACCGGGCGGCACAACGCGATCACCGACGTACCGGGGGTGCTGGTCGGGCACACCACCGTCGAGGACGGCCACGACCTGCACACGGGCGTCACGGCGGTCGTGCCGAGCCAGCTCGGCCCGCCGCGGTGGGCGTTGCCGGCCGCCGTGTACCGCGGCAACGGTTTTGGGAAGCTGGTCGGCTCGACGCAGGTGGACGAACTCGGGGTCCTGGAGTCACCGATCGTCCTGACGGCCACCCTGTCGGTGTTCCGGGCCGCGGACGCGCTGCTGACCTACCTGATGGACCGCCGGCCGGACGGCGTGTCGTTCAACCCGCTGGTGGGGGAGACCAACGACGGGCACCTGTCGGACATCCGGCAACGCCCCATCACCGAGGAACACGTGCATGCCGCCCTCACCTCGGCAGCCGGCGGCCTGCCGGCGGAAGGGTGCGTCGGAGCCGGGACCGGCACCACCGCCCTGGGTTACAAGGCCGGAATCGGCACCTCGTCCAGGCTGGTGGACGGGTTCGACCGCCCGGTGAGCGTCGGTGCGCTCACGCAGTCCAACTTCGGCGGCGTACTGACCGCACTCGGCGTGCCGCTGCCCGTGGACGAACTGATCCCGGACGCCGACCGGACCGAACCGCCCGGCAACTCGTGCATGATCGTGGTGGCCACCGACGCACCCCTGGACGCTCGGCAACTCGGTCGCCTGGCCCGCCGAGCCATCTTCGCCATGGGTCGGGTCGGCGCGTCGTACAGCAACGGGAGCGGCGACTACGCGATCGCGTTCAGTACCGCCGCGCCGGACCAGCCGACGATCCCCGACGCACAGATCACCCCGATCTTCACCGCCGTTCTCGACTCGGTCGAGGAGGCGTTGCTCAACTCGGTCTTCACCGCCACGACCACCAGGGGAGTGGGCGGTCGCACCAGCCACGCCGTGCCGCACGAGGCCGCCGTGCGCCGATTGGCCGCCGCGGGCTGGCTGACCGTGCCCGGCTGACGTACGGTCGCGGTCGAGCGCGCTGCTGGGTGACCGACGCTACCGGGATCGTCGGCCCCGCCGGCGCCGTGACCCGCCGCCGGGGTCAGACCGCGCGGAGGGTGGCGCGTCGCGGGCGGTGGCGCAGTTGCTCGACCGCCGTGGCGGTCGCTTCGTCGGCGGGTAGCCAGACGACCAACTGTTGGGCGTCCGGGGTGGGAAGCTCGAGCGTCTCCCGATCCCAGCTGAGTTGGTGGGCGCGCGGGTGATGCATCGTGAGCGGCACCCGAGGTGGGGGGAGGTGGCGGTGGAGTCGCCGGGTGAACTCGGCGCCGGCGACGGGTGCGAACTCCGCCGTGAACCATTCGAAGCTCTCGGTCGAGGGCCCGAGCCACAGGTTGAAGACCTGCTCGTCCGCGATCTGATCCCAGTTCGTGAGGATCGCCTGGGCCTGCGGGTGTGTGAAGACGTACCTGGTGAGGTTGGGCTCCTCGGCGTCAAGCAGCCCGGTGTCGAGCATGACCGTGGCGAACCCGTCGGTGTGGGCGAGCACGTCGCCCAGCCGGTTGGTGACGAAGGCGATGCCCGGCTCGAGGAGTTCGAGGATCCGGCGGACGGTCGGCCGCACGGTCCGCTCGGGTGGTACCGGCCGCGAGCGGGCGGGGCAGAGGCCGCCGCTGATCTTGGCAAGGTAGCGCAGATGCGTGCGTTCGGCCGCGTCGAGGCTGAGCGCGTCGGCGAGGGCCTTGACGATGGGGTCGGACGGGTTACGGTCGCGGCCCTGCTCGATCCGGGTGAGGTACTCGACGCTGATACCGGCCCGCGTGGCCAACTCGGAACGCCGAAGCCCCGGCGCGCGTCGCCGCTCGTGTGCCGGCAGCCCCAGATCCTCCGGCCGGATGCTGTCGCGCTTGGCCCGAATGAAGTTGCCCAACGGCGTACCCATGCTCCGAGCGTACGGCCTGATCAACCCTCCGGGCGGGGTGCAGGGTGGCCGTGTGGGGGCCAGCCTGCGCCCGGTCTGGTTGCACAGCCGAGAACGGCCGACCGTTTACGGCATGAACGCCATGAACAAACTTGTGATCATCATCGGCAGCGTCCGCGAGGGCAGGTTCGGGCCGGTTGTCGCCGAATGGGTGGCGGATCACGCCCGTACGCACGGCGGCTTCCAGGTCGACATCGTCGACCTGGCTGACGCCGACGTTCCGCTGTCGCTGCCGGCCGTGCCACCGAAGTTCGCCGGCGAGAACTACCCCCGGCCCGAAGGCATGCGGGACATCACCACGAAGCTGGCCGACGCGGACGCCTTCATCATCGTCACGCCCGAGTACAACCACAGCTACCCGGCCTCGTTGAAGGCGCTCATCGACTGGCACTTCACCCAGTGGACCGCCAAGCCGGTCGCGTTCGTCAGCTACGGCGGCGCGGGTGGCGGCCGGCACGCGGTGCTCCACCTGCAGAACGTCCTCACCGAACTGCACGCGGTCACCATCCGTGACGGACTGGCCTTCCCGAACTACTTCACCGCCTGGCAGGACGGCGCGCCGCTCGACACCGCGACGGCCGGGTACGCCAAGACCCTCCTGGACCAGCTCGCCTGGTGGGCGAACGCCTTGCGATCCGCCCGGACCGCCGCGCCGTACCCGGACGGAGCGTGACTGCTGGTCAATTGATGTTCCGAGGCGGCTGGGCGACGTCCCAGCCGCCTCGGGTGACCGCGCACGGCGGAGCCGTGCGGTTGCCTCGGGTGGCTGTCCGGGCGAATCCTTGTGCTGGCCCTCGCGGCAAGGAGTTCGTGGGGCGTTCGGCGTCAGCTCCACGGCTCTTCGGGAGTGCCGGTCCGCTGGTTGTGGTGGTCGAGCAGCCGGGACAGCAGCTCGGTCAACCGCTGCCGCTCCTCGGGTGAGAGCGGAGCCAGCAGTTCGTCCTGGCGTTCGGCCAGTCGCTTCTCCAGTCGCCGCAGCTGCTGCTTGCCCGCGTCGGTCAGGGAGATGATGTTGCGCCGCCGGTCGGCGGGGTCCGGGGCACGCTCGACCAGCTCGCGATCGGCGAGCTCGTTGATCGTCGCGACCATGTCGCTGGCGTGGATGCCGCTACGGCGGCCCAGCGTGGCCTGGCTCGCCGGGCCGAAATCGTCCAGCGTCGCCAACAGGCGGTAGTGGTAGCCGCGGGCGCCGACGGACGAGAAGCCGTCGGCCACCAGGCGGTGTGCGTGGCCGGCGGTCTGGGTGAGCAGCCAGCTGGGCAGACGCTCCCACCTGCCGGGCGGCGTCTCCGACGGGTTCTGCATGCGGCGAGTCTACCGAATCGTTGGTGCCACCAATGATCGTGCTATCGTTTGGCGAGCAAACGTTCGGTCGACCAACGTTCGCTCGCCGATGAATCCCTCTGGAGTGCACGCCATGATCAAGCCGTTCCGCATCGACATCCCGCAGGCCGACCTCGACGACCTGACCGACCGGCTCTCCCGCACACGCTGGCCCAATGAGGTCGCCGACGCCGGGTGGGACTACGGCTTCCCGCTGGCACGGCTCAAGGAGCTCGCCGAACACTGGCGCACCCGCTACGACTGGCGCGCACACGAGACCAAGCTCAACGAACTCCCGCACTTCACCACCGAGATCGAAGGCCAGAACATCCACCTCGTCCACGTCCGGTCCGCGAAGCCGGACGCGCTCGCGCTGATCCTCACTCACGGGTGGCCCGGCTCGTTCCTGGAGTTCCTCGACGTCATCGAACCCCTGTCGCGCGACTTCCACCTGGTCATCCCGTCCATCCCCGGCTTCGGTTTCTCCGGACCGACCCACGAGCGCGGCTGGGACGCCGCCCGGGTCGCGCGGGCCTGGGCCGAACTGATGCGCCGTCTCGGGTACGAGCGCTACGGCGCGCAGGGCGGTGACTTCGGCGCGGGCATCTCACTGGCGCTCGGCGCGGTGGCCCCCGAGCACGTCGTCGGCGTACACGTCAACTACCTGCCGACCCGGCCGGACCCCGACGTCGAGGTGTCCGAGGCGGACCAAGCCCGACTGGACAAGATCCGGCAGTTGATGGCGAACCGCCCGCCGTACCAGGCTCTGCAGGCCCTCACCCCGCAGACCATCGGCTACGCGCTGACCGACTCACCGGTCGGGCAGCTGGTCTGGATCGCCGAGCGATTCGCACAGTGGACCGACCCCGCCACGCCGGTCAGCGACGATCGGATGCTCACCGACATCTCGTTGTACTGGCTGACCGCGACCGCGGCCTCCTCGGGCCGGCTCCACCACGACGCCCCGCGTGGAAGCCAGCAAGCGTGCCGGGTGCCGGTCGGCGTGGCGGTGTACGCACACGACATCACACAGTCGGTGCGGCCACTGGCCGAGCGGCTGTACGACATCAGGCACTGGTCGGAGTTCGACCGCGGCGGCCACTTCGCCGCGATGGAGGTGCCCGAATCGTTCGCCGAGGACGTCCGGGACTTCTTCCTCACCAACATCGAGAACGACGAGTGAGTCGCCGTGGCGCTGGCCGATCCAGGTCCGCTTGGTTCTCGAAGGCCACCTGCCCGTCCATTCCCTCGCAGTAGACCCGTTCAACACCAACGGCGTCTCCATCGAAGCCGACGCCGTGCTCGGCCTGACCGCCCACATCCGGCGCTTCGGGGCTACGCCACCGAGGAGGCCGCCCTCGCGCCCGAGCGGATCCACGCCCACCACTGGTCCGGATCTTCGCGATCGATCAGGTCCACGAGCTTGTCCGCAGTAGGCGCGCTTGAGGAAGTGGAGCGCAGTCGCCGCGAAGCTCTCGTGCTGCCGGATCGTCGACGACCGGCGTCCCGGAAACCATTCGAAAAGAATCCGGGAGGGGGTGTCGGATCGGGGCGGTGGTGTTCGTAGCTGGGGTGAGGCCGCCCACAAGGGCGGCGCCAAGGCAAAGGACGCGACCATGAAGCTGACGACCATGACCCAGATCTCCATCGATGGAGTCATGCAGAACAACGGCGCCCCCACGGACGACCACCCGAATGGGTTCGAGCGCGGCGGATGGGCCCTGGGGAAGGGCGACGACGGGACCAGGACGTTCATCACGCAGACCTACCAGCGGGCCGAGGCGTTCCTGTTCGGCCGGCGCACCTATGAGTTGTTCGCCGGATCCTGGGGATCGATCGACCAGATGCGCGCACATCCCATCGGCGTGGCCCTGAACGAGGCCCCCAAGTACGTTGCCTCGACCACGCTCACCGCCCCGCGTTGGGATCAAACGACCGTTCTCCGCGGTGACCTCGCGGCCGCCATCGGTGAGCTGAAGGCCACGCCCGGGGGTGAGCTGCAGGTGCACGGGAGCGGTGCCCTGGTCCGGTGGCTGTTGAAGAACGATCTGGTCGATGAGATGACCCTGATCGTGATCCCGGTGATCGTTGGCCTGGGCGCGAGACTGTTCCCGGAGACCGGTCCGGATCTCGCGCTTGATCTGGTTGAGTCGCGGGTCGACTCGAAGGGCGTAACGATCCAGGTCTTCCGGCCGGCCGGGCGCCCGCAGTATGCAACGGTTTGAAGTCCTTGACCGGCGTATCACACTGTCGTGACACCACAGGAGGTGATCTTCAGATGCAGTACCTGATTTCCGTGATCGACGACGGCACCGGTCCGGCCACCCCGAAGGAGGATGCCGCCATCGACGTGTTCAATGAGCGGCTCCAGGCCGAGGGCCACTGGGTCTTTGCCGGCGGCCTCGCCTCGCCCGACACGGCCACCGTCATCGACAACCGGAGTGGGGAGGCGCTGTTCACCGACGGGCCCTTCCTGGAGTCCAAGGAGTACCTCGCCGGCTGCTGGATCATCGAGGCCCTCGACCTGGACGTGGCGCTCAAGCTCGCCGCCGAGGGGTCGGAGGCCTGCAACCGGAAGATCGAGGTACGGCCGTTTCTGTCCACGTGAGCGACGTCCGCGAGGCGATCAGCCGGGCCCACCACGAGGAGTGGGCCCGGGCGGTCGCCGCCCTGACCAGGCGTTTCGGTGACCTCGACATCGCCGAGGAGGCGGCCGCCGAGGCGTTCGCGACCGCTGTCGAGCGGTGGCCGGCCGACGGCGTACCCCCGAACCCCGGCGGGTGGCTGACCACCACCGCCACCCGCAAGGCCATCGACCGGATCCGGCGCGAGAGCAGGCGCAACGACAAGCAGAAGGAGGCTCAGATGGTGTACGACGACGGCCCGTCCGAGCCTCTGGGCGCCATCGACGACGACCGGCTCCGGCTGATTTTCACCTGCTGCCACCCCGCGCTCGCGTTGCAGACCCGCGTGGCCTTGACGCTGCGCATGCTCGGCGGTCTGACCGTGCCCGAGATCGCCCGTGCCTTCCTGGTGGCCGAGCGTGCCATGGAGCAGCGCATCACCCGCGCGAAGGCCAAGATCAAGGCGGCTCGCATCCCCTATCGGATACCGTCCGCCGACGATCTGCCGGCTCGTGTTTCCGGCGTACTCGCCGTCCTCTTCCTCGTGTTCAACGAGGGCTACCTGGCGACCGGCCCTGGCACCGATCCGGTCCGCCACGACCTGACCGCCGAAGCGATCCGGCTCACCCGCCTGATCCGCGCGCTCCTGCCGCAGGACGGAGAAGTGGCCGGGCTGCTGGCGCTGATGCTGCTCATCGAGGCCCGCCGCCCCGCCCGCGTCTCGGCCGACGGCGAACTGGTCAACCTCAACGAGCAGGACCGTGGGGCCTGGGACACGGAGCTGATCGCCGAAGGTCACCGGCTGGTGCGCGAGCGCCTCGCCGCTGCCGCCGCCGGGGCGGCTCCGGGTCGCTACCAGATCCTCGCCGCGATCAACGCTGTGCACACCTCCGCCCGCGACATGCGCGACACCGACTGGTCGCAGGTTCTCGCCCTCTACGACAGGCTCGTCCGCCTCGATCCATCGCCGATCATCGCCCTTAACCGGGCCATCGCCGTGGCCGAGCTCGACGGGCCGGAGGTGGCCCTGGCCATCGTTGACCGCCTCGCCGAGGCGTTAGCCGGATATCACGCCTACCACGCCACCCGCGCCGACCTGCTGCGCCGGCTGGGCCAGAGTCAGCAGTCACGCGCGGCCTACGACCGGGCCATCGAGCTGGCCGGCAACACCGCCGAGACCGCCTACCTCACCCGCCGACGCGACCAACTGCGGTAGCCCCCATGGATCCCGATCGAAACCCCGCGCGGCGGCGGCCGACCACGGGGCGCCCTGGCATGCCGCAACCTGTCGCGCCGGCGACGGACGGAACAAGGGGTCATCATCCGGTAGCCTGCTCCACGACGAGACCGAAATCCCTACGGTGGTGCAGTCGTAGCTTCGGGAGTACTGGGCCCTGTCCTGGTCTCGGCCACCTGCACCCGGACGCCCCGGGCGGCACTCTCGGCCCGAGAACGCGGTGCTGCTCGGGCGGAATCAGTCGGGCGTGCCGAACCAGCGGAAGAGGTGATCGTCCAGGTCCTGCTGATCGTCGCCGATCCAGGCGACGTGGCCGTCGGGGCGTAGCAGGACGCACGGAACGTCCAGCGCCGCGGTGGGATCCGCGAGGTGGTCGACGCGGTCCGACCAGCCGCCGACGGTCAGGCGTTCGGTGCGGTCCAGCAGCAGGCCGCGGCCGCGATGCAGCAGACCGTAGAGGTGGCCCTGTTTCACGTCGATGTCGGGCAGGCGGCGGCCGAGCAGTTCGGGGCCCGCGCCGAAGTCGTAACGGACGCCGATCGCGGTGATCTTCTCGATCAGGTAGTGGTTCACCTCGTCGAAGTCCATCAGTTCGGTGAGCAGCCTGCGCACGGCCTGCGGGCCCGGTTCGCTGGACAGCAGCTCCGTCTGGGCGCGGGTGTTGTCCAGGACGTCCTCGGCGACCGGACGACGTTCGGCCTGGTAGGTGTCCAGCAGTGTCTCCGGCGCCCAGCCGCGCACCTGTGCGGCCAGTTTCCAGCCCAGGTTGAACGCGTCCTGAACGCCCAGGTTGAGGCCTTGCCCGCCGATGGGCGGATGGATGTGTGCCGCATCGCCGGCGAGCAGCACCCGCCCGACCCGATAACGTTCGGCCAGCCGGGTGGCATCCCCGAAGCGGGACAACCAGCGCGGGGAGTGCACACCGAAGTCGGTCCCGGCGATGGCGCGCAGCTGTTGCCTGAACTCCTCGAGGGTGGGCGGCTGCGCGCGGTCGCTGACTCCTGCGGCGGGAACCACTACGCTGTAGATCCTTTCGCCGAAAGGCCTGAGCCACCATCGCTTGTAGGTGTCGCGGATCTCGGTCATCCTGGCGGCGATCTCCTCCGGCGGCACCCCCACTTCCACCTCGCCCATCAGCGTGTCGTTCCGCGAGGGCTCGCCGGGGAAGCCGACCCCGAGTAGTTTCCGCACCGTGCTGCGCGCCCCGTCACAGCCGACGAGATAGCGCGTACGCAACTGCTCCCCGTCGACCAGCTCGACGGTCACACCGCCGTCGTCCTGCTGGAAAGCGGTCACCGCGCTACCGCGCCGGACCTGCGCACCCAGCTCGATCGCGTGTTCTTCGAGCAGGTGAACGATGACCGGCTGCGGGATGCCCAGCAGATAGGCGTACGCGGAATCCAGGCCCGCGGGCGCGGGCTTGTCGATGCCGGCGAAGTAGGCGCCGGCCGGACGCCGTCTTCCGCGTTCGCGGATACGTTCGAGCAGCCCGCGCATGGCCATCAGCTCGAGGCTGCGAATGTGTAGACCGACGATGCGGACGAACGACGCCGGCTCGGTTTCCTTCTCCAGCACGAGTACCCGCACGTCGTGCAGCCGCAGTTCGGCGGCCAGCATCGCACCGGTCGGCCCGCACCCGGCAATGATCACGTCGAACATGAGGGGCGCAGGATTGGTGTCGGAGGCCGACGCGGGGAGCCCGAGGACGTCACTCACGTCGCCCCCGGTCGAAGCGGTGGCCGATGGCTCGGCGGTGAATCGCAGAGAGCGCATAGGTGTTGCCTTTCGGGAGTGCCTTGTTGGCGAGGCGCTCCCGGCGACACCTACGTCAATCGCCCGACCGTGACGGGAAGGGGGAGCACCCACATCGATACAGCGTTCATGGGTCTCACCTCCTCGGGCGGCGTCACGGGCAACCGCAAGCTACAAGCCTGAGCACCACCCGGTCCACTGCTTTTCCCGCCACCCGGGCACGACTCCGAACGGGCCGGTGTGGTGCAGCGGGAATTCGGTGTGCCGGCCCGGCGGGTCGCGGTCGACGGTCCGGCCCTGCTGCCGACACGGACCAGCTCCGGCATATTTGATCTTGTGGCAAGATCGCGGGATGCTGCGACTCACCGACTTCATCATCGACTGCCCCGACACGATGGCGCTGGCAGCCTTCTATTCAGAGGTGACGGGTCGCCCGGTCAAGGAGGGCAGCCACGGCGACTGGGCCGGCATCCGGTTCGGCGAGATCGAGCTGGCCTTCATCCGGGTGGAGGACTACCGCGCCCCGCAGTGGCCCGACAGCGAGCACCCCAAGCAGTTCCATCTCGACTTCGAAGTCGACGACATCGAGGCCGAACAGAGCCGCATCCTGGCCCTCGGCGCGACCCTGCGGCAGGACTCGATCGGCCCCCACGGCTACGGCTGGCGCGTCTACACCGACCCCATCGGCCACCCGTTCTGCCTCTGCCGCAACAAGGGCGTCACCTGGACCGACCAGGGCCCGATCTGGTCCAAGAGCGAGTAGAGCGGCCGCTGGGCTCTCCTCGCCAGGCCAGGGAGAGCCCAGCACGCAACAAAAGAGGTCAGAAGCCGAACGAGTTGCGCGTTCGGGCTCAACGCGGAAGACGCGGGCGGTGTCGGTCACCGCGCTGAGTCGGTGAGAGCGGATACGGCCGGCACCGGTCAGCACGGCACGGCGCGACGATCTTCCGGGTGAGGTCGGAGTCGGTCAAGAGCATCCGCACTGCCCGATAGGCGTCCGGAGTCGAGGCTTGCAACGCCTCGACGAGGAGCGTCCCGGTGTGTTCTGGCAACGGCGACCACGGGAGCCGGAAGTTCGCCACGCCGTCGAGGTTGCGTCCACGTAACGGTGCAGCAGGTACCGCATCGGCCCGGCGGTGCCGGTGGCCTTGTCGGACAGGCGTGCTGCTCGACGTCGTCGGCCTCCGACCGGCCGAACGTGGAGGGCTGCCGAGGGGCCGACCCCGGATTCGCTCTCACAACCCGTTCTCACCCTGAAACGTCCCTGCTGCGGTGAATGCGTTGGTGATCGGTGCGATGAGCGAGGCGAAGCGGCGGGCGCCTGCGTTGCCGATCGGTGCCCACAGCGCGGCGCAGTGCTCGTCTGTTTCCACTTCGATGCGCTCGCGTGCCGCACTGCCGGCCTCGGTGACCATAGCGTTGGAGTCGAGCCAGCCGCGCGCGACGAGGCGTGCCGTCGCCGCACTCCACTCCTCGTCGTTCCACTGGCGGGTCGCTCGCGCGAGAGCTGTGGAGAGGCGGCCGGTTGCGGTGTGCAGAACGAGACAGTCGCAGGGCCCGAGGCCGTTGTCGGCGAGTACGACGAGATGGG
Organism: Micromonospora avicenniae; assembly: GCF_900156065.1. Lineage (GTDB taxonomy): Bacteria > Actinomycetota > Actinomycetes > Mycobacteriales > Micromonosporaceae > Micromonospora > Micromonospora avicenniae. The sequence continues at coordinate 123,439 of NZ_FTNF01000012.1, read as the reverse complement.
CGTCGCCGCGCCACTCGCGCGCCACCGTGATCTGCTGCCAGAGTGCGACGAGAGGATCGGAGGGAAGCGCGACCGAGGCGTTCGCGGCGGCCAGCACCTTGCCGGCGTAGTCGGCACCGGCGACGACCGGGTCGATCAGCGAGCGCGCCTCGGCAAGGTGGTCATCCGTGAGATGTACGTCGACGCGCCGCATCGCCCGGCCGGCGGCCAGGAAGCGGGCGGCCTGCCACCGCTCAGGCGGCGCGGCGTCCCATACGCCCGCCATGGCCCGCACTGCCCGCGGGCTGAAGTTGTAGAAGGCCGCGAGGGTGACCTGCCACGGAACCGCGCCCATCGCGGCCGACCGGAAGGCCAGATATGCCGGCCCGCGGTCGGTCACGCCGAGCTCGGCCGCCTCCTCGGTGGTCTCGGGGGCAAGATACATGAACAGGTGGGCGGCGCTGACGGCGCGGCTGACGGCGCGGACGGCGTTCACGTCCGTCGGGCCGTCGCCGGTGCGGGCCGAGTCGGGAAGAGCGTCGAGGTGCATCGCGGTGGTGTCTCCGGGAGTCGAGGGGCGCTGTCAGGCGGGTGTTTCGGCAGTGGCGATCAACACGGCGCGTCCGAGGGTGTGACCGGCCATGGTGAAGCCGAGGACGGCCGGTGTGGCGTCGGCCGGGACGCCTGTCGAGGGGATGTCGAGGGCGTGCACCACGACGAAGTAACGGTGCGGGCCGTGTCCGGCCGGCGGGGCGGCGCCGATGTAGCGGGCCACGCGGGCGTCGTTGGGCAACTGATAGGCGCCATCGGGCAGATGTGAGCCGGTGTCGTCGCCGGCGCCCTCGGGGAGCTCGCTGACGCTGGCCGGGATGTCGGCGACCGCCCAGTGCCAGAACCCGGACCCGGTTGGGGCGTCGGGGTCGTAGACGGTGACGGCGTAGCTCTTGGTGCCGTCCGGGGCGCCGCTCCAGGACAGTTGCGGGGACGTGTCCTTCCCGCCGGGCAGACCGGAGGAGTGCTGCTCGGGCGGCCAGGCGGCGCCGTCGGTGACGGTGGTGCTGGTGACGGTGAATGAGGCCGCCTGGGCGAGGCGGGCGAAGGGGTCGTTGGCAGGCACAGCAGTAGTTCCTTTCCGGACGGGGGCGCCCTCATGGGCTACCGAATCGACAGTAACACAGATAATCGATTATTAAGTGGATCGTCTAGGATCGTCTAGGCTGGGCTCATGACTGAGGCGGCGCGCTTCTCGACCCCACCGGGGAAGCAGATGCTTTCCGAGCAGGTCTACGCACACCTGCGGGACGCGATCATGCGCGGGGACCACCCCCCTGGCGCCCCGCTCAAGCCGCAGGACCTTGCCAAGGAGCAGGGCGTGAGCCTCGCCGTGGTGCGCGAGGCGCTCGTGCGGGTGGTCGGCGAAGGGCTCGCCGACCGGCTGCCCAACCGCGGCTTCGCAGTCCCGTCCTTCTCCGACCGCCGCTGGCAGGAGATCGCGGAAGCCCGTCGGACCATCGAACCGGTCGTCCTGCGCATGTCCATCGAGCGCGGCGACGTCGACTGGGAGGCCCGCGTGCGGGCCGCCCACCATCGTCTGGTGCGTACTCCGGCGTACGTGCCGGAGGAGGGCGAGTACTACACCGGCGCCTGGGCCGATGCTCACCGGGCCTTCCACCGCACGTTGCTGGAAGGGTGTGGCAACCACGCGCTGCTGGAGACCTTCGACCGGTTGTGGACCGCGAGTGAGCTGGCCCGCCGTTGGTCGGCGCACCGCAACCCCGACCGGGACGGCGCCAAGGAACACCGCATGCTGGAGGAGGCGGTGCTGGCCCGCGACGCCGACACCGCAGCCGCGGTCCTGGTCCGGCACCTCACCTTGACCGCGGCTGCGCTGACCGACGACTCAGGCCACGCCACCTAGGCTTACGCCACAACACTGAGGTCGAGGTGGGAAGTCATGTCCAGCTCGAACCGGCCGTAGGTGTTCACGTGGGTCCAGAACAACAGGGATAGAGCCCGCCGCTCGGTGAGCCGCTTCTGCCACATCTGCTCGCTCAGGACGTCTTGGAGGGGCAGGGTGTTGACGTGCACCAGCGCGGACTGGAGCAGGTGCACGGCGAGCACCGAGATTTCCTGGGACTCCTTGTCGGAGCCGGTCAGGTCGCCGTCCTTGCCGTAGAACAGGCTCTGGTTGGCGGAGTTCCAGTTCTCCAAGACCTGGCGGCCGTCGTTGATCTCGCGCCGCAGGTCGGCGTCGGCGAGGTAGTCGCAGATGAAGGCCGCACGTACCGCCTGCCCGAGTTCCTCGATTGCCCGGTAGGTGGGGTGCTTGGGCCCGCCGCGGGTGAAGCGTCGCAGCACCTGATCGGCCGAGCAGGTCGGCGAAGGCGAACCCGACGATAGAGGTGCCGTGCGTGTCAGTGCACTGCATCCTCCGGCCGGGCCGGCACCGAGGCAACGGAGATTCGGTCTTCGCCAGGTCGCCGGCGGCCTGCCACACGGTCGAAGACCTGCGGCGGCTCCATGGCCTGCCATTACTGGATTACTGGTAATGCTAATCCGATAAACGGTACAGACCATTCGGACAAAACGTTGGCACACCATAATGACTGTTATGTGCGGCGCGGGTTTCCACTCAGCGGGCCGCACCGTTCAGCAGGCCCGCCGAGCGAGTCTGCTGTGCGCCGAGTGTGACTACGACCTACGCCGGCGGGGCGCCACGGACCGGCAGCCATACAACAGCCCCCGGCCACGCGCGGCGTGCGGGGCCTGCGGCCGGTGACAGGTCCACTCGGGACGGCCGGGCGGAGCGTTGAGGGCCGCCGCCACCTCCGGTGTGTCGAACGTGAGTTGTGGATCGTCGGCACTGTCCACGACCGACGACGCCATCAACCCAGGCCGCCGGCCCTCGGGTCCGATCGATGGACAGGACGGGCGAGACGTCGAAGCAGCCGGTCGTCAAATCAATTCATCGTTTTGAAGGCTCCGATTAGACACACGACACCGTCAGCGAGCTATTCACAGCGCCCGGGTCTTCTCGATCGGTCAGCTGGAGTTCCTGAGCAGCGTGTCAGCGCCAGCGGCGAATGCCACACCGGAGCAGGATTGGGGCGTGCGCTCCCTCGCTGGGCATTCAAGGCCTGGTCAGGGCCGGTTCACCTGGGGTTCGTCCAAGATCATTAAGGTTGCGCGGTCCCCGACTCCATTGGGGCGGAGCGGGCACTTCATCGCCTGCTGCCGCTCCAAGTTAAGGATCGCAGTGAAATCGAAAACCCCAAACGCCAGAACGATCACACCACTGGTGGGCGTACTCGCAGCCGCGGTCACGCTGATGGCGTTTCCGGCGGCCGCGGCGGCCAATCCGCCTCAGCCTGACGCACCCGTCACCGGCGGTCTGCCGTTGGTCAACACGAATGAGAAGATCGGTCCGGGTATCGGTCTTCAACACGTCAAGGCGCTGGACCAGCGCGGTTGGTACGACGCGCAGTTCCTGACCGTGGACCTGTCGAACCACGCGGTCAGCACGGACCTGCTGACCTCCGGCCCGGTCGCGTCGGGCGGTCCGTTGAGCGTCGCGGCCAACAAGGCAGGGGCCGTGGCCGGTGTCAACGGTGAGTTCTTCGACATCGGCGGCAGCAACGCGGCGCTCGGTGGAGAGATCCAGAACGGCCAACTGGTCAAGACAGCGGACATCGGCGGACGCCAGCACGTCGGCGTCAGCCAGGACGGCATCGCCCAGCTCGTCGACCTCACGGTCGACTCGACCGCGAACTTCGCCGGCGCGGATCACAAGGTGCTGTCGATCAATGCCGCCAACGGCGCTGGCGTACCCGCCGACGGCCTGATCGCCTTCACCGCCGCGTGGGGAACCTACAGCCGCAACCGGGGGCTCAGCGGAGTCGACGCCAGCCGGATTGCCGAGGTGGTCGTCTCCGGCGGCAAGGTCGTCTCCGTCGCGCCGAACGGGCCGGCCGGCTCGGGCGCGATTCCGGAGGACGGCTTCGCTCTCGTCGGTCGCGACGCTGCGGCGACGGCGTTGCGCGAACTGCACCCGGGCGACCCGGTCACGCTGAAGTACTCGCTGTCGAACGACGTGACCAAGAAGATGAAGTTCGCGCTCGGCAACGGCGGGACGATCGTCTCCGGCGGCAAGGTCGCGCCCGGCCTGGACACCTCGATCGCGCCACGCACCGCGCTCGGTTTCAAGGACGGCGGCCGTACCCTGATCCTCGCCACCTGGGATGGTCCAGGCGGCACCGGCAAGGGTGGTGTCGGCATCGACAAGGAGGCCCGCGACCTCGCCGCTCTGGGTGTCGAGACGGCGGTCAACCTCGACGGCGGCGGCTCCACGACGATGGTCGCCCGCGCGCTGGGCGCGACCGAGGCGACCGTACGCAACGTGCCGTCCGACGGCCACGAGCGCAACGACCCGAACGGCGTCGGCGTGTTCGTCGCACCGGGTGACGGCAAGCTGCACCAGCTCGTGATCAAACCGGCCGAGGGCGGGACGTCCAGCGACGGCGGCGTGAAGGTCTTCCCGGGGCTGCACCGTGCCCTGGTCGCGCAGGGCGTCGACGACCACGAGGCGCCCGTCGCGGTGGATCCGGAGTCGGTCCGCTGGAACTCCCGTGGCGCGTCCGTGAAGTCCGGCGTGCTGGCGGCCCCCGCGCGCGCGTCGGGCGCCGTTTCGGTCACCGCCGGCGTCGGGCACACGGGCGCCCTGATGAAGGTCGACGTGCTCGGCAAGCTCGACAGCGTGGAGCTGTCGGCCAGTCGCCTCTCCATCGCCGACACGACGCCCGAGGCTGCGGTCACGGTGAGCGTCACCGGCCGCGACGACCAGGGCTACACCGCGCCGATCGACCCGACCGACCTCACGCTGGACTACGACCACAGCGTCGTCGACGTCCAGCCGTTCGCCGGCAAGCTGAAGGTCACTCCGCTGAAGGCCGCCGGCACGATCCTGACCATGTCCGTCTCGGGTAGGTCGGTGCAGCTGCCGATCACGGTCGGCGTGCAGACGGTCTCGGCGTACGACTTCAGCGACGACGTGCTCGCCCGGTGGCGCAACAACAGCACCGCGGCGACCACGTTCTCGAAGGACCCTGACGGCCTGCGGATCGACTTCGCCGCGATGCGCAACGTCGGGATCGCCGCGGCCTCCGTCGCCAGCCGGGTGACGGTGCCGGGTCAGCCGCTGCGCGTACGGCTGCGGATCAAGTCGAGCATCGCCGTGCCGAGTGGCTTGACCTACCTGGGTTACTCGGACGCCAACGGCAAGGGCACGGGCGTCTACGGAACCGCGCTGGTGGCCAGCGACGACTGGCAGTACGCGACGTTCACGCTGCCCGCCGGCACGGCGTTCCCCATCTCGATCTCAGGCTTCCAGGGAATCAACACCAACACGGCCGAGCAGCACGCGGGCACGTTCATCCTCAACCGGATCGAGGCCGATGTCCCGACCTCGGTCGAGCTTCCGGCGCAGCCCGCACTGCGGGCGGACCGGCTCGTGTCGCCCGACGGCTCGTTGGAGCACGGCGCCGGCACCTGGAACTTCGCGTCGCTGTCGGATGTGCAGTTCACCGCGGACAACCCGAACCTGACCCAGGTCGCGACGGCCGCCCTGCGGCGGATCCGGCAGGCCAAGCCGGACCTGGTGATCCTCAACGGTGACATCACCGACCGCGGTCTGCCGCAGGATCTCGCGTTGGCCCGGCAGGTGCTGACCGATGCGGGGTGCGATCTGATTCCGGTCGGCCAGGAGCCGGCTGAGAACAGCACGCCCGACCCGCGCACTGGGAAGCTGCCCTGCTACTACGTCCCCGGCAACCACGAGTCGTACGGGCTCAACAACACCCAGTCGGATCTGTCGGCGTTCAAGGCCGAGTTCGGACAGCCGTACCGGACGTTCGACCACAAGGGCACCCGGTTCATCCTGCTGGCCAGCTCGCTGGGCACGCTCCGCGGCACGGCTTGGGATCAGCTGCCGATGATGCAGAAGGCGCTCGACGAGGCCGAGCGCGACCCGTCGGTGCACAACGTCGTCGTGGCCGCCCACCACCCGGTGGACGACCCGGCCGAGACGAAGTCCAGCCAGCTCGGTGACCGCGACGAGGTGCAGCTGGTCGAGAAGCTGCTGACCGACTTCCGCGACGATTCCGGCAAGGGCGCCGTGATGTTCGGCTCCCACGCCCAGGTCGCGAGCGTCCACCGCGTCGAAGGCGTTCCCTACGTCGTGCTGCCGTCGTCAGGCAAGGACCCTTACGGCACGCCGGACCGGGGCGGCTTCACCGGCTGGGTGAACTGGTCGGTGAACAGCGACCGCAACGCGGACCAGCAGTGGCTGGAGGCGGACGTGCGGGCCTTCGCGCAGTCGGTCACGCTGAACGCACCGGAAAAGCTCGACCTGAACAAGACGGCGCAGCTCAGCGGCAGCATCGTTCAGCCTCAGGGGGTGTCCACCGGCACCCGGGTGGTGCCGCTGCAGTACCCGATGTCCGTGCACTGGAGCGGATCGTCGAACCTCGCGATCGGCAGCGGCGCCGCGGCCATCGTGGAGGCCCGCCGTGCCGGCAAGGCCGCGATCCTCGACCCGCAGACGCGGACGCTGACGGCGCTGCGCCCCGGTTCGGTGACGGTCACCGTGACGAGCGACTCGATGCGGCAGTACACCGACGACACCTCGCTCGCGCCGATCACCACTTCGAAGACCATCCAGGTGGGACCGGCGGTTCCGGCAGGGCGGAGCGACGAGCACTGAGCTCCGATGGAGCTGTAGCAGCGGAGGTCCGGCCGGGTATCCGGGCCTGACCGGGCTGCTCCGGGTCGAGTAGGTCCATACGCGGGAACGGTTCGGAGACGGGCCGCAACAGGCCGGCGGGCCACCACCGGGTTCGGGGTGGGCACCAAGGTGCCCACCCCGAACCCGATCAAGCAGCCTGGTCAACGCCTCACCGAGGCCGCGATCCCCTCGCTTGCAACTTCTGGGCGCTTCCGTCCGGGCCGGTCCGCGTCTGTCCCTGACCTCGAACGGCGATCTACGGCTGAGGTGACGCGTAGTCCGCCCGCGGCCCGGTGAAGACAACCGTGTCGACTCCGGTCGATCCGGTGCGACGTGAGCAGGAAGCGGTCGGCCAGCATGATCGGCGATGGGGTCATGATTCGTGGGCAGCTGGTAGGGGGCACGGCCATCGACGCCTGTCGACCAGCTGCGCGTGCTGCCGATAGGTTGGTCGCGTGGAACAGGACGAAATTCTCCTGCACGCCTCGTCGTTCGGCGCGGCGGCGACCGCGTACGCCGAACACCGCCCGGATTACGCCCAGGCCGCGGTTCGCTGGGCGCTGGAGCCCGCGCCCGGCTTGCGGGTGCTCGACCTCGGCGCCGGAACCGGCAAGCTCACCGCCACGCTGGTTGCGGTCGGCGCCGACGTCACCGCGGTCGAACCCGACCCGGCGATGCTGGCCGAGCTGCACCGCGTACTCCCGGACGTCCGTGCCCTGCCGGGTAGCGCCGAAGCGATACCGCTGCCGGACGCGTCCGTCGATGCCGTGCTGGCCGGCAACGCCATGCACTGGTTCGACATGGCCGTGGCGGGGCCCGAGATAGCCAGGGTCCTGGTACCCGGCGGCATCCTGTCCGGCTTGTGGAACGTCATGGACGACCGAGTCGACTGGATCGCCGGGCTGGCGCGGGTGAGCGGCAGCGCGGCCATCGGCCCGCGTGACACGCCCACCAGTTGGCGCGCCGAGACGGCCCGCGCGCATCTGCCGAAGGCCGGCGGGTCCGCCCGGTTCGGCTCACCGGAGCAGGCCGGATTCCCGCACGGGCAGCGCCGCACCGCCGACTCTCTGGTGGCGACACTCGCCACGAGAGCGGGGATGCTGGTCATGCCGGACCCGGTACGGGAGGCCACGCTCGGCCGGATCCGCACCTTCCTGGCGAGCAGACCGGAGACCGCGGACGGCGAGTTCACCCTCCCGATGCTGACCTGCGTGCTGCGCGTCCGGCGGCTACCCGCAGACCCGCCTCAGGCCGGCGTACCGACGGCTTGAGGCGACTCGGGACCCTGGCAGTCAGGGGTTTCCCGGCGCCCGGAACTCCCTCGTCCGCCGCGAGATCCGGTGGGGTGCGTGCCGCCCAGCCAGGGATCGCCGAGTCCCGGATGAACCGCACCTGGTTGGGGTACCCGGCCGGTGCCACGGTCGGTTCATGACCACTACGACTCACCTCGTCACCGGCCACTGGATCGGCGGCGAGATCGTCGCCGGCTCGGCCGGCACCATTCCCGTCGTCAACCCGGCCACCGGCGAGACCGTCGCCCACACGCCGGCCGGCACCGCCGCCGACGTCGACCGCGCCGTCGCCGCCGCCCGGACCGCCCTCCCCGGCTGGGCGGCCACCACCCCGCAGGAGCGCGCGGAGGTACTGCGCCGCCTGGCCGCGGGGCTCGCCGCGCGGCAGGAGGAGATCGCCGCAGCGATCACCGCCGAGATGGGCGCCCCGATCTCCCTGTCCCGGACCGCCCAGGTCGGTTTCCCGGCGGCGGTGATCGAATCCATCGCGAGCCTCGCCGGCGAGTTCCCGTGGACCGAGGAGATCGGCAACTCGCTGATCGTCCGTGAGCCGATCGGCGTGGTCGGCGCGATCACCCCGTGGAACTTCCCGCTCCAGCAGGTCGTGTCGAAGCTCGCCCCGGCGCTGCTGGCCGGGAACACGATGGTCTTCAAGCCGTCCGAGAACGCCCCGCTGACCGCGCTGATCCTCGCCGAGGTCGCCGCCGACGCGGGCGTACCCGCAGGCGTGTTCAACGTCGTGTACGGCACCGGCCCGGTCGTCGGAGAGGCGATTTCGGCCCACCCGGGCATCGACATGATCTCCTTCACCGGCTCCACCCGGGCCGGACGGCGTATCTCCGCGGTGGCTTCCGAGACCGTCAAGCGGGTCGCGCTCGAGTTGGGCGGCAAGGGCGCGAACATCATTCTCGACGACGCGGATCTGCCGGAGGCGGTGCACAAGGGCCTGATGATGGCGTTCAGCAACGGCGGGCAGGTCTGCGGCGCGTGGCCACGGATGCTGGTGCCGGCGGCCCGCCAGGACGAGGTCGTCGCGCTGGCTGTCGAGGCGGCCCGGCAGTACACGGTGGGTGATCCGACCGACGAGGCGACCCGGATCGGCCCGATGGCGTCCGAGGCGCATCGGGTGAAGGTGAACGGGTACATCGAGCGGGGCATCGCCGACGGGGCGCGGCTGGTGTTCGGTGGCCCTGGCCGGCCCGATGGCCTGACGACGGGCGCCTACGTCCGGCCGACGATCTTCGCCGACGTCGACCCGGACTCCGCGATCGCCCAGGAGGAGATCTTCGGCCCGGTGCTGACGATCAGCCCTTACGCGGACGAGGAGGAGGCCGTCGCGATCGCCAACGGCACCCAGTACGGCCTGACCAGCGGCGTGTTCGGCGCCCCCGAGCACGCTCTCGCGGTCGCTCGGCGGCTGCGCGTCGGGCAGGTCGACGTCAACGCCGGCCACTGGAACGCGTTGGCCCCGTTCGGCGGCTACAAGCAGTCCGGCAACGGCCGCGAGTTCGGCCGCTTCGGCCTCGAGGAGTTCCTGGAGATCAAGTCGATCCAGCGTTGACCGCCGCCGCGGGCGGCCCGGCCGTACGGTCGGTCGAGGCCGCCCGCGGTTGCCCCGGCGATTTCGGCCCGGCGGTGGACCACGGCCGACGTGGCCCGGACGGCGAGGGGGCCTGGTCGTTGCCGGCCCAACCGCTGAACGCCACACGCCTCGGCGTGACTGGTGATGCTTCTGGGGAGACCGACGACGAATGTGACGGCCGCGCGCATCCAGGGACCGATTGACCCTGGATGCGCTGGGCCGGGCGCGTCACCGTTGGCCACATTACGGAACAGCGCACAGGGTCCCACTGGTTGTCACCAGTTGCGGACGTCGGGCGGAAGGGGGAGACACCGTGGACCGCGCTCAACTCGCCCACTTCCTGCGTACCCGGCGGGAGGCGCTCCAGCCGGAGGACGTAGGCCTGCCCCGGGGCCCGCGCCGGCGTACCGGGGGCCTGCGGCGCGAGGAAGTCGCCTCGCTCAGCGGGATGTCGACCGACTACTACAGCCGGCTGGAGCAGCAGCGCGGCCCGCAGCCCTCCGAGCAGATGCTCGCCGCCCTGGCTCGCGGGCTGCGGCTGTCGCTGGCGGAGCGGGACCACCTGTTCCAGCTCGGTGGGCATGCCGTGCCGCACCGCACCGTCCGGGCCGACCACGTCAATCCGGGGATGATGCGGATCCTCGACCGGCTTCAGGACACCCCCGCCATGGTGGTGAACCATCTCGGCGAGACGCTGGCGCAGACGCCCCCCGCCGTGGCGTTGCTCGGCGACGAGACCCGGCACACCGGGCTGGCCCGCAGCCTGCACCACCGCTGGTTCGCCGATCCGGCCACGCGGCAGCTGTACCCGGCCGAAACCCACGCGACGCACAGCCGCCTGCTCGCCGCGCACCTGCACGCCGCGTACACCCGGGACGGACGAGGTTCGCGCGCGGCGGAGATCGCCGACGCGTTGCTGGCCGAGAGCCCGGAGTTCGCACGACTGTGGCGCGAGCATCCCGTCCCGGGTGCCATGTGCCCACCGAAACGCTTCCAGCATCCGGAGGTCGGCGCGCTGGAGCTGCACTGCCAGATCCTGGTGGATCCGGACCAGTCGCAGACACTGCTGGTGTTCACCGCCGTGCCCGGTTCGGCCAGCGACGAGAAGCTGCGGCTGCTCTCCGTCGTCGGCGCCCAGCACGTCTGACGCACCCTGACGGGTGGCGGCGCCTTGGTCAAGCTGCGCTGCCGCCCACGCCGAGCCACCGTGATCGTCGAAGCCATCCTCGTCCTGCGTCACGTCGAAACCACCCGCGACGCAGGACGCGAAATGGCTCAGTCACAGTCCTGCGCCACGCACCGCCTCGTGGATCGCGGCGCTGTTGTCGATCAGTTCGTTGACGTCTTTGCTGGCCATCGTCGCGGTGACGTAGACGTGGTGCACACCGCCCTCAGCCAGGACGGCCAAGTCCTCGACCAACTGCTTCGGGCTACCGGCGAAGGGCTGGCGGCCCGCCGCCGGCACCTCGGACAGGTCCTGCACGAGCACCTGGTAGATGCAGTTGATCTCGGCCGGGTCCCGTCCCGCCTCGGCTGCCATTTCACGTAGCTGCGCGAGCTGCGCCACGACCATTTCAGGTGGGACGCCGGTGGGCAGCCATCCGGTGCCGCGGCGGGCGATGCGGCGCAGCGCGGCCGGACCGATACCGCCCAAATAGATCGGAATCCGGCGAGCCGGCTTCGGTTTCACCATCGCCGGGGCGATGCGGTAGCGGTCGTTGCCGAACGACACCGGATCCGGGCCCCACGCCGCCGAGGCCACATCCAGGAACTCGTCGAGAGCCGCGCCGCGCTCGGAGTACGGCCGTGGCGCGGCCGCGGCGAACTCGTCGATCGACCAGCCGACGCCAAGGCCGGCGACGACTCGGCCACCCGACTGGTGATCCAGCGTCGCCAGGGATCGGGCCAGCTGCAACGGCGTGCGCAGCGGCGGAACGAGGACACCCGTGCCCAGCTCGATCCGCTCGGTGACAGCAGCAGCCATCGCCAAAGTGATCAGTGGCTCGCCGGTGGACGAATAGACGTCCGGCCAGGGCAGATCAGGAACGTTGTACAGACCATGGGGACCTCTCTGGTCGACGGGCATGAGCACACGCTCGTACACCCAGAGGCTGTCGTACCCGATCTCTTCGGCGGCCCGCGCGAACTTCACGACGTCCGTCGTCAAGTCGTACCGGGAATCTTGCGGAAGGCTGACGCCAAGTTTCAGTGGCATGTGACTGACTCCTTTTCTCAAGTGCCGGAAATGGAACGCGGTGAGCGCGCCGACGGGACGCATCCGCTGGGCAGCGAGAGCCGGCTTCCGGTGACGTCGACACCGTGAGCTGCGGAGAGGCCGGCACCACGATGCGATGCGGGGCGGCGGTTCGGCTCAGCGGCAGCGCCCGCACCGGCACCCGCAGGACGCCGCTGCCCGCACGGGTCAGTGCGGCACGAGACCCTCTCCCCGAAAACCTGTATCTGCCGGACCTTGGTCCGGGACCGTAGCTCCTGCGGCTGCGGCAGCTCCTGCGGCTGCGGCCTCACGATGGTGCTGATCACAATCGAGTCACCTTCGTGATCACCGCCCGGCGTAGCCGTAGCGGCGCCACCATATGACCTGGGGCCAGCGCGTACCACCAGACTCAGGAGCGGGCCCCGCCGAGGCCGAGCAGTACGGCGAGCCCGAGCGCGCTGCGCGGGGCGTACGGCACTCGCCACAACCCGCCATGCGCCGCGGCGTACGCCTCGTCCTGCCACGGATGCGCGGACGCCGGGACGCCGTTGCGGAGGTTGTGCACGAGCAACGCGGCCATCAGGGTGTTGCTGGTCGCCGGTTCGAACACCTCGATGCCGAACCGGTGCGCCCCGGCGTACGCGGCCGCGAGCGCCCGGTTACGCAGCACCGAGCGGGTCCGGGTGGGCGGCGCGACGTTGAACGACACCGTTGCGCCCGCCTCCCGCGCGACAGTGGCCCGCCACCGCTGCAACCGCTTGGCCAGCGCGTAGTTGGGTCCCTGCTGCGGCACCAGGCTGTCGTTGATGCCCGGGTCGGCGTCGGGCGCGTAGTTGCGGCGCAGGAGCCGACCGGCGGAGAGCAGCCGCACCGCGCGATGGGCGGTGCCACGGCCGGCGTACGCCTCGTCCGCGTGGCGCACCGCGTCGGCCGGGACGGCGAAGACGTCGGTGGGGGTGGCGAGGAACGCGAGAGCCGTGTCGGGTCGGCGCTGCCGAAGGTGTCGGCTGAGCGCGTCGACCGCCACCGCGACCCGCACGTTCGTGGCCCCGTCGGCATACACGTAGTTGCCCAGCACGAGCGGGCCGTCGACGCGGTGCAGCCACTCGGCCACCTGCGACAGGCGGTGCAGCAGGTCGGCGCCCGCGTGCGCGGCAAGTGTCCGGTCGTCGTCCGTGGGGCTGCCGGCGGGCAGTGGCAGGTGCAGGCGGCCGCCGTAGCGGCGGGCGGTGTTCAGCAGGCGTCGCCAGATCTCCGGCCGGGGCAGGTCGACCGCCATCACCTCGCCGCCCCACCGCAGCACGGAGGTCAGGGGGCCCATCTCGGCGCCCGCGCCGAGCACGACGATCCGCTTGTCACGCAGGTCCAGCCAGTCGGGGTTGTCGATCACCGTGCCCACGGCGTCGGCGCACGAGGGTTCGACGACGCCGGCGGCTACCCACGCGTCGAGACGGCGTCGCAGGTCGTCGCCGCGCAGGCGTCGGCCCCGGTACGGCAGCGAGAGTTCCCGCTCGACCGGGCCGTCACCGGTGACGGTGGCCGTGTCCAACGGCGGGTGCCCGCCCGGTGTCGAGAAGACCTCGTCGAGCCCGATCTCATGGCCGTCGTCGCCGATCACCGCCATCCGGGCGTGCAGGGAGGCGAGCCCGGCGCGGGCGATGGTGACCGCGGCGTCGGGGGAGAGCAGGCTCGCCTCCAGCAGCCGGCGGAAGTGGCCGAGGTACCCGTGCCGCCAGTCCGTCTCGTGCTCGGCCGACCGGGCGCCGACCGGATCGACGGCGCGCAGCGCGTCGACCACGACCGCCCGGCCGAGCGCGGTCGTGCTGCGCCTGCCCTCGACAGCGGGAAAGACCACCCCGGTCGGACCCTGCACGGTCGCTCCTCCCCGCCTCGGCCGTGTCCCCCGCCTCGCGCGACACTCTGCCGTATCCCGCGTCGGACCGCACGGTCGCATCGACGCGGCTGCTCGGGCCCGGCGGCCGGGCCGAGCTGCCGGCCAGGGCCGGCAGGAGCTGCACGCGCACGTACGACAGGTGTCGCCCGAGCTCCGGATCCCCCCGCAGCCCGGGCGCGCGAGGGCCGGTGCGAAGATCAGCTTTGTTCCCCGACCGGAAGGATGGCCATGCGCTACCGGACCCTGGGCGCCACCGGCACGGTGGTGTCGACCCTCTGCCTCGGCACGATGACGTTCGGCGCGGAGACCGACGAGGAGGGCAGCTTCGCCCAGCTCGACCGGTTCGCCGAGGCCGGCGGCACCTTCATCGACACCGCCGACGTGTACTCCCGCGGCGTCTCCGAGGAGATCGTCGGACGATGGCTGCAGGCCCGGCCCGGCATGCGCGACCGGATGGTGATCGCCACCAAGGGGCGCTTCCCGATGGGTCCGGGAGCGAACGACGCCGGCCTGTCCCGGGTGCACCTGACCCGCGCCCTGGACGCGAGCCTGCGACGGCTCGGCATCGAGGCCATCGACCTCTACCAGGCCCACGCCTGGGATCCGCTGACTCCGCTGCCGGAGACGCTGCGGTTCTTCGACGATGCGATCAGCGCAGGCAAGATCCGTTACGCCGGGGTCAGCAACTTCACCGGTTGGCAGCTGCAGAAGGCCGCACTGCTCACCCAGCATCTCGGCCTCGCGCCGATCGTGACGCTGCAGCCGCAGTACAACCTGCTGGCTCGGGAGATCGAGTTCGAGCTGGTGCCGGTCTGCGAGAACGAGGGCATCGGCATCCTGCCGTGGTCCCCGCTCGGTGGCGGCTGGCTGTCCGGCAAGTACCGCCGGGACACCCCGCCGACCGGCGCCACCCGTCTCGGTGAGAACCCTGAGCGCGGCGTCGAGGCGTACGCGGGCCGTAACGCCCAGGAACGGACCTGGCGGGTGCTCGACGCGGTGCGGCAGGTCGCCGACGACCTGGGCGCCTCCATGTCGGCCGTGGCGCTGGCCTGGTTGGCGGCGCGGCCGGCGGTCACGTCGGTGATCCTCGGAGCGCGGACCACCGAACAGTTGGACGACAACCTCACCGCCGCCGATCTGACCCTCGACGCCGAGCAGATCCGCCTGTTGGACGAGGCCAGCGACCCGCCGGTCGGCGACTACCCGTACGGCCGGCCGGGCGTGCAGCAGCGCGGCCGCGAACTGCCCACGGGCTGAGCCACCGGCATCGCCGTGGCGGCAGCAGGCTCATTCTCCGGACTGAGCCTTCTGCCGCCACCGATCACGAAGGATGTCGCTGGCCACCGCGGCGGCCAGCACCAGCGCCGCCGCGGCGGTGACCAGCACCGACGGCCAGCTGGGCGCCCACGGCACCATGACGCCCAGCACCGGCAGCCAGGCGAGCCGGTGCCACGGCACGCCCGCATCGAGCCGGTAGGTGAAGATGGCCCGCCCGAGAAGGAACAACGCGGGGCCACCCAGCATGAGTACCACCTCGCGCAGCGGCGTCTCCCCGGTCGGCTGGTGGATGACCCGGTCGGCGCCGGCGGCGACGCAGACCACGCCGATCAGCATCACCAGATGGGTGTACGGGGCCAGCCGGGCGGCCCGGCCGCGTTGGCGTTTGGTCAGCGTGAGGATCGAACCGGACCGGTACACGTAGAGCTGCCAGAGCAGCAGCATCGTGATGAAGGCCGTCACGAATCCGGCCAACCGCGGCGCGGCGAAGTCCGAGGCGCTGATCTTCAGCGTGGGCACGAGGATGATGTCGCCGAGGGCCAGGATGACGAACTGCTGGTACCGCTCGCCCAGGTGCTCGGTCACCTTCTCGTACTGGTCGACCGGCACCCGGCCCAGCCATGGCGTCGGGAAGCGCACTGCGGTCGACACGTACTCGATGGCCACGGCGGCGGTCCACAACCACCAGTGCGGCTTGCCGGGCAGCATCGCCCCGAGGAGCCAGAGGATCGCGGAGACCGCGAACCAGAAGAGGAACCGGGCGGCGCGCTCCTGGGCCTTGTGCCGGTGCCGGTGCAAGGCGCTGACCAGGATGACGCCGCGGAGCACGTGTGGCGCCACGTACGCGACGGCGAAGATCAGCGAGTGCGCTTCGGCGGCTCTCGGCAGTGTGGCGGCCGTCCCCACGGCCCCGAGCGCGGTCACCATGATCACGACTTGGATGGGGCGCTGCTCCGGGTCGTAGAAGTCGGTGGTGACCGAGGTGATCGACCACGTCCACCAGATCGCCATGAACAGCAGCAGCGTGTGTCCGGTGTCGGTCCAGGATCCGTTCTGGGCGGTGATCATCGAGACGAGCGCGATGGCGGCCACGAAGACCACGTCGAAGAGCAGCTCCAGCAGGGTGGCGCGGTTCGACGCGTCCGGGCGGCGCACCAGGCTGGCGCCGTCTCCGGTCGTCATCCCGGCCTCCTGCCCCGTCGCGCCCGGATCGCGGAGCCCAGCGGGTGCCGTGCTCGGCCACCGGGCGACCCGCCGCCGTACGGCCGCACCTCGACACGAATTATCGACGCAGTTGGACGGGGCCGTCCCCGGTTCGACGATTCCCCGACGAGCACGGCGTGTCCGGGCTTGCCGCCGCAGGCCTGGCGGCGTGCCGTGGGGCCGCCGGGTGCGCGACGGCGCGCGGTCAGCCGGCGTGGCGTACGTCGGTCCGCCAGATCTCCGCCCACGGTCGCCGCAGCCCGGTGCAGAGCCAGATGGGGCCGCCGTTCTCGTCGTTGTCGACCTCGACGCGCTGGTCGACCCGGCCGGCGAGCGTGACGTCGGCGAGCCAGGCGCGCAGTTGGTCGGGGCGTTCCCAGCCGACGGCGATCACCACGTCGGCATCGGCGGGCGGCTGGCCGAAGTCGGCCAGGCTGTTGTGGCCGGAGTAGGCCGCCGGCAGTCCGCGGGACGGGCCGTAGCGGGCGACCGCGCCGGCCTCGCCGTAGTTCGCGGTGAGGATGACGGCCCGCTGTCGCTGCGAATCGGGCAGTGCCCCGTGCACGGCGGCGACGGAGTCGGCGAACTCCGGCCAGCCGATCGTCTCGCCGGCGTCGTAGTTCACGGCCGTCACGAAGCCGGGCAGCCGGTCGGCGGGCAGGGTGGGCAGCAGCAGCACCCCGTTGGGGGCGACGAACAGCAGCGCGCCGACGATCAGTAGCCCGCGCTTCAGCGTGGTCGCGCCGCGGCCGGCCCAGGCGACGGTGAGCACGGCCCCGGCGGCGGCGAGCACCAGCAGCAACGGCGCGTCGTAGTAGCCCTTGCCGCCGGCGAGCAGCACGACGGCGACCACCACCAGCCAGGCCCAGGCCAGCGCCCGGTACGCCCGCCACGCCGGTCGACGCAGCAGGGCGACGAGCCCGGCGATCCAGATCGGCACGGCGTACGGGCTGATGATGACGAACTGGAGTGTGAAGGCGTCGACCCGCCCGCTGTAGGAGCTGTCGCCGTCGGAGATGGCGGCGGCCACGGAGAGCTGCGGGAAGCCGTGCGCGGCCTGCCAGATCAGCGTGGGCGCGGCGAGCAGCACGGCGACGCCGGCGGCGGCGAGCACCCAGCGGTCGCGCAGCAGCCGACGTGGGCCGGCGATGGCCACTGCGGCGACGAGCCCGACGGCGAGCAGCGCGGGCAGCAGCTTGTTGAGCATGCCGACGCCGAGGGCCAGCCCGATGGCGATTGCCCAGCGAGAGTCGCCGGCGCGCAGCATCCGGGCGGCGAACAACGCCACGACCAGCCAGACGAGCATGTCGACGGTGGTGGTGCTGAGCAGGTGCCCGCTGGCGAAGACCAGGCCGGAGGTGCCGGCGAGGAACGCCGCGAACGTCTGGGCGCCCCGCCCGGCGCCGAGTTCGCGGGTGATCGCGGCGACGATCAGGACGCAGCCGCCCCCGATCAGCGCGGACGGAGTGCGTAGCGCCACCAGGTTGCCCGGCGCGAGCGTGTCGACCAGCCGGGCGAGGGCGGGCACCAGCGGGCCCTGGTCGACGTATCCCCAGTCGAGGTGCCGTCCGCACAGCAGGAAGTAGAGCTCGTCGCGGTGGTAGCCATAGCGGTTGGCGAGCAGCAGCAACAGGGCGGTCACCGCTGCGGCGATCAGCCACGGCCCGCGGGCGCGGGGACCGGGGGCGGGTGGGCCGCCGGCCGTGGCTGGGTCGTCGCCGCGTGAGCGGCCCAGCTCGGTGACGGATTCGGCCACGTCCATATCATGGCGGTCCGCGCCGCCGAGCGGGGTCCCGACTTCGGCGTGTGTGGTAACGGATCGGCCACGGGCCGGCGTCGTGGATCATGATGCGGGGACGGGAGCCGGTGCCGGTGGGGTCGGCGCGGGCCAGCTCAGCCGGCGCACGCCGGGTACCAGCGCGGTGCCGGCGCAGGCGGCGAGGACCAGCACACCGGCGACAGCCAGCGGCACCGGTTCACCCCAGGCGCGGGCGGCCAGCGGTGCGAGGGCGTAGCCGAGCGGCATCGCGCCGAGTGACACCAGCCAGTCGTACGAGGTGACGCGGGCCAGCACGTGCGGGGGGAAGGCGCTCTGGACCACGGTCTCCCACACCGGGTTGAGGTAGCCGAGGGCGGCCAGCGCGATCCCGTACGCGACGATGACGGCGGGTGCCGGCGCGGCGACGGCGAGCAGGATCAGCGGCGCGGCGTAGCTGGCCAGGGCGAGGTTGGCCATCAGCACGGGACGGCGAGGGCGGAGCCGGCCGGCGACCAGGGATCCGGTGAGCATGCCGACCGCGCCGGCCTGGAGCATCAGCAGCCAGACACCTTCGCCACCGAGGCGGTCGATGGCGACGGCCGGACCGAGGGTGGTCAGCACCGCTGCCGCGCCGTTCCAGGTCCCGTGCCCGAGCAGGCTGGTCCAGAACCAGGTCCGGGAGCGGACTTCGCGCCAGCCGTGCAGCAGATCGGCGGTCAGCGACCGCCGCTCGGGCTGCGGCACGTGCCGTACCGCGATGACCGAGAGCAGGGTGGCGCTGACCGCGAAGGAGGCGGCGTCGAGGACGAACGCCCAGCCTGGGCCGGCGGCCCAGATGAGGGCACCGGCGAGTGCCGGGCCGGCGAGCCGGCTGGCGTTGGCGGTCGCGCCGAGCAGGGCGTTGGCCCGTTGCCGGTGTGCCGCGTCGACGGTGCCGGCGACCAGCGGCGACCCGGTGGGCAGGGCGAACGCCGCAGCGGTGCCGCCGACGGCCGACGCGATGGTGATGTGGGCCAGCGACGGATCACCGCCGAGCAGCTCGACGCCGACCACGAGTTGGGAGGCGCACCGGGCGAGGTCGGCGAGGATGGCGACCCGCCGGGCGTCGAACCGGTCGGCCGCGACGCCGCCGACGGGGAGCAGGAGCAGCCGGGGGACCATCGCCGCCGCGAGGACCAGGGCCAGGGCGCTGGTCGAGCCGGTGGCGCGGAGCACGGCGAGGGCGAGCGCGGCGGGGACCACGGCGTCGCCGACGGCGGAGATGGTGCGGCCGACGAACAGCAGCCGGAAGGCGCGCAGGCGCAGAGGGTGGGTCACCGACGCAAGATACTTCGGCATCGAACCTTTCGGCAATGAATATTTTGTCGCCGTAGTATCGTCGTGGCATGACGATGCCCGACCGCGCCGACCGGCACGTGGAGCGCTGGCAACCCGTACTGCCCGACCTCGACCCGGACATCGAGGGCGCGGTCACGCGGATGCAGCTGCTGACGCGGCACCTGCGCACCGTGAAGGAGCGCGCGCTCGCCGATGTGGACCTGCCGGCGCACGAGTACGAGACCCTGCACGCGCTCGCCGGTCGCCAGGGACGGGCCGCTCCCTCCGCGCTCGCGGAGGACCTCGGTGTCGCGCCGGCCTCGATCACCGCGCGGGTGGACTCGCTGGAACGGCGCGGCTTCGTCGAGCGGATCCCGTCCCGCACGGACCGGCGGCGGGTGGACGTGGCGCTCACCGACGCCGGGCGTGCGGCCTGGCGGGGGGCGTTGGACGTCCGGGGCGCCGAGGAACGACGGCTGCTCGCCGCGCTCGACCCCGACGAGCGGCGGATGCTGTCCGACCTGCTGCGCCGCGTCCTGCTCGTCGCCGAGCAGCCGGCCGGCTGACCAGGGCGCCGGAAATCGCGTGGCGGGGCGCGTACCGCCACTGGCAGGGTGACGGCATGACGGCACACGCTCTCGCCGGAGCCCTCGCCGATGACGTACGCCGACGCGTGTTCGCGGCGATCACGCTGGGCGCGACCGGCACGGTCCAGATCGCCGACCGCGCCAGCCTGCCCGCCCGGCAGGTGGTGACCGCGCTTCGCCGGCTCACCGCCGCGGGCCTGGTCGTCGAGGCCGGTGGCGCGTTCACGGTCGACGAGGCGCGACTGCGTGAACTGGCCCGCACCCCGCAGCCGACCCGCCCCGCGTCCAGCCCCGAGGAGACGGTGCTGCGGACGTTCGTACGCGACGGGGTGCTGGTGGGCCTGCCGGCGCAGCGCAGCCGACGACGCATCGTCCTGGAACACATCGCACAGCGATCGTTCGCGCCGGGCACCCCGTACCCGGAGAGCGCGGTGAACGAGGCTCTGCGCCCGTGGTGCGCCGACGGCGGGTCCGACCATGTCACGCTGCGCCGGTACCTGGTGGACGAGCTGCTGCTCACCCGGGAGCAGGGCGTCTATCGTCGGTCCTGAGCAGGCGGCCGGACGGATCCGCGCCAGAAATCCCGTTGACGGGGTGGGGACCATCGGCGCGTGACGACCGAGATTCACGCATCCTGGACGGTGCGTCCGCTGCACCCCGACGAACCCGACGCGGCGGCCCTGCTGCGCGAGTACTTCGCGGAGATAGTGGAGCGCTACTACCGGCGGCCCCTCCGGCCCGGCGAGGTCGAGGCCGCGATGGACGAGTCGCCCAGCGGTGACCTGGTGGCGCCGACCGGAGCGCTGCTGCTGGCCGCCTGTGACGGGCGACCGGCCGGCTGCGCCGGGCTGCGGTTCCGTCCGGACTGGGCCGAGCTGACCCGCGTCTACGTACGCCCCGAACAGCGCGGGCGCGGCGGCGGCGCGGCGCTGCTCGCGGCGGCCGAGGCGTACGCCCGTGACGCCGGCGCGGACCGGATCCGCCTGGACACCCGCAGCGACCTGGTCGAGGCGCGAGCCCTCTACGCCCGGCACGGGTACGTGGAGATCCCGGCGTACTCGCAGGACAGGTACGCCGAGCACTGGTTCGAGAAGTTGCTGCCCACAGCGGTTGACGATGTGGACGGACCGCGCTATCAAAGAACAGGAAGTTGAGTCACCCGGACTCAACCTGAACCCTTGGACCGGAGAACCGAGGAGCGACCATGTTGATGCGGACCGACCCGTTTCGTGAGATCGACCGACTCGCCGAGCAGTTCCTCGGCACCACCGCCCGCCCGGCCGTGATGCACATGGACGCCTACCGCGACGGCGACTTCTTCTACGCGGCGTTCGACCTGCCCGGCGTCGAGCCGGAGAGCATCGACTGCACGGTCGAGCGCAACGTGCTGACCGTACGCGCCGAGCGGCGCCGGCCCACCGACGACAAGGTCGAACTCGTGGCCGCCGAGCGGCCCATGGGCGTCTTCACCCGGCAGCTCTTCCTCAGCGACACCCTCGACGCCGACAACCTGGAGGCGGGCTACGAGAATGGCGTGCTCACGCTCCGGATTCCGGTGGCGGAGCGCGCGAAGCCGCGGCGGGTACCCGTGGTCTCGAACGGCAACGGCCGCAAGCAGATCAACGCCTGACCACGACGCGTTCGGCGGGACGGCCGGTGTGGCCGTCCCGCCGCTGCAAGTGCCGGCGAGGCTCCGCTTGGAGCAGGGGCGAGCCCGGCCAGCCTTGCGAACGTGCCGGGACGTACCGCGCAGGTCAGCGGGTCAGGAACTCGTCGGTGGCGGCACGGATCGCGTTGACGAACGCGGCCACCGCCGGGTGGGCCGCCGCGCCCCGCCGGTACGCGATCCGGGTCCGGCGGCGCGTCGGCAACGGAACCAGCCGGACCCCGTCGGGCGGCTGCGCGGCGGCGAGCTGTGGTACGAGGGAGACGCCCTGACCGGCCGCGACCAGGGCGAGCACGGCGGTGAAATCGTCGGCCCGGTGCCGGACTCGAGGTGTGAAGCCGGCCGCGCGGCAGACCTGCAACGTGACCGTGTGGCAGAGCGTGCCAGGCGTCGCCACGATCCACGCCGCGTCCCGCACCGCGCCCAGTGCGCTGCCGTCGGCCGGCGATCCGGCGTCGGCCGATAGTTCGTCGGCGGCGAGCGCGGTGGGCGGACCTGCTTCCGGAATGGCGAGGAAAACCGTCTCGTCCAGCAACGGCATCGTGTCCAGCGCCGGATCGGGCTCGACCGGCACGACGTCGTAGTCGTGCAGCAGCCCGACGTCGAGGCGCCGCTCCCGCAGCGCGTCGGGCACCGCCACCGGGTCCAGTTCGGTGACGGTCAGCTCCAGCCCCGGATGCCGCCCCAGCGCGACCAGGGTCGCGGGTAGCAGCGTCCGGACGGCGGTGGGAAAGGCGCCGATGCGCAGTGGCCCGGTCAGGCCCGTGGCCACCGCGACGAGCGCGGCCGTGGCCTGTTCCAGTGCCGCGAGAACCGTTTCGGCGTGCACGACCAGCACCCGACCGGCGGGAGTGAGGGTGACCCGCCGGCCGTTGCGCTCCAGCAGTGCCACACCGGCTTCCCGTTCCAACGCGGACAGTTGCTGGGAGACCGCCGACGGAGTGTAGGTGTGCGCCTGCGCGACGGCCGCGATGGTGCCCAGGCGGGACAGGTCGTAGAGCAGGCGAAGCCGGCGGACGTCGAGCATCAGTTCAGCTTACGGTTCGGCTAAGAAAAGCGAACTGGACCTTACGGTCGCAGTGTCGGACGCTGATTCCGTGATGCTTTCCGGTGTGTACGTACCGCTGATCACCCCGTTCGACGCCGCCGGGGCGGTGGCCCGTCCCGCGCTGGAGGGGTTGGCGCACGAGGTGCTGGATGCCGGCGCGGCCGGCCTGGTCGCACTCGGCACCACCGCCGAGCCGGGCTCCCTCGACCAGGAGGAGCAGGAGGCGGTGGTCGACCTGCTCGCTCGCGTCTGCCGGGAGCGGGACGCCCCGCTACTGGTGGGTGCCAGCACACCGACGGCGGTGACCGCGCTTGGCGCACGACGCGAGGTGACCGCCGCGCTCAGTCTGGTGCCGCCGTTCGTCCGTCCCGGCGAGCCCGGCGTCGTCGCCCACTTCGCGGCGCTGGCGGCAGCCAGTCCGGTTCCGCTGGTCGTCTACCACGTCCCGTACCGCACCGGGCAGCAACTCTCCCCGGAGACGCTCCGTCGACTCGCCGCGCTGCCCGGAGTCATCGGCGTCAAGCTGGCCGTCGGCGCGATCGAGGCCGACACCGTAGGGCTGCTGGCCGACCCGCCCGCCGGTTTCGCGGTGCTCGGCGGCGACGACACCGTGATATCCCCGCTGCTGGCGCTCGGCGCGCACGGCGCAGTCCTGGCCTCCGCGCACCTGGCCACGGCCGGCTTCGTCGAACTGGCAGACGCCTGGCGCCGGGGGGACACGAACCAGGCTCGCGAGCTTGGCCACCGGCTGGCCGAGCTGTCGGCCGCCCTCTTCGCCGCGCCGAACCCCACCGTCGTCAAGGCCGTCCTGCACGCTCAGGGTCGGATCCCGGCCCCCACGGTACGGCTACCCCTGGTGCCACCCGACGACGAGATCGTCCACGCGGCAGTGGAGCGGCTGGCCGCGGTGTCCGGCGCGTCCGCCGTCGCGATGCGCTGACCCCCGCACGCTCCGTACCCGCCGGCCAGCGCTCGACCGATCCGCGTCGGCGGGCTACCGCATCCGGTGCGGCGGCCGTCAGTCCTGGCGCACCGGATAGAGCGCGGCGAGTCGGTGTGCGGTGTCGGTGAACCGTTCCCGCAGCTCCGGCGGGTCGAGCACCTCCACCTCGGCGCCGAGCTTGAGCAGCTCGATGTGGCCGTGCTTGACCGACTCGATCGGGACCGTGGTGAGCAGCCAGCCGTCGGCGTCCGGCTCGCCGGCCGCCGCCCGGGCCGCCCGGCTCATCGCCGGTGGGAAGACGAACGGCATCTGCTCCAGCGCCGCCACCGTCATCCGGATCCGCGCCTGCGCCCGGTAGACGCCCTGCTCGTAGCGGTCGGCGTGCTCCCGCCAGCAGCGAGCCAGGTCGAAGCCGTCCGGCCGGTCGGCCGGGTCGTCGAGCGCGACCAGGTCCAGGATCGCCCCGACCCGGTAGGTGCGCACCTCACCGTCGACGGCGGCGACCAGATACCACCGGCCGGCCTTGAGTACCAGCCCGAGCGGGTCGAGGACACGGGTCACCTCTCGCGGTGCCCGCCACCGGCGGTAGCGCACCCGGACCCGACGGTCCGACCAGACCGCCTCGGCGAGCGCGGGCAGGTGCGGGGTGGGCTCCGGATCGCGGAACCAGCTCGGCGCGTCCAGGTGGAAGCGTTGGCGGATCCGCCCGCCCCGGTCGGCCAGTTCGGCCGGCAACGCGGCCCGCACCTTGAGCTCCGCGGCGGCCAGTTCCGAGCCGAGGCCCAACTCGGCCGCGGGACCGGGTACGCCCGCCAGGAAGAGGGCTTCCACCTCGGCCGGGGTCATCCCGGTGAGCCGGGTGCGGTAGCCGTCCAGCAGCCGGTAGCCGCCGGCCGGTCCGCGCTCGGCGTAGACCGGCACTCCGGACGCGCCGAGCGCCTCCACGTCCCGGTAGACGGTCCGCACCGACACCTCGAGCGCGGCGGCGAGTTCCTGCGCCGTCATCCGACCCCGGGTCTGCAGGAACAGCAGCAGGGACACCAGGCGACTCGCACGCACCGCCCGACGATATCCGGCGAGCCGATTGATCTCGTCGGGCGCGCCTCACCGGCTCACCCACCCGAATCTGAGAACCTTTTTCACATGGTTCTCCCCGAGGCCCCGGCACTGGCCCGACCGTCGGCCGGCCCCGCCCTACCCGCCGGCCCCACGGAGTTCACCGAGGCCTGGCTGCACAACCGTCGACTGTCGGCACACACCCGCGACGCCTACCGGCGGGACATCGCCGGCTGGCTCGCCTGGTGCGCCCAGCGCGACGTGAACCCGCTGCGCGCGAGCTTTCTTCAGGTCAACGAGTACGCCCGCGACCTGGAGAGCACTCGCAACGCGCGTACCGGTCGGCCGCTGACCCCGGCCAGTGTGGCGCGCAAGCTCTCCGCCCTGTCCAGCTGGTACGACTTCCTGGCCAGGCTGCGCGCGGTCGATGCCAACCCGGTGGCCGGCGCGGACCGTCCCCGCATCGACCGGGACCACTCGGCGACGGTCGGGCTGACCCCGGAAGAGGTCGACGCGCTGCTGACAGCGGCGGAGACGGAGACCGGCCCGACGGCGGCCCGTAACCGTGCCGCCCTCGCCCTGCTGGCCGACCTCGGACTGCGGGTGGGGGAGCTGGTCTCGCTCGACGTCACAGACCTCGGCGCGGAGCGGGGACACCGGAGCGTGCGGTTCACCGGCAAGGGCGGCCGGCAGCGCCGCCGGGCGTTGACCCCCGGCACCGCGTACGCGGTGGACGACTATCTGGCGCAGCGCGCCGCCGCGGCCGGCGTGCCGGTGAGCGAGCTGACCGGGCCGCTGCTGGTCACCGCGACCGGCAGCCGGCTGGACCGGCACGCGGTGTTCCGGTTGGTACGCCGGCTGGCCCGGGCGGCCGGCATCCCGGCGTGGGCGAAACTCTCCCCGCATTCGCTGCGGCACGCGTTCGCCACCACCGCCCGCGCCGAGGGGGTGCCGCTCGAGGACGTACAGGACGCGATGGGGCATGCGGATCCCCGCACCACCCGCCGCTACGACCGGGACCGGCACAACCTCGACCGCGACCCCGCGTACGTCATCTGGGCCGCCCGGTCCCGCCGGCGCGGCTGAGCCGTCGGGCGGGATCGGGCGGCCCTCACCGCGCCGCAGCGGAAGGGCCTCCGGACGGTCAGCTCTGCGGTCGGGGGCAGATACAGAACGGCTGTCCGATGGGGTCGATGAGCACCACCCACCGCCCGTCGCCGGGCTGGAACTGCGGCCTGGTGGCGCCCGCGGCCACGAACTCCTTCTCGGCCTGCGCCAGGTCGTCGACGTAGACGTCGAGGTGGTAGCGCTTGCCGCCGGTGGTGTCCGGCCAGGCCGGAGCCTGGTAGTTCTCGACCAGCCCGAAGCCGATCGCCGTGCCGCCGCCACTGATCATGGCGTACTCGGCTTGGCTGTGGGTGACCTCCCAACCGAGAACCTGGTGGTAGAAGGCGGCGTGCGCGACGGGGTCGGAACTGTCGAGGTTGACCATGGCGAGGTCGGCTTTCACTGTCATGCCGGCAGCCTGCCGTAGGTACCTGACATCTCGTGTCAGGTACCTACGGCAGGGATCACGGCTCTTCCGGAGTCAGCCGGCGGCTCAGCGCGGCGACGCCCTCCGAGGTGCCCGCCACGACCAGGGCGTCACCGTGGGTGATGCGGTGATCCGGCCCAGGCGCGGTGGTCGTACTTCCGCCGGAGAGCACCGCGACCACGGTGACGGCGCGTACGCCCGCGACGACCTCGCCGAGGGAGTGGCCGACGTGCGGCGACGCGGCGGTGACCGGGACGGCGGCCACCGTCAGCGAACCGGCGCCGCGTTCCAGGTCGGGCACGTGCTCGATGGTGGCCACGGGATGCAGCAGCTCTCCGAGCTCCCGCGACTCGGCGGCGGTGAGCGCGAGCGACCGCTCCACGGTGTCCGGGTCGCCGGACGCGTAGAGGACGAGATCGCGGCGACCGCCGCGGTGACACACGACACCGACGCACCGCCCCTGCACCGTGCGCAGGGTGTAACCGACGCCGATACCGGGCAGCATCACGCGCTCGATCTGCACTATCGCCTCCTGACTGTCGGGGCGGACCGCTCGGGATCACCCGTTTCGCCGAACCAGCCGGCCAGCCGGCCGCCACGAGCGACGGCGCGCAACCGCCGCTCGGTGGCCTCCCGCACTCGCGGGGTGGTGAGGACGACGAGCTGGTCGCCGACACGCAACCGCGTGTGCTCGTCGGGCACGAACGTGTCCGGGCCGCGTACCACGAGGGTCGTCGCGGCCGGCGGGGGCAGCCGCAGCTCCGGCAGGTACACGCCCTGCAAACGGGAGTCGGGCTCGACGGTGACGTGGATCAGGTCGGCGTCCATCGCGTCCAGCGGCGCCAGTTCGACCTGCAGGTCGGGGCCGACGGCGGGTGGGGTGAGCCGCATCCGCCGTGCCAGCCAGGGCAGCGCCGGCGCCTGGATGACGGTGAACACGACGACGAGCAGGAACACGATGTTGAACACCTGTTCGCTGCCGGGCGCGCCGGCGACGACCGGAATGGTGGCCAGCACGATCGGCACGGCGCCGCGCAACCCCGCCCAGGACAGGAAGACCTGCTCGCGCAGCGGCAACCGGAACGGCAGCAGCGACACCAGCACCGAGGCCGGCCGGGCGACGAGCAGCAGGGCTGTGCCGACCACCAGCGCCGGCACCACGCTCGAGGGCAGGTCGCTCGGGGTGACCAGCAGCCCGAGCATGACGAACAGGCCGATCTGCGCGATCCAGCCGAGCCCTTCGGCGACCGACCGGGTGGCCCGCCGGTGCGGCAGGCCCGCGTTGCCGAGCACGAGACCGGCCAGGTAGGCAGCGAGGAAACCGCTGGTCTGGGTCAACCCGGCGACGGCGTAGGCGAGCACCCCGCAGCCCACGATCGCGATGGGGTACAACCCGGAGGTGGGCAGGGTGAGGCGACGCAGCAGCCACACCGCGGCCGCGCCGATGGCCAGGCCGATCACCCCACCGGCGGCGAGTTGGAAGAGCATCGCGACGAGCAACGGCAGCGGCTCGATCGCGTCCAGACCGACCGCACTGAACGTGAGCACCAGGATGAACGTCGGCGCGTCGTTGAGACCGGACTCGGCCTCGACGAGGCTGGTCAGCCGCTTGGGCAGCGGCACCGCCCGCAGCACCGCGAAGACCGCCGCGGCGTCGGTGGAGGAGACGATCGCGCCGAGCAGCAGCGCGGTCTGCCAACCCACGTCCAGCAGCAGATACGCCGCGGCCGCGGTGACCGCCACACTGACCAGCACGCCGAGCGTGGCCAGCACGGTCGCCGGAGCCAACACCGGCCGCACATCCTTCACTGCGGTGGTCAGGCCACCCTCCACCAGGATCACCGCGAGCGCGGCGAGGCCCAGCGCCTGGGCCAGGGCGGCATCGTCGAAGGGCAGGCCGAGCCCGTCCTGCCCGAGCAGCAGACCCACCCCGAGGTAGGCCAGCAGCACCGGCATGCCCAGCCGGGTGGCGAGGCGGGCCGCGGTGACGCTGATCAGGACGACGCCGGTGCCGACGGCCAGCATCAGGTACAGCTCGGTAAGCGTCACCTCGGCCCCCCTTCCGCCGTGCGCGGGGTCAGGTGAAGTAGCGCAGCCACACGTATCCCCAGGCGATCAGCGTGGTCAGCACCGTGGTGACGATGCCGTACCGGGTGAACTGCCAGAAGCTGATCGGTTGGCCGGCGCGGGCGGCGAGGCCCAGCACGACGATGTTCGCGCTGGCCGCGACCGCGGTGCCGTTGCCGCTCAGGTCGGCGCCGAGGGCGAAGGACCACCAGAGTGCCTGCCCGGTCTGCGGGTCCGCCTGGGCCGCGATGTTCTCCACGATCGGCGCCATCGTCGCCGTGTACGGAATGTTGTCGAAGAACGCGCCGAGCACCGCCGAGCCGAAGATGAGGCTGGTCGCGCCGGCGAACCAGCTGTCGCCGACGGCGCTGGTCGCCCACTGCCCGACCTGCCCGATGACCCCGGTCTCGGTGAGGCCGGCGACCATCACGAAGAGGCCGAGGAAGAAGACCAGGGTCGGCCACTCGACCTCGGCCAGGTACTTCGCGGTGTCGGCGCGAGTCACCAGCACCATCGCGCCCGCGCCGACCAGAGCGACGATCGCCACGTCGACCCCGGTCACGGTGTGCAGGCCGAAGCCGACCATCACCAGCGTGAGCACGAACAGGCTGCGGGTGAGCATCGCCGGGTCGGTGATCGCGGCGCGGGCGTCCATCTCCCGTACGGCCGCGAACCGCTCCGGGTGGTACTGAAACGACCGGCGGAACATCACCCGCGCCAGCAGGACGAACGCCAGGAACATGAGCGCGGCGACCGGGGCCATGTGCACCAGGAAGTCGTTGAAGCTCAGCCCGGCGCGGCTGCCGATGATGATGTTCGGCGGATCGCCGATGAGGGTGGCGGCGCCCGCGATGTTCGACGCCAGCACCTCGGCGATCAGGTACGGGGCGGCCGCGATGCCGAGCCGACGACACACCGAGATGGTGATCGGCGCGACCAGCATGACCGTGGTGACGTTGTCGAGGAAGGGCGAGGCGAGCCCGGTGATCACCACGAGCAGGACCATCAGGCGGTAGGGCCGGCCCTGCGAGCGCTGGGCCGCCCAGATCGCGAGGAACTCGAACACGCCGGTCTGCTTGATCACCCCGACGATGATCATCATGCCGAGGAGCAGGGAGATGACGTCCCAGTCGATGCCGGCGTGGTGGGCGTAGAACACCTCGGAGCCCGGCACCAGACCGAGCAGCGCCATCAGGCCAGCGGCTCCCAGCACCACCGCGACCCGGTTGAACTTCTCGGTGGCGATGAACATGAACGCCACCGCGAAGATCACGGTGGCGGCGATGGCGGGCCAGGCACTCACGGGCGCCCGCCCGGCGGGGCATGCTCGGCGCCCGGGCGCGTCCGGGCGGCCGCGGGCGGTCGTGCCGCCGGTACCTGTCGTTTCGGTGCTGCGATCACGGGGACCTCCGGTGGAGTCGACCGCCAGGGCCCTCCCCGGCAGGCTCGGGACCACCGGGGAGGGCGTCAGGGTGGCGGCGGAATGACAGACCGGATGTCACACCCGGCCTCCTGGTAGAAGTTCATCCGGCCGGGCCGCCGCCCGACATCGGGTCCGACACCCATTTGCCGCCAGTGGTGACCCGCAGATCCGCGGGAGCCGCCGGCACACCGGGCCCGAGGACGGGCGTCGCCCGCCCCGGCGGGCCGTGGCATGCTGGCCGTGCCCGTCGCGCGCCCGGCACCGCCCCCCGGCGGCTGCCGCGTCGGGTCCGCCGCCCGGTGGCGCGCTGCGTGACGGGGAGATCCGCGGCGTCACGACCGGCGAATGGGTGCGAGCACGCATTTACACCGGCACCCGGCACCGGCCAGGCTGGCCAGAATGGTCACGGACCGCGAGCGTGGCCCGGCCGGCAGCCGACGGCCGGACCGGGAAGGAGGCTCACCGGTGTCGCTGTTCTGGCGGATCTTCCTGCTCAACGCCGCCGTGCTGATCACCGCGACACTGCTGTTGCTCGGCCCGGTCACCGTCTCCACCCCGGTGCTGCTCACCGAGGCGATCGTCCTCACCGTCGGACTCGCCGCGATGCTGATCGCCAACGCGGCGCTGCTCCGGATCGGTCTGGCGCCGCTCCGGAGGCTGGCCCGAGCCATGACCACCATCGACCTGCTGCAGCCCGAACCACGCCTGGTCGCCGTCGGGTCCGGCGGCACGGCCGAACTGATCCGCGCGTTCAACGCCATGATCGACCGGTTGGAGGCGGAGCGTGCCGCCAGCGCCGCCGCCGCGCTCTCCGCTCAGGAGGCCGAGCGCCGCCGCGTCTCCCAGGAGCTGCACGACGAGGTCGGTCAGACGCTGACCGCGATGCTGCTCGAACTCAAGCAGGTCGCCCGGCACGCTCCGGAGCCGATCCGTGCACAGCTCGCCGGGGTGCAGGAGACCACCCGCGACAGCCTCGACGAGATCCGCCGCATCGCCCGCCGGCTGCGCCCCGGGGTGCTGGAGGAGCTAGGCCTGGTCAGCGCCCTCAAGGCGCTCACCAGCGAGGTCACCGGGCACACCGACCTGACCGTGGAGCAGCACCTGGCGGCGGACCTGCCCGTCCTCGGCCGCGAGGCGGAACTGGTGATCTACCGGGTCGCCCAGGAGGCGCTCACCAACACCGTCCGGCACGGCAAGGCCACCGCCGTCGGAGTGAACCTCGAGCACCGTGGCGGGTTCGTCCGGCTGCACGTACGCGACGACGGGCGGGGCATCGGCGGCGCGCCCGAGGGGTCCGGTATCCGCGGGATGCGGGAACGCGCCCTGCTGATCGGCGCGCACCTCGGTGTCGGCCCGGCACTCGGCGGAGGCACCGAGGTGCGGCTGACCGTACCGGTCGGCGAGGCGGGCGGCCGGCCGTGACCACCCGCATCCTGCTCGCCGACGACCACGCCCTGGTCCGCCGCGGCGTACGGCTCATCCTCGACAGCGAACCCGACCTGACCGTGGTGGCCGAGGCAGGCGATGGTGCGGAGGCGCTCGGCATGGCCGCCTCCGAGCGCCCCGACCTGGTCATCCTCGACATCGCCATGCCCCGGATGACGGGTCTGCAGGCCGCCCGGGAACTGGCCCGGCGACAGCCTGACCTGCGCATCCTGATCCTGACCATGTACGACAACGAGCAGTACTTCTTCGAGGCGCTCAAGGCCGGCGCGAACGGGTACGTGCTCAAGTCCGTCGCCGACCGGGACCTCGTGGAGGCCTGCCGGGCAGCCATGCGCGACGAGCCGTTCCTCTACCCCGGCGCGGTCAACGCGTTGATCCGCAACTACCTGGAGCGCAGCGCCCAGGGCACGGATCCGCCGGCCCGCGCGATCACCGAACGCGAGGAGGAGATCCTCAAGCTGGTCGCCGAGGGCCACTCGTCCAAGGAGATCGCCCGGCTGCTGTTCATCAGCGTCAAGACGGTGGAGCGGCACCGGGCGAACCTGTTGCAGAAGCTCGGCCTGCGCGACCGGCTCGAACTGACCCGCTACGCCATCCGGGCCGGTCTGATCGAGCCGTGACCGGTTCAGACGCCGCGCCCGGGCCGATCACGGTCCGTCGGTCCCGGACGCTCGGATGCCACGGGCGCTGCCGCGTGGGCCGCCCGACGGCCCGGGTCAGCAGAGCAGTTCCAGGTGGTGGTGCGCGTCGGCGGCGATCTCCTCGTGCCGCAGCCATCGGCGGGCCCACAGCCGTGCGGCCAGCTCCGCCTGTTCGTCACCCCAGGCCGCGTGCTCCACGAGCAGCGCGGTGGTGAGCGCGTGCGCCAGGCGCAGCGCCAGACCGCGGGCCCCGGCGACGACCGCGACACCCTGCGGGTCGACGGCGACCTCGGCGAGACGCTCGCGCAGTTCGGCGGTGACGGCGGCGAGCGTGTCGGCCAGTGCCGGCGAGAGCGGCCGGGCCAGGTCGGCG
Source organism: Micromonospora avicenniae (assembly GCF_900156065.1). GTDB lineage: Bacteria > Actinomycetota > Actinomycetes > Mycobacteriales > Micromonosporaceae > Micromonospora > Micromonospora avicenniae. The sequence goes on along the minus strand of NZ_FTNF01000012.1, from coordinate 91,358 downwards.
GCGGCGTCGAGGCGGCGCAGCAGCGGCGGCCCGGCGTCCTCGCGGGTGACCGCGCGCAGCACGTCCAGGGCGAGCACGTTCGTGGTGCCCTCCCAGATGGGCAGCACCTGCGCGTCGCGCAGCAGCCGGGGCACGCCGGTGTCCTCCACGTAGCCGGATCCGCCGAAGCTCTCCACGTACTCGCTCGCGGAGCTGACCGCGAGCCGCCCGGTGGCCAGCTTCGCCAGCGGCGCCACGATGCGCAGCTCGGCAGCGGCGGCCGGGTCGGCGCCCACCTCGACCCGCCCCAGCAGCGCGAAGGCGTGCCCGGCGAGGGCGAACGCGCCGGCCGCGTCGACCGCGAGCGCGCCGAGGGTGGCCCGGTGCAGCGGGGACGCCGACAGCGCTCCGCCGGCCACGTGCCGCGCCGAGGCGTACGCCCGCGCGTAGGCCAGCCCACGGCGCATCCCGCCGGCCGCGGCTGCCGCGTTGTGTACCCGGGTCACCACGACCAGGGTCATCGCCCGGACGAGGCCGGGCTGGGCCGGATCACCCAACGGCAGCGCGTACGCGTCCCGCAGCCCGATCTCGGCGGTCGGCAGCGCCCGCGTACCCAGCTTGTCCTTGAGCCGGTGCACGATGACACCCGGCGCCGGCGCTAGCGGTGCGGCACCACCGGCCAGCGGCGAGTCGACGGCGTAGCGGGGCACCAGGAACGGGGCGAGCACCCGGCTGCCCCGCCCGGCCCCCTCCGGCCGGGCCAACGCCACCGCCATCGCCGAGTCGGCGGCCGAGCAGAACCACTTCTCCCCGGTCAGCCGCCACGAGCCGTCGGCAGCGGGCCGGCCGATGGTGCTGGAGCGTCCCAGGTCGGAGCCGCCCTGCGACTCGGTCATCCACTGGCCGCTGGTGATCGCCGTGTCCGGGTCGGTGCAGAGCAGCCGGGGCAGCCAGGCGTCCCGGATCGCCGGGTCGACCTCCGGGAGGCTGAGCAGCGCCGCCGCGCCGTCGGCCATGGCGACCGGGCAGGAGAAGGTGGCCGACTCCGGCCCGTACAGGTGCAGCAGGGCATGCTGGACGACCCGGGCGGCGGCGCCCCAGGTGCTGCGCGCCGACTCCAGGTACGGCAGGGCCACCACGGCGTGCCGGGCGGCCGCCGCGCGTTGCGCCTGCCAGCCGGGCGAGGTGTCGATCCGGTCGATCCGTGCCCCCCACGGGTCGTAGCGGACCAGCGTGGGCGGATGCGCCTCGGCGTCGGCGTACGCCGCCCGCAGCGGCCCGGCGACGTCGGCGGCCAGGTCGGCGAGGCGGTCTTTTGCAGTGGCGTGCCCCTCGGCGCCGAGCTGCCGCTCCAGCCAGGAACGCAGCAGCGCGTCGCCGGCGTACGGGTCGTCGGGGGCGGGTACCGGCTGCACGTAGCGGGTCATGCGCGCTCCTGGCACTGGCGGGGGGTGTGGGCCCGACGGTAGACGATGCAGCGTCACCGGCGACAGAGCCGAATGCCGCACGCGGACCCGTCCTGGTTCTTTACCGTCGTGGCGTGGGCGCTGGGCAGCCGTGGAACAGGCCGGCCCGGCGGCACCGCCCGATGCGTGTGGGGTTGGTGTTCGCCGGTGTCGGCGTCGCCCTGTGCTGCATCGGCGTTACCGGCCTCGGCGTGCGCAACCTCCAGGTGGTCACCCAGGCCGCGACTCCGGTGCGGGAGACCGCCGACGAGTTCCTGCGGCAGGTGGTGCTCGGCGACACCGGCCGCGCGTACGACCGGCTCTGCGCCGAGGCACGTAAGAAGTGGAGCGAGGGTGGCTTCGAGAGCTGGGTGCGTACCCCGCCGGAGGTCCGTGACTACGAGATCGTCGACGTGTCGGTCACCACCCGCGGCGGTCGCCCGCTGGGCACGGTGGTCGTCCAGCTGACCCGTGCCAGCGGTGTGACCGAGCAACGGGAGCTGCCCGTGGTGCAGGAGGACGGTGGCTGGCGGGTCTGCGGTGACCCGCTCTAGCGGCGCGCTCGCCGACCGGGGTGCCGGAGCCGGTCAGCCTCGCGGGCCGAGGTCTCCGCTGCGGTAGTGCCGCCGGCACAGCACCTGGTACCGCACCTCGGCGCTCTCCACGGTGTCACCGATGACGACCTGGGCGCCTTCGCGGGCCACCCGCCCGTCGACCACCCGGGCGTTGAGCAGTCCTTCGCGGCCGCACCAGCAGAGCACCTCGACCTGGATGCGGGCCACCTCGTCGGCGAGTTCGAACAGCCGCTGGGCGGCGGGGAACATGCTGGAGCGGAAGTCGGTGGCGAGGCCGAACGCGTACACGTCGACGTCGTAGCTGTCGACCAGTTCGGCCATCTGCTCGACGTGCTCGACGGTGTAGAAGCTGGCCTCGTCGCAGATGAGGTAGTCGACGCGGACGCCTTCGTCCCACCGGCCGCGCACCAGGGCGCGCAGGTCGAGATCGTCGGTGACCTCGATGGCGGAGTGCGCCAGACCGATACGGGTGGTGACCTGCGCTCCCATGGACCGGTCGATGCGGGTGGTGACCAGGCCGCGACGGCCCTGCCGGGCGTGGTTGTAGTTCATCTGCAGGGCCATGGTGGATTTGCCGCAGTCCATAGGTCCCCAGAAGAACTTGAGCGCGGCCGCGTGCAGCGGGCGGCCGTTCATGCCGCGCGCCGCCGCGCACCCGGCGGGGAAGTCGTCCGGCGCACCGAGGGGGCGGGCCAGGCAGGTGGGTGCGGCGGCGGCGGCGTCGTCAGTCACGGTCGGGCAGCCTAACCCATCGACCGGAGCCCATCCGGGCGGGCGATCATGGTGCGTCCCGGTCCGCCGTGCGCTACAGGACCCGCGGCGGCGGGTTCCCGGCGGCCACGATGGCCCGGCGGATCGGTACGGCGAGCAGCAGCAGGAACCCGACCACGAAGAAGATCAGCAGTGAGACCAGCCCCACCCGGTACGAGGAGGTGAGCTGGAAGACCAGGCCGAACGCGAGTGGCCCGAGCCAGCTGGTGCCCTTGTCGCTGATCTCGTAGAAGCCGTAGTACTCGCCTTCCCTGCCGGCGGGGATGAGCTGGCTGAACAGTGACCGGCTCAGCGCCTGGCTGCCGCCGAGGACCAGACCGATCGCGCCGCCGAGGATCATGAACGGCAGCGGCGCCTCGGCGGGCAGCCGGAACGCGGCGACTATCACACCGGTCCAGAGCACCAGGCTGAGCAGGATGGTCTCCCACGCGCCGATGCGCCGGGCGAGCATGCCGAGCAGCAGCGCCCCGCCGAAGGCGAGGAACTGCACCAGCAGGATGGTGACGATCAGGGTGTCCTGCTCCAGCCGCAGCTCCTCGGTGCCGTACTGGCTGGCCAGGGTGATGACGGTCTGGATGCCGTCGTTGTAGACCAGGAACGCGAGCAGGAAGAACAGTGTCAGCGGGTACGCCTTGATCTCCCGCAGGGTGCGGCCGAGCTGCCGGAAACCGTCGGTGAGCACGTTGCCGCGCTGGGCCGCCAGAGCCGCGGCGGTGGGGTGTTCACGCAGCCAGCGCAGCGGCACCAGCGTGAACACGGCCCACCACACGCCGGCCGAGACGATCGACCAGCGGGCCAGGTCCAGGCTGCGTTGCGGATTGCCGTCCTCGCTGAACATCGTGACCGCGACCAGGTTGAGCGCCAGGAGCAGACCGCCACCGAGGTAGCCCAGCGCCCAGCCGCGGCTGGAGATGCCGTCGCGTTCGTCGGGGCCGCCGAGCTGCGGCAGGAAGGAGTTGTAGACCACGAGCGCGGCGCCGAAACTGATGTTCGCGATCAGGAAGAGCGCTCCGCCGAGCAGGTACCGGTCGCCGGTGACGAAGGCCATCGCGACCGTCGCGCCGGCGCCGGTGAAGGCCGCGCCGGCGAGCAGGCGCTTCTTGTGCATCGACCGGTCGGCGATGGCACCCATCACCGGCAGCACGAACACGGTGAGGAGCACCGACAGGGAGATGAGGTACGGGTAGTACGAGCCGGCGGCGACGCGGATGCCGAACGGGTGGACGTAGCCGTCGCAGGTGTCCGCGCCGAGCTCGCAGCCGGCGGCCAGTTCGGTGACGGTGGTCAGGAACGGCCCGAGGAAGACCGTGATGACAGTGGTCTGGAAGGCCGAGTTCGCCCAGTCGTAGACGTACCAGCCGGTGCGCTCACGCCGGGTGCTCGCCGGAGGTGGGACGTCGCGCGCCGTGGGGGTCACGGTCTCGGCCATCGGGTCCTCTCGCCTGGTCAGGCGGCCCAGTGGCCGCGGCTGCGGTAGACGTCGCGCAGCACGCCGACGTGATCGGTCATGATGCCATCAACACCAAGATCAAGTAAGCCGTGCATCTCGGTGGGTTCATCGATGGTCCAGACGTGCATCTGCAGCCCGAGCCGGTGGCAGTACGCGAGGAACCGCCGGTCGGTCACGGGGATGCGGCCGTACCGGACGGGGACCTGGGCCGCCACCACGGACGGGGGCAGCCGCAGCGGCCGTCCGTGCAGCGAGGCCATCCGCAGTCGGGCCACCCCGCGCATGCCGAGGCTGGTGGCGACCTTCGGGCCGGCCAGGGCGCGCAGCCGGGTCAGTCGGGCGTCACTGAACGAGGCGAGCAGTACCCGGTCGCCGGCCCCGGTCCGGGTGACCGTGTCGACGGCCGGCACGACGCCGCCGTCGGCCTTGACGTCGATGTTGAACCGGACCTGTGGCCAGGCGCCGAGCACCTCGTCCAGGCGGGGCACGACTGCGGCGCCGCCGACGCGTACCGAGGCGAGGTCGGCCCAGCGCAGGTCGGCGATGCGCCCCGGCTCGCCGGTGACGCGGCGAAGCGTGGGGTCGTGGAAGACGACGCTCACCCCGTCGGCGGTGGCGTGCACGTCGGTCTCCACGTACCGGTAGCCCAGCGCGATGGCGCGGGCGAACGCTTCCGCGGTGTTCTCGTCGCCGTCGGCCGCGCCGCCGCGGTGGGCGAACGCCAGGGGGGCGGGGGCGTCCAGGTAGGGGTGACGACGCGGTTGCACGCCGGAAGTATGCCGGGCGCGGGTGGCGTCCGGGTGACCAGCTGACGTACTGGCCACGAACTTCCCTATCGCTCCCTAATCTGCCTAGGATAGGGTGCGATGAGTAACGACATGTACTCGGTTGAGCAGGTGGCGGAGCTGTTGGGGCTGCACGTGCGCACCGTGCGCGGCTACATCCGCGCCGGCCGGTTGCGCGCGGTGCGGATCGGCAAGCAGTACCGCATCGCCCGCGCCGACCTCGACGCGCTGACCGGGCGACCCGCGCCGGGTCCACTCTCCGCGGCGCCGGCGCTGGAGGTGTCGAGCATCCTGCAGGTCGACGGCGTCGACCGGGCCGCGGCCGACCGGCTCGCCACGCTCGTGCTGGCCAGCGCCAACACCAATCACGACCAGACGCGCCCGCTGCGCGTGCAGACCGTTCACGACGAGGAGCGCCACCGCATGAAGATCGTGATCCTGGGCGACGCCGCCGCCACCGCCGACCTGCTGCACCTGATCGACAGCGTGCTGCGCGACAACGGCCTGCTCGCGGGGAAGGTGGCCGGCGATGTCTGACGTCCTGCAGGAGCGGGCCGGCGTGCCGGTACTGGTCTGCGACCCGGCCGGGCCGCCGCTGGCCACCACCGAGGCGGCTCTCGACCTGATCGGGAACGCGTCCTTCGGCGGGGCCGAGGTGGTCGCGCTGCCCGCCGGCCGGCTCGACCCGAGCTTCTTCTCCCTGGGCACCCGCTTCGCGGGGGAGATCATGCAGAAGTTCGTCAACTACCGGTTGCGGCTGGTGGTCGTCGGTGACATCTCCGCCCATCTCGCGGCCAGCGGGGCGCTGCGCGCCCTGGTGGCCGAGTCCAACCGGCACGACCACGTCTGGTTCCTGCCGGATCTGACCGCGCTCGACGCCCGGCTGGCCGGCACGGCCTGATCCCGGATCGCCCGCAGGCTGGCAGCGGGCGCTGGAGCGGGTGGAGGCGGCTGGAGGTGCCCGGGTCCTCCTCGAAGACGACCGGGTCCTCGGTCCCGGCCTCGGCCAGGGCGAGGTCCTGCCGGGCGGTGGACTGCTGGTCGGTCGAGACCCGCTGTTAGACCAGGTTCGCCACCGTGGGGCCCCTTCCGTGCGGAGGATCGGACCCTGTCTGTCGTCAAACCCTGTCAGCAATCACCATCGGATCTGATTGGATTCGCGCCGCCGTGAACCCCCGGATTGCACGGGTTCATTGGACGTGTCAGCCGCCTGTCGGCGAACGTTCGTTTGACGACAGGTAAGGGCTGACCCGGAGCCATCACTTCCTGGGCGGCTGGTAGTTACGTCGGACCTCGTCGACGGGATGCGGTGCGGACCTCCGGTTCCCGCGGTGACACGCCCGTTGCGGCGCTGCCCAGGCGGCGGTCCCGGCGTCAGCGGCCCATCGCCGTCTCGCGGTTCATGCGTGACAGCTTCTCGGGATTGCGGACGGCGTAGAGGCCGGTGATGAGGCCAGCGTCCAGACGGAGGGCCACGACCGTGTCGATCCGGCCGTCGCGGCGGATGATCAGGGCCGGGTGGCCGTTGACCAGGGTCGGGTGCAGCAGGGCGCCGCTGAGCCTGGCCAGGACCTCGGTCACGTCGGCCACGCCCACCACCGGTTCCACGGCGGCCCGGACGACTCCGCCGCCATCCGTCAGGAGGACGACGTCCGGGGCGATCATGTTGAGGAGTCCCGTCAAGTCTCCTGTTTCAACCGCTTGTTGGAAGGCAGCGAGCGCGTCGCGGGTCTGGGACGGGGAGACCGTCTCGCGAGGGCGGCGCGCGGCGACGTGGGCGCGGGCGCGGTGCGCGATCTGACGGACGGCGGTCGGGGTCTTGTCGACGGCCTGCGCGATCTCGTCGTAGTCCAGGTCGAAGACGTCCCGCAGCACGAACACGGCACGCTCGGTCGGCGCGAGGGTCTCCAGTACGAGGAGCATCGCCATGGAGACGCTGTCCGCGAGCTCGACGTCCTCGGCCACGTCGGGCGCGATGAGCAGCGGCTCGGGCAGCCACGGGCCGACGTAGGACTCCTTGCGGCGGCGGAGTGTGCGAAGGCGGGTCAGGGACTGGCGGGTGGTGATGCGGACCAGGAAGGCGCGCGGGTCGCGGACTGTGGCGTGCTCGACGCCCGACCAGCGCAGCCACGTCTCCTGGAGGACGTCCTCCGCGTCGGCCGCCGAGCCCAGCATCTCGTAGGCCACCGTGAACAGCAGATTACGGTGGGAAATGAAGCTATCCGTGGCCGTGGTCGCCCCCGTATCGATACCGGCATCCCTGTCCACCATCGTCAGTTCCCGATTTCTGTCTCGCTACGTGTGGTGCGTGTCGTACACCGGACGCCGCTGGCCTCGGTTCTGTGACAGCCGAGCCCCATGACCCACGTCACATCTGCCCCGTGTCACAGGAGCGCGGCGACCGGCGACTCATGGGCATCAGCCACACGATTCCATGAGTGAGGAAGCCCCGATGGAAACCCGTATGAACCTGTTCGACACCGAGCTCGGCACGAAGGTCGGCAAGCGGATCTACGCCGTCAGCCAGGTCATCCAGGAGTCTCCGCTGCCCAAATCCACCCAGGAGTTGGTGCAGCTGCGAGCCAGCCAGATCAACGGCTGCGGCTTCTGCGTCGACATCCACAGCAAGGACGCCGCCGCGGCCGGCGAGGACGCGGCCCGGCTCAGCCTCGTCGCCGCCTGGCGGCATTCCACCGTGTTCACCGACGCCGAGCGAGCCGCGCTGGCCCTCACCGAGGAAGGCACCCGCATCATCGACGGATATGCAGGGGTCACTGACGAGACCTGGGCCCGGGTGCGCAAGCACTACGACGAGGAGCAGGCTATCGCTCTCGTCTCCCTCGTCGCCATGATCAACGCGACCAACCGGCTCGGCGTGATCCTCAACAACCAGGGTGGATTCTACGTGCCCGGCAACCTGACCACCGTCGCCGGTTGACGCACCGAGACCGGCCCCGATCGAAGGATCGGGGCCGGTCTCGGTCGTGCGGGAGCGGTGGGGAATTAGTCCAGCCCGCCCCCGTCGTCGTCCTCGTCCAGCTCCTGCGTATCCGGGTTGCGCAACGGGCGTAGGGCGCCTGCGGCCGGGGTGGAGGCGGTGAAGCTGTATCGGCCGAGCAGGTTCAGGTTGCGGTGCTTGAGCGGGGACAGGCGGGCGATCTTCTCCTCCTGAAGATCGTGGCTTTCGGCACGAAGCTGGGCGACGGCGGCGTCGACGTACTTCGTCGTCCACAGCACGATGGCGTTGAGGACCAGGCCGAGCGCGCCGAGCTGGTCCTCCATCCCGTCGCGGTACGCCTGGTGGATGGTGCCGCGCTTACCGTGGCACACGTCCCTCGCCAGCTTGTGGCGGGACTCCTGCACGGTGAGCTGCCGGTTCATCTGCCGGCGGTAGGTGTCGTCCACCGGGTCGATGACCCGCAGCAGGTGCTCGGTCTTCGCGATCCGCCCGTACTCCGCGAACGCCGCCCCGAGCGGCGTCGGGCGCCCGTCGCGGCCGAACAGGATCTTGAACAGGCCGAACACCATGTCGGAGTACGAGGCGTTGTCGGTCGTCACCATCTCCGGCTTCACCCCGCCGTCCAGGTTCAGCAGCGCGTCCAGGATGTGCAGAGAGTCAGATCGCGTTCGACGTCGTCCAGAAAGAAGAACCGCTCCAGCTCGGGGCGGGTCGGCTCCTCGGCGAACTTCCCGCGAACCCCAGCGGAGCCCTCAGACGGTGTGCTAGCCAAGCATGCTCAGCGCCAACCGCTGTACCGATGTTCCCCGAGGCCGTGGAACGCGCGGGTGGCGGGGCGGCCGGATCCGGTCAGGCTGGTGGGCGGCGGCGGTGCGAGCGACTGGTGTCGGCGGGCCGGCCGGGGTCGACGTGCCGGGGACGGTCGGGTTCGTCGGGGCGTAGCGGGACCAGCGCGTCGGTGATCCCGTCGATGATCCGGTCGGTGGCACGCCGGGCCGCGCCGGGCGTACCCGAGCCCAGCCCGGCGAGGTCGATCGGGTCGCCGAAGTGCACCCGGATGACCGGACGACGTACGAACGCTCGGGCCAGGGCGCGCAGCAGGCCTTTCGGCGTCCGGTACGGCAGCACCTCGTGCGAGCCCCACTGGGCCACCGGTATCACCGGGGCCCCGCAGGCGAACGCGAGCCGGGCCGCGCCGGTCTTGCCCCGCTCGGGCCACATGCCGGGGTCCAGGCCGATACGCCCCTCCGGATAGACCAGCACCACGGAACCGGCGGCGACCGCCGCGGCGGCGTCCTCGAGCGCCCGGCCGACAGCGGCCGTGCCCCGGTCGACGCGGATGTGTCCGGCGCGGCGCATCAGGGCGCCGATCACCGGTGCGCGGAACAGCCCACCGGTGGCCATGATCCGGGGGGCGACTCTCCTGACCTGGCAGACGGCGGTGAGCACGATCGGGTCGAACGGGCTGATGTGGTTGGCGGCGAGGATCAGCGGGCCGCCGCGCAGCGCCTCGGGGACCTCCCCGCTGACCTCGAGGCGGGCCACGGAAGCGACGACGCCACGGGCGATCAGCTGGGCGGTACGCCAGATCGCGGGTGGCTGCCAGGCGGCGCGGGCGGTGTCCATCAGCGGTGAATGCTCCCACGCGCCCGGGTGACCCGGCGGGCCCGGGGCCGAACGGCCGGGGTGATCAGGGTCATCGGTCCCGGGGCGATTCGGGACCGCCGCCCCTGCAGATTTCGCTACGACGCGAAGTAGTATTTACTACGTCTCGTAGTATCAACAGCTGGGGGTTCCAGGTGGACGCGTTGGACGTCGCCCGCTGGCAGTTCGGTGTCACCACCGTCTACCACTTCCTCTTCGTGCCGTTGACCATCGGTCTGTCCGTGCTGGTCGCCATCCTGCAGACGATGTGGCACCGCACCGGCAACGAGCGCTACCTCAAGCTCACGAAGTTCTACGGAAAGCTCTTCCTGATCAACTTCGCGATGGGTGTGGTCACCGGCATCGTCCAGGAGTTCCAGTTCGGCATGAACTGGAGCGACTACTCGCGGTTCGTCGGCGACGTCTTCGGCGCGCCCCTCGCCATCGAGGCGCTGGTCGCCTTCTTCCTCGAATCCACCTTCCTCGGACTGTGGATCTTCGGCTGGGACCGGCTGCCCAAGCGGCTGCACCTAGCCAGCATCTGGGCCGCGGCGATCGGCAGCACCCTGTCCGCGTACTTCATCCTCGCCGCGAACTCGTTCATGCAGAATCCGGTCGGCTACCGGATCAACCCCGACACCGGCCGCGCCGAACTCACCGACTTCGTCGCGCTGCTCACCAACAAGGTCGCCCTGGTCACCTTCCCGCACACCATCGCCAGCGCGTTCCTGGTCGCCGGTTCGCTGCTGGTCGCCGTCGCCCTGTGGCACCTGATCCGCAACCGGGACTCGGCCGACACCCCCACCTACCGGTTCGCCGCCAAGTTCGGCTCCTGGGTCACCCTGATCGCCGCCGGCGCCGTCGTGATCAGCGGCGACATCCAAGGCAAGATCATGACGCAGGTGCAGCCGATGAAGATGGCCGCCGCCGAGGGTCTCTACAACACCGAGAGCCCCGCCTCGTTCTCCGTGCTCACCGTCGGCAGCCTCGACGGCAGCCGGGAAGTGTTCGCCATCAAGATCCCGTACCTGCTGTCGTACCTCGGCACCGGCCACCTCGACGGCACCGTGCGCGGCATCGACGACCTGCAGGCCCAGTACGCCAGCCAGTACGGCGCCGGCAACTACGCCCCGATCATCCCCGTCACCTACTGGAGCTTCCGCTTCATGATCGCCTTCGGGATGGCGGCCGCCGCGATCGCCCTGCTGGTGCTCTGGACGCACCGCAAGGGCCGCACCCCGAGCAGCAAGTGGCTGCTGCGCGCCGGCCTGGTCATGCCGCTGCTGCCGCTGCTCGCGAGCTCCTTCGGCTGGATCTTCACCGAGATGGGCCGCCAGCCGTGGATCGTCTTCGGCGAGATGCTCACCCGCAACGGGGTGTCCCGAAGCGTGTCGCTGACCGAGGTGCTCACCTCGTTCACCGCGTTCACCCTGATCTACGCCACCCTCGCCGTGGTCGAGTTCAAGCTGCTGGTCCGCTACGCCAAGGGCGGCGTGCCCGACCTCACCGAACAGCCCGAGAACGACGACAGCCACGACGACGCCGAGCGACCGCTCGCGTTCGCCTACTGACCTGCGGAGCGCACCGTGGAACTCACGACCATCTGGTTCCTGCTCATCGCCGTGCTCTTCACCGGCTACTTCATCCTGGAGGGCTTCGACTTCGGCGTCGGCATGCTGCTGCCCGTTCTCGGCCGCGACGACCGGGAACGCCGCGTCCTGATCAACACCATCGGCCCGGTCTGGGACGGCAACGAGGTCTGGCTGATCACCGCCGGCGGCGCCATGTTCGCCGCCTTCCCCGAGTGGTACGCCACGATGTTCTCCGGCCTCTACCTGCCGCTGCTGCTGATCCTGCTGGCCCTGATCGCTCGCGGCGTCGCCTTCGAGTACCGGCACAAGCGCCCCGAGCCGTCCTGGAAGCGCCGCTGGGACGCGGCCATCTTCTTCGGCTCACTGGTGCCGGCCGTGCTGTGGGGCGTGGCGTTCGCCAACATCCTGCGCGGCGTACCGCTCGACGCCCAGCACGAGTACGTGGGTGGCCTGCTCGACCTGCTCAACCCGTACGCCCTGCTGGGCGGCGTGACCACCGCCGCGCTCTTCCTCACCCACGGAGCGGTGTTCATCGCGCTGAAGACGGTGGGCGAGGTCCGTGAGCGCGCCGGGAAGCTCGCGGTGCGCGTGGGCGCCGTGACCGCCCTGCTCGCGGTGGCGTTCCTGGCCTGGACCCTGGGCATCCGCTCCAGCACGCTCGCCGTCGCGCTCGCCGCCGCCGCGGCGGTCGCGCTGATCGCCGGTCTCGCCGCTGCCCGGGCACGGCGGGAGGGCTGGGCGTTCACCGGCACCGCGGCGGCGATCGGCCTGGCCGTGGCGACCCTGTTCGCGGCGCTGTTCCCCAACGTGCTGCCCTCGACGCTGGACGCGGCCGGCACGCTGACCGCCACCAACGCCGCCTCCACCCCGTACACCCTGAAGATCATGAGCTGGATCGCGGTGGTGTTCACCCCGATCGTGCTCGCCTACCAGGGCTGGACGTACTGGGTGTTCCGCAAGCGCATCGGCGTGGCGCACATCCCGCAGCACTGACCACCGCCGGCCCGCCCGTTCCCCGGGGCGGGCCGGCGGTTCATCCGGCTAAGGTGAGCCGGTGACCGGTGAACCATGGACGCGTCTGCTCGGCAGCGCGACGCCGGTCATCGGCGCCCCGATGGCCGGGGGAGCCAGCACACCGGCCCTCGTACGGGCCGTCACCGCGGCCGGTGGCTTCGGCTTCCTGCCCGCCGGCTACCGCAGCGCCGAGGCGGTCGCCGCCGACCTGGCCGGCCTGGAGGCCACCGGCACGCCGTTCGGCGTGAACCTGTTCGTGCCCGGGCCACCCGGCATCGACGAGACCACCTTCCGCGCGTACGCCCGGCGGATCGCCGCCGAGGGTGAGCCGTACGGCCTCGACCTGGCCGGCGCGCCGCTGACGCACGACGACGACCACTGGTCCGACAAGATCGACCTGCTGGTGCGGCATCCGGTGCCGGTGGTCAGCTTCACGTTCGGGCTGCCCGACGCGGCGGCGCTCGCCGCGCTGCGCCGCGCCGGCACGCGGACGCTGGTCACCGTCACCTCGGTGGCCGAGGCGCTCGCCGCCCGCGACCTCGGCGTCGACGGGCTCATCGCGCAGGGCACCGAGGCCGGCGGGCACAGCGGTGTCCACGACCCCCACCAGCCGGCGTCGCCGGCGTCCACCCGTCCGCTGGTACGCGACGTGGTGGCTGCCGCCGGCCTGCCGGTCCTCGCCGCGGGTGGAGTGGCCGGTCCCGGCGACGTGCGGGACCTGATCGCGGCCGGCGCCACCGGGGTGGTGGTGGGCACCCTGCTGCTACGCACCGACGAGAGCGGCGCGAACCGGACCCACCGCGATGCCCTGGCCGACCCGGCACGCACCACCACCGTCATCACCCGCGCCTTCACCGGCCGGCCCGCCCGGGGACTACGCAACACGTTCATCGACCGGCACGAACCGGCCGCGCCGCTCGGCTATCCCGAGCTGCACCATCTGACCCGTGACATGCGCGCCGCAGCCGCCGCGGCCGGTCACCCGGACCGGGTGCATCTGTGGGCCGGCACCGGCTACCGGCACGCGCGTACCGGCTCCGCCGCGGCCGTGGTCGAGGGGTTGACCGCCGCCCTCTGAACGCCTCCGACCGCACCGGCCACCCATATGACCGGCTCGGCTTGCCCGAGGGCGGGGTGATCCCGCGTCTCAGGCAAGCCGAGCCGATGATGCCGTGCGCGCGCAGGTGCGTCCGCGCCTCGCGGGACGCTCGTCAGCGCGTCTCGTCCGCGCTCTGCTCCGTGCCCGCCTCGCGCAGCTCCGCCAGCCGGGACTCGATCTCCGCCAGCTCGGCGCGCAGCTTCTCCGCCTGCTGCTCCGCCTCGGCCCGCTCGGCCGAGAGGATCTGCTCCACCGCCTCGTGCACCCCCGGCACGTCGACCAGCGCCACCATTCGCAACGCCTCCGCCGGCTTCACCACGTACGGCTTCGCCAGCGCCTTGCTGCCCTGCTGCGCCGCGACCGTCCACTCGCCGTCGGCGTAGGCCAGCGTCACGGTCAACCCGGCCGGAGCCTTCGGCTTCGTCGCCTTCGCCGCCCGGCGTGCCGGCTTGGCCGCCTCGACCGTCTCCACCTTCGACTCCTCACGCGGCGCCGGTCGCGGCGCCGGCACCTGGTCCAGAACGAACTCCGGCTCCGCCGGCGCCACGACCGGCTCCGGCTGCGGCTCCGGCTCGGCCGCCTTACGCCCCGCGCCTCTCGGCGCCACCGCCACGTCGGTGGGGGAGAAGGGCAGCTCGTCACGCCCGAACCGGACGACGACGAACTCGTCGGACTCGGCCGGATCGGTCAGCTCCACCACCTGACCGATCTGTCCGGCGATCTGTCCCGCCGCGGCGGTGAACACCACCTTCGGCTTGCGGCCTGCGGCCAACGCCTCCCGGAAGGTGCGCACGTCGTCTTCGGACAACCCCTGGCCAGCGGCACCCATCAGCAACCTCTCCCGTACACCTGTTTGATTCCTGTCTTGATACCAGCCGGCTGTGACAGCGCTGACGGCGGACCACCCGCCGGCGTCCGCCGCGGTCCACCCTCCCGCCCTCAGCATTCTCCACTGTGGACCATCGAGGGGCCGGGTCGGCGACCGGTACCCCCTGTGGCACGCGGCGCGGGCGAAGTCTGGCTGATCAGCCCCAGACGGCGGCCACCTCGCCAGCGACCACGTCCGCCTGCGCCCGACCGGCTCGCGCCGCTCCGGCCCTGCGCCCCGGATCCAGCACGTTACGCCCGATCGCGGCCCGCGACGCCGCGTCCGGCGACACCACGACCACCCGCGCCCCCTGCGCCCGCAGCGCCGTCACCTGCGCCGCCAGGCGCGGCATCGGCCCGAACGCCGCCGTCGTCGGCGCCAGCACCACCACCTGCTGCGCTCCGCCCGCCAGGTCCGCGTTCACCGGTGAACGCATCCCACCATCGACGTACCGCCGGTCGCCGATCGTCACGGGCGGCCACACCCCGGGCACCGCACAACTCGCGCCCACCGCGTCCACCAGCGACACCCCGGAGTCGGCGTCGAAGACCACGAACTCACCCGAGTGGGCGTCCACCGCCGTCACCAGCAGCCGGCGCCGCGGCCACTCCCGCACCGGCAGGCGTGCCTCGATCACCGCCCGCCTCGACTCCTCCGAGGGGGTACGCGCAGCCAACGCCATCGCCCCGATCCGCGCCCGCGCCCGCACCGCGTCGCGGGTGCGAGCACCGGCCCACGCCAGCCGCAGCACCGCCACCGGTCCGAACCGCGCCGCCACTTCACTCCGCGACGGCCGAAGCTGCGCCGCGTACGACTCCTGCACCGGCCGGCCTGAGCGCAACTGCGCGCCCACCACCGAACCCGCCGAGGTGCCCACCACGAGATCCGCCTCGGCCAACGGCACACCGTGCTGCGTCAACCCGGCCAGCAGCCCCCACTCCCAGGCCACCCCGGTCACGCCGCCACCGCCCAGCACCAACGCCCGCGTCATGTGATCTTCCCCTCCGTGCCGCCCCGTGCCCGTCACGGTAGCGTCGAGCGCACCAGCTCCAGCAGGGGAGAACGTTGAACCAGGTCACTGTCATCACCGGCGGCAGCCGCGGTATCGGTGCCGCCACCGCCCGGCGACTCGCCAACACCGGCCACGACGTCGCCTTCGCCTACCTGCGCGACCACGACGCCGCGGCGTCCGTCGTCGCCGACATCCAGGCGGCCGGCCGTCGAGGCGTCGCCGTGCCCGCCGACACCACCGACCCCGACCAGGTCACCGCCCTGTTCGACGCCGCGGCCGAGCTCGGCGAGATCACCGGTCTGGTCAACAACGCCGGCGTGACCAGCCCGATCGGCCCCTTCGTCGACCTCGACCCCGCCGACCTGCGGCGCGTCGTCGACGTCAACCTCATCGGCTACGTGCTCTGCGCCCAGCAGGCGGCCCGCCGGATGAGCGCCGGCGCCGCCATCGTCAACGTCTCCTCCGCCGCGGCCACCCTCGGCAGCCCCGGCGAATACATCCACTACGCGGCGGTCAAGGCCGCCACCGACACCCTCACCCTCGGGTTGGCCAAGGAACTCGCCGCCCGCGGGATCCGCGTCAACGGTGTCGCCCCCGGGATCATCCGCACCGACATCCACGCCGTGTCCGGTGTGCCCGACCGCCCCGACAGCGCCGCCGGCCGCATCCCACTGGGCCGTGCCGGTGAACCCGACGAGGTCGCCACCGCCATCGCCTGGCTGCTCGGCCCCGAAGCCTCGTACACCACCGGCACGGTGCTGCGCGTCGCCGGCGGCCTCTGACCCCGCCCACCAGTACGCGGGCGGCCCGGGACGTGAAGCCCCGGACCGCCCGCAGCACGGTCAACTCGTGAACAACTTCGCTGCCGTGATCACCGTCTGGGCCACTCCGTAGCCGAGCAGCACCGACACCACCAGCCAGGAGATCCACAACCGGGCCTGCTGCCCGCGCGGGCCGACCTCGTTCATCGCGCGCCGCTCCTCTCCGCCATCGTCTCGGTGTCCGAATCCGGGCCGGCCGTCGGGGGTTCGTGGAACCGCTGCGGCACCGGTCGGACCAGCAGGTTGGCGATGAACCCCACGGCCAGCACCCCCACCATCGTGAACAGCGCCGGCCGGTACGCCGCGGCCGTCAACGTGCCCGGCTCACCCTGCGCGTCGAGGAACCCGTTGACGATCAGCGGACCGGCGATCCCCGCCGCCGACCACGCGGTGAGCAGCCGGCCGTGGATCGCGCCCACCTGGAACGTGCCGAACAGGTCCCGCAGGTACGCCGGCACGGTGGCGAACCCACCGCCGTAGAAGGACAGGATCACGCACGCCAGCAGCACGAACAACGCCGTCGACGCGTGCCCCACCACCGCCAGCAGCGCGTACAGCACCATGCCCACACCCAGGTACAACAGGTAGATCGGCCGCCGGCCGATCACGTCCGACGTGGACGACCACACGAACCGGCCCGCCATGTTGAACAGCGACAGCAGGCCCACGAAGCCGCCCGCGGCGGCCACCGACACCGACGAGACCCCGCCGTCGCGGAAGAAGTCCTGGATCATCGGGCTCGCCTGTTCGAGGATCCCGATACCGGCGGTCACGTTGCAGAACAACACCACCCACAGCAGCCAGAACGACCGGGTCCTCACCGCGTTCGCCGCGGACACGTTCGCCGTGGTCACCAGCGGCTTCGCCGCCACCCGGGCCGGGTCGAACCCGGCCGGGCGCCAGTCCGTCGCCGGCACCCGCACGTTGAACACCCCGAACATCATGATCAGGAAATAGCCGACGCCCAGCGTGACGAACAACCACACCAGCGCGCTCCCGGACGCCGTCGAGCCCGCGTTCGACGGGTCGTACCCGCCGTCGTAGAACGACAGCAACTGGCGGGACAGAGGAGAGGCCACCATCGCCCCGCCACCGAACCCCATGATCGCCAGGCCGGTCGCCAGTCCGGGCCGGTCCGGGAACCACTTGATCAACGTGGACACGGGGGAGATGTAACCGATGCCCAGCCCGATGCCGCCCAGCAGCCCGTACCCCAGGTACAGCAGCCACAACTGCCGCGTCCCGATACCCAGCGCACCGACCAGGAAGCCGGCCGCCCAGAAACACGCCGACACGAACATCGCCTTGCGTGGCCCGGTCGCCTCCACCCACGTACCCGCCACCGCGGCCGACAGGCCCAGCATCACGATGGCGATGCTGAAGATGACGCCGATCGCCGTCTGGCTGGTGTCGAAGTGCGCAATGAGCGAGTTCTTGTACACGCTTGTCGCGTAGACCTGCCCGATACAGAGATGGATCGCGAGCGCCGCCGGTGGTATCAGCCAACGGCTGTAACCCGGCGGCGCGACGGTGTGCCGACGATCAAGTGCGGAAAGCATGCGCTTCCTTCCCGGAACATGACGAAAGATGTTCCGTCCTTCATCCACCCGGCGGCCGTCGCGACCAAACCCGTCCCGCGCCGGATGGTCGAAACCCTGAGCCGAACGGTCACCGCCGACCGTCCACCGTGCACGGACTGGACGGCCACGGACCCCGATGCCATCGTGGCGGGGGCACCACGGGGTGCCCCCGCCACGATGCCTAGGCGTCGACCGTCGCCCGGCTGGAGCCGGCGGGCGCCACGTCCGCCGCGCCCAAGGCATGCCCCACCGCCACCGCCCGCTCCGGCGGCCGCGGCGTCACCAGACTGACCAGCACCGTCACCACGAAGTTGACGGCCATGGCGATCAGCCCCGGCTCCCAGGCCGGCAGGTGCGTCGCCCACACGTCCTTGGCAAACGGTGCGAGCAACGCCACGAACCCGACCACGATCCCGGCCAGCACGCCCACCGCCGTCGTCCGCCGCCACAGGAACCCGAGGAAGACCGCCGGTGCGAGCATCCCGATCGCCGAGTACGCGTACAACAGGATGTCCACCAACGAACCGCTCTGCCCGACCGTCAACCACACCGCGACCGCCCCGAACCCGACCATCGACACCCGGGAGACCAACAACGCCGACCGCTCGCTGAGCGACTTCCGCAACGGCCCGACCACGTTACGGGTGAACAGCGACCCCGAGGTCAGCAGCAGCACCGAACCGGGAGCCAGCGCCAGCAGGAAACCCGTCCCGGCGACCAGGCCGATCACCCACCCCGGATACCGGTCTGTGACGAACTGCAGCAGGGCCGCGTTCATATTGCCGTCCGCCGGCTGCGTCCCCGCCAGCAGCGCGGCGAAGCCCAGCAGGATGATGAAGAAGTACGCCAGCGAGTACAGCGGCTGCCACACGGCGTTGCGCCGGATCGCCTGCCCGCTCTTCGCCGCGTACGACATCTGGAACAGATGCGGGAACACCCAGTTCCCCAGCGCCACGTTCAACGCCGAGGTCATCAACCAGATCGGCCCCGTCGGCGACGCCGGGTCCACCCCGGGCAGCTTCCCGATGCCCGGGTGTGCCTCCTCGGCGAGCCGGAACACGTCGAACACCGACGCCGCACCCACCTTCCCGGCCACCGTCGCCGCCAGCAGCACCACCACGACGACCATGAGCACGTCCTTCACCGCGGCGGCGAACGCGGCCGACCGCAGGCCGGCCAGGTAGACGAAGGCGAGCATCACCACCGCCGCGATGATCACCGCGGCCGTCGTCGACAGCGACCCGCCCAGCGCCAGCTGCACGATCAGGCTCAGACTCACCAGCTGGATCTGCACGTACACGATCAACGCGGCGATGCCGACCAGGCCGGCGACCACACCCAGCCACGGCGCGCCGAACCGGGCCGCGAAGAAGTCCGCCTGCGTGATCAGCCCCTTCTTCCGCCCCGCACGCCACACCTTCGGCATCAACCAGTAGCCGATCGCGTAGCTCAACGACACCGAACAGAACGCCAGGTACGCCGGCGCGCCGAGCGCCCACGCGTAACCGGAGATCCCCAGCACCGCGAACGTCGTGTACACCTCACCGGCGTTGATGAACCAGAACAGCAGCGTGCCGAGACGCCGCCCGCCGACCGCCCACTCCGTGACGGTCGCCCGCCGGGTCGCCCGCCGCCCGTACCCGACGGCGCCCAGCGCCGTACCCAGCACGATCACCAGCGCGATCACGAGCGTCATGCCCGCTCACCCGCCCCCGGCTCGGTCGCCGCCGCGAACCGCCGCTCCTCATCGTCGACACCGGCCGCCCGGTCCAGCCGGAAGACCACCGCGATGACGACCGTAGTCGCCACGATGCCGAGCATCTGCCACAACATCAGGAACGGAATGTGCAGCGGCGCGACGTCCACGTCGTTCACCACGGGCACCAGCGCCACCTGCCACAGGAACGGGATCACGAGCAACCATCGGTGAGCCGTCGATCGGCGCGCCGGGGCTTGCTCGGGGGGATCGAGCGATGCCATGACTCTCCTGCCAGTCGGAGCGGCGGAACGGCCGCCGCCACCCGCTCGTGCAGTACGGCTACACGATGAGGCGCGACGCTAGGCCGACCACACCACCACGTCAAGACCCTTATTCCGCCGTTGACGCGGCGGCACATCACCCCCTACCGTCCAGGACACCCATGCAGTCTCACTGCATGCCACTGCGAAAACAGGGGAGAGATGCGTCGGTGATCGGCGAGCGCCTGCACGAACTGCGGACCGCCCGCAACCTGAGCCTGCGCGCGCTGGCTGAGCAGGCCGGCGTCTCACCCACCCTGCTCAGCCAGATCGAGCGGGGCGTCACCGAGCCGAGCCTGACGACCCTCCGCCGGCTGGCCACCGTCTTCGGCGAGTCCGTCGCGTCGCTCTTCGCCGACCCCGCCGCCCCCTCCGTCTGGATCAGCCGGCCCGGCGCACGCACCACCCTCGGCGCGCCGAACGGGCAGATCCGCTACGAGCGGCTCACCCCCGGGAACGGGCAGCTCGAGGTGCTGCACGCGACCCTCCGACCCGGCGAGGTCTCCAGCACGGATCTGTGGAGCCACCCGTCGCTCGAATGCGCGTACGTCGTCACCGGCACCCTCACCGTCGACGTCGGCCGCACCAGCCACACCGTCGTCGCGGGGGAGAGCATCACGCTGGACTCCCACCAACCGCACCGCTACCGCAACACCTCCGACACGCCCACCGAGATCGTGCTCGCCATCAACCCGCCCACCCCCTGACCGCCGGCACCACAGAAGGGAACTGACATGGCACAGGTCGAGCGCGACAGCGCGCCCGACGGCGACATGGAGCTCTACGACCTGCGCGTCCAGGTGGACCGGATCGACGGCCGCTCCGTGTGCGGCATGCGCGTGGGCGACTACTTCGAGCTCACCGACAGCGCCCACCTGCGGCTGCCCGAAGGCCGGCACTTCTGCGTGTACGCCCTGGCGTCCGTCCTGCCGTTCCTCGCCGCCAAACAGCGGGACCTGGCCACCGGAGACTGGCTCGCCCGGGACTCGCTGTTCGCCTGCCCCGACCCGGAGGAGCGGCTGATCATGCGGGTGGAACGCACCTGCCGGCGTCGTATGAACTCCGCCGACCTGACCTGAGAACGGCCGAGGAGACCCATGAGCCCGGTAGAGTTCGGCCTCGGCCTGCAGAGCGACAAGCAGGCCGGCCAGTACGCACGACTCGCCCGCCGCGCGGAACACGCCGGCTTCGACGTGCTGACCGTCTTCAGCGACCTGATGTATCAGCCACCGATCTTCCCGCTGCTGGAGATGGCCGCCGCCACCGAACGCGCCCGCCTCGGCGCCGCCTGCCTGAACCCGTACTCCATGGCCCCGTACGAGATCGCCGGGCAGGTGGCCGCGCTCGACCTGGCCTCACGCGGCCGCGCCTACCTCGGGCTGGCCCGTGGCACCTGGCTCGGCGCGGTCGGCATCGACCAGCCCCGGCCGCTGACCGCCCTGCACGAAACCGCCCAGATCGTCTATCGGCTGCTGAGCGGCGACACCGGGGGCTTCGCGGGAAAGATGTTCCGACTGGCGCCGGACACCGCCCTGCGCTACCACGTGCACCGCCCCGACCCGCCACTGCTCATCGGCGCGTGGGGCCCCAGAGGCGCCGCGCTCGCCGGCCGGATCGCCGACGAGATCAAGGTCGGCGGCAGCGCGAATCCCGCCATGGTCCCGGTGATCCGTGACCGGCTCCGCGTCGGCGCCGAGCAGGCCGGCCGGGACGTCGACGAGGTGGGCATCGTGTTCGGCGCGGTCACCGTCGTGGACACCGACGGCGCCGCCGCCCGCGCGCGGGCGCGCACCGAGGTCGCGATGTACCTCGCTGTCGTCGCCGAACTCGACGCCACCGTGGAACTCCCGTCCGACCTGCTGAAGCGGGTGCGGACCCTCGTCGACGCCGGCGACCACGACGCCGCCGGCCGCCTCGTGCCCGACGACGTGCTGGACCTGTTCGCGTTCTCCGGCACGCCCGACCAGGTGGCGGCGCAGGCTCAGGCACTCGTCGACACCGGGGTACGCCGGGTCGAGTTCGGCACCCCGCACGGGCTCGACGACGAGCGCGGGGTCGACCTGCTCGGCACAGCCGTGCTGCCGCAGCTGCGCCGATGACCGGCTGCCTCGACCGTCCGGCGAAGAGCCGATCATCGCCGGACGGTCGCTGCGGCGGGCCGAACGGTCGCAGCCGGCGGCCGTGATCGCAGCGCAACCCTCACTCCGCGTCCGTTTCATCCCGGCCGAAGCCGTGCCACGATGACGGCGTGAGGACGCTCTTCGGTGAGGCCGCCGACACCTACGACGACGTACGCCCCGGCTACCCCGGCCGCATCGCCGACGCCATCGGCGACTACCACGGCACCACCCCGGAGCACATCGTCGAGATCGGCGCCGGCACCGGCACGGCCACCCGCCTGCTACGCCGCCTCGGCGCGCCGATCACCTGCCTCGAACCGGACCCCCGGATGGCCGCCCGGCTCACCGCCAACCTGCCCGACGTCACCGTCCACACCGGGACGTTCGAACAGTGGACGCCACCTCCCGGCGGCGTACCGATGATCGTCGCGGCCCTGGCCTGGCACTGGCTCGACCCCGCCACCCGCAACCAGCGCGCCCACGACGCCCTCACCCCAGGCGGCACGCTCGCGATCTTCGCCCACAAGTACGGCTACGCCGACCCGGTGCAGTCGCGGGCCATCGACACGGCGCTGCGCGCCATCGACCCCGACGTGCGGGACCGCCCGGCCGGCTGGTTCCACCTCGACGTCACCGCCAGCGGCCGGTTCACCGACGTGCGCGCCGAGACCGTCGACCGGGATCTCACCCTGTCCACCGACCGCTACCTGGACCTGGTGCGCACCTTCGGGCTGTTCCGTCAGCACCAGGCCGACCAGCAGGAGCGGGCCCTCGCCGCCGTCCGCTCCCTCGTGGACGGCTTCGGCGGCGGAATCGTCCTGCGGCTACGCACCAGCCTGGTGCTGGCCCGCCGGCCCGGCCCACTCGGGTGACCGCCACCCGCCGGCCCCGGGCTCGTCCCGCCCCGCGCACCGGGACGAGCCCACCCGCCGATAAGGAACGTTTACAGTGCGGCGGCGGCCCGGGTAGCGTGCGGAACTGATCGACAGCAACCGATCAGGAAGAACACCAGGAGGTGTCCGTGCGCCACCGCCACACCATCACCCGGCTCCTCGCCGCGACCGCACTCGCCCTACCACTCACCCTTCCCGCGACCCCCGCAGCCGCCGCACCGGCCGGGACACCCGCCCGCCAGCTCACCGACGTGATCCCCGCCCCCGCCGAAACCCGTCCCGACCCCAGGGACACCTTCACCCTCGGCCCGCTGACCGTCATCCGCACCTCACCGCACTCGACCCCGGCCCGCCAGGTGGGCAGACAACTCGCCGAAATCCTGCGCCCCGCCACCGGCTACCCACTGCCGGTCCTGCCCGTCCACGCCACACCGCTGCCCGAGATCGCCCTGCTCATCGGCGGCGCCGACGCGCGCCTCGGGCAGGAGGGCTACCAACTCGACGTCACCCGCCGCGGCGTGACCATCCGGGCCAACACCTCCGCCGGCCTCTTCGCCGGGACCCAGACGCTGCGGCAGTTGCTGCCCGCCCAGATCGAGGCCTCCGAGCGGCAACGCACCACCTGGGCCATACCCGGCGGAAGCATCACCGACCACCCACGCTTCGCCTACCGCGGGGCCATGCTCGACCTCGCCCGGCACTTCCACACCGTCGGTGAGATCAAGGCGTACATCGACCTGCTCAGCCAGTACAAAATCAACTTCCTGCACCTGCACCTGACCGACGACCAGGGCTGGCGCATCCAGATCGACTCCTGGCCGCGACTCACCACCGTCGGCGGCGGCCCCGGCACCGGCGTTGACGGCGCCGGCCCCGGATACCTCACCAAAGCCGACTACAAGGCGGTGACCGCCTACGCCGCCGAGCGGCACATCACGATCGTCCCCGAGATCGACATGCCCGGCCACACCAACGCCGCCCAGTCCACCTACGCCGAACTCAACTGCGACGGCGTCGCACCGCCGCCCCGTACCGACACCGCCGTCGGCTACAGCTCCCTGTGCATCGACGACGAACTGACCTACCAGTTCATCGAAGACGTCATCCGCGAACTCGCCGAGATCACCCCCGGCCCGTACCTGCACATCGGCGGCGACGAAGCCCACGCCACCACCGACGAGGACTACACCACCTTCATGCGACGGGTGCTGCCGCTGGTCAGCAAGTACGGCAAGCGAGCCTTCGGCTGGAACGAGGTCATGCAAGTCGACCCGGCCACCGACGTCGTCGCCCAGTTCTGGGGCACCGGCACCACCAACACCGACCTCGCCGAGGCCGTCGCCCGCGGTAACAAGGTCGTCATGTCACCGGCCAACAAGGCCTACCTCGACATGAAGTACGACCGAAACACCCCACTCGGCCTCTCCTGGGCCGGCTACATCGAGGTACGCGACGCCTACGACTGGAACCCCGCCCAACGCGTCACCGGCGTCGGTGAGGACGCGGTCCTCGGCGTCGAGGCGCCACTGTGGTCGGAAACCCTGCGCAGCCTCGACGACATCGAGTACATGGCCTTCCCGCGGCTGCCCGCGATCGCCGAACTCGGCTGGTCCACGGCAGCCAGCCACGACTGGGAGTCGTTCCGCACCCGGCTCGGTGCGCAGGCACCGCGCTGGCGCCTGCAGGACGTCGACTACTACCCGTCGCCGCAGGTGCCCTGGCTCTGACCCGCACCCGCTGCCCGGCGGCCCCCGGCTCACCGGCCGGGGGCCGCCCGATTCCCACCCGACGGTTGGCACGGTGACCGACGTCCGCCCCCGGGCTCAGGTGCTCCGGGTGAGGACGACAGCTCGGCGACCCCGGACGCCCGTCGCCGACGTCAGGTGACGGGCCAACGCCACCGCGGCGAACAGCGCCAGCAGCCCGCACACACCCGACCACCCCAGCCGGGCGTAGGCGCGGGCACCGAGCCAGGAACCCACCCCGCCGCCGAGGTAGGCGCAGGTCATGTAGGCGGTGTTCAGTCTGCTGCGGGCCCCGTCCCGCAGGGCGTAGATGCGCACCTGGTTGGCGACCATGCCCGACTGCATGCCGACGTCGAGCAGCAACGTGCCCAGCACCAGCGCCGTCACACCACCGATCCCGCCCAGCCCGGCGAACGCGAGAACGACGGCCGCGACGATGACGCCGAGCAGGCAGACCAGATTGACCACGTCCGCGCCCCGACGGTCCACCAGGTGTCCCGCGACCGGCGTGCACAGCATCGTCGCCGCGTTGACCAGGGCCAGCATTCCGACCGCCGGCGCACCCAGGCCGTACGCCGGGCCGGTCAGCAGCAACGCGACAGTGGTCCAGACCGCCGAGAAACCGGCGAACACCAGCGCCTGGTAGAAGCAGGAGCGGCGCAGCTCCCGCTCGGTGCGCAGCAGCCGGAGCGGCTCGGCCAGCAGCGCCGGATACCGGGACGGCGACCTCGGCCGAGTCGTCGGCAGAACGCGGGCCATGACCACCGCGATCAGCAGGATCGCCGTCGCTGCCGTCAGATAGGGGCCACGCCATCCCCACCAGTCGCCGAGGGCGCCCGCTGCCGTGCGGGACAACAGCATGCCGCCGATCGAGCCGCTCAGCAGCGTCCCGCTCACCACGCCACGCTGGTCGTCGGCGGTCAGGTCGGCCGCCAACGGGCCGATGATCGGCGCGACGACGGTCGCCACCCCGACGACCGCACTCGCGGCGACGAGTGGCGGCAGCGCGGGCGCGGCGGCCGCGGCGAGCAGCGCCACTCCGGTGACACCGAGCAGGGCCACGATCAGCCGGCGGTGCGGGATCCGGTCACCGAGCGGCACCAGCAGGAAGATCCCCGCGGCGTAGCCGAACTGCACCGCGGTAACCACCACGGCCGCCGCGTCGGGGTCGAGATGCAGAGCCGCGGCGACCAGCGGGCTGATCGTCTGCGGGAAGTAGACGTTTCCCACCGCCACCCCGCAGGTGAGGGTGAGCAGCATCAACAGCCGGCGGTTCATGAGACGGACACCTCTGCCGGACCCTCGGTCACGTCAGTCCACCGGCCCGCCGGCCACGTACACGACCTGACCGGAGACGAACCCCGCCTCGCGACTCACCAGGTAGGAGGCGGTGTGCGCGACGTCCTCGGGCTGACCCACCCGACCGACCGGGATCGACTCCGCCGCGCGACGCTGGAACTCGGCGAAATCGAGTCCGAGGCGCCGCGCCGAGGTTCTGGTCATGTCGCTCACCACGAAACCGGGAGCGATCGCGTTGGCGGTGATCCCGTGCCGCCCGAGCTGCAGGGCGAGAGACTTGGTGAACCCGATCAACCCGGCCTTCGCGCTGCCGTAGTCGACGCGGGCCGCGTCACCGACCGCCGAGATGCTCGACATGGTGACGATGCGTCCCCAACCGGCGTCGATCAGGTACGGGCAGACGGCCCGAGTGACGAGGAACGGTCCACGCAGGTTGACCCCAAGGACCAGGTCCCACTGCTCGGTGGTCATCTCCACCAGCTCGGCGCGGGGACCGACCCCGGCGTTGTTGACCAGCACGGTCGGAGGGCCGAGATGCGCCGCCACCCGCCCCACGGCGGCTGACACCGCGGTTTCGTCCGCGACGTCGGCGCCGACCGCCACCGCCGACCCACCGCCGGCTCGGATCGCCTCCACCGTTTCCGCGCAGTCGTCCTCGCTCAGGTCGATCACCCCGACGGCCAGGCCGTCCCGCGCCAGGCGTTTGGCCACCGCGGCGCCGATGCCTCGCGCCCCGCCCGTGACGATCGCCGTGCCCCACGGACGCGTCATGTCGATCTCGTCTGCCATGTCTCGAAGTCCACGGCACGGCACGACGACCGCCAAACGGTTTAGCATCACGCTTAATGATCAGCTTTGTGCTCGAAGTCGAGGACCTCGCGGACACCCGATTCGCCATCTCCCCGATCCACGAGACCGTGCTCAGCTTGCGGGTGCTACGCGAGCCCGGCCTGCACGCACTGCACCTGCCCTGGCGCAGAGCCGTACTCGGCCAGCTCGACACCGCCGCCACCGAGCTGCTGCGCTGCCTCGTCGGTCCGGACCGCGGCCTACCCGACTTCCTGACACCACGGCCGACCGTCTTCGCCGCCACCTTCGAGGACGAGCTGGCTGTCGTCCGCCGCACGGCCCCGGACGTCGTCCGCCGCGACGTGCTGGCCGTGTACCCACGCGGCCCCCTTCCGGACAATCTCCGGCCGCTCACCGCGGCGGACGACACCCCCGTGCTCGCGCTGCGCAACACCATCTGCGACCACCTGCAACGTCTCTGGGACACGGCCATCGAGCCGAGCTGGCAGCAGATGCGACTCGTGCTGGAGGCCGACATGACCTACCGCGCCCGGCAACTGGCCGTGGGCGGCGCGCGTCTGCTCTTCGCCGACATGCACCAGAACCTGCGGTGGCGCGACGGAGTGCTGCACATCGACAAGATGATCGGCAGGCACCGCGTCGTCGTCTCCGGCCGAGGCCTGCTGCTGGTGCCGTCCGTGTTCGCCCACAAGCCCGCCCCGCCCGTCAGCCCGGACGAACCACCGGTGCTGTCGTACCCGTGCCGGGGCGTGGCGACGCTGTGGGCTCCCACGCCGACCCCGGACCCGACGGCCCTCACGTCGCTGCTCGGCGCGCCCCGGGCGCGACTGCTCGGCCTGCTCGACGAGCCGCTGCCCACCGTGGAGATCGCTCGCCGGCTCACGGTGACGCCCAGCGCCGTGTCCCAGCACCTGCGGGTCCTGCACGCGACCGGCCTCGTCACCCGCGCCCGCCACGGCCGACATGTGCTCTATCGCCGCAGCCATCTCGGCGATCAACTGGCCGCCGTGCCGTCCCGGGCCGACACGCCGGTGACGAGCCGCCAGGGCTACCACTGACCGGCGTCGAGCAGTACTCCGTCCGACCGGCCGACGGCGCCGCCGGTGGCGAGAGACGGTCCGCCCCCGGCCGGGGGGAGCGGTCACTCTCGCAGGCGCCAGCGGGGATCCGCGGCCCCGCCGTCTGGACCGTTGCGGTCACGGAGCGTCAATGGGCCGCCCCCGGCTCCTCCGGCGGGAAGTCCACCGGGTACGGCTGGTCGAAGTCGGCGGACCGGCTGACCTGCTCCCACGCGCTCGCCTCGGCGATCTGCCGCCGCGAGTAGTCCAGCGCCGCCGACGCCGCGTACGTGCCGACGAGCAGGTGCGACGGCAGATCGTGGCGATTGAGCACGCGGACCAGGATCTCCGCGGCGCGCTTCGGGTCCCCGGCGGTCAACGCCGGGTTGCTGCGGTCGGCGAACAGGCCCACCGTGCTCGCGTACTCCGGGGGAACCTCTTGTACCTGCATCGACGAACCCGCCCAGTCGGTGGCGAACCCGCTAGGCTCGACGACGAGGGTCTTGATGCCCAGCGGCGCCGTCTCGGCCGCGAGCACCCGGGTGAGGCCGTCGACGGCGAACTTGGCCGCCTGGTAGGAACCCAGGCCTGGGTTTCCTCCGACCCGTCCGCCCAATGACGAGAACTGCACGATCGTGCCGGCGCCCTGCCTCTTGAGCACTGGAATCGCCGCCTTCGACACGTGGTACACACCCCAGAAGTTCGTGTCGAACTGCCGGCGGAAATCCTCCTCGGAACCGGTTTCGACCGGCGCGATGTTCGCATAGCCGGCGTTGTTGACCACGACGTCGATCCGCCCGAACCGCTTGAGCGCAGCGTCGAAGGCCGCCGCGACAGCGGTCTGATCGGTGACGTCGAGAGCCACCGGTAGCACACGATCGCCGTGCTGCTCAGCCACGTCGGAGAGCTGCTCGGGCGTACGGGCGGTCGCGACGACCTGGTCGCCGGCCTCCAGGGCGGCGGTGGTCAGTGCGCGGCCGAAGCCGCGAGACGAGCCGGTGATGAACCATGTCTTTGTCATACCCTTAGCAAAACACAGTTTCACTAATTAGGCAACGCGGTTGTGTTAGATTGGGGAGGTGGCATCCATCACCCCCCGGCAACGAGCGCGCAGCGCCGAGGCCAAGCGGTTGCGTGAGCGCGACATCCTCGACGCCGCGCGCGCACTCGCCACCGAACGCAGTGTCCGGGAGGTCACCCTGACCGACGTCGCGACGGCAGTCGGCATGCACAAGTCCGCGATGCTGCGCTACTTCGAGACCCGCGAGCAGATCTACCTGACCCTGACCGCCGAACAGTGGCGGGATTGGACCACCACGGTTCACGCAAGCCTCGAACACCTCGCCCCCGTCGACACCGAAACGGTCGCCGCCACCATCGCCGACTCACTGGCCTCCCGGCCGTTCTTCTGCGACCTGCTCGCACAGGCCCCCTTGAACCTGGAACGCAACGTGTCGATCGAGGCTGCCTACCAGTTCAAGACGGTCGCGCTGGCCCAGGTCGACACGATCGCCGAGGCACTGCGCCGGCTTCTCGGGATCACCGCACTCCAGGCACTCGACGTGGTGACCACCGCGACGAGCATGGCCGGAGCCCTCTGGCAGATGGCCGCACCCGGCACGGCACTCAGGGATCTCTACGAAACGCACCCCGAGCTCGCACACGCCGCGGTCGACGTCGGACCGCAGCTCACCCGCATCCTGACCGCGCTGCTGACCGGAATGCGAACAACCCTGTAAGCGTGAACGACCGGATACCACGTCCGGCCGGGCACCTGCAAGGTGGCCGACCCCGGTGCCCGACGGCAGGGGAGCGGGTGTATCGAGGTTCCCTGGTCTTGAGGGTGCGCGGGTGCCGCTAGGTACTTTCCGGGTCGGCGCCGAGTGCCGCCCTGCCGCCATCGACGGGAAGAACGGCGCCGGTGATGAACCCTGATTCCGCAGAGAGCAGGAACGCGACGGCGTGTGCGACCTCGAGGGGCCGGCCGACGCGCCCGAGGGGATGCAGAGCGGCCATCTGCTGATCGGTGTCGGGGTGCGCGCGCCGGTACTCTTCGTACCGGTCCGTCGTGATCGAACCCAGGGCAACGGCGTTGACGCGAATGCCTTGTGGTCCGTGGTCGATGGCTGCTGCTCGCGTGAGTCCTTCGACAGCGGCCTTCGCTGTGGCGTAGGGCAGAGCGCCACGCACGGGACGCTGCGCCTGATGTGAGGAAACATTCACGATCGAACCGGGCCGTGAGTGCGAGAGGAAGTGCTGCACCGCGGCGTGGCAGCCGACGACGGCAAGGTTCAGGTTGAGCGCGATGAGCGCGCTGATCTGCTCCGCTGTCGCCGTGGCAAGGCTGGCGTCACGGAAGATCGCAGCATTGTTGACCCAGCCACTCAACGAACCGTGCTTCTCCGCGAGCTCCGCCGCGGCCGCGGCGGCGGCGCAATCGCCCGCGTCACCCTCGACTTGATGCATTCGAGGGTTCGCGCTGCGAGCGGGAGCCGGGTCGAGGTTGACGACGTGACCGATCGAGGAGAGGTGTTCCGCGATCGCGCTGCCGACGCCTCCGCTCGCACCCGTGACGACGAACGAGCGTGCGCTGCTCATGCGCGTGATGGGCGGGTAAGTGGCATCCCTCAATTCTTCCCGCTCGTACTCGGTCGAATCCTCTGGTGCCAGTCGGGCAGCTCGCACCAGCTGCCCGACTGATTCCCACCACTACCCTCACGACGGCGGCGGCTCGGCAGTCCGTACCACCACCGCTGTCACCGTCGAGGTCAGTTACCGACCCGGTACCGGCTCGTGATCGCGACCCGGTTGAAGGCGTTCATCACGGTCACCAGCCAGGCGACCGCCGAGATCTGGTCCGCGGTCAGTACGGCCGCGGCGGCGTTGAAGTCCTCGTCGCTGACGTGCCCGTCCGCAACGAGGGTGATCGCCTCGGCCAGGCGCAGCGCCGCGCGGTCGGTCTCGGAGAAGTAACCGGTCTCCGCCCAGGCGGGCAGCACCGCGATCCGGTCCGGGTTCTCGCCCTTCTTGAGGGCATCGTGGGTGTGCATGCGCAGGCAGAACGCGCAGCCGTTGATCTGGGAGGTGCGGATCCGCAGCAGCTCGACCAGGAGCGGGTCGAGGCCCGCCGCGACAGCGGCCGCCTCCGCCTCAGACGACAGGGCGATGAGTGCCTTGTAGGCGGCCTGGTGCTGCTCGCCGATGTTGACGCGCTGTGGTTCGGTCATGGTCCCCTTGATCCCTTCGTGTGGTCTGCGCCGCGGCCTTCGGGCGCGTCCTGGTGGCGGGCGGTGCCCGTGCTGGCAGGGGCAGAGCTGGTACGGCAGCCGCCATTCGGGATGCCGCTGATGGAGCGCGGTGGACGCGAGGCGGCCCCCGCGTGGTCGTCTGTACCTTGTGGACATACCTTCAGACCCGGCAGCGTAAACCCTGCCGGGTGGCGGCAGGTCCGGCGGGGGCTCGCCTCCTGCGGGTCGGTTCGGGCGGGTCGAGCCACGTCGGCGTTCGTAGCCGGCCCGTCGGCTGATATCGAGGTCAAGACGTGTTGCCAGTTGGCAGAGCAGACTGGGCATGCCCGCCCTGATGGGACGCAGTGGCTGTTGTGTCGGGCGGTGTGGGACGCCGACGCCGTCCGTGACGACCTGTGGACCGTGATCGTCCCCGGTTCGGTGACCCGGACGCGGTACTGGTCGTCGACGATATGGGGGACTGAAGAAAGGCACGCGTTCGGTCGGGGCGCAACGCCAGGCACCGCCGGCAGGATCAGAAACGCACCGGTCGGGGTGTTTCCGACTATGCCGGCCGGGACGGGCACACGTTGATCGACCGACGGGCTACCTGCCGGTTTCGTGGACCGAGGACCGGGACCGCTGCCAGGTCGCCGGTGTTCCGGACGAGGTCGAGTTCGCCACGAAATCCGAGCTGGCAGCCGACATGATCCCCGCAGCCGTCGACGCTGGCGTGCCCGTGGGGTGGCTGCCACGGACGAGGCCTACGGCAACAGCAGTCTTCCGTGCTCACCTGCGCCAACTGCGGTTGGGCCATGTCCCTGGCGGTGTCCCGCAGCCACCTGGTGTCACTCGACGGCGGCAAGGCCCGTCTCCGCACCGATCCCATCGCGGCCGATCTGCCGGCGTCAGTACGGCAGCGCCGGCCCCTGGCCGCCCTGGCGATCTGCGTCGCCGACGAACCCCCGGAGACCGGATTGATCAAGCTGACCGTCAACGAGGTCCGTCGTCTGATCAACGCCTCCATCATCCGACCGATTCACGAACCCGCCCACCGTCTGCGCTGGTCACAGTGGCGACGCCGCCATCAAGTCCGAGCCCGCCGAGCCCACACGAACGACGCCTCAACGCCGAACTCAGCCATCATCCGGAACCGCTGCCGTACTAGACACGGGCTTAAGAATCCACGGATCAGCAGGCTAGGGGTTCGAGTCCCTTCGCACGCGCCACCCTGAACAGGAAAAACGGGCCGGGCGCTTGCGACGGGACCTGAGAGCCGGGGGCAGCTACGCAGATCCAGCGGGGCGCCGATCGGCGTGGCGAAAACGTAGCCGAGCGGCGGCGGATCTCGTTGTCAACCGTTCCTGCGGGTTGTTCGAACAGATCTGGCGCCAGATCTCGCACGGGAAGCCTGTAAACGCGAGGAGGTCTTGCCAATCGGCATCGAAGTGCTCAGCTGCGGCGGGTACTTGGCTTCGATGGTCGCCACCACCCGGCGGAGCTGGGCCCGGACGGCGTCGGCGTCGGGCTGGTCGAAGATCGCGCGGACGAGAGTGGCGATCCACGGCTGCGCCGACTTGGGCACTTCCGTCAGCAGGTTCCGCAGGTAGTGCGTTCGGCAGCGTTGCCATGCCGCGCTGGGCAGCGCCGCGCCGATGACCTGAACTGGACCAGCGTGGGCGTCGGAGATGACCAGACGGACACCGGCCGAGCCGCGGGCGGTCAACGACCGTAGGAACGCCAGCCAGCGCCGTCCTCATCCGAGGCCACATCGAGGCCGAGGACTTCGCGCCCTCCGTCGGCGCTGACGCCGAAGCGATCAGGGCAGCCGCAGCGGACGAGTAGACCGCTGGGATCACCGGTGGCGGACACTCCTGCTCTGATCCGTACCGTCCGGCTCAAAGTTTGCCCGGTGGCGGTGGGCCGCCGACCTCGCGCGCTGGCGGCGAGGTCGGCGGCTGACCACCGTCGAGGCGGGGCAAGAGATGCCTTGTGGTGAAGGTACCTACTTTGTCGCCGGGAAGGCGTGCTTCTTGCCACCGATCGCGAGAAGGGAGGCGGCGGCCAGGAGACCCAGCGCAACCCACATGATCGATTCGGTGTTCAGCACATCGACGACGACGCCACCGAAGAGGCCACCGAGGGCGATGGAGATGGAGAACACCAGGGTGACCATCGACTGGCCGACCTGGGCCGCCGGTCCGGAGGCCTTGATGATGGCGGCCATGAACAGGGTGGCCGAGCTGCCGTAGACGAGACCCCAGGTCGCGGCGGCGAGGTAGATGACCACCGGGAGGCCGGTGACCACGGCCATGACAAGCGCGCAGACCGCCAGCAGCACGGTGCTGGCCACGACGAGCTTGCGGAGGTGGCGGTCGATGAACATGCCGACGACGAAGACGCTCAGCACCGACGTGACACCGAAGACGAACAGCACCCACCCTGCCTGGCCCTCCATCCCCGCGAGGTTCAGGAAGTCAGTGATGTACGTGTACATCATGTAGTGGGCGACCATGAATCCGGCGAGGGTCAGCAAGATCACGCGGACGCCGGGCATGACCAGCACCTGCGAGAACTTGTGACGCTGGTCCATCGGCAGACCGGGCAGGTTCGGCAGCGTGAAGTACATCCACAGCATGACGAGCACGGTCAGTACCGCAGATCCGTAGAAGGCGACCTGCCAGCCGGTGAAGGACGTGACCGCGGTGGCCAGCGGAATACCGAAGGCCAGCGACACTGGAATACCGGCCATCGCGATGGTGATGGCGCGGCCCTGCTTGCGCTCAGGGGAGAGCCGGGCGGCGTAACCGGCGAGCGACGGCCAGATCAGCGCAGTGCTCAGTCCGGCGAGGACCCGGGTGGCGAGGGTCAGCCAGTAGTTGCTGGACAGTCCGGTGAGCAGGTTGGCGAGCGTGACAGAGAGCAGCGCCACCTGGACCACGCTCTTGCGCGTCCAGTTCGAGGTCAGCCGGTTGAGCGGAACCGCCGCGATCGCGGTGGCCACGGCGTAGAGCGTGACCGTCTGACCGGTCGCCGCGATGCTGCTGTGCAGCGTATGGGACATCTCGGGTAGCAACCCGGCCGGAAGAACTTCGGTCAGGACGCCGACGAATCCGGCGAAGAACAGGCCGATCAAGGCCATGGTTGGTAGTTGATCTTGCTTCTTCCCGATCGCTGACTTGCCGATCGGAGCATTGGCCGTGGCGGTCATTTGCCTTTCCCATTATCTAGCCGGCCCCCCAGGGCATTGCGTCCGCCCTGATGAGGAGTGATGGATGAATTGCAAAGCGGTCAGCGAGGAATGCGTGTAGACGGCTGACGAGTGGCCCCCAGCAGGGGATAGGTTGCGGCACCGCCGCCGGTCACCACGGTGGGCACTGCGGGCTCCCGGTCCCACGGCCCGCCCAGGCGTAGTTCGGCCGGGGAGGTAAGGCATGTCCGAGACATCCTGGCAAGACCGGCATTACGGTCTTCGTACAGTGATGGCAGGCACACAGGTCTTTACTGGCAGGGGCGAGCCCAGCGCAAAGCCGGCTACGCGCTGGAGCGGCCCCAGGCCGCCCCAGGCCAGGACCTGCCGCCACCCGGCAGGGCTCACGCTGCCAGACCTGAAGTTGTGTCCGCAACGTAGAGGCCACCACGCGGTGGCCGCCTCACGTCCACCTGCGGCATCTCAAATGGCGGCTGCCGCGCCGACATGCCGCCCGCCGCATGCCCCGGGCTATGACTTCGGGTCGTCGACCTTGAGCTTGTCTCCGGTGTTGGAGACGAAGACGACCAGCAGCTTGGCGGGCTCGGTCTGGCTGGCGTTCTCGGTGAGGACGTGATCGGTGCCCGGCTGCTCGACCCAGTTCTCGCCCTGGTGGAAGGTGGTCACAGGCTTGTCGTCGAGCTTGCTGCGCACCGTGCCTTCGAGGACGTAGGCGTAGACGAACGCCTGGCCGTGCCGGTGCGGCGCCGCGCTCGCATTGGGCGGGAGTTCGACGACCGCCGAGGTGAACGTCTTGCCCTCCACATCAGGGAGGGCCTGCTGGATCAGCGGTTTGAGAGTTTCGGCGGGGCGCTCCGATGCTGATGCCGCGGCCGTGGTCGGCCCTTCGGCGTGGGCGGGCTGGTTGGAGGTCGAGCAGGCCGTCACCGTAGTCAGTGTGGCGACAGCCAGGAGGCCGGCGGCGATACCGACCTTCCGGCCCGACGCAGTGTTGACTCGCATACAGGTCCTTACCGGGAGGGGCGACTCGAGCCCATAGCCTGCTCGCGCGCAAGGCTCATAGCGGCTTGTTCCTTCGTCGTCCGTTTGCCTTCGTTCTCATCAGGGAGACGAGGCAGCCCCTCCGGGTGTGACAGCTCAGAGGCGCGCGAGTTTGTCGGGATTGATGACCCTGCGGTACGCGCTGATCAAACCGTCCGTGATTTGCACCGTGTCGACGGAGTAGACCCGGCCATCCCGATGGAACACGAGGCCGAGCTCGCCGCCGACCTCGGCGAAGTCGATGCGGTCCGGGTGCCACTGGAGTCCCGTACGCACCATGACCTCGGCGACACGCTCGCCGCCGTGTATGGGCTTGCGTGCCGCGGAGACCTTGCCGCCGCCGTCGGTGACGTAGACGGCGCCCGGGTGCAGCAGCCTGACCAGGCCGGCCAGGTCCCCGGCCTCGTAGGCCGCGCGGAAGGCCGTGAGGACGCGTTCGCGCTCGGCCTTCGACGCATGCGGCGTGGACTGCTTCGCGTTGGCCACCCGCCGTCGCGCCCGCGAGGCGAGCTGCCGGGCACCCGGCACCGAGACGTCCAGCACTTCGGCGATCCGGCCGAACTCAAGACCGAAGACATCGTGGAGGACGAAGGCCACCCGTTCCGGCGGGCTCAACTCTTCCATGATCAGCAGCATCGCCGAGCTGACGGACTCGTCGACGAGTACCGGCTGCGACGCGTCCGGCCCCGTCAGCAGCGGCTCCGGCAGCCACGGCCCGACATAGGTCTCCCGGCGGACACGGGCACTCTTGAGAATGTCGTACGACCGTCGCGCGGCCACCGTCACCAGCCAGGCCTGCAGATCATCGACCTCCCGCAGATCCGCACCGGCCGCCCGCAGCCACACGTCCTGGGCCACGTCCTCGGCATCGGCCACACTTCCCAGCAGCCGGTAGGCCACACCGAAGACCGTGGGCCGGTGCCTCTCCCACCCGGCACCGAGCGGGTCCTCCCGCTCCGGCCGTCCGGGCCCGCGCCAGTCACCCATGCAGATCGCAACCTCCTCCGGCATGCGGATACCAGCGTAGCCATCCGAACTCGGGAATCCGCGATGGCAGCCCTCAGGCGAGCCGGCCCACCCGGACACATGCCACCGGCAGCGCGTGCGCCGCTGCGGTGGGGGATCGGCGGGAACCGATCACCCGCGCCCGCTACGCGCGTCGACCTCTCCGCGAAGGCGGACATCAGGCACTACAGGCATGCATAGCCGACGTCGCAGGACCAGCCCCACGACGCTGCCGAGCGCACGTTAGCGAACCGGGTCGAGGTAGTCGGAAACCGCGTCCCGGTTCCGCCAGTCTGGTGCACCTGTGAGCGGTTGCTGGTCCCGACCCGTACTCCGCCGAGAACTTCTTTCGCAGACCGATCTGGCCGAGGGAACCAGCAAGGCCACGTACGGCGACTGGCCTCTCTACTACTACATGGGTGACGTCGGCCCGGGGGACGTGGACGGGCAGGTCGTCGACAACGTGTGGTTCGCCGTCGGCGCCGACGGCAAGCTCGTGAAGACGATGCCCTGAGTAACGCCCCACAACCCGATTTCGTCCACTTCGGGGCGACCGCCGCGAGGGGGAGTGGCCGACAGGTCGACGGCCTGAACGAGCCGGCTTGCGTGTGACGGCGACGTGAAGCGTCTCGACGATCCGGGCCAGCGGCCGCAACCGGTACCGCGCCTTGAGCCCGTCGAACCGGTCTGCCCGTCGCGCGGTCCCGATCACATGCTCGCCGGCCGCGAGTGCCGCCTCAGCGAGCGCCAGGCCGAGGCGGCACTCGCGGCCGTGATGATCCATGTCTTCGTCTCGTTCGTCGTGATCATTGCCGCGACGCTAAAGCTTCGAGCGCGCTTGAAAGCAAGCCGCGCTGCAGCCCTAAAAGTCGCCCCTGCCGTTGTTCGATAATGTACATTATGTCAAGTTGACCGAATCGGGGCCCTCCCTCAGCGGGGGTTCAGGTGCGCCGCGACGAACGCGGCCCGCTGTGCCACCGGTCCCGGTGGCACGTCGACGAGTTCGTGCCCGTGCTCGGCGTAGACGCGGGCGTGCAGGCGACCGAACGCCAGCGCATCGGCCAGGTTGATCCGCCGTGCCGCCGTACGCGTGACGAAGCCGAGCGACCCGACCAGGAACACCGGACGTTCGTAGATCGCCTCACGCCGGGCCTGCGCGAGTTCGGTCGCCAGTTCCGGACCGATCGGGTGTCCCAGATATTCGGCCAGGGCCAGGGTGCACAGCGGCGAACGATCGTGCACCTGCACCGGGCCCCGGGACTCGGCGATCCTGCGCCGGCGCTGCAGCCGGGCGACCGCCTCGACGAATCCCGGCTCCGCCCACGGCTGCGCGACCCCCCGGGCCTGCTCCGCGGCGATCACGTCGGTCGCCGCCTCGTCGACGACCGGAAAACCGCGCTGCCGCAGGGCTCGCGCGATGCTGGTTTTGCCCGCCCCCGGCGCGCCGGTCAGCACGTACCGCCGCATGAGCGCCCTCCCCTGATTTGCTCGATAATGCGAAAATCATGCATAATATGCCTTATGCATGACAACCGGGATGAATCGGTACAGTTCTGGATCGAGGAGTTCCTGACGGCGCGCGCGACCCGCAAGCCCTCACCACACACGCTGGAGGCCTACCGGCGTGATCTGTCCAGCGTCGCGCTCCTGGC
The DNA here is from genome assembly GCF_900156065.1 of Micromonospora avicenniae. Lineage (GTDB taxonomy): Bacteria > Actinomycetota > Actinomycetes > Mycobacteriales > Micromonosporaceae > Micromonospora > Micromonospora avicenniae. The sequence continues at coordinate 53,684 of NZ_FTNF01000012.1, read as the reverse complement.
CGGTGAGACGCTCACCCCTCCCCTGCCGATCGACGCCCTGCCGATCGACGCCCTCTCCCCCCGGCTCATGCGGGCGGCGTTCGCCGGGTTCGCCGCCCCCCGCGCCGCCGCGTCCGTCCACCGTGCCTGGTCCACCTGGAACAGCTTCTTCACCTTCCTGGTCGCCGAGGGTGTCGTACCGGGAAACCCGATGCCGGCGGTGGGGCGGCCCCGCGCCCCGCTCCCCCAGCCCAAGCCGTTGCGGGGCGAGGACACCCCGGAGGAGCTGCTGGCCGCCGTCGCCGGCCAGGCCGGTCGGCAGCGTGACCCGTGGCCGGAGCGGGACCTGGCGGTGCTGGCCTTGGCGCTCTGCGCGGGGCTGCGCCTGTCGGAGCTGCTGGCGCTGCGCGTGGCCTCGGTGACCGGGCGCCAGGGTGAGCGGCGGGTCGAGGTGGCCGGCAAGGGCGGGCGGCCGCGTACGGTGCCGATCGAGGATGCCGTGGACCGGGTGCTCGCCGAGTATGTGGACAGCCGTCGGCGCCGGTTCGGGGCACGCAGTGTGCGGCCGGACTCGCCGCTGCTGGTGGATCGGCGAGGTGAGCCGTTGCGCCGGGGTGGGCTGCAGTATCTGGTGGAGTCGTGCTACCGGCGGGCGGGTATCACCGAACGGGTTCCGCGGGGGGCGCGGCTGCACGCGTTGCGGCACACCTTCGCTACCCGGTTGGCGGAGGACGGGGCGGGCGCTTCGGAGATCATGCGGTTGCTGGGGCACGCGTCGTTGACGGCGTCGCAGACGTACATCGAGGTGACCGCGGGTCAGCAGCGTGCGGCGGTGCGTTCCAACCGTACCAACCGGGCGTTGGCCGGCCTGTTCGCACAGGACCTCCGAAGCTCCGGCGGGCCGCACGACGGCGGCGAGGTGGATCTTCGCTGATCACTCGCGGCGGGTCTCTGGTCGCCGGGTGGGTCAGTGGGCGCGGTGTCCGCTGCCGTCGGCGGTGGTGGGCAGCGGGCCGAGGACGGCGTTGACCAGGTGGATGCGGGCGCCGGTGGCGAGGTAGTCGGCGCAGACGGCGTCGGCGGTGTCGCCGAAGCGGGTGGTGTCGCCGGTGCGGGTCACGGTGAGGGTGACGCCGTCGAGGGTGGTGGCGGTGCCGGCGGCGGCGAGTTCGTCCAGGGGGCGGGTGCCGGCGATGAGGTGTGCCTTCAGCAGGGTCCGCAGTTTGTCGTGGTCCCGGGTCATGAGGGTGTCCCAGGTGTCGTCGGAGAACTTCTTGGCGAAGGCGTCGTCGGTGGGGGCGAGCAGGGTGATGCCGTCCTGGTGGAGGTCGGTGAGCAGGCCGCTGGTGCGCAGGGCGGCTTCGAACGTGGTGAGGGTGGGCATCCACGTCAGGGCCTGGTCGACGGGGAGGTCGGCCAGCGCGGTGGGATTGCCGGGTTCGGTGCCGGTGGGCAGGGCGGCGCAGAGCGGCCCGGTGACGCTGACGGTGCCGCCGGCCGGGGCCGGTGCGGATTGGTCGGTGCAGGCGGTGGTGGCGAGCAGCAGGGCCGCCGCGAGGATGGCGCCGGCGCGTCGCGGCCTGCTGGTGCGGGGGTACGACACGGCGTCTCCTCCTGTGTGGGGGGTGTGCCGGCAGGGCGGAGGCGCGTCCGCCCTGCCGGCACGGTCATCGGGTGTTACAGGGTGGCGCACTGTCCGGCGCGGGGGCCGGTCACGGTGTTGCTGATGTTGAGGTTGGTGGGTGCGGTGGTGTTGCCGGCGCAGGCCAGCGGGCCGTTGACCGTGTTGCCGACGAGCAGCGGCTGGTTGTCGGTGCGGTTGGCGGACACGTCGACCGGGCCGGTGACGGTGAGGTCGATCAGGGAGACCGCGTCGGTGGTGCCGGTGACGCGGAGCGGGCCGGTGATCTTGGTGTCGGCGAGCAGGACACCGGCGGCGCCGGTGGCGTTGACCGGGCCGGTGATGGTGGTGCCGGTGGTGACCAGCGCCGCGCCGGAACGGACGGTGACCGGGCCGGTGACGGTGGCGTCGTCGAGGCAGGCGAAGCCGGTGACGGTCAGCGGGCCGGTGTGGCGGCCGGTGCTGGTCGGGTAGATGCGCTCGCCGTCGACGAGGTTCTCCACGCCCTGCCCGTCGAGGAGCAGCGGGATGAGGCCTCGCTCGGGCTGGTTGAGCGGGACGTAGTAGCTGTCGCCGACCTTGATGACCTTCCAGCCGTGATCGGCGATGCGCTCGGCCGCGGTGGTGACGGCGCCGGTGGGGCCGTCGGTGCGGGCGCCGTGGTACTGCTCCTCGGTGAGCCGGTAGGCGCAGGGGGCGTTGTCGAGGATCAGGTCGGCCGGCGGGGCGTCGATCGGCGGCGGGCTGCTGCCGGGGTGCGGCGCCGGGTGGGCGGTGATGGGTCGGGAGCCGCGGAAGACGAGGCGGCCGGTGTTGGCGGCCTGGAAGGTGATGGACTCGGCGCGGGCCTGCTTGATGTCGGGCAGGCTCGCGCGGTGGTAGTCGAGGAACTGCTGGAAGGTCCAGAGGGCGGAGAAGGTCTTGCGGCGGCGGTTGTTGGCCGCGTTGCCCTCGTCGGGGCGGGTCTGTCCGCCGGAGCTGCGCAGTTCGAGCAGGGAGTTGACGACGTTCTTCAGGCCGAGGGTGTTGCGGAGGATGGTCTCCTCGCCGAGGCCGACGTTGCCGCCGCCGTCGCAGCCGTAGGGGCAGGGCCACCAGCCGTCCTCGGCGCCCTTGGTGTACATGTGGCCTTCGATCATGTCCATGGACTCGTCGAAGATCGGCTGGGCGACGTTCTGGTGGCGCGGCGGCAGCATGGGCAGGTCGCCGGCGCGGGAGTTGCCGTACTCGTGGCCGTCGTAGCCGGCGACGGGCCGGTACTGGCGGACCATGTTGACGTACGCGGCGGTCTCCGGCTGGCGGATGAGCGAGTAGTCGCGGTTGAGGTCCTGGCCGGTGGAGTTGCCGCGGGTGTTGGCGGCTCGGCCGTCACCGTTGATCGTGGGGACGATCAGGACCGTGGTGTGGCTGAGCAGGTCGATGACCCGGGGGTCGGTGCTGAAGGCGAGTTGCCGGGCCATGATGAGGCAGGCTTCGCGGTCGCCGGGCTCGTTGCCGTGGACGTTGCAGTTGACGGCCGCGGGTGAGGTGGCGGCGACGGCTTCCGGGGTGGCCGGCGGGGTGGGGTAGCCGATGACGAACATGTTGATCGGCCGGTTCTTGACCGTGCGGCCGATCTCGACGACGCGGACACGGTCGCTGAGTTCGTCGATGGCGGCGGTGTAGGCGTACTCCTCGGTGTCGCTGGTGTACTGCGCGGCGTGGGTGGTCTCCCACTGGGTGCGCAGCTGCTCGCCGGGGACGTCGGGGTTGCCCCAGGGGGCGGTGGTGGTGCCGGCTACCGGTTCGGAGTAGGGCTGTTCGGTGGTGTCGAAGCGGGCGCGTACCCGCCACTGGAACCGGTCGCCGGGGTTGAAGCCGGCGTCGGCGAAGGTGGGTGACTCCTGGTTGATCTGCCGGTTGGGGCGCCAGATGCCGACGATGGTGGCGGTGCCGGTGGGGGTGCCGGCGGCGTCGACGGGGGTGCGTTCGATCTGGTAGTCGGTGGCGCCGTCGACGGGCTGCCAGGCGAGGGTGGCGAATCCGTCGGCCTGGCGGACGGTGAGGCCGGTGACCTGGCCGGGTTCGGCGGCGCTGGCCGGGGCGGCGATGGTGGTGAGGCTTGCGGTGAGGAGTGTGGACAGTGCGATGAGAACAGCGCGGTGGCGTCTCACATGACCTCCATGGCGTTGTGCTGGTTGACCGTGTCGCGGTTTGGACCAGCATGATCGTCATGGATCATCGAATCAACGATCTTGAGGGAATCTTGCGTCTCGATACGGTAAGGGGTCTTCCGCGGTGCCGCTGACCGTTGGTCAGCCGATGTCGACCAGGAGCGGGCGGTGGTCGGAGATGGCGGACAGCGGTGTGCTGACGGCGGTGATCGGTGGGAGCCGGCGCAGGGCGTGCCGGTCGCCGAGGATGTGGTCGAGTTGTACGCGGGGTTCACCGGCCGGGTAGGTGGGGCGGCGGCCCAGGGGTCGCCAGCCGGAGACGACCCGGACCACGCCGGCGGGCAGGTTGAGGTCGCCGAGCAGGACGCGGGGTGCGGGTAGGGCGCGTAGCGCGCGGACGACCTGGCGGAGTTGGCGCAGGTTCCACCCGGGCACGAAGGACAGGTGGGTGGCGGCGGCGGTGAGTGTTCCGTACGGGGTGTGCAGGACGGCGGCGAGCACGACGCGGGGTTCGTCGCGGAGCAGGACGAGATTGGGGCCGGGGCCGGGGACGTGGACGGGTGAGCGGACGGGCGCGGGGGTCAGGCGGGTGACGCGCCATTTGCTGACGGGGTAGCGGCTGATCAGTCCGATGCCGTAGCAGGGTTCGCCGTGTCCGTCGTCGTCGCCGGTGAGGGGGCGGAATCCTTCGCCGGGGGTGCCGACGAGGGCGCCGGCGAAGCGGTGGTGGGGGGCGTCGAGTGCGCGGGCGGCGATGGCGGTGAGGTCGAGGTTGCCGCTGCGGCTCTGGTCCCGGTCGACCTCCTGGAGGGCGAGTACGTCGGCGTCGAGTGCGGTGACCGCCGCGGTGAGCCGGTCGGGGTCGACGAGTCCGTCGGTGAGTGATCGACCGTGCAGCAGGTTGAAGGTGGCCAGGCGCACTCCTGCACCCTACGACGAAGTGGCAGTCTTGCCGGGTGGTCAAGGCGTTGCTGTGCTCGATGCTGGTGTTCGTGGCGGTGGCGGCGGTCGGGTTGTGGTTGCGTCGCCGCCGCGGTCGCTGACCTGTCCAACGCCCCCGGCGCTCCGGGCGCCGGCGCCGCCGGCGGTGATCATGGCGTTGTCGAGCTGACTCCGGCGTGTCGGCGCAACAACCTCATGATCACGCGGTGTGGGTGCGTGGGTGAGGCTGGACACAGGTGTCCGCGGTGGGGCGGGTCGGGTCGGAAGAATTGGGCGCCATGGACCCCGCATCGCTGATCACCCTCCTCGCCGCAGCCGGTATGGCCGGCTGGGTCGACGCCGTGGTGGGCGGCGGTGGGCTGCTTCTGCTGCCGGCGCTGCTGGTGGCCGCGCCCGGGCTGCCGGTGGCCACGGCGCTGGGTACGAACAAGCTGGCCGCGATCTTCGGCACCGCGACGGCGGCGACGACGTACGCGCGACGCACCAAGATCGACTGGGCGGTGACGGGGCCTGCCGCCGCGCTGGCGGTGCTCAGTTCCGGGGTAGGTGCGGTGCTGGCCGGTGCCGTGCCCGCGGCGGCGTACCGGCCGGTGGTGCTCGTGGTGCTGCTGTCGGTGGCGCTGTTCGTGCTGCTGCGCCCCCGGCTGGGTGTGGTGTCCCTCCCCCACCGGCGCACCCCGGCCCGGGTGGCCGCGGCGGTGGCGCTCGCCGGTATCGGCATCGCCCTGTACGACGGGCTCATCGGTCCCGGCACCGGCACGTTCCTGGTGCTGGCGTTCACCGCGCTGGTCGGCGCGGACTTCGTGCACGGGTCGGCCATGGCGAAGGTGGTCAACGCCGGCACGAACCTGGGCGCGCTGGTGGTGTTCGCGGCGACCGGGCACGTGTGGTGGCTGCTCGGCGCGGGGATGGCGGTGTGCAACATCGCCGGCGCGGCGTTGGGCGCGCGGATGGCGCTGCGCCGCGGCGCCGGGTTCGTGCGCGTCGTGCTGCTGGTGGTGGTGCTGGCCCTGGTGGGCAAGCTCAGCTACGACCAGTGGCTGGCCGGCTGAAATGCCGGTACGCGCCGAGCACGATCGCGCCGAGCTGGCCGCCCTGCTCGGCCGGGACCCGGTGCTGCACGCGTACCAGCTCGGCGACCTGGATGACTTCTTCTGGCCGTACACCTCGTGGTTCCGCCACGGCGAGCAGGTGGCGCTGCTGTATCACGGCGTGAACCCGCCGACGCTGCTGGCGTTCGCCGCGCCGGCGCACGTCGACGAGCTGGCGGTGCTGCTCGGCGACCTCGCCTCGGTGCTGCCCGCCCGGCTGTACGCGCACCTCTCCCCCGGTCTGGCGGCCGCGCTGGCGCCCGCGTTCGACGTCGACGGCCCGGCCGCCCATCTGAAGATGGCGTTGACCGATCCCGCGCGCCTGGACCGGGTCACTCCGGCTGGGCGGCCGCTGAGCGCGGCGGACCTGCCGCAGCTGCAGGCCCTCTACGCCGAGGCGTACCCGGGTAACTGGTTCGACCCGCGGATGCTGCACACCGGGCAGTACCTGGGGATCCACGACGGCGGGGTGCTGGTGGCCGTCGCCGGTGTGCACGTCTGGTCGCCGACGTACCGGGTGGCGGCCCTGGGCAACGTCACCACCCATCCGCGGGTGCGGGGGCGTGGCCTGGGCACGGCGGTGGTGGCCGCGCTCTGTCACCGGCTGCGCGACACCGTCGAGCACGTCACGTTGAACGTCCGGGCCGACAACGTCGCGGCGGTGCGGCTGTACGAGCGGCTCGGGTTCACCCGGGTCGCCGACTACGGCGAGTACACCCTGACGGGCCGCCCGCAGAACCAGCGCGCTCCCGGACGGTGAGGGGCCGGTCGTGGGGTCGTTGCCGTTCGCCTGCGGGGGTCCGCGTCCCTGCCGCGGGAGTTGTCGCCGGTTCGTGAAACTCTGCCTGGCTGCGCCAGCCCCGGGCTGCGGTCCGTCCGGACGGACCGCAGCCCGGGCCTCGGCTCGCTCCGGCGAGCCCGATCAAGCAGGCAAATCACGCCGGCACGGAGACCGGGGCGGTGGCCGGAGCGGCCCGGTCCATCAGCCGCCAGGTGCGCCGGCGGACCAGCGGGTCCAGGGTGACCAACAGGTACGCGGCGCCCACGACGAGGATGCCGCCGGTGGCGCCGAGCGTTGTCGCGAGCGCGCCGCCGACGAGCCCGCCGAGCGGGATACCGGCCCAGGCCAGGCCGCCGACCGCGCCGAGGACACGCGCCCGCAGGCCGGCCGGGATGCGTTCGAACTCCGCGGCGGACAGCAACGGGTTGATCGCCCCGATCAGCACCCCGCCGACGAGCGCGACGCCCGCGATGACGGGCAGTCCGACCGGCAGCGCCAGCACGAAGATCCGTGGGACGGCGCCGAACAGGAAGGCCACGGCGTACGTGCGCCAGCGGGGCAGTCGCGCGCCGTGTATCGACACGAGCAGCGACCCGACGAAGGCGCCGGCGCTCAGCGCGCCGAACACCAGCCCGATGGGTGCGGCGTCGTCGAACCGTTCGGCCGCCCACACCGGGATCAGCACCGCCGTCATCGCCTGGTCGAGCAGGTTCGTCAGCAGCACCATCGCGACGATCGCCCGTAGCAGTGGATCACGCCGGACGAAGCGCAGCCCGGCGCCGAGGTCGGCCAGGTAGCCGCGGACACCGCTGGGGTGGCCCGCCTCGGCCGGGTCGGGTTCGGCTCGGCGGAACCGGACCAGGGTGGCCACGAGCGCGGCGGCGAGCAGGAAGCTGGCCGCGTCCAGCGCGATGACCGCGGGAGCGCCGAGCAGCGCGATCAGCACCGCGCCCAGCGGCGCCCCGATCAGTGACCCGAGGCGTTGACCGCTGTCGGCCAGCCCGGCGGCACGCTCGTTGCTCCAGCCGGCGGTGGCGGCGACGTCGGGGACCATCGCGTACTTCGCGTTGTCCGACGGCCCGCGGAACAGCCCGACCAGGCCGACCAGGACGAGCAGAACCGGGAAGCTGAGCAGGTCGGCGGCGTACAGCAGGGGCAGCACGCCGAGCACGAGCCCGGCGATCAGGTCACCGCCGACGCTGGCGATCCGCGGGCCGATCCGGTCGATCAGCGGTCCGCCGAGTATGCGCGCCGCGACCAGGGCGGCCATCTCCACGAACGCGGTGACGCCGGTGAGCAGGGCGTCGCCGGTGCTCTGCAGCACGAACCAGGGCACCGCCACGACCGACATCCGGGTGCCGGTGACCGAGACCGTCTGGGCGATGAGCAGCCCGTACGCGTACCGGCGCCTCATGGTTGGCCGCCGTCACCGGAACGTCCGTCGGCCGCGGCGTCGGAGCGTTCGTCCGGCTCGCCGGTGGACGCGGTTCGCGTCGCGAGCAGCGCATCCAGCTGGCCGCGCCGGGGGAAGATCTGGAACTGGGTGCTCATCGAGACGCGTTCCGATCCGTCGCCGGCCCGTTGCGCGGCCTGGTCCCGGTAGCGCACCAGCAGGGCCATCATGTCGTCGGCGAGTTGCTGTGCCTCGGCGGCGCTGAGTCTGATGGTGAGGTCGCTCAGGCTGGCTGCCCGTACCCACTCCTGCGGCCAGTCGGCCAGTTCGGTGATGGACTGCTCGACGTTCTCCGCGTACATCCGGGCGACGGCGCGCAGGTACGCCTCGCCGAGTTCCCGCTCCGGCGCGTCCCGGTCGGGAGCGTCGAACCAGGTCGAGCGGTGCACGGCGCGCCAGAAGCGTTCCCGGCCGCGGCCCAGTTCGGGCGCGTCGGTGACGAAGCCGTGGGTGGCCAGTGTGCGGAGGTGGTAGCTGGTCGCGGCGCTGGACTCGCCGAGTCGGGCGGCCAGTTGGGTGGCGGTCTGCGGTCCCTCGTGGCGCAGCGAGCCGAGCAACCGCAGGCGCAGTGGATGGGCTACCCCGCGTAGCGCTCGTGCGTCGAGTACGACGTCCTGCTTGGGGTCGTACCCGGGCTTGTGTGGATCCTCGGTCATGATGCCAAGATAGCGATGCAAAGAAGCCTTTGCAAAGGCTTCTTTGCATCGCTGTCGCCGTCCTGAACCGGTATCCGAAGGACGGGAGGGCTGTCAGGCTTCGCGGCCGGGAAGCATGGCCAGGGCTCGGGAGCGTTGCGCCACGAGGTCGTCGTAGGTGCCGTCACGCTCGGCCCAGCGGTGCATCTGGACGCCCTTCACGAGGATCTCGCGAGGGGTGGGATCCGCTGCGAGCAGCTGCATGACCTCGGTGGCGAAGTCGTCGAGCGGCAGCGCGTGCGGGTTCACCTTCTCCTGGCCCGCGGTGGCGACGGCCGGGGGAACGAGTTCGACGACGCCGACACCGGTGCCGTCGAGTTGCGCGCGCAGTGCCTCGGAGTAGGCGTGCACCGCGGCCTTCGAGGCGGCGTAGCTGGGCATGGGCGGGAACGGCAGGAAGGCGATGCCGGAGGTGACGGTGATGAAGGTGCCGGCGCCGCGCCGGAGCAGGTGCGGGGTGAAGGCGTTGACGACCCGGATGGTGCCGACCAGGTTGGTGTCGATCGTCGTCTCCGCCGCCGCGAAATGCGCCGGGTCGCGCAGGTCCTCCAGCAGCATGACACCCGACATCGTCACCACCGTGTCCAGCTCGGGATACCGGGCGAGCACGGCGTCACGAGCAGACGCGACAGAGGCGCCATCGGTGACGTCGATGCTGAACGTGCCGAAACCTTCCCCGGCGAGCTCCGAGAGCGCCTGCGGGCTGCGTCCGCCGACGGCCACGGTGCTACCCGCCGCGGCGAAGCGCCGCGCCAGCTCCCGCCCGATACCCGAGGTCCCGCCGACGATCAGAACTGTGCGATTGGAGAGATCCACGAGATCTTCCCTTCGATCTAGGACGCGGGCGGTGATCAGTTCCCCCGCCACACGTCCTGCTCAAGAACGGTGTCACCAGAGTCTTGACGGAATCCGCCGGGTGTGACTGGTCCCCCGTTTTCCCTGGTCCTGCCAGGGCCCCCGTTGAGACACGCACACCGCATTACGGTGTCGACATGAAAGATGAGGAGTCCGGCAACCGGCTCGGCAGCTACCTTCGCGCCCGCCGCGAGCTGGTATCCCCGGCGCAGGCGGGACTGCCGCCGGGCCGTAACCGCCGCGTGCCCGGCCTGCGCCGGGAGGAGGTCGCCCTGCTCGCCGGAATCAGTCCCGACTACTACCTGCGCCTGGAACGGGGCCGCGACAAGAACCCCTCACCGCAGGTCCTCGAAGCGCTCGCCCGCGTGCTGCGGCTCGACGACGTGGAGCGGACGTACCTGCTCGGGCTCGTGGCGACACGCCCCAGGACGCCGCGCCGCAAGCGGCCCGAGCACGTGCCGGCGCGGGTGCACGAGCTGCTCGCCCACCTTCAGATCCCCGCGTTCGTCGAAGGACGCGCGTTCGATGTCCTCGCGTCCAACCCCATGGCCGTGGCGCTCTCCCCCCGCCTGCGGCCCGGCCGGAACCGGCTGCGTGACCTTCTGCTCGATCCCGAGGAACAAGCCTTCCACCAGGACTGGACGAAAGCCGCCGCTGATTTCGTCGCCGCCCTCCGCAGCACCATCGGCGACGACACCGACAACCCCAGGTTCGTCGAGCTCGTCGGGGAACTCGCGCTGTCCAGCCAGCGGTTCCGTGCCCTGTGGGCCCGCCACGACGTGCGCAGTCTCGACGGAGGCACGACCACGGTGCACCACCCCGTCGTCGGTGAACTACGCCTGCACCGGGACAAACTTCCCGTCGGCGATGTCATCCTCGTCGTCTACTACCCCGACAAGGACAGCGACAGCGACGAGAAGCTGCGCCTGCTCGCCGCACTCGCACACACCGAGCCCGCCGGCGCGGCGCACGACAGGCCGGCGGACATCCCGGACCCGAAGACAACCTGACCACGCCCGGCCGTCCCGGCACCGCGACCCGAACGCCCCCACGGAGGATCACCACCTCCCCGGGCCTTGATCACGAGCCGTCCACGTCCTGCCTGGCGGACGGGCCGCGCGGCGAAGCCGAGCCGGTTTCAGCCGCGGCGGCTGGGCGAGTCGAAGCGGCCGGCGCGGATCTCCCGCAGCGCCCGCCGCCGGGTCTCCCCGGTCAGGGTGTCCACGTAGAGCCGGCCGGCGAGGTGGTCGGTCTCGTGCTGCAACGCGCGGGCGAGGAATCCGCTGCCGGAGATGGTCAGCGGCTCGCCGTGCTGGTCGAAACCGTGGGCCGTGGCGTGCAGGGCCCGCCGGGTCGGGAAGTACAGCCCGGGGATGGACAGGCAGCCCTCGTCGTCGACCTCGGTCTCCTCGGACAGCTCGATCGTCGGGTTGACCAGGTGACCGCGGTGCCCGTCGGCGTCGTAGACGAACACCTGGGCGTCGACGCCGATCTGCGGGGCGGCCACGCCGGCTCGTCCGGGCGCGCCGAGCAGGGTGTCCATCAGATCGCCGACCAGGGCGCGCAGTTCGGCGTCGAAGCTGGTCACCGGCGCGCACGAGGTGCGCAGCACGGGGTCGCCGATGATCCGGATGGGCCGCATTGTCATGCCGGCAAGATTATCCGGCGGCGCGGCCGTCGCGAAGGAGCACCTAGAGGCCGTCGGAGATGCGGGCCACGCGGGACTCGAGAGCCCGCGCCGGGTCGCCGTTGGCCCGGCGCTCCTGGCGGCCGTCAGCCGGGCGCGACGGGCTCGCACGACCGGGCGTACGGCACAGCGGCGTCGTCGGGCTCGCTCAGGAGGGTGGTGGGGGCAGGCCGGCGTCGGCGATGCGCTGGCGCAGTGGCCGGCGGTGGACGGCGGCGAGCACCGCGTGCAGCACGTCGGCCAGGGGTGCGGGCAGTTCGCCGTCCAGCTCGCGCATCGCCGCGGTGGTGGCCGCCCACTCCGCCTCGATGATCGGCAGGAGTTCGCGGGCGCGAGCGCTCAGGTGCACGACGCGTTGCCGGGCGTCGGCGCCGGGGGTCAACTCGACCAGGCCGGCCCGGGCCATCTGGGCCACGGTCTGGCTGGCTGCGGAGTGGGTGACCCCGATCCGGTGGGCGAGGTCCCGGATCGGCAGTGGCCCGCCGGCGACCAGCACCCGCAGCGGCGGGGAGAACCGGGGCCGGTAGTCGTCCAGTCCTCGCTCGGCGTACACGCCGGCGACCTCGCCGTCGAGTGTGTCGAGCACGTGCCGCAGCAGCGTCCCCACGGCCTCCCGGTCCGGCACGTCGTCCCTCACACCGCTAATGTAACAGCGCTGTTGTTTCTGGGGAGGTCAGGATGTACCCACCGGTGGAGCCGTACGCCCACGGCCTGCTCGACGTCGGCGACGGCCAGCACGTCTACTGGGAGACCTGCGGCAACCCCGACGGCAAACCGGCGGTCGTGCTGCACGGCGGACCCGGCTCCGGCGCCACCCCCGGCTGGCGGCGCTACTTCGATCCGGCCCGCTACCGGGTGGTCTTGTTCGACCAGCGCGGCTGCGGCCGCAGCCGCCCGAACGCCGCCGACCCGGAGGTCGACCTGTCGGTCAACACCACCGGCCACCTGATCGCCGACATCGAACGGCTGCGCGAACACCTCGACGTGCACCGGTGGCTGGTCCTCGGCGCCTCGTGGGGCTCCACCCTCGGCCTGGCGTACGCCCAGCGCCACCCCGAGCGGGTCAGCGAACTGGTGCTGTTCAGCGTGGTCACCACGAGCCGCCACGAGGTCGAATGGATCACCCGGGAGATGGGCAGGATCTTCCCCGCCGAGTGGGCCCGGTTCCGCGACGGTGTGCCACCGGCCGACCACGACGGCGACCTGGCCGGCGCGTACGCCCGGCTGCTGGCCGACCCCGACCCGGACGTGCGCGAACGCGCGGCCCGCGACTGGTGCGCCTGGGACGACACCCACGTGCGTACCGTCCCCGGGTGGCGGCCCGATCCCCGCTTCGAAGACCCCGAGTTCCGGATGCGCTCGGCCCGGCTGGTCACCCACTACTGGAGCAACGCCGCGTTCCTGCCCGACGGGCAGCTGCTGCGCGACGCCCACCGGTTGGCCGGCGTCCCTGGTGTGCTGCTGCACGGCCGGCTCGACATCAGCAGCCCGCCGGACATCGCCTGGCAGCTGGCCCAGGCCTGGCCGGACGCCCGCCTGGAGCTGGTCGAGGCGGCCGGCCACGGCGCCCGCCTCGGCATCGGCGAGCGCGTCGTCGCGGCGCTGGACGACTTCGCCGCCCGCTGACACGCGCCGTCGCCGCGCACCCCGGGCCGACTGCTGCGCCCATGTCGTGGGCCATGGACTGACCGGGGCGCTCCCGCTCACGCGCCGGCGCCGCCGTCGACCGGCACGATCGCGCCGGTCACCATCGAGGCCCGGTCGCTGAGCAGCCACGCGGCCACCTCGGCGACCTCACGCGGCTCGGCCATCCGGCCCAGCGGGATGCGCGCATTGATGCGCTCGACCACCCCCGGGGACGCCGCCTCCCACGCGTCGATCATCTTCGTCGCGGTGCCGCCGGGCGTGATGCCGTTCACGCGGACGCCCTGCCGGCCCCAGGTCACGGCCGCGGTCTCGGTGATGCTGTTGAGCGCGCGCTTCATCGCGCCGTACGCGGGCAGCTCCGGGTTCGCGCGGCGGCTGCCGATGCTCGAGGTGTTGACGATCGCCCCGCCACCGCCCCGGCGCATGAGCGCGGCCTCAAGCGTCATCGCGGTCCAGTGCGCCCGGAAGTTCACCGCGAACTGCTCCTCGATGTCCTCGTCGCTCGTCGTGTCGAGCGGGCCGGGCTGCTGGATCGCCGCGCCGTTGTTGAACGCGCCGTCGAGCCGTCCGTGCAGCGCCTCGACGTGGTCGAGCGCCGCACGGATGCTGGCCCGGTCGGCGAGGTCCACCGCCACGGCATCCGCGACGCCGCCGGCGGCGCGGACCTCGGTGACGATCCGGTGGAGGGCGTCGGCGCCGCGGGCGGCGAGCACGACCGCCGCGCCCTCGCGTGCGAAGAGCCGGGCGGCGGCCGCCCCGATGCCGCGGCTGGCGCCGGTGATGAACACGACCTTGCCGGCGAGCAGGCCGATGGGTGCGATGTCGCTGTCGTTCGTCATGCCGACGATGGTCGGTCGATCGTCCGGCCGGATGCAGGCACAGGTGGTACCAGGATCCGTCGCCGCGCGGGGTGCAGACTTGCGGCATGGACAAGCTGGAACTCGGGGCGTTCCTTCGTAGCCGTCGCGAGCGGCTCCGGCCGCAGGACGTCGGCCTGCCCTCGGGTCCGCGACGCCGGACTCCGGGTCTTCGCCGTGAGGAGGTGGCGGTCCTCGCGCACATCTCCACGGAGTACTACGTCCGGCTCGAGCAGGGCAGGGCGCCGCGCCCCTCGGGCGAGGTCCTCGCCGGGATCGGGGACGCCCTGCGGCTCACCGACGCCGAGTCCGAGCACCTGCACGTGCTCGCGGGCACCGCGCCGAGCCGTACCGGACGGTACCGGCGCGACGTGCGTCCGAGCATCCTCGCGCTGCTCGATCGGCTGCCGCAGACGGCTGCTTTCGTGACGTCCGCCGCCTTCGACGTGCTCGCGTGGAACGCCCTGGCGGCCGCGCTCATGGAGGACTTCGCCGAGCTGGCCCCGCAGGACCGCAATCTGGCGCGCCGGGCGTTCCTCGGGCCGCCGACTGCGGACGCGGCCCTGTACGGGGTCTCGGACGCCGCCGAGTTCCGGCACCACGTCGTCATGAGGCTCCGATCCACTCTCGCCCGGTACCCGTCCGACCCCGCGGTGGCCGAACTGGTCGCCGAGCTGTGCGATGCCAGCCCCGAGTTCACTCAGCTCTGGCAGCGGCGCGACGTGCAGGCCACGGCGATGCTCACGAAGACCTTCCGTCACCCGGTCGTCGGGGAGATCACCGTCAACTGCGACGCGCTCACGCTCACCGACCGCGACCAGCACCTCGTGCTCTACAGCGCGCCGCCGGGATCCCGCGACGCCGAGGCCCTGGCCTTCCTGGGCGCACTTCCAGCCGGGTACCGCTCGCTCTGACCCCAGCCGCATCGGCGGGGGGAAAGGCACGGGTCAGCGGCCGGCGAGGGTGGCGCGCACCGGGCGGCTCTTGGCGGCAGCCTCGGCGACCTCCGCCTGCGGGTCACTGCCCCAGGTGATGCCGCCGCCGGCCCACACGTGCAGCCGCTCACCATCGGCGGCGGCGGTGCGGATGGTCAGACCCAGGTCGATACGGCCGGGCGCGACCCAGCCGAGCGCGCCCATGCCGGCGCCGCGCCCGACGGGTTCCACAGCGGCGATCTGTTCCAGGGCGGCACGTTTCGGCGCGCCGGTGACCGAGCCGCCGGGGCAGACCGCGCGCAGCAGGTCGGCCAGGCCCAGCCCGTCGGCGACGGCCGCGGAGATCGTCGACTCGGCCTGCCACAGGTCACACCAGCGGCGTACCGCGAAGAGCTGGTCGACTCGCACGGTGCCGGTGCGGGCGACGCGGGCCAGGTCGTTGCGTTCCAGGTCGACGATCATCACGTGCTCGGCGCGTTCCTTCGCGCTGGCCCGCAGTTCCCGCGCGCCGGCCGTGGTGGCCGGGCGGGTGCCCTTGATGGGGCGGGTGACGAACCGGCCGTCGGTGAGTTCGATCAGCGTCTCCGGGGAGGCGCAGCCGATCGCCCAGCCGGCGCCGGTGAGAATGCCGCCGTAGCGGGCGCCCGGCAGCGCGCCGAGGCGCGCGAGGGCCGGCAGCGGGTTACCGGAGTAGCCGGCGGCGGCATGTCCGACGACGTTGACCTGGTAGACGTCGCCGCGGCCGATGGCCTCGCGGACCGCTTCGACGGCCGCGGCGTGCTGCGCGGGGGTCCAGCTCTCCTGCCATTCGCCGAGCCGCCAGGAGCCGACGCCTGGCGGCGGTGGCGGCACGTCGGCGTGGCCGTACACCACCACAGCGACCTCCGGCAGCGCCGGCGCCGGGTTCGGCGCGCCGGCCGGCGCCCCGATGAGCAGCGCGCCCGCGGCCGCCGACACGTACAGGGCGGCGCCGCAGGGACCGTCCGGGTCGTGGCCGGGCGCGGGGCGGGCAAGGTCGTCCAGTGGCAGGCCGTGGGCGGCGAGGAACTCCTGCACACCGGTGGCGGGGTCACCGCCGTCGCCCGGGCGCCACTCCCAGCGGGCGCGCTCCACCAGCGTGCGGCGGCATTCGGCAGGCGCCGCCGGAACATCGATCGCGGTCAGCGGAACGGTATCCACGCCGTCTGGCCCATCCTTCGTCGTCCGTTCAGCGGATTTCCCGACTCGCGCGCGTGGACCTGCTCGATGCGGGCCACTTTCGCTTGGTACTGTGCGTCACTGGTCATGTGAACCATGACACAGTGCCCCCACAGTCCGGAGAACCCGATGTGCCAGCACCAACCCACCTGCCCCTCCGCCGACGCCATCGATCGGGAAGCCGCCCGGGTCATCGCCTGCTTCCCTGAGCAGGGCTGGAGCCTGCTCTGCAACGGCGTCATCATCTTCGAGGACACCGGTGAGCTGCTTCCCGACGGCAGTTGCATCGCCCCGCACCGAGGCCCCGCCCGGCACGCCCTCGTCGCCTGAGCGACCACACAGCGTCACGACAGGTCGTCGACCACGCTAACCCCCGATCCGGGGCCGCCGCAGCCGTGTCGACGACGCCGGGGCGGCCACTGCGACCGCCCCGGCGCGCCCCAGGTCAGTCCTCGAACGCCTCCGGCGACGGGCACGAGCAGACCAGGTTCCGGTCGCCGTACGCGCCGTCGATCCGCCGCACCGGCGGCCAGTACTTAGCGGCCCGGTCCACCCCGGCCGGGTACGCGCCCACCGACCGCGGGTACGGGTGCGGCCACTCGTCACCGGTGACCATCGCCGCGGTGTGCGGCGCGTTGGACAGCGGGTTGTCCCCCGCCGGCCACTCCCCGGCACCCACCTTGTCGATCTCCGCCCGGATGGCGATCATCGCGTCGCAGAACCGGTCCAGCTCACCCAGATCCTCACTCTCGGTGGGCTCCACCATGAGCGTGCCCGCCACCGGGAACGACATCGTCGGCGCGTGGAAGCCGTAGTCGATCAGCCGCTTCGCCACGTCGTCGACGCTCACCCCGGTCGCCTTCGTCAGCGGCCGCAGATCCAGGATGCACTCGTGGGCCACCAGCCCCTTGTTGCCGGAGTACAGCACCGGGTAGTGGTTGCGCAGCCGAGCCGCCACGTAGTTCGCGGCCAGCACCGCCACCCCGGTGGCCCGGGACAGCCCCGCCGCGCCCATCATCCGCAGGTACGCCCACGGAATCGGCAGGATCCCCGCCGAACCGTACCGGGCCGCGGAGATCGCCGGCGTGCCGTCGGCCCGCTCACCGGCCGGGTCACCCGGCAGGTACGGCGCCAGGTGCGAGCGCACCGCCACCGGACCGACCCCCGGCCCGCCACCGCCGTGCGGGATGCAGAACGTCTTGTGCAGGTTCAGGTGCGACACGTCCGCCCCGAACTTGCCCGGCTTGGCGAACCCGACCAGCGCGTTGAGGTTCGCACCGTCGACGTACACCTGACCGCCCGCGTCGTGCACCTTCGCGCACAGCTGGGCGATGCCCGTCTCGTACACCCCGTGCGTCGACGGGTACGTCACCATGATCGCGGCGAGCGCGTCCCGGTGCTTGTCGATTTTCGCGTCGAGGTCGACCAGGTCGACGTTGCCGTCGTCGTCACACGCCACCACGACCACCCGCATGCCGGCCATCACCGCGCTCGCGGCGTTGGTGCCGTGCGCCGACGACGGGATCAGGCACACGTCCCGGTGCCCCTCGCCGCGGCCCCGGTGGTACGCGCGGATCGCCAGCAACCCCGCCAGTTCCCCCTGCGAACCGGCGTTGGGCTGCACGCTGACCGCGTCGTAGCCGGTCACCTCCGCCAGCCACCCCTCCAGCTGGCTGATCATGTCCCGGTAGCCGGCGGTCTGCTCCGCCGGAGCGAACGGGTGGATGTGCGCGAACTCCGCCCAGCTGACCGGTTCCATCTCGGTGGTCGCGTTGAGCTTCATCGTGCACGAACCCAGCGGAATCATGCCCCGGTCCAGGGCGTAGTCGAAGTCGGCCAGCCGGCGCAGGTAGCGCAGCATCGCCGTCTCCGAGTGGTGGCTGTTGAACACCGGGTGGGTGAGGAACTGCGAGGTGCGGGCCAGCGCCACCGGCAGAGCCGCCTCGACCTCACCCTGTGGGGCCGGCACCCCGAACGCGGCGTACACCGTCGCCAGGTGCTCGTGGGTGGTCGTCTCGTCGCAGGAGACACCGACGCGGTCGGCGTCGACCAGCCGCAGGTTCACCCCACGCTCCGCCGCGGCGGCCACCACCTCGGCCGCGCGGCCCGGCACGACAGCCGTGACCGTGTCGAAGAACGGCACGTCGACGACCTCGACCCCGCCGCCACGCAGCCCCGAAGCCAGCCGCACCGCCATCTCGTGAGCACGTTCGGCGATCTTCCGCAGCCCGTCCGGGCCGTGGTAGACGGCGTACATGCCGGCCATCACGGCGAGCAGCACCTGCGCGGTGCAGATGTTGCTGGTCGCCTTCTCCCGCCGGATGTGCTGCTCACGCGTCTGCAACGCCAGCCGGTACGCCCGGTTGCCGTCCGCGTCCTTCGACACACCGACCAGCCGGCCCGGCAGCACCCGCTCCAGCCCCGACCGCACCGCCAGGTAGCCGGCGTGCGGCCCACCGAAGCCCATCGGCACACCGAAACGCTGGGTGGTGCCGGCGGCGATGTCCGCGCCGATCTCCCCCGGCGGGCGCAGCAGCGTCAACGCGAGCAAATCCGCGGCGACGGTGACCAGCGCCCCGGCGGCGTGCGCGGCCTCGACCAGACCGGCGTGGTCACGGACTGCACCGGACGCGCCCGGGTACTGCAGGTGCAGGCCGAACAACTCGCCCGGCAGCTGCTCGGTGTCCAGGTCGAGCACCCGCACCTCGATGCCGAGCGGCTCCGCCCGGCTGGTGATCACCGCGATGGTCTGCGGCAGCGCGTCGGCGTCGACGACGTACACGTTGCTCTTGCTCTTCGACCCGCGGCGCGCCAGCGTCATCGCCTCGGCCGCGGCGGTGCCCTCGTCCAGCATCGACGCGTTCGCGGTGGCCAGCCCGGTCAGGTCGGTGACCATGGTCTGGAAGTTCAGCAACGCCTCCAGCCGGCCCTGACTGATCTCCGGCTGGTACGGCGTGTACGCGGTGTACCAGGCCGGGTCCTCCAGCACGTTACGGCGGATCACGCCCGGCGTGTGCGTGCCGTGGTAACCCAAACCGATCATGGACACGGCGACGGTGTTGCGGGCGGCGAGGGCACGCAGCTCGGCGAGCGCCTCCGCCTCGGTCGCCGGGTCGGGCAGGTCCAGGGTGCCGTGCCAGCGGATCACCTCGGGGATCGCCGCGTCCATCAGCTCGTCGATCGAGCTGTAGCCGACGGTCTCCAACATCTGGCGCTCGTCGTCCGGCCCGGGGCCGATGTGACGGGTGGCGAACTGCTCTGCGGTCATGGGCTTCGCTCCGGGGGCGAGGTCGACAGGTCGGCCTCCCCCTCTGTCGCGCCCGTGCAGCGCTCCACAGTGCCTGCCCACGAGGTCCTTTTGCCTGAGAGGTTCCGGGGAGGATTTGCCCCTTCGGCGCCGCCCGGGTACAGCTGGGCGGTCTCTCCCCCGTGGGTGTTACCGGCATGGTCAACGCTACCAGCGCACGGATTTCCCCCAGGTTTCGTACCCCGGTTTCGTGATCTTGCCCGGTTGGTCCGGCCCGCCCCGGCCCGGCGCCGCACGTGGCCAGGTTCAGCCGGCGGCCACCGGCGTGACGGCGGACACCCCCGACGCCCCCTGCGCCGCACCGGAGATCCGGTCGGCCAGCGCGGGCAGTACCCGACCCAGCGGCGCGTCCACGGTCAACGCCGCGTACGCGTCACCGCGGGTGGCTCCCTGGTTGACGATCACCACGGGGATGCCGAGCTTCGCCGCCCGCAGCACGAACCGCCGCCCCGACATCACCGTCAGCGACGACCCGAGCACCAGCAGCAGCCGAGCCTGCTCCACCAGCGCGAAGCAGCGCGCCACCCGCTCCGCCGGCACCGTCTCACCGAAGAACACCACGTCCGGTTTCAACGTCCCCGTGCCGCAGACTGTGCAGTCCACCACGTGGAACCCCGCCACCTGCGCGTCGTCGAGCTCCACGTCACCATCGGGGTTCACCGCGCCGGCCCGCGCGGCGAAGTCCGGATTCGCCTCCCGCAGCCGCTGGTCCAACTCCTCCCGGGAGATCCGGTTGCCGCAGTCGAGGCAGACCACCACATCGAGGCGCCCGTGCAGCTCCACCACACCCGAACTACCCGCCGCCGTGTGCAACCCGTCGACGTTCTGCGTGATCACCGCGTCGACCAGGCCGGCGTGCTGCAGCCGGGCCACCGCCCGGTGCCCGTCGTTCGGCCACGCCCGGGCCATCAGCCGCCACCCGACGTGGCTGCGCGCCCAGTAGCGGCGCCGCGCCAGCCGATCCCCCGTGAACGTCTGGTACGTCATCGGAGTGTGCCGGCGGGCCACGCCGCTGGGCCCCCGGTAGTCCGGGATCCCCGACTCGGTCGACAGCCCCGCGCCGCTCAACACCACGACACCACCGGCGCTCACCCGGTCGACCAGCCCGTCGATCATCTCCGTCACGCCGTCCATGCTGCCTCAGCGTCCCCCGGCCCGCCCACCGGCGGCTAGGTTGGTGGCATGCGCGTCGTCATCGCAGGAGGCCACGGAAAGATCGCCCGGCTGCTGGAGCGGGAACTCGCCGGACGCGGCGACCAGGCCGTCGGCCTGATCCGCAACCCCGACCAGTCAGCCGCGCTGGCCGCCGCCGGCGCCCAGCCGATCGTCTGCGACCTGGAACGCGCGGACCTCACCGAGGTCGCCGGGCACCTCGCCGGCGCCGACGCGGTGGTGTTCGCAGCCGGTGCCGGACCGGGCAGCGGTGCCGCCCGCAAAGACACCGTCGACCGGGCCGCCGCGGCCCTGCTCGCCGACGCCGCGCAACAAGCCGGCGTCCGCCGCTACCTGCTGGTCTCCTCCATGGGCGTGGAAGACGAGCCGCGGCCCGGCACCGACGAGGTGTTCGCCGCCTACCTGCGGGCCAAGAAAGCCGCCGAGGACGACCTCATCGCCCGCGACCTGGACTGGACGGTGCTGCGACCCGGCCGACTCGTCGACGAGCCGCCCACCGGGCGGATCTCCCTGGCCCGGCACGTGCCCAGCGGCCCGGTCACCCGCACCGACGTCGCCCGAGTCCTGGTGGCGCTGCTCTACGCCCCGGCCACCACCGGGATGATCCTGGAACTCGTCGGCGGCAACACCCCGATCGCCGAGGCGGTCAGGTCCGTCACCGACCGCCCACCGAACTGACACCGACGCGGCGGCGGCGGCCCGACCGGCCCGCGCCCCAGGCGCGTGGGCCGGGCGCGTGGGCCGGGCACCGGCCGGCCGGTGCATCGGTGCTCCCGGCGCCGGCCGACCGGTGTCAGCGCTGATTGTGGCGCGGCAACGCGGTCTGCTGCGCCGCGGCACCGACAGCCTGCCCGACCAGCCGATCCATCGTGCGCGCCAACTGCTCACTGCCGTCGTCCAGATGCCGCGCGGCGGCCTGCATGTGCGAGATCATCATCTCGCCGAAGATCCGCAGGGCCTCCCGGGTGGCGACCGAGTCGTCGAAGCTCGGCCCGGCGTTGCTGCGGTACTCCTTGACCGCCCGCTCCGCCTCCTGCCTCGCCTCCTCCACCGCGGCCTGCATGTAGCTCTCGTACTGGGTGCGGGCGTACTCGGCGACCCGCCGCGCGTAGTCGTGCGCCTGGGCGATGATCTGCTCCGCCTCCCGCTGCGCCGCCGAGAGCAGGTTCACCTCCTTCGCCGCCGGCACCGGTACCGAGGTGTTCTTGCTCGGGATCACACCGTGCCGGTGCAGCTCCACCCGGTCGTTGAGCCGCTCGTTCTCCGCCCGCAGGGTCGCGATCTGCGCCGACAGCAGGTCGAGCTCGTCGGCGACCTGCATCCGGAACCGGTCCACGTCGGTGTTGTCGTAGCCGCGGCGGGCGAACGACGCCGACGAGAACTCCCACCGGCGTACCCGGTCGGCCGTCATCCGCACCTGGACGCCGCCGGACACCTGCTGCATCCCGTCGTACCTGCTGATCGGCGTCGCGCTCACCGCACTGACCTTTCGTTCGTGGCCACAGAACCCACGAGTGCACAACTCGCGTTCACCGGGCACCTCCGGAGTTGTCAGGGGCGGACGCGTCCAACGCCGTCCGCCACGCCGGCCCGTACCAGTGCTTGCCGAGCCCCTCATGGTGCAGCTGCCCCGGGTGGTAACCGGCCTGGGTCAGCGCCCGCACCGAATGGGTGACCATCTCGTCCGAGCCGCACACGTACACGTGCCGGGAACGCCAGTCGCCGTCGGCCAGCGCCCGATCCGCCACGTGCACGAACTCGCCCGGCCGCTGCGGATCCGCACCGACCACGTACGTCACCGTCAACCAGGGGAACGAGGCGGCCAACTTCTCGATCGTCTCGGTGTCGTAGAACTCGAGGCGCGAACGCGCCCCCACGTACAGGTCGACCCGGCGACCGGCCCCCTCCGCGGCGACCTGCTCGACCAGCGCCTTCACCGGCGCCCAGCCGGTGCCGCCGGCCAACAGCAGCAGGTCACTGGATCCGGCCGACCACAACGTCAACCGGTCGCCCACCGGCGAGGCCAGGTGGATCTGATCCCCCACCGCCGTGCCGTACACCAGCCGCGACGACACCACACCACCGGGCGCGGCCCGCACGTGCAGCTCCAACGTGCCGTCCTGCCGCGGCGCGTTCGCCGGCGAGTAGTAACGCCACGTCCGCACCGCCGGGTGCGACACCCCGACTGACTGCCCCGGCGCGAACGGCAACAGGTACTGCGGTCGCAGGGTCAGCACCGCAACGTCGAACGCCCGCCGTTCGTGCGCCACGACCTCGGCCACCCACCAAGGCGGGGCCACCGCCTCCGCCGCCTGCGCAGCCTCGATCATCACCTGCGACACCAGCCCGTACGCGGCCGTCCAGTCCTGGGCCAGCTCCTCGGTCCACTGCTCGCCGAGGAAGTGCTGCAACGTGGCGACAAGCGCCTCACCCACGGCCGGGTAGTGCTCGGGCCGTACCGCGAACTTGCGGTGATCGGCGCCGAGATCCTTGAGGAACCCGACGAGCCGGTCCACCTGATCCACGTTGGTCACGATGTGCGCCAACGCGGTGACCAGCCGGTCCCGCTGCCCGGCCATGTTCGTCGGGAACATCTGCCGGGTCTCGGGGTGGGACAGGAACAACGTCGAGTAGAAGTAGAGCGGCACCTGGTCGCCGTGCGCGGCGACCAGGGACCAACTCTGCTTGAGCCGTGCGACGTCCACGTTCAGGCGCCCGGCTGGTTCCCGGCGGACACCACCTGGTCCTGCACCTGACCCAGCACCACCTGCACGTGCGCCAGCACGTCAGCCGGCACGCCCAGCTCGGTCAGCGTCCCGATCAGGTGCTCACCGACCTTCGCGTAGTGCTCGACCGGGATGTTCATCGGCTGGTGCGCCTCGGCCAACCCCCGGCCGCTGTACTCGTTCGGGCCACCGAGCACCACGGTCAGCATCAGCGCCAGGTGCCGGCGCTGGCCGACCATGTCCACGTTGGTGAAGTAGCCGGCGAGCGCCGGGTCGGCGAGCACCTTGTCGTAGAACAGCTCGACGGCGGCCTTCACCGAGCTGGCGCCGCCGATCCGCTCGTAGTGCGAGACGGGGGTGGTCTCTTCCGTAACCGTCACGGTCTTTCCTTCCGAAATGGAGGGGTGCGCGGAGGGGCAACGGTCCGCCGGCGCGGCAGGCGACGCCCCGAGGGCGACAGCCTTTCCCGGGCCGACCGCGTCAGGGACCATAGCGCGTCGTACGGCCCCGGTCATCGCCCCCCTATCAGATTCCTGACACTGTCCACTACACGTAGTGACGAAAACCCGGCAAGATGATCAACCTTTCGCGATCAGAAAACCACGATCAGTCACCGTCCGCGGTCGGCCGTCCACACCGGAACCACTACCGAAAACGGCCCTCCACAGCCGCTTCAACCCCGCTGACCACCGCAGACGGCCGATGACCGATCGCCTGACCAGGATCATCCGTACCGCCAGGGCCATCTCAGCCAGGAGTATGACCAACCCCGCCGAACGGTCGACCACCCGGCTCAACCCGCAGCTACCTATACGGACAGTCACCACGAAAATTGCAACAACCCTCGGCGCGTCGCGCGCACCGTACGTCACAGAACCCCACGACAGAGCCGCCCGACAGCACCTGGAGACCCGAGCGAACACAACCCGACCAGGCCCCGGCCACACGAAGAAGCGGGCGCGTCGTCACCGACACACCCGCCACGCCTACCGTCGAAACAGGGGCTCAGCCCACCCGCCGACGCGCCCGCCGGGCCGCCAACTCGTCGCCCACCGACTCCGGCGCCGCCGCCGGCTCACCGGCATGGGCATCCGCCGCCGGCTCCGCCGGCAGGTGCGACAACGACCCCTGGATCTCCTTGAACGCCCCACCGATGGCGATGCCGAACACCCCCTGGCCGCCCTGCAACAGGTCGACCACCTCCTCCGGGGAACGGCACTCGTACACCGTCGTACCGTCCGAGATCAACGTGATCCCCGCCAGGTCCTCCACCCCACGCGAACGCAGCGCCTCGATCGCCTTCCGGATGTTCTGCAACGACACCCCGGCGTCCAACAGCCGCTTCACGACCTTCAACACCACCAGGTCGCGGAACGAATACAACCGCTGCGTGCCCGAACCCGACGCGTCCCGGACACTCGGCACCACCAGACCCGTGCGAGCCCAGTAGTCCAACTGGCGGTAACTGATACCCACCGCATGGCAGGCCGTCACACCCCGATAACCCACCGAACCGTCACTGTCCGTCGCCGACCACGACGCCGCCACACCCGGCTCGTCAGGTTCCGTACCCGGATCGGAATTCCGCGGCTCGTGCATCCGGACAACCTCCCCGCCCGTGCGGTGCCGCGTCGTTTCCGGGACGCGACCCCTCGACACGGCAACCCTATAGCGACCTTGAGGAGTTACCGAGCAGAAACCGCCGCGACACGCCGCGCAGCCACACAGAAGATCACCACACGAAGCGTGACGTCACCCACTGTGACGTCACGCTGCGGACAGCCCGCCGACAGGCCACCACCCGCTCAGCCCGCGAAGTCCTCCGGACGCACCTGCTCCAGGAACTCGCGGAACTTCTCCACCTCGTCCTCCTGCTCGTCAGGGATCACGATCCCCGCCTCACTGAGGACCTGCTCAGCACAACGAATGGGAGCCCCCACCCGCAACGCCAACGCGATCGAATCGCTCGGCCGGGCCGACACCCGCACCCCGTCCCCGATCAACAGGTCGGCATAGAACACGTTGTCCTTGAGCTCAGTGATCTCCACCGCCCGCAACGGCGCATCCAGCGCCGCCAGAACATCCCGCAGAAGATCGTGCGTCAACGGCCGGGCCGGCTTGACCCCCTGTTGCTCGTAAGCGATCGCCGTCGCCTCGACCGCGCCGATCCAAATCGGCAGATAGCGGTCCCCCTCGACCTCCCTGAGCAGGACGATCGGCTGGTTGCTGGGCAGCTCCACCCGAACCCCGACCACGCTCAGCTCGCGCACCGCCGCCTCCGTGTCGTTGTCACCTACGCCGCACCGCACCCTTCCCTGCACGGTACACGGACCGCGACACGGCCGTCCCACGCGCTACCCGCACCACGCCCGCGCCAGAAAGGGGTTACCCCAGCAAGCCTACGACACGCTTCCCGGGACAGATCTTTCCGCACACCGCCCCCGACGACGCCTCACCGGCCCAACGTCGAACGCAACCCCACCCGCACCAACGCCGCGTGCAACTGCTGCGACAACGCCACCAACTCCCGCGCCGTCTCCGCCGCCCGCGCCCGCGCCGCCGGATCACTCTGCCGCACCAACGGCGCCACCAACTGCGCGAACAAACCAACCTCCCGGTCCGCCGCCGTCCGATAACCCCGCAGATGCCGCGGCTCCAAGCCGTACGCCGCCAGACCCGCCACCGCCCCAGCGATGATCAACGCGTCCCCGTCGTACCAACCCGGCGGATCACACACCACCACACCGAGCCGCTCCAACTCCGCCAGCGTCGACTCGTCCAGACCGCTACGAGCCAGCAGATCCGAGCGGCCGAGCCGTACCTCCGACGACTCGACCGGTTCGTCCGCCGCCCGACCCGGCACCTCACCACCCGGGCCGACCGCCACCAGCGTCGGCCGGGAACGACCCGGGGCAGCACCAGTCGCATCCCACTCGACCAACTGCTCCCGGATCACCCGCAACGGCAGATACTGATCCCGCTGCGCGGTCAGCACAAACCGCAGCCGCGCCACATCGTCCCAGCTGTACTTCCGGTAACCAGCCGCCGTACGCTGCGGCTCGACCAGCCCCTCAGCCTCAAGGAACCGCAACTTCGAGATCGTGACGTCGGGGAAATCCGCCCGCAGCTGACCCAGCACCTCACCGATGCTCATCAGCGGCTGGGACCGGGCCGCCCCCGGTGACGTGGAGGCCGCAGGCTCGTTCACCCCCGGCCGGCCTCCTCCTCCGGACGCGGACCGGCGATGAACACCACCCGGAACTTCCCGATCTGCACCTCGTCACCATTGCTCAACGTGGCAGCCTCGACCCGCTCCCGGTTCACGTAGGTGCCGTTCAGGCTCCCCACGTCGCGCACCGTGAACGTCCCACCATCCCGGTGGAACTCCGCGTGCCGCCGGGACACCGTCACATCGTCGAGGAAGATGTCACTGTCAGGGTGCCGGCCGCTGGTCGTCACATCGTGATCCAACAGGAACCGGGCTCCAGCGTTCGGGCCGCGACGAACCACCAGCAGCGCCATTCCCGGCGGCAACGAGCCGGACATCCGGCTCGGCACCACATCGGTGTCCGGCCCCTCCAGCACTTCGTCGAGCGAACCGAGATTGAGCGTCGAAGTGACGTCGAGCGGGGGGAACTCGTCGTCTGGGCGCGTCATGGGACCACCTCACGGATCTGTTCGGTCGGCGTCGGGTAATGGCGGGTCTGGCCGCCGGGCAGTCGCACACCCGGCGGCTGGCTCCCCGTGCCCGGGAAGGCAATTCCGCAACGCTCAACTATTGGGTTCTCGGTCGACTGGGCGAGCCTAGCCAGCGCCGAAAAGCAGGGCAACCGGACGCGCGGACTCAACAGGCGCACCGGATCAAGCTCACTCAGCTCTCGGCGAGTTCGCGGTACGCGCCCGCAGTCAGCAGCCCGTCCACCGCCGTCGGATCATCCGGAGTGATCTCCACCAACCAACCCGCACCGTACGGGTCAGTGTTGATCACCTCCGGGGTGTCGCCGAGCGCCTCGTTGCGCGCGGCCACCGTGCCGCTCACCGGGGCGTAGATCTCCGACACACTCTTCGTCGACTCGATCTCACCCAACGAATCACCAGCCGCCACCACCGAACCCGGATCAGGCAGCTGCACATACACGATGTCACCCAGTGCGTCCTGCGCGAAGTGCGTGATGCCGACCCGGACCGCTCCGGTGCCGTCACCCGCCACCCACTCGTGCTCGGCGGTGTATCGCAGATCCTCAGGAATCAACAGACGCGTCCTTCATCCATCGTGCTACGGGCACCCACCCGCAGCAGCCACGCCCGGTCAGGAAACCGGGCGGGCGTGTTCCAGCTTGATCGGCGCGTGCAGCGCCGAAACCTCGGCAGCCTCACGATCCTCAACGATCACGTTACCGCCGTCACCCTGGACCGACGCGACCACCCCACCAGGAATGTTCAACGCCGTACGCATCGTCGCCGGATCACCGATCACCGTGATCGTGTACGGAGCCGTCAACCGCCGCCCGTCCACGACCAGCGAACCGTTCTCCCCATCCAGGAAGTACGTCGACGCGATGATCCGTGCCGTCGCCCGATCTCCACCGGAGATCTGCATCGCCTCCGCGCCGGCACCCCGCAACTCCTGCACCGCGTCCAACACCCGCGACGCCGAAATCGTCTTGGCACCCGCCTCGAAGCGCACCGTCAGACCCGGCCCCGTCGCCGGCAACGTGCCCGCCAGGATGCCCAACTCGTCCGCCCGCCGCGTCGCCTCGTCCAACGCCGCCTGCCGGCCCTGCTCACCGGAACGCAACTGACGCTGGCTGTCCTCCAGCCCGGAGATGTCCTGCCGCAACCGGTTCTCCCGCGCGTCCAGGTCCGACAGGATCCGCACCAGGTCCTCCTGCCGGGTCGCACCCGCAGTCGGATCGGTCGACGTCGTCTTCAACTGCACCACCAGGGTGAACCCCAGCAACGCCAACAACGCGGCGATCATCACACTCGCCGTCGACAACCGCGAACGCACCGAACCAACCCACGCCGGACGGTCACCGGGCAACCCCACCGTCACATCCTCAGCCGGCTCCGCCCCAGCCCCGTCCCGATCCGGCTCCTCACGCGGCGCCAGCGGACTCAACTCGTCCGGATCCGGCGCGTCCGGCCGCGGATCCGGCTGCCCGCCCGGCCCCTCCGGACGCCCCGGAGGCGCGGGCTGCGGCCAACCCGTGCCGGTCTCGCTCTGCTCCTCGCTGCTCATCGCTTAGAACCTACGCCCGGAACAGGTGCCGACGGATCGCCGCCACGTTTCCGAAGATCCGCACCCCGAGCACGACGACCACACCCGTGGACAACTGACCACCCACGCCCAACTGGTCACCCAGATACACGATCAAAGCCGCCACCAGCACGTTCGAGATGAACGACACCACGAACTGCTTGTCGTCGAAAATCCGGTCGAGCTTCGCCCGCACCCCACCGAACACCGCGTCCAACGCCGCCACCACGGCGATCGGCAAGTAGGGCTGCAACGCCGCGGGCACACTGGGGTCGAGCCACACCCCGAGAACCACACCGGCGAGCAACGCCAGGACCGCGATCATCGACCACCTCCGGAGGGGCTGGGAGACGTCCCTGAGCCGGTCGACCCGGGACTGGCGGACCGGTCACCCGACGGCGAGGCGCTCGGGCTACCCGGTGGTTCCGCGTAGCGTAGCTGCGGCTCCGGAGCGGCCGGCAGAGTGAGGTCGTCAGCCTCGCGAACCCCGAACGACAGGCCCGTCTTCTCGGCCACCTCCCGCATCAAATCGGCGTTGCGGCTCTTCTCGAAACGACGCTTCATCGACCCCGGCCCGATCGCCGACACCTCGTACGGCCCGGTCACCGGCCGGAAGTCGACCAAAATCGCCTCCCCGGCCGAACGGATCGTCGACGTCGCCGTCAACCGCTGCCCGTTGATCGAGATCGCCTCCGCGCCCGCGCTCCACAAGGCGTTCGCCACTCCCTGCAGATCGCTGTACAGCACCCGAGGCGGACCGGCGCCCGCACCGGTCACCGCATCCGCGTCACCAGACGCGTCCGCCAACCGGACCACCACCCCGTCACCGCGAACCCGGCCCATGCCGGTGCCCGCCTCGAGGTCACGCAGGCGCGCCGCGGCCGAACCGCTCAGCGCCGCATCCCGCTGCCGGCCGACCTCCTCCCGCAACCGGTCGGCACGCGCGGACAACTCGTCGGTCTCCCGCTCCCGCTCCTTGATCTGCGTCACCAGGCCCGAGCGTGCCTGGCTGCGCCCCGGCTCGTCCTCCATCGTCTGCCGGTACGCCACGGCCAGCAGGAACCCGAGCACCACCAGCACCACGACGGTCACCGTCTGGGCCGAGCGGGCGCGCACCCTCGACGGCGGATCGACCCGACGGCGCTGCGCCGCCGCCGCGTAACCCGGCTCCAGCGGATTGCGGAAGAGCTCGGTCAAAAAGTCCGGCGCGTACGTGCGGGTTGGACGTTCACGTCCGGCCGGGTCCGTGCTCACGCCACCGCCCCCGCGCCGCGCGCCGCGCGGACCAGCCGGGACGCCTGGATCACGTACATGATTCCGGCCACCCAGTAGAGGACCAGGCCCCACCATGCCAGCCCCCATCCGAGCGCACCGGCCACGTCGGTGGCGCCGGGCACGGCGGACGCGAGCAGCAGGGTCGGGAAGGCGGCCAGGAGCAGGAACGTCGCCGTCTTGCCGACGTAGTGCACCGGCGGCGGGCCGTACCCGAAACGGCGAAGTACGCCCAGCGAAGCGAGCAGCAGCAGCTCCCGCGCCAGCAGCGCTGCGGTGAACTGCCACGGCACCACCTCACGGGCGGTGAACCCGACCAGGGTGGCGAGGATGTAGAGCCGGTCGGCGAGCGGATCGAGCAACTCCCCCAGCCGGCTCACCTGGTGCAGCCGGCGGGCGACCCAGCCGTCGACCCAGTCGGTGGTGCCACCGACGGCGAGGACGACGAGCGCGGCGACGTCGGCGTGCGCACCCAGCAACAGGTAAAGGAAGATCGGCACGCCCAGCAGACGCAGGAAGCTGATCAGGTTGGGCACGGTGAGCACCCGACCGGGTGCCGTGCCGCCGGAGGCTCGTGGTTGCTCTGCCTCAGCCGGCCGACGCGACACCGAACCTCCTTTGCGACGCGCCCCGGCGCCCGGCCGAGGTCGGGCGCTGCGCAGGCACGTACGCGTTGTCGGGCCGGCCATCGCCGGCGCCCCCCTGTGCGGTCCCGCCGAACGGGACCTTCGCCTGAAGTCGGCCCGCGATCGACGATCGCGGGCCGGGTGAGTTGCGCTGCCACTATATCGGGCTGCTCGCCCGGCCCGGCCGTCCAGACAGCTGCGGCGTCCGTGCTGTTTCGATGTGCGACGCGTCACCACCCGTAGGGCATCCTAGGACACCAGTGGAGGTGACAGGAGAGCTGGACCTCTGGAGCTTCGGAAGCGACGCGGCCCTGCTCACGCCGTCCGTACGGTCGGGTCCTTCTGCTGCTCGCCGGACGCGAGCGCGGCGGCCTGCTCGAAGGCCATCAGACCGATCAGCAGATCGTTCTGCGCCCGGGCCGGCATCCGGTCGAGCACGGCCTGCACCGCCCGCTGCCGCCGCTCGGTCAGCTCACGCAGGAGTTGCCGACCAGCGGCGGTGGGCAGCAGGCGGACCTCACGACGGTCTCGCGGGTCCGCCGCCCGACGGAGCAGCCCGGTCGCCTCGAGCCGGTCACAGAGCCGGCTCGCCGAGGACGGCACGACGTCCAGCAGTTCGGCCAGCCGGTTGACGTTCGTCTCCGACCGGGCGCAGATCAGCGAAAGCACCCGCAACTGCGTCGGAGGAACCGAGACCTGGTGCCGGGACGCGGTCGAGTCCAGCACGTTGACGAGCGCTTCGGCGGCCGCGTCGATCGCCGCGGCGAGATTCGGAGGTCGCTCCACCCGATGTCCCCTGCCATCGTCCGCTCGCGGCCCGGCCGCGGTGCCTCATTCGGCGTCCCGGCCGCGGACACCGTGCCAGTCCAGGCAGACCACGACGGCGTCGTCGCGCAGATCGGTGTCCACGTGGTAGGCGTGCAGTTCGCGCATCACCGTACCAACTGCCTCGGCCGCCGGCTGCAACCGCGTGGAGCGCATCGCGCGCGCCATCGCCCGATCGCCGTACGGTTCCCCGCCGCTCGGGCTGGCCGCCCACACGCCGTCGCTGACCACGAACAGGCGGTCGCCCGGAAGCAGTGCGAACTCCTGCAGGTCGTAGCGGGCCTCGGCGAACATGCCCAGCGGCAGTTGCTGGTCCAGCGTGATCGGCTCCACCGTGCCGCCCCGCAACCGCAGTACGTGCGGCGATCCGGCGTCCACCGCCCGCACCTGGCCGGTGCGCAGGTCCAGTTCGAGAAGGAGGGTGGACACGTACCGCCGCCCCCGGTGCTGATAGTGCAAGGTGTCGGAGGCGAGTTCGGCCTGTTCGGTGAGGCCGCCGCCGGAACGACGGGCGTTGCGCATCGAGTTGACCGCGACCACTGTCAGCAACGACGCGGCCAGCCCCGTGCCGTCACCGTTGAGCACCGTCACGGTCAGCCGCTCACCGTCCAGAGACCAGTCGAAGTGGTCACCGGCCACCGTGTAGGCGGGCTCGAGTTGGCCGGCGAGGTGGAACGCGGGGTGCTCGACACTGCGTCCGGGAAGCAGTTCCCACTGCAGCTCGGCCGCCATGCTCAGGCGTTCCCGTCGGCGTGCCCGGCGGTAGCGGTCGGTCTCCCGGTCGGCGGCCCGGATCGCCATCGCCAGGGCACCGGCGATGTCGACGGCCTGTTCCTCGTCTCCCGGACCGGGCGCACCAAGCAACTCGATCATGAGCACGCCCAACCGTTCCCCCCACACCGACAGCGGCAGGAACACCCGGCACCGGCCGTCGTCGGCGGCGATTTGAACCGGCCGCTGGCTGCTGAAGCAGCGCCGCGCCGCCGCTTCGTGGGCGCGCAGAGCGGCCGGTGACAGCTCCGGCTCGAGCATCGGCCAGAGCCCGTTGATCCGGTAGTCGGCGATGAACACCTCGGTGCGGGTGGCACCCAGCACGGACCGGATCGCACGGTCGGCGGCCTCCACCAACTGGTCCGGCGGGGCCGCCCGCAGGGCGCGTGACACCGGCTCGGGACCGTCCACCATGGTTGTTCCTCCGGGAAATTTGCTGTGGGGCAAGCATCATACGGAGAGCCCACAGCGGCCGGGCGGCCGGTGGCCCGCCCGGCCGTTCCCTGCGGTGGAGGGCCTCGTCAGTCGTCGCCGCGGACCGCGACCCCGCCGTGAAAGGCGTCGGGAAGCGGCGTAGGTGTCACATCGGGCCGCCAGTGGGTCACCGCGAGGATGCCGTCCTCGGTGGGCGTCCAGCGACCGAGCAACGGGCGGAACGCGGCAGGCGCGCGCATCCGGAACGCCGGGCCCATCATGGCCAGTGCCTCGGGGTTGCCGGCCAACTCCTCGGTGTCGAAGTCGATGGCCAGGCAACTGCCCGGCGCCGCCGCCGTGTAGAGCTCGTCGAGGGTGCGGGTCAACGTGTCGTCGTCGAGGAACGCGGCGAGACCGAGGAACACCACCCCCACCGGTCTCCTCCCCCACCCCGGCACGAACCGGTGCAGCTGAGCCGGATCGATCGTGCCGATGTCGGTGGCGTCGCCGTACCCGTAGCCGGCCCGGTCGCTGCCAGCGAGGAGGCGCTGGCCGAGCCGGATCGTGACGGGGTCGACATCGGTGTAGAGGACGGTCGCCTCCGGGGCCATCTCGTGCACGTTGCCCATGGTGGGCACCCCGGCTCCGAACACCAGGAACCCGTCCACCCCGCGCGCGGCGATCGCCCGCACGGCCCGGCCGAGGAAGGCGCGCAGTTCCCGGAAGATCGGCGCGCACGGCCCGTACGCCTGCTCGAAGGCGCGCGCCGCGGCCACGTCGACCGGGAAGTGGTGTTCCCCGCCGAGCCAGAAGTCGATCATGCGTGCAGTACTCGGCTGATCGGGTTCAACCATCGATGACGCTCCCTCCCCGGTGGTCGTCGCCAGCGTACCGACCGGGCGTCCTGCGCGGTATCGCTCCGACACCACCACACCAGCGGGAATACTGACCGGCGGAGGCAGGAGGTGAATGGTGAACTCGTCGGACGGCCAGGCCGTCGTCGTCGGGGTGGACGGCTCGGAGCCGGCGCTACGGGCCGTGCGCCTCGCCGCCACCGAGGCGACCCGCCGGCAGCGGCCGCTACGGGTGATCCACGGATTCATCTGGCCGCTGCTGCACGTACCGCTCACCATCCCGTCGGGCCCGCCCGCCGGGCTACGCGAGCAGGCGGAGCAGATCGTCGCGGCGGCGGTCGCCGAGGCCGAGACCACCGCACCGGGCGTACGGGTCACCGGCGAGACCATCGACGGGGAGGCCACCGCCGTGCTGCTCGGCGAGACAGCCGCCGCCGCGATGATCGTGCTCGGAGACCGCGGCCTGGGCGGATTCTCCGCCCTGGTGGTGGGATCCGTGGCGATCCAGGTCGCCTCGTACGCCGACTGTCCGGTGCTGGTCGCCCGCGGCGCCCCACGCACCGAAGGGCCGGTGGTGGTCGGAGTGGACGGTTCCCAGTCGTCCATCCTCGCGCTCGGGTTCGCCGCCGACACCGCCGCCGCGCGGGGCGCCGAACTGCTGGCGGTGCACGCCTACCGGCACCCCACCTCGACCGGTCCCGGCGACATGCAGCCCCTCGTGTACGACGAGGCGCAGCTGCACGGCGAGGAGGAGCGGGTGCTCGCCGAGTCCCTCGCCGGGCTCGCCGACCGGTACCCGGAACTGCACGTCACCCGGCAGGCGGTACGCGCGCGCCCCGGCAAGGCCCTCACCGAGGCGTCCCGGACCGCGCAGCTGGTGGTGGTCGGGGGGCAGGGGCGAGGTGAATTCACCGGGTTGCTGCTGGGATCGGTGAGCCAGTCGGTGCTGCACCACGCGGACTGCCCGGTCGCCGTGGTACGCGGACCACGCTGAGCACGGTTGCCGCAGGCGGCAACGGGTAAGCGTCGCGGAGCCATCGGCGACAGCGACCGGAGGAGGCAGCGATGCCAGGACCACGGCCGGGCAGTAACGCGTACGACAAGCAGCGCGCGCGGATCCGCAACGCGATCGACAATGCCGGACGGCGGACACCGGACGGCCGGGCGGACGAGGTCGCGAACCGGATCCTCCAGGAGGATCGGGGTCAGCGCGGTGTGATCCGTGGCGAGCGGGTGTACGGACCCAAGGGCGAGCGCGAACCGGGCGACCCGAAGTGAGGACCGTCGAGCTGGCCGACGGCGCCATCGCCGGCGCCGTCGGCAGCACCGTCCTGAATGTGGTGACCTACCTCGACATGGCGCTGCGCGGCCGGCCGGCGAGCAGCACCCCGGAGCAGGTGGTGGGCCGGCTCACGGACATCGCCCACATCAGCCTCGGATCCGCGCAGGCGGCGGAGAACCGCCGATCCGGACTCGGACCGCTGACCGGCTACGCCACCGGCATCGCCGCCGGTGTGGGCTTCGCGCTCCTGGCCCGCGGCCGCCGCCGGCCGATCGCCACGGCCGGTCCCCTGCTCGGCGCGGGCGTGATGGTGATGTCGAACGGGCCGATGACGGTGCTGAAGGTGACCGACCCCCGCACCTGGCGGCGCTCCGACTGGATCGCCGACATCATTCCGCACCTGCTCTACGGGTTGGCGGCCACAGCCACCTGGAACCGGCTGCGACCGCCCTCGTAAACCCGGCGCTCAACCCTTGGTGTCGCTCTCGTCCTCGGCCAGTTCACCGGTCGGGCCGTAGGGCGACGCCTGCCCCTTGGGCATCGGTCGCCCCTCGTCACCACGGGACGAGCCCCGGTTGAGCGGATGGCCGGTCGGCTTCGGGCCCTTGCTGTCCTGGCTCGTCGCGCCCTTGGCGTTACGCCGGAACTCCTGCTGCTGCGGATTGACCACCGGTGTCTCCTTCCGGGTGGACGGCTCACGGCATCGACCGCCTCCGGGTGGGGTTACCCACCGCCGTCGGCGCCATTCGCCCACCAACGGCAGGCGGCGACGGGTGCTAGGCGGCCGCCGCAACGGGTACACCCAGGCCGTGGGCGACGAACGGACGACGACCCGGGTTCTGCTCGACCGCAGCGGGCACACGTACGCCGAGGAGGCCGGCATCCAACTCGCGGACCGGCCGGCGCCGCTGTACCAGCTGCTCGTGCTGGCCACCCTGCTGAGCACCCGGATCCGCGCGTCGGTGGCGGTGGCGGCCGCGCGGGAACTCTTCGCGGCCGGCTACCGCACCCCGCAGGCGATGGAGCGGGCGAGCTGGCAGCAGCGGGTCGACGCGCTCGGCCGGGGCCACTACCGCCGGTACGACGAGCGGACCGCCACGATGCTCGGCAATGCCGCGAAACTCTGCCTGGACCGCTGGCGCGGGGACCTGCGCCGGCTGCACCGCGAGGCGAACGGCCAGCAGGCGGCGCTGCGCCGCCTGCTCACCGAGTTCCCCGGCATCGGCCCGACCGGCGCGGACATCTTCCTGCGCGAGGCGCAGGCGGTCTGGGCGGAGCTGCGGCCGTTCGCCGACCGGCGGGCACTCGCCGGAGCGGAGCGGCTCGGACTGCCCAAATCGGCGGAGAAGCTGGCCGGGCTGGTCCGCGGCCCCGACTTCGGTCGGCTCGCCTCGGCCCTGGTGCGGGTGGCGTTGGACAAGGACTCCGCCGACGACGTCAACCGGGCGGTGCGCGCCCGGTGAGGCGTCCTACTTCGCCGCCGGTTTCGGCTTGGTGAGGTGCCACACCAGCAGCGAGGCCAGCAGCGCAAGCAGCACCAGCCCGCCGGTGAGCCCGCGACCCTCCTCCGGGTCCCGGCCCGCGGTGCCGAAATAGATCACCGCGAGCCCCGCGAGCACGGTCAGGAACGTCCGCAACCCTCGGTCCTTCACAACTCGGACGATACGGACGACATGCGGTGCGGGTCGGCGGAACAACACACCATTCCCCCGTCCGGGTCACGCAAGCGACAGACCGGCCGCTCAGTCGCTCTCCAGGTCGTCGAGGGAGATCGCGTGCGTCATCAGCCACCGCGCCAACGCCGACATCCCGAACAGCCACAGCGGCGCCGACTCCGTGGTGCCGTTGGTCGCGAAGATGGCGAACCGCAGATCCGGCGCCCGGTACGCCTCGATCCGCCACTTGTGCTGTCTGTCGCGCCAGACCGCGGAAGGGTCCATGGCGTCACCGTAGGTGACGGCCTGGCACCCGCACGGCGGGTTGACCCGCTCAACCCACGACGATCCGGGCGTCGTCGGGCAGGCGCCGGGTCGCGCCCCGGCGGTCCAGCAACTCCAACAGCGGCACCGCGACCCGGCGAGTGGTGTCCAGCGCCCGCCGCGCCGCGGAGAGGGTGAACGGCTGGGGCAGCCCGGCCAGCACGCGCACCGCGTCGTCAAGCACCTCGGGCAGCAGCACCACGTTCTCCGCCAGGCGCAGCAGGGCGCCCGCGCGCACCGCCGCTCCGATCTCCCGGGGCCCCAGCCCCAGGTCGGCAAGGCGGTCGGCCTCCGGCGCCTGGAACGGGCGGTGCCCGTACTCGTCACGGATACGCCGCACCGCCCGGGCCACCGGGTCCGGAAGCGCGTCGACGGCCGCCGCGGTGACCCGGCCGCCGAGCAGCCGCAGCGGCGGCCGGACCAGCGCCTCCACCAACACCCGGTCCGGCAGCATGAGCCGCTGCCGCAGCATCTCCACCGGCGCACCGGGCTCCAGCGGATGCTCCCGGCCGTGCCGGGCCACCTCCTCGGCCAACCGGGCGCCGAGCTGCCGCCAGTGCCCCGGGTCGGCCAGCCAGTCGCCGGCCACCGGGGCGACGTCGACCGGAACCCCCATGCGGATCAGGTCGGCGGCCCGGACCAGCCGGCGCCGGCCCAATTCCCCGGCCAGGTCAGCTCGGCCGTCCAACCCGGCCAGGACGTCCGCGCGGGCGCCGGCCGCACCCCGGCGGGTCAGCGCAGGGGGCGCCACGTCGAGCACTATCACGCCGCCGGCCACGTGGTGACGGCCCGGGTCGCGCAGCAACGCCCGGTCGCCGACGAGCAGCGGCAACGGCCGGGCCAGCCGCAACCGGGCCGTGTCCGCACCGAGCGGACGGACCCGGACCGGCACCGCGGCCGAGCCGACGTGCAGGGTGAGGGTGGCCGGCAGCTCCACCGCCGGATCGCCGGCGACGCGGACGTCCACCACCTCCGTGCGGTGGAACCGACCCGGACTGAGCAGGGCGTCACCGCGCGTCAACCGGTCCCGCGGGGTGCCACGCAGGTTTACCGCCACCCGGGCCACCGCGGTGACCTCGGACGTGGCCGATCCGAGCGTCTGCAGGCCGCGTACCCGCACCGACTCGCCGGTGCCGGCCAACTCCAACTCGTCACCGACCCGCAGGCGCCCCGCGCCCAGCGTGCCGGTGACCACCGTGCCGCTGCCCCGGATGGTGAAACTGCGGTCCACCCACAGCCGCACCGGGCCGTCACGGGCCGGGGCCGGCAGCCGTGCGGCGAGCCGGTCCAGCGCCGCGCGCAGCTCCGGCAGGCCGGCGCCGGTCAGAGCGCTGACCGCCACCGCCTCCACCGCCCCCAGCGTGGTCCCGGCGATCTGCGTGCGGGCCTGGGCCATCGCCGGATGCGGGTCAGCCAGGTCCGCGCGGGTCACCGCCAGCAGGCCGTACGACACACCCAGCGCGTGCAACGCCGCCAGGTGCTCCGCGGACTGCGGCATCCACCCCTCGTCGGCGGCCACCACGATCAACGCCGCCGGCGCCGGGCCGACCCCCGCGAGCATGTTCGGCACGAACCGCTCGTGCCCGGGCACGTCGACGAACGCGACGGTGCCACCGGAGGGCATCGTCGCCCAGGCGAACCCCAGGTCGATGGTCATACCCCGGCGGCGCTCCTCCGCCCACCGGTCGGGCTCCATTCCCGTCAGCGCCCGGACCAGCGTCGACTTGCCGTGGTCGACGTGCCCGGCGGTGGCCACCACCCACACGTCAGTCGTCTCCCGGCACGGCCAGCACCGCCGCGCGTACCGCCTCGTCGGCCTCCGGAGGCACGCAGCGCAGGTCCAGCAGCAGCCGCCCCCGGACGACCCGGCCGAGCACCGGCGGCTCGCCCGTACGCAGCGGCGCCGCGTACCGCTCGGGCAGGCTCAACGCCCACGACTCCAGCTCCACACCGGGGGCGCCACCGCCGCCGACCACCGCCACCGCCGGCACCACCTCGGCCTTCCGGCCGTCCGCGCCGAGCCGCTCACGCAGCCGCTCGACCCGCTCCCGCAGGGCACCAGGGTCGGCGTGCAGGGCAGCCCGGGTCGGTGTGTCGGGCCGGTGCAGGGTGGCCGCCAGCGCCGCCAGGGTGAGCTTGTCCACCCGCAACGCCCGGGCCAGCGGATGCCGGCGTAGCCGCTCGACCAGTTCGGCGTCGCCGAGCAGCAGACCGGCCTGCGGCCCGCCGAGCAGCTTGTCACCGCTCGCGGTCACCAGGTGCGCGCCCGCGCGCAGGGTGCTGGCCGCGTCCGGCTCGTCCGGCAGCAGCGGGTCCGGGACCAGCAGCCCCGAACCGATGTCGGCGACCACCGGCACACCGAGGCGCACCAGGTCGCGTACCCCGACGGCGGAGGTGAATCCGGTGACCCGGAAGTTCGACGGGTGCACCTTGAGCACAAAGCCGGTGCGCGGACCGACCGCGGCGGCGTAGTCGGCGACGGTGGTGCGGTTCGTGGTGCCCACCTCACGAAGCCGCGCACCCGTGCTGACCAGGAGGTCCGGCAGCCGGAAACCATCGCCGATCTCGACCAGCTCGCCGCGGCTGACCACGATCTCCCGGTCGCCGGCGAGCGCGGTCGCCGCGAGCACCAGCGCGGCGGCGCCGTTGTTCACCACATGCACCGCGGCCGCGCCCGGCACCGCGGCGGCCAGCCCGGCCAGCGCGTCACGACCCCGCCGCGCCCGCCGGCCGGTGGCGAGGTCCAGCTCCACGTCGGTGTGCCCGGCCGCCGCGACAAGTGCGTCGACGGCGGAGCGGGACAGCGCCGCCCGACCCAGGTTGGTGTGCAGGACGACGCCGGTGGCGTTGAGCACCGCCCGGGGCGCCGGCGCCGGCAACGCCGCGACGGCCACGTCACGCACCTCGTCGGGACGGATCTCACCGCGCCGGGCCCGGTCCTGCGCCGCGGTCACCGCGGCCTTCACCCGGTCGCGCCCGAGCACGGCCGTGGCGGCGGCCAGCCCCGGATCGGCGAGCAGAACGTCGGTGCGGGGCACACGTCGACGCGGGTCGGTCTGCCCTCCGCGCATCACGTCATCCCCCACAGTGGTTGGCGGAGACGGACGGGAATCGAACCCGCCTGGCCCGGGTCCCGGACCACACCGGTTTTGAAGACCGGGAGGGGCACCAGCCGCCTGAACGCCTCCACGGAGCATTTGACCACAAGGGCCGCACCGCCGTGCGCGGAGGTCGAAAAGTTCTCTCAGTCACCCGAACGGGTGGCGGCCTCTCGCTGGCGTTCCACCCGTTCCCGCTGCGGCACCACCGTGTACTTCGGATCGCGGGCCGAGGCCACCCCGGCGTAGAACACGCCGAAGCGTGCGGCCACCGAGCCGGCGAGCAGCGCGGCACCGGCGAGCGCCGACACGGCTCGGCTGCGACGTCCGACCACCGCGCCCACGGCTCCCGCCGCGGTGAGCACCCGGGCAGCGCGCATGAGCAGCCCCGGCCGGCCGATGTGGTACGGCTCGGAGACCAGCCCGAGCCGGGTCTCCACGCGGTGCGCCGCGGTGAGTTCCAAGGCCGCGCCGGCGACCGCCATCCGCCGGGCCGGCCCGGCCTGCGCGGCCGGGGCCGCGAGGAGCCCCACGCCGGCGCCACTGGCCAACGCGCTGCCCGCGAACAGGACGGGCAGATCGGGGTACGCCTCGTGCCACGACGGCACCGCCGTGTCGGCGAGCAGCACTCCGGTGTACGTGGCCAACGCCGGCGCGGTGGCCGCCGCCGCCAACCCGGCGACGTGACCGACCGGAGGCAGCACCCGGCGGGCCAGCCCGAGCACACCCCGCTCGGGCAGCAGGGGCGCCGCCTCGGCGACCGCGGCCACGCCGGCGGCCGGACCGAACGCGGCGAGGATCCAGGTGCCCATCGACATCGGCGAGGTCAGCTTCGCCACGCGGAGCATGCGGTGGAAGCGCGCCGGCCGGCCCAGATCGTGGATGAGGAAGTAGGTACTCGCGCTGACCGCGGCGAGCGCGGTGACCCGGCCCGCCTGCCGCAGCGCCGGGCGGCCGGTGAGCTGGCCGCCCGCCGCGAGCAGCGCCGACCCGGCCGCGAGGCCGCCCGTGAACAGGTACGCGGCGATGTCCCAGTGCCACACCGGCGGCTTGAGGACCGGACGACCGTAGTACGAGACGAACTCGGCCTCGGGGACGCGCAGCTCCTCGCCACCGCGACCCCCGCGCCGCGATCCGGGCGACCAGCCCCGGTCGTCCGGGCCGGCCCGACCTGCCGGGGTCGCCGCTCCGCCACCGGGCGCCGACTCCACGGCGCCGCCGTCCCGACCTGCGGCGACACCGTCGCGGAACCGGCGGA
Organism: Micromonospora avicenniae; assembly: GCF_900156065.1. Lineage (GTDB taxonomy): Bacteria > Actinomycetota > Actinomycetes > Mycobacteriales > Micromonosporaceae > Micromonospora > Micromonospora avicenniae. The sequence goes on along the minus strand of NZ_FTNF01000012.1, from coordinate 12,946 downwards.
ACCGGTCACCGACCGGCGGGTGCTCCGAACTCACGACGAACCTCCGACGAACGCGGCCACGGCGGCCGCCGCCATGACCAGGGCCGCCACACCGGCCCGCTTCCACATCTTCGGCAGGTCCCGGGTGGTGACCACCGGATCCGGCGGCAGCCCGTACACCTCCGGCTCGTCGAGCAGCAGGAAGAACGCGCCGTCGCCGCCCACTCCGTCGTTCGAGTCGTGACCGTACAGCCGCGCCTCCGGCACGCCCCGCTCGTGCAGGGTGGCGACCCGCGCGGCGGCCCGCTCCCGCAGCTCCTCCAGCGGCCCGTACTGGATCGACTCGGTCGGGCAGGCCTGCGCGCACGCCGGAGTCTTCCCCGCGCCGATCCGGTCGTAGCAGAGCGTGCACTTCCACGCCCGCCCGTCGTCCTTACGCTGGTCGATCACCCCGTACGGGCAGGCGGAAATGCAGTAACCGCAGCCGTTGCAGATGTCCTCCTGCACCACCACGGTGCCGAACTCGGTGCGGAACAGCGAACCGGTCGGGCAGACGTCCAGGCAGGCGGCGTGCGTGCAGTGCTTGCACACGTCGGACATCATCAGCCAGCGGAAGTCGGACCTGCTCTCCGCGCCGGTGGCCCGCCCCGGCGGTTGCGCCCCGGGCATGCCGAGGAACTCGGGCCCGGCGGACATCCGGGCCGCCGCCTCCGGCGACCCGGTCGGCACACCCGGTTCGGTGCCTACCGGGTCGGCGGTGGTCGCCCCCACCGCCGCCGACGACGGGCTGGTGGTGCCGCCGGTCGGGTTGCCGGCGAACGGCGGCGTACGGTGCCCGGCCGGCCGGGGTTGCTCGACGAAGGCGACATGCCGCCACGAGTTGGCGGTCAGCGCGCCCGTGTTGTCGTACGACATGCCGAGCAGGTCCAGGCCCGAGGTGGGCACGTCGTTCCACTCCTTGCACGCCACCTCGCACGCCTTGCAGCCGATGCAGACGCTGGTGTCGGTGAAGAAGCCCATCCGTGGCGGCGCGGCGGACCAGCCGGCCTCCGGTGCCGGGTCGAGTGGACCGGCGAGGCTGTTCGGGTCAGGAAGCATCGGGCGCCCCCGAGTCAGGCGGGGTGACCACCGGATCGTGCCGCTCCGGACCGATGCCGGCCCGCCGCCGGTAGTCCTCGACCATCTCGCGCAGGGCCACACCGGTGGGCCGACGGCCGGGCCGGATGTCGCAGGTGCCCACCTTGCTCTCCTGAATCAGTACGTTCGGGTCGAGGACGATCCCGAACAGGTCGTTGGCCGAGTCGCCGGTGACCATCCCCTCGAAGCCGAAGTGGTACGGCAGCCACACCTGATGGATGATCCGACCCTCCACGCGCAGCGGAGTGAGCCGGTCGGTGACCAGCACCTTCGCCTCGATCACCGCCCGGCCGCTGACCAGGTGCGCCCAACCCAGGTGCGTCAGCCCCACCTCGGCGGCCAGCTCCGGCGACACCTCCACGAACATCTCCGGCTGCAGCTCCGCCAACGGGCGCACCATCCGGCTCATCCCGCCCGCGGTGTGGTGCTCGGTGAGCCGGCTGACCGTGAACACGTACGGGAAGACGCGCCACTGCCCCTCCGGCGGACTCGGGTTCACCGAGTTGATCGGATGCGGGTACATCTTGCGGGCCGGGTTGGCCTGCTGCTGGTAGAGCGGGTTACGCATCGGTGACTCGACCGGCTCGTAGTGCGTCGGCAGCGGCCCGTCGACCACCCCGCTGGGCGCGTACAGCCAGGCCTTGCCGTCGGCCTGCATGACGAACGGGTCGTCACCGGCTATCCCCGCGGGACCGGACGTGCCGGGCTCCGGCCGGTACGACGGCGGCTTCGTCTTCTCGAAGTCCGGCACGTCGTAACCGGTCCACTCGCCCTTCTGCTCGTCCCACCAGATGTACTTCTTCCGCTCGCTCCACGGCCGCCCGTCAGGGTCGGCGGAGGCGCGGTTGTAGAGGGTGCGCCGGTTCGCCGGCCACGCCCAGCCCCACTCGCCGGCCACCCAGTTCTGCTCGTGCCTCGGCTTACGCCGGTTGGCCTGGTTCACCCCGTCGGCGTACACGCCGCTGTAGATCCAGCAGCCCATCGCGGTGGAGCCGTCGTCCTTCGCCTCGGTGAACCCGCCCAGGGGGCGGCCGGTGGCCACCTCGAACCCGTTGATCTCACGCAGCACCGCCTCGCCGCTCGGTTCGGCGAGCGGGCCGTGCGTCGGATAGTCCCAGGCCAGGTCGAGCAGCGCACGGTCGCGGGGCTTGTCCGAACCGGCCAGCTTCTCCCGCAGCTTGCGCCCCAGGTGGTAGAAGAACCACAGCTCGGAACGGGCGTCGCCCGGCGGATCCAGGGCCTTCTCGCGCCACTGCAGCAGCCGCTGCGTCTGGGTGAACGTGCCCTCCTTCTCCACGTGCGACGCGGCGGGCAGGAAGAACACCTCGGTGCGGCACTGCTCCGGCACGATCTCGCCGGACTCCACCTCAGGTCCGTTACGCCAGAACGTGGCGCTCTCGATCATGAACAGGTCACGGACCACGAGCCAGTCCAGGTTGGCCATGCCCAGCCGCTGCGCCCGTCCGTGCGCCGACCCGACAGCCGGGTTCTGCCCGAGCAGGAAGTACCCCTTCACCTTGCCGTCGATCATGTTCAGCACCTGCTGATAGGTGCCGTGATCGCCGGTCATCCGCGGCATGTAGCCGTAGCAGAAGTCGTTCTCCGGGGTCGCCGCGTCCCCCCAGTACGCCTTCAACAGGCTGGCGCAGTACGCCCGCGCGTTGGCCCAGAAGCCCTTCTGCCCCGGGTGGTGGATGCTCGCCGTCCACTCGTCGAACGTCCGGTGCTTGTCGTGCTGCGGCATCGGCAGGTAGCCCGGCAACAGGTTGAACAACGTCGGGATGTCGGTGGAGCCCTGGATGCTGGCATGCCCCCGCAACGCCATGATCCCACCGCCGGGGCGACCCATGTTGCCCAGCAGCGTCTGGATGATCGCGCCCGTACGGATGTACTGCACGCCGACACTGTGCTGCGTCCAACCCACCGAGTACACCAGTGCCCCGGTGCGTTCCCGTCCCGAGTTCTCCGTCCAGGCGCGGGCCAGTTCGAGGAACTTCTCCTGCGGAATACCGCAGACCCGCTCCACCATCTCGGGCGTGTAGCGGGCGTAGTGCCGCTTCAGGATCTGGTAGACGCAGCGCGGATGTTGCAACGACGCGTCCCGCAGGACCTGCCCCGGAATCGGCGCGCCGTGCGACTCGTGCCGCAGCCCCGCCGCGGTGTCCCGCTCGCTGGTGGTGTCCATGGAGCCGGAGTGGCCCTCCTGCCCCGCGTACTGCCAGCTGGTCTGGTCGTACGCGCCGGTCTCCGGATCGAAGCCGGAGAAGATGCCGTCGCCGTCCTCGGCGTCGACGAACTCCTCGCTGACGATCGTCGCCGCGTTGGTGTACGCGAGCACGTACTCCCGGAAGTCGAGCTCGTTCTCCAGGATGTAGCGCACCACACCACCGAGCAGCGCGATGTCCGTCCCCGCCCGGATCGGCAGGTACGTGTCGGCGAGCGCGCTGGTCCGGGTGAACCGCGGGTCGACGTGGAAGACCTTGGTGCCGCGAAGCTTGGCCTCCATCACCCACTGGAAGCCCACCGGGTGCGCCTCGGCCATGTTCGAGCCCTGGATGACGATGACGTCAGCGTTGGCGAGGTTCTGCTGGAAGTCCGTCGCGCCGCCGCGACCGAAGCTGGTCCCCAGACCGGGGACGGTGGCGGAGTGTCAAATGCGCGCCTGGTTCTCGATCTGGAGCGCCCCCATCGCCGTGAACAGCTTCTTGATGAGGTAGTTCTCCTCATTGTCCAGCGTCGCCCCGCCGAGACTGGAGATGCCCAGCGTGCGGTTGAGCGGCCGGCCCTCGGCGTCCACGTCCTCCCAGGTCTCGTCACGTGCGGCGAGCACCCGGTCGGCGATCATGTCGAGCGCGACGTCGAGATCCAGGTCCTCCCACTCCGTCGCGTACGGCCGGCGGTAACGGACCTTCGTCTGCCGCAACGGGCTGTTCACGAGGCTCTTGCTGGCAGCGCCCTTCGGGCAGAGCCGGCCCCGGGAGATCGGGCTGTCCCAGTCGCCCTCGATCTGGGTGACCTGCCCATCCTTGACGTACACCCGCTGACCGCAGCCGACGGCGCAGTAGGGGCAGACCGAACGCGCCATACTGTCGGCCGTCTCCGTGCGGGCCGTCAGCTCCGCCGAACGGGCCGACTGCGCCGCCGCGCCGCGGCCCAACGGATCAGTGCCGGTGAGCTGCCGGTAGACCGGCCAACCCTCGATGAAGGTCCGGATACCCACTGCGACACCCCCTTCCGAAAGCCGACGCCGACCCCATGAACATAAGCCAGCCGACGCCTCGGTGCGACCCGAGTCCGCGTTTCACCCTCATCCGGAGTCGAGGCACGAAACGCCCGCGGAGGCGGACGCTACTACCAAGATCCGCGACAGCGGGGCGGCAACGCCCGCCGGTCGGGTTACCCTGACAACATGCAGGGCGCCTCCCCCACCGCGACCGGCGTGGCCCACCTGGCCCGCCCCGGCCGCCCTGCCGTCGTCGCACGCACCCTCACCGAGCTGACCGGCCCCACCCGCGGCGTCGTCGAGCTACCGGTACGCCTGATGTGGAACGCCGAGCGCACCTTCGACCTCGGCGACCCCGACCAACTGCTCTGGCTCTACGAGAACGTGCTGCGCGAGACCACCCGCACCGAGGATCTCCGTCGACTCGTCGACGGCCGCACCCTGCGCCGGGTGTGGCGCCTGCTCAACCTCCCCCGCGCCGTACGGCAGGCGTGGGAGAGCCGCCACCACGCCCTACGCACCGCGTGAGCACCCCACACCTGCACGACTTCTACCGCGAGGTGGCCCGGGTGGCGCTCACCGCCGCGGGCCCGCACCGGTTCGTCCTCGGTGGCGGGGTGGCCTGGGCCGCCCACGGGCTGGTCGCCCGCCCCACCGAGGACGTGGACCTCTTCGCCGACGTCGAAGGCGCCGCCGCCGCGGCCGCCACCGGCGTGCGTACCGCCCTGGAGCAGGCCGGCTTCGCCGTCGACGACGCCGACCCCGACAGCGACCTCGGCGACCTGTTCGAGGGCTACGGCCGGGACATGAAGGACTTCGTGGTGAGCCGCGACGGCCGGCAGATCCGGCTGAGCCTGGCGCGCCTCGACCGCCATCGCAGCCCGGTGGTCATGGATCTCGGCCCGGTGATGGACGTACGCGACCTGATGGCCAACAAGATCGCCGCGCTGGTAAACCGGCGGGAGGTCCGCGACTACATCGACGTCTCGGCCGCCCTCAAGCACTACGACGTACCGGAGCTGCTCGAACTCGCCCGGCAGGTCGACCCGGCGCTGGACCCGGACGACGTCCGCGCCGCCGGCCGCTACCTCGACCGCATCCCCGAACAGCGGTTCGCCCGCTACGGACTCGACGCCACGGCGGTCGCCCGGGTCCGCGACCGGCTCGCCGCGTGGCCCCGCTGAACGGGACACCCGTCACGTGATCGGGCGCCCCCCGGTCACGCCGAGGACCTCCCCCGTCACGAAACTCGACTCCTGGGCGGCGAAGAAGACGTACGCGGGTGCCAGCTCGGCCGGCTGCCCCGGCCGCCCGATCGGAGAGTTCTGGCCGAACGACTCCACCGCGCCCTCGGGCATGGTCGCCGGGATCAGCGGCGTCCAGACCGCGCCCGGCGCGACCGCGTTCACCCGGATGCCCCGATCGGCCAGGTCAGCGGCGAGCGCCTTGGTGAAGTTCGCGATCCCCGCCTTGGTCGTCGCGTAGTCGAGCAGCTGCGGCGACGGCTCGTACGCCTGGATCGAGGAGGTGTTTATGATCACCGAGCCCTCGGACAGGTGCGGGACCGCGGCCTTGCAGAGCCAGAACAGCGCGTACAGGTTGGTCTTCATCACCCGGTCGAACTGTTCGCTGCTGACGCCGAGAATCCCCTTGTCCTGCGACATCTGGTAGCCCGCTACGTTCACCAGGAGGTCCAGGCCGCCGAGGTCGGCCACCGCCCGCTCCACCAGCGCCCGGCAGTGCCGCTCGTCGGTGATGTCACCCCGTACGGCCACCCCGCGACGCCCCGCCTCCTCGACCAGGCGGACGGTGTCCCGGGCGTCGGCGTCCTCCTCCGCGCCGAGGTACGAGATCAGCACGTCGGCGCCCTCCCGGGCGAACGCGATCGCGACCGCCTTGCCGATGCCCGAGTCGCCGCCGGTGATCAGGGCCCGTTTGCCGGCGAGCCGGTCGCTGCCCCGGTACGACTGCTCACCGTGATCCGGGCGCGGGACCATGCCGGCGGTTGCCCCCGGTGGCGTCTGCTGCTGCTTCGGCTGCCCCGACCGCTGCCCGTACTGGCTGGCCGGGTCCTGCCGGGTGTACTGGTCCTCACTCATGGACGTCTCCTCGCGTACCTGGTCGGAACCGGTCCGCGAAGTCCCTACCCCCGGCGCCGATACGGAAACGACGCTCGCCGTTGCCGTCAGGGGTCGTTGTGACAGGAGTGAAGAGCTCTGGTTATGGTGCGCTCGGCGCCGATCATGCGCGCCCCCTCCGATGGAAAGGCACGTCATGACCTCTCCCTCCGGCCCCTCGCGCCGGCAGGTGCTCGCCGCCGCGGCCGCGGCGGCTGCCGCTCCGCTGATCGCCGCCACGCCCGCCCGGGCCGCTGGGGCGTCTCACCCGCGCACCTGGGACCTCACGCTGCTGGGCACCTCGGACACCCACGGAAACGTCTACAACTGGGACTACTACCGCGACGCGGAGTACGACGACAGCAAGCAGAACGACGTCGGCGTCGCGAAGCTCGCCACCCTGATCAACCAGATCCGGGCCGAGCGGCGCGGCAAGGCCACCCTGGTGCTCGACGCCGGCGACACCATCCAGGGCACCCCGCTCGCCACGTTCTACGCCAAGCAGGAGCCGATCACCAGCACGGGCGAGAAGCACCCGATGGCGCGTGCGATGAACATCATCGACTACGACGCCGTGACGCTGGGCAACCACGAGTTCAACTACGGCCTGCCCCTGCTGGATCTGTGGATCCGCCAGCTCGGCTTCCCGGCCCTGGCCGCCAACGCCGTCAACGCGAAGACCGGTAAGCCCGCCTTCACGCCGTACGTGATCAAGAAGGTCTCCCTGGGCTTCGCCGCGCCGGCGCTGCGGGTCGGCATCCTCGGCCTCACCAACCCCGGCGTGGCCATCTGGGACCGGGGCAACGTCGAGGGCAGGCTGCGCTTCGACGACATGATCGCCACGGCGGCGAAGTACGTCCCGATCATGCGCCAGCGCGGCGCCGACATCATCCTGGTCTCGGCGCACGGCGGTGACAGCGGCACCTCCAGCTACGGCCCGGAACTGCCGAACGAGAACCCGGTAGCCCTGATCGCCGAGCAGGTGCCGGGCATCGACGCGATCCTGTTCGGGCACGCCCACAACGAGATCGTCGAGCGGTTCGTGACCAACAAGCAGACCGGCCAGCAGGTCCTGCTCTCCGAGCCCTCCAAGTGGGGTCAGCGCCTGACCCGCATGGACTTCACCCTGACCCGTGAGCGCGGGCGGTGGACCATCACCACCAAGTCCGCCACGATGTTGAACACCAACACCGTGGTGGAGGACCCGAAGATCCTCGCCGCGGTGCGGGCCCAGCACCAGAAGACCGTGGCGTACGTCAACCAGGTCGTGGCGCAGGCCACCGTGGAGATGTCCGCCGTCGAGTCGCGGTACAAGGACACCCCGATCCTCGACTTCATCAACCACGTCCAGGCCGAGACGGTCACCAAGGCGCTGGCCGGCACCCAGTACGCCGACCTGCCGGTGCTGTCCCAGGCCTCGCCGTTCAGCCGCACCGCGATCTTCCCGGCCGGTGACGTGAAGATCCGTGACGTGGCGGGTCTCTACGTGTTCGACAACACCCTCGAGGCGGTCGTGCTCAGCGGCGCCGAGGTGCGCGCGTACCTGGAGTACTCGGCGAAGTACTTCAACACCCTCGCGCCGGGCGCCCCGGTCGACCCCGAGCAGATCAGCGACCCGTCGGTGCCGGACTACAACTACGACGCCCTCTCCGGCGTCGAGTACGACATCGACATCGCCAAGCCGGTGGGCCAGCGGATCACCCGTCTCGTGCTGGCCGGCACGGACACCCCGGTGGCGGACGACGCCCAGTTCGTCGTGGCGGTGAACAACTACCGGCGCAGCGGCGGCGGCAACTTCCCCGGCATCGTCAAGACGCAGGTCTACAACGAGCAGCAGGAGATCCGCCAGCTGCTCATCGACTGGGCACAGGCGAAGGGCACGATCGACCCGGCTGACTTCTTCCAGCCGAACTGGCGCCTCGTACGCGAGGGCGTGCCGGTGTTCTGACCGCACACGTAGTGACGGGCCGCGGGCGCAGTTGCCCGCGGCCCGTTCGCGTTCCTGGTGCTCCGGTCCGGGCGGCTCAGGCGCCGTGCCGCAGGTCCCAGCTCTGCGAGGGTGTGCCTGGCGCGCCACGGCCCGGATCGGTCTCGGTCAGCTCCACCCGGTCCTCCGGACGTACCGCGGGTGGCAGCTCGCCGAACCGGACGTGTCGCAGGAAGGCGTAGTCGTCGTCGGTGAACCGTGGTTCCTCTCGAGCGTCGCTCATCGGCCACCCCCTTCGGCGAATCCATTCTCACCCCGGTTTCGCGCCGGCGCGCTTCGGCCGTTCGTCCGAGGCCTGTCGGCGATGGCCTGGTCGATATCCGCCGGACACGTCACACCGCGTATGGCTTCCTAGGATCCTGGGTGGTATGGACGGACAGTTGGGCCCTACCGCGTTACGGATCATCTACATCGGCGAGCTGCCCGGCGAGCGGCACTGCCACCCGCTCCGGGCGAGCGGTCAGGACGTCGAGACGGCGCGACGCCGGGACGCGGGAATCCGGTCCAGCACGGCCAGCACCGCACGCACCTCGGGCCGGGCCAGCGTCTTGTCGAAGCTCGCCCGGCCCTGACAGAACCGCACGAACATCCGCCAGCCCGGAGGCGTGGCCACCAGCGCGTGGAAGATCTCCGGCCGGCGCGCGAAGAGGTCGAGCAGCCGGTAACCAGCCCGCATCGACGGCACCAACTGCTCGCCGACCGCTCGTTCGTAGCCGGCCAGGTCCCCCTCGGCGACCGCCGTCCCGGCCAGCGCGCCCGAGCGCAGCGCGAAGCTGATCCCCTCCCGGCTCCACGGTTCGAGCAGGCCCGCGGCGTCCCCGACGACCAGTACCCGGCCCTGGCGCAGCGGGGAATCGTCCGCTCGGCAGCGGGTCAGGTGCCCGGAGTCGTGCGCCGCCGGCGCGTCGGCCAGGCCGAGCCGCTCCACGAAGCTCCGCAGGTACTCCCGGGTCCGCTCCCCCTCGCCCCGCCCCGCGATCACCCCGACCGTCAGCCGGTCATCCTTCGGGAACACCCAGGCGTACGACCCGGGCAACGGGCCCCAGTCGAGCAGGACCCGCCCCCGCCAGCGTTCCTGCTGCTCCGGCGACACCTCCAACTCCAGCTCCAGCCCCAGGTCCACCTGCCGGTACCGCACGCCGACGTGCCGGGCGGTCACACCGGAGGAGCCGTCCGCCCCGATCACCGTCCGGGCCCGCACGGTCGTCCCGTCGGCCAGCCGCAGGCGTACGCCATCCGGGTCCTGTTCGACGGCACGGACCGCGGCGCGTTCGCGCACCTCCGCCCCGGCCGCCACCGCGGCCGCGCGGAGCCGGTCGTCGAACTCCTCCCGGCGCACCATCGTCACCAGGGGTGAGCGGTGCCGGCGGGTGAAACCGCGTCGCCCGTCCCAGGTGAACGTCACCCGATCCACCCGGTCGTGCGCGGGCACCTCGATCCGATCCCGCACCGCCGCCAGCGACGTGCCGATGAGGCCGCCACCGCAAGTCTTGTAACGCGGGTGTTCGGCCCGCTCGAGAACCAGGGTTCGTACGCCGGCGCGAGCCGCGGCGTACGCGGCGGAGAGCCCGGCGGGGCCGGCGCCGACGACGGCGAGATCCCAAACGATCACGGGAGCAGCCTAGGGCACGGACCGGCCGTCGGAGCCGGAGGCAGGGCCGCGGCGAGCCGCGATCGCCCCTCGATCGGGTGGGCATCTTCGCCCACTCAAGGGGTAACCGCGCAGCGCAACCGCCTGCACGGAGGCGGACGCGAGCACGAGGAGGAAGCGATGCAGCGGGTGCAACTGTCGGACGTCGAGGAACGGGTGTACCAGGCGGTCACCGCGCTGGAGGCCCGTGGCCAGGTACCGTACCCCGACATGATCGCCGAGGAGTCCGGGCTGACCGCGGAGCAGTTGCAGGCGCCGCTGCACCTGTTGACCGAGAAGGGTCTGCTGCACCGGGAGGACTCGCCGATGGCCGGGCTGGACTTCGGCCCCAGGTTCTGCGCGCGTCAGATGGCGTGACCGGGAGGCGTCACGCGACGATTCGTCCCACGGTGGCCGGGGTAGCGGTCATGAATGCGTGATCGACGCCAACGGGGGGCACGATGAGCACGGCGGGCAGCCAAACGGCCGACGTCGACCCTGCGGAGAACCGGCGACGCTGGCAGGCTCTCGGCGTCGGCCTCGTAGCGGCCTTCATGACACTGCTCGACGTCAGTATCGTCAACGTGGCCATCCCCTCGCTGGACCAGGCGCTGCACGCCTCGCCCAGCGATTTGCAGTGGGTGCTCTCCGGCTACGCGCTCACCTTCGGTCTGGCGCTCGTGCCCGCGGGCCGGTTCGGCGACGCCCGCGGGCGGCGCAACGCGTTCGTCTTCGGGATCGCGTTGTTCACCATCACCAGCGCCCTCGCCGGCCTGGCCCCTTCCCCCACCTGGCTGGTCATCGCCCGACTTCTCCAGGGCGCCGCGGCGGGCATCGTCAACCCTCAGGTCACCGGCGTGATCCAGGAACTGTTCCGCGGTCCCGAACGGGCCCGGCCGTTCGGGCTGCTCGGCGCGACCATCGGTGTTTCCACCGCCGTCGGGCCACTGCTCGGCGGCCTGCTCATCGCGCTCGGCGGCCAGGAACACGGCTGGCGGTACGTCTTCTTCGTCAACGTGCCGGTAGGCGTCATCGCCGTGATCCTCGGCTGGCGGCTCCTGCCCGGCCGGCAGAAGGGGCACACGGACCGGCATCGCCTCGACCCGGTGGGGGTGATCCTGCTCGGCGTCGGCGTACTGCTGGTGCTCCTGCCGCTCGTACAGGAACAACAGTGGCGTACCCCGTGGAAGTGGGCGCTGATCCCCGCCGGCCTGCTGGTCCTGCTCGCCTTCGCCGTCTGGGAGCACCGGTACGCCCGGACCCGGCAGCCGCTGTTCGACCTGCGGCTGTTCAAGCTCCGGTCGTACACCCTCGGATCGCTGATCGCCCTGATCTACTTCGGTGGGTTCACCGCGATCTTCTTCATCTTCACGCTCTTCCTGCAGAACGGGCACGGCTACAGCGCCCTCGTCGCCGGCCTGGCCGTCACCCCGTTCGCGCTCGGCTCGGCGGCGGCCTCGGCGGCCGGCGGCCGGTTGGTCAACCGGACCGGCCGCCCGCTGGTCGCGGCCGGGCTGCTCGCCGTCGTGGTCGGCCTCGCCGCGACGTGGCTGGCGCTGCGCGAGTTCCCGCACGCCCCGGCGCCCTGGGTCACCGCGGGCCCACTGCTGCTCGCCGGGATCGGCAGCGGCCTGGTGATCGCACCCAACCAGACGCTCACCCTCTCCCAGGTGCCCGTGCCCCAGGCCGGCAGCGGAGCGGGCATGCTCCAGACCGGACAGCGAATCGGATCGGCCGCCGGTATCGCGGCTGTCGGCTCGGCCTTCTTCGCCTCGCTGGCCAGCTCGAACGGCGACTTCACCGCAGCGTTCGAACACTCACTCGTGGTCGCTACCGTGATCATCGCGCTGGCGCTGATCGCCGCGCTGATCGACATCGTCGTCAGCCGTCGCCACGATCAATGAGCCGTCCCGGCGCCATCCGGCTTTCTCCTGCCGGGGCGGCCGCAGATCGTGCTGCTCGATGACCGCAGGCGTGGCCTGGCCGAGTCAGCCCGCGGATCGCTCGGCGGAGGCGATCCGGTCGTGCACCTTGGCCGCGCAGCGGTCGAGCACCGTACGGGCATCGAGGCCGAGACTCTCGATGGCGACCAGCGCGGTGAACGCGACGTCGGCGAGTTCGGCGGCGACCTCGTCCCGGGTGTGCGTGACACCCTTGCGGGGGTTCTGCCCGAGCAGCCCGATCCACGCCCCCGCCACCTCCCCGGCCTCCTCGGTGAGTTTGAGGACGCGGCAGGTCAGCTCCGCGTCCCCGGTGCCGTTGGCCGCGTCCAACCAGGCACGGAAGGAACGCGCCGTGGCCCAGACCTGACCGTCGCCCGCGAACGGGTCGGACCGTGCGGGCGACTCGGAGGCGGCGAGGTGCTCCGCCGGGGGCGCGTCGACCATCGCCGAGCGCTTGCCGGCCGCGGAGCGGACGCCGGGCGAAGAGCTACTCGCCGCCGCGGAGGCACCCATCGTCAGAGGAAGGTCGCTGGCCGAGGCGGCGGGCGAGTTCGGGTATGCGTTCACGGGCTCAGTGAACCGGACGGCCGGCGGCGGTCACGCCTGGGGGCGGCGAACCCCGGGCGCGGACCGGCCCGGTACGTCGAGCGGTCGGCTACGCCCGGCGTTGCGCGCCCGGCCCGGATATGCCGTTGGCCGGCACCCGGGTTCGGGTGCCGGCCAGCGGTTCACGCTCGTGCTCGTGTGCTTGTGTGGTTGTCAGCTGTTCCAGTAGTGGGCGACGAGGTCGGCGGCCTGCTGTTCCCACTGGGCGTAGGCGTCCGGGTAGGCCGACACCTGCACGGTCTGGGCGGCCTGGGTCAGCGGCATGTCGTGCCAGCCGTCGACCTGCTTCAAACCCTTCAGGAACGCGGTGGTGGCGTACTGCGG
>NZ_FTNF01000037.1 GCF_900156065.1 Micromonospora avicenniae | reverse complement strand
GCCCCACGCCGCAGCCCCACGCCGCAGCCCCACGCCGCAGCCCCACGCCGCAGCCCCACGCCGCAGCCCCACGCCGCAGCCCCACGCCGCAGCCCCACGCCGCAGCCCGCAGCTCAGCGCGGCGTGGCGTAGCGGGCGACGCCCTGCACCAGCAGGTCGAGCCCGAACGCGAAGCGCTCGTCCCCGCCGCCGGCCATCAGCTCGTCGAGGTGCGCGAGCGTGTGCGGGAAGCGTTCGGCCGGGAGGCTGAGGTAATACTCGCGCAGCTGCCCGAGCATCCCCGTCCAGTACCCGTCGAGGTCCTTGCCCGAGGCGCGGACCTTCTCGCCGAAGAGCGCCCCCTCGTACGCGTCTCCGGCGATGTAGAGGAAGAGCCGGTCCAGGAACCAGGCCGCCGGCTGCGGTGGCACCCCGCCGGCTAGCAGGATGGCCAGCATCCCCTCGGTCACCCGCAGCGCGTTCGGCCCAGTGGGGATGGTGGCCAGGGAGGCCAGCGCCAGGTTGGTATGGGTCGCGTAGGCGCGGTACGCCTGCCAGGCCACCTCCTTGATCTGGTCCGGCCAGCATTGCGGGTCAGGTTCGGGAACGGTGATGGCGGCGCTCACCCGGTCCAGCAGCAGCTCCAGCAGCTCATCCTTGCCGGAGACGTGCGCGTAGAGCGAGGCCGGTCCGGTGCCCAGCTCCTGCGCCACCCGCCGCATGCTCAGCCCGCCCAGCCCTTCCCGGCCCAGCACGACCAGGGCGGCGTCCACCACGGCCTGCTGGCTCAGCGGTCGGCGCACCGGGCGGCTGCGGGCGGGCGTACGCCAGGGCGGGTCGGGCAGGTCGCTCACGGTCACCTCCGGATCGGGACCCCGACATCCTACTTGCATGCGAACCACGTTCGTTGCTAGAACAGTGTTCGTCAACGAACGGTGTTCGAAACAGTCAAGGAGTTCCGATGTCCCAGGCCACCGTCGGGGAGGCGGGCACTGTCCCGCCCTCCGTCGCCGAGCCCCAGCCGTACCGCTGGCGCTGGCTCGCCCTCGCCGTCATCCTCGCCGAGGAGGTCATGGACCTCCTCGACGCTCTCGTCACCAACCTCGCCGGCCCCGCGATCCGGGCCGATCTGGGCGGCTCGGCGAGCCTGATCCAGTGGCTCGGCGCCGGCTACACCCTCGCCATGGCGATCGGTCTGATCACCGGCGGACGCCTCGGCGACCTCTACGGGCGGCGCCGGATGTTCCTGGTCGGGGTGGCCGGCTTCACCGTCGCCTCGGCGCTCTGTGCCCTCTCCGTTAGCCCCGGAATGCTGGTCGCCTCCCGGGTCGCGCAGGGCCTGTTCGGTGCGGTCCTCCTCCCGCAGGGTCTCGGCATCATCAAGGAGGTCTTCCCACCCCGGGAGCTGGCCGCCGCTTTCGGCGCGTTCGGCCCGGTCATGGGGATCTCCGCGGTCGGCGGCCCGATCCTCGCGGGGTGGCTGGTCGACGCCGACCTCTGGGGCACCGGCTGGCGCGCCATCTTCCTGATCAACCTGCCGCTCGGCCTGCTCGCGCTGCTCGGAGCGCTGCGCTTCCTGCCGGAATCCCGTCCCGCGCCCGCGTCCCGGCTCGACCTGCCCGGCGTCGGCCTGGTGGCGCTCGGCGCGGTGCTGCTGGTCTACCCGCTGGTGCAGGGCCGCGAGCAGGGTTGGCCGGGCTGGATGTACGGGATGCTCGTCGCCGCCGTCGCCGTCTTCGCCTACTTCGCCCGCTACGAGGTACGCCGGCAGCGGGCCGCTCGGGATCCGCTCGTGGTGCCGACGCTGTTCCGCCGCCGTGCGTTCACCGGTGGTCTCGTCGCCGGGCTGGCGTTCTTCACCGCACTCACCGGATTCTCACTGGTGTTCAGCCTCTACCTCCAGCTCGGTCTCGGGTACTCGCCACTGGAGGCCGGGCTGGCCGGCGTGCCGCAGGCGCTCGGCATGGTGGCGGCCTTCGTGATCGCGGGCGCCGGCCTGGCCCGGCGGTTCGGTCGTACGCTCATCCACACCGGCCTGGTCGTGGTGCTGGCCGGCGTCGGCGGGATGCTGCTGACCCTGCGGCTCGCCGGTCCGGAGGTCACCCCCCTGGCGGCTGGTACCGGCGCTGCTCGTGGTCGGATTCGGGATGGGCCTGGTGATGTCCCCGTTCTTCGACATCGTGCTCTCCGGAGTGGAGCCGGCCGAGACCGGCTCGGCCTCCGGCACTCTCACCGCCGTCCAGCAACTCGGCGGCGCGCTGGGGGTGGCAGTGCTCGGCACGGTCTTCTTCGCCCGACTGCCGGGCGGCGGCGCCGGCTCCGCGGTCCGGGCCACGCTCTGGGTGGAGGCGGCGCTGCTCGCGGCCACCGTCGTCGCCGCGTTCCTGCTGCCCAGGCCGGCGCGCGGCGCGGAACAGGGACAGCACTGACCAACGGGTGGGGGCGGCACCGCAGCCCCCACCCCTGACAAATGTCACGGCGGGAACGTGACGGGCACTCGGGGCACGAAGCGCCCGGTCGCAAGAGCATGGTTGCCATGACGAGCACTGAACCGGCCGTGGAGCTGAGCGGCCTCACCAAGACCTTCGGCGCGGTCACCGCGGTCGACGGGCTGAGCCTGCGGGTGGAGCCCGGCGAGGTGGTCGCCTTCCTCGGCCCGAACGGCGCCGGCAAGACCACCACCATCGACATGCTGCTCGGGCTGGCCCGCCCGGACGCCGGTTCGGTGCGGATCCTCGGGGGCAGTCCGGCGGACGCGATCGCGTGCGGCCGGATCGCCGCAGTGCTCCAGACCGGCGGGCTGCTCAAGGACCTGACCGTCGGCGAGACGGTACGGCTGACCGCCAACCTCTACCGGCACAGCCGGCCCGCGGAAGAGGTGTTGGAGCGCGCCGGAATCACCGACATCGCCGACCGGGTGGTGGGCAAGTGCTCCGGCGGCCAGCAGCAGCGGCTGCGCTTCGCCCTCGCCCTGCTGCCCGACCCCGACCTGATGGTGCTCGACGAGCCGACGACCGGGATGGACGTCGAGGGGCGGCGCGAGTTCTGGCAGGCGCTGCGGCGCGACGCCCGCTCCGGACGGACCATCATCTTCGCCACCCACTACCTGGACGAGGCCGACGCGTACGCCGATCGGATCGTGCTGGTCCGGCAAGGACGGATCGTGGCCGACGGAACCACCGCCGAGATCAAGAACCTGGCCGCCGGTCGCCTCGTGCGGGCCACCCTCCCCGGCGCCGACCAGGCCGCGCTCGCCGCGCTGCCCGGCGTCGACGCGGTGGAGGTGCGCGGCGACAGCGTGCTCGTGCGTACCGCCGACTCCGACATGGTCGCCCGGCACCTGCTCACCCGGACCGAGGCCCGGGACGTGGAGATCACCTCCCGCAACCTCGAAGACGCCTTCCTCGCCCTCACCACCGACCAGGCCGGAGTCTGACGATGACCACCTCGCTGAGCGCCACCACCGACCGCGTCACCCCCGACCGGCGTCCCCCCGCCCTGGGCGGGTTCTCCCCGGCCGTGCTCGGCATCGAGCTGCGCCGGGTGCTGCGCAACCGCCGCACCCTCGCGTTCACCCTGATCATGCCGGCCGCCTTCTTCCTCATCTTCGGCCTGCCGCAGCGTGGGCAGCAGCTTCCCAACGGCTACGCGGTGGCCGCGTACATCATGGTCAGCCTGGCCGTCTACGCCGCCATGGTGGCGACCACCAGCATCGGCGCCGCGGTCGCCACCGAGCGGGCGCTGGGTTGGAGCCGGCAGTTGCGGCTCACCCCGCTGCGTCCGATCGCGTACGTCGCCACCAAGGTCGTCACCGCGATGGGCCTCGGCCTCATCGCGGTCTGCGTCGAGTTCGTCGTCGGCGCGGCCTCCGGCGTACGGCTCTCCGCCGACGTCTGGCTGCTGACCGGCCTCGGGGCGTGGCTCGGCTCGCTGGTCTTCGCCGCGTTCGGCCTCTTCGTCGGCTACCTCTTCCCGGCGGAGAACGCCATGCAGTTCATCGGCCCGATCCTCGCCGTGCTGGCGATGTTCGGTGGGCTCTTCGTCCCGCTCGAGGTGCTGCCCGAGGTGCTCCAGCACGTCGCGCGGTTCACCCCGGTGTACGGAGTCGGTGAACTCGCCCGCGCCCCGCTGACCGGCGACGGCGTCAGCCTGGCGGCGTTGGTCAACCTGGTCGTGTGGACGGTCCTCTTCGCGCTCGGCGCGACCCGGCTGTTCCGCCGGGACACCGCCCGGGTCTGAGCGGAAACCGACCGCTAGCGTGGGCCCGATGGACGTTCCGAAGGTTCAGCCTCAGCCGGCGAGCCGCAAGTGGCGGCTCACCGGCTGGTTGCTGGCCGCGGTCTGGCTCTTCTTCCTCAACCAGCCGCTGGGTACGGCACTGGGGCAGGCGGAGCCGTGGCGCAAGTGGCTCGGGGTCGGCTCGCTGGTCGCCTTCGGCGTGGCGTACGTGCTGCTCTTCGAGTGGGCCCGGTCGCACCGGCAGAACGGTCGACCGATCCCGCGCGCCCGGGCCGTCGTCCTGCTGCTGGGGCTGCTCGTCCTCGGCCTGGTCGGCATTCCCGGTACCGGGACGGACTGGATGACCACCCTGGTCTTCGTCGCCACGGGGGCGGTCTTCCTGCTCCCCGGGTCGTGGGCGCTGGTCGTCGTGGCCCTCGCCGCGCTGACGCCGCTGGTGGCGGGATACCTGCTGCCCAGCTGGTCGGGAGTGAGCGGGGTCTTCTTCGCCGTGCTGCTCGCCTCGTTCGCCATGTTCGGCGTGGCCGCGCTGGCCCAGCGCAACGGCGAGCTGCGCGCGGCGCAGCAGGAGATCGGCCGCTTGGCGGTGGCCGAGGAGCGGGCTCGGACCGCGCGGGACCTGCACGACATCCTCGGCCACTCGCTCACCGTGGTGGCGATCAAAGCCGAGCTGGCCGGCCGGCTGGTGGAGGTGGATCCGTCCCGGGCGGCGACGGAGATCGCCGAGGTGGAGCAGCTCGCCCGGGCCGCACTCGCCGACGTACGGCGGACCGTCGGGGCGTACCGCGGGGTGCGGCTGGCCGAGGAGGTGGCCGGCGCGCGGTCGGCGCTGATCGCCGCGGGCATCGCCGCCGACCTGCCGGCCGACCTGCCGGAGCTGCCGGCCGATCGGGACCAGCTCTTCGGCTGGGCGGTACGGGAGGGAGTGACGAACGTGGTGCGGCACAGCGGAGCACACCGATGCACGATCCGGGTCGGCCCGGACGCGGTGGAGATCAGCGACGACGGCCGGGGACCGACGTCGGAGGACGCGGCCACCGGGCACGGCCTGATCGGCCTGCGCGAGCGCGCCCAACGGCTCGACGCGACCGTGAGCGTCGGCCGCCGCCCGCAGGGGCACGGGTTCGTGCTCCGGGTCGGACTCCCGGCGGGTGCCCGGTGACCGAGCCGATAAAGCTGCTGCTCGCCGACGACCAGGCGCTGGTACGCGGGGCGTTGGCCGCGCTGCTCTCCCTCGAACCGGACCTGACCGTGGTCGCCGAGGTGGGCCGAGGCGACGAGGTGGTGGCCGAGGCACGGCGGACCGGCCCGGACGTGGCGTTGCTCGACGTGGAGATGCCCGGGCTGGACGGGATCGCCGCCACCACGGCGCTGCGGGCGGCGCTGCCGACCTGCCGGGTGCTGGTGGTGACCACCTTCGGCCGTCCCGGTTACCTGCGCCGGGCCATGGAGGCCGGTGCGAACGGCTTCGTGGTCAAGGACACCCCGGCGCGCCAGCTCGCCGAGGCGGTCCGCCGGGTGCACGCCGGGCTGCGGGTGGTCGACCCGACGCTGGCGGCCGAGACGCTGGCCACCGGGGCGAGCCCGCTCACCGAGCGGGAGACCGATGTGCTGCGGGCGGCGCGGGACGGCGGGACGGCCGCGGACCTGGCCGCCGCGTTGCACCTGTCCGAGGGGACGGTCCGCAACCACCTCTCCGCGGCCATCGGCAAGACCGGCGCGCGCAATCGGGCCGAGGCGGTCCGCATCGCCGAGCAGAACGGTTGGCTGCTCGGCGACTGAGGCGACTGAGGCGACGGCGGCCGGCGCCGGCCGGCGGCTCAGGCGGGGTACGGGTGTCGGACCGGTGTCCGGATCACGCGGTGGGCGGCGGTTCGGGCAGCTCCTCGACCACCACCACGCTGCTGCCGGGCAGTACCTCGGCGAGCAGTTCGCGCTGGCCGCTGCGGGTGAGCCGGATGCATCCGTTGGTGGTGTTCTCGCCCAGCTCGCCGTCGTGGTACCAGGTGTGCAGGCCGATGTGCGCGTTGCGCAGGCTTTCCGGCACCGCGTCCGGGTCGTCGGGGATCGAGCCGAGGGCGTAGATGTCGACACCGCCGTACACGTCCTGCGGCGGCGGGGTGCGGCCGAGGATGAAGGTCCGGCCCAGCGGCGTCTCCTGGCCGCGTTGGCCGAGGCTGACCTCCCAGGTGCGTACCGCCTTGCCGGCCCGGTACCAGGTGAGCCGGTGCACGCGGCGCTCCACCACGATCTGGTCCCGCAGCGGGACGGTGGTGTGGCCGCCGGGCGGAAGCCAGGCGAGCTTCCGGTTGGCCGAGGGAAGCAGGACGGCCTTCCAGCCCGACTGCCGGTCGGCGATCGGCATGGTCAGGTCGACGCCGCTGATGGTCGGGGCGAGGAAGGCGATCGGCCGGCCGCCCGGCGCGTCGTACGCGGCGATCTTCCGAGCCGGACGCAGCCCCTCGGTGAGCGGTGTCGTGTCCATGGTCTCGGGGTCGTCCGGGAACCCGGCCGGCGCGGGGTCGTACGTCACCACCGGTAGTCCCTTCGGAGCCGGCGCGGCGGGAAGCGCACTCGCCTCGGCGCTCTGGCCGACCTCGTTCGGTGTCGAGGTCGTGACAGGCGTGGCCTGCTGGGCCACCGGTTCCGTTCCGGGGGTCAGCGCCAAGCCGGTGAGCAGGGCGGTGACCAGGAGCGCCGGTACACCGACACCGCCGGCCACCCAGCCCCGGCGTCCCGGTGAGATCAATCGGTCAAACGGCACAAAAATACTGTACGTGCCAGCAACCCCTCAACGGGTCGGATACCTCCAAAACGCCCAAACGCCCTCGATGGGAAGCGTTGCGGCCGCTGCCAGGCGGGTGAATCCCCCCCCCCCCCGGCGGGGTCCGATCCGACCTGCGATGCCCCGGCCATCCGGGCGGCCGAGTGGACCTTGCCCGGTATCGGGCGCGTCGGCGGGAGCCGGAGTCCCGGCTCCCGCCGGCAGCGGCGTGGATCAGCGGCCCGGCGTGAGCCGGTCGACGCCCAGACGGTCGCGGAGCACCTCGGGCACCAGCACCGAGCCGTCGGGCTGCTGGAACTGCTCGAGGATGGCCGGGAAGAGGCGGCTGGTGGCCAGCGACGACCCGTTGAGCGTGTGCACGAACCGGGTCTGCTTGCCGCCCGGCTCGCGATAGCGGATGGCCGCCCGCCGCGCCTGGTAGTCGCCGGCCCAGGAGACCGACGACACCTCCTTGTACTTGTCCATGCTCGGCATCCACACCTCGATGTCGAGGGTCTTGCGCATGGACGCGCTGGCGTCGCCGGCCGACAGCAGGCTGCGCTGGTAGTGCAGGCCCAGCTTCTCGACCAGGCTCTCGGCGTGGGTGACCATCTCCTCCAGCGCCGCGTCCGCCTGCTCCGGCAGCGTGAACTGGAAGATCTCCACCTTGTTGAACTGGTGGCCCCGCACGGTGCCGCGCTCGTCGGAGTGCGAGCCGGCCGCCTCCCGGCGGTAGCACGGCGTGTACGCGAACCGCTTCAGCGGCAGCGTCGTGGTGTCCAGGATCTCGTCCTGGTACGCGCCGAGGATCGCCGTCTCCGAGGTGGGCAGCAGGAACTGGCCCCGGGGCCCGCTCTCCCGGTCGAGGTGGTAGACGTCGTCGTAGAACTTCGGGAACTGCCCGGCGGCGAAACCGGCCGTGTCGAGCAGCAGGTGCGGCGGCAGCAGGAACTCGTAGCCGGCCTTGACGTTCTCGTCGATGAGGAAGTTCAGCAGCGCCCACTCCAACCGGGCGCCCATGCCGGTGTACATCCAGAAGCCGGAGCCGCCGAGCTTCACGCCCCGCTCGTGGTCGACCAGACCGAGCATCCGGGACAGCTCCACGTGGTCGCGGACCTTCTCGATCACCGGTGCCGTACCGAAGGTCTTGACGACCCGGTTGGCCTCCTTGCCGCCTGCCACCACATCATCGGCGGGCAGGTTGGGCAGCTCGCTCATCGCGGTGCGCAGCCGGCCCTGCACGTCGTCCAGCTCGGACTCCAGCTCGGAGAGCTGCTTGCGACCGGCCTCGGGCGCGACGACCTCCGGCTCGCGGCCGGCCCGCTTCGCCTCCGCGTACGCCCGGGCCTCTGCCTTGCGGCGCTGCCGGTCGGCGTCGATCTCGCCGATCAGGGCGCGGCGCTCCTGGTCGAGCCGCTGGATCTCGTCCAGCGCCCGATTGACCTCGGCGGGATCCAGACGCTTCGCCAGCGCGGTCGCCACCGCCTCGCGATCCTTCCGGATCAACTCCATGTCGAGCATGCTGCTCCGTACGCCTCCGTCCGGCAGTCGGGTGGACCCCCAGATGCTACCGTCGCGGCCCGCCGCGCCCGGGCCGGGGAGCGGGGCCGGGCTGCTCTCCGTCGAGCCGGCGGGCGCCGGCCGGTGGTACTCCCGGCCGGACCGGATGACGAGCCGGCCCGCCGGTGGCGGCACCTCGCCCGGGTGAGGATGCGGTCAGAGACGGATCGGCATCAGGATCGAGAACGCGTCGTCGTCGCCGGGGCGGCGTACGGCCAGCGGGGCGATCGGGCCGTCCAGCTCCAGCACCAGCTGCGACTCACCGGCCGCGTCCAGCGCGTCGAGCAGGTAGTCGCCGTTCACCCCGACCCGCAGCCCGCCGCCCGGCGCGGCCTCGCCCGGTTCGAGCAGGCGCAGCCAACCCGAGTCGTCCACACCGAGCACCGCGACCGCGACCGGGGCACCGTCGTGTTCCAGGGCCACCGTCGGCGCGTCGGGACGGCGTAGCGCGCTCCGCAGCGCGGCGGCGTCCACCGGGATCCGGTACGCCGGGGCGTCGCCGGCGGCCACCCGTAGCAGCCGCTGGTAGTCCGGGAAGTCGTACGGCAGCGGGGCGGCGGTCACCACCCGCCCGGCGACCGACACCGACACCGCGGTGCGGTCGACGGTCAGGTGGGCCTCCGGGGTGACGCCGGCACCGGTGTCGAGCAGGGCGCGTACCTCGTCGACGAAGCCGGCCGGGGCGACCACCCGCACGGCCGGTCCGTCCGCCCGGCCGGCGCCGGCCCGGGCGAGCGCGAGCCGGTGGCGGTCGGTCGCGACCAGCCGTACGCCGTCCGGCGTCACGTCGAACAGGACGCCGGTGAGCACCGGCAGTTCCGGGTCGGTGCCGACGGCGAACCGGACCGCGTCGATGGCCTGCGTCAGTTCGATCCGGGACAGCACGAGACGGGTGGCCATGACGGGCTCCTCAGGACTGATCAGGGCACGGATCCGGCAGAGTTCGCGGCGGGCGTCGGCGAGGCCGTCCTCCAGCCGGCGCAGGTGTGCGTCCAGCAGCCGGTGCACGGCGGCCGGCTCGGCCCGCACCGCGGCGGCGATCTCGGCGACCGGCATGCCGACCCGGCGCAGCCCGGCAACCAGCCGGGCCGGAGCCACCTGCTCGTCGGTATACCAGCGGTAGCCGGTCACCGGGTCGACCAGCGCCGGCACCAGCACCCCGGCCGAGTCGTAGAACCGCAGGGCGCTGACCGTGAGGCCGCTGGCCCGGGCCAGCTCACCGATGCTGCGCAGCTCGCTCTCCACGGTGACCGATCCTGCCGCCTCAAGCTGGTCGAGGGTCAAGCCGGTCGGGCGTCGGTCTGCTCCAGCACCCGGAACGTGATGCCGGCCCGGGTGAGCCGGGCCAGCAGTGGCTCGCCCATCGCGGTCACCGCGGTGACCTGGCCGGCAGTCGGTGGCAGGTCGTCCAGGGCCACGCAGAGCGCCGACTCGGCGAGCATCTTCGCGGTCTCGTCGTAACCGGGGTCGCCCCCGGCCACCTCGGTGCGTACGCGCCGCCCACCGCCCGTCCCGACGAACCGGACCCGGAACCACGAGCGTGCCCGCTGGTGCGGCGCCGGCCCGTCCCCGGAGGTGAGTCGGCCGAGCAGCCAGCGGCGGGTCGGCGCCAGCCGGACCAGGCCCGCCAGGGCGCCCAGCCCCACCCCGGCGGCCAGCACCGTGGGCAGCCGCTTCACGGCGGCGAAGTTGCGGTAGCGGAAGTCCGGGCCGTACTCCGGGCAGGCGGCGGCCGAGCGGCGCACCACCTGCGGATCGATGGTGGGCAGCGGCACCGCCCACATGTGCAGTTCGGCCGGGCGGCTGAGCCGGCCGCGTACCGCACGTACCCGCCGGCCCTCGGGCCGCGGCTCAGTGGACCGCCGCTCCCGAGCCACCCGGCCGGCCTGCTCGGCACGGGAGAGGGCGATCAGCGCCGAGTGGTACGTGCCGGCGGAGAAGCGTCCGCCGACCCGGACGAAATCGTCGACGGTGATCGGCACGTCGGCGGGCAGTTGCCGGACGGTGAACCAGGCACCCAGGTCGTGCGGGAGCGAGTCGAACCCGCAGGCGTGCACGAGACGCGCCCCGGTGCGTACCGCCTCGGCGTGGTGGCGCAGGTACATCAGATCGACGAACTCCGGCTCGCCGGTGATGTCCAGGTAGTCGGTGCCGGCTACGGCGCACGCGGCGACCAGCGGTTCCCCACGTTCGATGAACGGTCCCACGGTGCTGGCGACGACTCGGGTGCGTTCCGCCAGCGTGCGCAGCGACCCGGGGTCCGTGGTGTCGGCGGTCAGCAACGGCAGCTGGGCCAGCGCCGGGTCGATCGCGGTGAGGCGGTCGCGCACCGCCGCCAGTCGGTCGGCGTTCCGTCCGGCGAGGGCCCACCGCAGCCCAGCCGGCGCGTGCCGGGCCAGGTATTCGGCGGTCAGCCCGCCGGTGAAGCCGGTCGCCCCGAAGAGCACCACGTCGTACGTCCGCTCGCCGGCCATTCCGCGAGTCTGCCACCCGCCATCGTGCCGTTCGAGCCGGTTGTCGGAAAGGTTCGGGCAAGTCCGTTGTGTGTCCTCCGCCTGACTGGGGTGACCCGGGCTCGCCCCGAAGGGGTGAACGGCCGCCCGCCGGGTAACCGCCCGCCGACCGGGGGTGGAACGCGTCCGTGGGGGTGGGCCGGATGCCGGAGCAGCGAAACGGCGCACGGGTGGATACCGCGGACGGCACGCGGCCGCCGCTGCTCGCGTCCCGACTGACCCCGCCCGCGTTGCCCGAGCCGGTGGTGGCCCGGCCCCGGTTGCTGCGCCGGCTCGACGAAGGTAGCGCCGGTTCGGTCACCCTGGTCAGCGCCCCCGCCGGATGGGGCAAGACCACCCTGCTCGCCGCCTGGGCCCGCCTCGCCGGCGCCAGCGCGGGGGAGGGCGCCGAGGTGCGTCCGGACGGCAGCGTCGCCGACACCGTCCGGCCGGCGCCGGCCTGGGTGTCGGTGGAGGCGGGCGACGATGGTGACCGGCTCTGGTCGTACGTGTTGGCGGCGCTGCGAAACAGCGCCGAGCACGGACACGAGGCCGCGCCGATGCCGGCCCGGCCGCCCAGGCCCGACCAGCTCGAGTTGCTCGCCGCCGGGCTGGCTCGCCGGGAACGGCCGATGCTGCTGATCCTCGACGACCTGCACCGGGTCACCGAACCGGCGGCACTGACCGGACTGGACTTCCTGCTCCGCCACGCCGAGCAGCGGCTGCGTCTGGTGGTCGGGGCACGGGCCGGGCTGCCGCTGGCCGTGCATCGGCTGCGGTTGGCCGGGGAGCTGACCGAGATCGGCCCGGACGAGCTGGCCTTCACCGACGACGAGGTGGCCGACCTGCTCACCGCGCACGGGGTGACGCTGCCCGGCGCGGCCCTGCGCCGGCTGCGGGAGCGGACCGGCGGATGGCCCGCCGCACTCCGTTTCGCCGCGCTGGCGCTGCACCGGCGTCCCGACCCGACGCGTTGGGTCGAGCAGTTCGGCGGCGACCAGCCGGACGTGGCCGGCTACCTGCACGAGGAGGTGCTCGCCGCGGTCGACCCGGCGGCCCGCGACCTGCTGCGCCGCACCGCGCTCGCCGAGACGGTCTGCGCCGACCTGGCCGACGCTCTCACCGACGGCTCGGACGCCGAGCGCACGCTCGCCGAACTGGCCGGCGACGGTGGTCTGCTGCGCCGCGACGAGAGCCGCCCACCCTGGTACCGCTGCCAGCCCCTACTGACCGACCTGCTCCGGGCGGAACTGGCCCGGCTGCCCGCCGACGAGCTGCGTGAGCTGCATCTTCGAGCGGCCGGCTGGTACGCCGACAACGGCCGGCCGATGGAGGGGCTGCGGCACGCGCTCGCCGCCCGGAACTGGGATCTCGCGACCGAGATCTTCGTGGCGCAGTGGCCGGAGCTGGCCCCGTACGACCGGGCCGACTTCGGGAGCTCGCCGCCGCCGGCCCCACCACCGGAGGCCGTACGCCGCGATCCGGAGCTGGCGCTCGCCTGCGCGGCCGAGCGGGCGTACGCCGGCGACGCGCCGGCCGCCACGGCGCACCTGCACCTCGCGGCCGAGCACGCGGACGCCCTGCCCACTCCGCGCCGGGACCGCTTCCTCCGGCTGGCCACCGCGGTGGAGCTCACGCTGGCTCGGCTCGCCGACGACCACGCCGAGGTACGCGCCGCCGCCGCCCGGCTGATCCGGCCGCACCCGACGGCGCCGGGGCCACGTGACCTGCCCGCCGGGTCCAGCAGTGCGCGTGCCACCGGTGCCCCGCAACGCTCGACTACTGCGGTGGCCGGGGCACGGGGCCCGGAACCGCTCGCCGCGCCCGTGGCCGGCGGACCGCGCGGCAGCGCCACGGAGGACGCCGAGCTTCGCGCGTTCGCCGGCACCGCACTCGGGCTCGTCGAGCTGGCCGAGGGGCAGTTGCCCGCGGCGCGTTTCACCCGGGCGCTGAACGCGGCCCGGGAGGCGGGCCGCCTCCGCACCGAGCTGGTCTGCGCCAGCCGCTCGGCGCTGCTGCACGCCCTGCGGGGCAGGCTGCGGGCCGCCGAGACGTCCGCCCGGGAGGCCCTCGCCATGCCCCCCTGCCACGGCTGGGCCTGCCGGCTCGACTGCGCGTACGCCCACCTGGCGCTGGCAGTGGTGGCTCTGCACCGGGACCAGCCCGAGGAGGCCGCCGGGAACCTGACTCTCGCCGGGCCCGCGACCGGCGAGGGGCAGCCGGGAACGACGCCCGGGGCGGGGATCGCGGCCGTGGAGACCACCGCCGTGGCGGTCGCCGCGCTCTGCCGGGCGCAGCTGCTGCGCGACCGGGGCGAGGTGGATGCCGGCCACCGGCTGCTGGTCGAGGCGCGGCACCGGCTCGCGGACCGGCCGGCCGCCGTGGAACTGGCGTACCAGCTGCTCGCCGCGAACGCCGACCTGCTCGCTGCCCGGGGTGACCTGGCGGCCGCCCGGGACCTGCTGGCCGGACCGGTCCACGACCAGGTCGAGCCGCTCGCTCCGGTTGCCGTGGCGCTGGCCCGGGTCGAACTGCGAGCCGGTGACCCGCGGGCCGCCGGTCGGGTGCTGCCGGACTGGACGGCGCCGGCGGCGGCGGAGTGGCCGCTGCCGGTACGCCTGGAGGCGGGCCTGCTCGACGCGGTGCTGGCGCGCCAGGGTGGGGACGAGCGCCGAGCCGGCCGGCTGTTGGAGCAGGTGCTCGATCTCGCCGGCCCGGAGGGCGTCCGGCGGGTCTTCACCCGAGCCGACCCGGCCGCGCGGGATCTGCTCGCGGCACACCTCGACACCGGTACCGCCCACTGGTCGATGGTCAGCGACCTGGTGCGGGGCGGGGACGAGCCGGCCGAGCGGAGGCCGGTCGAGCCCGGTCCGACACTGGACGAGCCGCTCACCGAGCGGGAGCTGACCATCCTGCGCTACCTGCAGAGCATCCTGTCCAACGTGGAGATCGCCAGCGAGCTGTCACTTTCGGTCAACACGGTGAAGACCCACGTGCGCAACATCTACCGCAAACTCGACGCGACCCGCCGGCGTGAGGCGGTCCGGCGGGCGCGTGAACTGCGGCTGATCTGAGTGGTCAGGTGTCGGCCGCGGCGTCGACGGCGGCGAGCAGGTCCGGCAGGGCGTACCCGCCGTCGTGGCGGACGTCGTTGACGAAGAGCGTCGGGGTGCCGTTCACCCCGCTGCGGATCCCGCCCACGAAGTCCCGGCGCACCCGGTCGGCGTGCGCGTGCCGTTCCACCTCGGCGCCGATGTCGTCCGGCGGCATTCCGAGCTGCTCGACGCCGAGCGAGAGGTGCACCGGGTCGAGCTGGTCCTGGTGCTCGTAGAGCCAGTCGTGCATCTCCCAGAACCGGCCGCGGACTCCGGCAGCCTCGGCCGCCTCGGCGGCGCTCTCGGCATAGGGGTGCACGTTGGCGATCGGGAAGTAGCGGTAGACCAGCCGCACCGTGCCCTCCCGCTGCCGGAGCAGCTCGGTCAGGTTCGGGTACGCGGCACCGCAGTACTGGCACTGGAAGTCGCCGTACTCGACGACGGTCACCGGGGCGTCGGTCGCCCCCCGGACGTGGTCGGCCCCGCTCACCGGCGTCCGGAGCCGGGCGGTCACCTGCAACGGGGTGGTCATCCAACCCTCACCTCCCCGCTGACCCGCATCCGTTCCAGTGCGTCGAGGATGCCGTCCGCGCCCGGGTTGACCTCCTGCGGGTAGAGCTGGCGCCAGGCGACCACGCCGTCGGGGTCGATCACCACGAGCGCCCGGGCGGCCTCGCCGCCGCGGGTGTACGCGCCGTACGAGCGGGCCACTGCGCCCTTCGGCTCGAAGTCGGCAAGCAGCGGGAACTCGATGCCCTGGTTCTCCGCGAACGCGCGGTGTGACCAGAAGCTGTCCACGGAGATGCCGAGCACCGCCGCTCGGTAGCTCTCGAACTCCGGCATCGCGGACTGGTAGAGCGCCATCTGGTCGCCGCAGACCGGACTCCAGTCGGCCGGGTAGAAGGCGAGCACCACCGGTCGGCCGCGGTACTCGCGAAGACCGGTGCGCCGCCCGTCCGGGGTGGCCGGCAGGGTGAAGTCGGGCGCCGGCCGCCCAGGTCCGATCAGCCCGTTCGGATCAGTCATGGCTCCCACGCTCGCCGCCGGCCGGGTGAGCGCGGCTCACCCGGCCCGGGTGGTTCAGCGCAGCACGGGGGCGACGGCGATGTGGTTCTGCACCTCCCGGATGCCCGGCGCGGACCAGGCCACCCGCTCCACCTCGGCACGTTCCGGGATCGAGTGGACCAGACCGGCCAGCAGCACCGTGTCGCCGTGCACCCGTACCGTGACGTGCTCGGATTCCGTCGCGCGGCTGCGGGCGAGGGCGTCGACGATCCGTTCGGCCAGCTCGTGGCCGTCCGGGCGCACCGCTGGGCGGACGGTGATTCCGCTGCTCACCCCGCGTACGCCGGTGAGCCGGCTGACCGCCCGTTCGGCGGCTCGGCGCTGGTACTCCCACTCC
Organism: Micromonospora avicenniae; assembly: GCF_900156065.1. Taxonomy (GTDB): domain Bacteria; phylum Actinomycetota; class Actinomycetes; order Mycobacteriales; family Micromonosporaceae; genus Micromonospora; species Micromonospora avicenniae. The sequence continues at coordinate 9,955 of NZ_FTNF01000037.1, read as the reverse complement.
ACCTCGCCGTGCAGGGTCACCCAGCCGTCCGAGACGGTCACCTGCAACTGCTCGATCGGCACGAACGCGTCCCATTCCAGGGCATGCCCGACCGCCCCGGCGATCTCCGGGTCGGCGCGTTCCGCCCCGCCGGGCAGTTGCACGGTCAGGTCGTTCGCGACCGCGCGGACCCGGGGCACCCGGTGCGCCGCCCGCTCGGCGGCCCACTTCTTCGCGTAGCTCTCGACCCTGCCGGTGAGTGTGACCACGCCCTCGGACACGATCACGCCGATCTCGTGTGGCCGGACCCGCGGCTCCCAGGTCAGCTCGTCGAGAACGTCGGACTGGATCTCCTGGTCGGTACGGGTGACGGTCTCGGTGGCCATTCGCTCCGTCCTCCTCATCGCGTCGGGCGGCTCCCGCACGCACGCCCGCCTGGAGGCGATGCTGCCGCCGGCCCGGGTGAACCACCCTCGCCCGACCCGGGTGATCGCCGTCGGCGATCTTGGTGGTGGCGGGCGACGTCTAGGCTCGCCGTGTTTCCAACCCGAGGAGGTGCGACATGGCTGCGATCAGGACGGCCTATCTCACGGCTGCGCGCTCGGCGGTGCGGCTGCTCGACGACCCGGCGGTCGCCGAGCGCTGGGGGCGACCCAGTGCGCTCGCCGAGTTCGGCGTCGCCGGCCTCGCGGGGCACCTCGCCTCGCAGGTCTTCCAGGTCGAGACGATGCTCGCCGAGCCGGTCCCGCCGGGCGATCCGATCGAACTGCTCGAGCACTACGCGCGGGGGAGTTGGCTCGGCGCGAGCGTCGACGACGACGTGAACGTGGGGATCCGCCGGGTGGGGGAGAGCCTCGCGCAGGAGGGGCCGGACGCGTTGGTCGCGCGTACGACCGAGGCGGTGGAACGGCTCACCGGGGCGTTGACCCGGGAGCCGGCGGAGCGCGTGGTGCACCTGGCTCGGGGGCCCTGGTCGCTCACCCTGGACGACTTCCTGACCACCCGGCTCATGGAGCTGGCCGTGCACTCGGACGACCTGGCGGTCAGTGTCGGCGTAGCCACCCCGGAACTGCCCGCCGACGCCATCGAGCCGGTGCTGTCGCTGCTCGCCCGGCTGGCGGTACGCCGACACGGCCAGCCGGCCGTGCTGCGTGCCCTGGCTCGCGCCGAACGTGCCCCGGACAGGATCAACGCGATCTGACCGGGCGGACTCGACCTCGTGGATGTCGGGGTGTCATCGAACGCCGGACACCCCGACATCCACGAAACCCGAATCGGCCGCCCGAGGCGGATCCGCGGTCGGTGTTGCGTCCGCTCGGGTCAGGTGTCCAGGTCGACCGGGGAGTTGGGCCGGTCCACGTCCACGAATTCGATGTCGTCGACCGCGCGGTCCTCTCGACTCCCGGCAGCCCGCGCGGCGGTGCCGGCAGCCCAGCCGATCGCCGCACCGACCAGCGCCACGCCGATCAGCAGCGTCCAGGGCAGCGCCGGCCGGCGACCGGCGAGCGCGTCGAACGCGAAGGTGGCTCGGCGGCGTGCCTCGTCGGCGGCGTTGCCGACCAGGTCACCCGCCCCGTCGCCGAGGCGGTGACCGCCGCGCTGGGCGGAGCGGGCGGTGCCTCGTACGGTGTCCCCGGCGGCGTTGACCGTAGCCAGCAGGTGTTGCCATGCGTGGTCCGCGATCCGCTCGGGTCTGCTGCGGCGGTCCAGCAGGTTCGTTCCGAACATCGGGTTACCTCCTCGGAGTGCCGGTCGCGGCGGCCGGGTCGGCCTTCGCCGTCCGGACCGGCGCGTCACGGTTGGCCTACCCGGCAGTGCCCCGGCCATCGGCACCCCAAACCCACCGAACCGTCCACCCGGGTCATCCACCGGCACGTCCCAGTTCCGGCTCCCACCGTCGAACTGCCGGCCGCAGTCGGGCGGCCGGCAGTTCGGAGAAGGAAGTCGCGGTCAGCGCGCCAGGACGACGGCGACACCACGAGCGAAGTCGTCGTCATCGTCATCGTCGTCGCCACCGCCGAAGCCGCAGGCCAGTACGAGGGCGAGCAGGGCACCGACGCCGGCCAGCGCGGCCAGTCTCTTGATCATTGATCATCCCCTCTGTGGTGGACTCCCGGCCGATGCTAGGCGGCAGAGGCAAGCGCGAATCTGGCTCGCGGGGGACCGATCGATGCTCGATCATGACGTCCGGAGTAGTCCGTGGTCGCGTCGTTTCGGCCCGACTGGCCTTCACCGGCTACCCTGGGCGGCGATGCGTCGGTCCGCGACGGGCCGTTGAACGAACAGACGAAGAGAAGAAGCCGGACAAGGGTGATGAAATGTGCCCTGATCCGCGAATTGCTCATCCCCCGGGGGTGGCGACCAAGGCCGTCGGAGGAATACTCTCGGTCGCGGCCCGCGTACTGATGAGACGCCCGGGGGACGGGCGGGTGGAGGTGCTCGCGTGAGCCTGTCGATCGTGAAGTCGGTTCTTTCCGGCGGTGTCGTGGAGATCGCCCCACGGGGCGAGATCGACGTGGACACCGCGTACGAGGTGCGCGAAGCGATCGCCGAGGTGCTGGCCAAGGGGCGCCCGGCACGCATCGAGCTCAACATGCGCCTCGTCACCTTCATCGACTCCGTCGGCATCAGCGCGATGGTCGCCGGCTTCCAGACCGCCGAGGTGAGCGGCGTCAAGCTCGCCGTCACCGAGCCGAGCCGGTTCGTGCACCGGCAGCTCTGGGTGACCGGCCTGCTCGGCCTGTTCGGCGCTCCCGAGCCCTACTACGCCGGCACCGCCACACCCGAGGTGCTTCCCGGCGCCTGAGTCGCGCTCACCTCTCGTCCGGGTCGTCGCGAGCCTCGTCGAGGCTCGCGAGGTCCACGGTCACCCGTAGGCAGGACGGTGGGGCGAATGCGTGCCCCTTCACGCGCCGCCCCCGGCCCTGGTTCCGGCTTCCGCAGCCCGCGCCGCCCGTCATGCGACAGGTATCCGAAACCACGGCATCCGCTCGGCGGCCCGCTCAGCCGTTGCCACCCCGTCTCCGGTAGGCGAGGATCGGGCGACCGGCGACGGCGGGAGGCGGTGTGCTCAGGCGCGATTCCTTCAGTTACACCGTGCAGGCGCGCTGCGCCCTGACCGACGCCGCCGCGCTGCTCGGCGACCTGGGCCGGCAGGGCGAGCTGCACCCGTTGGTCGTCCGGGTCCGTCGCCTGCCGCCCCGGTCGGGCGCCAGGGCCAGCTACGCCATCACCGACCGGCTGGCCGCCGGGTCGCTGCGGTTCCCGGTGACGTACCGGGCCGACGTGCTGATCCGGACGGACGACGAGATCGTCACCGTGGCTCGGCAGTGGCCGGCGACCATGGTGCGCAATCACACCGTGCTGCGTGCCGAGGCGGACGGGCTCGTGCGCATCGACGTCGAGATCACCCTCGCCGCGCCGGCGCCGCTGTTCGCGTACGCCTTCCGGCAGGCCCGCGCCGCGCACCTGGCACTGGCCAACCGGCTCGTCGCCGCGCTCGAACGCCACCGGGAGAGTCCGCCCGCCGCATCCTGACCGGCACCGCGACAGCGGTCGGCGAAACCGTCAGGCACGGCCGGCCACCGCGGGGCGCCCACGCCTCGCGGCCGGTCCGGCCGGCCGCATCCGCCCCCACGGCTTGTACGTGGAGAGCACCGTCGCGATGATCATCAAGCTGGTCGACACGGCGGGAGCGATCACCAGGTCGGCGCGGTCCCGTGCCGGCAGGGTGGCCCCGAGGTCGCCGGCGGCGCGCAGGTTCGGCGTGAGCAGGAACAGCACGAGTCCGACCATCACTGTGGTGATCAGCAGCTTCACCAGTACCCAGCGGTACCGGAACAGCTTCCACGGGCTCAGCAGGGCGCTGGCCACGCCGACCACCCATACGGCCACGGCCAGCGGCGCGAAGAGCGTCGTACCGATCAGCGCGGCGACCGGATAGACCACGTCCGCGTCGGTGCCGCGCAGCACCGCCACGCCCAACGCGAGCAGTACGAGGTCGGCGCCGAGCCAGCCCAGCGAGGTGACCAGGTGCAGCGTGAGCAGAGCCTTACGCACGGTCGGCGGTGTTCGGGTCATGTCCTCGATGCTGCCCGTGCCGGCCGGCCGGATCGTCCGCCGACCGGCGACATCGTGGCTACGTCCCACGACGTACCCGGGTCGTGCGGGTGGCCGCTGGGGACCACCCGCCTGCGCCGGATCAGTACACCGAGAGGTGCACGTGATTGGTGTGATCGCTGGACGGGTCTCCGCCCGCCCCGCTGTACGACTTCCATCCGCTGCTGGGCAGCCAGATCTGCCGGTACCAGATCACGTAGAGCACCGCGAGCCGGTCGGAGTTGCGGATGAAGTACGCGGCCAGGTTGTTGCCGTACGTCTTGTCGCCGCCGGTGGCGTCGCCGCCGAAGCCGTTCTTCTGCGCGGCGAAGTCGCATGCCCGCCCCTTGGGATGCTCGCCGGAGCCGCCGTTGCGGTGGCACGAGACGTAGCGGGTGAAGCCGGCCGCCTTGGCCTGCTGGAGCGCGTGCAGCATACGCGGAGTGATGCAGCCGCTCGCCGGCGTCGGGTCGTTGACGCTGCACGACTCCTTGGGCCAGGAGCCGTCCGGGTTGCGTGGCGCCGGGTCGGCGTTCGCGGTGGAGGTGCCCCGGTTGGACCCGCCGGCGGAGGAGTGGACCGTGTTCGCGTTGGCCACCTCGAGGGCTCGCTCGGCCTGTTGCTTGCGCTTCGCCATCACGGCGACCTGCTTGCGCTGCTCCTTGATCTCGCCGTCCAGCGCGGCGCGGGTCCGGTTCGCCTCGTCCCGGGTCGCCATCAGGTCACGCAGCGCCCGGTCCTCGTTGGAGGCGACGGCCTCCAGGGCGGCGGCGCGGTCCATGAAGCCCTCCGGGCTGCTGCTGCTGAGCAGTGCCGAGACCGCGCCGAGCCGGCCGGTGCGGTAGGCGACCCCGGCGATCTCGCCGACCTTGCCGCTGCGCTCCGCCAGCTCGGTGTCGGTCTTCTTGAGCTGGTCGGTGAGCTGCTGCTGCCGGGTCACGGAGCGGGCCAGGGCCGCCTTCGCGTCGAGCCAACCCTTGCTGGCCGCCTCCAACTGGGCGCGCAGGGCGGGGGTGCCGCCCTCGGCGTCGGTGCTGGGGGCCGCGGCGGGCAGAGCCGTCGGGGGCGTGGCCGCGGTGCCGGTGCCGGGGGTGGCCGCGAGGGCGAGGGTGAGCGTCGCGGCGATCAGGGCCACCATCCGGGCGGCGCGTCGTCGTACGGGTGCCACTACTGGCATGCACATGTCCTTCCGTCAGCCGCCGACCGGGTTAGCTGACGGGTTCGGGACGGAAGATCCCTACCGCTCGCGCGGATGCACCCCAGGAACGTGGTTCCCCGGCTCGCCGAACGTCGGCGATTAGGCGGCGGTCGCCGCCGGCGCCGGTGGGCGCCTCCTGGCGGAGACCGGGACCGAGCCTACCGGTGCCGGTGGGGCTGATGCAGCAGATGTGACTCCCTGTGCCGCTGAGCTCACCGAAAATTGCGGCATAGTCGCACCATATAGCTCAAAAACGCCAGTGTTCTCATCACCATTCGACCGCACCGCAGGCCCCAGGGGCCGCGCCGGGCTCGATCTGCAGCGTCGCGTGCTCGATGTGGAAGTCCTCGTGGAGCGCCTCCCGCGCTGCCGCGAGCACGGTGCCGACCTCCGCGCCGGGCGCCATGGTGAGGTGCGCCGAGGCCACCTCCATGCCCGAGGTGAGCGTCCAGACGTGCAGGTCGTGTACGCCGACCACGCCGGGCACCGCGGCCAGCCGGTCGTGCACCGCGGTCACCTGGAGGTGCTCCGGGGCGGCCTGGACCAGGATGCGGACCGCGGCCCGCCCGAGCCGCCAGGTGCGCGGCAGGATGAACACGCCGATCGCCACCGCCACCAACGGGTCCGCCCACCACCAGCCGGTGAACGTGATGAGCAGCGCCGCCGCGATCACCCCGAGCGAGCCGAGCAGGTCGCCGAGCACCTCGAGGTAGGCGCCCTGGAGGTTGATGCTCTCGCGGGCTCCGGGGCGCAGCAGCGCGAAGGCGGCCACGTTGGCCAGCAGGCCCAGCACGGCCACCGCCAGCATCGGGCCGGCGAGCACCTCCGGCGGGTCGCCGAACCGGCCGACGGCCTCGACCACCACGTAGACCGCGACCCCGGAGAGCAGTACGGCGTTCGCCAGCGCGGCGAGCACCTCGAGGCGGTAGAGGCCGAAGGTGCGCTGGGGGTCGTGCCCGGCCCGCCGGCTGGCGGTGATCGCCGCGAGGGCCATGCCGATGCCGAGCACGTCGGTGAACATGTGCCCGGCGTCGGACAGCAGGGCCAGCGAGCCGGTCCGGAAGGCGGCGACCGCCTCGACCAGCATCAGGACCGCCAGCAGGGCGAACGCCGCCCAGAGCCGGCCGCGGTGGTGCTGCGCGGCGTTCACCACCGACTCGTCGTGGCCATGACCTGCGCCCACGAGACCACCCTCCGCCGACGGTCCGGACCGGTCAAACATATGCTCACATCGCAATGTGTGCAACTATCGGCCGTGCCGGCGACCGGGCAGGGCCGCCGGGGGACCGGTCAGTCGGTCGGGTCGATCGTGCTGAGCCGCTGGGTGGCCCGGGAGAGCGCCACGTAGAGCGTCCGCACGCCCGAGCCGGGATCAGCGCGGATCTCGCTCGGCGCGACCAGCACCACCCCGTCGTACTCCATACCCTTCGCCTCCAGGCTGGTCACGACCTGCAGGCGGGACCCGCCCAGCGCGCCGAGCCAGCCGGCCACCTCGTCCCGGCGAGGCACCGGGGTGATCACTCCGACCGTTCCCTCCACCTCACCCAGCAGGGCGTCGGCGGCCGTCACGGTCGCGCTCGCCAGCTCCGCCCGCGGCACCGCCAGTTCGACGGGATCGATCCCGGTGGAACGGACCGCGGTGGGCAGCGCCAGGTCCGGGTCGAGCCGGCGGATCTCGGCCGCCGCCACCGCGAAGATCTCGGCAGAGTTGCGGTAGTTGGTGGTGAGGGTGAAGTTCTGCCGGCGGCGCCGGCCCAGCGCCTGGTCCCGCGCGCGCGTCAACTCCGCCGGGTCACCGGTCCACGCCGTCTGTGCCGGGTCGCCGACCACCGTCCAGGACGCCAGACGGCCACGGCGGCCGATCATCCGCCACTGCATCGGCGACACGTCCTGAGCCTCGTCCACCACCACGTGCGCGTACTCCCGGTAGTCGGCCGGGCGCTCCCGGGCCGCCTCCCGGGCGGCCCGCTGCCGGTCCGCGTACGTGCTCAGCTCACGTACCCCACCCGTCAGCTGGAACGGATCCCGTTTCGGCCGGGCCGCCTGCACGGGCTTGCCGAGCAGCGCGTCGAGTTCGTCGAGGAGCGCGATGTCGGCGATCGTCAGCCCCTCGCCGTCCAGGGTCCGGTACGCACTCGCCAGCAGCCGGATCTCCGCGCCGGAGAGAATGCCGCCGGCGTACCGACGCAGCCGCTCGGGGCGCGCCAGCCAACCCAGCACGTGCCGGGGGTGCAGCCTCGGCCACCACGCCTTGAGGAACTCCCGGAACTCCGGCCGGTCGGCGATCTCGTCCTCGAAGGCGCGCTGCTCCGGCAACCGGCTGATGTTCAGCCGGCGCGCCTGGGCCCAGAGCGCCGCGAAGACGCCGTCGAAGCCGGCCCGGCGCACCTCGTTGCGGCGGGCGCCCCGCGGCAGCGCGCGATCCCGGATCCCGTCCAGGTCCCGCCGGTCCAGCCGCAGCAGTTCGCCCCGGTAGAGCAGGCGCAGCTCCGTGGGACCGTCCGGCACGGCGTCCCGGACCGCGCGCTCCAGCACCCGGCGCATACGCAGGGAGCCCTTGACCGCGGCGACCTCGGGCGCGTCGGTCCGGGTCGCGCTCATCCCCGGGAACAGCGTGCCCAGCGAGTGCAGCGTGGCCGTCTCCTCGCCGAGGGAGGGCAGCACCGACGCGATGTACTCGACGAAGACCGAGGAGGGGCCGACCACCAGGATGCCGCCGCCGGCGTACCGGCGGCGGTCGGAGTAGAGCAGGTACGCCGCCCGGTGCAGGGCGACGGCCGTCTTGCCGGTGCCGGGCCCGCCCGAGACGATCGTGACGCCCGAGCCGGGGGAGCGGATCGCCTCGTCCTGCTCCCGCTGGATCGTGGCCACGATGTCCCGCATGCCCCGGCCGGTGGCGCGGGAGAGCGTGGCGAGCAACGCGCCGTCGCCGACCACCGCCATGTCCGGCGGAGCGGCACCCGGGTCGAGCAGGTCGTCCTCGATCCGTACGATCCGCTCCCGGCTCGACTGGATGGTCCGGCGGCGCACCACGCCGAGCGGCTGGGCCGGAGTCGCCTGGTAGAACGCGGCGGCGGCCGGCGCCCGCCAGTCGACCACGAGACTGACCGCGTTCTCGTCCCGGATGCCGAGCCGGCCGATGTGCAGCACCTGACGGTCGCGCAGGTCGAGCCGGCCGAAGACCAACCCCTCGTGCTCGGCATCCAGGGCGTGCCGCCGCTGCGCCGCGTGGAAGACCATCGCGTCCCGCTCGACCAGCGCGCCGAAGTTCCCGACCCGGGCGAGCCGGTAGCCGTCCCGTTCGGCGCGGACCGCCGACTGCCGTAGCTCGGCGAGTCGGGCGTACACCCGGTCGAGATGCCGCTGCTCGACGGCGATCTCCTGCTCCAGGGTGGTCTGGTCGGTCACGCGTGCTCCTGATCCCTCACCGGCGGCGGGCGCCGCGGTACACCGCGGGCCGCACGCCGGGCCAACCGGACGAGGGTACGGCCCCGGCCGGTGGTACCGCTTCGCCAGGTACGGCGTAGCGCCTCGTCAGGCCGGTGAGGCCGGCGTGAGCGGACCGGCGGACAGCGGCCGCCCGAGCACCTGACGGAGCACTCCGAGCAGGGCGGAGTTCACCTCGTCGGGTCGTTCCATCATGAGCATGTGCCCGGCGCCGGGACAGACGGTCAACTCGGCGGTCGGCAGCGCGGCGGCGATCGACTCGGCGCACGGTGGCGGTGTGAGCCGGTCCCGGTCGCCGACGAGGGCGGCGGCCGGTAGGTGGGCCAGCTCGGCGAGGGTCGCCAGGCGGTGCTGCGCGCCGATCGAGGCGCGGAACCCGCCGATCGAGCGGAGCGAGGCGCGGGCCACCGACGACGTGACCAGCCGGATGTCGGTCGGGTCGCACCGGTCACCGAAGAGCAGCCACCGGATGCTCGGACGCAGTGCGCGCAGCAGCGCCAGCGGCGGCCGCCAGGACCCGCAGCGGGCCAGTACGCCGGCGCCGGTGGTCTCGGCGAGCCGGATCAGCCGGGTGATCCGGGAGGAGAGCCCGTAGGCGGTGTGCGTGTGCCCCTCGGCGGTGGTCGAGACGAGGGCGAGGCCGGCCGTACGTGCCGCGAAGTGCTCGGGATGCCGGTGCGCGTACTCCATGATCGTCATTCCGCCCAGGGAGTGCCCGACCAGGACGATCCGCCCCGTCGGGGCCAGCGCGTCGACCACTGCGGCGAGATCGTCGCCGAGCTGGGCCAGGGTGGCCGTACGCAGTGGCATGCAGCTGGAGCGTCCGTGACCGCGCGCGTCGTACGCGACCAGTCGCACCGCCGTGCCGACCGCCTCGCTCAGCGCGGTGAGTTGCCGGTGCCAGCTCCGGGCGTCCAGCGTCCAGCCGTGCAGCAGGATCATGGTGACCTCGGCGTCGGCCGGGCCGGACGTCTCGACGTGCAGGCGCACCCCGTCGGCCAGGCGTACCTCCGACTGCTCCGGCATTGCCGCCTCCCCGGGCCGCCCGGATCCTCCCACCGGCGTACCCGGTGGTAACACCGGCTACCCGCCATGACACCACGCCAACCCTGGCGGTGAAAAGGTCCCCGCCGGCTCCCCCGTTACCTTTTTGATCGTCCCCAGCCGGGGACCCTCGGTCGCCTGGCCCGGTATGACTTTCTGCCCCTGTCGTTTGGATGATCCGGGGGGTGT
>NZ_FTNF01000063.1 GCF_900156065.1 Micromonospora avicenniae | reverse complement strand
TGTACTGCCCAGGGACGTTGGTCAACCTGGTGATGGGCGGCTTGCCGCCGGTAGCAGTGTGGGGCCGGTGGTGATTGTAGTGATGGAGCCAGGCGGGCAAGGCTGCTCGGCGTGCGTGCTCTGAGCCGTAGAACCGTCGTAGTGCCCAGCCGTCGGTCATGGTGCGGTGGAATCGCTCGACCTTGCCGTTGGTCTGAGGTCGGTAGGGGCGGGTTTTCTTCGGCTTGATACCGAGCTGGTGGCAGGCGTCGCGCCAGGCGTGGGACTTGTAGGCCGAGCCGTTGTCGGACAGGACGCGTTCGACGGTGACGCCACGGTCGGCGAACCAGGCGACAGCGTTGCGGAGAACGTCGATGGCGGTGGTAGCGGTTTCGTCGTCACGGATCTCGGCGTAGGCGACGCGAGAGTGGTCGTCGATGACGGTATGCACGAAGGATGTGCCGATGCGAGGGTCGTAGCGGGTGTTGCGGGCGCCGGTGCGCCGGGCGGTGGCTCGCCGGTGGCGCTCGCCCTGGACTCGGCCGACGTAGCGCCAACCACCGCCGTCGGGGATGCTGCCGTACTTTTTGACGTCGACGTGCAGCATCGCGCCAGGCCGGTCGTGCTCGTAGCGGCGGACCGGCTCGCCGGTGGCGCGGTCGATGTGTGTCAGGCGGTTGATCCGGCAGCGGGTCAGCACGGCGTGCACGGTTGAGGCGGGCATCGCCAGCCGGCCGGCGATCTGCACCGGTCCGAGGCGCTGTTTCCACCGCAGGTGCACGATCTTGCGCACCGTCGGCTGCGGAGTCCTTGCCGGGCTGCGGTGTGGGCGCGAGGACCGGTCCGTCATCGCGGCCGGACCCTGCTCGGCATACCGCATCGCCCAGCGTTTCGCCGTCGGCCAGGACACGTCGTAGCGTTCCGCGGCGCGGGCGACCGGCCACCCCTGATCCACGATCAGACGCGCCAGACGAAGACGTGCACGAGGAGTCAAAGCGGCGTTAGCGTGGGACACGAAGGCCTCCTGGTTGCCGGAGCGGTTCCTAGACAGCTCCACTCCACAACCGGAGGCCTTCGTCATCACGTCTATCTACGTCGTGTCGTCACACAACCTCAACCAACGTCCCTGGGCAGTACA
>NZ_FTNF01000036.1 GCF_900156065.1 Micromonospora avicenniae | reverse complement strand
CCGACAGCCGCAACATCACCTGGGCCGTCGACAAGCAGGGCAACGGAGTCGCCTACGTCGACACCGACAACGCCGTACACGTCCTCGACACCGGCGTACCCGGCACCCCGCCCACGATCGGTAAGGCCGACACCAACCTGGGCAGCAACCTGAAGGCGGGGACGGTCGAATCCCGCGACTGGGCAGGGACGTTCCTGACCAGCCGGCCGCTGTCGTCCTGGCGGCTCACCATCACCCGCAAGGCCACCGGCCAGGTGGTCGCCCGACGCACCGGTGGTGCCGTACGCGACCAGCTCGGCGCCGTCTGGGACGGCCGCCTACCGGACGGAGATGCCGCCGTGAACGGCGGCTACCGGTGGACCCTGTCCGGAGCGGTCGCCAGTGGAACGGAGAGCACCATGGGCTCCGGTAACCTCCTGGTCAGCTGCGGCACCTTCCCGTTCCGCACGCGCGACTGCCAGGGCAGCCCGGCGCTGCTCGGTGTGAAGGCCAACGGTGAGGGCCACTGGTACGGCGACACCAACGGCGGGGAGCCGACCGGCGAGCTGTTGGACAACGGCTACACCGACCTGTTCTGCCTGAGCTGCACGGGCGCGGAGCGCACCTCGGCTCTGGTGCCGTTCGGCGACTTCGACGGCGACGACTACCCGGACCTGCTGGTACGCGACGGCAACGGTGGCATGAAGGCCCACCTCGGCAACGGCCAACTGCACGGCGGCAGCGGCACGGTCAGCCTCGGCGCCGGCTGGATGATGTACAAGTCGATCCTCGCCCCCGGCGACGTCAACAGCGACGGCCACGACGACATCCTCGGCGTCGACAACGACGGCCGGCTCTGGCTCTACACGACCACCGGCACCGGAGGCGTCAACGCGCGCGTCCAGGTCGGCTCCGGCTGGAACATCTACGCCAAGGTGGTCGGTGCCGGCGACCTCAACGGCGACGGCCACGGTGACCTGCTCGGCATCGACGCGACCGGCGTGATGTACGCCTACTTCAGCAACGGCAACAGGGGCTGGTCCGCCAGGAGCAGGGTCTTCGCCGGCTGGAACATCTACAACGGCACAGTCGTCGCCATCGGCGACCTCAACCAGGACGGCCACGACGACCTGCTCGCACGGGACGCGAACGGGCTGCTCTGGTACTACGCCGGACTCGGCAACGGCAGCTTCGCCGCCCGGATCCAGCGAGGCAGCGGCTGGAACACGTACAAGGTCATCGCCTGACCTCGATGCCTCGCCGGCGCCCCCGTACGCCTCGCGTGCGGGGGCGCTCGGCATCCCGCCACCGCCGGCAGGTGCCACCATCCTGCGCCTGACCTGCGGAAATACGACTCGGCGTGGAGTGGACGAGGGCTTCGTCCGGTGATACCACTTGACTATCGGCCCGTCACCGGCGCCGCGTCGTGTCTCACTTGATGCCGCCCGTTCAGTCGGGCTTCCAACCGGGTCGCGCAGCCGCGAGGGCGCCCTAGCCGGTCACCGCCCTGCCGGTCCGGCGCACCGCCGAATGGACGCGGCAGAGTCGCCCGAGGAGTACTCGTGCCGCACAACCACATCCGCTCCCGACGGCAACCGTTCGAGGTCGCCGTCCTGCTGGCCGCTCCGCCGTGCGGCCTGCTCCTGATCCTGCTGGACGTTCGCCCACCGTCGGTCACGCTGGCGATGGACACTCCGATCCAGGTCCTCTGGGAACTCGGTCTGATCGTCGGAGGCACGATCGGTCTCTCCGGGATCATCTGGCCCGGTCGGCTCGCGACGGGCCTCGGCATCGAACTGGCAGCGGTGGTGTTGCTGGGCACGATCACCGCCATGTACGCGGTGGCCCTCGCGGCGGTCTCGGGCCGGTCGGGGACCGCCGCGATTTCGTTCATCCTCGCCGTTTCCGCCGGATCGTTCTGGCGCGCCGGGCAGATCATCCTCGACCTCCGCCTCCTGGCCCGGGCCAGCCGCACGAGCGGCACCGGTCCGGAGATCGGCACCGAACTTGTGAACGGGGAGACGGCATGAGCAGCGCGCCACCACCGGCTGCCCCCCACTGGCTGCAGACTGTGCTCTCCGCGCTCGGCGTGCTGGGCAGCGCCGGAGGACTCGCCGCCATCGCCGCGGTGATCATCCAGCGGGGCAAGTTCAAGGCCGACGCCGCGGACACCCTCACCGACGCCGCACTCACCCTGGTGCAGCCGCTGCGAGCGCGGGTGTGCGAGCTCGAACGCGAGGCGCTCGCGTCGCGCGAGGAGCTGGCCACGATGCGCAGCAGGGTGCTTCAGTTGGAGGCCGCTGTCCGGTCGCTGCGCCGGACGCTTGAAAAGTGGCGGGCGGCGGTGATGGCCCCGGACGCTACGCTTCGCCGGATCCGGGCAATCGTGGCGGAGTCGACCGAGCCACCCGATCTCTGACCCGGCGTACCGGCCACGGCCGTCGGCGAGCTTGCTGCCGCGGTCCGCAGCCGGCCGAGTGATCATGCCACCGCGGCGCCGGAGCGTAGGGCCAGATCACACCCGCGGCGGTCGGCAGAGCGGGCGGCACTGGCCGTCCTAGTCTCGACAGGGTGTGGCGACCGGAGTGGGTGTATCAGCGTGCCGCATAGCCTTCGGGCCATGAGCGAGACCACGACGGCGCGGCGCCGGACCGTTGCCGTGATAGTGGCGTTGGAACTGGTGCTTGTCGCGCTCGGCTTCGGCGTGGCGCAGCAGGTCGAAGCCGACGGTGCCGCCGAACGGACGCCGGTGGCCAACCTCCTCGGCCCCGACTTCGTCGACATCAGGTCCGTACCATCCGGCCCCAGCGCTCCCGCGACCGCACCCGGTGCGGCCACCGGCACGTACACCTGGGACTGTGGCCGCAACGAGAACGGCCACCGCAACACCGCCAACATCGTCATGGCACCGGGCTTCCCGGGCCAGGCGCACCACGTCCACGACTACGTCGGCAACGTCTCCACCGCGGTCGACTCGACGCCGCGCACCCTCGCGGTCGCGGCGACCACCTGCCACAACGGTGACCGGTCGACCTATTTCTGGCCGGTGCTGCGCACCGTCGGGCAGGCCGGGACCGATCCGACCGGCGCCCCCGGCGCGGGCGCGACCGGCGACGCGACGAGCCACGAGGGCCACGACGGTGAGATCCAGGTGCCGGTCGAGGTGACGCTCACCTACTCCGGCAACCCGCGAGGAAACGTGGTGGCGATGCCGCAGCAGCTCGCCGGCACGGTCGGGGACGCCGTGGCCCTCACCAACGGCGGCGCGCACGCGGCGGCGACGTGGACCTGTTCCAGCACGCCGGAACGGCGTACCACGGCCTATCCCGCGTGCCCGCCCGGCGACCGGGTGCTGCGGATCTACGACTTCCCGAGCTGCTGGGACGGCCGGCGGACGGACAGCCAGAACCACCGCGCGCACCTGACGTTCCCGACCCGGGAGGGCAACTGCCCCCGCAACACCTTCCCCGTGCCGCGGCTGCGGCTGGCCCTCTCGTACGACCTGCCAACGGGAGTCCGGTTCCAGATCGACGCCTTCGACGGTCAGCGCAACAGCCCACTGACCGACCATGCGTTCTTCGTCAACCTGATGCCCGATCCGTTGATGGCGAAGGTCGTGACCTGCCTCAACAGTGGGCAGGCCTGCCGGGAGGGCTGACCACCGTCAGGGCGGTGGGCCGCTCCGGGCCCACATCCCCGCGGCCCGGCCGCCGGCATCCCGGCAGGCCGGGCAGGTCGATCCGGCGTACCTGCCGGGGTGACCTCATTGCGGGCGACCGACCTCGAACCGCCCGTCGGACGACTTGACCGTCACCCTGATCGTCTTCGGAACGCCGGCAACCTCGGCCGAGCAGGAGAAGCGATTGTCCACGGTGACCGCCTGGCCCGTCGGGCAGGCCACGTTGTTCGCGTCGAGCTGGTAGTCCTTGCGCAGCACCGTCAACACCCCCTGCTGCAGCGCGGCCGTGTCGAAGACCTTCCGGTTGAGGAAGCCGGGCCAGACCAGGCCGAGCACGGCCACCAGTACGACCAGGACCACGACCGGGCCGGCGACACCCACCACGAGCTTCGGGGAGACGCGACGCGGGCGTTCGGCCGGTACGCCCGGTCCCGTCGAGTCCGGCCCCCACTGCGGCGGTGGCGCGGGAGCCCAGCGGGGCGCGGGTGGGGATGCTGCGTTTCCGTTGGTCATCGTCGTCTCCTCCGGGCTCAGCGGGTGGCGGACGTGGTGGGCATGTCGATCACCTCTGGCAGCGGCTTGGTCTTGCCGCCGGTCGGGCTGACCGCGAACCAGGTGCCACCGACGCCCTGCCCCTTGATCTCGCCCGGCTTGGTGTCCTTGGCGAAGAGGTAGACCGGCCAGCCGGCGATGGTCACCTGGCAGGTGCCGTCGGCGCGCTCGACGTACCCGACCAGCTGCGGGTTGATCCCGCTCGGGTAGATCTGGCCGGGCGACTTGATCAGGAGCGGGGGCCAGGTCTTCGCGCAGTCACCGTTGCAGTTGGACTTGGACGGCTTCGCCGTGTCCTTGTCGAACCGGTAGAGGGTCATGCCCTTCCCGTCGGCGACGTACGTGCCGATGTCGGCGGACGCGGTTCCGTTCAACTGCACGATGTTGCTGCCCTTCCCCTTGTCGGGCGCGGGCGAGAGCGGGCGGTTGGCCGGCCCGCTGTAGATCTGCACCCGACGCTGCGTCTTCGCCACCGTCGGCGTCGGCAGCGGGGTGGCCGCCTCGATCACCTCGGGGTTCCGCTCCGGGGTCGCGACGGCGGATACGGTCGGGCTCGGCTGGCCGACCGCCGGCGCGGTGGCAGGCGCCGCGGAGCCGGCCTCCTTGTCACCACACGCGGCCAGGGCCGCCAGGCTGGTCAGTGCGATCGCGGTCCGCGCGATCCGGCTGCGCAACAACATCTGTGCTCTACCTCGTGTTCGGGGAAGAACCGTGCCCGTACGCGCGGTCCGGCACCCACACGACGCGATCGGCGAAGTGGTTCACCGGGGCGGCGGAGAGAGGCTCCCGTCACGAAGCCGAACTTTCCACTGAACCGTTCCGGCGCGCGGTCCGTGTGGGTGGCGGCAACGGCGAAAGACGGTCCACGAGAGACCGCCTCACGAGCCGGAGAGACCCGAAGACACGAGGGAGCGGAAACGTGGCTACTTACCACATCGTCAGCGAGGACATCCAGGAGTCGGCGAGCTGGCTGAAGCAGAACATGCAGACGCTGCTCGACGGGATGACCCAGGCCAAGAGCAAGATCGACACGCTCATCCAGGGCGGCTACAACACCCCGGGCGCGCAGCAGAAGTTCGGCCCGTACTTCGAGGAGTACAAGGGCAGCGTGGACCAGACCCTGCACGGCATGGAGGGCATCAGCCAGTACCTCACCCAGGTCAGCGACGCCTTCACGGACACCGACACGCAGACCGCGAACAGCCTCAGCTGACGAGCGGAAGGTTTCGGGGCCGCGTGGTGAGCGAATCACCACGCGGCCCCGACCGCTATTTCCGACGGACCATCCGACCAGGAGAACCACGTGCGCCTGCTGCTCACCGTTGCGGATCCGTCCACCGCGGTCATCGACTACCAGGTCGAGGCCAGCCCCGAGAACACCGTCGGGGAACTCGCCGAGGCGTTGGCCGCGCGTCGCCCGGTGCCCGGTGAAACGCCGCCGACCATCTTCGTCGCCGGAGCGCCGCTGGACCCGCGGCTCACTCTCGCCGAGGCGCCCCTGCGTCAGGGCGCCGTGCTCGGTCTGGACCGCCCCGCACCCGAAGCGCCTCCGCAACCACCTGGCCTGCTGGAGGTGCGCGTGGTCAGCGGAACCGACGCCGGCAGTGTCCACCAACTCGACATCGGCGAGCATTCCATCGGCGCCGCGAGCACCAGCCGGGTCCGCCTCACCGATCCGTCGATCGCCGCCGTCATGGCGTGGATCAGGGTCACGCCGGACGGCGAGTGCCGGCTGCGACCGGCCCAGACCGGCCTGCTGCTCGACCGGGTGGAAATCGAGGGCGAGCAGGTTTGGGCACCCGGCGGGCAGCTCGCCGTGGGTTCTTCCATGCTGGAGCTGCGCCGGCCGGTCCGCGCGGAGGCCGCACTACAGATCTCCGAGGACCGCACCGGCCTGGACTACAACCGGCCACCGCGGCTGCTGCCCGCGGGCCGGACCACCCAGTTCTCCCTGCCGGGGCCACCGGCACCACCCGACCGGCGACCGATCGCGTTGATCACCGTGCTGGCGCCGCTGGTCGTGTCCGGGGCCGCCTACCTCGTCACGCGCAACCCGCTGACCCTGCTCTTCGCCGTCCTGTCGCCGGTCGCGTTGATCGCCAGCCAGATCGGCGCCCGTCGGCAGGGCAAGGTCACCTACCGCACCCGGGTCGCCGAGTACGAGGCGAAGAAGAAGCGGATCACCACCGACGCGCAGGAGGCCCTGACGGCCGAGCGGCTGGCCCGGCGGGACAACTTCCCCGACCCGGCGGCGGTACGGCTGATCGCCGTGGGACCGCAGCGCCGGCTCTGGGAGCGGCGC
This sequence comes from Micromonospora avicenniae, assembly GCF_900156065.1. Classification (GTDB taxonomy): domain Bacteria; phylum Actinomycetota; class Actinomycetes; order Mycobacteriales; family Micromonosporaceae; genus Micromonospora; species Micromonospora avicenniae. Next base: position 19,541 of record NZ_FTNF01000036.1, on the reverse strand, counting down.
CGCACCGACCCCGACTTCCTGGAGCTGCGGGTCGGCAGCGCCGACCTCCCCTCCGAGGTGGTGCTCCGGGATCCGAGCCAGGACGAGCACCGCCGGGAGATCCGGTGGAGCGCGCTCGATGTGCCGGCGACCGTGCCGGTGCGCCAGCACGGCGTGGTCGGGGTCGCCGGTGGCCCGGTCGCCCGCACCACGGCCCGCTGGATGGTGGCGCAGGCGGCCACCATGCACAGCCCCGAGGATCTCCAGATCTATCTGCTCTCCGGGGCCGGCGACGAGGAGGGCTGGTCGTGGGCCGGTTGGCTGCCGCACGCGGCGCCACGCGACGGCCAGGACACGCTCGCCACCGTCGGCGCTGACACGCAGACCGTGGCGCGGCGGGTGGCCGAGCTGGTCGCCCTCATCTCGGCCCGGTCCGGCGAGCGGGCCGACGGCGCGTTCCGAGACGTCCTCGTGGTGTTGGACGGGGCGCGCCGACTGCGTTCCCTACCCGGCGTGACGCAGATCCTGCGGGAAGGGCCGTCGGTCGGCGTACATGCGATTTGCATCGACGCCGAGGAGAAGCTCCTGCCGGAGGAGTGCCAGGCGGTCGTCGCCGAGCAGCCCGACGGGACGTTGCTGGTGACCCGGACGCTCGCCGCACCGGTCTCGGGTGTCCACCCGGACCTGATCTCCCTGGGCTGGCTGCGTACGGTCGCCCATGCGCTCGCCCCGCTGCGCGACACCGGCGGATCGGACGACGGCGGCGCCCTGCCGGACGCGAGCCGGCTGCTCGACGTACTGGGCATGGAACCGCCGGAAGCGGACGCGGTGGCGGCCCGGTGGACCACCGGGGGGCGCACCACCGAGGCCGTCCTCGGCATCTCGCTGGACGGGCCGTTCGCCCTGGACCTCAAGCGGGACGGGCCGCACGCCCTGGTGGCCGGCACCACCGGCTCCGGCAAGTCCGAGTTGTTGCAGACGCTGGTCGCCTCGCTCGCCGTCGCCAACCGGCCGGACGCCATGACCTTCGTGCTGGTGGACTACAAGGGCGGTAGCGCGTTCAAGGACTGCGTCCTGCTGCCGCACACCGTCGGCATGGTCACCGACCTCGACACCCATCTGGTGAGCCGGGCGCTGACCTCGCTGACCGCCGAGTTGAAGCGACGGGAACACATCCTCGCCGAGGCGGGGGCGAAGGACATCGACGACTACGTCGACCTGCTGCGCCGCGAGCCGACCCGGACCCCGATGCCGCGACTGCTGATCGTGATCGACGAGTTCGCCTCGATGATCCGCGACCTGCCGGACTTCGTGACCGGTCTGGTCAACATCGCCCAGCGGGGTCGGTCGCTCGGCATCCACCTGGTGCTGGCCACGCAGCGTCCGGGCGGCGTCGTGTCGCCCGAGATCCGGGCGAACACCAACCTGCGGATCGCGCTGCGGGTCACCGACAGCAGCGAGAGCCAGGATGTGCTCAACGCCCCGGACGCGGCCTCGATCTCCAAGTCGACGCCCGGCCGGGCTTTCGTACGTCTCGCGCAGTCGTCGCTGGTGCCGTTCCAGGCCGGACGGGTCGGCGGGTTCCGTCCGGGGGCTCGCACGAGCACCCGGCAGGCGCCGTGGCTGGCACCGCTCTCCTGGCCCGACCTCGGCAAGCCGGCGCCGACCCGTCCCGGCGGCGGCAACGCCGAACCTTCCGCGGAGCTGACCGACCTCGCCGTGCTGGTGGAGGCGATCCGGGGCGCGAGCGTGCAGCTGGCCATCCCGCCGCAGCACAGTCCGTGGCTGGCGGCGTTGCCGGACACCTTGACCGTGGACGCGCTTCCCGCCGCCCGCGGCAGCGGCTACCACCTGCCCTCGGTGGCCTACGGCCTGGTGGACCTGCCGGCGGAGCAGGATCAGGTGCCGCTGGAACTGGACCTGGGGACGCTGGGGCACCTGCACGTGATCGGTTCGTCGCGCAGCGGCCGGTCGCAGACGTTGCGGACGATAGCCGGGACGGTGGCCCGTACGCACTCCGCGGCGGACGTTCACCTCTACGGCGTCGATTGCGGCAACGGTGCCCTGCTCGCCCTCAACGACCTGCCGCACTGCGGTGCGGTGGTGCAGCGTACGGAGGCCGAACGGCTCGGCCGGCTCTTCGTCCGCCTGGTCGCCGAGCTGGGGCGGCGGCAGCAGCTGCTCGCCTCCACCGGCTCGGCGAGCCTGGTGGAGTACCGCGCCGGGGCGGCCGAGGCGGATCGTCCGCCCCACATCCTCCTGCTGCTCGACCGGTACGAGGTCTTCGACAAGACCTTCGCCGACTACGACAACGGCAACATCATGGCGGCTCTCCTCACGCTGCTACGGGAGGGCGCCGGGGCCGGGATCCACGTGGTGCTGGCCGGTGACCGGAGCATGTTCTCCACCCGCATCTCGTCGACCACCGACGACAAGCTGGTGCTCCGGCTGACCGAACGCAGCGACTACAGCATGGTCGGCATCAACTACCGGCAGCTGCCCGACGAGATCGAGGCGGGTCGGGCGATCCGGGCGGCCGACAGCGCGGAGGCGCAGATCGCTCTGCTCACGGAGGACAGCTCCGGTCAGGGGCAGGCGCGGGCGCTCGCCGAGATCGCCGAGGCGGCCCGGCTGCGGGACGCCGATCTCGCCGACGCCGCCCGCCCGTTCCGGATCGACGTGCTGCCGGACGAGCTGACCCTGGCGGAGACCCGGACGCTGACGCGGCCGGCCAGTCCGCTCTGGACGATGGTCGGCGTGGGCGGCGACGAGCTCACTGCGATCGGTCCGGACCTGGAGAACATCCCCACCTTCGTCCTGGCCGGGCCACCGCGTTCGGGCCGGAGCACGACGCTGCTCACGATGGTCGCCGGCCTGCTGGCGAAGGGGACGCCCGTGGTGATCGCGGCGCCCCGCCGGTCGCCACTGCGGGAACTGGCCGGCCTGCCCGGGGTGCTCGACCTCGTGACCAGCGAGAACTTCACCTCAGCCGGACTCGCGGCGGCGCTGGACGGGCGGACCGGACCGGCCGTGGTCGTCCTCGACGACGCCGAGCAGCTGCTCAAGTGCGACGCGGGCAGCGACCTCGGCGAGATCGCGCGGACCGGGGCGGAGAAGGGCCTGGGGCTGATCATGGCAGGGTCGATCGACGGTCTCGCCGGCGGCTTCGGCGGGTGGCACGTCGACGCGCGGCGTAACCGGCAGGGTGGGTTGCTGAGCCCGCAGGGCCTCGGCGACGGAGACCTGATCGGCGCCAAGCTCTCCCGCAGCCAGCTCGGCGGCGGACGGGCGGGCCGGGTGATCGCGCACTTCGGCGACGGCAAGCTGCACCTGGTGCAGGTGCCCCGGACCGAACCCGCCACGCTGCGGACACTGCCGGCGGACGGGGAATCCCCGGTCAGCGAGCCGGCGTAACGATCACGCAAACGCCGGCAGGTCACGCCTGGAACGGGCGGACCTGCCGGCGTCTGCGTAGGCCGAAAAGGTCGGGGGGACACCGCCCCCGGTGTCCCCCCGACGCGAAGCCGGCAGCTACCCCCTAGCTGCCGGCTCCACCGGAGGAGGCCACCGGCGGCGTGAGCGCGGGGCCGTCCCCCTCCCAGGTGAAAGTCAACGTCGCGGTGATCGTGGCGAAGAGTTCGAAGAGCTCCTCCGCCTCCGCGAGATTCGGGCTCGAACCGGTGACCAGCAGTACGTTCGCCGAGCCCGGCAGCGGTACGACGGTGTGCATCACGGCACAGCGGAAGCTCACCCCGTCCTGGGTCACGTTCTGGATGCCGTGCACGCGGCCGACCGTGCCGATCGCGGGAATCTGTGCCGTGCTCACCCGACGCCAGGTTCCGTCGGCTCGGGCCGGCTGCCCGACCGCGGTGAGCGCACCGAGGATGTCACCGGTCGCCGGTGGCGTGACCACCGAGACCAGCACCGTCGCGGTGAGCGGACCGTCCTCGTACACCTGGAACGTGCCGGCCGCGTGCACCGCTCCCGCGATGCGGGCCTGCCGCACCGAGCGGCGTAGCTGCTCGGCGTACTGTCCCGCCTGCTCGTCGGTGAACCCACCGTCGTGGGCCCGCGTCCACACCTCGTTCGCCATCCGGTTCTCGCTCGCCTCGTCGGCGACCGAGAAGTCGACCCAGTCCTCCGGCGTACGCAGCAGGAAACCGGTCGGGGTCGGGGAGATGGCTGTCGTGCCGGTCACTGTGCTGGCTCCCTCGCTGGTCAACTCGTCGCCTCGTCCGAGTCGTTCAATGCGTTGACCGTCTGCTCGTCCGTCTCGCGGAACGCGTCGGCCACCGCCTTCGCGGCGTCGCGTACCCCTTCGAGGTCCTTCGCCACGACGTGCCGGCCGTCGCCCCACTTCTTCTCGAACTCGTGAGCGGCCTTCTCCAGCTCTCGCTGCCCGAGCGTGTCGACCACGTGTCCCATGGACTTGATCGGTGCGCTGTCCATCAGATCCTTGGTGCGTTGCAGCAGGTCGTGCACCCGCTCCAGCTCCACACCGGGTACGTCGATCACGCTCATCCCGACGCTCCCGTGCCACGTCCGCTTCGCCCGCTCATGGCGGCACCCCCGCTCCGTTTCCTGCCGTGACGAGGCAGCAGCACACCGAGCCTGACCATCCGCTCGCTCATCTCCGCTCTTCCTCCGGGAGCCCTGAACGGCTCTGCGCGGTACACGGACGGCCGGCCGTAGCGGTTCAGACCGCCTGAACCGATCTCGTCTCCGCTACGTGTTCGAGCCGGCTCCCGGTACCCGATCGGATGCGGGATGTCCAGATGATGCGATGGGGGAGGTTGGTCATGGCGCGTCCAGGAGCGGCTGAGTGGTCGGTGTTGGAGCTCGACTCGGATCCGGTGCCGGGTGATCCGGAGTCCTTTGAGGAGATCACTCGCGCCTACCAGGAGTTGGCCCGAACCACCCAGGAGGCGCACGACCTGCTCGCCTCGGGTGGTCAGATCGACGTCGGGCAGGGCAAGGCCATGGAGGCTTTCAAGGATCTGGTCGGCAAGCTGCCGCCCCGACTCGACAAGATGGCGCACTCCTACGCCGCTGCCGCCGATGCGTACCTGCGTTACCTGCCCTCCCTGGAAGAGGCGCAGACCATGTCGCTGCGCGCCCTGGAGCAGGCCCGGCAGGCCTCCACCGACCAAGGCTCGGCGCAAGCGGCCGTCTCGTCGGCGCAGGCCGCGCTCACCGCGCTGACCGGCGACACGGACGCCGCCAAGGATGCCAAGGACAAGGCCGACGACGATCTCGCCGCCGCCCAACGCCGCACCGACGATGCCCGCCAAGCACTGGACCAGGCCAAGTCCCTGCTGGGTCAAGCGACCGCGCTACGCGATCAGGCTGCCCGTACCGCCGCCGAGGAACTGCGCCACCTCGCCAAGGACGCCCCCCAGCGATCCCTCTGGGAGAAGATCGCCGAAGCGTTCAAGGCGTTCATCGAGTTCCTCCGCAGCACCGTCATCGAGTGGCTCACCACTATTCTCGACGTGCTGTCGACCATCGCGTTCTTCATCTTCCCGCCCCTGGGTGAGGCGATCGGGTTCCTGTCCGGCGCGATCGAGCTCGGCGCGGCTCTTCTCACCGGGAACCCCGCCGAAATCGGACTCGCCGCGGGCGGACTGGCACTGGGACTCGTGCCCGGCGGCCGCCTCGTCGGCAAGGTCATGAAGTTCGCCCTCAAAGGCACCATCAAAGACGGCATCAAGACCGGCACCAAACAACTCACCGACGTGCCGACCACCACCGGCACCAAGAACCTGGACACAGGCGCGACCAACAAGGGCCTGGACGCAGGCGCGACGAGCTACGGCCCCGGCAAGACGATCAAGGGAGTGTTCTCGTCTGCCGGGAAGAACCTGGGCGACCTGGCGACACGGTTCAAGCCCAAGCCCAAGCCGGTTGGTGAGAACACCATCGTCGGCACGAACCGCTTTGGCATGAAGACCCGCTTCAACGTCGAGGACGTCAAGGCCGAACCGCTGCTCAACGCTGACGGCAAGCAGATCGGCGTGAGCTTCCCGTTGAGCGCCAAGGACAGCAAGAGCCGCGCCGAGTGGGCGAGCGTGGATACCAACATCTCCACCGGCAAGTACCGGGGCCCGGATCTGGCCCCCGACGGGCGGGCGGTCTTCAAGAGCGTGCCGGGCGAGCGGCCGACCGAGGCGATGGGCGGGAAGCTCGGTCAGCCGCGGCCGGACTTCGAGTTCGACCAGCTCCGCCGCGCACCCTGGGCCGGCGAGGCGAACGAGCCGATGTTCGTCATGGCGCACAGCAGCGCCAAGGACGTCGGGCTGCAGTTGAAGAACGGCAAGACGGTCAACGTATCGGGTGGCGAATTCGCCAAGGTCCTGAACCACCATGCGGTGTTCAAGGACGCGGCCGGCGCCAACCCGGACAGTTCGATCACCATGATCGCCTGCAGTTTCGGGGCGAAGGACGGCAAGGTCGCCCCGGAGTTCAGCAAGGTGATGCAGGACCTCGGCAACGGCCGGCAGATCTACGCGGCCACCGACACCGTGTGGACCACCCGGCCGAAGGATTTCCAGGGCAACGTCGGCTTCCCCGGCGGAGACTTCGCCACCATCGCGGTCTCCAACAAGGGTGAGTTCCGCCCACTGGTCTCTCCCGGTGGCAGCCACCCGTCTCCCCCTCCGGCAGCCACTTCCTCTTCGGCCACTCCGCCGCAGCTTCCGCCCCTGGACTTCGGCGACCCGTTGCCCGACTTCAGCAAGTAGGCGTCCGACATGCGACCGGCGAACAGGAGAGGCGGATGAGCATTCACCAGACATGGTCGGCGAGCGAGCGCCACCGGGGGGTGAACCGCCTCCGTCATTGCTACGTGTTCGGGTCGCCCCTGACGTGCGATCGGGGCGTATGGAGTTCCGAGGGTGTGTTGGGGGAATGATGGCGCGTCCAGGAGCGGCTGAGTGGTCGGTGTTGGAGCTCGACTCGGATCCGGTGCCGGGTGATCCGGAGTCCTTTGAGGAGATCACTCGCGCCTACCAGGAGTTGGCCCGAACCACCCAGGAGGCGCACGACCTGCTCGCCTCGGGTGGTCAGATCGACGTCGGGCAGGGCAAGGCCATGGAGGCTTTCAAGGATCTGGTCGGCAAGCTGCCGCCCCGACTCGACAAGATGGCGCACTCCTACGCCGCTGCCGCCGATGCGTACCTGCGTTACCTGCCCTCCCTGGAAGAGGCGCAGACCATGTCGCTGCGCGCCCTGGAGCAGGCCCGGCAGGCCTCCACCGACCAAGGCTCGGCGCAAGCGGCCGTCTCGTCGGCGCAGGCCGCGCTCACCGCGCTGACCGGCGACACGGACGCCGCCAAGGATGCCAAGGACAAGGCCGACGACGATCTCGCCGCCGCCCAACGCCGCACCGACGATGCCCGCCAAGCACTGGACCAGGCCAAGTCCCTGCTGGGTCAAGCGACCGCGCTACGCGATCAGGCTGCCCGTACCGCCGCCGAGGAACTGCGCCACCTCGCCAAGGACGCCCCCCAGCGATCCCTCTGGGAGAAGATCGCCGAAGCGTTCAAGGCGTTCATCGAGTTCCTCCGCAGCACCGTCATCGAGTGGCTCACCACTATTCTCGACGTGCTGTCGACCATCGCGTTCTTCATCTTCCCGCCCCTGGGTGAGGCGATCGGGTTCCTGTCCGGCGCGATCGAGCTCGGCGCGGCTCTTCTCACCGGGAACCCCGCCGAAATCGGACTCGCCGCGGGCGGACTGGCACTGGGACTCGTGCCCGGCGGCCGCCTCGTCGGCAAGGTCATGAAGTTCGCCCTCAAAGGCACCATCAAAGACGGCATCAAGACCGGCACCAAACAACTCACCGACGTGCCGACCACCACCGGCACCAAGAACCTGGACACAGGCGGGGCGGCGGGCGGTGCCTTCCACGCCCTCGGCCCGGGCAAGGTCATCAAGGGCAAGCTCGACCCGGCCGCCGCCAAGATCAAGGCCATCCGCAACAACGCCACCATCAAGTACGCGAAGATCCGCGGGAAGTTCGACAAGAACACCATCGTGGGCTGGGACGACAAGAACAACCTCGTCGTCTCCAGCGCCAAGAACGTGAAGTCGGAAGAGATGTTCGACAGTGGCGGCAAGCAGGTCGGCGTGCTCTTCCGTACCAGGGACACCGATTTCAACTTCCACAAGTTCGCGGCCTCGGACGTCAACATGGCCATGTCCAACGGGAAGAGCTTCCCTCAGTCGGCCGTGTTCCGGAGTGTGCCGGACGGGCGCGACATGAAGTTCCAGTTCGACGCGTCGAAGGAGCGGCTCGAGCCGGCGCCGTGGAACGGGTCCAAGGCCGACCCGAACTTCGTCGTCGCGCACGGGACCCCCCAGGGCGCGTTCGTCTCGCTGAAGAACGGCAAGGTGATCCAGCTACCGGGCGGCCAGTTCGCCAAGGTGCTGAATGCAAACCAGGACTTCAAGAGTCTGACGCAGGCGAATCCGCAGGGGCCGATCACGCTGCTCTCCTGCAATTTCGGTAAGACGTCGGGCACCGGCGGGCAGGCGTTCGCCGACGCCATGAAGGGCTTCGGTGACAACCGGCAGATTTTCGCGGCGACCGATTCGGTGTTCGTCGGCGCCCACCCCCACCCAACGGCGCCCGGCCACACGATCGGCCAGATCGGGGTCGAGAACATGGGCAAGTTCGTCGAATTGAAGAGCAGTAAGGGAGCGGGTAAGTGAGCGAACAGGACGACGCCGGTTTCGACCGCAACTGGATGCTGTTGATGGACGTCGACTGGTCACCGCCACCGGAAGTCGACGACCAGGCCGGGGCGTTGCCGCCGGTGGGGTCGATCGTCGGTGGCTGGCTCGTCAACGACGACGGGACCGTCGGAGCGTTCGAGCCCAACCCGCTCTACCTGCCTGGCAGCCCGGATTCACCGACCGGACCGGTCGATGCGGCAGCGAAGCTGGTCGTGGCGGGTCGGGCCGAGCCTGACCTGGTGCTGCTCGCGATGCGGGACAGTTTCACCGAGGTCGCGGTCGACGACGAGGATCGCGTCATCGTGGCACCCGCCCCGGACGGCGCGCCGTGCGTCCTGGTCGCCACGGGCGCGGCGGACCAACTCCGGGTGCAGGCACCGGGCTGGCGGCAGGTCAATAGTGCCGAATTGGTGGAGCTGCTGCCCGAGGGCGTCGACGTGCTGCTCAACCCGGGCGGACCCGCCTCCATGCGACTGTTCGCCGACGCGCTGCGCGAGGCCGTCACCGGAACCGACTGACCTCCGGTGGACCACTCCGCGGGGACCTGGCGGCGTCACCGCCGAACGGGCCCGGGGTCCTCCACCGTTCCGAGCCCGCGCTGAACCCGTTCGGCCCTGCATACGTGTTCGGATCGGCCGACGTCCGCGCGTCCGGCTCACCCGTACGAATCACGACATCCGCTGTGAGTGAGGTATTCATGCGCAGGCTCCGTACCGCCCCACCTCGTCCGTCGCGGGCGGCGGGGGGCCGGCTGCTGGCCGTCGCCGCCGCGCTGGTGTTACTGGCGCTACCGCTGGCCGCGGGCACGGCGAGCGCCGTGGAGCCGGCCGTGCCGTACTGGGTGGTGCCGGGACAACCCGGCACGGAAAGTGACCTGACTCTTCCCGGGGTCGCCGACCGGGTGCTCGGGGACAGCAGGCGCTGGCCGGAACTCTTCGAACTCAACAAGGGGCGGACACAGCCGGACGGTCTCGCGCTGACCGAACCGTCGCAGTCGATTCGGGCCGGCTGGGTCTTCGTCCTTCCCAAGGGCGCGACCTCCGGCGAGATCCGGATCGGCACCCCGCCGACGGCTGCCCCGCCGGACGGGCAGCAGCCTGCCGGCCAGCGGCCGGACGCGCCGGTGGCCGGCCGGCCGCAGCCGACCGCACCGGGCGCGGCACAACCGGCGCCACCCGCCGAGGAAGGCGAAACCCTGATCCTCGGTATGCGACCGGTTACCGTGGTGCTCCTCGGCGTGGGCGCGCTCGTGGTGCTGGCTGTCGTCGTACTGGTGCCGATCCTTCTGAGCCGCCGCCGCGCGACCGAAGTCACGCAGCCGACGCCCACGCCGGCACCCGGCTCCCGGGCGGTCCTGGACCGCGCGCTGCGGCAGCTAGCCCGGCAGGCCGACCAGGCCCAGGTGTACGCGGCGCTGATCGGTCCGGACCGGGTTTCGCTGCGACTGGCACCGGCACTGCCGGAGGCCCCGTCTCCGTGGCAGGCGCGGCAGCAGGGTGCGATCTGGGAGGCGCCGAGCTGGCAGCTCGACCAGAACCCCGACGACAGCACCGAGCTGCCACTGCTCGCCACCGTCGGGACGGTCGGGGGCGAACTGGCCGTCGTCAACCTGGGGCGCGCGCCGGGCATCGTCGCGCTCACCGGGGACCGGGACGCCGGCATGCGCATCGCCGGGGCGTTCCTCGACGAGATCAGCCGTCATCCCGCGGCTGCGTCCGTGGCGATGAACGTGGTCGGTCCGCCGCCTCCCCCGTGGCCGGTCCCGGATCGGGTCCGGGTCACCCTCGATCTGCAGGCGGTCCTGCCGCCCTCCGACGACGGCGTGGACGGCGTTCAGCAGACCGGGGTGCTGCGTGATCACCTGGTGGTGGTGACCGCTCCGATCCCGCCGGCCGAGCTGGAACGTCTCGGCGCGCTGGCGGCAGTCTCGGGCAGTACGGCGGCGGTACTGGTCGTCGGCGACGCACCGAACGCCGCCTGGCGGTTCGAAGCCGGTTCGGACGGGTCGCTCGACGTGGGCGTGCTCGGGCTCCAGCTCGACCGTCCCACGCCGCGCGGCCGGCTCGTCCCCGGCCTTCGTGGCTGACCGGCCCCTCCTGTCCGAACCCGTCGATCGATTGGTGTGGCGATGAAGGCACTGATACCCCGTACGCTGCTCGGCTCCCTGGCACTGGCCGTGACGCTGGTCGTGACCGGGTGCACCACCACGGTGACCAACCCGGTCGCCTTACCCCAGCCGGACGCCGGCGGCGGCACCCAGCTGTCGGAGACCGGTGCGGCGCAGCAGCCAGAGGGCGGCGACCCGAAGAACGACCTGGGGCAGCGCAGCCCCGACGGCGGGTACTGGCCGGCGTCGGTGCAGCTCGGAGAGAACCCGGAACTCGGTCCGATCGTGCTCGACGGGCAGGGCTTCACTCTTTACCGGTTCGACCGGGACAGCTCGTCGCCACCCCGATCGAACTGCACCGAAGGGTGCCTCCTGGAGTGGCTGCCGGTGCTGGCCAACGAGAAGATCAAGTTCGATAACCTCGACCCCGCCAAACTCGGCGCGGTGGCCCGTGCCGACGGCAGTCAGCAGGTGACGGTGGGCGGCTGGCCGGTCTACCGCTTCGCGGACGACAAGGTGCCGGGACAGATCTCTGGGCAGGGCACCGACGGGCTCTGGTTCGTGGTGGCCCCGGACGGCGCCAAGGCCGCCGCGCCGGCCGGCCAAGGTAGTTGACGGCGCAACAACGTGAGCAGAAATACACATTCGTCCGCGATCTCCCGTAACGAGGAACGCGGCAGGCATCCTGGTGACCTGTGGGCACCGGTGGGAACCGGCGTCGTTGGGCCAACAGAGGGTGGTACTTATGGCGGGGTTGAGGCCCGTTCGTCGGCAGGCAGTAGCAGACGAGGCCTTGGTCCGATCCCTTTACGAGGAGCACGGGCGCGCGATGCTCGCGTACGCGACTCAGTTGACCCGGGACCGCGCAGCCGCGGAAGACGTGGTCCAGGAGGCGCTGGTACGAGCGTGGCGGCACCCGGACAGCCTCGTCAACGGCAAGGGTTCCGTACGGGGGTGGCTGCTAACCGTGGTACGCAACATCGTCACTGACACGGTGCGCGCCCGTAAGGCGCGGCCGACCGAGGTCGCGGAGAGCCCGACGGACGTCGCGATCGAGCGTGACCATGCCGACCAGGTGGTCACGTCGATGGTCGTGATGGACGCCCTCAACCGCCTCTCGCGCGAGCACCGTGAGGTACTTGAACAGGTATACCTACTCGGGAGTACAGTCGCGGAGGCCGCGAAGGCGCTGGGTATCCCGCCGGGCACGGTCAAGTCACGCTCCTACTACGCACTCCGGGCGCTGCGCGATGTCGCGGGACGCCCAACCGGGGTGGAACGGTCTGCCTCATGAAATCCGACAGCTCGATGCCGGCCGGTGACCACGTGGACATCGGCGGCTATCTGATGGGCGCGCTCGACGACGAGCAGGTCCGGCAGGTAGAGGAACACCTGGCGGGCTGCGCGGAGTGCCGGACCGAGGTCGAGTCTCTCCAGGAATGGACGATGGCGCTGCAAGCGGTGCCGGACGCGATGCTGCTCGACGGCCCGCCGGAGGGCGGGGACCTGATGTTGCAGCGCACCCTGCGGCAGGTCCGGAGTGAATCGACCGGGAGGCGCCAGCGCCGTGGCGTGATGATGAGCGCCGCCGCGGCGGTCGTCATCGCCGCAGCCGTCTCCGGCGGCGTCGTCCTCGGGCACACCACCGGCGACGCCCCGAACATCGAGGCGCAGCCAGGGCCGTCCACCTCGGTGACCGCTGCCGACCCGACCACCCGCTACGCCAGCGCGTCCGACCCGGCCACCGGTGCCCGGATCACCGTCGCCGTGACCCCGGCAGCGGGTTGGGTACGGGTCAACGCCGCGGTCGCCGGGGTCCCCCAGGGGGCGCGCTGTCGCCTGCTCGTCGTGGGCAAGGACGGCAGCAGCGTGCTGGCCGGCAGCTGGCTGGTGTCCGAGAAGGGGGCAGCCGACGGCACCACGCTCGACGGCAGCGCCCTGATCGACCCGGACCAGGTCGACAGCATCCGGGTGGAGACCACCGACGGCAAGCAGTACGCCAGCGTGCAGCTGCCCGCGTAAGGCTGTAGCCAAACGGGCCCGCCCCCGGCCGAGTCGTCGGTCGGGGGCGGGCCCGTACGGTTCACCGGCGCGCCCGCGGAGCAGGCCCTACCGGTACTTCTGCAGACACGGTGCGGTCTCCCCGGCGGAGAAGCCGTCACGGAACGCCTCGACCCGGGCGAACCCGGAGGGAATACCACCGCCGTTGACGTCCGCGGCGATCAGGCTCCGCGGCGCGAGCATCTCGGCCACCGCCTCGTCCAGGTCCCCGGGGGAGAGCTGCAGGACCGCTCCCCGGCCCACCACGATCGTCGCCGCCCAGACACCGGTCAGGCACGCCGTGCGTTGCGCCGTGGCCAGCCCGGTGAGTGGATAACCCTCCGCATGCTGCCGTGCGAGCGCATGCCGGGAGGCGACCTCGGCGAAGGCGGCAAAGTCCCCCATCCCACCCGCGCCCTGGTCAGGGTCGGTACCGATGCGAGCCAGCTCAGCGACGTCGAGCCCGACGGTGTTGGTGGCCGGGCAGTATGAGGCGGGTGTGGTGACGGTCACCTCGGGGCACGACGAAACGGACTGGCTGATCGCCGGCCACCGGGCCCCCGAGCGGCCGAAGGCGGCGCGCAGCGTCTCCTGAAGGGCTAGCAGCGAACCCTGGTCGACCGGCAGGTTGCCGGCCACCTCGCCGGTCGGCGACGCCTGCCCGCTGGCCGGTTGGGTGATCCGCCGCCGCACCTCGGCTTCGTCGATCCGGGCGCACCGGGCGGGACCGTCACCGAAGCCGAACTGGAACGCCGAGACCCGGTCGAACGCGTTGCCGTGCGCCCCCTCGGCGTCGAATCCCGTGTCGGCGCCGTCGCGAATGAAGAACAGCGTGGCGAGGATCTGGTTGAGGCCGGGCCCGGTGGACAGCTGGAAATGCGGAGCGTTTCCCTCGGCCACCCAGCGGAAGAAGTTTCCCGCGTAGCAGTCGGCCTGCTGCTCCTTGACGATGGAGCTGGTCCGGGCGTCGACCGCGCCGAGCCGGAACTGCACGGCATGGCCCAACTCGTGTGCGAGGACGGCCACCACCGCCATCGGCCCGAACGAGTCGTCGAGCGTGGGAAGCAGTTGTCCCCGATCCCAGGCCACGGAGTCGTCCCCGGAGCAGTAGAACGCGTTCACCGCGCCGGCAGTGCTCGTGTTGCAGACGATGCCGCCCGGCCCCGTCGAGTCGTACGAGATGAGCCGGGTGACGGGGTCGAAACGGCGGTCGAAGACGGCGGGCAACTCGTCCGCCCAGTACTTCTGTACATCGTCGACGGCGTTGCGGGCGAGCCGGTCCAGCTCGCCGCCGTCGCTACCGTCGGCGACCAGGCCGGTGTCGGGCACCCCGGCCCGAGGCCCGCTCTCGCCAGTGGTGATCTCCAGCCCGGCGACCTTGGTGGCGCTCCAACGTTCGGCGCCACCGGTCCCGTCCACGGTCCGGGTACAACCGGCGAGCAGAGCCGCCACCCCGAGGGCCACCCCGCCGAGGGCGAAGGCCCGCCTACCGCTCACCGCTCGCCTGTTGCGAAACGTCATCTTCCAGCACCTTCTTGCGTCGCGGCACCGTCGCGGTGCCGCGGTTCGGGGGGAGGCCGGCCGGGAGCGCGTCGGGGGCCACCGGCGCGGCGCGGACACGGAAACGGGTGTGCCGGCCCGGCGAAGAACCGGACCGGCACACCCGCTGGGTGAGGGTCGGAAGGTCAGCTGAAGCGGACCGAGGCGACGGCGTCGTCGAAGCCGATGGTGGCCAGGTTGCTGACGTCACCGTTGATGACCTGCGACTTGCCGGTGCAGTTCGGGCCCGTCCAGATCTTCAGCGAGCCGGGGGCCGCGACGGAGGAGGCGACGCCGGGACGGGCCAGGTTCTGGCACTCGTTCTTGCCGGCGACACCCTGGGAGGCGCCGTTGTCGCTGAAGTTGGCGTCGTCGAAGAAGACGGCGCTGGTGGCCGGCGGCGCGGTCGCGTCGCCGTTGTCCGGAGTGGTCTGACCGCCGTCGGAAACGCCGGCCTTGCCGCCGGTCGGGGTCACACCGAACCAGGTGCCGCCGACGCCCTGGCCGAGGGTGTCACCGCGCTTGGTGTCCTTGGCGAACCGGTACACCGGCCAGCCGTTGATGGTGACCTGCCGGGTGCCGTCGGCACGCCGGACCGTACCGACCGCCGACTTCTTGATGCCCGCGATGAAGATCTTCCCGCCCGGGGTGACCGTCACCGGCGGCCAGGTCGCCGCGCAGTCCCCGTTGCAGTTCGAGGTGGGCGGGTTGTTGCTGTCCTTGTCGAAGCGGTAGAGGGTGAGCCCCGCGCCGTTCACCACCACCGGGTCGAGGTCGCCGGCCTTGCTCGCGGTCAGCTGAACCCACTTCTGTGCGTTCTGCAGGGTCTCGCCGGTCGCGACGCCGCCGTTGGGCACGGCCCAGTCGCCCATGCCGGGGGTGGAGTTGTTGGACTTCGCGGTACCGGGAAGCAGCGAGAGGTCGCCGGCGCCCGTACCGTCGGCGGGGGCCGCGGCCTGGCTACTGGCCGGCGTGGAGGCCTGGGCCGGGGCCGGTGCCTCCGGGGTCGAGCTGCACGCGGTCAGCGCCGCGAGGCCGGCCGCCATCACGGCAACGAGGGGCACCAGGTGCTTGCGCATCATGTGGAATCTCCAGGTTCTAGCCGGCCCCAGTACGTCCGGAGGCCGTTCGGCATCCACACGGAGCCCGCCCCGAAACGGTTCAGAGATTGTCGGGAAACCCTGGGCCGATCCGCGTCGCTCCACATGACAAGATCAACCATGCCCGTGACCAATCCCTGGCTGGCCGGCCCAGCTCCCACCGAACGGCTCGACCGGCACCGCCTCGAGGAGCGCATCCTCAACCTGTTGTCGTCGCAGAACATGTGCGTCATCGCCACGTCGGGGCCGGATGGTCCGCTGGCGACACCCGTGCGCTACTTCCACCTCGACTTCGCACTGATGTTCACCGCCGCCGCCGCGTCCCCCAAGATGCGGAACATCGCGGCGGACCCACGGGTCTCGATCGGCGTCTTCGCGCCCCTGGTCGGTCAGGCCAGCAGCCGAGGAGTGCAGGTCTTCGGTCGCGCCCGCGTGTTCGCGCCGGACGACCCCGAACGAGCGCACTACTGGCCTGCCGTTCGCTGGCAGTCCGACCACGTCGAGCGCTCCCGGGCCCTCGACGAGCCGCCCGTCGACCCGCTCGTGGTGGTCGAGTCGGAGCGCATCGTCTACACGGAACACTGGTTGCGCCGGGACGGGTACGCACCACGCCAGTTCTGGCGGCGCGACCCGAGCTGAGGACCGCTCGCTCGGCCGCTGCACCGGAGGCTCCAGGCGGCACTGCGGGCTCGGCGCCGGCGCGGCGGTGAGGTGCGGGGAATAGGCGGGGGGCCGACCGGGTACGACAGCCGTATGACGGATCGACCCCGGCTGGTCTTGACGACCACGGTGCTGGACGCACCCGACGCCCGGGAACTGGCCGCGTTCTACGAACGTCTGCTCGGCTGGTCGAGGCACGAGGACGAGCCCGACTGGGTGACGCTTCGAGCCCCCGACGGCGGGGCCGGCCTGGCCTTTCAGAGCGAGCCGGCGTACGTCCGGCCGGTCTGGCCGGCCGGGCCCGGAGACCCACGGATGATGGCGCACCTCGACATCGCGGTCGAGGACCTCGAAGCCGCCTCGGCCCACGCGGTCGCCGCGGGCGCCGCCGTGGCGGACTTCCAACCTCAGGACGACGTACGGGTGCACCTCGATCCCGCCGGCCATCCGTTCTGTCTGTTCGTCTGAGTTCGACGTTCCGGCGGGGCGCTACGGACGGCGACCGGGCGCGTCCGCGCCGCCTCGGCGGGGGTCAACGCGCCCAGCCGCCGTCATCCGGCGTTCGACGTACCGGGGGTCACGCCTTACGCAGGGACGCGATCACCGCGGCCGAGTGCGCACGCATGGCGGGAACGAGCTCCTGGGCGGGCGCCGGGAGCGCGGAGAGGATCATGGCGACCTCTTCCGGGGTGCCGACCTCGTCGAAGAAGCCGACGAGCAGGCTCGCGCCGGCCGGCGGCGTGGTGGCGATCACCTTGAGCGCGAAGGCCTCCCACGCTTCCGGCGACACGTGCGCCTCGAGCGCAGGGAAGAGCAGGGGCTCCTCGTGCGAGAGGTGCGTGTGCACGATGTCCCGGACGGTGGCCGCAGCGGCAGCCAACTCCCGCCGGTCGCCGTCCGCCGGAACCGGTGCGGCCTCCAGCGCGTCGAGGGCGTCGTCCAG
This sequence comes from Micromonospora avicenniae, assembly GCF_900156065.1. Taxonomy (GTDB): domain Bacteria; phylum Actinomycetota; class Actinomycetes; order Mycobacteriales; family Micromonosporaceae; genus Micromonospora; species Micromonospora avicenniae. The sequence continues at coordinate 2,437 of NZ_FTNF01000036.1, read as the reverse complement.
GGCGTGGTGCTCGTCGCTCAGGGCGTTGAGGGGCTCGGAGGTCCCGGGCGCGACAGACTCGATCAGCGGCCAGAGATCGTTGTCCTCGCTCTCGTGGTGGTGGCGCAGCGTCGCCACCAGGAAGTCGCGGAGTTCGGTGAGGTGAGCGCTGTCAGCGTTGGGGCGGATCGCGGCCTCGGCCAGCAGCGTCGTCGCCTGGCGATGCGTCCCGTGGGTGAGCCGAGTCTCGATCACGGAGCGGGGATCCTGTGCCGTTGTCATGCCGCCGAGACTACTTCGCTATAGCGGGCTATACTAAATAATTGTGCCTCTGGTGTGGCCCAGGCGACACCCGTTTCGGAACGACCCGGAACTCGCCACATCGTTACACGCGGCCCAGGTGCCCCCGGTTCAACGATCGGCTGAATCCCCTGGTCAGCAGCGCTGCCCTGACGAAATGCGGATTGACGTCAGGCGCCGAGGAGCCACCGGTGGGAGAGCGGCGATATGGCCCTCGCCAGGTGGTTCAAACGCCAGTTTCGACATAAATTCGGTGGTCACTGCAGCGGGATGTCGTGACCCGCACCCCGCTCGTTCTCGGGCCGCGGCCCGAAGAGGCGACGTTCGTCCGCACTGATCGGCACATCGTTGATGCTGGCCTCACGGCGGCGCATCAGCCCATTCTCGTCGAACTCCCACAGCTCGTTGCCGTAGCTGCGGAACCACTGACCGTCGTGGTCGTGCGACTCGTACTGAAAACGGACGGCGATCATGTTGTCCCGGAAGCACCACAGGCTCTTACGCAGCACATAGTCGAGCTCGCGTTCCCACTTCGCGGTGAGGAACTCGACGATCGCCGGGCGGCCCGTGATGAACTGCTCCCGGTTACGCCAGACGGAGTCCTCCGTGTAGGCGAGGCTGACCCGGTGCGGGTCTCGGCTGTTCCAGGCATCCTCAGCGGCCTGCACCTTGGCCAGCGCGCTGTCGAGGTCGAACGGCGGAAACGGTGGGCGGGCTTCGCTCATGGTCTTGTCCCTTCCGCGGTCCCGAGGCGGGCAGCGGCATTCCCGGGGCGAGGCGGAGCGAAACGTGGTCCATCCCGGGCAGGTGGCAGCGAGCCGCGACCGCGGCGCCGGTGCACCCGGCCGACAGTGGCCGCCCCGCTCCGGCCGCCAGGAACGAGGAACGCCCCCGGACACCGTGCTGGTGTCCGGGGGCGTTCGACGAGCCGACAGGCCTCAGATGATGATTTTGTACATGTTCCAGCCGGAGCCGGCCTTGACCCGTGGCGCGAAGGAGCCGTTGCCGAGTCCGGCGTAGGACCAGAGGACCCCGTCGGGGTCGCGGGCGACGAGGTCGTTGCGGCCGTCTTCGTCGAGGTCGCCGATGGCGACGATCGAGTTGTAGATGTTCCAGCCGGCGAACACCTTCACCCGGCTGCTCCAGCCTTTGTCGCCGTTGCTGAAGTACGCGTACATGACGCCGGTGGCGTCGACGCCGAGCAGGTCACCGTGGCCGTCGCCGTTGAGGTCTCCGGCGCCGAGGATCCGGCTGTAGATGTTCCAGCCGGAGCCGACCTGCACGCGCGGGTTGATCCCGCCCTTACCGGTGGTGGTGTAGAGCCACAGCTTGCCGTCCGCGTCGACGCCGAGGATGTCGTCGTGGCCGTCGCTGTTGACATCACCGGGGGCGAGGATCGACTTGTACATCATCCAACCCGCACCCAGGCTCACCGTCTGCCGGCCACCGAAGTCGAGCTGACCGATACCCAGATGCGCCTTCATACCGCCGTTGCCGTCACGGACCAGCAGGTCCGGGTAGGCGTCGCCGTTGAAATCACCGAACGGCACCAGCGCCGACGTACGCGCCGCCCCCGAACAACTCAAACACCAGTCCTCGGTGTACCCGTTGTTGTAGAGCTGGCTCGGGGTGGTCGACAGCGGCCGCGTTCCGTACCAGCTCGCCTCCCCGGTCGACTTGACGCCGAGCAGGCCGGGACCCCCGTCGCAGGCGTAGCCACGGAAGGGGAAGGAGCCGCAGCTGATCACGGAATCGCCGGACCCGATCGTCGTGGTGGCGGAGTCCTCGGTCGGCTTGCCGGTCAGCGTCCAGCTGTACGCCCCGTTCAGGGCGAACTCGCCCGATGGCAGCCGGCCGTCCCAGTTGTCGGAGACCGACGTCCGAGCATTGGTTCCGGTCGCCCGATGCACCACTTCCCCGGTCCACTTCCGGCGGACGGTCAGCTCCCAGGAGGAGAGCGGACGAGTCGGGTAGATCGAGGCATGCCATTGCTGGTTGCCGGTCCGCGGGAACGACCACTCGCTCACGTACGAGAGGCCGATCGTGGGCTTGGTGCTGGGTATGCCGGTGTCGAGGACGTGTACGGCGTTGTCGGTGTCGACGTAGGCGACTCCGTTGCCCTGCTTGTCGACGGCCCAGGTGATGTTGCGGCTGTCGG
>NZ_FTNF01000048.1 GCF_900156065.1 Micromonospora avicenniae | reverse complement strand
CCTTCTCCTGCACCGACAGGCCGGCGCTGATCACCTCCGGCCTCGGCCGGCTCGGCCCGTCACCGACCATGCCCCGGGCAGCATCGCCCAGCCGGCCGAAAAGACCCTTTCCGTCCTCTGCACTGGCCGTCTGGTCAGCGGGGCGGGAAGCCTGGCCCGGCAGGGCCTCCATCCCACCAAGCGTCGCCACCAGCACAAGCGCCAAACCCCCGACCACGGGAACCCGCCATCGTCTAGCCACCCGCCACCCTCCGCCCCAGAGCCAATACAACGGGTACAAGCTAGAGAGAGGAGATACACGCGCAGCTATCGTCCAGATACTTTCCAGCAATCGCGCCAGGCGTCCGCCCCCGCCGACGGCAGCGGACGGCGTTCACGCCGCAGGTGCTTGACCCAGGCCCGCCCTGCGAGTCGGTGATCCCACCGACGGCTCCGGCTGCCGGCTCTGCTGCCGGGCGGCCCAGGTCGCGATAGGTTCCTGGAATCTCCCCGCCAGCAACGTCGTCAAGCGGGCCTTGACGCACGTATGGACGCTGCCGGAACAGCCTGAGTCGGCTCTCGTGTCTGGTCGCAGGACGCTCATCGGATCCAGCCGAGGAAGCGGTAGTGCAGGTGGGCGGCGGGGACGTAAGCCAACTCCTGAGCCGCGATGACGAGCTGGGCGCCGAATAGAGAGCCGGCGACACCGGCGCGGCCACTGGCCCGGCCAGGACCGAGCGGAGAAATGCGCAGGGAGCGTTGCCGCCTCCTCCTGCCTGAGGTATCCGGAGGCGTGGATTCCCGATCGCGGGGGATGCGCTGGACATCCACGCCGGCGAGGACGGCCCACAGCGCCAACCGGGTGAGACGAACTCCTCGGCAACCTGCCATAGGTATCCCACCCGCCGTGCGTGCTGCCGCTCGCTCGTTTGTCGGATAGCTTGTCCGGTATGGGCATTGATGCTGATCGCAATCGCGCTGCTATTGGCAGCTCACCGGACGGGAGCGATCGGGTCTCGTCTCGGCCACCCGGGCCGGTGCTGCTCGCCGCACTGCTCGTTGCCGCTGGTGCGCTGGTACCACTCGGGTTGCTCGTCCTGGTGCTGACCGAGTTCGAGGCCCGAAATCTGGTGCCGGTACTACTGCTCGCCTTGGTCGGCGTGGGCGTCTGCGCGTCAACCGGGTACGGGCTCTGGCGCGGCTGGCGTGGGTCCCGGATCGTGGCCGTGGTGCTCGGCGTGCTGCTTCTGCTGTCCGGGCTGAATTCGCTCGGGTCCAGCGATTTCGGATTCCTGCCGATGGCGTACGGCGCATTGGTGGCGCTGCTCGTGCTGGTTCCCGCCTCCGCCCGAGCCTGGTTCCGTCATTCCTGACGCGCCCGCCAATCTGGGATCGAAACCGGTGATCTCTTCGGTGTGAACTCTCGGCGAGCGGGTCGGATCGGGCTTGATACGAGGTCAAACGGCCTGTTGACACGCCTGTCAGCTCGGTTCGGCTGGCACGGTTGCTGTACTTCGCTGCTGTACTGCTGGCATCAGACGAGGCGCTGGATGCGGACCTTCGGGCGCTCGTTGCGCAGGTGCCCATGCTTGTGTTGGCGGACCTGTTCGTCCCAGACCTCCTGGTCGTACTCCGGGTTCGGCGGGATCCACCGGTGAGAGCCGTCGCTGTAGTGGAACTTCTCGTCGCCGGGTCGAAGGATGCTCACCGGGTCCAGCCAAGGAAGCGGTGGTGCAGGTGGCCGGCGGGGACGTGGGACAGGTCCTGGGCCGCGTCGACGAGTTGGGCGGCCAGATAGAGCGCCAGCGACACCGGGGCGCGCTGGTATTCGGCTCGCAGCTCACACCGTCGCGTTTGACAGGGCCAGTCGGCACCGCAGCCACCGCAGGTCCAGGCCGGTGTCACCGGTAGGTGTGTCGTCATCGGGGCACATCCTGGCTCGGCCAATGGCCGCGGTTGATCGGGATGGGATGACGGCTCCGGCAGGGCAGCTCACCGCCGCAGCGGCAGATGCGCCGCCAGTGCTGCCATGACCAGACGGGCTGGTGCCGGCGGGCGAGGGTCAGTGCCGCCGCTAGGACGTACTCGTCGTACGACACGCGCCGCCGGCTGTTGTCCCGTGTGTAGTGGTAGCCGGTATCTCGCACGGAACCTGCGGTCGGAATAGTTGCATCGTTCGGTCTGGTCATCACGCTTCCCGCCGACGCTTGGGATCCCGTGGGCACCCGGCCAGCCGTGTCCGGAGACAGGGCACCCACGGCAGGACGACCCGGCCGCCAAGCTGGGTGGCCCCACGAGCAACTTAGGACGCAATGTGCGCAGGGTCAACAGCTACGACACATAGCGTTGTAAGTCCAGCCTGAGGTGTGGTCTGCTTGCACCAGCCGCCAAGCTGGGAGCACCACCATGTCTGAAGCTGCGTACCTACAGGTCGCCCGAGATATCCGCGAGCAGGTCAGCTCCGGCCAGTTGAAGCCGGGCGACAAGCTGCCCTCATTCGCCGCCCTCTGCGAGCACTACAAGGTCAGCAACACCGTCATCCGCGCCGCCATGCTGCTGCTCAAGGCCGAGGGCCTGATCGACGGCCGGCAGGGCAAAGGCGTCTACGTCGCCAACCCGCTTCGCCGGTAAGCACCGCCCCGGTCAGGCCGGCCACGACGGGCGAGCCAGCCGCACGCTGCCGATCCGCGTCGGCCGGTGCTGGGTGCCACGGAGAGTCAACGACGGTCGCTTCTCATCCGCCAGCGTGTTGCGTTGGTCCCGGTGTGGGCCCGGACCGCATCCGTGAATGCTGCCACCAAGGCTTCATACGCGGCCGTCATCTCTTGGCCCTTTTCGTGCTTGAATCGTTCCGCGGCTTGAAGTGCCGCCAGAGCGGGCTGTTCTAGCGTCGGTGCTAGTAGTCCCAGCGCTGCCGCAGCGTGCTGTCCTGCTTCTCGCCCTTGGCGACGCTCGCGGAAAGCATCTTGCCTCCGTTCCTCTAGATCCAGGCGCCCCGAGCCACCCGATGCCCGTTCGCTCTGAATCTCTATGATCACGTACTCCAAATCTTGGGCTGCGGTCCATAGCTTGCGTGATGCCGCGATTACATCGACCGCCAGCGTCCTGACCTCGTCGCCTTGCTTCGCCTTCAACTGACGCCTAAGCAGCGCCGAGGACGCTCCTGCCGCCACCAAGCCCGCTACCACAGCAGTCACCACAGCCGCCCACCAAGGGGCAGATTGAGCAGATTGTGATGATCCAGACCCGAGCCAAGTCACATCAAGCACCCCAGGACCCTACGCGACTGAATCGGGCGTACAGGTCGACTCGTCCGTCGCCCACCAGGCCAGCCTCCGTCATATGGTGGCTGGCCTGCTGCTTCTTCGGGCGCTACCGGTTGCCGTTGATCATCGTTGGTCAGCGTTCAACGGCCCAGCGACGGCAGACGGCCCCGAGACGGCCCCAGCCGAGCGGTTGATGGGGCTGCCTCGAGTGGTCCAGGCACCGCGACCCGATCACGTCAGACCACTTCGTTAACCTTCGCTGCGATCAACATCGGGGCATCCAGCACCGCAGTAGAGCGGCCTCCCTGGTCTGCGTGGGGGTCGGTTCGGGAACCAAGCCGGGCCCAACCAGCGTCCAGGCTTCGTCGAGGGGCAAGGTGCGGCCTGTCAGCGTTGATCAGGCACACCCCGAGGGGTCGGGCGACGAGCGATTTTGTTTGCCGCTCGACCCCTCGCTTGTAAGTACTGGGCACTCCGTCCGGCCCCGTCCGTGCACGTCTCTGACGTCGGGCGTTGATCCGTCGCTGGCTGGCTTCGGCTCTCGCTGTCCGGCCCTGTTGCTGTCGCCGTTGCTGTCGGCAGCAACAGGGCTGACTACTTCAGTGTGAACGTAGATGCTTCCCACCGTTGGGCGCTGTCGGACTGCCGCCCTGTGGCGCGCAGCATGGCTACTGCGCTGTCCGGTGTCGTTGGCCGCCGGCTGCTGCTGTTGCTTTCGCCGCCTCCCGGCTGCCTTACGTCGTCAGCCTCACCCGGGCTACCTCTGAGGGCCGATTCTCTACCACGATTTCGTCCAGCCAGATGCCTGGTGACGTCTGCCCGCTCGCCCCCGTCGTCAGAGAGAGTCACACGCCTCCTTCTGTCCGCCGGTAGCCCTGCCTAATTTCATCCCGTATCCCGACGCCCCTCATGCCGGCCGGAGAGCGTAAGCAATTCAGCTGATTCGGTTGACGATGATCCCAGCGGCGAATGCCAGTGCAAGTCCGGCGATATACAGCAAGAACCGCGTTCCGGTTGGCTGTCCGCCATCGGTGACTTCAAAGCTGGGAAGCATCCAATTCAGGGACCGCCTGTTATTGACCGCCCACGCTAGGAGTAGCGCACCGAGGAGAAGCGCCACGATTCCCACGACTTGATTAAATGCGGGATCTTCCTTGGAGGGAAATATCGGCGAAAAGAGCGAGTAGAGCGAGAAATAGATTACGGACCACGAGATCCCTCGATAGAGCGACCGCCCCAGTGGCGTGTAGAGGAACGCCCACCAAGGACTGCCCATTCCGATTTCATCGCTCATCTTCGACATGACCTGCCGCGCCCATCCCGGGTCCGTTGATCTTACATGGAGGAACACGGCTTCGGGGTGCGCCTTCTCAAACTCCACCTTTACACGGTCTCGCTCCTTATCAACCGGACCAGCGGCACCGCTAAACGTAACCTTCGTGTGCGTCCTTCGATCGAACTCCTGGAAGACTTCCCGCACTGGCCCCGTCACCTCCTCCGGCCCATCCGACAAGGTGACTGTGAACTGCCAGCGGCTCTCGTAATTCACTCGATCGCCCTGGCGTCTCTCGTTTCGGACCTGAGCAAGGATTTCATCCTCTGAATCTAGACACTCCTTAACAATCCTATCGGTTTCTCGATCGTATTCAGCCAGAATGGCCTGCCGGCGCTGCTCGTACAGTTTCTCCAGCTCGGCGCCAATCTTTAAGAGTTCCTCGCGTGATCCAGCCCAGGCCGACCACGAACGGCTTCTTGTCGTGCTTCTCTCGACGCTGGCCAATGCCGCCTCCTTGCGCATACGAGCAGGTATGTCCACTATGGTTCGCGTAGCTCGGACCAGGCTAGTCGGCGGGAGATCAGTGACGCACCTGGCCACTGCGGTCGTTAAGGGAGTGGTCAAGCTTGGATGCCGCAGTATGGAACTCGGTCATCCCGTTGGGGCGGCTGCCGACTGCCGCCTGCGGCGGGCGTCGGGCATCTGCCGCCTCGGCCGTCACCCAGTTGGCCGTCCAGCCAGACAGTCAGACGTTGAAGCGGAACTTAGAGCCGCTGTCCCGGCACCAGCGGGAATGGCGCGCATCACCTGTTCACTCGGCGTCTCGGGCTGCCGTCGTTCGTGGTTGGTTGACGTCGTTTGGCACTGTCTTGTACCCCCGGTGTGCCCCAGCCGGCCCATCAGGGGTGGTCGTGTCATCAGGCGGCGAAGCTGGCTCTACGACCTTCCAATTTTGTAGGTAGCCTCGCCGATCTTCCGAAGGCTGGCGTCAACCTCGCGGAGTACTTCGAAACGTCCGTCTCGCCGGCCCACCTGGTACGCATCCTGATCGGCAGGTGTCAGGATCGCAACCTCGCCTAGCTCCAATAACTCCTCCCAGCTCAGGTAGCCGGGCGAGCCTTCGCTGATCCATGCGTCAGGCGAAAGACGCGTCCAAAGCTGCTGGCGCGAGTAGCCCCACTCCGTAGCAACTACGCAGTCAAACTCGGGTTCTTCCTGTCGCTTGGTCATGCAGCCATCCTCTGTGTGGATCGACCCGTGTCAAGCAATAGTGATGCCATCAGGGCGCTTTGTCCTCTATCTATGGACTGGACTGCCGGGCGAGCTGGCGGCTTCGTCAACAGGTCGCAGGCGCTGGCTGGCTGGGGGCTCAGCTCTAGCGTCTGGGCAGGGTTGCTGTACTTCGTTGCTGTCTGCCCATTGGTACTTTCAGGCCCGTGAGGATCGCCGCCTCGGCAACGTCTACCGGCTCGACCTGACCCTTGAGGAACTTGGCCAGCTTCGCTCCGGCAGACTCAGAGGACCAGCAAGCATAGTCCAGGACGACTTTGTAGAGACAGCCTTCCGAATCGTCGTTTGCGAAGCGCTCAAGGCCCTGGATGTCGTTCACAGCAAGAGAGCTCGTGCATTCTTCCAGCTCGTGAAGACACTCCGCGACATCGTCAGGAACCAACGCTACTCGCGAATCGATAAACCGCTGAAGCCGCCTGAGGGCTGTCTGGAACGCTGGCGACAAGAGTGGGCGTTCGCAAATAATGCTAGCGTCTTGTTCACACTTGTGCTCCTGGAAGAGAGGCAACAGGATCTCGTAGAAATGGTGATTAACCTCTATCGCATCGTAGGCTACTGCCAAGCGGAGTTCTCTAACCTGACCTGCTCGGCTGCTCGCCGCAGCATGCTCGGCCTGAATACGTGCTGCTGTTAGCGCGCCCCGAACTTGAACAACTGACGCTATCGCTGTAAAAGCACCACCAACCAACGCCCCTACCAATGCGCCGACAATTCCTGCCCAAAATGAGTCCACTGAGACAGTGTGCGGTGTCGACGCAAGGAGCAAGTGCCTGTCATCCCGATGCCCGCTGGTCTACCCCTCGGCCTGGGTCGGCAAGATGATGGCATCGTGGCCCGCTGTCGCCAACCGGTGTCCAGCTACGGGCACCCCGACCGTTACTCGGTTGGCCTTCCAGAACCAGGGGACCGTCCACGAGGGTTCTCCTGCGCGTGCTCATGCACGAGGCAGCCGTGTTCCTCGTTCCGATCGTCAGCTCGGGGCACCGTCCGTCTCCGCGCTTGCAGACGCGCTGTCGTCTAGCTCGGTTGCTGTCGACGACGTTGCCTGCGGCCGCAGACGAAAGGCGGTTGAAACTGGCCAGCCAGCAGCGTTTCGGACGTCGATCCACATTCCAATCACTCGGCCAAAGATTCGGAAAATCATGTGCCCAGCTAGCGCGATTATCAGCAGAACCAACGTGGGAGCGATTTTCCAGAACTGATCGCCAGGGTTGTCCGCTTGATTTCCTTTTCCAATGACAAACAGGACGGCTAGGGCGACCATGACGGTTGCCGGCCCGACGAACTCAAACCCTGTCCGGATCAAATACGCCACGAACAGATTTGGATTTTGGGCAAACCAATCGACGATAGCAGCATGCTCGGCAGATCTGTCCGCAAGTTGCTGGCGCTTCTTTTCGCTACGTTCGCCCATGCGTTTTTGGATTTGAGGCGTAGCAATATTGACGAGAACCCCAATGGGAATCGACAGGGCAAGACCCAACCAAAAACCGAGATCCATAACCACTCCATATCGACGCACCCCGAACCGGCGCATCAATCTAGCTGCCATCCCGTCTGCCGTCGACCCGCCCTCTGGGGAGCGGGCCGCCGTCCGGCCCGCCATGTCAAGCGGACCTTGACGCAAGTTCGGACGCTGGCGGGTCGGGCGATCGTCTGCTCGGCTTGCCCGGGTCGATGGCAGGCGGGATGGCTCCTTCCGCAACCACCCACGGACCGTGACCCGCCGACGGAGCCCCGGCCATCCTGGAGCCGGAGCGCCCCCGCCGGAGGCGCTCTAACCGCAACCCCGCGACTACCGCCGGCTTGCCGACGCGGCCGGCATGCGCTTCCCTATGCCGCGCAGGCTCGTGGCCGCGCGGCCCGGCCGGCTGCCGGCTTAACCTCTCACCGGTCAACGGCCTGTCGTTCTGCGGCGGCCCACCGGGCTTTCCGCCCTCCGCGCCAGCCGCCGGGCGTGTTGCGCGGCCAGCGTGGAGCGACAGCGGAGCGACGGACGCGCGCCCAGGCGGCGGCGCGTGCGGCCCGTCAAGGGCCGCCTTGATAGACGTACAGAAAGTCCTCCCACACAAGGCGGCAGTCGGCTGTGTCCCGTCACGGGACATGCTTGACACTCGCGTCCCACCAGACGCTTGACATGATCGATATTCGGCTTCCTCATCGCGTGATGGTTGCGGTCATCGCGGGCTGGGGAGGTCGGGATTGGCACTGGTGGAGTTGTCGATCGTGGAGCAGCGTTATCGAGCGGTCCTCGCCGTTCAAGCAGGAGAACCCGTGGTGGAGGTGGCAGCCAGGACCGGGGTGTCCCGGCAGACCCTTCATTCCTGGCTGGCCCGCTATGCCGAAGTGGGCCTGCTCGGGTTGGAGAACCGGTCCCGCCGCCCGCAGGGCTGTGCTCATCAGGCGTCGGCGGAGATGGAGGCATTGGTGTGCGAGCTGCGCCGACACCACCCGCGGTGGGGATCCCGGCGGATCGCGTTCGAGCTGGGCCGGCACGGGTGCCCCGAGCCGGTGCCGTCACGGATGACGGTGTATCGGATCCTGGTCCGCCACGGCCTGATCGAACCGGCCAAGCGCCGCCGCGGCCGCAAGGACTATGTCCGCTGGCAGCAGTCCCGGCCGATGGAGTTGTGGCAGATGGACATCGTCGGCGGAATCATGCTCGCCGACGGAACTGAAGCCAAAGTCGTCACCGGGGTGGACGACCATTCCCGCTTCTGCGTCATCGCCCAGGTCGTCAGCCGGGCCACCGGCCGGGCCGTCTGCCTGGCCTTCGCCGACGCCTTGCAACGGTTCGGGGTGCCCGAGGAAGTCCTCACGGACAACGGCAAGCAGTTCACCGACCGGTTCGGCAAGGGCGGGGAGGTGATGTTCGACCGGATCTGCCGAGAGAACGGCATCATCCACCGGCTCACCCAACCCGCCTCCCCAACCACGACCGGGAAAGTCGAACGGTTCCACCAGACCCTGCGCCGAGAACTCCTCGACGACGTGCCGGTCTGGCCCGACCTGAACACCGTCCAAGCCGCCATCGACGCCTTCCGGCACGAATACAACACCGACCGGCCGCACCAGTCCCTGGACATGGCCTTCCCCGCCGACCGGTTCACCCCCCGCCCTCGCTGCGGAGCAGGTCGTGCCGATGAAGCTGCCTCCCCGGCTCACCCAGCCCGTCGACCAGACCCTCGTCTCACCGCCGGTCCCGATCCCGGCGCCGGTTCAGGTGATGGCGGGGGCGGGGGCGGGGGCGGTGGAGTTCGACCGCGTCGTGCCACCATCGGGCAACCTGCAAGTCGCGGGCAAGCAGTTCTGGCTCGGCCCCGCCCGCTCCGGCGTGCGGGTCACATTCTGGGCCGACACCGACGTCATCCACCTGCTCATCGCCGGTTCCCGGATCAAGACGATCCGCTCTCACCTATCGGTGGCGGACCTGGCCATGCTGCTGCGTCAGGGCGGCCGACCCGCAGGCCCGTCCCCGCTCCCACTGGACACCGCCGGGCGTCCGGGCGCCGTGGAAGTCGACCGCACCGTCAACCGGGACGGGAAGGTCTCCCTGGGCCAGCAGGTCGTTCTAGCCGCCGAGATCCTCGCCGGCCGCCGCGTCGGCGTCCGCATCGACCCGGCCACCCTGGCGTTCTTCGACCCCGAGACCCGACAGCTGCTGCGCACCCGCCCCAACCCGCTCACCCCGCAGCAGATCATCGGCTTGCGAGGCGCCCGCCCGGCTGGACCACCCCCACAACCCTCGACCGAACCTGTCCGGGTCCAACGCCGCGCCTCCAACAGCGGCGTGGTCATGGTCGCCTGGCAGAAAGTCGCCCTCGGCCGCGTCCATGCCGGCAAGACCGTCACCATCACCGTCTCGGACACCGAGCTGGCCATCGAGTGCGACGACGGCCTTCGCACCATCCGCCGCACCAACGACCACCCGGTCACCCGGATCAAAGCCCACCGGCCCCGCAAGGTCGCCCTCGATGGCTGAACCAACTGACCGGCCCAGCGGTGCTCCGGCATCAATCCTGAGGTCGTGTTACCTCACCGCCCTGCGGGTCATAGATGGTCAGTCCGTATCTCGTTGCGAGATCCACGACCAGCTCGAGGGCGGGAGTGCTGCGCTGCCCGAAGCTCATGCTCATGCTGACATGATCAATACCTACCTCAAGCGGCATCGACATCCAGGGCGAGTCATCGGGGTATGGCGGGAAGTCGGGGTAGCGGACACGCAAACTCTCGTAGAAACCGACGATGCGTTCGTCCAACTCGCCCTCGGGATGCTGACCGCTCCTGCAGCGCTTCACCATGGCGCGCACCGCGTCGTCGCTCACCGCTGCGTCGATGGCCAGCACGTGAAGGTCGAAACTCACCGGCACATGCTGCCGCACCCGTACGCAAGAGTCGAGCGACACCTGAGCCGGGTTCCCCGCAAGGAACCCCCACGCGACCTAGGCCCAAGCGACAAGCATCTCTTGGGACGGATCCGTCAAGCATGTGGTGGGACTAGACAAACCGGGATCCGGCTGCCCTGCGTCGGACGGCGTCTGGTGCTGCCTCGGCTGACAGATGAGATGATCGCGCTGAAGTCGCAACTGCTGGGTTCTGGAGCAGGTATCGCTGAACGGATCCCGAGAGGTGGCCGGTGATCGCCTACGGCGTGAACGTCAGCCGTCCATGCGGCGACTGCGGATCCGAGATGACGTGTGAGCTGACGCAGCGCGTCGTCCACGAGCGGCTGCACTGGACCGCTTGGTGCCATTGTCCCCACTGCAGCTCGACGGAGGAGACGTTCGGCTGGGATGACACCCCGGCCGAGGTCCGCGATGCCTTGATCGCTGGCTGTGGGCTGGCACGCCTCACCGTCGAAGGCATAACGGGACCTGGCCGCGTGGCGTTGCTGAAGGTCTTCCGTGACGCCGGAACCTCGTTGTCGGAGGCAAAGGCGACGGCTCAGCTCGCGGTTACCACCGGCATCGAGGGGACCCGCGCAGAGCTGGAACTCCTGATGCAGCGGCTCGAACGCATCAACATCACCGCGACCGTCAACGGTGGCGAGCGTTGTTGAGTCGGTATGCATCAGGCGACGTCGAAGTACCAATCATCATGCGGGACCAGGCACGAGCCGGCAGCCAGCGGGTCCGCCCGGAGCTGCGGAGTCACGACGGGTTGACGTGTCGGTACCCGGTGCTACTCCGGCAATCGCTGAGCGCGCCAGCGCAGCCTCCTGCCGAATCGCTGGACTCGACTTCGGAGATGCCGAGCGGCCTTCCTGCCGCTGATGCGGGTCACATCCCGCCGGCTCTCGATCACACCGGCCGCCGTGCCGATTTCCCGAATCCGCTAAGCGGCCCAGCACGGCCGCTCTCTCCGTCCACGATGGCCCGGATTCGTACATCTCCACGGGTGGGGAAAGCCTGCGGCAACCCGCCGGATGCCGACATCCCAGGCGCCCCACCCCGTGCCGGCCTCACTCATCGGCTCAACGAGCGCGAAAGGACATGACCCATCGGCGGGAAGTGGCACCACCGGAACTTCCAGCGTTCCTGGCAGACGAGGTGCGCCGCTTCTCCGTGACCATGGAGATCTACACCCAGGTCTCGTCGAAGGCGACCCGTGACGTACTCAAGCGCCTCAGCGACTCCTTCGACTGCCGACCGCTGTTGGAGCGGCTAGGGCGTGTCCTGTCGATCTTGTAGTGGTTGATGGTTGACGATGTGCCGGTGGTGCGTCGTGGTGAACTGACCGATGAGGCGTGGGTGGTGA
>NZ_FTNF01000035.1 GCF_900156065.1 Micromonospora avicenniae | reverse complement strand
CATGAACCAGTTCGACATCATGTTCCCCGGACGCCTGGACAAGGCATAACATCACCAACCAGGTCAGGCCCTTACACAAACGAACTGACAGGCCCCCACCAAAGTCGCGCTGCGCAGCCTCGCCCGACGCTGGCTCGCATTCCAAGCCGAGATCGATGACCTCGACAGCCGCCTGGCCGCCCTCGTCACCGCCGGCGACAACCCTCACCGCTTGCACTCCGAAGCGGCTTTCGCCCGGCTCTGCGGCGTCGCGCCCATCCCGGCCAGCTCCGGACGAACCGACCGCCACCGCCTACACTGTGGCGGCGACCGCGACGCCAACCGCGCCCTCTGGCGCATCACCCTCGTCCGAATGCGCTGCCACCAGCCCACCAAGGACTACGTCACCCGCCGCACCACAGGGATGCCTCAAGCGCTACATCGCCTGTGAAGCCTTCACCTATCTCGCACCTCGCCCAACAGAGCAGGCACCATGACCCGGTGCGACTACTGACGGCAGACGAGTTCACCGCCACGATCGGGACACCCCCAGCACCAGTCGACGTCGACGAACCTCCTCCATTCGACTTCTGGCCCTACTTCGACGCCATCCCCCACGATCACTTCGCCGGCCACGATTTCAGCCGCGAGGAGGTAACGAACGTCTGGCAGATGCCCGACAGCATCCATCAGCATGTCCTCATCGCGTCCGGGACCCCGAACCTGTTCATGGTGCTCGTGCTCAACCTCCGAACAGCATCAGTACTCGGCCATCACCTGCTCGACCTCAACGAGCTCTACGGGCTCAACCAGCCACCCACGGCACCACTTGACGAACAATAGGAGCGTCCACTTCGCCGGCAGCCGGCTGTCCGGTCTCAGGACCTGCATGACAAACCGGTATCAAGACCAGCGCGGCACTCCCGCATTCACCGACATCGCGGGCGTGGGTGATACTTCCTTGCCCGCTGATCGAGGGCGACAAGGAGCAGCCGCATGCAGCCGGAGTCCGGAAACGGCGACGATGCCGTCGCCCGCGCGCGGGAGCTAGCTCTGGCCAAGCAGTTCGAGCCCGCCGTCGCACTGCTGCGCGAACATCTGACTGCGCATCCGGATGACGGTGTCGCCTGGCGCCGCCTCGCCGGCGCGTTGATTGGGCTCGACGAGGAAGCTGCCGCGATCGACGCGGCCGACCGAGCAATCGAGGTCAATTCCGAGGATGCGGTGGCCTACCGCTACCGCGCGCTGGCTCACCACCTGCTCAGCCGGTACCAGGAGTCGTATGCCGACGCGAAGCGCGCAGTGGAGCTCGCCCCCGATGACCACGAGGCACTGAGCCTGCTCGCCTTGAATGTCCTCGCGGTCGATCGCGACACGGCACGGTTCAAAGAGCTCATCCAACGAGCGCTCATCGTGAATCCAGGCAGCGCCGCAGCAAGGGGCGCGCTCAGGGGATATCGGGGGATCCGGCGCCGCACCGTAGCGGTCGCGGTAAGCCTTGCGGCCTTCCCGGTCGCGATCGTGCTGCTGTGTGGTTGGTTCGCGGTAGACACCGGCAGGTCGAGCGACGCTCGTTGGATGATCTGGCCCGGCTTTGTCGCCTTAGCCGCCATGGTGGTCATCGGCCCGCTCACTCGGTCGGCAGAACGAGTGTTCCCGATGCTCACGTTGACCCAGGTGTCCACGGCGGCGATCGCCGCTGGAGTCATCGCGGCCGGTGCGGGGTACGGCGCCACGCGAGCAATCCCAGCCGCAGCCACCCTTGGCCTGACCTCCGTCGCGATATCAGGCTTGTCGGGATTCCCCCTCTCGCGTCGCGGCGCACGAAAAGGCACGTCACAAGAACCAACGACTGGCCGTAGCTCACCCAGCCGGTTGCGTCACGCAGGTCCTGAGACCGACCTGTCACGCCGGTCCTGAGACCCGAAACCGCTGGCAGCCGGCCAGCCTCGCTCATGGAGCTGGGCGTGCCGCCACACGTAGTGCAGGCCATCGCCCGGTACGCCGACGTCAAGATCACGCTAAAGATTTACTCGCACGCCAACCTTGACGCGATGCGCCAGGCACTCGGCAAGCTCGACGGGCGACTCTCGTGACCACCGTTGCTGTCATTGCTGCCGGGGTAGATCTTGTCGGCGGCATTCGTGCTGGTGTTGATGGGTGGGCGCGGCAGGTTTCGAACCTGCGACCCCTCGCTTGTAAGGCGAGTGCTCTCCCACTGAGCTACGCGCCCGGAACGCCCGTGCGGCGGGCCGGTGGCTGGCAAGCTTACCTGCTCGCTGCCGGCCCGGTCGCACGGCGTGGCCAGATCGGGTCAGCCGGCGGCCTCGGCCAGCGCCTTTCGCCAAGTCTGCTGGTCGCGGGGCTCCCCCGGCATGTTCATCTCGGCGTACCGGATGGTGCCGGCCTTGTCGATCACGAAGGTGCCCCGGTTGGCGACGCCGGCCACCTCGTTGAAGACGCCGTACGCCTGGGC
The DNA here is from genome assembly GCF_900156065.1 of Micromonospora avicenniae. Taxonomy (GTDB): domain Bacteria; phylum Actinomycetota; class Actinomycetes; order Mycobacteriales; family Micromonosporaceae; genus Micromonospora; species Micromonospora avicenniae. Next base: position 24,833 of record NZ_FTNF01000035.1, on the reverse strand, counting down.
GACCGCACCGTGCGGCCAGAAGTCGGCGAGCAGCGGGAACTGGTAGCCCTCGCGGTCCGCCCAGATCTTGTGGCTGTAGACCGAGTCGACGCTGACGGTGAGCACCTGGACATCGTCGTTGACGTACTCGTCGAGGTTGTCCCGGACCTCCGCCAGCTCGCCCTGGCAGACACCGGTGAAGGCGAGCGGGTAGAAGACCAGCAGCACGGTGCGCCGGCCGCGGAAGCCGGAGAGCCGCACCTCCTGGTTGTTCTGATCCTTCAGCACGAAGTCCGGCGCCTCCGCGCCGACCGTCAACGGCATCCGGGAACTCCTCGAATCGGGACGACATGAGCCACCCCGGCGGCGGAACCGCCGGGGTACCGGGTTGCCCCCGTCGTCACCGGGGCGCCCGGCGGCTGGAGGACTACTTCTTGCTCTTGGCCCCACGGCGCAGAACGAGGCGCGCGGCGCTCCAGTCCCGGCCGGCGTTGACCGTCGAGGTCTGCTGGAGGCCGGCGGTCGGCGCGGACTCGGCGATCTCGCTCGGCTCGACGTGCCCCTCGCGCCCTGCCTTGGGCGTGAGTAGCCACACGACCCCGTTGTCGGCCAGCGGGCCGAGGGCGTCGACGAGAAGCTCGAAGAGATCACCGTCGCCGTCGCGGTACCAGACCAGTACCGCGTCGACCACCTCGTCGGTGTCCTCGTCGACCAGATCTCCAGAGCGGTCAGTCAGTGCGTCGCGGAGATCGTGGTCGACGTCTTCGTCGTACCCCATCTCCATGACGACCATGCCCGGCTCGATTCCGAACCGGTCCGCCAGGCTGCGTACCCCGTCGGCGGCCTGACCAGCGGTCGCGCTCACTGTCGCGTGCCTCCTCATCTCGTCCCTGCTCGACGTCGGTTCGACGCCGTCAGGCAAAGTCCACACAGTTGTGCGTCCCCGCGCAAGTGGCGCACCGGGTGGAACGGAATTTACCGTGCCAGGAGTGTGCGGGCACCCTGGGTAATGGCCTCTTCGGAGACCAGAACCTGACGCGCGGCCGGACCTAATGGTACAAATGAGTCAACTCCGGCTACTCGCCGTGCCGCACCGACATATCCGGCATCGACCAGCGCGGCGATCACTCCCTCGCCGACACCTCCGGAGCGGCGTGTCTCGTCCACCACCAGCACCCGGCCGGTCACCGACGCCTCCCGGATGATGTCCGCCACCGGCAGCGGGGCGAGCCACCGCAGATCCACCACTCGCGTGCCGACGCCCTCGTCGGCGAGCGCCGCCGCCGCGCGCAACGACAGACGTACGCCGTTACCGAACGTGATGATCGTCAAATCCTCGGCAGACCCCACCCCGTACACGCGGGCCCGGCCGATCGGCACGTGCCCACCCGCCCAGTCCCCCGGCCCCGCGTAGCCGGCGAGCCACTCGCCGTCACCATCGAGGTAGAGATCCCGGGTGTGGTAGAGCGCGATCGGCTCCAGGAAGACGCAGACGCTGCCGTCCACCGCCGCGCTGGCCAGGCAGGTACGCAACATGGGGGCGGCGTCGTCCGGCCGCGCCGGCACCGCGATCACCAGCCCGGGCACGTCCCGGAGTACGGCCACCGAGTTGTCGTTGTGGAAGTGCCCGCCGAAGCCCTCCTGGTACGCCAGGCCGGCGACGCGCACCACCATCGGATTGCGGTACGCCCCCTGCGAGAAGAACTGCATGGTGGCCGCCTCGCCCCGGAGCTGGTCCTCGGCGTTGTGCAGGTACGCCAGGTACTGGATCTCGGGCACGGGCAGCATCCCGGCCAGCCCGGCGCCCAGGCCGAGCCCGAGCACCGACGTCTCGTCGAGCAGGGTGTCGAACACCCGGGCCGGCCCGAACCGGTCGCGCAGGCCCTTGGTGACCCCGTACACGCCGCCCTTCGCGGCCACGTCCTCGCCGAAGACGGCCATCTCCGGGTGGTCGAGCATCCCGTCGGTCAGCGCCGCGTTGATGCTCTGCGCCAGCGTCAACGGGCCGGCCAACTCCGGCGGCTTGCCGCCGAACGTCTCGTTGCGTGCCGCCGCGCCCGGTCCGCCGGCCCGGGCCGCCGCCTCGGCCACCGCGCGGGCCACCCGTGCGGGCCGTCTGGGCGCCAGCGGGGCGACCACGTCGGCCGCGGCGGTGAGCTTCGGCTCACCGATCACCTCTTCGGCGATGCGGCGCACCTGCCAGCCGACGTGGTCGTACCGGCCCAGCAGTTCCTCGCCGCTGGCCACGCCCGCCTCGACCAGCAGGCGGGCCATGGCGGCCACCGGATCCAGGTCGAGGTCCGCGGCGATCTCCGCCGGGCTGCGGTACGCCGTCTCGGCGTCCGCACCCGCGTGCCCCATCAGCCGGACCGTACGCAGGTGCAGGAGCGCCGGGCGTCGGTGCCGGCGCACCCAGGCGGCCGCCTCCGCCGCCACCGCGTACGCCTGCACCGGGTCACCGCCGTCGGCGGCGAAGTAGCGGATCCCCGGCTTGGAGCGCAGGGTGGTCTCCACCCAGCCCTGCGGGGTCCGGACGCTGATGCCGAGGCCGTTGTCCTCGCAGACGAAGAGCACCGGAATGCGCAGGCCCGTGTGGTCGTACCAGCCCGCGGTGTTGAACGCGGCGGTGGCGCTGGCGTGGTTGATCGAGGCGTCGCCGAACGAGCAGACGACGATCGAGTCGGGCGGCCAGGGCGGGGCGACGTTCGAGTCGTCGCCGAGGCGCACCCCGCCGGCCCGCCGGGTCTCCAGCCGACGCAGCCACTCGACGGCGAGCCCCATGCCGACGGCACGGGGCAGATGCGAGGCGATGGTGGACGTGGTCGGCACGACCGCCAGGTCGGGGTGGCCGAAGACCTTGTGCCGGCCGCCGGCGATCGGCTCCCGGGCGGAGGCGACCATGCCGCGCAGCACGTCCCCGGCCGCTTCGCCGTACGCCCAGGGGCGCTCCGGCCACGCCGCCCCGCCGGCGGCTTCCCACTCGGCGTCGACCGCCGGGGTGTCGCTCGATGCCTCGTCCGCTGCGCCGGCCGGATCGGTGACGGCCGGGGCCGCGTCGTCGCGCGTCGAGTCGGCAGGCTGCTCGTCCGCCGGGTCGCCCGGGGCGCGGAAGAGGCCCACTCCCACGTCGTACCCGTCCGAGGCCGGGTCGTGCCGCACGCCGGACGGTCGGGACGCCGGATCGACGGCGCCGAGCGTGCCGGTGACCGAGCCCGCCGGCTGTGCCGGAGCGACCTCGTCCGGCTCGGACGCGATCGTGTGGGCCGGGCCGGCCGCGGCCTGAGCCGCCCGGACGCAGTAGAAGGCTCCGGAGCGGTAGTGCAGCAGGGCCGGATCGGTCGGTTGCAGCACGGCGGCGACCAGGGCGTTCGCCTCGTGGCCGGCCGACCCGATGGTGTAGAAGCCCTCGCCGAAGCTGCGCAGCCAGCGACCGGCCAGGTCCAACTGCCGGCTGGTGACCTGCGCGTCGAAGAGGTCGAGGGCCTGCGCGCCGGTCAGCGTCGCACCGTCGGTGACCGGTTCGGCCGGATCACGCCGGTGCGGCGGCGTGCCCAGCGCGGCCAGCGTCTCCCGGAACCGGTCGTCGAGATCTTGCGGGGTGGTCACGTCGGACAGCATTACCGACGAGCGCCCGTCGCGCCCAGTCGGACACACAACTCCCGGTCGGGGACGCTACGTCCCGCAGTGCCGGGCGGCGCTTCCGTCGGAGACCTTCCAGACCAGCTCACCCAGGGCGGCGAGTTCGCCGGTGGTGAGCCCGTCGAACAGTCGGGAGTCCGACATCACCTCGTGCACGCGTTGCCGGATCCGCCGACCGGCTTCGGTGACCACCAGCGTCTTCTGCCTGCGGTCGGTGGGGTCGACCCGGCGCTGCACCAGGCCGGCCTGCTCCAACTTGTCGACGAGGGCGGTCACGTTGGACCGGTCGCACTGCAACTGCTCGGCGAGGTCGCGGGCCGGCAGCGGCCGGTCCGGGTCGAGTTCGTACAGGGCGCGGGCGACCGCCGGGGTGAGGCCCAACTCGGCGATCTCGACGTCCTGCTGGTGCCGGATGGCCGCGGCGACGTGCATGATCCCGCGCATCGTGTCGCCCGCCAGCCCCGAACGGTCAGCCGGATCCGGGCCGGCGGTGGGGACGGCTGCCAACGTCATGCGACCCAGTCTACGGAGCGTGAGCGGAATTGATCATCCCCGCCACCCCTCCCCCTCCCGCCAGGCCACAAATTCACGGAAAGAGTGGTCATTCCGCGCGGAATGACCACTCTTTCCGTGAACGAGGCCCCTCGATGAGCGGGGAGGGTGGGGTCAGGCGGGGAGGAAGGAGAAGCGGACCTGGCGAGTGGGGTTGTCGCCGTTCGTGTCGACCAGGCAGATCGACTGCCAGGTGCCGAGCGCGAGGCGACCGCCGAGGACCGGCACCGAGGCGTACGGCGGGACGAAGGCGGGCAGGACGTGATCCCGGCCGTGGCCGCGTGACCCGTGTCGGTGCCGCCAGCGGTCGTCCGACGGCAGCAGTTCGTCCAGCGCGGCGAGCAGGTCGTCGTCGGAGCCCGACCCGGTCTCGATGAGCGCCAGCCCGGCGGTGGCGTGCGGGACGAACACATGCAGGAGACCGTCCCCCGCGCCGGAGACGAAGCTCTGCGCCTCGGCCGTGATGTCCCGGACGGTGGGCCGGGAGCCGGTCTGGACGGTGATCACGTCACTACGCATACGTCGCATTCTGCCGCAGCCCTGGGAGTCAGGATCCCCCACCACCGCCGGAGTCACCGCCGCCACCGCCGGACCAGCCACCACCGGAGTCGCCACCGCCGGACCAACCGCCGCCGCCCGAATGGCCACCGCCGGACCCGCCGGGCGAATCGCCACCGCTGTCCTGTCGGGGGCCGGTCACCTCCCACCACGAGTACGCGTCGGGGGGACCCTGGTGCGGAATGGGGGTGCCGGCGTACCGCCGAGCGGGCCCGGACGTGCCGTGGCGCCGTCGCGGCGCCGGCGCCCGCTTCCCGGTGACGATCAGGAAGACGCCGAGGACCACGGCCGGCCCGGCGACGAGCGCGACGGGCAACACCGCGCGGTCACCCGTCAGCAGCACGGAGGTCACCGGGACCGCCAGGAGCACTCCGCCAGCCAGGAGGATCCCGCCCCACGCCGTTCGTCGGTGGTTCATCCCGGCATGGTATTGAGACCGGACAAGTAGCCTCGGACAGATCGACCGGCACCCAAAGTTACCGACGGGTACCTGTGTCGAGCGTCGCGTCCCGGGGACCTAGACGTGACGCCAGGTGCCAGCAGGGGGCAGGATGGCGCTAGAGACCTATCCCACACACAACCGAGGGACCGCCTGTGGCTACGGAACGCAAGCGCCCGGTGATCACCGCCGGCCTGCCGAGCCAGCTCCCGGACATCGACCCAGACGAAACCAGCGAATGGGTCGAGTCGCTCGACGGGGTCATCGACGAGCGCGGAACCAAACGCGCCCGTTACGTGATGCTGCGCCTGTTGGAGCGCGCTCGGGAACGCCAGGTCGGGGTTCCGTCCCTGACCACCACGGACTACATCAACACGATCGCCCCCGAGCGTGAGCCGTGGTTCCCGGGTGACGAGCACATCGAACGGCGGATCCGGGCCTACATCCGGTGGAACGCGGCGATGCTCGTGCACCGGGCGCAGCGTCCCGAGATCGGCGTAGGTGGCCACATCTCCACCTTCGCCAGCTCGGCGTCGCTCTACGAGGTGGGCTTCAACCACTTCTTCCGCGGCAAGAACCACCCGGGCGGTGGCGACCACATCTACTACCAGGGTCACGCCTCCCCCGGCATGTACGCCCGGGCGTTCCTCGAGGGGCGACTGAGCGAGCACCAGCTGGACGGGTTCCGGCAGGAGCTGTCGCACCCGGGTGGCGCGCTGCCGTCGTACCCGCACCCGCGGCTGATGCCCGACTTCTGGGAGTTCCCCACCGTCTCGATGGGGCTCGGCGGCCTGAACGCGATCTACCAGGCGCGGTTCAACCGCTACCTGCACCACCGCGGCATCAAGGACACCTCCGACCAGCGCGTCTGGGCGTTCCTCGGCGACGGCGAGATGGACGAGGCGGAGACGCTCGGCGCGATCGGCGTGGCCGCCCGCGAGGAGCTGGACAACCTCACCTTCGTCATCAACTGCAACCTGCAGCGGCTGGACGGCCCGGTTCGCGGTAACGGCAAGGTGATGCAGGAGCTGGAGGCGTTCTTCCGGGGCGCCGGGTGGAACGTGATCAAGGTTGTCTGGGGTCGCGAGTGGGACCCGCTGCTCGCCGCGGACACCGACGGCGCGCTGGTCAACCTCATGAACACCACGCCCGACGGTGACTACCAGACCTACAAGGCGGAGTCCGGCGCGTACGTCCGGGAGCACTTCTTCGGGCGCGACCCGCGCACCCGCAAGATGGTCGAGCACCTCAGCGACGACGAGATCTGGAACCTCAAGCGGGGTGGCCACGACTACCGCAAGCTCTACGCGGCCTACAAGGCGGCGGTGGAGCACACCGGCCAGCCGACCGTGATCCTCGCCAAGACGATCAAGGGTTGGACGCTCGGCTCGCACTTCGAGGCCCGCAACGCGACCCACCAGATGAAGAAGCTGACGCTGGAGGATCTGAAGACCTTCCGCGACCGGCTCTACCTGGACATCCCGGACTCGGCGCTGGAGGAGAACCCCTACCTGCCGCCGTACTTCCACCCGGGTGAGAAGTCGGACGAGATCGCGTACCTGCACGAGCGGCGGCAGCAGCTCGGCGGCTACCTGCCCTCGCGGCGGACCAGCTCGAAGCGCCTCACCATCCCCGGGCCGGAGCGGTTCGCCGACGTCAAGCGGGGTTCGGGCAAGCAGAAGGTCGCCACCACGATGGCCTTCGTCCGCCTGCTCAAGGACCTGATGAAGGACAAGGAGTTCGGCAAGCGCTGGGTGCCGATCATCCCGGACGAGGCCCGGACCTTCGGCATGGACTCGCTCTTCCCGACCGCGAAGATCTACTCGCCGCACGGTCAGCGCTACACCTCGGTGGACCGGGAGCTGTTCCTGTCCTACAAGGAGGCGACCGCCGGGCAGATCCTGCACGAGGGCATCAACGAGGTCGGCTCGGTCGCGTCGTTCACCGCCGCCGGTTCGTCGTACGCCACGCACGACGAGCCGATGATCCCGATGTACATCTTCTACTCGATGTTCGGGTTCCAGCGCACGGCGGACGGACTGTGGGCGGCCGCCGACCAGATGGCGCGGGGCTTCCTGCTCGGCGCCACCGCCGGTCGGACCACGCTCAACGGTGAAGGTCTCCAGCACGAGGACGGCCACTCGCACCTGATCGCCGCCACCAACCCGGCGGTGGTCGCGTACGACCCGGCGTTCGCGTTCGAGATCGCGCACATCGTCGAGAGCGGCCTGCACCGGATGTACGGCGAGGCGCAGGAGAACGTCTTCTACTACCTCACCGTCTACAACGAGCCGATCTTCCAGCCGGTCGAGCCGGAGGGCGTGGACGTCGAGGGCATCGTCAAGGGCGTCTACCGCTACGCCGCCGCGCCGAAGCTGGACGGCGGAGCGCCGAAGGCGAACATCCTGGCGTCCGGTACGGGCATGCAGTGGGCGCTCAAGGCGCAGCAGTTGCTGGCCCAGGACTGGGGGGTGGCCGCCGACGTGTGGTCGGTGACCTCCTGGACCGAGCTGCGCCGGGACGCGGTGGAGTGCGAGGAGTACAACCTCCTCAACCCGGGTGCCGAGCAGCGGGTGCCGTACGTGGCGCAGAAGCTGGCCGACGCGGACGGTCCGAAGATCGCGGTCAGTGACTTCATGCGCGCCGTGCCGGACCTGATCGCTCGTTGGGTGCCGGGCGACTACACCTCGCTGGGCACCGACGGTTTCGGCATGTCGGACACCCGGCACGCGTTGCGCCGGCACTTCAACGTCGACGCCGAGTCGGTGGCGGTCGCCACGCTGCGTCAGCTCGCGCTGCGTGGCGTGGTGCCGGCCAACGTGCCCGCCGAGGCGGCCAAGAAGTACGCGATCGACGACGTCAGCGCGGCCCCGGTCGGCGAGACCGGCGGCGACAGCTAGAGGTAACGATCGAACGAAGGGCCTGCGCACACCGCGCGGGCCCTTCGCCGTTCGTCGGGAAGCTTGCCGATCCGGTCGGTCATCGACCTGATGCCGGACGGGTGCCGGTCGACCACCACGCAGGAGTGATCGACGTGGGGGCGACCGGCGGAGAGCCAGCGATGGCCCGGTGCCCCTGGCGGGGACGCCGGGCCACCACCATCGCGGGTGACGCCGGGGACGGACCCGGTCAGCCGACGGCGGCCAGGTCGGTCAGCCGGGCCAACGACTCCTCCAGATCGGCGCCGACCCGACGCAGACCGAGCCGGAGCAGAGCGGCCTTGACCGGACCGGCCGGCCAGCGTACGACGATCAGCCGCACGATCGTGCCCCCGCCCTCCTCCTCGTCGGGAGTGAGCTGAACGTAGATCTCGGTGCGCGCCTCTGCCCGGGCGCCGGCACCCTTGGCGCGCTCGCGCCACCCGATCAGGGTCGGCTCCTGGTAGGCGATCACCTCGGCTTCGTGCGCCGAGCCACGCCCGGCCTGGACCAGTTGCCGCCGCCCGAAGCCCTCACCCGAGAGCACCTCGGCCGCACGGACTCCCGCCAGCCAGGCCGGCAACTGCTCGGCCCGCTGTACGACATCCCAGACCGCTTCCACCGGCGCAACCACGTGCGCACTGCGTTCTACGAGGATCATTTCCGTCTTCCTCCAGTGAGGACATCCGCGATATTCGGCACTCTATGCGCAAATTCGGACGTACCTGGACGGGTTTGGAAAAAGACACGCCGAAAAGCATTGCGCGGACAGTCATGACGGCCTATAGCGGAATCCCGCCTCGCGTCCTAGAGTCCGAACACGTTTCGCGTTGACCGGGAGGACGCCATGCCGACCGCACCGCTGCCACAGTTCCCCGCCGGATTCCGCTGGGGCGTCTCGACGTCGGCGTACCAGATCGAAGGCGCGGCCGAGGCGGGAGGACGCGGAACGTCCATCTGGGACACCTTCGCCCGCTCCCCCGGCCGGATCGCCGACGGCAGCACCGGCGACGTCGCGTGCGACCACTACCACCGCTACCGCGAGGACATCGCGCTGCTGGCCGGGCTGGGCGTCACCGCGTACCGCTTCTCCGTCGCCTGGCCCCGGGTGCAGCCCACCGGCACCGGGCCGGCCCACCCCGACGGGCTGGACTTCTACGACCGGCTGGTCGACGAACTGCTGGCGCACGACGTCGACCCGGTGGCCACCCTGTACCACTGGGACCTGCCCCAGCCACTGGAGGACGCCGGCGGCTGGCTCGCCCGCGACACCGCGGCCCGGTTCGCGGCGTACGCCGACCTGGTCGCCGCCCGCCTCGGCGACCGGGTGAGGCTCTGGATCACCCTGAACGAACCGTTCGTCCACATGAGCCTCGGCTACGGTACCGGCCTGCACGCACCCGGACGGACGCTGCTCTTCGACGCCTTCCCGGTCGCCCATCACCAGCTGCTCGGGCACGGACTGGCCGTCGCCGCGCTGCGCGCGCGCAGCGGCAGCCCGGTCGCGATCGCCAACAACTACTCGCCGGTACGGACGATCGGCGAAACCGACGCGGACCGGGCCGCCGCTGCCGCGTACGAGGCGCTGCACAACCGGCTCTTCACCGACCCGCTGCTCGGCCGGGGCTACCCGGAGGGGACGATCGGCGACCCGTCGGTGGTGCACGACAGGGACCTCGCCGTCATCGCCGCCCCGATCGACGTGCTCGGGGTCAACTACTACAACCCGACCGGGGTACGCGCTCCGCGGGAGGGTTCGCCGCTGCCGTTCGAGCTGGTGCCGTTGGGCGGCTACCCGCGGACCGCGTTCGACTGGCCGGTCGCCCCCGATGGGCTGCACGAACTGCTCGGCTGGCTGCACCGCACGTACGGCGACGCGCTTCCGCCCGTCGAGATCACCGAGAGCGGCTGCGCGTACGACGACGCGCCCGACGCCGACGGTCGGGTGCACGACCCGGAGCGCATCGCGTACCTGGACGGGCACCTGCGCGCGGTGCGGGCGGCGCTCCACGAGGGCATCGACGTACGCGGGTACTTCGTCTGGTCGCTGCTGGACAACTGGGAGTGGGCCGAGGGCTTCACCAAACGTTTCGGCCTGGTGCACGTCGACTACGCCACCCGGACGCGTACGCCGAAGTCCTCGTACGCCTGGCTGCGGGACGTCGTCACGGCGGCGCGCCGGAAGCCGGAACGGTGACCACCGTCGACCCGTCGCCCGTCGCCCTGCCGGCGGCGCTGGCCGAGCCGACGGCCCCGGTCCGGCGGGGCTGGATCGCGCTGATCTTCGCGGCCAACCTCGGGGTCTGGATGGCGTTCTTCACCCCGATCCAGGTGCTGCTGCCGCAGCAGATCGAGCGGATCTCGCCGGACGGCAAGGAGGAGATGCTGGCCGTGGTCACCGGGCTGGGTGCCCTCGCCGCGGTGATCGTGAATCCGCTGGCCGGCGCCCTCTCCGACCGGACCTGCCTGCGGCTCGGCGGGCGCGAGTTCGGCCGCCGGCACGTCTGGACCGCCGGCGGGGCCGTGCTCGGCGCAGTCGCCCTGGTGTTGCTCGCTCAGCAACGCACCGTGCTCGGCGTGACGCTCGGCTGGGTCGCCGCCCAGGTCTGCTTCAACGCGATGCTGGCCAGTCTCAGCGCGGCCATCCCGGACCGGGTGCCCGTGGCCCAGCGCGGCGGCGTCTCCGGCTGGGTCGGCATCCCGCAGGCGCTCGGGCTCGTGGTCGGCGCGGTGCTGGTCACGGCCGTGGTCACGGGCAACGCCGCCGGCTATCTGGCGATCGCGCTCGCGGTGCTGGTGCTGGCGCTGCCGTTCGCGCTGCTCACCGGCGACGACCCGCTGCCCCGGGCGCATCGGCCTGCGTTGCGGTTGCGCACCCTGCTGAGCTCGATGTGGGTCAGCCCGCGCCGGCACCCCGACTTCGCGTGGGCCTGGCTCACCCGGTTCCTCGTCCAGACCGGCAACGCTCTGGGCACCCTCTACCTGCTGTACTTCCTGACCGACGGGGTGCGGGTGCCGGATCCGGAGGGGTCGCTGCTGGTGCTGATCCTGCTCTACACCCTGGGCATGATGCTCACCGCGGTCGTCTCGGGTCGGCTCTCCGACCGGTCCGGGCGGCGCAAGGTCTTCGTGATCGTGTCCGGGTTGATCATGACGGTGGCGGCGGTGCTGCTCGGGGTCGCCCCGACCTGGCCGATGGCGATCGTCGCGGCGCTGCTGCTCGGCACCGGCTACGGGGTCTACCTCTCGGTGGACGCGGCGCTCATCACCCAGGTGCTCCCCCGCGCCACGGATCGGGCCAAGGACCTCGGAGTGATCAACATCGCGAACTCGGCGCCGCAGGTGCTCGGCCCGGCGCTCTCCGCACCGCTCGTCGTACACCTGGGTGGGTATCCGACGCTCTACGCCGTCACTGCCGCTGTCACCCTGCTCGGCAGCGTGCTGGTGGTGAAGATCCGCTCGGTGCCCTGACCGGACCCCTGGCCGAATCCGCTGGCGCAGCGCCGTAGGCTTGGGGCGTGACGGTACGTGTACGCTTCGCCCCTTCCCCGACCGGTATGTTCCACGTCGGCGGTGCCCGCTCGGCCCTGCAGAACTGGATCTTCGCCAAGCAGCAGGGCGGGGTGTTCGTGCTCCGCATCGAGGACACCGACGCGGCCCGTAACAAGCCCGAATGGACCGAGGGCATCCTCTCCGCGCTGGACTGGATCGGCATCGAGCGCACCAGCTACGAGGGCCCGCACTTCCAGTCGGAGAACGCTCACGAGCACTGGGCGGCCGCGCAGCGGCTCTACGAGTCGGGCCGGGCGTACTACTGCGACTGCACCCGGGAGGACGTGCAGGCCCGCACCGGATCGCAGCACTCCGGCTACGACGGCTACCACCGGGACAAGGGTCTCGGCCCGGGCGAGGGGCGCGCGCTGCGCTTCCGTACGCCGGACGAGGGCGCGACCGTGGTGATCGACCTGATCAGGGGCGAGCCGACCTTCGAGAACAAGCTGATCGAGGACTTCGTCATCGCTCGCGGCGACGGCTCCCCGGTCTTCCTGCTGGCCAACGTCGTGGACGACATGACCATGGGGATCACGCACGTGATCCGGGCCGAGGAGCACCTGCCGAACACCCCGAAGCAGCAGCTGCTCTGGGACGCCCTCGGGGTCAAGCCGCCGGTCTGGGCGCACGTGCCGGTGGTGGTCAACGAGAAGCGGCAGAAGCTCTCCAAGCGGCGGGACAAGGTCGCCCTGGAGGCGTACCGCGACGAGGGCTACCTCGCCGACGCGATGCGCAACTACCTCATGCTGCTCGGCTGGGCGCCCTCCGGCGACCGGGAGATCGTCCCGTGGTCCGTGATCGAGGAGGAGTTCCGGCTCGAGAATGTGAACCCGTCGCCCGCCTTCTTCGACGAGAAGAAGCTGCGCGCCTTCAACGGGGAGTACATCCGGGCGCTGTCGGTGGACGACTTCGTCGCGGCCTGCCAGCCGTGGCTGACCGGCACCAGCACCATCGCCCCGCCGCCCTGGCAGCCGGAGGAGTTCGACGCGGCGGTCTTCGCCGCCGTCGCCCCGCTGGCCCAGACCCGCATCGCGGTGCTGAGCGAGATCGTGCCGAACGTCGACTTCCTGTTCCTGGCGACTCCGGCGATCGACGAGGCCGCCTGGGCGAAGGCGATGAAGGAGGGCTCGGCGGAACTGCTGGACGCGGCGGTCTCGGCGTTCGAGGCGCTTCCGTCGTGGGACGCGGAGTCGATCAAGGCGGCCCTGGAGGCGGTGGGCGCCGAGCGGGGGCTCAAGCTGGGCAAGGCCCAGGCACCGGTACGCGTCGCCGTCACCGGCCGGACCGTGGGCCTGCCGCTGTTCGAGTCGCTGGAGGTACTCGGCCGGGACCGCGCCCTCACCCGGTTGCGCGCCGCCCGGGTCCGCCTGGTCTGACCACTCGACTCCGGCCGGCCGCGCGGCGATCCCACGTGCGGCCAGCCGGTGAGACGGGGTCACGGACGGCCGCGGGCGGAGCGTCGACGGAACAGCAGACCGGCCGCCAGGGCTGCGAGCAGCACCAGCGCGCCGGCCGCCCAGAGCCAACCGCTGATGTCGTCACTCTCGTTCGCCGTGGGTACGGTGGCCGCGCTCGGGCTGGCGGCGTCCGGCCCCGCCGTGAGGGCCGGGCCGGACGAGGGGGCCACGGGAGAGGCCGGCGTGCGGCCGGTCGGCGACGGTGTGGGCGACGGCTCGGCCGGTGACGCGGACGGGTCAGCCGGCGTGCCGGTGGTGAGCGTGAACCGCACCTCGCCGGAGATCGGGTGCCCGTCGCCGGACGCCACCTGGTAGCCGACGATGTAGAGCCCCGCCCGGCCCGACTTGAACGGCACACTCACCCGGCTGCCCGAGAATCTCGGTGCGCCACCCGCAGCGGCCACATTGTCCGGACCGGTGATTGTGATCTTCGTCGTAGCCGGGTCCAGTCGGGACAGGAACCTGAGCTCGATCCGGGCCGGCGCGGTCGCGACCCGGGCGCCGTCGCGTGGATCGCTGCCGGTCAACGAGTTGTGCGCCGCGGCCGGCGCCGCCGGCAGAGCCAACGACACACCGAGCGCCACGCCGGATACCGCTAGCACGAAGCGTGCCAGACGTGCGACCCTGCCCCCCATGAAGGCCTCCGTAAAGGTACGATCCGCCCGCTGATCAACGGCTGCTCGTTGGTCGATCCGGGATCGCAAATAGTTCCAATTACTGTTCCGCGAGCTGCAACCAATCAACTTCTCACGGAGTCTTGAAGTGTGGCGTCCGGTCACCGGATCCGGGGCACCACCGCCGATGAGGCGTCCGGCGCAGCGAAGCCATCCATCGAACGGGGCGAGGAGGCGGCGATGGTCCGACAGGTGAGGCGGCTGGTCGCCATGTTGGCCGGCGCGCTCACGGCGGCCCTGTCGGTCGGTTTCGCCGGCCCGGCGCACGCCGCCCCGAAGCCGCCACCGCCACCGCCCGGGGTGGACGTCACCGGAGTGGGGCTGACCGAGCCGTTGCGGCTGCGCGCGGACACCCAGCCGGCCCAGGTGACCGCCATGATCGACCAGGTCAACTTCATCGGCCGTACGGGCGCGGCCACCGGGCCGAAGCCGGCCGACCTCGGTCCGAAGTACACGATCGTCGTGCTCGCCGGGGACAAGCCGAAGCAGACCTACGACCTGTACCCGAAGGCCGTCGGCGGGCCGCGGATCTACCGGCCGGCCAAGCAGCCGGACGCCCGCAAGACCCAGGCCGGATGGTTCCTCGGCCGGCTCTCCATGTCCGAGACGTTGCGGACCGCCGGCGTCCCGCTGGAGCGGGAGTACGACACGGTCAGCGGCGGCGTCGGCGGCGGCGAACGGGTCATCCCGGAGGACTCGCTCAACCCGGCGAAGGACATCGACCAGGCGCTGGGCGATCTTCAGCGCCTGCTGCTGCTGAACGTCGCGGTGGTGCTGGTCATCACCTCGGGCCTCGCCGGGATCGCGCTGCTCATCCGCCGCCGCACCCGCTGACCGACCGTCGCTGGTCCAAACCGGAAGCAGCGGAACCGGCAACGATCGAAGATCACGACCAGTCAGCACCAGCGGCGCGGCGGCCGCTCCCGACGGACGTCCCGCAGCGGGGGCCGGACCGCACCATGCCGGTGCGCGCCCGCCCAGCCGGGCAGGTCGCTGCGGCAGCCCGAACGGGGCTCGGTCGGCTCCGGCTCGACGGGCAGGGCCGGCTCACCCGGCCGCTGCCGCGGCACGGCGACGTCCTCCTCGGGCCGCTCGGGCGCCGGCTCGGCCGGCCCGGACCGCCCCACCGTCGGATCCGTCGGGAACGGGGGCAGTCCACCGGACAGCCGGCGCGGCTTCGCGGCCGCCTGCTGGTCGTTGCCCGGCCGGCACGGCTCCCCCCGGGCGCAGCCGTGATCGGCCTCCCCCTGCGCCATCCCGGTCTCCTCACACTCGCCATCGCACCTCGGTGGTCGGCCGAGGCGCCCTGCCAACTTACTGGCCGCCCCCGACGGGCTGTCCAGGGCGTACCCGGGTCGCCCGCCGCGTGGACGCGACTCGCGCAGCACCTTCGGTGGAGTCGGACCGGCACGGAGTCCTAGCGTGGGCGGACGGTGACCGGCCGTGGATGTGGTGGCGCCCGCTCCGCCAGCCGATTGACGCCCCGGCCGGTGCCGCCACCGACCGTCCGGTACGTCGTGGCCGAGCCTCCGGCTGCCCGGCGAAGCGGCGCTGGTCAGCACATGTGTCAGGCTGGTGGGGTGGGGAATCAGCCGGGCGACGGAGACTTGAGCGCCACGCTGCGCCGGATCGAGCGGTCGGCGGGCGCTCTGGCGACGGCGAGCGTGGCCCGGATGGACGAGACGCTGCCCTGGTTCCGCGCCCTGCCGGCGGATCAGCGCTCCTGGGTAATGCTGGTCGCCCAGGCCGGGACCCGGTCGCTGGTGCAGTGGCTGCGCTCCGGTGGCGGCAGCGCCGACAGCACCCAGGAGGTCTCCGACGAGGTCTTCGCGGCCGCCCCGCAGGCGCTGGCGCGGTCGATCACCCTCCAGCAGACGGTCGCGCTGATCAAGGTGACCATCGACGTCGTCGAGGAGCAGGTGCCGCACCTCGCCGCGGAGGGCGAGCAGCAGCAGCTCCGTGACGCGGTGCTGCGGTTCTCGCGGGAGATCGCCTTCGCCGCCGCTCGGGTCTACGCCCGGGCCGCCGAGTCGCGCGGCGCCTGGGACGCCCGGTTGCAGGCACTGCTGGTGGACGCGCTGCTGCGGGGCGACTCACCGGACGTACTGGCCAGTCGCGCGGCCGCGTTGGGCTGGGCGGACGCCCCGCCGGTCGCGGTGGCGGTCGGCCGGTCCCCGGGCGGCGAGGTCTCCGCCGTGCTGCACACGGTGTACCGGCAGGCCCGACGGATCGGCGCCGAGGTGATCGGCGGCGTGCACGGTGATCGGCTGGTCGTCGTGCTCGGTGGTGCCGACGATCCGCTGACGGCCACCCGGAAACTGCTCAGCGCGTTCGGCGACGGGCCGGTGGTGGTCGGCCCGCCGGTGCCGAGCCTGGACGCGGCGGCCGAGTCGGCACGGGCCGCGTTGGCCGGCTTCCGTGCGGCTCCGGCCTGGCCGGGCGCTCCCCGGCCGGTGCCCGCCACCGACCTGCTTCCGGAACGTGCCCTCGCCGGGGACGCGGAGGCCCGCCGGCGGCTGCGGCACGACGTGTACGGGGTGCTGATCCGCGCCGGCGGCGAGCTGCTGGAGACGCTGGACGCCTTCATCGCCGCGGGCGGTACGTTGGAGAGCGCCGCCCGGGCGCTCTTCGTCCACCCGAACACGGTCCGCTACCGGCTGCGCCGGATCGCCGAGGTGACCGGCCTGTCGCCGCTCACCGCTCGGGACGCGTTCGCGCTCCAGGTGGCGCTGGCGGTCGGCCGGCTCGACCCAGTGGTCCCGCCAGTCCCGGCCCAGACATTGGGCCCAGCTGCCGGCAAAACGTCACAGACGGGTGATGAGCACCGCCGATCTTTGTAGGATCTCTCCAAAGGTTCTAGTGTGGTTTGGTCGGGGGCGGCACAGCGCTACCCGCGCGTATCCGGAAGAGTCGTAGTCGTGCTCGCCGTACTTTCTCCCGGGCAGGGTTCGCAGAAGCCCGGCTTCCTGACCCCCTGGCTCGATCTGGCCGGCGCTGAGGCGCGGCTGCGTTCGTGGTCCGCTCTCGCGGGCGTCGATCTGGTACACCTCGGCACCGCCGCGGACGCCGACGAGATCAAGGACACCGCCCGCACCCAGCCGCTGCTGGTCGCCGCCGCGCTGCTCGCCGGCGAGCACCTGCCGATGCACGACGTGACGGTCACCGCCGGGCACAGCGTCGGCGAACTGGGCGCGGCCGCCCTGGCGGGCGTGCTCACCGCCGAGGACGCGATCACGCTGGCCGGCGTACGCGGTCGCGAGATGGCCGCCGCCTGCGCGCTGGAGCCGACCGCGATGGCCGCCGTGCTGGGCGGGGACCCCGACGAGGTGGTCGCCGCGATCGAGGCGCACGGCCTGTACCCCGCCAACCGCAACGGGACGGGACAGATCGTCGCCGCAGGCGCGCTGGACAACCTCGACAAGCTCGCCGCCGAGCCGCCGACGAAGGCCCGGATCATCCGCCTCCAGGTGGCCGGCGCCTTCCACACCCCGTACATGGCGCCGGCGGAGAGCGCGCTCGCGGCGGCGGCCGACGCGATCACGCCGAGCGATCCGGCCCGCGTCCTGCTGTCGAACCTCGACGGCACGGCGGTCGACCACGGCGCCGAGATGGTGCAGCGCCTGGTCCGCCAGGTCACCGCCCCGGTCCGTTGGGACCTCTGCATGCGTACTCTCGCCGACCTCGGCGTCACCGGCGTGATCGAGCTGCCGCCGGCCGGCACGCTGGCCGGACTGGTCAAGCGGGAGTTCAAGGGCGGCAACGTCCCGGAGATCGTCACCCTGAACACCCCGGACGACCTTCCCGCCGCGCGCGACCTGATCGCCCGCGTCGGCGGAAAGCGGTGAGCGCGAAGAGCGATACGGGGCTGCAGATCCCGCAGTCACGAACGAACGACACCACGGTGAGCGCGAGGAACGAGACGGTCCTGCGGGCCCCCGCAGTCGCGAAACGAAAGGCATGAACTGATGGCCGGAAGCCGGATCGTCGCCCTGGGGCACTACCAGCCCTCCCGGATCGTCACCAACGACGACCTGGCCCGGATGGTCGACACGAACGACGAGTGGATCCGCGACCGGGTCGGCATCGTCACCCGCCGGATCGCCGGCGACGAGACGGTGGCCGACATGGCCGCTGCCGCCGCCGGCAAGGCATTGGCCAACTCCGGCCTCACCGCCGCCGACATCGACCTGGTCGTGGTCGCCACCTGCACGTCGGTGGACCGCAGCCCCAACGTGGCCTGCCGGGTGGCGGCCAAGCTCGGCATCAACGCGCCCGGGGCGTACGACATCAACACCGCCTGCTCGGGCTTCTCGTACGCGCTGGGCACCGTCGACCACGCGATCCGGGCCGGTGCGGCGCGCAACGCGATCGTCATCGGCGCGGAGAAGCTCTCCGACTTCACCGACTGGACCGACCGCTCGACCTGCATCATCTTCGGCGACGGCGCGGGTGCCGCGGTCGTCACCGCCGCCGGCGAGGATGAGCCTGCCGGGGTCGGCCCGGTGCTCTGGGGCTCGGTGCCCGAGAAGAGCGACGCGGTGCGGATCGAGGGCTGGCGCGCGTACGTGCAGCAGGAGGGCCAGACGGTGTTCCGCTGGGCGACCACCGCGCTCGCCCCGCTGGCCCTGCAGGCCTGCGAGCGGGCCGGGGTGTCCCCGTCCGAGTTGGCCGCCTTCGTGCCGCACCAGGCGAACGCACGGATCATCGACGGCATCGCGAAGCGGCTCGACATCCCGGACGCGATCATCGCGAAGGACATCGTCGAGTCCGGCAACACCTCGGCGGCGAGCGTGCCGCTGGCCCTGTCCAAGCTCGTCGAGCGGCGGGAGATCCCCTCCGGGGCCCCGGTGCTGCTCTTCGGCTTCGGCGGTGGCCTGACCTACGCGGGTCAGGTCGTCCGCTGCCCCTGAGACCCGACTCGACGCGTGCGTCGAGGCGTACGTCGGCGGCGAGGCCGTCCGACGAGATCAACCCGATGAGAGGAACCAACCGCAATGACCCGTGACGAGATCACCGCCGGCCTCGCCGAGATCCTCGAAGAGGTTGCCGGGGTGAGCCCGGACGACGTGGCCGAGGGGAAGTCGTTCACCGACGACCTGGACGTCGACTCGCTCTCCATGGTGGAGGTCGTCGTGGCGGCCGAGGAGAAGTTCGGCGTCAAGATCCCGGACAACGAGGTGCAGAACCTCAAGACCGTCGGTGACGCGGTCAGCTACATCGAGGCGCAGTCCTGATCATGACTCGCCCCGACGTCGTCGTCACCGGGCTCGGCGCGACGACCCCGCTCGGCGGGGACGTCGCGTCGACCTGGGACGCCATGGTCGCCGGCCGCTCCGGGGTGAGTCCGCTCACCCAGGAGTGGGCGGCGCAACTGCCGGTCCAGATCGCCGCGCAGCTCGCCGTCGAGCCTTCGGAGGTGCTGGACCGGGTCCGGCTGCGCCGGCTGGACCGCTCCGAGGCCATCGCCCTCATCGCGGCGCAGCAGGCATGGGCGGACGCCGGGCTGGCCGACTCCGGGCTGGACCCGGAGCGGCTGGCGGTGAGCGTGGGCTCCGGCATCGGCGGCGCGACCACCCTTCTCGCCCAGGACGACATCCTCGAGGCATCCGGGCCGCGCCGGGTGTCTCCGCACACCGTGCCGATGCTGATGCCGAACGGCCCGGCCGCCTGGGTCGGGATCGAGGTCGGCGCCAAGGCCGGTGTGCACTCGATGGCCAGCGCCTGCGCGACCGGTGCGGAGGCGATCGCGCTCGGCCTGGACATCATCCGGTCCGGCCGGGCTGATGTGGTGGTCGCCGGTGGCACCGAGGCGGTCGTCCACCCGCTGCCGATCGCCGGCTTCGCCTCGATGCGGGCGATGTCCACCCGCAACGACGAGCCGGAGAAGGCCTCCCGGCCGTGGGACAAGGGCCGGGACGGCTTCGTCCTCGGCGAGGGTGCGGGTGTCCTCATCCTGGAGCGGGCCGATCACGCGGCCGCACGTGGGGCCCGCGTGTACGCGCGGGTGGCGGGCGCCGGCATCACCTCCGACGCGTTCGACATCGTGCAGCCGCACAACGAGGGCGAGGGCGCGATCCGGGCGATCTCGAAGGCGATCGCCGACTCGGGTGTCGCGAAGCAGGACATCGTGCACGTCAACGCGCACGCCACGTCCACCCCGATCGGCGACATGCTGGAGATCGGCGCGCTGCACAAGGCGCTCGGCGACCACCCGGTGCTCTCCGCGACCAAGTCGATGACCGGGCACCTGCTCGGCGCGGCCGGCGCGCTCGAGTCGATCGCCACCATCCTCGCCATCCGTGACGGTGTCGTTCCGCCGACGATCAACCTCGACGACCCGGACGAGGCCCTCACCCTGGACGTGGCCGCGCACAAGGCGCGACACATGGAGATCCCCGCCGCGCTGAACAACGCGTTCGGCTTCGGTGGGCACAACGTGGCGCTCGTCTTCACCCGGCCATGAGCACAGTCCGGGCGGCGCGGGTGACCGCCGCCGTCCCGGTTGGCCGGAGCGCCCACGGCAACATCCCCCGGTAACGACTGATACACGTCGAGGGCCCGCGTTCGTTGAGCGCGGGCCCTTTCGCCTTGTCAGCCCCCGGTTGCGCGGGTGCCGCTGCGCCGTCCGCTCGTTGCCGCGACGGTAGCCGCCGGTGCGCGACCGGGTTCTCCGCCGATCGGGTTGACTCTCCAGTGGCTGGAGACGGGAGGCTCACCGCTGTGAACGACAGCACCGACCTGTTCGGCATCGGGCAGCTCGCCCGCCGGACCGGCCTCACCGTGCGGACCATCCGGTTCTGGTCGGACCTGGGGCTGCTGCCGCCGACGGCCCGCTCGGCGGCCGGCTACCGGCGCTACGACGCGGCCGCGGTGGCCCGGCTGGAGCTGCTGAGCAGCCTGCGCGAACTGGGCTTCGGCCTGGACGACGTACGCCGGATCCTGGACCGGCAGGCGAACGTGCAGGACGTGGCGCGGACGCACCTGCTGGCGTTGGACGCGGAGCTCCGTACGCTGCGGCTGCGCCGGGCGGTGCTGCGGTCGATCACACGACGTGGCAGCACGACCGAGGAGTTGAGACTCATGAACGACCTGGCCCGCCTCTCCGCACGGGAGCGGCAGCAGATCATCGACGACTTCGTCGCCGACGTGTTCGCCGGCGTCGAAGGCCCTCCGGCCGGACTGGCGCAAGCCATGCGGGAGCTGCCCGCGGAGCTGCCCGACGAGCCCACCGACGAGGAGGTGGACGCCTGGCTGGAGCTGGCCGAACTGGTGGCCGACCCGGAGTTCCGCCGCCGGGTACGCCAGATGGCGGTGGCCGGTACGACCGACGAGCCGGCGCCCCCGCTGCAGCCGATGGCGAAACTCGAGCTGGCACGCGCGGCAGTGACCGCCGGAACCGACCCGGCCTCGCCGGAGGGGCAGGCGGTGCTCGACGAGATGGTGAGCCCGGCGCTCACCCCCGATCAGCGTCGGGCGTTGGCCGACTCCATCGACACCTTCACCGACCGGCGAGTGGAGCGGTACTGGCAGCTGATCGGGGTGCTCAACGGCCGGGAGCCGTTCCCGCCCGCCGTCCCGGCGGCGGAGTGGCTGATCGCCGCCCTGCGCGCTGGGCGCTGACCCCCGCCGGGGTCACGCCGTCCGCCCGCGATGCGCACCGGCGGTCTCCGGCGCCGATTCCCGGGCGTTGACCGGGCCGCCGCTGCGCCTGCTCGACCCGCGGACCCGGGGCGTACCGGCGGAGCGATTCGATCCGGACGCCCCGGGCCGTACGCAGCCCTGAGTGGGTCAGCTGTCGCAGGTGGTGGCGGGCAGGCCGGTCACCTTGACCGGGGACCGGCCGCCGGGACGGGCCTTGCCGGCCAGCACGGCAGCCAGCCCGTTCATGGCCGCCCGGCTGGACGAGTAGGTCGCCAGCAACGTCGGCGACTTGGCCTTGGCCAGCACGTACGGGGTGTCCATGGCGACCGTCACGGCAGCGTCGTCGCGCAGGTCGCTGGTGCCGTCGCCGTAGCCGACCAGGTGCACCACGGTTCCGCCGCTGGGCACCACCCGCACCCCGGCCGCCGTCAGTGCGTCGGTCAGCAGGGCCCGAGTCTTGTCCCGCCCGCCGGAGGAGGTGACCGTCACGGGCCCGGGGATCGCGGCGGTGTCGCAGGAGCCGCGTAGCACCGTCACCGCCGCGGCGGCGAGCGCGTCCGCCGCCTTGCGGTGCTCCGGGTCGTTCAGCGTCGACATGTCCGGCGCCGTCGTGCCGGCCAGTCGGAACTTCATGGTCAGCACTCGGGTCACCGCGTCGACGAGCCGGGCCCGGGGCAGCGATCCGTCGCGCAGCGCGGCGAGCAGCCCGTCGTACGCCTTGCTGACGTTCGGGGTCATCAGAATGAGGTCGTTGCCGGCGTTCAGCGCTCGCACCGCCGCCTCTCCCGGCGACCAGCGCTTGGCCGGCTCCATGTTCATGCCGTCGGTGATCACGACGCCCTGGAAGCCGAGCTGGCCGCGGAGCACGTCGGTGAGGAGCTTGTGCGAGAAGGTCGCGGGGGTGCCCGGGTCGACCGACCGTACGTCGAGATGAGCGGACATGACGGCCATGGTGCCCGCGTCGATGCCCGCCTTGAAGGACGGCCAGGCGTCGGCCTCCAGCGTCGCCCGGGACTGGGTCAGCGCCGGCAACTCCTTGTGGGAGTCGTCCGCGCTGTGCCCGTGCCCCGGGAAGTGCTTGAGGGTGGCCGCCACCCCCGCGCCCTGCAGGCCGCGGACGGCGGCGCCCACCTGCGGCGAGACGCGCTTCTGGTCGGCGCCGAACGAGCGGGAACCGATCACGGTGCTGCGGGTGGCGAGCACGTCGGCGACGGGCGCGAAGTCCAGGTTGATCCCCAGCGCGGCCAGCTCGGCGCCGGCGGCCCGCCAGGCCGCCTCGGTCAGCGCCGGGTCACCCGCCGCCCCGGCGGCCAGGGCGCTGGGCAGCGCGGTCACCCCGTCGGTGATCCGGGTCACCACGCCGTACTCCTGGTCGGTGCCGATCAGGAACGGCGCGGCACCGGTGGGCAGCTTCGCCGCCGCGTCGCGCAACCCGCCGGTCAGCTCACGGACCTGCTCCGCGCTGTCAACGTTCGTGGTCTCCTGGTTGCCCTGGGTCGGGTCGTCGGCACTGAAGCCGACCAGGATCAGTCCGCCCAGGTGGTACTTGGCGATCATCTCGGCGGGGGTGTCGACCCCGGCGAGCCCCTGGTTACCGGCCGCCGAGCCGGGTGAGACCTCGGTGGCCGCGCTGCCGTAGGCGTATGGCATCAGCACCTGGCCGACGAGGTCCTCGTCCGCGAGCGTGCCGACCAGGGCGGCGGCACGGGCCGCCGGATCGCTGGCCGGCGGCGCGGTCGACGGGGACGGCGGCGACGGCGGCGACGACGCCGTCGGGCGTTCCGCGGCACCCGAGCAACCGGAGGCGAGCAGGGCGGTCAGGGCTGCGACGGCGACGATGGCGCGGTGGGGGCGAATCGACACAGCGCCCATCCCACCAGTTCACCGCGTATCGGGGCAACTCGGCCGACCGGCGCCGCGCGGCCAACGGCGTGCCGCCGGTGAGGATCGGCACGCCGGGAGGTCTCCGCTCAGCCGACCTGGGTGAGCAGGGTCACCGGGGCGCCGTCGCCGGCATAACGGTAGGGCTCCAGTTCCGCGTCCCACGCGGTGCCGAGGGCCTTCTCGACAGCGTGCGCGATCGCCTCAGGGGCGCGAGCGGTCGCCAGGATGCTGCGCAGCCGGTCCTCGCCGAGCTGGATGTCACCGGCCGCGCCGACCGTGGCCCGGAACAGGCCGCGCCCCGGAACGTGCATGAAGCGCTCACCGTCGGCCCCGGGGCTCGGCTCCTCGGTGACCTCGAAACGGATCATGGGCCACTGCCGGAGGGCAGCAGCCAGATCGGCGCCCGTTCCCGGACGGCCGGTCCACCCGCACTCGGCCCGGCGTGCGCCGGGGTCGACGGGCTGTGCGGTCCACTGCAGGTTGACCGGCGCGGCGAGGACGCGCGCGATCGCCCACTCGACGTGCGAGCACACGGCGAGCGGGGTCGAGTGGACGTATACGACGCCACGCGTTGGCACGGTGACCTCCCGGAGAGCGAGGTGCGTCTTCCCCTACGACCTCGACCGCCCGAGTGGCTCCTGCGACACATGATGACTGGTGTGACGGACGGTGCGCCAGGGAATCGGAAAATTCACCGGGAAGAACCGGCGGAATAGCCGGAAGGGTGGCCGCCGTTGGAACCCCTGACGCCGCGATGACCAGCCAGGGATCGTGGTCGTGTACAGTTCCATCGGCGGCTTGTGCCGCGCACGTCTTTCGCGGGCTATCCATCCGGAGTCGTCCGCAACAGCCCCCGGACGTTCAAGTCCTCCCGTACGTCTTGCAAGGAGTACCTCCGTGGCGAGCAACACCTCTAAGACCGCGCGCGCGTCCGTCCGGGCCGGCCAGGCTGGCCAGGGTGGCGCCCTCAGCGTGCTGGGCGAGTTCAAGTACCTCATCCCGCTCAACGGCGGCAAGCACGCCTACGTGCGGAACCTGACCAACGGCAAGACCGCGCACCTGCGCACCGACTCCGAGGCCTTCGTCGAGGAGATCCGGGTGCTGGCCGCCGCCGGGCACGCCGCCAAGATCCGCGCCGAGCTGAACACGCTGGCCGAGGCGCACCCCGGTGACGGCTGGGACGCGACCGAGAAGCGCCTGGTCGAGGCCGGCGTCTTCGAGGGCTGAGCCCTCTCCCTGCGCAACACGTAACCGCCCGTCGGGACATCCCGACGGGCGGTTCTGCGTCCCACCCCCACTTCGGCCCGGCTCGGTCCGGCTCGGTCATCATGTGGCGGCGAGTCGGATCGCCGGAACCCGCGTCAACCTCATGATCGAGGGATGCGGGGGGGTGTCCCTATGGGTTTCGTCAAGCGGTGGCGATTGAGGCGGCTGGGCGGGGTTGATAGGGGATCTTGTCGCGGAGCATGGCGTATAGGACGTCGCAGCGGCGTCGGGCGAGGCAGATGAGGGCGGCGTTGTGGCGTTTTCCTTGGGCTCG
>NZ_FTNF01000034.1 GCF_900156065.1 Micromonospora avicenniae | reverse complement strand
CCGCAGTACGCCACCACCGCGTTCCTGAAGGGTTTGAAGCAGGTCGACGGCTGGCACGACATGCCGCTGACCCAGGCCGCCCAGACCGTGCAGGTCTCGGCCTACCCGGACGCCTACGCCCAGTGGGAACAGCAGGCCGCCGACCTCGTCGCCCACTACTGGAACAGCTGACAAACCACACAGCAATGACATGACCGCTGGCCGGCACCCGAACCCGGGTGCCGGCCAACGGCATACCCGGCCAACCCTCGGAGCCGAGCCGGGCGCCCCCGGAGCGGCCAGTCCCGGGACCGAGCCAGACAACGGCGCATCCACCCACAGCCCGAGCCGGACCAGCGGCGCACCCACCCGCAGCCCGAGCCGAGCCGGGCAGCGGCGCATCCAAACACGGGCCGAGTCAGGCGGCGGCGCAGCCACACGCGGGCGAGCCAGTCGGCCGGTGGCAGCCGCGCCGGTCCGCGCGCCAAGCCGGCCAGCGGCGGATCTGCACCTGGCACGAGCCGGGCCCGGGCAGCGGGCGTATCCACCGCAAACGGGAGCGGTCCGAACAAGCGGGACGGGCGCTACCGGGCGCTGGGCGTAGGGGAGGAGCCGGTGCAGACAACGAATCTTGGACAGTTATCGCTCGTCAACTGCCCAAGGTTCGCCCTACCGCCGGGGACGAAATGGCTCCGGGAGGTGGGAAGAAGCGCGGGCGCGGGTACGTTGTGTGGGGTGTCGGTGTGACCAGTGTCCCCGGGCC
Organism: Micromonospora avicenniae; assembly: GCF_900156065.1. Taxonomy (GTDB): domain Bacteria; phylum Actinomycetota; class Actinomycetes; order Mycobacteriales; family Micromonosporaceae; genus Micromonospora; species Micromonospora avicenniae. The sequence goes on along the minus strand of NZ_FTNF01000034.1, from coordinate 38,497 downwards.
TCACCTAATAAATGCCTTCGCGGAATACCGTTCGGCTGGAGCCGCGTTGCGCCACTCGCCGCGAGGCGACCTGCACACCGGCACTCCAAGCGCCGCCCCCGATCGTCTGGTCGGGGGCGGCGCTGTCGTTGCCGGTGATGCTTCGATGCGGATACGCCAGAATGGCGGGATGAGCGTCGAGTCGTCCTGGGCGGAGCAGCCCGGCGTAGTCGTACTGCCCAGCGGTGCGGTCGTACGCGGGCGGCGAATCGCCGACGCGGCGTCCCCAGCGGACTTTGCGCTGCTGCTGGCCCCGGGTCCGACGCCGCCGTGGCCGCACCGGCGGATCCGATGGCCGGACTTCTGGATCCCAGTGGACCGCGCCGACGCGTTGGATGCCCTGGGTGAGGCCCTGCGGCGCGCGCATCGCGGCGAGCGTGTGGAGGTCGCCTGCCGTGGCGGCCAGGGCCGTACCGGCACTGCCCTGGCTGCGCTCGCAGTGCTCGACGGTATGCCCGCCGGGCAGGTGGTCGACTGGGTGCGCGCCAACTACCGGCCCCGGGCAGTGGAGACGCCCTGGCAGCGACGGTGGCTGCGCCACCTCGTGTGACAGCGCCGTACGGGGACGCCGGACAGTTCACCGCAACCGGCCTTGGCGAGCGCCGACCGGATCGGGTCGAGCAGGCCACTGTGGGTGGCCGGGTCGGGAGGCTCGCGGCCTGTCACGTCCGGCGCAGTCACCGCGGCACCGGCAGCCGGCACGACGAGGGAGAGGCGCGCCCTGAGCGGGCGACCGCCGTCCATCTTCGATCTCCCGCAGCGGGAAGGCAGGTGCCGGTCCAGCCCTGGTTTGCCCGTTCTCCGGATTAGGGTGCTGACATGAGAGATCGGCTGCTGGCCACCATGGCGACCGCCGCCCTGCTCACCGTCGGCGTCGCTGTCCCTGCCCCGGCGGCACCGCCCGCCGCCGCCCGCTCCGGGCGTGCCGCTCAGGCGGGCGCGACACCGTCCGTGCCGTGCCCGCGGGCGGCGGCACCGGCAGTCTCCCGGCCCACGCGTCCATCCCCGCCGCCGGGGGTCGCGCGGGACCGCGCTGTCGGAGGTGCGGCGCTGGCCACCGCGGGCCTGGTCGTACCGCCCGGGGCCCCCGCGCCGCCAAAGACAACCGCCATCTCGTGGCTCGTCGCCGACCTGGACACCGGTCAGGTGCTGGGCGGCTGCGGCCCGCACGAGTACGGCACCCCGGCGAGCGTGCAGAAGCTGCTTCTCGCCGCAACGATGCTGCCCCGGCTGGACCCGAAGCAGGTCGTCACGGTCACCGACGAGGACATGGACATCGAGCCCGGTTCCTCCGCGGTCGGCCTCGTCGAGGGTGGCCGGTACACCGTCGAGACGGTCTGGCTCGGGCTGCTGCTGAACTCCGGCAACGAGGCGGCCAACGTGCTGGCGCGGCTCGGCGGCGGCGTCGACGGCGCGGCCGGTGGGGTACGAGAGATGAACGCGTACGCGCATCGCCTCGGCGCGCTCCAGACCCACGCGGTCACCCCCTCCGGACTGGACGGGCGAGGGCAGTTCACCAGTGCCTACGACCTGGCGCTGATCGCCCGGGCCTGCTTCGCCGACCCGACCTTCCGGCGGTACGCGCTGACCGAGGTCGCCCGGATCCCCGCTCAGCCGGCGCAGCGGACAAAGGGATTCCAGATCCAGAACGAGAACCAGCTCATCTACAACTATCCCGGGGCGCTGGGCGGCAAGACCGGCTTCACGGATCTGGCCCGGCACACGTATGTGGGCGCGGCCGAACGCGACGGCCGTCGCCTGGTTGCGACACTGCTCGGCGCCGAGCCCCGACCGAGACGCGGCTGGGAGCAGGGCGCGGCACTGTTGGACTGGGGCTTCTCGCTGCCCCGGACGGCCACGGTGGGCCGGCTGGTCGGGCCGGGGGAGCTGTCGGCGACGCCCACGCCGGACCCGATCCCACCCGCGGGCGCCGCGGAGGCACGGCCGGCCGCCGCGAGCGGCCCGGCCGGCAGCGGGAGGTCGAAGTCGTGGTCGGTTGGGGTGCTCGTCGCCGCGGCGACCGTCATTCTGCTGACCGGCCTGTCGTGGCGCCGCCGCGTGGCGCGCCGGAACGCTTCCTGAGCGGGGCTGCGCGCCGGAACGCCTCCTGAGCGGGGCTGCGCGGCGGGCTCGCCCGGTGCGGCGCGCGGCTCCTGAACGGACCGGACGACTCGCCGGGGCAGCATCGCGGATCGACAACCGCCGACGGATATCCATAGACTCCGGTCGCTCCGGCACCACGAGTCCAGGAGGATGCCCGTGTCGCGTGAACCTCGACCGCTGCCCGTCCCCGTCCCGCGCCAGGCGCGGCGTACGCTGCCCCGGCTCGCCGGTACGGCCCTGCTCGCCGGCGCGATGGTCGCTGCCGGCGTCACCGCTGCGGTCGCCGTGCCCGGCGGTCCGCGTACGACAGCAACCGGGGTCACCGCTGCGGTCGCCGCGCCCGCGGGTCCGCGTACGACGCCGGGGCCGTGCGGCTACACGGCGACGCCTGACGACCCGGCCGTCCGGCCGGTCCCGCTGCCGCCCGACCCCCGCCGTACGCCGGACAAGGGCCAGGTGCGGGTCACGCTCCGCACCAACCACGGGCCGATCGGGCTGACTCTGGACCGGGCGGCGGCACCCTGCACGGTGCAGAGCTTCCTGCACCTCACCCGGCACCGCTTCTACGACCGGACGCCGTGCCACCGCCTGACCGCGTACCCGACGCTGAGCGTCCTGCAGTGCGGCGACCCCTCAGGCACCGGTTCGGGCGGGCCCGGTTACCGCTACCGCGACGAGCTGCCGACCGATCTGCCTCCCGCGCCGACCGATCCGACGGGTGAGCGGCGGGTCTACGCCCGGGGCACGCTCGCCATGGCCAACGCCGGCCCGGACACCAACGGCAGCCAGTTCTTCCTGGTGTACGCCGACTCGGCGCTGCAACCCAACTACACGGTCTTCGGCTCGGTGGATGCGGCGGGGCTCGCCACGCTCGACCGCATCGCGGCCGGGGGGATCGCCCCGACCGGGGAGGACCCGGCTCCGGTCGACGGCGCGCCGGCACTGCCAGTGGAGATCCGCAAGGCCGTCCGGCAGCACCACTGAGAACTCGCGCAGGTGGGGGAGTTCGGCGCGACAGGGCAGAGGTCCCCCACCGGTGCGTCGCCCGGCATGACCCGCGCCTGAGCGGGGATCACCCTTGCCGTTGGCGAGGGGGTGGGGGATGGCGGCGTACGTCGGGCATCGGCGGGTCCTCGTGGACGGCGTCGAGGTGTTCTACCGGGACGCCGGGCCGCCGCAGGCTCCTGTCGTCCTGCTGCCGCACGGCTACCCCTGCTCGTCGTTCCAGTTCCGCAACCTGATGGCCGCTCTCGGCGATCGGTGGCGGCTGGTCGCGCCGGACCTGCCAGGTTTCGGCTACAGCGCGACGCCCGACCCGGCGGACTTCGACTACACCTTCGCCGGATACGGCCGCTTCCTGCACCGCTTCGTGGACACCCTGAACCTGCGCCGGTACGCGATCTACCTGCACGACTACGGCTCGCAGCACGGCTTCCGGCTCGCCATGTCGGCGCCGGAGCGGGTGGCCGCGCTGATCGTGCAGAACGGGGACGTCTACCTCGACGAGTTCGGCCCGAAGTACGCGCCGCTGCGGCGGTACTGGGCGAACCCGACGCCGCAGGGACGAGCGGAGCTGGCCGGCAACGTCAGCGAGGAGGGGTTCCGCGACGAGTTCGTCGGGGAGCTGCCCGAGCGGCTGGTCGAGCGAGTCAGCCCCGACCTGTGGACACTCGCCTGGGCGCAGCTGCGTACGCCCCCACGTCCGGAGATCATCGTCGGGCTCTTCACCGACCAGGCCACCACGCTCGCCGACTTTCCGCGTATCCAGGCGTACCTGCGGGAGCACCGCCCGCCCACCCTGATCGTCTGGGGACCGCACGACGGTTACATGCCGGCGGGCGCGGCGCGGGCGTACCTGCGGGACCTGCCCGACGCCGAGCTGCACCTGCTCGACGGTGGGCACTGGGCGCTGGAGACGAATCTCGACGAGGTCGTGGCCCTGGCTCGGGACTTCCTGAACCGCGCGCATCCGCCGGGCTGAGCCGGGGACCTGCCCGCGCCACCTAGGGCGAGAACGGCCGGACCGGTCGTGGGAACGAGGGCGCTGGAGCGCAGGACGCGCGGACGACCAGCTCGGTGGGCAGCCGGACGTGCGGGTCGCGTTCGACGCCGCCGATCAGGTCGATGAGCAGCCGCAGCGCCTCGGCGCCCATCCGCTGCAGGGGCTGCGCGATGGTGGTCAGCGGCGGGTTGACCAGCGCCGATTCCGGGATGTTGTCGAAGCCCATGACGGACAGGTCGTCGGGCACGCTGAGGCCGGCGTTCCGCGCCACGTCCACCGTGGAGATGGCGGAGAGGTCGTTTCCCGCGAAGACGGCGGTCGGCCGGTCCGGGAGCGCGAGCAGTTCCCCGGCCGTGGCGGCGGCGCTCTCGATCCGGAAACCGCCGACGCGGACGAGTTCCTCGTCCACCGGCACGCCGGCGTCGGCCATGGCCCTGCGGAAGCCCGCCTCGCGCAGGCGGGCCGACTCCAGGTCGGGGCGTCCGCTGATGTGCGCGATGCGGCGGTGACCGAGCGACAGCAGGTAGTTGGTCGCGAGTACGGCGCCGGCGAAGTTGTCGGAGTCGACGGTGGGCAGGCCGGAGGGGCCGGTGTGCGGGTCGACGGCCACCACGTGGAAGCCCTGTTTGGTTTCGACCACGGTCGGTGTGACGATCACGGCCCCGTCGATGAGCGTCCCGGACAGGCGGGCCAGGGAGCGTCGTTCCCAGCCGATGGCCGTGCCGTCGCCGTCGCCGCCGGAGTAGGCCAGCAGCTGGTAGCCGGTGCCGGTGACCTCCTTGGAGGCCCCCTTGAGCAGCTCGGTCGAGAACGGTTCGAACTCGGCGACCAGGATGCCCAGGACGTTCGTGCGGTGACTGCGCAGGCTCTGCGCCCCGAGGCTGGCCTCGTAGCCGAGCTGGTGGATGACCTGCCGTACGCGCTCCACGGTCGCCTGTGCCACGCCGTACCGATTGTTGACGACCTTCGACACGGTAGCCACCGAGACGCCGGCCGTACGGGCCACGTCCGACATTTTGACACGCTCCGGGAAGGTCACGCCGACGATGATAGAGGGCCGCCCGGAGTTCCTCGTCAGGGTTTCGAAACCGTTATCGACAACGGTTGACACTCCGTTACGGGGCTGTAAAACTCGCCGCACTGATTCCCGCCACTGCTAGTCGAGGAGACGTGTCGATGGCGATGAAGCACCGCGCGGCCGCCGGCCTGGCGCTGTTCCTTACCACCGCACTGCTCGTCGCCGGGTGTAACGGCGGCGACAGCGAAGCCCCCGCCGAGAGCGAGCTCTACAAGAACCCGGTGACTCTGACCTGGTGGCACAATGCCTCGCAGGACGGGCCGCTGAAGACCTACTGGGAGAAGGTCGCCAAGGACTTCAACGCGCTCCACCCGACCGTCACGATCCAGATCGAGTCGATCGAGACCAACCAGCTCCAGCGCACCCGACTGCCTGCCGCACTGCTGAGCAACGACCCGCCGGACATCTTCCAGGCCTGGGGTGGCGGTGAGATGCGGGAGCAGGTGGAGGCCGACTACCTGAAGGACATCACCGAGCAGGTCAAGACGGAGGCCGCCGACATCGGTAGCGTCGCTGAGATCTGGCAGGTCGACGGCAAGCAGTACGGGCTGCCGTACCGGATGGGCGTCGAGGGTGTCTGGTACAACAAGGACATGTTCGCGAAGGCGGGCATCGCGGCACCGCCGGCCACCTTCGACGAGCTCAACGACGCGGTCACCAAGCTGAAGGCCATCAACGTCATCCCGATCGCGCTGGGCGCCGGTGACAAGTGGCCCGCCGCGCACTGGTGGTACAACTTCGCGTTGCGCGCCTGCTCGGTCGACACGCTCAAGAAGGCGTCCACCGAACGCGTCTTCGACGACCCCTGCTTCGTCAAGGCGGGTCAGGATCTCCAGACCTTCATCGCCACCAACCCGTTCCAGCCGAACTTCATCGCCACCCCGGGGCAGAACGACCCGACCAGCGCCAACGGCCTGCTGGCCAACGGCAAGGCCGCGATGGAACTCATGGGCGAATGGAACCGGGGGACCCTGGACACCGTCGCCGAGGACCGGGAGGCGCTCGGCAAGTTCATCGGCTGGTTCCCCGTACCGGCGATCTCCGGTTCCGCCGGCGACCCGAAGGCGGCTCTCGGCGGCGGCGACGGATTCGCCTGCGCCAAGAACGCCCCGGCCGAGTGCGTCGAGTTCCTCAAGTACCTCGTGAGCCCCGAGGTGCAGACGGGGTACGCCGAGACCGGCACCGGTCTGCCCGCCCGCAAGGCCGCCGGAGACACCGTCAAGGATCCCGCCTTGAAGTCCGTCCTGGATGCCACCTCTGGCGCCTCCTACGTGCAGCTCTGGCTGGACACGGCCTTCGGCAGCACCGTCGGCACCGCGATGAACAACGCCGTGGTCGCGATCTTCGCCGGCAAGGGAACCCCTGAGCAGGTCGTCGACGCGATGAAGGCGGCCGCGAAGAAGTGACCTCCACCAACCCGATCCTGAGCCCCGCCGGCGGTGCGGACGCGCCGTCGGCGGGGCTACGGCCTTCCCGGCGCTCGTCCGTCCGCGCCGCGCAGACCCGGCGTAAGTGGTACGAGATCGTCGGGCTCACCCTGCCCGCGGTCATCGTCTACGTGATGTTCGTGCTGGTCCCGATGGGATTCGCGGTCTACTACAGCCTGTTCCGCTGGCGTGGGATCGGACCGCCGACCGACTACGTCGGATTCGACAACTACGTGCTCGCCTTCCAGGACCCGATCTTCCTCGACGCGCTGCGCAACAACGCCATCATCGTGGTCGGATCGCTGGTCGTCCAGGGGCCCATCGCGCTGGCCGTGGCCCTGCTGCTGAACCGACGGTTCCGTGGCCGCGCCGTGTTCCGCCTGATCGTGTTCGTACCCTACGTGCTCGCCGAAGTCACCGCCGGCATCATGTGGAAGCTGCTGCTGACCGACAACGGCACGGTCGACGCGCTGATGCGGTCGCTGGGGCTTGGCAGCCTGGTTCGGGCGTGGCTCGCCGACCTCGACATCGTCATCTGGACGATGCTGTTCGTGCTCACCTGGAAGTACGTCGGCTTCGCCATCATCCTGCTGCTCGCCGGCCTGTCGAACGTACCGCCGGAGCTGACCGAGGCCGCCGCGATCGACGGCGCGAGCTGGTGGCAGACCCAGCGTCACGTCATGCTCCCGCTGCTGGGGCCGACGATCCGGATCTGGATGTTCCTCTCGATGATCGGTTCCCTGCAGGCCTTCGAGGTCATCTGGGTGACCTCGGTGCCCGCGGTGCGGTCGCTCGGCGCCTCGGCCACCATGGCCACGTACATGGTGGACAACGGCTTCTTCGCCCGGTTGTGGGGCTACGGCAACGCGGTCGCCGTGATCCTGTTCGTCATCTCCTTCGTCGCGGCGCTGCTGTTCCAGCGTTTCCTGCTCCGCCGTGACATCGATGGCGCCGTCACCGGAAGGGTGAACTGACAGTGGCCGCTGAATCCGTCCCGCCCCCGGCCGTGACCCGACGCCCGCTGGCGTGGAGCACCCCGCTCACCTACGCGCTGGCTCTCGCGGTCGCGGCCGTGTCGATCGCCCCGGTGATCTACGTGATCGTCGGTGGCTTCCGCACCACCCCGCAGATCATCGCGGACCCGGCCGGCCTGCCCGACCCATGGGTCTGGGACAACTACGTCAGAGTGCTCACGCAGAGCGACTTCTGGAAACAGGCGTTCAACAGCGCGGTGATCGCTCTGGGTACGACGGCCGGTGTCGTGGTGCTCGGCGTCTGCGCGGCGTTCGTGCTGGCCCGTTACACCTTCCGCGGGCGTGAGGGCCTCTACACCTTCTTCACCCTCGGCCTGCTCTTTCCCTCAGGCGCGGCGATCCTGCCGCTGTACCTGATGCTGCGCGACCTGACCCTCATCAACTCCTACTACGCGGTGATCCTCCCGCAGATCGCCTTCTCCCTGCCCCTCACGATCGTCATCCTGCGCCCCTTCCTCTCCGCCGTCCCCCGCGAACTGGAGGACGCCGCCGCCATCGACGGCGCCGGCCGGCTCGGCTTCCTCTGGCGCATCATGCTGCCGCTGTCGCGGCCGGCGCTTGTCACCGTCGGGGTCCTCGCGTTCGTGGCCAGCTGGAACGCGTTCCTCCTGCCACTGCTCGTCCTCGGCGATGCCGACCTGCACACCCTGCCGCTGGGCGTGCAGAACTTCTCGAGCCAGTACACCTCCGACACCGCCGGGATCCTCGCCTTCACGTCGCTGGCGATGTTGCCGGCACTTCTCTTCTTCACCTTCGCCGAGAAGCAGATCGTCGGCGGCCTGCAAGGTGCGGTCAAGGGCTGAGCAGCAGCCCTGGGAGCCGCAGCGGAGAAGACACAGCACAACCGTCAACCTGTACGCCCACCGGGCGCTGCCCGGGCTGATGGGCGTCGGAGGAAAGTGACCGACAAGTGACAGTGGACATCGAACCAGGCACCGCCATCTGGAACGACCCCTCGTACGACCTGGCCACCCGCGTCGACGCCCTGGTCGCCGCGATGACCCTTCCGGAGAAGATCGCTCAGCTGTACGGCGTCTGGGTCGGCGCCTCGGCCGACGGCGGCGAGGTCGCGCCGTTCCAGCACGAGATGGAGGAACTGGTCGACCTCGACGCCCTGCTGCCCACCGGCCTCGGTCAGCTGACCCGACCGTTCGGCACCGCGCCGGTGGACCCGGCGCTCGGCGCGCTCTCGCTGCTGCGCACCCAGCAGCGCATCGTCGAGGCGAACCGGTTCGGCATCCCGGCCCTGGCGCACGAGGAGTGCCTGGCCGGCTTCGCCACCTGGGGCGCCACCGCCTATCCGGTGCCGCTGTCCTGGGGAGCCACCTTCGACCCGGAGCTGATCCGGCGGATGGCCGCCGCCATCGGCGCCGACCTGCGCCGCGTCGGCGTGCACCAGGGGCTCGCGCCGGTGCTCGACGTGGTCCGCGACGCCCGGTGGGGACGGGTCGAGGAGACCGTCGGCGAAGACCCCTACCTGGTCGGGACGGTCGCCACCGCGTACGTCCAGGGGCTGGAGTCCGCGGGGGTGGTCGCCACCCTCAAGCACTTCGCGGGCTACTCGGCCTCCCGGGCCGCACGTAACCACGCGCCGGTCGGCATGGGTCCGCGTGAGCGCGCCGACGTGATGCTGCTGCCGTTCGAGATGGCGGTCCGGGAGAGCGACGTCCGCTCGGTGATGCACGCCTACACCGACACCGACGGGATACCGTCTGCCGCCGACGAGCGGCTGCTCACCGGCCTGCTCCGGGACACCTGGGGCTTCACCGGCACGGTGGTCGCCGACTACTTCGGCATCGCGTTCCTGCACGCCCTGCACGGGGTGGCCGGCAGCTGGGGCGAGGCCGCCGGTGCGGCACTCGCCGCCGGAGTGGACGTCGAGCTGCCCACGGTCAAGACGTTCGGCGAGCCGTTGCACGCGGCGCTCGCCGCCGGCGACGTGCCGGAGTCGCTGATCGACCGGGCGGTGCGCCGGGTGCTGTTGCAGAAGGGCCAGCTCGGGCTCCTGGACGCCGGGTGGTCTCCGGTGCCCCCGGCGCTCGACGGTGTCGACCTCGGCGACCCGGAGACGTTGCGTGGCCGCGTCGACCTGGACTCACCGGCCAACCGGGCGCTGGCCCGCCAGGTGGCCGAGGAAGCCGTGGTGCTGCTGCGAAACGAAGGCATCCTGCCGCTGGCCGCTCCCGCGCGGATCGCGGTGATCGGGCCACAGGCGGAGAACTCCACCGCGGTGCTCGGCTGCTACTCCTTCCCGCTGCACGTCGGTCCCCGCCACCCGGAGGTGCCGGTCGGGATCGAGCTGCCGACCCTGGCACAGGCGGTACGCGCCGAGTTCCCGTCCAGCACCGTCATGGTCGAGACCGGGGTGAGCATCGACGGCCCCGAGCCCGACGGGATCGCGGCGGCCGTCCGCGCCGCCCGTGACGCGGACCTGGTGATCGCCGCCCTCGGCGACCGGGCCGGGCTGTTCGGCCGCGGCACCAGCGGCGAGGGCTGCGACGCCGAGTCGCTGGCCCTGCCCGGCGTACAGGGGCAACTGCTCGACGCGCTGCTCGACACCGGGACGCCGGTGGTCGTCACGATGATCGCCGGCCGGCCGTACGCGCTCGGGCGCGCGGTCGACGAGGCCGCCGCCATCGTGCAGTCCTTCTTCCCCGGTGAGGAGGGGACGCCGGCGATCGCCGGGGTGCTCAGCGGCCGGGTCGAACCGCGGGGGCGGCTGCCGATCAGTGTGCCCCGCCGGCCGTACGCGCAGCCCGGCCCGTACCTCACCGCCCGGCTCGGGCAGGTCAACGACGTCTCTAACCTCGACCCGACCCCGGCCTACGGGTTCGGGCACGGACTCAGCTACACCCGGTTCGACTGGTCGCAGTTGGTGGTCGACCGCAAGGTGGCCCAGACCGACGGCGAGTTGGCGCTCAGCTTCACGCTGCGCAACGCCGGCGACCGGTGGGGCAGCGAGGTGGTGCAGGTGTACGCGCACGACCCGGTCGCGTCGGTGGTGCAGCCGGTGCAGCGGCTGATCGGCTACCAGCGGGTGTCCCTCGAACCGGGCGCCTCCTGCCGGATCGCGGTGACCGTGCCGGCCGACCTGTTCTCGTTCACCGGACGGGACGGGCGGCGGGTGGTCGAGCCGGGCGGGCTGGAGCTGCGGCTGGCGGCGTCGAGCACCGACACGCGGCTGGTGGCGCCGGTCGAGCTGCGCGGGCCGGCCCGGTACGTCGACCACACCAGGCGGATGCATCCGCGTTTCACGGTCACGCCGGTCGAGGGCTGACCGGGTGTACACCGACCTGCCCGAGGAGCAGTTGCGTGCCTACCGCAGCGGTGTGCGCAACCCGGAGGACTTCGACCGGTTCTGGGCGGACACGCTGGCCGAGGCCCGGTCGGCGGGCTCCACCGTCCGGGTCGAGCGAGCGGCGACCGACCTGGCCGGCATCGACGTGTACGACGTGACGCTTCCCGGGTTCGCCGGCCAGCCCGTCCGGGCCTGGCTGCGGGTGCCCAGCGGCGCCGGGGCGGCCCGGCCGACCGTCGTGCAGTACGCCGGCTACGGCGGCGGGCGGGGCCACCCGCTGGAGAACCTGCTCTGGGCCGCGGCCGGGTACGCGCACCTGCAGATGGACACCCGCGGGCAGGGCTCGGGGTGGAGCCGGGGGGACACTCCCGACCCCGCCGCGGCGGGCCCGGAGGCGCCCGGGGTGATGACCCGGGGCGTCACCGACCCGCACACGTACTACTACCGGCGTCTGATCACCGACGCGGTCCGGGCGGTCGACGCCGCCCGGACCCTGCCGGCGGTCGACCCGGAGCGGGTCGCGGTGCTCGGGCACAGCCAGGGCGGTGGCCTGGCGCTCGCGGTCGGCGCGCTCGTGCCCGATCTGCGGGCGGTCGTCGCCGCGGTGCCGTTCCTCTGCGACATCCCGCGCGGCATCGTGGTCACCGACGCCCGCCCGTACCGGGAGGTGCGTGACTACCTGGCCGTCCACCGGGACGCCGAGGAGCGGGTGCTGAACACGCTGGCGTACGTCGACGGGGTGAACTTCGCCCGACGCTGCCACCTCCCGGCGCGGTACTCGGTGGCGTTGATGGACGACATCGTGCCGCCGTCGACGGTGTTCGCCGCCGTCAACGCGCACGCCGGGCCGACCGAGTTGTCGCTGTGGCGCTACAACGGCCACGAGGCGGGTGGCATCGAGGACGACGAGGCGGCGTTGCGGTTCCTCGGAAAGCACCTGGCCGACGACACCGACCTCGCACCGGGGGCGGGCGGAGGCTGATAGACAGGACGGGTGCGCAGGTCGGGGGCGGTGTGGTGCGGGGCGACGAGCCGGCACCGTTCGCGCCGGCGCCGGGCCCGGGTCACCGCCGCGCTGCTCACGGCCAGCGTGCTGCTCGCCGGTTGTACCCGGTCGGAGCCGCGGCCCGCGCCGACGCCCCCGGCTCCGCAGCCCTCGCCGACCAGCCCGCACCCGAGCAGCGTCTCGCCGGCCGTGTCCGCCACCGGCCGGCCGCGGCTGCCCGGCTTCGTGGTGCTCGGCGACGTCGATCCGCGTATCCGCACCGACATCCGGTACGCCAGCCCGCACAACTTCGTCGGACGGCCCATCACCGGCTACCGGGAGCCGCTCTGCCTGCTGACCCGGCGGGCAGCGGAGGCGCTGCGCCGGGTGCAGGACGCCGCCCTGGCGGGTGGGCACAGCCTCAAGGTGTACGACTGCTACCGCCCGGTGCCGGCCGTGAACGACTTCGTCGCATGGTCCAAGCGCCCCGGCGAGCAGCAGAGCAAGGCCGAGTTCTACCCGCACGTGGACAAGTCCCGGCTGTTCGCGGAGGGGTACATCGGGGCGCCCACCGCGCACAGCCGGGGCAGCACGATGGACCTGACGCTGGTTCCCGAGCCACCCGCCGACCAGCCGCCGTTCATGCCCGGCCAGCCGCTGGTGTCCTGCACCGCACCGCATGCCCAACGTTTCCCGGACAACAGCATCGACATGGGTACCGGCTTCGACTGTTTCGACCCGCTGGCGCGGACGGCCGCACCGGGCATCAGCGGTACGGCTCGCGCGAACCGGATGCTGCTCGAACGGCTGATGAGCGACGCCGGGTTCGTCAACTACCCCGGTGAGTGGTGGCACTACAGCTTCGCGGACGAGCCGTACCCGGACACCTTCTTCGACGCCCCGGTGGCCCGTTCGTCGGTCGGGTGAGCGGCCCGCCAGCGGCTCGGGCATGATCCTTCCCGACGCGTACCGGCGCGGCCCGCGGCTCGTGCCGGCGGGGGCGTCACGGAGGGGGGAGCGGACAGTGACGACGGAGCGGATCGGGCCGCCGTTGACCGGTGGGGAGCGGGAGACGCTGCGGGCGTTCCTCGACTACCACCGGGCGACGCTGGCCATGAAGTGCGACGGGCTCAGCGACGAGGAGTTGCGGCGGCAGTCGTCGCCGCCCTCGACGCTCTCCCTGCTCGGGCTGGTCCGGCACATGGCCGAGGTCGAGCGGACCTGGTTCCGGAAGGTCGTCAACGCCGAGGACATCCCGCTGGTCTGGTCGGACAGCGGCGACTACCAGGTGGCGTACGACGCCGGCTCGTCGACCCGGGCGGAGGCGTTCGCCGCCTGGCAGCGGGAGGTCGAGCACTCCCGGCGGATCGAGCGGGCGGCGGAGTCGCTGGACGTCACCGCCCACAACGCCCGCTGGGGCGAGGACGTGTCGCTGCGGCTGGTGATGCTGCACCTCATCCACGAGTACGCGCGCCACAACGGGCACGCCGACCTGCTGCGCGAGGCGATCGACGGCACCGTCGGCGCCTGACCGGTCGGCGGCCCGCGCCGCCCCGCCGGGCAGGGACGCGACGGCGGTGCGGCCGCCGTGCCGCGGCGCGGTGGCGACCGCGGGGTGAGTGCCGGGACGCCTCAAGCCCTGCTGGCTCCCGGCAGGGGCAGCCAGGCGAGCACGTCCTGGATCTTCGTGTCCCAGTAGCCCCAGTCGTGGTCGCCCGGGGAGAAGTCGACGGTGAGCGGCACACCCCGCTCCCGGGCGGCGGCGACGAAGTGCTGGTTGTCCTCGTACAGGAAGTCCTCGGTGCCGCAGGCGACGTAGAGCGCGGGACGTTCCGCGTCCTCCTCGCCCACCCGGTCCAGCAGTGCGATGGTGTCGTCGTCCGTACCGGCGATGGTGCGGCCGCCGAAGACGGTGTGCCAGACCTCCGGGTTGATCGGATGGGTCGGGTGCTGCCGCCGGTGGGCGAGGTCGAGGGCGCCGGAGAGGGTCGCCGCCGCCGCGAACCGCCCCGGGTCGCGCAGCGCCCACTTCACCGCGCCGTAGCCGCCCATCGACAGACCGGCGACGAACGTGTCCTCCCGGCGTTGCGAGATCCGGAAGAAGGAGTGGCACAGCTGCGGCAGTTCCTCGCTGAGGAAGGTCCAGTACCGGTTGCCGTGCGCCTCGTCGGTGTAGAAGCTCCGGGCGACCTGAGGCATCACCACGGCCAGTCCGAGCGGTGCCACGTACCGCTCGATGGAGGTGCGGCGCAGCCAGATCGTGTCGTCGTCGGTGAGCCCGTGCAGCAGGTAGAGCACTGGGGGATCGCCGGCGGTCGCGCCGCCGGACATGCCGATCTGCGACGACGTGCGCTGCGGCAGGATCACGGTCATCGAGGTGCTGAGGGTGAGCACCTCGGAGTAGAAGTCGACACGCATCAGGGCCACGGTGATCGACCGTAGCCGGTAATACCGTTTGCTGTCCGCGCGCGGTCCGCCTACCGTCGTTCCCGCAAGGTCAACCGATCGGTCCCAGGGAGTACGTCGTGTCGCAGCGCACCAATACCCGAGCCTCGCGGCCAGTGCCGCAGGGCGGTGCGTGGCCGGCCACAGCCGAGGAATCCCTGGGTCGGGGCCGGTTCGTGGGGGGCCGGTATGGGGGGAGGCGGCGGCGCGACTGACGCGCCCGCGTACACGCAGCCGCCCACCCCGCCGGGGTCCGGGCGGTTTTTTCGTCCGTGGCCCCGGCACCGGGCGGGTCGGGGGGTCACCCGTCCGGCACGGGCCGTTGGAGCAGCGGAAGCTCACCCGGTTCTCACCCGGGAGGTCACGGGTTCGAATCCCGTACGGCCTACGTGCCGGCGAGCAGCGCCGGACGGTATCGCGGTTGTAGCGCAGCCTGGCAGCGCGTCACCTCGCCATGGTGAAGGTCGCCGGTTCGAATCCGGCCAGCCGCTCCGACACGATCGAGAACGAGACGAGGGGACGACGATGGGTTTCAACACGCTGGCCGGCACCCGTGCGCCGGTACGGGTCTGGACGGATCCGTACGGCATCGAGCCGCAGGCGGCGAAGCAGCTGCGCAACATCGGCACGCTGCCGTGGGTGGAGGGCGTCGCGGTGATGCCGGACGTCCACTTCGGTAAGGGCGCCACGGTCGGTTCGGTGATCGCGATGCGGCAGGCCGTCTCGCCGGCGGCGGTCGGCGTGGACATCGGCTGCGGGATGTCGGCGGTGCGTACCTCGTTGACCGCCGACGATCTGCCCGACGACCTCGCGGGGCTGCGTTCGGCGATCGAGGCGGCGATCCCGGTCGGCTTCGCACAGCGAGAGAAGGCCGTCGATCCGCGGCGGGTACGTGGCCTGGAGCAGGGCGGCTGGGACGACTTCTGGCGGCGGTTCGCCGACCTCGACCGCCGGGTGGCGCAGCTGGAGGTCCGCGCGCAGCGGCAGCTCGGCACGCTCGGCGGCGGTAACCACTTCATCGAGGTCTGCCTCGAGCAGGGCGGCGCCGACGAGGGGCGGGTGTGGCTGATGCTGCACTCCGGGTCCCGCAACATCGGTAAGGAGCTGGCCGAGCGGCACATCGGGGTCGCCCGCCGGCTGCCGCACAACGCCGACCTGCCCGACCGGGACCTCGCGGTCTTCCTCGCCGGTACGCCGGAGATGGACGCGTACCGCCGGGATCTCTGGTGGGCGCAGGAGTACGCACGCCGCAACCGGGCCGTGATGCTGGCGGTGCTCTGCAACGTGGTGCGGGACCGGTTCCCGCAGGTGCGCTACGACGAGCCGATCTCCTGCCACCACAACTACGTGGCGGAGGAGAGTTACGGCGGGGTGGACGTGCTGGTGACCCGCAAGGGTGCGATCCGGGCCGGCCGGGGCGATCTGGGCATCATCCCGGGCTCGATGGGGACCGGGTCGTACATCGTGCGCGGGAAGGGGAACCCGGACGCGTACTGCTCGGCCTCGCACGGGGCGGGGCGGCGGATGTCGCGGGCGCAGGCGAAGCGCACCTACAGCACCGACGACCTCGCGGCGCAGACGCAGGGTGTGGAGTGCCGCAAGGACGCCGGGGTGGTGGACGAGATCCCCGGCGCCTACAAGGACATCACCGAGGTGATGGCGCAGCAGGAGGACCTGGTCGAGGTGGTCGCGCACCTCAAGCAGGTCGTCTGTGTGAAGGGCTGAGACGCGGGTGGCGGCCACTGGCCGTCACCCGTTCCAGCTTCGTCGTGGCTGACGTCGTGGCGGCGGGCCAGGCTCGATAGCCGATGCTCGGCCGACCGGCCGCCGGCGCGGGTCAGTGCAGCCGGGTCTGCCAGTCGGCGGGTACCCGGCCGTGCGGACCGGGCGCCGGCTGGTCGAGGGGGTGCGAGCTCGGCTCGGCCAACGCAGGGCCGCTCTTGTAGAACTGGTCGTTGGAGTAGTCCCAGAACCAGGACTCGCCGGGCTCGAAGCTCTGGATGATCGGGTGGCCGGTCGCGGCGGCGTGCGCGGTCGCGTGCTGGCTGGGCGAGGAGTCGCAGCAGCCGATGTGCCCGCAGGCCGCGCAGCGGCGAAGGTGGAACCACCATCCGCCGGTGGAATCGCATTCCAGGCAGCCCGTGCCGCTCGGCAGGGCGGCAGGATCGATTGCCGCCGTCACGTCCGCCGGCTCCGAGCCGGGCTCGAACTGGTCACTCACGGCGCTTCCCTCCCGTCCACGGCTGCTGGTGTTCGGGTCGATGCTGAACCGTACGTGTCCACCCGGCCGCCGGTCTCGCAGTGTGACACCCGGTGGCCCCGGCCTCCATCCCGCCCCCTTGCGGTGTGTTCCGGCCGACGGCGTTGCCCAACCTGACTTGATCGACTCGGCCTCGAGGAGGTCGTCGTGTGCCCGGCGCCTGTCCCAGGCGGCGGGCGCGCAGCGGTAGGGCCGTTAGCGGCCCGCGTGTCCGTTCTCAGAAGGTCGACTTCGGCGCCTTCGCGCCCTGTGCGACGCGCGTCGGGCCGGTCGCCGAGGGGCGGACGTCGACGTCGAAGATCTCCGTGGGGAGGTAGACCGTCGCGCAGGAGTTCGGGATGTCCACCACGCCGGAGAAGCGGCCCTCGATCGGCGCCGCACCCAGGATCAGGTACGCCTGCTCCGGGCTGTAGCCGAACTTCGTGAGGTAGTCGATGGCGTGCAGGCAGGCGCGCTGGAACGCCAGCTGCGAGTCGAGGTAGCGCTGTTGCCCGTCGAGGGTCACCGAGATCCCGGAGAAGGCGAGCCACTGGCAGTACTGCGGGTTGTTGTTGCCCGGCAGGAAGATCGCGTTCTCCGTCACCCCGTACGTCCGCATCCCGTCCTTGATCAGGTCGACGTGCAGATCGACGAAGCCACCCATCTCGATCGCGCCGCAGAACGTGATCTCCCCGTCTCCCTGGGAGAAGTGCAGGTCGCCCACGGAGAGGTTGGCGCCGGGTACGTAGACCGGGTAGAAGATTCGCGACCCCTTGGTGAGGTTCTTGATGTCCTGGTTCCCACCGTTCTCCCGGGGCGGCGCGGTTCGCGCCGCCACCGCGGCCGCCCGTTCGTAGTCGGAGCCGGTCAGCGTGCCGAGAACGGCGTCCTGCGGCAACGGCGGCAGCGACAGCGGCGGCACCCGGTCCGGGTCCGTCTCCGCCAGCGTCCGCTCCCGCCGGTTCCACCTGTCGAGAAGGTCGGCGGAGGGCGCCGTGCCCATCAGACCGGGGTGGATCATGCCGGTGAAGGAGACCCCGGGGATGTGGCGCGACGTCGCCCGCTGCCCGCTGAAGTCCCAGATCGCCTTGTACGCGTCGGGGAACTGGTCGGTGAGGAAGCCGCCACCGTTCTGCTTGGCGAAGATGCCCGTGTATCCCCAGCCCTGGCCGGCGAGCGGACCGGAATCCTCCTGCGGGATCGGCCCGACGTCGAGGATGTCGACCATCAGCAGGTCACCGGGCTCGGCGCCCTGTACGGCGAAGGGTCCGCTCAGGGCGTGCACGATGGACAGTGGCGCGTCGCGGACGTCGTCCGCGGAGTCGTCGTTGTGGATCTCGCCGTCGAACCACTCCCGGCAGTGCACCCGGAACGTCGCGCCCGGCTTGACTGTCGCGACGGGCGGGATGTCCGGATGCCACCGGTTGTGTCCGATCTTCTCCTGCTCCGTGAACCGCTTCGTCGAGTCCAAGGCAAAGATGACCTCGGGCATCAGCCGCTTCCCTTCGTCACACCGCCCGCCACGGTGGTGATCTCCGGTATGGGCCGGCGGGCTCCCGTGGCTCCGGGACCGCCGGTCGAGTCAGAGTCGAGGCAGCCGGGCGCGAGCCGGGTGGACCGGCGCGGCCGACACAGCCCGCCTGCCCGGAATACGCGACACGACCTCGGGTGTCTCCGCGCTCTGCGCGGCCCGGTCGAGGGCTGCGCCGAGCGCGCGCGGCGTCCGGGCCAGCAGCGGCGCGGACCAGACCCGCGCTGCCTGCCGCTGGCACTCGGGGCAGTTGACCGACGCCCCGGCCTGGCCCAGGGGGAGCCGCACCTCGAAGTCACCGTCATGCGGACACCGGTACTCGTACGTCGCCACCCGGTCTCCTCGCCCGTCACCGCCGTTCCGCTGCCGGCGCGGACCCAGCGGCCCACGCCGGCCAGGTCAAGAATCGGACGCATCCGAGCGCGCCGCAGCCCAACGTGCGAGGTCGGCCGCGATCGGGTGACGGTGACGGACCTCCGTCCCGGTGTGCACGGCGGCCGGATGGAAGTCGGCCTCGATGTTCCTGGTCGAGCTGATGACTGTGAGGCATTGACATGCCGCACAGTCATCACGCTCGTGGTGGGGCACCGAGGTGTCGAGTGCGCCTGCCGAAGCCATGGCCATGGTCCGGCCCGGCGACGGCAGTCCGGCCGACCGGTTCAGCCCAGATGCGCCGGGCCGCCGGTGGGTACGTCCTGCCGGCGCACTCTGATCAGGAACAGGGTGGTCAGGCCGGAGAGCAGGATCAGCCCGGTGGCCCAGGCGAAGGCCACCGAGTAACCGTGCAGCAGCGCCCGGACCTGGACGATCGGATCCGGTGTACGGGTCGCCAGGTAGCCGGCGACGGCGCTGGTGTACAGCGTGTTGAGCAGCGCGGTGCCGAGGGACCCGCCGACCTGCTGGGTCGCGTTGAGCGTCGCACTGGCCGCGCCCGCGTCGTGCTCGGGCACCCCGTACAGGGCGAGGCTGGACAGGGGGACGAACGTGAAGCCGAGGCCGAGGCCGAGGACGATCTGGGCGGGGAGCAGGAGGGCGACGAAGGAGGTGTCCACGTCCACCTGGGTGAGCGCCACCATGCCCGCCGCCGCGAGCACCGCGCCGCCGAGCATCAGCGGCTTGGCTCCGATGCGGGGCAGCAGCTGACTGGCGCCGCCCGCGGCGAGCAGCACGCCGGCGGTGACCGGTAGTGAGGCGAGCCCGGCCTCCAACGGCGTGTAGCGGATCACCGTCTGCAGGTAGATGGTCAGGAACAGGAACGCACCGAACAGGCCCGCGCCGATGAGCGCGGAGGCGAGGTACGCCCCGCCACGGTTGCGGTCCAGCAGGATCCGCATCGGCAGCAGCGGGTTGCGGGTACGCAGCTCGATCAGTACGAACACGGCGAGCAGCGCCACGCCGACCAGGATGAACGTGAGCGTCGGAGCGGCGGTCCAGCCGTCCTCGGCGGCCTGGGTGAAGCCGTACACCACGCTCACCAGACCGGCGGTGACCACCAGCGCGCCGGGTACGTCGTACCGGGTGTCGCCGTGCGCCCGGCTCTCCGGGACCAGCGGAAGCGCGGCGATCAGCGCCACGGCGGCGACCGGGATGTTGACCAGCAGGCACCAGCGCCAGCTGGCGTACTCGGTGAGCACGCCGCCGAGCAGGAGGCCGACGGCGGAGCCGCCACCGGCGATCGCGCCGTAGACGGCGAACGCCTTGGCGCGTTCCCGGGTCTCGGTGAACAGGACGGTGAGCAGCGCCAGCGAGGCCGGTGCGAGCAGCGCGCCGAACGCACCCTGCAGGGCGCGGGCACCGAACAGCATCGCGCCGTCGCCGGAGAGACCGCCGATGGCGGAGGCGAGCGCGAAGCCCACCGTCCCGACCACGAAGGCGCGTTTGCGGCCCCAGTAGTCGGCGATCCGGCCGCCGAGCAGCAGCAGCCCACCGAACGTCAGCGTGTACGCGGTCACCACCCACTGCCGGTTGGCGTCGCTGATGCCGAGGTCGGCCTGGGCGTGGGGGAGCGCGATGTTCACGATGGTGGCGTCCAGCACCACCATCAGTTGCGCGATCGCGATGACCGCCAGCGCGGCCCAGCGCTTCGGGTGCCCGCCGGTCTCCGCCTCGGCGTCGGGCGCGCCAGGGCTGGTCGAGCTCGTTGCGGGCATGGCGAAGCCTTCCGTGCGGACTCGGTACCGGCTCTGCGCGTCGGGACGGTCGCACGCCGGGGCGATCGGCGGCGCAGGCCGGCCGGCCCGCACAGGCCTGTGTCCGGCTGCCGATTCCGCCCGCCCCGCCCTCCGCGAAAACTCTTCGCGTCAGACGCTAGCTGCGGGGATCCGGTCCGCGCAGCGGCTTCGGAGATCCGTCCCCGGTCGGACCACCGGCCCGGCCACGGATGGGCGGGAGCGGCATCGGGCGGCACCGGCGCCATCACGCGGGCAGGCTCGCCCTGGCCGCTACGGCAGCTTGGTGGGCGCGCGCGACAGGCGGGTCGCCGCGGTGCCGGGGGAAGCCGGCTACCGATCGGCGGTCTGGCGCTGGTAGTGACGGGCGACCCGGGCGCGGTTGCCGCACGAGGGTTTGCACCACGCCTGGCGTGGGTGCTCCTGCACGAAGTAGCGCACGCAGCGCGGAGCGGGGCAGGCCCTCAGACGTTCGCGGGCCGGGCCGGTGACGAACTCGGCGGCGGCTCGGGCGAGTCCGGCGACGAGGCGCAGCCGGGCGTCGGTGGCCCCGCCCCGCCACCCGAGCGTGGGGGCGGCATCCGGCGCCCAGGTCAGCACCGGGGACACCGGCACCGCCGCGGCGGTCTCGTTGATCCGGTCGACGGCCTCCTGCGGAGAGAGCAGGGATGCGGAGTCGGCCCGGCTGGGCGGGCCGGGCCGGACGGCCTGCGCGAAGAGGCTGCGCACCGCCCGGCGCAGCGCCACGACCTCCCGCCGGGTGCGCTCGTCGGCGACGCCTGGGACGTCGAGGTCGCCGGTGTACGGCCGCAGCGGGGTGGCGTTTTCGCGTAGCCACGTCGCCAGGCCGGTGACGTCGTCGAGGTCGTCGGCCACCCCGCCGTTGCCGTCGTGCCGGATCGTGCCGGCCAGCGCCAGCGCGACGTGCTGTTCCATCCTTCTCCTCCGGTTCGGGATCCGGCTTGCGAGGCCGGTGAGATCAACTGTAGCGTCCCTAACGCCTTGGACGCGCTAAACCATTAGGGAGCGGCCCGTGCTCGTCATCGCTCACCTCAGCGACACCCACCTCGACAACCATCCGCGATCGGCCGAGCGGACCGCCCGCGTGATGGACCACCTGAACGGACTGCCACGGCCGGTCGACGCGATCCTGGTCACCGGTGACATCGCCGACCACGGCGAGGTGGCGGAGTACGAACTCGCCGCGCGCCTGCTCGCCTCCCCGACGCCGGTCCTCGTCTGCCCGGGCAACCACGACGTGCGCGCCGCGTACCGCAAGGGACTGCTCGGCGACGACTCGGGCGCGACCGGCCCGATCAACACCCGGCACGACCTGGCCGGAGCCGTTTTCCTGCTCGCCGACTCCACCGTTCCGGGCGAGGACGACGGTCACCTCGACGCGGAGACGATCGAGTGGCTCGCCGTCGAGCTGGACTCCGTGCCGGCCGACACGCCGACGTTCATCGCGTTCCACCACCCGCCAGTCGCCCTGCACCATCCGGTGATCGATCCGACGCGGCTGCTGCCCGCCGAGCCCCTGGCCGAGCTGGTCGCCGCCCACCCGCAGGTCGTCGCCGTGCTGACCGGGCACTTCCACACCCCGGCGGCGAGCACCTTCGCCGGCCGGCCCCTGCGGATCGCGCCGGGAGTCGTCTCGACCCTGCGCATGCCGTGGGAAGGAGAGGGGCGCCTGACCACCCAGGCGCAGCCGCCCGGCGTCGCGTTCCACGTCTACGACGACGCGGGGCTGTTCACGACCCACTACCGGGTGGTGGTGTGAGCGCGGGGGGTGTGGCGCTGCCCGGCTTCCTCGTCGCCGTCGCACCGATCACGATGGCCCCCGGCACGAGCCTCACCCTGGTCGTCTCGCGGGTCGCCGCAGGCGGACGGCGGCCGGGCTGGTGGGTGATCCTCGGGACGGTGACCGGGCTCTACGTCCACGCGGCACTGGCCGCTGCGGGGCTCGCCGCACTGGTGCTCGCCTCGTCGCGGGCATTTTGGACGGTCAAGCTGATCGGCGCCGCGTACCTGGTGGGGCTCGGGCTGTGGCTGCTCCGGTCCGCGGCCCGTCGCGCCTCGTCGGCGCGTCCCGGGCGCCGCCCGCCGGCCACAACGCAGGACGGCACGATCGTGTCCCGCCCGGCACGCGGCCGCCTGCCGCGGCTGCCGTGGCAGGTGAACCACCCCTACCTGCAGGGGCTGCTAGGAAACGTGCTGAACCCCAAGGCGGCGGCCGTCTACCTCACCCTCGCGCCACAGTTCCTCGACCCGGACCGGCCGGTGCTCGCGCCGATGCTGCTCCTCGCCACCGGGCATGCCGCCCTGCACACCTGCTGGTTGGCCGGCTGGACCGTCCTCTCCGGCGCCGCCGCCAAGCTGCTGCGCACGACCACCGCCCGCCGCCTGCTCGACCGGCTGGCCGGTGTGATCCTGGTCGGTCTCGGCGTGCGGAGCGCGGTGGCCTGAGCGCGCGACTTCGCCCCGGCCCGCTCGTACCGCACTGCGATCCGGTCCTGGAAGAACACCCAGGTCGGTGGCGTGCCGTCCTGACCGGAGGGACGCGGCGGGTACGGGGAGCGCCGTGCCGGCGTCCACCGCGCAGGCGGGTAGGGGCGGAGGCTTGCGAGTCCCCGGACGGGTGGAATCCCGGACCGCCGCGACGTGCGGTACCGTGCCTCCCATATCGACCCCTTCCGAGGTGAACCCATGCGTGTGGTGGCCGCGCTCGCCCTGACTCTCGCGATGGCGCCCGCGCCGGAGCCGTCGCCGTCCCCGACGGTGCCCGGCGGTCTGCTCGGCGGGCTGGTCGGAGGCCTCGGAAGTCTCGTCGACGGCCTGCTGGGTGCCGGCGACGACGGCGAGCCGTCCGTCCCGCCGTCCAGTCCGCCATCGGATGCGCCGTCCGCGGCGCCCACGACGCCCGGCCCGTCCGCCACGTCGGTTCCCACGCCTGGTTCGCTCGCGCCCTCGGTGGCCGTGCCCAGTGGAGTGTCGACGAACGCTCCCGGCGGCGTCCCCGGTCGGGTCGTACGCCCTGGTGGCGGCCGGGAACCCAGCGTCGTGGTGACCGTGGTGCCGCAACCTGCCGGCGCGCCTGACTTGACACCGTCCACCTCGGACCGTCTCGCGGTGCCGACCGTCGTCCGGACCGACCCGGTGCTGCAGTGGGCCGCCCTGCTGTTCGCCGTCGGCGTTCTGGCGTTGCCGGTGGTCCTGCTGGTGCGGCGGCGTCCGGCGCCCGCCGCCCCGGCCCCGGCCCCGGTGGCGGCTCCCGGTGGGCCGGTGCCACCCGGGCCCGAGGACACCGCCGAGAACGTGACCAGGCTTCCCACGAACTTGAACGCCATCTACGAACTGGGTCGCCTCGACGAGCGGCTCGCCCAGGAGCGCGAGCGGCGTTCCTGAGCCGCACCTCCGAGGTCGTGCGCCATTCCTGAGCCGCGCCTCTGAGCCACTTGCGCCGGTCCTGAGCTGCGCTTCTGAACGGCGTGCGGTCCTGCGCGGGGGCGCCTCAGGGTCCCCGTTTGCGTGACTGAGGCCGCCGGCCGGGCCTCAGCGGGCTGCGCGGCCCGGCCGTGCTCATTTGCTCGGAATGTCGACCCTTCGGCGATTTGGTGCTCCCCGCCGGATCGGTAGCGGCGCTGGTCAGACCGGTTGGAAACGTTTCCGTAACGAGCTCTTGACCTCGCGCCGAATCGAGGCGCAGACTCGCCGGAAACGTTTACAGCGATCGGGCGGAGGTGCGGAACGTGGGTCGTAAACGTTTACAGGAGTCGGCGGACGGCCGGCCGACGGTTCACACCGTGGCCGCCCGCGCCGGTGTCTCCATCGCATCCGCCTCCCGCGTCCTCAACGGCGTCGGCGGCAGTCCGGAGACCATCCGCAAGGTGCGCGCCGCGGCCGCCGAGGTGGGGTACGTCCCCAACGCGATCGCCCGTTCGCTGCAGTCCCAGCGCACCGGACTGGTCGCGCTCGCCGTCGAGGACATCGGCAACCCGGTGTACGTGGCGATGATGCGGGCCATCGAGGCGGTGGTCGCCTCGTCCGGTCGGCAACTGGTGGTGCACGCCACGGGCGGACGGATCGACAACGAGATGACGCTGCTGCGGCGGCTCGCCAACCGCTACGTCGACGGGATGATCATCTCGCCGATCCGGGTGACCGACGACCACCTCGGCGCGCTGGCCGGCAGCCCGGTGCCGGTGGTGGTGATCGGTCAACTCGGCGCGGACGCGCCCGTCGACAACGTACGCACCGACTCCCGGCGCGGTGTCGCGTTGGCCGTGGACCACCTGCTCGCCACCGGACGGCGTCGGATCGGCTTCGTCAACGGTCCGCTCGACACGGTTCCGGGTGCCGCCCGTGACGCAGGCTTCCGTGCCGCGCTGGCCCGACACGGGATCCACCTCGACGAGGACCTCGTCGAGGTGGGCGACTTCCAGTACGCGGCCGGCCGGGCCGCAGCCCTCCGGCTGCTCGCCCGCGCCTCACCGGACGCGCTGGTCTGCGCCAACGACCTCATCGCGGTCGGCGCGCTACATGCCCTGCTGGCCGCAGGCCGGCGAGTGCCCGAGGACGTCGCGCTGGTCGGCATGGACGACACCGAGTTGGCCCAGATGATGTTCCCCCAGCTCTCCAGCGTCTCGCTCGGTTCGGCCGAGCGTGGGCGTCGCGCCGCCGAACTGCTCCTGCAACGCATCGCCGACCCGACCCTGCCGCCACGACGCGAGCAGGTGCCGCCCAGCCTCGCCGTACGCGCCTCAAGCGGCACGACGCTACCGGCCGCCCGCCCGTCCGCCGATCCGCTCGACGGGCCGACGGCGCCCACGCCCACCCACCCGTCCAGCGAAGGGGTGACCGCATGACCACGCTCGCCGAGCGTTCGGACGTGGAACGCCCCGGACGATCCCGCCGTCCGGGCCGGTCCCGATCCGACCGGACCGCCATCTACCTGCTGTTGCTGCCGTCGCTGCTGCCGATCCTGCTGCTGTCGGTCTTCCCGTTGGTGCGCGGTATCTACCTGGGCTTCACCGATGCCCGCGCCGGACGCAACGTCGGGGTCAACTTCACCGGCCTGGAGAACTACCGGCAACTCCTCGGCGACGAGCTGTTCTGGAACTCGTTCAAGATCGGTCTGCTCTGGGCCTTCGGGGTGACCGCACTCCAGTTCGTGCTCGCCCTCGGGCTGGCCCTGTTGCTCAACCAGCAGCTGCGGTTCCGCGCAGTGGCGCGGGTGCTCGCCGTGGTGCCGTGGGCGATGCCCCCGGTCGTGGTCGGCATCCTCTGGAAGCTCGTGTACCACCCGGATGCCGGCCTGCTGAACGAGTTCCTCTACCGCATCGGCGCCGACGGGCTACGGGCGAACTGGCTCGGTGACTTCAGCACGGCGTTACCAGCGGTGATCATCGTCGGGGTCTGGGCCGGTATGCCGCAGACCACCGTCGTCCTGCTCGCCGGCCTGCAGGGTGTCGCCCGCGAACTGCACGAGGCGGCGGCCGTCGACGGCGCGAGCCCCTGGCACCGGTTCCGGCACGTGACGCTGCCCGCACTGGCGCCGGTCATCGTGGCGATCACCTCGCTCGACTTCATCTGGAACTTCAACTCGTTCGGCCTGGTCTACGTGCTCACCGCGGGCGGGCCGGGCGGCAAGACGATGCTGCCGATGCTCTTCGCCTACGAGGAGGCATTCCGCTACGGCAACTACGGCTACGCCGCCGCGCTCGGCAACGCCATGGTCGTGATCATCGTGGCGCTGCTCGCCATCTATCTCCGGCGTCGAATGAGGGAGGCGAACTAGTCATGTTCGGTAAGCCGAGCCGCACCGGGCGGACGCTCCAGTACGTGGCCCTCGCCGGCTACCTGATCTTCCTCGGGTTCCCGCTGATCTGGCTCCTCTCGACGGCGTTCAAGCCGCCGCGGGAACTGGTGCGGCTGCATCCCACGCTGATCCCCACCAACCCGACCCTGCAGAACTTCGTCCAGGCCTTCACCGAGCAGGAGCTGGGCCGGGCGGCCCTCAACAGCCTCCAGGTCTCGCTGGCCTCGGCGGTGCTGACCGTCCTCGTCGCCATGCCGGCGTCGTACGCCCTCGCCCGGTTCCGCTCGAAGCTCGGCACCGTGGCGCTGGGCTGGGTACTGCTGTCCCAGCTCTTCCCGTTCGTACTGCTGATCATCCCGATCTTCCTCGTGCTGCGGCAGGTCGGGCTGGCCAACACGCACGCCGGTCTGGTGCTGATCTACGTGGTCTGGGCGTTGCCGTTCGCGCTCTGGATGTTGCAGGGTTTCGTCCGAAACATCCCGCGCGAGCTGGAGGAGGCCGCCTCCGTCGACGGCGCGACCCGGGCGCAGGTCCTGCGTCGGGTCGTCTTCCCGCTGCTCGCCCCCGGTCTGGTGGCGACGGCCCTGTTCTCCTTCATCTCGGCCTGGAACGAGTTCTTCTTCGCCCTGGTGCTGATCAAGACGCCCGAGCTGGCGACCCTGCCGGTCGCGCTGGCCCGGTTCGTGGGCATCGAGGGCACCGCACGCCTCGGGCCGCTCGCCGCCGGTTCGCTGCTGGCCACGCTGCCCAGCCTGATCTTCTTCGCGTTCATGCAACGCCGGCTCTCGTCCGGCTCGCTAGCCGGTGCGGTCAAGGGCTGAACCCGTCCCCCCAACCACCACCAAGGAGGTACACCCCCATGCTCCGTACCCGATTCCGCCGACTGGCCGCGGCCACCGCGGTCGCGGTCGTCGGCCTCGGCATGCTCGCCGCCTGCGGTGACGGCGGCGACGACGAGGCCACATCCGGTCCGGTCAAGCTGCGTTTCCTCAGCCTCGCCTGGCAGAAGGAGTCGCTGCAGGCCAACAAGGACCTCGTCGCCAAGTGGAACGCCGAGCACCCGGACATCCAGGTCGAGTACGTCCAGGGTGACTGGAACTCGGTGCACGACCAGCTGCTGACCTCCTTCGAGGGCGGCGACGCGCCGGACATCGTGCACTACGAGGCGGCCTCGATCGGCGAGTTCAGCAAGCAGGGCTACCTGGCCGACGTGTCCGACCTGCTCTCCGACGACTTCAAGGGCCAGATCGACAAGGGGATCTGGGATACGGCGACCTTCGACGGCAAGGTCACCGGCGTCCCGTTCCTGCTGGAGTCGCAGGTCGTCATCGCCAACAAGAAGCTGCTCGACGCCGCCGGCGTCACAGTGCCGCCGGCCGACAGCGGCTGGACCTGGGACGAGTTCCAGGCGAACGCGCAGAAGCTCACCAAGCCCGGCCAGTACGGCGCTGCCTGGGCGCTCAAGTCGCCGACCAACCGGGTGCTGAACCTCGCCCTGAACTTCGACGGCAAGTTCTTCTACACCGACGGCGGGCGCACCGAGGTCAAGGTCGGTGACGCGGAGAAGGAGGTCCCGAAGCGGATCCACGACATGCTCTACACCGCCAAGTCGGCCTCGCCGGAGGCGCTCGGCATGAGTGGCGCGGACACCCTGCCCGGCTTCTTCGGCGGCAAGTACGCGATGCTGCCCGGCTCGGTGTCGCTGCGCCAGCAGATGGTCGAGCAGGCGCCGGCCGGCTTCGAGTGGGTCACCCTCCCGCCGATCAAGGGGCAGTCCAGCCTGCAGGCGGCCAACCCGCAGACGCTGTCGATCAGCGAGGACTCGAAGCACAAGAAGCAGGCCGCCCAGTTCCTCGAGTACTTCCTGAACCCCACCAACATGGCCGCCCTGGCCAAGGGGGACTGGCTGGTGCCGACCGGCAAGCAGGCCAACGAGGAGCTGGTCAAGCTCACCGGCGGCAAGCAGGGCTGGGACGTCGCCGCGGACAGCGCCGCTGACCTGACCGTCGCCCCGTTCCAGATGGCCGACGGCTACCCGGAGTGGAAGACCAAGTACGCCACTCCGGCCTTCCAGCAGTACTTCGCCAACAAGATCACCCTGGACCAGCTCGCCACGCAGCTGGTCGACGGTGGCAAGCAGGTTCTGAGGTAAAGCACATGTCACTCTTGCTCGACACATCGGTCGGATCCCTGGTCGGCGCGGCGGTCGGCGACGCCCTCGGCGGCGCCACGGAGACAGCCCTGCCGGAACAGATCCGCGCCCGGTTCGGCGGCTGGGTCGAGGGCATCGTGCCCCCGTACCACGCCGACTGGGCCACCGCACGGCCACTCGCGCCGTACCACAAGGGCGACGGGCACATCACCGACGACACGTTGATGACCCATGCCCTGGTCCGCGCCTACGCGGCGAAGCGCGACCACCTCGACGCGTACGACGTGGTGGACCTGCTGGTGCCCGACCTGATCGAGCGGGTGGTCTACATCCCCGACCTGGAGCGCGACGGGGTGACCTTCCACCGCCTCGCGGCCGCCGAGCGGTGGTTGGTCACCCGCCTGCACCACGCGCACGTGGATCCGCGTGAGGCCGGGGTCGGCAACATCGTCAACTGCGGTGCGGCCATGTACATGGCCCCGGTCGGCATCGTCAACGCGGGCGATCCGGCCGGGGCGTACGCCGAGGCGGTGGAGATCGCCGGAGCCCACCAGCACAGCTACGGGCGGGAGGCCGCAGCCGTCTTCGCCGCCGCCGTCGCCGCGGCCGCCACCCCCGGCGCGACAGTCGAGGACGTGGTCGCCGCGGCGCTGGACCTGGCCCGCGACGGAACCCGGGCCGCGATCGACGCCGTGGTGAAGGAGGCTCGATCCCACCACGACTGGAAGGCCGCGATCCCCGCGCTGCGGGCGGCGGTGGCCCCCTTCGACACGGTGGGGGAGGAGTACCGCAG
The DNA here is from genome assembly GCF_900156065.1 of Micromonospora avicenniae. Lineage (GTDB taxonomy): Bacteria > Actinomycetota > Actinomycetes > Mycobacteriales > Micromonosporaceae > Micromonospora > Micromonospora avicenniae. The sequence goes on along the minus strand of NZ_FTNF01000034.1, from coordinate 9,385 downwards.
CCCCGGACTGGGGGCGCGCCGCCCCAGCCGGCTGCACTCCATCGAGGAGCTGCCGGTGGCGATCGGCATGCTGGTGGTGGCCGGCGGCGAGTACCGCCCGGCGGTGCTCGGCGCGGTGAACTACGGCCGGGACGCCGACTCGACCGCCACCATGGCCGGCGCGATCGCCGGTGCGCTCGGCGGGGCCTCCGCGGTCCCGGCGGAGTGGGCCGAGGCGGTCGCCACCGCGTCCCGGACCGACCTCGTCGAGCCGGGCCGGGTGCTCGCGGCCGTGGCGGGTGAGGTCTTCGAGCGCGACCAGATCCGCTTCACGCGGCGCGCGGAGCGGTTCACCGGGTTGACGAGCGGCACGCGCACCGGTCTCCGGCAGGCGGAGGCCGTGCCTGCGCAGGGGAGCCGGGCCGCCGACGGGAAGCCGGTCCGATGAGGATCACCTGGGTGCAGCCGGAGGACCTGCTGCCGCACGAACTGGCGGCCAGCCGCGACGAGGGCCGTGACGTCACGGCGCTCGCGCAGCGGTGGACCGCGGCCGGCGGCGACCTCGCCCCGCCGGTCAGCGGTGCCTCACCGACCCCGGCCACCCCGCGATTGCGGGCCCTCGCCGTGGAGCTGCTCGACGCCGCCGACGCCCTGCCGGCGGTCGACGCCGCCGACGAGCCGGACGACGTGGCCGGTCTGCGGGCGTCCTGGCCGGCGACCTGGACACTGCCGACCGAGGTGTCGTACGACCGGCTGCACGGCGGGTGGCTCGGCCGGGCGGTCGGTTGCCTGCTCGGCAAGCCGGTGGAGAAGATCCCCCGGCAGGGGATCCGGGAGATCCTGACCGCGACCGGCCGGTGGCCGCTGCGTGACTGGTTCACCGCCCAGGGGCTGCCGGCCGAGGTGGCGGCCCGCTGGCCGTGGAACCGCCGCAGCGCGCCGACGAGCCTCGCCGAGAACATCGACGGGATGCCCGAGGACGACGACCTGAACTACCCGCTGCTGGCGCTGCGCGTGCTGGAGACGCACGGGCGGGACTTCACCAGCGCCGACGTGGCGCAGGCCTGGCTGGACTGGCTGCCGGGCGGGCGGGTGTTCACCGCCGAGCGGGTCGCCTACCGCAACCTGCTGCTCGGGTTCGCCCCGCCGGAGAGCGCGCGGCGGCACAACCCGTTCCGCGAGTGGATCGGCGCCCAGATCCGCACCGACGTGTACGGGTGGGTGAACCCGGGCCGGCCGGACCTGGCCGCCGAGCTGGCCGTCCGGGACGCCGCGGTCAGCCACGTGCGGGGCGGGGTGCACGGGGCGGCCTGGGCGGCGGCGCTCGCCGCCGCCGCGCCGGTCGCGACGGATGTGGACCAGGTGCTCGACGCGGCCGAGGCGGTCCTGCCGCCGCGCAGCCGTTTCGCGGCCACCGTCCGCGAGGCCCGTGCCCTCGGCACGGGCGCCGACGACTGGGAGCAGGTGGTCGACGAGCTGTACGCGCGGCACGGCCACCTGCACTGGGTGCACGTGCGCAACAACGCCGCGTTGGTGGCCGCCGCGCTCGCGTACGGGCAGGGCGACCTGGAGCGGTCGATCTGCGCGGTGGTGAGCGGGGGCTGGGACACCGACTCGAACGGCGCCACGGTCGGCGCGGTCAGTGGCGCACTCACCGGCGCGGCGCGACTGCCGGCCCGCTGGGTGGGGCCGCTGCGCAACCGGCTGGCGAGCAGCATCGCCGGCTTCGACGGGATCGGCTTCGACGAGCTGGCCGAGCGTACCCGGGCCCTGGCCGGAGCCGGGTCGTGAGCGGTACGCCGGTCGACACGGTGGCGGAGACGCGAGGGAGGACGGCATGAGCGCACGCGTGGTGGTGGTGGGCAGCGCCAACCTGGATCTGGTGGTCACCGCCCCGCAGCTGCCCCGCCCCGGCGAGACGGTGCTCGGCGAGCACTTCCACACCGTTCCCGGTGGGAAGGGCGCCAACCAGGCGGTCGCCGCGGCCCGGGCCGGCGCGGCCTGCGACTTCGTGGGCGCGGTCGGCGACGACGAGTTCGGCACGCAGCTACGGGCGAGCCTGGTCGGCTCCGGTGTGGACGTGCACGGCCTGCGTACCGTCCCCGGAGCCTCAGGTGTCGCGCTGATCGCGGTGGACCGTGCGGCGGAGAACTTCATCGTGGTCGCGCCGGGCGCCAACGGGGCCCTCACCGACCTGACCGACGAGGACCGGGCGACCATCGCCGCGGCGGACGTGCTCCTGCTCCAACTGGAGGTGCCACTGCCGACCGTGGTCCGGGCGGCCGACTGGGCCCGGGCCGAGGGCACCACCGTGGTGCTCAACGCGGCCCCGGCCGCCGCGCTCCCGGCGGAGCTGCTCGACCTGGTCGACGTGCTGGTCGTCAACGAGCACGAGGCCGCCATCGTCGCCGGGGTGGTCTCCGACGAGCCGGCGGCGCTGCTCGACGCCCTGCTGGAGCGGGTGCCCCGGGTGGTGCTGACGCTCGGCGCGCGCGGTGCCGCGTACGCCGACCGGCGGGGCCTGCGGCTGGAGGTCCCGCCGCCGCGCATCGACGCGGTGGACACCACCGCAGCGGGTGACGCCTTCACCGGCGCGCTCGCCGTGTCCTGGGCCGAGCGCGGCGGCGACGTCGACCCGGACGGCGTCGCGGCGAGCCTGCGCTGGGCATGCGCCGCCGGTGCGGCCTGCGCCCAGCGCCCCGGCGCGTCCACCGCGCTGCCCGAACGGGCCGCCATCGACGCCTTGTACGACGTGACCTACCGAGGTGCACCGTGAGTTTCAACCCGTACGTCCCGCGTCCGATCGACCGGCCCACCCCGGTGCCGCTCGGGGACGACACCGACCTGACCACCCTGGACGAAGCGAAGATCTTCTCCGCCCCGGACGACCCGGCGCGGTGGCCCGCCTGGCGTGCGCAGCTGACCCGATGGCGGGCGGACGCCCGCGACCGTCTCGGCTACACCGGCGCGCACTACGACGAGATCACCGGCGACTGCTTCTCGGTGTGCCTGGCCTGGCTCTGGGACGAGACGCTCTACGACCATGAGCGAGGGGTCTTCACCGTCGAGGCGTTCCTCGACGCCGCCGAGCGGGACTTCGGCGGGTTCGACGGGGTGGTGCTCTGGCACGCGTATCCGGTGATCGGCCTGGACGACCGCAACCAGTTCGACTGGTACCGGGACGTGCCGGAGCTGCCCGACGTGGTGCGGGCCTTCCAGGCCCGCGGGGTGCGTGTCTTCGTCGACTACAACCCGTGGGACACGGGCACCCGGCGTGAGCCGGGCAGCGACGCCGACGAGGTCGCGGCGCTGGCCGGGAAGCTCGGCGTCGACGGGGTCTTCCTGGACACCCTGAAGGAGGGCGCCGGCGAGCTGCGTGCCGCGCTGGACAAGGTGCGTCCCGGCCTGGTGCTGGAGGGGGAGAGCCGGGTACCGCTGGCCCGCATCGCGGACCATGCGATGTCCTGGGCGCAGTGGTTCGCCGACTCGCCGGTGCCGGGGGTGCTGCGCGCCAAGTGGTTCGAGCGCCGGCACGTCCTGCACCACACGCGCCGCTGGCACCGCGACCACCTGGCGGAGCTGCACTCGGCCTGGCTCAACGGCGTCGGCGTGCTGGTCTGGGAGAGCGTCTTCGGCGTCTGGGTCGGCTGGAACGAGCGGGATCGCGCGGTGCTGCGGGCGATGCGTCGGGTGCAGGCCAGCCACGCCGCCTGGTTGCGCTCCGAGGACTGGGTCCCGCTGGCCGACCACCCCGGCTCCGGTCAGGTGTACGCGTCGCGCTGGACCCACGACGGCCGGCCGCTGTGGACGGTGGCGAACACGGGCGACGACCACGAGGGGCCGTGGTTGGTCACCGAGGCCCGATCGGACGGGCGTTTCGTCGACCTGGTCACCGGAGCCGAGCTCACCGTCACCGAGGCCGGTGACGGTCGGGTGGCGGTGGGCGGAGCCCTGCCGGCCGGCGCGATCGCCGCCGTCGTGTTCACCGACGCCGCGGTCACCCGGCACGACCCGCCCACCGGGGACACGTCGTTCCCGGCGCGCGCCGCGGTCCGTACCCGCGTTCCGTCGGCGTCGTTCACCGAGGTGCCGGCGGGAATGGTGGCCGTCGAGGCGGGTCGGCGGGACCTGGTGGTCCGGCACCGGGTGCGGGAGACCGGGCTGTACGGCGAGACGCCGTACGTCGACGAGTGGAAGCCGCTCCCGCCGCGGCTGCACCACACCGGCACGCTGCACCGCACTGTCGCGCTGGGCCGGTTCGCCATCGCCGTGCACGAGGTGACCCACGGCCAGTACGCCGAGTTCCTGCGCGCCACCGGCTACCGGCCGGTGCGCCCCGAGCGGTTCACCGCGGGGCAGGGGCCGGCGGATGCTCCGGTCACCGGGATCGAGCTGTCCGACGCGCGGGCGTACGCGGCCTGGGCGGGGTTGCGGCTGCCGACGGAGGACGAGTGGCAGGTGGCCGCCGAGGCCGGGCTGCTCGACCGCCGGAAGCCGCTGGTGTGGAACCTGACCGAGAGCGAGCACAACGACGGGCGTACCCGCTTCGTGATTCTCAAGGGTGGCGCCGGGTACCGGGCCGAGGGCTCCGACTGGTACTTCGACGGCGGCCCGCAGCCGCCGGAGGTGTCGGTGAAGTTGCTGCTCACCGGCGCCGGCCTGACCCGCTCCGACCAGGTCGGCTTCCGGGTGGCGGCAGACCTGGCACCGGCGGTGCCGGCAACCGGGGAGGTGACGCGGTGACCGGGCCGCTGGACGGCGTGAAGGTCGTCGACCTGGCAACGCTCTTCGCCGGGCCGCTCGCGGCGGCGTTCCTCGGCGACTTCGGTGCCGACGTGATCAAGGTGGAGCATCCCGCGAAGCCGGACCCGTCGCGTGGGCACGGGCCGGCCAAGGACGGCGTCGGGCTCTGGTGGAAGGTGCTCGGCCGCAACAAGCGGACCGTGACGTGCAACCTCTCCGACCCTGAAGGCGCGGCGTTGCTGCGGCGGTTGCTGGCCGACGCCGACGTGCTGGTGGAGAACTTCCGTCCGGGCACGCTGGAGCGGTGGGGCCTGGGCCCGGCCGAACTGCACGAGGTCAACCCACGGCTGGTGATCGCCCGGATCAGCGGTTTCGGTCAGGTCGGCCCGTACGCCCGCCGGCCGGGCTTCGGCACCCTCGCGGAGGCGATGAGCGGCTTCGCCGCGGCGACCGGGGAGCCCGACGGGCCGCCGACGCTGCCCCCGTTCGGGCTGGCCGACTCGGTGACCGCGCTGGCCGCCGCGTACGCCGTGATGCTGGCCCTGCGGAGCCGGGACCTTACCGGCGTGGGGCAGGTCGTCGACCTCGCCATCATCGAGCCGATCATGGCCATGCTCGGTCCGCAGATCACCTGGTACGACCAGCTCGGCTACATCCAGCCCCGACTGGGCAACCGGTCCAACAACAACGCTCCGCGCAACACGTACCGGTGCGCGGACGGGCGGTGGGTGGCGATCTCCACGAGCGCGCAGAGCATCGCCGAACGGGTCGTGCGGCTCGTCGGCCGCCCCGAGCTCGTCGACGAGCCGTGGTTCGCCACCGGCAGCGGCCGCGCCGCACACGCCGACGAGCTGGACGCCGCGGTGAGCGCGTGGGTGGCCGAACGGGACCGGGACGAGGTGGTCGCCGCGTTCGAGGCGGCGCAGGCCGCGGTCGCCCCGGTCTACGACGTGCGGGACATCCTCGCCGACCCGCAGTACGCGGCGCTCGGCACCGTCCGCACCGTGCCGGACGAGGAGCTGGGCGAGGTGCGGATGCAGAACGTGCCGTTCCGGCTCTCCGAGACGCCGGGCGAGATTCGGTACGCCGGGCGCCGGCACGGGCAGGACACGGATGTCGTGTTCGGTGCGCTCGGGCTCGACGCCGGCGAGCTGGCGGCGCTCCACCAGCGTGGGGTGATCTGATGCTGCTCACCTGGCTCTACGTACCCGGCGACCGTCCGGACCGGTTCGCCAAGGCGGTCGCCTCGGGGGCCGACGCGGTCATCCTCGACCTGGAGGACGCGGTGGTCGCCGGGCGCAAGGCGTACGCCCGCGACGCGGTCGCCGAGTTCCTCGCCGATGAGCAGCCGGTGCCGGTGCAGGTGCGGGTCAACGAGCTGACCGGCCCCGACGTGGACGCCGACCTGGTGGCGGTGGCCGGTCGCCCCGGGCTGGCCGGGCTGCGGTTGCCCAAGGTGGAGTCGGCGGCCACCGTGGTGTCCATCGCCGGCCGGGTGGACGTGCCGCTGCATCCGCTCGTCGAGTCCGCGTTGGGCCTGGAGGCCGCCTACGCCATCGCCTCCGCCGACCCGGCGGTCGCCTCGATCGGCCTCGGTGAGGCCGACCTCCGTTCGGATCTCGGGGTGAGCGACGACGACGGACTGGCCTGGGCACGTGGCCGGGTGGTGGTCGCGGCCCGGGCCGCAGGTCTCGCCCCGCCGGCCATGTCGGTGTACGCCGATGTCGTCGACGTCGCCGGGCTGGCCGCCTCGTGCGCGGTGGGCCGGCGGCTCGGGTTCCTCGGCCGGACCGCGATCCACCCGAGGCAACTGCCGGTGATCGTCGAGGCGTTCCGGCCCGCCGAGCGGGAGGTGGCCCGGGCGGCCGAGCTGCTGGCCGCCGTAGCCGACGCGCAGCGGCGGGACTCGGGAACCGTGGTGCTGCCGGACGGCCGTTTCGCCGATCGGGCGATGGTGGCTGCCGCCCGGCGCACCGTCGACCTGGCGGCCCGCTACGCCGGCTGACGGTCTGCCCGTCACCGTCGTCCGAGGGTGTGCCGCTCGGGGCGTCGGTGTCGCGGCGATCGGCGGTCCGAGCAGCGCATCGGTCCCGGCCGCCTGGCCGGGACCGATGCGGTGGCGGCTTGCGGTCGTCAGCCGGCGGCCGGGACCGGTGCTGCGGCTCGCCGCCGGATCAGGGCCGTCGCGGCGCCGAGTACGGCCACCAGGCTGCCGATCAGCAGGACCGCGTCGGCGCCGTGCGCCGAGAAGCCGCTGGCCTGACCGGCCGGCAGCAGGCTCGAGGCGAGCGTGACGGCGCCGGCGACGCCGAGGGCGGAACCGACGTAGCGGGCCGTGTTGTTGGCGCCGGAGCCCATCGCGACCCGGTCCGTCGGCACGGTGGTGACGGCGAGTCGGGCGAGTGCGGCGTTGAGCAGTCCGCTGCCCGCGCCGGAGATGAGCAGCCCCGGGATGGTGCGGACCCAGGAGTGGGCGTCGGCGTAACCGAGCATGGCCAGGTAGCCGACGGCGGTCAGCAGGAAGCCGAGGGCGAGTTGCCGGGCGGGCGCGGTGCGGGTGCCGAGGTGGCGCATCTGGTTGCTGACCACGAACGACGCTCCCGCCCAGACGAAGGCGAGCCCAGCGGTGCCGAGCGCGCTGATGCCGACCAACTGCTGCACCAGGGTGGGCAGGACGGTGCTCGGACCGAGCGCGGCGAGCCCGGTGAAGAACGCCCCGAGGGTGGCGATCCGGAAGTCCGGCCGGCGGAACAGGGCGAGGTCGAGCATCGGGGCGCGACCGCGGGCCTGGACCGCCACGAAGGTGGCGAGCAGCAGTACCCCGAGCACGAGCGGGATCAGCACGGCGGGCCGCAGCCAGCCGGTGCGGCCTGCGGTGACGGCGACGAGCAGCAGTGCCAGGCCCGCGCCGAGGGTCAGCACGCCCGGTACGTCGATGTGGGCGACTCGCGCGGCACGGGATTCGGTGAGCAGCCGGCCGCCGAACGCCGCCAGGAGTACGGCCAGGGCCGCGAGGATCACGTAGAACCAGCGCCAGCCGGCCGCCGAGGTGAGGGCGGCCGAGGCCAGGGGGCCGACCGCGATGCCGGCGCCGAGCATCGAGGCCCAGCGGGCCGTGGCGTGCGCCCGCCCCTGCGCGGTGTGGAAGGCGTGCCCGAGCAGGCCCAGGCCGGCGGCGAGGATCGCGGCGCTGGCCGCGCCCTGCACGATGCGGGCGGCGACGAACGTGGCGGCGTTGGGCGCCACGGCGCTGCCGACGGTACCGACGGCGAGCAGTGCGAGGCCGGTTCGGAAGATGCGGCGACGCCCGAAGTCGTCGCCGAGGCTGCCGGCGACCAGCAGGGTGGCCGCGAGCCCCAGGGTGATCGCGTTGATCAGCCAGGTCTGGGTGGTGAGGCCGGCCCCGAGGCTCCGCGCCGTCTGGGGCAGTACGGCCACCGGGGCGGTGTAGTTCATCAGGACGAGCAGGGTCGCGGCGCAGACCGCGAACAGGGCTCGCGCGTCGGACCGGGACGCGCCTGGTGGCGAGGTGGCGGCGGCCGGTGCGGTGACGCCTGCGGATGTCGACATGCGGAAGCCTCTCGGTTCGGTGAGCGAACCGACAGTAGCAGCGGTTGGTTCGTTGAACGAACTGACTGGGGGTAGGATCACAGCATGGCACTGGGGAAGAACTACGAGGGGCAGAACTGCTCGCTGGCTCGGGCGCTGGAGCTGGTCGGCGAGCGGTGGACCCTGCTCATCGTCCGCGACGCCTTCTATGGCGTACGCCGCTACGGCGACTTCCTCGTGCACCTGGACATCCCCCGGGCTGTGCTCGCGGACCGGCTCGCCAGCCTGGTCGAGGTGGGTATCCTCCAGCGCCGCCGCTACCAGGACTCGCCGCCGCGCGACGAGTACCTGCTCACCGACCGGGGCGTCGAGCTCTGGTCCGTGATCTACCCGCTGTGGAGTTGGAGTGAGCGGCACTACGGCGCCGGGGAACCGTTCCGAACCTTCCGGCACGCAACCTGCGGCACCGAGCTCGACCCGGCCAGCCGCTGCCCCACCTGCGGCGTCGACGTGTCACCCCGCGACGTCGAGGCCCACACCGGCCCGGGCGTACCGGCCCAGCCACGCCAGGATCCGGTCAGTGTCGCCCTGCGCGAGCGCCCGCACCGGCTCCTCCAGCCACTTCTCTGAGCCGTCCTGACCCGGGCCGTTCCGATCATCTGGCCCGTGGAGCCGCGCGAGCCCCTGCTGGGGAGCCGCCCGTGGCGTGGTGGCGCTGCACTGCCGATCCTCCTCTGTCTGGGAGTCGGCCTCTGCCCACGCGGCGCGGCCGGTCCTCGTCCGTTCGGGGCTCGGCCTCTCGGTCGCGCGCACGGCCGGTCGTTGCTCTGGTAGGGGCTGGCGGTCGTGACGTGGAGACGGCGAAAGGGCCGGCCCCTTGTGGGCGTCGGCCCTTTCGGTTGGGTGGTCCGGGTCAGTTGGTGGAGTAGCCGCGGGTGGCGATCCAGTCGGCGAGGTGCTCGACGCTGATCCGGTAGGAGGCCATGTTGGGGTCGGCGCTGTCGGCGATGGTGACGGTTTTGCCGCCGTCGTGGTAGCCGGTGACGCTGATGTAGTGGCCGCCTTCGAAGGAGTGGGTGTTGCCGTCGGTGTCGGTGGTGGTGCCGGCGATGTT
>NZ_FTNF01000032.1 GCF_900156065.1 Micromonospora avicenniae | reverse complement strand
CGCTTCATCGACCCGGCGTGGTTGGTCGAGTTCGAGATCGACGCCGTCGTGGCGACGAGCGACCGTGCCGCCGCCCCGGCGTCCTGATCTGCCGCTGGTCGGGCGTCGCGTCGTCCTGTCGTGACCGTGGTCGGATGCCTGCCACTACACGACACTGGGTGCTCGGAACCTTGCCCGGACTACCCTCATTGGCGTGCCCTTTGATGATCTTCCGTTGCCTCCCGATTGCGAAGCGGTTACGGCCTGGGCTGGTACTGGGCGGGTGGTGCGTGCCACCGAGCTGGACGTGGCGACGTGGCGGATTCCCGAGCCGCAGAAGGCAGCGCTGGTCTCCTCTGGCGTACCGCTGATCGATGACCTCGTGTGTGCGGTGTCATTCCACGCGGAGCCGACGATGTACCGGTTGGCGAACTCCGACGACCTGGACTGGGTGTACGGCGGCGCGCCGGGGACCGGTGAGGTGGAGGCGCGGTCGTCGGACGGCAGCTCGACCGGTGGCTCTACTGATGGATGCAGACATCCACTTCTGCCGCTGAGCCGCATTTGGCGGTGCTGATCGGCGCCCCTCGCGTCCGGCGTGAGGAGCCCCGATCAGGCGCTCACCGCGTCCGGCGGGATCGCACGGCGATCGCCGCGCACACCAGGGCGACCACCAGCGAGGCGACGGACAGTCCGACCGCCCACCGGCTTCCCGCATCCGACTGCGCCGTGGGCGCGCTGTCCACGGCCACCGCCGCCTGCTCGGTGCCCGCCGCCGGGGACGATGCCGCATTCGCCTCGGCCACGAGCCGGAGCACCGGCGCGGGCCGTTCCGGCTCGTCGGTACCGGAGGCCGGCTCCTGGATCCACCGCACGACCTCGCCGTTGCTGTAGTGCTGCAGCGTCTTGAACACCAACTGGTCGGCTGCGGGCAGCGGTCCGGCGCTCACCGAGAACTCGTCGTACTCACCCGGTTTGATCGCCGACTGCGGATCCGCCGCAGTCCAGGTGATCTTGTCGATGACCTCGCTGATCTGCGCGCCGTGCGCCTCGATCGGTGTGGTCAGCTTCTTCTTCGTGATCTCGTACGACCAACCGGCGTGCGGCTTCACCGAGAGCGAGGCCAGTGGGGAGTCGGCCGGGAACTGCACCTCGACCTTGGTGGTGCTCGCGTCGTCGCTCTCGGTGGGAATCCGGAACGTCAGGGCGGCGTAACCGCCCTGGGTGGCCGTGCCCGGGTTGACCGTCACGTGCGCGAACGCCGCGGCCGGTAGGACGCCGACGAGGCAGGCCGCCACGCCTACGGTTACGAGGCCACGTACAACTCGGCGGAGCATGCGCATTCCCCAGCTTCCTATCGATCGACAGTATGACTAGCCGAGACGGGCCAGCGTGGTCTTCATCAACGCCTTGACCTTCTCGTCGGAGTCGGCGCGCTTGCCCACGGACTTGATCTGCGTGTAGCCGACGTAGATGATGGCGTTCGCCTTGCGCACCACGACGGTGACCAGGTCGTCGTAGGTCTCCGGGTTCACCTCCGGGGGCGAGGTGTGTACGAGATGCTGCGCGAACCCCTTCCACCCGTTGATCTCGATCGGCCGACTGCCGACCTTGTACTCACCCACGACGGTCGGCGGTCCGCCGAGCACGCTGAACGTCGCCGGGCACTTGTTGGCCTCGGCCACGACGGCGTTCATCGTGTCGTCCACGAGCGAGGAGCTCTGGAAGACCACCGCGCCCTGGGTGACGACCGGCAGCGACGACGGCCCCACCTTCTGAGGCGCGACGATGGTACGTCCGGTCGGATTCCCACCCACCGGCTCGATCGCCGGCTCCACGGCGACCTCGACGTTTTCGGAACGTTGGACGTACGGGCAGGTCGGGATGCTGTTCGGGGGCGTGTAGATGACGTGCGAGGAGTGGCCCTCGTCCTCGATCTCGATCGCGCCGTCGCCCAGGTCCTCGGGGCTGACCAGGCCGGAGCGGACCGAGTCCACGGTGTAGGGGGGCTTGGTCACGGGTGCCGGGCCCTCGCTGGAGCAGCCCGCCAGCACGCCGAGGGCGAGCAAGCCGGCGGCGATCGTGGTCGGCCGGCCCCGGGACGCGTTTCGGTAAGCGCCTCGCATGTGTTACCTACCTTTCAGCGTGCCGTGAACGGGACGCGCACGGGTGTCTCGTCGAAGTCGGAGACTCGGATGTCCAGCCGCAGCACCCACTCCCCCGGGAAGGGGATGGACATCGAGTTCGCCACGTAGTGACCGGGTTCGGCCGCGGTGACGGTGACCGGCAGTGCCGGGACGTCGCGGTCGGGTGATTCGAGCTGACCGGAGACCTCGGGTACCGCGACCAGCGAGCCGTCCGGGCCGGTGAGGTAGATGTCGGCCACGTTGTCGCCGGACCGCGCCGGCTCGATGTTCACCTCGATCGAGGCGTCCCGCAGCCCGGCGGCCGACTCGGCCGCGGCGGCGGGAACGGGGACGGTGGTGTGCACCGGCGGCGCGTAGCTGGTGCGGGCCGGGGCGGTGTTGACGAGCACTGCCGTGATCGACACGACGGCTACCCCGAGCAGGATCTCTCCCACGACCGAGCGGCGCAGCCGGCGCACCGCGGCGGCGGGGGCGGCGTCGAGGCCGAGGGGCTCGCGGCCGCGCCGCCGTACGAACCGCCGCGCTCCGGCGGCGAGACCCACCACGGCGAGGACGACGGCGAGCTTGCCGAGGAGCAGCCGGCCGAAGTCGGTCGCGCCGAGCGCGGCCCACGTCCCCACCTGCCGCCAGGCCAGGTAGACGCCGGTCGCCGCGATCACCGCGAAGCAGACCTGCGCGAGCCCGGAGAACCTGGGCAGCGCGGGCGCCAGGGTGACGGCTCGGCTGGACTCCCGCCTGCCGGCCGGGATGAGGACGCAGGCCGCGAGCGTGATCAGGCCGCCCAGCCACAGGGCCATGGCCAGTAGGTGCAGGCTGGTCGCCGGCACGGCCAGCCAGGTCTGCACGCCGGTCTGCGCGTGATCCGTCAGCGTCCAGGTCAGCGGCAGGGCGACGGCGCCGACCGCGGCGACCGCGGGCAGCACGATCCGGCGGGTGGCGTCGGCCGCTCCGGCCGTCCCGGTAGCCGCCTCCTCGGCGATCGCCGTCGCGGTGCTCGCCGTCCCGGCGGTTGCCTCCTCGGCGATCGCCGTCCGGGTAGCCGCCTTCTCGGCGATCGCCGTCGCGGTGGTCGCCGTCCCAGCGGTCGCCGTCCCGGCGGCTGTGGCAGGAGCGGTGGTGGTCGCTGTCGCGGTGGTAGCAGGGTGTGACCCGTGGCGTACGGCGAGCCCGAACAGCACGCCGAGGGCGAGCACGATCACCAGCCGCGCCAGCAGCGCGTGGCCCAACCGGATGGACAGTGCCGCGCCGAGCAGGTCCGGGTCGAACACTCCGGCCAGCGACGTGCCGGCGGCGTACGGCCCCTGCACGAGCAGGACCACCACGGTGCCGGCGGCCAGCACGGCGAATCCCGACCACACGATGCGCCGGCCGCGGCGGTCGGTGCGGCCGGTGGGCCAGAGCACCGCCACGAACAGCCCGCCACCGAGGGCGAGGGCCATCCCGAGGAAGGCCAGGGCACGGCCGACCGCGTCGACGACGACTACGGCACGGTGGGCGTCCTGCTCCACCGGGGCGGCCGTCGCGCTCGGATGGCCGATGCTGAACGTCAGCGCGCCCGACACCACGTGCGAGTCCGCGGAGGTGACCCGCCAGGCCAGGACGTACGTTCCCTCGGCCAGGTCCGCGGGCAGGCCGACCTGCGCCGTGTTGGCCTTCCCGTCCACGTGACCGACAGTCCCGATCGTCAGCTTCTCCGCGTTGGTGTCGAGCAGCTGGATCGACCGCTCGTTGAAGCTGACCGCCTCGTTGAAGCGGAGTTGGACCTCCGCCGGGGGCGAGGCCAGCACCTCGCCGTCGACCGGCGAGGTCTCCACCAGGTAGGCGTGGGCGTACGCCGGCTGTGCGGTGGACGCCAGGTTGGTGACCAGGCCGCCGGTCGCGAGGAGGAGGACCACCGTCATCCGCGTGACCAGCCGGGCCCAGCGATGGCCTGCGAGTCGAATCCTGTGCGTCATCCGGCTCAGTCCGTACGCAGCTTGCTGGCCAGGGTGAACGTGCCGCCCTGGACCTGGGCGATGACGTAGTTGTCGTACGTCATCGAGTGATCGGCGGCGAAGCGGAGCACCCCGGTGAAGGTGGTGAAGTCCTCGAGCCGCGGGATGTTGTCGACGACCCTCGAGGGTGCCGTGTCCCCTGCCTGGCGCACCGCCTGCGCCAGCGCGCGGAGCGCGTCGTAGGCCTGCATGGCGTCCCGGCCCGGGTCCCGCCGGTAACGGTCCTTGAAGCGGGCGGCCCAGTCCGCCGCCGTCGGGAGAAGCTTCGGGCCCGCGGCCGTGGTGAGGAATGCGTCCTCGGCCGCCCCGCCGGCAGCCTGCAGAAACTCGGGGCTGTCCGACTCGGAGGAGGCCATGAAATTGCCGGTGTAGCCGGCCTGGCGTAGTGCGCTCACCAGTCGTCCACCTGGTTGCGCTGCCCCCGTCCAGTAGACGAAGTCCGCCTTGGCGGCGGTAACGGCGCCGGCAAGCTTCGCGAGATCCGGACCAGCGGTGCTCCGCCTGCTCACCGGCAGGCCGTCGGCCTTGATCCGGTCGACCACCAGGCCGGACAGCCGCTGTGCGGCCGGCGAGCCGTCATCGAGCACCGCCACCTGCTGCGCGCTCCGGTAGCCCATCCAGTGCACCGCGGCCAGCGCCTCTTGATAGACCGTCGCCTCCATCGGGAACACCGACGGCACGCCTGCTTCGATCAGCCGGTCGGCGGGGGCGGAGGAGACCAGGAACGGCGTGCCGGCCGCGGCCACGGTCTTGGCCGCCGCCACCGCCGCGTCCTCACACAGTCCGCCGACCATCCCCACGACCTTCTTGGCGGCCAGGCCCGTCGCGGCCTGCTCGCCGGTCGCCGCCGTGCAGCCGCCGTCCTCGACGACCACCTTCACCTGCCGACCCAGAACCCCGCCCTGATCGTTGAGCTCAGCGGCAGCCAGCTGCGCCCCGTCGACGAGGTCCTGCCCACGCTCAGCCAGGTCGCCGGACAGCGGGGCCAGCACCCCGAACGTGATCTCGCCCCGCAGCTTCGGGGCGCCCCCGCCCTCGCCCCCGCCCTCGTCAGAGCCGGAGCACGCGCCGAGTAGGCCGCTCACCAGCAGCGCGGCCGCGCCCAGCGCGACCGAGCGCACGGCACCTCTGCGTCGCACCGTTCTACCTCCAGATCCGTCACCACCGAAAGCCGGCCCGGGCGCAGCGTCGCCGCGCTCGGGCCGGTGCTTTCGTTCAGACGGTTACTTGTCGCACGAGTTCCAACAGATCTTGTCGTCCGGTGCGCCGGCCAGCTTGCCGTCGAACCGCAGGACGTCGACGCCCCGGTTGTAGTCCGCGACGTAGACCAGCCCGTTGTGCCAGTAGACGGCCGACGCCGAACCGCCGGTCACACCCTCGCCTGCCGGCACCCGGAAGTAGCCGACCTGGGTCGGGTTCTTCGGGTCCGACACGTCGATGAAGCGGGTGCCCTGCCCGTACCACCCCTGCGCCACGATGTTGCCGTTCACCGTGAACCAGTGCGCGGAGCAGCTACCGGTGGTGGCCGAGCCCTCCTTGCCCCACGGCGACCAGTGGCTGATCAGGTCCAGCCGGAACGGATTCTCCGGCGTGGAACGCCAGCCCTCGCCGTCGTAGCTGCCCTTCAACGAGGCGATCTTGAACTCGCCCGCCCGGGAGCAGGTCGTGATGTTCTCGTTGGTGATGTAGAGCAGCTCACCCTTGTCGAAGTCGCCGACCTTCTCCGTGTTGTGGTACGCGTTGTGGTCGAAGAAGTCGAAGAACTCGGTGCCCGCCGGGTTGGTGGCCACGACGGTCCCGCCCGCGTACGGCACCGGGTCGTACGCCGTCGCGACGCGGTTGCGCTTCTGCACCGGGTCGTAATGCCGGCCCTCGGTCCAGTAGCCGCGCACGCCACCCTCACCGGAGGCCCAGGCGATGCCGTTCTTGTCGACGTCGACGCTGTGCACGTAGTCGGTGACCCCGTCGTGCCGACCCAGATCGACCGCCTGGTCGAAGGTGTACGGGTGCTTGATGTCGTGGATGTCGGTCACCCGCACCGGCACACCCTTCCAGGAGGGGTCCTGGCCCGGCGTACCCGTGTTGGCCGGACCGACCGACCAGAGGTACTTGCAGTCGTTGATGCAGGTGGCGGTGTGCCCGGCCGGAATCGGGTGGAAGGTGACGACTTCCGGCTTCCACGGATTCTTGACATCGACGATGTACACGCCGGACTGGCCGGTCGAGACGGTGCCACCGAAGCCACGCGGGTCCCGGGTGAGGAAGACCAGCTTGCGCTTCGGGTCGACGGTCATGTTCTCGCCTTCCCAGAACCTGTCCTGGGTGTCCCCCGGCAGGCGCAGCTCGGCCGCCGTGATCTTCGAGACCAGGGCCGGGTGCTTGGGGTCCTTCAGCGACCAGACGGCCAGACCGCCGGTGCCGTTGGCGAACATGAAGTCGTAGCCGTACTTGTCGTAGTTGATGAAGTTCAGCGCCGAGTAGCCGCTGACTCCCCTGACGTTGTCGATGAACGTGACGTTGCCTGCGACGGCGGTCGTCGGCTCATTGTGGACGTCGTCCAGGACCGTCCCGCCGTGGGCGGAGTTGTCCGACGGGCTCGATCCCGGCCCGGCGGCGAATGCCGCGCCGGCCGCACCGAGCTGCACTGCCAGAGCCGCCGCCAGAGCGACCGCGCCCGCGACGAGGGGCTTCGCTTTCACCACACTTCTCCCTTGGCAATTCTCCCTTGGTGACTCTCAGCGCAGCTTGGACACCGCGCAGCCGAAGAGCGCACGGAGCATGACACTAAGGACGGCATGAGCGGGACGTCATGCGGCAGTTGTCGAGGAAGGCGACCCCGCCGCTACGTCAATCGTCGTGATCATGCAAAGCCGCACGTCAGCCGAGCTCTGCACGCGATTCCCGGCGGCAGCGTACGGTGACTGCCCGAGTACGCCGAGCACGCTCCCACGGCCGGCTCCGGCCGGCGCGAGGCCGGTCCCCTACATCAAGTGCCGGACAGCCGGTGGGGAGCCGGCATCGGCAGCGGACTCGTGCACGCCGCGCCGAGGCGATGCCGGCGCGGTCACCCGGGCCGAGC
The DNA here is from genome assembly GCF_900156065.1 of Micromonospora avicenniae. Lineage (GTDB taxonomy): Bacteria > Actinomycetota > Actinomycetes > Mycobacteriales > Micromonosporaceae > Micromonospora > Micromonospora avicenniae. Next base: position 41,433 of record NZ_FTNF01000032.1, on the reverse strand, counting down.
GGAAGCCGTGGTGATCGCCGGAAACCCGGCTCAACCGAGTCCGGCGAAACCTCGGACCGCGCTGCGCCGGGGACGGGTCATCGGCTGACCGCCTTGGGGCAGCGCCAGACCCGGCAGGGTCAGCGCCACCCGGGCCAGCGTGGCCGCGACCGGATGACAGAGCGCTGCACCACCCCCGAGACGTCCCGCGCGGGCCTTCACCCCCGCCCTGACGGACGGAGCACCGGCCCGCATCTCGGTAGCCACAACATCCGGACTCGCCCCGTCCGCGTGCGGGCGTGCGGTATACGACTCAGAGCCAGCCGCGGCGTTCCGCCAGGCTGCCGGCTTGGAACCGGCTCGACGCTCCGAGCTCGGTCATCAGGCGCTGAAGCCGGCGGTAGGTGGTCCGAGTGCTCCAGCCGTTCACGCGCGCGATGGCTGAGTCGGTCAACCCCGCCATCATCATCTTGCAAAGGGACCGGGTTTCCTCGTCCGGCCCTGGGACGCCCCCATCGAGCGGAGCGGCCTGGGCCCATTCGCCCTCGAACAGGGCTTCGAGGGCGGTGAGCAGCGGGGAGCGCCGCACGAGGTAGGCGACCTGCAGGCCGCTGCGGCTGAGGTCGAACGGGATGAGGGCGTCCTGGTCGTCGCGGATGATCAGCTTGATGGGCAGGGTCGGCCGGGTTCGGGCTTCTTCGCCGCCGCGTACGGCGGGCAGGATGTCGGTTTCCAGCTTCTGGGGCCAGGTGACCGCGTCCAGGCTGTAGATCACGCGGTGCGTCACGCCGTCGTTCTGGTGGCGGGCGATCTGCGCCTGGGTGTTCCTGGCGGCGCCTTCACCCCCGGGCGCCTCGTAGTAGGGCGGCGTGTCGAACACCCGGACCTGATGGAGCGCCTCGGATTCCAGGTGCGCGACGGCCGCAGCGATCGCTTCCCGGCCGGTCAACTGCTCGATCACGAGCTCGGGGCTCGCCCGGTGTGCGCTGCGGTGGATCTCCGACAGCGAGTGGACTTTGGCGCGCGCTGCGCTCAGCTCGCGTTCCCGCTGCTGCACGAGCTGGTTGATCGCGATGTCCGGGGGAGCGGCCAGGTACCGCGCCGGCCTGCCGCTGCGGGCCACCAGGTGCTTCGCGCAGAGCGCGGCGAGGGTCCGCTGCAAGGGGCCCGCCGGGGTTGACAGGTGGTCGGCGAGCGCCGCGACCGTCGACCCCGGCAGGGCTACCAGCGCTTCGTAGACCCGCTCCTCGTCGACGGACAACCCCAGGACCGCGAGCTCCATCGTCGAGATTGTGCCACGTGGCAGTGAGCAGCCACGAGGGAATCTTGTGGCGGATGATGCCGGCTGGCACTGTTCGGCCGCAGTGGCGCTCATCGACGTGCGCCGGCGCGGAAAGGAACCCCGCTATTGAAAACCTCACGCATGCGTCGCGCCATCGCGACGGCCGCCTGCCTCGCGTTGTCACTCAGCTCGATCATCGTTCCCGGCGAGGCGTCGGCCGCTCCCGGCGGAACATCGGGACGCGCGGCCCCGCAGACCCACACCGTCACCCTGATCACCGGCGATGTCGTCACGGTGAACGCGACCGGCGACGCAGGTGACAGCGGGGGGACGATCTCGGTCGAGGGACCGGACGGCGAACCCGCCGACGCGAGGATCCTGGCCTCGGCGGGAGACGTGTACGTCTACCCGTACTCGGCGGTGTCCTACCTTGCCAAGGGTGTGCTCGACCGGCGGCTCTTCAACGTCACGGAACTGATCGCCGACGGCTACGACGACGCTCACCGCGGCGACCTGCCCCTGATCGTCTCCTACGCCGCCCAGTCGCCGGGGTTCCGCGCGAACACCGCCCCGCGGGGATCGGCGCTGGTCCGAACGCTCCCGAGTGTCGACGGCGCCGCCATCACCGCCAGCCGCGCGAACGCGCGAGACTTCTGGGCCGCGGTGACGGCAGGAACGACCGCGGCGGGAGTGGCCCGATCCGCAGCCCCGACGTTCGCGAACGGCATCAAGCAGATCTGGCTCGACGGCAAGGTCTACCCGGAGCTGGCCGAATCGGTCGGGCAGATCGGCGCGCCGGAGGTTTGGGCCGGCGGCGACACCGGGCAGGGCGTCGATGTCGCGGTCCTCGACACGGGTGTGGACGAAGGCCACCCCGATCTGGCCGGACGCATCGTCGACACCCGCAGCTTCATCCCCGGCGAGGGCGTCGAGGACGTCCACGGCCACGGCACCCACGTCGCCTCCACCATCGCCGGTACGGGCGCCGCGTCCGGCGGCACGGAGAAGGGGGTCGCCCCCGGCGCTCGCCTGCACATCGGGAAGGTGCTGGCGAACTCCGGCTCCGGCACCGACTCCCAGGTCCTCGCCGGCATGGAGTGGGCGGCGGTGGAGGAGCAGGCCAAGATCATCAACATGAGCCTGGGTTCGCAGGAGCCCTCCGACGGCACGGATCCGTTGTCGCAGGCCGTGAACCGGCTCAGCGCGCAGACCGGCGCGCTGTTCGTGATCGCGGCGGGCAACACCTCCGGCCCCGGCACCGTCAGCTCGCCCGGTGCCGCCGACGCGGCCCTCACCGTGGGCGCGGTGGACAGCGGTGACCGCCTCGCCGAGTTCTCGAGCCAGGGTCCCCGAGTCGGCGACGGCGCGCTCAAGCCGGAGATCACCGCCCCCGGCGTCGACATCCTGGCGGCGCGGTCGCAGTACACCTCCGAAGGGGATGGCCCCTACCAGACGATGAGCGGCACGTCGATGGCCACGCCGCACGTGGTCGGTGCCGCCGCGCTACTCGCCTCGAAGCACCCCGAGCTCACCGGCGCCCAGTTGAAGGACCTGCTGACCAGCACCGCCAAGCAGACCCCCGACTACACCGCGTTCCAGGCCGGCAGCGGCCGCGTGGACGTCGCAGCCGCCGCCCGCGCCGGGATCTTCGCTTCGGCCACCGCGTCCGCCGGGCAGAACGCGGCCGACCCCGTCAGCCGCCCGGTGACGTACACCAACCTCGGCGCCACGCCGGTGACTCTCGCCCTGTCGATCGCGGCGCCCGTCGTGCCCGAGGGGATGTTCCGGCTCTCGACCGACCGGGTCACCGTGCCCGCGCACGGCACCACCTCGGTCACCGTGACCATCGATCCGCACGCCGCGTCCGGCGGTTCCAACAGTTTCAGCGCCCAGATCCTGGCCACCGGACCGGACGGCGGGCTCGCCGCGCACACGGCTGTCTCGCTCGGCGCGCTGGCGCACCGGATGACCATCAGCGTCAAGGACGCCGCGGGCCTACCCGCGTCCGCCTTCGTCATCGTGCTCCGGGCGGGCGACCCGACCCCGATTCCGGTCCCGGTCAATGGCACCGTCAGCTTCTACACTCCGGAAGACCAGTACTCGGCGCTCGGTTATCTGACCGTGCCCGGCGTCCACGGTTCGAATTCACAGGGGCTGGCGCTGCTCGGCGATCCCGACTTCACGTTTGACGGGGACCGCACGATCACGCTGGACGCCCGCCACGTCCGGCTGGTCGATGAGACCACCCCGCAGCCGGGCGTCCCCAGCTACCTGCGGCTCGAGTACTCGCGGATGCTCCACGAGGACGGCCGCTGGCACGACTTCGGTCTCGCTGGCACGGGCTTCGACAGCCTGTGGATCCAGCCACAGGGCAAGGTGACGCACGGCGACTTCGTCCTCGGTGCAAGGTGGCGCAAGGAGCAGCCGGCGCTGACGGTGTCCGTGCGGGGGACCGAATACACCGATGTCCTCCGGCAGTCGGGCGTCACCCCGCTGCCCGAAGGGACCCGCACCCTGCCGCTCGTCTTCGCGGGTGCCGGGGCGCCGGCGGACTACGCGGGCCTCGGCGCGCGGGGCAAGGCTGTGGTCATCCGGCGCGCCACGTCGGCGACCCCGGCCGCGCTCGCCGAGGCGGCGGCGGACGCCGGCGCCGAACTGCTGCTGGTGGCCAACGACCGTCCCGGGCGGCAGCGCCTGTACTTCGGGACGGACGCGCTCGACGTCGGGCTCCTCAGCCCCGACGAGGGCGCGAAGCTGATCGCCCAGGCCCAGCGGCCCGGCGCGATGCTGCGCACGGAGTCACACCCGACGCTGGCCTACCTCTACGACCTCATGCACACCTGGCACAACGAGGTGCCGAAGGACATGGTCGTGCGCGCGTCGGGCAGGAACCTCGCGCGCATCGACGAGACGTTCGCCGGTGCCGTCCCCAGTGGAGACGGTCAGGAATGGCGGTACGATTTCCCGGCGTACTCGGAGTGGGGGATCGGGAATTACGTCGCCATGGCCGCCAGCGGCCGCCGCACGGACTGGGTCACCACCGACGGCGCGAACCGGTGGGGCCACGAGGTCTACGACGGCCTCCTAAGCCAGTGGGGCGTCAGCCGGGCGTACGAACCCGGCACCGTGTCGAGCGACGAGTGGTTCACGCCCATCCAGCGGCCCTACCTCAACAACAACTACCTCGGGCCGACGCGTACGGACGACCAGATGCGGATCGACGTGCCGGGGTACGGCAACGCCGACCACGTCGGCGCGCTCTCGGACCGGCAGCACGCGAGTCAGACCGTGACCCTCTACCAGGGTGACACCCAGCTGGGCAGGTCCGACAACGGACTCGTCATCTATCCCACGGCCCCCAGCGCCGGACCGCTGCCGTACCGCCTGGTCGTCGTGAACCAGCGTGACGCGTCCGTCAGCCCCTACTCGTCCTCGACCACGACAGAGTGGAGGTTCACCTCCGCCGCCCCGAAGGTCACCGGCCAACGGGACCTGCTCCCGTTGCTGCAGATCCGCTACGACGTCGACCCGGACGCCTCCGGGTCCGTGCGCCGCGACGCGACATTCGGCGTGACGGTCGAACAACGCGCTCCCGTATCGGTCGGCCTGACCCCGGTATCGGTCGGTGGCGGGGGCACTCCTCGCTCGCCCCGCGTTGAGGTCTCCTACGACGGCGGCACCACCTGGTCCCGTCTCTCCGACGACCGCCAGGGCGCCTACCGGCTCAACGCACCGAAAAAGGCGCAGTTCGCCTCGCTGCGCGTAACCGCCACCGACTCCGCCGGCAACTCCGTCACCCAGACGATCCTCCGCGCCCTCGGACTCCGCTGACCTCTTTGACCCTTTGCTGACGTCCTGGATTCACTGTGGGGTGTCCCTGGTCCCGGCCAACACTTGGCGATGCGCCAAGATCGTTGGGCGGATTGCCACGGGACACCCCACCATCCGTCGAGGGGCGCGATCGCTGGCGGCACCATCGCCGGCCTGGCCAGCCCGACCGGCCTCGCGATCACGCCCGATGGAAGCCGGGTCTACGCGGCGCTCTCCGGCTCCAACGAGATCGCCAAGATCGACGCTGCCACCCTCGCCGTCACCCGGCAGATCGACCTGTCCGCGTACCCCTCCCCTACCAACCTCTCGCTGGACGGCGACCGGCTCTGGGTGGGCTACGGCGTGAAGGGCAGCTGCGCCGGCGGCATCCTCAGCCTCGACCTGTCCGCCGCGGCATCCGCGCCGGTCCAGGTCGCCGACCGGATGTACGGCGCGCCGCCGGCCGCGGGAGCCGGCACCACGGTCGCCACCGGCGAGTCCGGCCTCAGCCCCAGCAACCTGCGGGCGTACGACGTGAGCACGACACCGGCCACCCTACGCGGCATCATCAACGGCTCCGCCAACGGTTTGTGGGACCTGAACGACCTCACCATCACGCCGGACGGCGCTCACGCGATCACCGTCTTCCCCGGCTCTGGCCTGGACGTGTGGGACACCACCACGCTGACCAAGGTCCGCACCTACGGTTCCCGGTCGGAGTACCCGGGCGCCCCGCGGTCCGTCGCCCGCAGCGCGGATGGCGCACACCACGCCGCCGCCTTCGACAACGTCGCCGCGGAAGGTGCCCGGTTGGTGGCTGCGGATGATCAACCTGCTGTCGACCACCACGTCCACCATCGCGTCCAGCGTGCGCCGCTCCTTGTACGGCCGGCTCTCAGCGTCCCGGGCCAGGTAGTCGAGCACCTCGGCGCGCTCGAAACCCCTGGAGGCGGACGCCGTGGCCGGGTCGTGCCCGAGGCCTTCGACGAGGGCGATCAGGTGTCCCGCTCGGTTCCCTGCTCGGTGGTGTCCGGCAGCCGCTCGGCCGGGTAGGCGTCCAGCATCGCCAACGTCGCCACGGTCTCGCCGCGACGCCGCCCGGTCCGGCTGAGGCCCTCTTCGAGCAGGTCACGGTCATACCGGGCCGCCGACACACGTCTCGACGGATGTCCTAAACGGGCGCTCGAAATCCCTGCACGTGTTCGGTGTCCCTCCGACACCCGGCCAAATACATTGATCAACGATGATCACAAAACCGGCGAGGAAGCTGGTGGCGGAAGCGACCGCAGCGAGCGCGGCCGGTCATGGACCAGGGAGAAGAGGACCGAAATTGGTGGCTACATCACCTGGCATACGTCGAGTGTTCGGGGCCGGCCTCTTGGCCGCGCTGGTGTTCACGTCGGTCGCGATGGTCGAGTCACCGTCGCCGGTCAGAGCGGAGCCCTCGCAGTGCAATGAGTTCCCGGAAGGCCAGGGAAGCGAGACGGTCGAGGGGTATTACCAGCCTGCGGAAATCGAGCGCGTGGTCCAGCAGCTTGAGCAAACCGGCCAGGGTGTGACCACCGACGTTATCGGAACGTCGAACCAGGGACGACCGATCTACTCGGTCCGAGTGGGCTCCGGCGACAAGGTCATCTTCCTGCAGGCCGGAATCCATGCGAACGAGCCAACGGGAACGATCGCACTCGTCAACGTGCTCAAGAGCTTGAGCGACAGCTCGAGTCGATCGCAGCAGATCCGCGAGGCCGTGACCATTGTCGCGGTCCCGCAGCTGAACCCGGACGGGGCTGTCCCATATCAGCGGGAGAACCACCAGACCTGGGACGATACGGTCGCGATGTTCCCGCAGCTGGCAGGCGCGCCGCCGGCGTTCTACCATTCGCTTCCCGGCCCACGGTTCTGGTCCGATCCGCGGGTACCCGGCTTCGACCTGAACCGCGACTTCAACCCGGACTTCGACTATGTGCCGCAGGCGGGGGACCTTCCCGGCAGCGGCTCGGTGCGCGGCATGTACCTCACCCCGGAGGCGCGGGCTTCGCGCGACCTGTACACCGCGCTGGAGCAGGAGTTCGGCCTCGTAGACGTGTTCGTGGACCTGCACAATCAGGCGCCCTGCAACACGTTCGACGACGGCGACGCGCATACTCCCGACCTGCACACGCCGATGTCGATCTCGGCGCAGTTCCTCCGTGACCCCGGCTCGCACGGCGCTGGGGCCGTGTATCCGAACTTCGGCTGGGACGCGTCACGCCGCGCGAACGTCGCCGCCTGGGAGGGCGTCCAGCGCGGAGGGTCGACGTTTTCCGGCGTGACCCGTTACCCGCAGAACCTCGACCTGGCCGGCTCGGCCAACGCCTCCTACCAGCTGCGCGGCAGCGCAAGCGTGCTGATGGAGGCGGGCCGCCAGCGCCACGCCAACCCGCAGTGGCGGCACGGATTCATCGCGAAGGTCCACGAACTGGCGATGATGGGAATCATCGACTCCCTCGTCGACGACACCTTCCAAGACATCGATCCTGACCGCTACGAGGAGATTCCGGTCCGCAACGGCTGACCGGCGGGACCCGACCATCACGGACGACGAGGAGACATCGATGCAGAGACGGACGACGGCGGCGGCGCTCGGTGTGCTGCTGACCGCGAGCGTCTTCACGGGAGGGATCGCAGCGGCGCCCCCCGCGACGGCGGCGGAGGCCCCGCCGGAGGGGATCACCCACGAGGAGAACGACCGGGTCCCGGAGGGCTCGGTCTGGACGGAGCACTATTTCCCGTCGACGGACGGAGTCGAGCTGCACGCCGACGTGCTGCGGCCCGAGGGACTGCCGGCGGGCGCGAAGACGCCCGTCATCCTCTCCGTCGGGCCCTACTTCGGCCACGCCGGGCAGACCGGGCCCGAGGGCTTCACCCACACCGGGCCGTCGTCACGCTTCAACGACTTCCTCGAGGGCGCCGACCTTTTCGACGAGGGCTACACGTACGTCATGGTCGACCTGCGCGGGTTCGGCGGGTCAACCGGCTGCCTCGACAACAAGGGCCCGGGCGAGCAGAACGACGTCCGCGCGGCCATCGAGTGGTCGGCCTCGCAGCCGTGGTCGAACGGCAACGTCGGCATGTACGGCAAGTCGTACGACGGCGCCACCGGTCTGATGGGCAACAACCTGAAGATGCCGCAGCTCAAGGCGGTCGTGGCGCAGGAGTCGATCTGGACCGGGTACAACTACCTGTTCTCCAACGGGGTGCCGCGCCCGAACGCCACCGGCACGCCGAACTCCTACAACAGCATCGCCACGATCGACCCGCTGGCCGACGACACCTCGCGCTACCAGGCCAACGCCCGGTACGAGGAGTCGCACCCCGAGTGCCTCAGCGAGAACATCGCTGACAACTACGAGCCGGACCCGAACGCCCCGTTCTGGCAGGCGCGCGACATGGCAACCATGGCCAAGGGCACGACGACGCCGCTGTTCGTCACGGCGGGCTTCATCGAGAACAACACCAAGCCCGAGGGGATGGAGGAGTTCCTCAAGAACCACGTCGGCCCCGAGCGCGGCTGGCTGGGCCAGTGGGACCACGTGCGCGGCAACGACCGCGTATCCGACGGACGCCTGGCGATGGGCCGCGAGGGTTGGTTCGACGAGGTGATGAGCTTCTACAACCAGTACCTCAAGGGCGAGGAGCCGACGAAGACGTACCCCACGTACTCGATCGAGGACAACCTCGGCGAGTGGCGGGCCGAGCCGACCTGGCCGACCCCCGACCGCCGCATCACCGTGGCGCTCGGCAACGGCACCTACGTCGACGACGGCGGCGCCGCGGGCGTGCCGTACGCGTCGTCGCCGTCCACGCTCGCCCTCCCGAAGAGCTACGGGCAGTGGGACATGGAGAGCGCCCCGAGGCTCGAAGGGCTCGGAGCGACGCGCAAGGCGACCTCGCCGTCGTCCGACGGGGCCTCCGCGGAGCCCGCGTCGAGCTACCTCGTGTGGTCCGACGTCGTGCGGCGTGAGACGCGGCTGACCGCCACGCCGCGCGTCGAACTCACGGCCGGTGCGGCGGGCAACATCATGGTCAAGTTGTGGGACGTCGCGCCCGACGGCACGGCGGTCATGTTCGACGAGAACGTGTCGCTGGTCAAGAAGGGCCGGGTCGGGTTCGACCTCAAGTCGACCGACTGGACGCTGCAGGCCGGGCACCGGCTCGCGGTCGAGATCGGCTCGATCACGACCGGGAGCTGGCGGGACACGCCGTCGGGCGACACGATCAGAGTGAGCGGCGCCATCCTGCGGCTGGCGACGGAGAGCACCACGGACGACGTGCCGACCGCGGGTGGGCGCTCGCCGTTCCTCGACAGCTACATCCGGGCGTACACGCGCACCTTCCCGGAGCCGGGCACGCCGAGATTCCGACTCTGAGCAACGGATCAGGACCAGCGCACGCCACGGCGTGCGCTGGTCCTGACACCACCGGATATCCTCTCGTCAGAGTCAGGAGCGGCTGCCGCGTTGCGGTGGTCGGATCCCTTGCCACCTGGTGTCTGGCTCATAGTGGTCGAGCACGTTCATGAGCATCGGATCTGCCGGTCGCCGATCCCAGTGCCAGCGTCTTGCGGCAGGCCCGGCAACGACTCGGTGTGGCCCCGCTGCGGGCCTTGTTCGACCTCCTCCGCGGCCCAGCGGCCACCGGCGCTGTCGCTGAGTGGTGGCGTTGCCTGCTGCGGTCGTCGTCAACGGCACCGTGCTCGCCGTCGCGGACTCGCCAGCCGACCTGAAGCAACGACGTAACCACGGCGGATCCAGCTACCCGAGCATGCGGCTGAGCGCCCTGCTCACCTGCGGCACCCGCTCGGTGCTCGGCGCGCTGTTCGACCCGATCACCACCGGCGAGATCACCCAAGCCCATCGGTTGGCCCGCAGCCTGCGCCCCGGGATGCTGCTCCTGGCGGCCGCAACTACGCCGCCGCCGGCCTGACCACCACCTTCACCGCGGCCGGAGCCGACCTGCTGATCCGCTGCAAGACCGGCCGGAGACTTCCACTGATCCGCCGCTGTCACGACGGATCCTGGCTGTCGGTCATCGCAGGCCAGCCAGTACGGATCATCGAATCCGGGATCAGCATCACCATCATCGGCGGCAGCCACACCAGCGGCTATCGGTTGATCACCACCCTGCTCGACCCACGTCGCCGCCCGGCCGCCGACCTCGTCCGCCTCTACCACCAACGGTGGGAGATCGAAACCGCCTACCTCGAACTCAAGCCCGCCATCCTCGGCGGCCGGATCCTACGCACCCGCACCCCCGACGGTGTCGATCAGGAGGTCCACGCCCTGCTGATCGTCTACCACCGACTGCGCACCGCCATGGTCGACGCCACCGACAGCAGGCCCGACCTCGCCCCGGACCGGGCCAGCTTCACCACCTCCCTCCAACCCCGGCCCGCGACCAAGTCGTACACGCCGCCGGCGCCATCGCCATCGACCTGATCGGCGTCATCAGCAGCCACGTCCTGGCGCACCTGCTGCCCGAGCGCCGCGTCCGGGCGAAAACCCGCATGATCAAACGCTCGAACTCCAAATACCAGGCCCGCGGACCCGACATCGACTGCCGCACCTATAAGGCCACCACCAGTATCAACACCGACGAACCTTGACGAATCCGCCATCGGGGTCTGCTGCACGGTCCTGCTTGTTGATTGGCACCGGACAGGGATCATGGTCAGCCCACCAGGGCTACGTGCCCTGACCCCCCGCAGCTTTCTTGATCATCCCTGGCATCATTCGCTCTCGTGTCAGCAGCGATCTCGTTCAGCCCCGAGCACGGCCTGTGGATGTTTCCCCGCAGGCAGCACAGCATCGAATGCTCGACGTGGGCGAAGGAACGGTTCAACGAGTTCGTCGAGCTCGAGCTCCTGCGTAACGGGATGGCGAGCCGCAACGAGTGGATCGACGTGGTCGTGGCTCTCGTCCCTCGACCCGACAACGACTACAACCCTCAGGCGATCTCGGTCGCGCAGCCGATCACGTACGGGGGTTCGTACCGGGACCGGCACATGGGGTTCGTGTACGACGCCGACCACTGCTTCGTCGGCGGAGCCCGCTTCCGTGAGCTGGCGGCGGCAGCGCAGGGAGCTGAGGTCGGTTGCCACGCCCGGCTAAAGGCCGGCCGCTCGGACGCCGAGTTGCAGCTGTGGGTGCCCTCACCTGAGGAGGCGCTCGCGCTCATCGATGACTTCCTAAGCCGAGGCAGGAACCCGGCGCGCCATGGTGCCGACCAGGCTCTAGTCACGTCCGCGCTCGCCGCGCGGGCGATGGACCGCGTTCCTCGAGCACGGGCCGAACAGGCTGCAGCCCTCGAAAAGGAAGCCGAGCGCCGCGTACACCGGTGGCGGCAGGCACCGCCCAACGGCGTCACAAGCACACCGCTTCGCATCCAACAACGGTCCGTGTTCGGCCACCACATGGTTTACGTCGTCAACCAGGCCGGAGGCCGCATCGGACAGCTCAGGGACGGCGCGCTGTTCCTCGACGACGAACGCCACCGGCGAGCAGCTCTGGACGCGCTCGAACGCGCGGGCATACCGCAGCACGATGCGATGGTTGGCGACTGGTTCCCGGACGCGGTGCTGGTGCACCGCGGTGCGCGGTGGCTCCTCAAGCCGCGCGACGGCGGGTCGCCAATGGGCTGGTACGACCCCGACACCAAGGTTCTACACATCCATGCCGACGCATATAAGGAACCCGCCGAGATCCTCCTCCAGCGGCACGGCATCGTGCCCGTCGCAACTCGTTGGGCTGCACCCGACCCTGAGCGTTTCCTCCGTCACCTCGGTATCACCGATCGGTACGAAGCCCAGTCACGGCGGGCGTCGGACCTGGCCGAACAGCAGGCATGGCGGATGTGGGCACGTCACCGCGACGTGTTCCCCGACGGCTTGGCGGACCTGTCTGCCCTGCGGTGGACCAACGAGCAGCAGAATCCGATCTTCGCCAGGGAGGACACCTACTGGCTCCACCACGACAGCTATTACCTGCGCGACCTTGAGGCCCTCTTCGGCCCTCATGACCACGGCGAATACCGACACGACCAGAAACCCGTTCCATGTCGCCTCTGCGGCAGGGATGCGCTGACGGCAACCCGGCGGGAGGAGCCGGGTGCCAAGCCCCTCGCGTACTGCTCCGGGTGTGCCAGCCGGGCCGTGAAGGGATTCCTGGTCGATCGCGGCTCCGACGAGCCGTGGGAACCACTGGCCATCTGGAGCTTGCAGCAACTCGCCGCGGAACTGGGCGGCCCGCCCAGCCAGGCGCAGATCCCGCGACTGGTGTCGACCGCGGACCCGGCAGTCACCGATCGGGCGATGCTCATCCGCATGCACGTCCCGCGCGCTCGGATGCGCCGCGCACCTGCCCACGCCGAGCAGCGCGCACCACTCATCTGGGCGGACTGGCTGAAGCGGGCCGGGCTGCTCGGGGATGGAGTGCAGACGGCTCGCGGCACCGTCACCGTCGCCTCGGACGGCCACCTGTGCCGCTCCCTCCTTGAGCGGCACGTCGACGACTTCCTGACCGCGAACGGCATCGCCCATGAAGTGGAGCCCTACTGGCCCTACGACGCCGACCTGAACACAACCGGCCTGCGCGCCGACTGGCTGCTCGACGACGGCACCTACGTCGAGGCATGGGGGCTACCGGATGAGCCGGCCTACGCGGGCAAGATGGAGCGGAAGGTCGATCTCGCCGCTCGCACGGGCATCCGCCTCGTCGGCGTGACCTCGGCGGACCTTGGCAACCTACACAAGGTCTTCGCGCCGTGGGTCATCGGCGAGGCTCAACCGGTGCCGGTCCCCGCGTCGGGCAAGCTCAACGATGCCCGGCTTCAACGCCCCAGGAAGCCTGGTTCACCAGCGACACGAACTACCAACACCAACGCCAACGCCGAAACACGCGCCGCCCGACTTGAACGCTGCCGACGGGCGGTCGCCCTCCAAGAGGCGGGATTCAGCCGCGCCGCAATCGGCGAAGAGCTGGGAATGGGCGCGGAAGCGGTGAAGGCCCTCCTGCGGGACGGGAAGTTCTACTCGGCCCCCGAATCCGATCCCGCACGTCGTCAGCTGGCGATCGAAGCCAACGAGGCCCGGAGCAAGGGCATGACCAAGGAGCAGTTCCGGCAGGCGCGGGCTCTCACGCCCCCGAAGGCGCACGAGTGCTGGAAGGACGCCGACGTTCTGTTCGAGCGCCGCGAAGGTTGATGGCCTGCGGGAAATCCGGATTTGGCCACCGCCCGGGACGGTGTGTCGCACATGCCTTTGTCCGCCGTCTAACGCCGCCCCGCCCCGTTGACCTGATCGGCTCGTGCACCTGCCGAGAGCTGGGAGTCGGCTGACGACGGCGCGAATTCGAAACCGCAGCCGTTGCCGGTGGTGACCAAAAGGACGGCCTTCTCGGCGTACGACGTGAGCCTTACCGGCGGTAGTCCGGCATGCCGCAGATGTTGGTAATCACTTCGTTGGCCGCCTGCGGAATCACCTCGATGGCGGTCTGCAGCGGTCGACCAGAGCCTCCCACAGCGCCGGTCGTCTCCTGCCGCAGCCACGCCGGCATCGCGACCTCGCGGTTGTGCCAGCGCTGGTTGACGCCTACCGCGCCGCCCTCGACGCCTGCAACGATCAGGGCGTGTCCTGCGTGCCGGCCGGTAGGGCCTCCAGCCACCCCTGCAGGAGCAGACAGTTCCTCGATGTCGCCTTCGACGTCGCCGCTTCGTCGGCTTCGCTCTTCGCGACTCAGTCGCCCGAGATGATTCCTTGAGCCGCTGCGACGCCGTTCGCTAACCATGCGAAGCCGCCCACCAGTTCGGTGGGCGGCTTCTGCTTGTGCAGCGTCTAGTTCTGGTTCAAGTTGACGATGACACCCTGGTTGGCGCAGGCGGTCTGCAGCCCGCTGATGTGGGTTCCCATCGGGCCGAGGAACGCGAGCGCGCCCATCTCCTGGTCTTTCGGCAGGTTTGACACCTGCCATGCGATATCGACCAGCGCGGTGCCGTGCTCCTTGATGTCGTCGTGGCGGGAGTCCTCGAACTGTCCCCGCACCTCCCGGTACTCCGCCTCGGTCAGCTTGTCGTCGCCTGCGTCGTCGTCACCGACGATCTTCTGCCCGTCGCGCATCGCCTTGCACGCGGCGACGCCCGAGTCTTCCTTGATGAACCCCTCGTAGACGGCGAGGCCTGCGACAGCGACGACCAGCACCGCTGCGGCTGCAGCAAGCCCGACGACGAGCGGCTTGCGGCCTTGGCGCGCGGGGGCAGCCGGCGGCTGCTGGTCGGGCTGTGGCGGCATGTACCCGCCGGTGGCCGGCTGGTACTGCTGTGGCGGGTATGCCGGGGCTACGCCCTGCTGGTAGGGCTGCTGCGGCGGCTGGGTCGGGTACGGATCGGTCATATTCAGCTCCCACGTGTGACAACCTGTCGATGGTGGTCGTGTTGTTCATGAGGGAACTAGTTGTGTCAGGTAGCTGACTACGGGTTTAGCCGCTCAGGCGAGGCGCTTTCCCTTGTCCGTGGCAGGGTCGTATCGACCTTCCAGCCACATCAGGAACCGGTCGAGATGGAACTCGCGGAGCTCCTTCGAGCGAGGCTCATAGCCGCCCCGCTCGTGCGCCCGACCGTACTGGTCCGCGAGCTGGCGCAGGTCGCTGATGAGCCCGGCCGGGAGTTTCGGGTTCGCCACGGGAGGTGCTCCTTCATTAGCCGGCGATGCGCTTCGGGTAGTCGGTGCTGAGGTCGTAGCGGCCCTCAAGGTAGTCGATGAAGCGGCTGACATGGCCAACACGGGAACGCACAATGGGCTCGGTGCACGGATCCTCCGGCGGTCCTGCTCGTACCCGTGGAACCCGGCAGGCCTCGACTACCACGACCCGCAAGACGGGCGCGGCGACGACAAGCACTGTCGGGCGCAGGAGCACCCGTAGCGGGGGCAACGGCGGGGACTGCGCCGACGTCGCCACCAACCTTCCCGGCGTCGTCGCCGTACTGCGATTCGAGGGAGGCCCCGACGGGTCCGTCCTGACCTTCACGCCCAATTCGAGCGCAAACGACGGGCAGCACGCAGCGCTACCGGTTGATATCGTCGCCGTGACCACAATGGCCGTCGATGAGTGAGTCCCTGGGGAGGGTCGGCATGTGGGCGGACGAGGCTGCGCTCGACGCGGTGGCGCAACGACTCGACCGTTGGGAGGCGTCCTTCGCCGACCGGGCGCAGCGCACGCGGTCGCTGACGTCGCAGATCGAAGCGCTTACCGGCACCGCGCACAGCCCAGACCGGACGGTCGAGGCCACCGTGGACCCGTCCGGCCAGCTCGTCGACCTGCGCTTGGACGAGCGGATCCGCCATCGCCCGACCGCGCACATCGCCGAGCAGATCATCGCAGCCGCCAGAGCGGCGTACGCCGACCTGCTCCGGCAGGTCACCGAGGTGACCCGGGAAATCCTGGGCGACGACCCGGCCGGGGCGGCCATCGTCGAGTCCTATCAGCGACGTGCGCGGCCCGAGGCTGGTGGCACCGGTGCCGCCCGGTGACGGCATCCACGTCCGGCCGGAGGACCTGATCGCCCACGCCGGCCGCCTCGACCGTACGGCCGGCCGCCTCGACATCGCGCGAGCCGCCGGCCAGCACATCCGGCTCGACGCCGACGCGTACGGACAGCTCTGCGTACTCATGCCGATACTGCTGGACGGCCTGCAACGCACGCTCGTGGACGGTATCGGCGCGGCGGCCGATTCGGTCCGTGGCAGCGCCCAGCGGCTGCGGCTCGGTGCGGACCGCTACCTGGCCACCGACGCCCGCGCCGAGCGGCTCCTCGGCGAGGTGCGGCGTCAGCAGTGACCAACCCGCTGGTCGCCGCCCCCGCGGACACCTCCCCCAGCCCATGGGCGGGCGTGTGGATCCTGGAGGACATCGAGCTCATCCACCAGGGTGTCCGCGACGGCAGCTGGATCGACGGAACGCTCGGCGCGGTCAGCGCGAGCCTTGACGCGCTCGCATTCGTCTCCGACCCGGTCGGCGCTCTCCTGCAGTACGGCGTCGCCTGGCTGATCGAACACGTCAAGCCACTCAGCGAAGCCCTCGACTGGCTCGCCGGCGACCCGGCCCAGATCACCGCCCACGCCCAGACCTGGCGCAACACCGCCGCGTCGCTCCGCGAGACCGCCATGGATCTGGGCCGCGACGTCCGTGCCGACGTCGGCGAGTGGGGCGGCGCCGCCGGCCCCGCTTACCGCGCCTGGGCGGGCGAACAGCAGCAGGCGATCACAGGGCTGGCCGCGGGCGCCGACACGATGGCCACCATCACTGAGGCGACGGCGGGCCTCGTCGCCGCCGTGCGGCTCCTCGTCCGCGACGCCATCGCCACCTGCGTGTCCCGTCTCATCGTGTACGCCGCCGAACTCGTCGCCACGGCCGGGCTCGCCACTCCCCTGGTCGCCGAGCAGGTCACCACCCTGGTGGCGTCCTGGGCCGCCCGGATCGCCAAGCTACTGCGCGGGCTGATCAACAGCCTCCGGAGGATCATCCCGGCTGCCCGCCGGCTCACCGAACTGATCGACAAGCTCAAGCAGGCGCTCGGCCGACTCGGACGCGCGACGTTGGACGAGGACAGCCTCAGCCGGGTTCGCGGAAAAGGTGCCGGTCCTCGGATGCCGATGAACATGGAGGCGGTACAAAACATCGCTGCCAAGTACGGGATCGACATCGCCGGCATCCCGATCACCATCAACAACCGGGTTTCAGGCGTGTGCGGGGTGACCCGACCCGACAACTCGGTCATGCTCTGCCGAGAGGCGTTCCGCAGCGAGGAAGACCTGGCCCGTACGCTTGAGCACGAGCGTTTCCACGTCGCTGAACTGCGCGAAGGGCAGACATACCCGGCCACCCGTCACGAGGTCGACGCCTTCGAAGACCGGGCGTACGCGCATGAGGAACGATGGTGGACCGACCAGTCGGTCAGGCCGGAGGGAGCACGGTGATGGCCACCTTCGACGAGTGGCTAAACGCGTACGACATTGTCTACCGCACGTCTCCGGCGGCATCGAATCTTGCCTGCCCGAACTGCGGGCATCGGACCCTGCGGGTCGTGTTCACGGCGCAGCCAAGGGCCGGGCACGGCTATGCCTCGTTCTGGTGCGACACCTGTCTGGAGGGGATCTACCTCTCTCGGACACCCATTCCCGTGGGAGCCGACGTCCGCTCGATCCACGATCCGATTGAGGATCGCAACCGTGGAATACCTGACTACCGTCTGGCGACGTAAGCCACGGCGCTAAGGCAACGCACCAGGCACGACTGCAGGTCCCTCGTAGCGTGGAGGCCGGAGCTTAAAGCAACCAACTGACGGCGGACATCTCCCCGCTGGTGACGCTGAGCCATCTGACTTCCAGCGGCCCCGCCCGAGATGCCGAACGTTAAGCTGCTCGCACCATGAACCAAGACGCCTATCGCAGCCGTACGGAGCACGACCTCGGGCGCCGGCTGCGCGCCTTCGCAGACGAGCGAGAGTGGGGGCAGTTCCACACGCCGAAGAACCTCGCCATGGCGTTGGCTGGTGAGGTCGGCGAGTTGATCGCCGAGTTCCAGTGGCTGACGCCGGAGCAGTCCGTCGAGGTGATGTCCGATCCGGAGGCCTCCGGCCGGGTCAGGGCCGAGATCGGCGATGTGATGATCTACCTGACCCGCCTCGCGGACGTGCTCGACATTGATCTCGTCGACGCGGCACTCAGCAAGCTCGAGGATTCGGCCCGCCGCTACCCGGTCGATCAGGTTCGAGGCTCCGCCGCGAAGCGGTAGGGGTCCTCCGAACGGCCGTGGCGGAGAGTTGATCTCTTCGCTACAGTCCACCACATCAAGGCGCGTTACGACGGGCTTCCGGCTCATGCCGGACACGCCCCCCATGCGCACGATCACTTCGTGCTGCCCGGGGGCATGTTTTGTCGACATTCCGCACCTCCGCCGATGGTCTTCTGCGCCTGGTCGGTAACGGCACTCTCGCGGATCGGATCGCGGAAAGCATGGGCCGTAACGTGAGCCCGGCAGAGCGTCGCTCCTGGTCTCGCAGCCTCGAGGTGCTGGGGCAGGATCTCACCGATGCCGGCCTGGGACAGGTCGAGCTACTGGTGGAGTACCAATTGCCGCTGACCAGCAAGCGGGTTGATGTGGTGCTCGCCGGCGTCGACCCGAGAACCGCCGACGACTCCTACGTCGTTGTGGAACTGAAGCAATGGTCCTCCGCGGAGTCCTATGAGGGCTCGGAGCGCCTCGTGGCAGTCGAACACGTCCGGGGCCCGCGTCTGCACCCAGGCGTGCAAGTCGAGCTGTACTGCGAGTACCTGACGGACTTCCTCGGCGTCCTGGCCGGTCACGGCAGCCCCGTGCGTGGGGTGGCGTATCTGCACAACGCGGTCGACCGTGACGTCAACGATCTATTCGCGCGACGCCCAACCGAGCAGAGTCGGATCTTCACGAAGCAGCGGCGCGGACAGTTCCTCGACTACCTTCGCACCCACCTGGCGCCCAAATCCGGGGTCGGCGCCGCAGACCGCTTCCTCACCAGCAGTGTGCGGCCGAGCCGACGCCTACTGGCTTACGCGGCACAGGAGCTGAAGGAACGGTCGCATTTCACGCTCCTCGACGAGCAGCGCGTCGCGTACGAGCTGGTGCTGCACGCCGTGGAGCGCGCGCGTTCGGCGGACCATAAGAGCCTAGTCGTCGTCTCTGGTGGGCCCGGCAGTGGCAAGAGTGTCATCGCGCTCTCGGTCCTAGGCGAACTGGCGCGGCAGCAGCGGACGGTCATGCACGCGACCGGGTCTCGCTCCTTCACGCAGACGCTGCGCCGCTACGCCGGCCGGGGCTCTACCCGGCTAAAGAACCTGTTCGGGTACTTCAACAGCTTCATGTCGGCTGAACGGAACGGCTTGGACGTACTGATTTGTGACGAGGCGCACCGGATTCGGGAGACCTCTGTCAACCGGTTCACGCCGAAGGCGAAGCGGGACAAGGCCCGCTCGCAGATCGATGAACTGATCGCCGCCGCTCGGGTGCCGGTCTTTCTGCTCGACGAACACCAGGTGGTCAAGCCCGGCGAGATGGGCAACGTCGAGGTCATTTCGTCGTACGCGAAGCAGTTGAACCTGGATGTCGAAATGGTGGAGCTGCACGGCCAGTTCCGCTGTGGAGGCAGCGACGCCTACGAGCAATGGGTCGTCGATTTGCTCGGCCTCGACGGCGGTGAACCGTGGGTCTGGACCGGCGATGGGCGCATCGACGTGCGCCTTGCCAATTCGCCGGAAGATCTGGAGATCTTCCTCGCCACAAAGCAGGCGGCCGGATTGACCGCACGGCTGTCCGCTGGCTACTGCTGGCCTTGGAGCGATCCCCGGCCGGACGAAACGCTGATCGCAGACGTGCAGATCGGCAGCTGGTCGAGGCCATGGAACGTCAAGAGCGACCGCAGTGTCGGCGAGGCACCCGGAAGCGCGTTCTGGGCCACCGATCCGAACGGCTTTGGTCAGATTGGCTGCGTCTACACGGCGCAGGGCTTCGAATACGCCTGGTCCGGGGTGATCATCGGGCCGGATCTGGTGGCCCGTGACGGCCGACTCGTGACCCGGCGAGAGCAGTCGAAAGATCCAGCTTTCCGAAGTCGCAAGTCGGTCAGCGACGCCGAGGCCGATCTGCTGATCCGGAACACGTACAAGGTCTTGCTGACCCGCGGCATGCGCGGCACTGCGATCTACTCCACAGACCCGGAAACCCGCGAGTATCTCGCGTCGCTAGTGAAGGTGACCCGCCCAGTGGAGACGTCATACGAGCCGGACCTTTCGGAAGTCTGAACGTCCAGGAAACGCTTCCCCGATCTGGGAGACCATCAACAGAGCGTTAATTCCGCTACCGGTGTGCGGGTCGGTGGTAAACCCTGCCAACCGGCAGGTCGTGACCAGGCTCGGCCGCCGGGCTGGTCTATGCGGTGCAGCCCAGATGCTCTTGGTGCAGGTGCACGCGATTTTCAATCGTGCGGCGGATCGGCTGGGTCACGCGGCTGGCGACGGGGCGCTGAGCCGGAGCGGCGCTCGTCTGGAGGGGCCAGCCCTACGACCCGGTGCAGAGCATGGACCCGGCAAGGCCGACGGCCTGGCCCGAGTGCTCGCCGAACTGGCCGAGCAGCGGCAGGTGGTGGTGTTCACCCACGACACCCGGCTGCCCGACGCGATCGGTCGCCTCGACCTGGGTAAGGCGGATCGTCGAGGTGACCCGCGCGGAACGGTCGGTGGTGACCCTGCGCACCGCCTCCGACCCGGCCAGCCGTTACCTGGACGACGCGCACGCGCTGGCCCGCAACGACGAGATCACCCCCCGAGGTACGCGGGCCGGTGGTCGCGGAACTGTGCCGCTCCGCCGTCGAAGCCGCCTGCCGATCCCCAGCCGCTCTCTGCCAACCCGTATCCAGGGGCCAGCCACCAGTCGCCAACGCCTCGGTTGATCGTGCAGGTGCCGCCCGCGTCCGGGGCCGCCACCGCGTCGATGGTGTTCGGGATCCTCGGTGTGCTCGGCGGCTGGTGCCTGTTCGGGTTGCCCTGCGTTCTCGCCGTCATCCTCGGCCACGTCGGTCTGCACGAGACCCGGAAGGGCACGAGGTCCGGACGGGGCATGGCCGTCGCCGGTCTGGTCCTCGGCTACGTCTTCGTCGGTCCGATGATCGTGTTCACCATCATGCTCTTCTTCGGCGCGGCCGTCGGAGCCGTCACCCCGACGCCGACGTCGACGCCGTGAGACGTGTTGGCCTGGTCGGTCCCACACGGTGCGGCAGGTCAGTTCGCCTGCCTCGAAGATCGAACTTTGACTCCAGGACAACGTGGCTGTCGAGAAGTCGGTACCACCCCCAACGTGTTCATCAAACGCCAGATGTCCGACCAAACTCGCGCTACCGGCTGGCGGTCGGTGCGGCAATAATTCGGAAGCCGAAGGGATGATCGATGACCGACATAGACGAGAGCACCTTTGAGGCTGAGCTCATCGAGGAGGACGCTGCACGTAGCATCGCGAAGGCGGTCAGCGCTCGGCATTCGATCGCTCGCAAGTACGTCATGCGGGTCCGCCGCCGGAATCCGGACGCTACGCCCGCCGAAGTGATCCGAATGCTCGAGCGGCAGTACGTCACCGCCATCAGCACCGCGGGTGCCGTCATCGCCGCCGGTGCGATAGTGGCCGATGTCGCGATCGCGCTGATTCCCGTCGCCGGAGCCGCTGCGGCCGGCGCCAAGAGCGCGGGACAGCAGGCGGCGAAGAAGGCGGGTAAGGAAGCTGCGAAGGCCGCCGCTAAGAAAGCCGCGAAGGCGGCTGCCAAGAACGTAGCGCTCGGTGCCGCGACGACGGGAGCTCGGCGTGTTGCGGCGCTCCTTCCTGCGGGCGACCAACAGCTCCAGTTCGAGATCACGGCGATCTTCGGGCTTGCCATCGCCGACATCCACGGCATGGACCTCGACAAGGAGCAAGCCCACGCCCTGGTCTACGGGCTGTCGAACGAACGCGTCAGCCAGCAGCAGATCGCGAAGATGGCAACGGACCTCGCAAGCATGTCGCCGGGCGGCGCCGTTGGCGTCGGACACGCGATTGCTGCCGGTCGCAACGATTGGTCGCACTGGGCGAACACGCTCGCGGACACGCTTCCCGGTGGCGCGGCGCAGAGCCTCGTCCGCACCATCCAGACCGGCCAACTGGACACCGTACGAGCGAACTTGAACGGGAAGCAGCAGGCAGCAATCGAATACGGAGTCGGCGCCCTGGCAGGAGGGGTCACCCGCTTCCTATTCGGTCGGGAGGTGGTCGAAGCAGCCCGGGTCGCATTCGCTGATGCTCCAGAAGAGTTCCCAGCACACCTGGCCATTCCAATGAAGGCGAAGGCCGAGGACGATGACGCTGAGCCGAACCGAGCGCTCGCGGCGCTGGAGGACGCAGCGAAGGCGACGGGAAACTGGATCTCCGACGCCGCCAACGTAGCGGGTGCTGGCGTGACGGCCGCGGCGGGCGCTGTGGCGCGTCCGTTCAGAAGCGTCGACCTGGACGGCGACGGCATCCCGGACGCGCCGCAGGCGCTGACCGCAGTGAAGGGTGTGGGCGGAGCGATCGCGGGCGCAGCCGGCGCGGTCGGAGGTGCAGCCGCTTCGCTGTTCAAGACCAAGAAGCTGGGACGCCGTGCTCCTGGTGCCGACCAACCTCAGATCGCGGACACGGCGGCCGGTGCCGAGGAGTAGGCAACGTGGGTGTCGTAATCCGTAGGGCACGGGAGGCCTGCACCTTGACCGTGTTCTGCGAGCAGCCGAGCACTTCCGCTGTCCGCTGGACCGTCAGGTCCTCGACGTAGCGAAGCACCACGATCGCCCGCTGCTGCCGGCTGAGCCGGGCCAGGGCGCGGCGTACCGCGTCCCGGTTGGCGGACTCCCCGGCTATGTCGCCGTACTCGGACCTGTCCGGTGGCTGGCTTGGAATCTCGCCGCGCCAGTGCCGCCGCCACCAGGACACGTGCGTGGTGAACAGCGCCTTGCGCACGTACGCCTCGGGATGCCCGACAGTCGTAATCGTGGCCCAACGCCGCCAGACGTTCGCCAGGACCGTCTGTAACAGGTCCTCGGCCCGTCCGGCGTCACCGGTAAGCAACCAGGCCGAACGCAGCAGCGCATCGGAACGCGCCGCCACGAACTCGGCGAAGCCGTCCGGCGGTGCCAGTTCCCGGGGTCGTTGCATGTATATGTGTACCTCCCACCAGATGAACGCGCTGGAGGAACGGTCCGGTTAACACTCGAGTAGATCGAATCTGCACCGCGCGACAGCGCTCGAGGGACCCACGCGATCAATCCCGACCTACGCATCCGCCCATCGACTACAGGAAGCGCACTGAACCGCCATCGACGGACCAGCGGCATGAGCCGCCCGTCCGGCTGCGCCGCCGCGGCAGAGGGCAGCAGTGCCGCCGCCTGATGGCAGGATCATGCGCGATGATGGCGCGCACCCCAGGATCACGCAGAAGAGCCTTGAGTACGCTGGCGATCTCCACCGGCCGAGCCGCGCTCCACCAGTGATGCCGCCCCGCTTCGAGTAGCGGTGCCCGACGCACACGGAGTCCCAACCGCGCGACCACGACTACCGCCTGCTGGTCGGGCTCGTAGGCGGCATGGAGCGGCCCGGACAGCGACGCGATGACGACGAGATCTCCGGGTGCTGCCAAGGCACGAGGCCGGAGCAGTCGAGGCAATGCGGAGCCGGTCACCGGCGCAGTATGCCGACAGCCGCAGCAACACGCTACGCGTTACCGATCGGTCGCCCAACGGGCCCCGTTCAGCTGCCCTGCCCGGTCGGGTCGAGGCTCGTGACCGCAAGGTTCGCGCACTTGAGGGCGGCGGTCTCGTTGGGGAAGCGGCGTCGGGCGCGGACGGCGCGGCGGATGCACGCGTTGACGTGGGCGCCCCGAGCAGCAGGCGGTGCCGTGCCGTGTGCATCGCTCAACACAGCCGCCCGTAGGGTGGTTCCCGTCATTGTCAGCTTCGCCACGGTCCCTGGACGGCTGGAGGTCACGTTGCCCTCGATCGATGACTTCACGACCTGGGAACCGCTGCTGAGGCTTGTACGGGCCGGCAACGCGCAGAGCCTCGCGGCTCCGGGCGGCCAGGTGGCGGGAATGGTCAGCCGTGGCGCGTGGAGTGTGCCGCTGCCCCGGCGGATGCCGCCGCCTGGCCGGGCCTCCCAGGTCGAGGACATGCAGGACGAGTTCGACGCGGTGAATCGGGTGCGAAGCGCGTTGACGGACGACGGTCTTGACAGCATTTCGTTCGTGGTGGAGATGTCGTCGACTGGGCATACCGCGCTGCATCTGCTCAATCTCGGCCCCGCCGCGGAAGTCGGCCTCGGGCCGTACCCGGGTTCACTCATCCTGGTTGAGGGCGCTGTCCCGGAGCCGTGGCGCCGTCTTCCCGATCCGGTACCCGGGGCGGTGCCGGCCCCGTCAGTGGATCTGTCGTTGCTGGAGCGGACGCTCCGCGAGCGAATCGCGGATGCTACCGGTGCGACCGAGGCGGAGATCGCGGCTGCGGAAACGCGACTCGGCGTTGCGTTGCCCGACGAGCTCAAGGTGCTCTACCGGGTAACGCGGGCACGGTGGCAGGACTGGGGTGACGATTACGCCGCAGCGGAGCGCGTGTCCCGAGCGGTCGGCTGCGAACTCTTCCCGCTCGACGAGCTGTACATCGCCGACGCGCCGTCCCGTCCGTGCCCGTGGCGATTCGCGGCGACAGAGGCGGTGGCCACCTCGTCCGATGCCGCGGTGCAGGGGATGGTCGGCTCACCCGGCTGGATCGCATTCGGCGACAACGGCGGAGGCGACCGGATCGCGATTGACCTGACACCAGGCCCACGCGGGCACGTGGGCCAAATCATCGTGCTCGATCATGAGCAAAACATCGGCGCCAGCCTGCTCGCCGACTCCCTCACCGACATGGTGGTGAGGGAACGCACAGACTGGTACGCCAGCCGCCGCGCAGACCAGCCACCGCTCGTGGCCAGGGTCAACATCGGGAGCCTGACAAGTATCGAGGCCGCCGCCCACCCCGACCTGGAGGTCCTGAGCATCGGCGTCTGGGACGGCGAGCCGCTCAGCCTCGCCCCCGTCAGTGGGTTACCGCGCCTGCGAACCCTTACCGCCTACCCGGGCACGCTCGCCGACCCACTGGAGATCGCCAAGCTGACCGGGCTGGAGTTTCTAGAACTCGGGCCGGAAGAGTGGCGGGTCCTCCTGGATGCCGGAGCCGTCCCGAGCAGCTTGTCGGCGGCCGCAATTGAGGTCCACGGCAACCGGCCCGTGCTTCCGATCGTGGCCATCGCCAACGAGATCCTCTCCCTCTGGGACCGCCCCCCGATCGCCCAGACGATCCTCGAAGGCCACCTCGGTCCGGGGGTGTAATTAACGACTGCGCGGGGCGTGGTGGGTGCCGGGGCCACAAACCATCGACGTGTCCCCCACCGCTGCCCGCGCCGCCGGTCGCGTCCACGAAGATCACCATGCCGAACCTGGAAAGGGTCTGCGGCAATGGCTGTGGGGAGCGGTGGTCTGTCTAGTCGGCTTGACCGGCGCGCGGGATGGTCACGAATCCGTCGATCCACTCGTCCTGATCGAGCGTGTAGCCGTTGATGTAGAAGCAGTTGGGCTCGTCGCGGAAGCCAGGCAACTCCCTGGCTCGCTGTATCCGTTCATTCGCTCGCACTTCCGACGAATACACCCCCAGAATCTTGAGATCGTCACCGTCTTCCTCGTCCCAGATCAGCTCGCCGGCTTCGTCTCGATGCGTGGTTGGTCGCCCGTCGAGCCACCGGGCGTGGCGGATGTGCCAGAGCACGAAGACCTCCATACGCCCGACGCTATCCCTTGCCGCTTCCACTCGAGCCGCCTGACCCTCGGACACGGCAGACTCGGCTGAGGGGCAGCGCGGAGCGTCCGTCTGGCAGAGTGCGCTGAACCGACCGCGATGCCCGAGACGCCTGCTCGCGGTGGCCGGTTCCGTGGCTAACCGTTGAACTGTTCCCATTCGAGGCGGGAGCGTAGGGGCCGCAGGGCTGAGGGTTGCCGGCTGCCGACGCTGAGCCAGATACCACTCTCGCCGTAGTCGGCGGCCATGGCGACCAGTCCGGGAGCCACCCAATGGCGTGTCGGGTCGCCAGGAACACGCATCGGTTGCAGCGGGACGGGAACCATTTCCTCGACGAACTGATCCAGGACCTCCGTGGTGACCGTGGCGAAGCCGGTGAACGGTGAGGTGCTCGCCGCTTCGTTGAGGGCGAACTGGAGCAGGAAGCCGCTGAGGCGTTCCCGCTCGCGTAGCCGCTTCGGGCCGCCGTCGTACCAAACGACGGGATCGTCGTTGGTGGGGTCGATCAACGCCACCCAGGCGCCCTGATTCTCGGCCGCGAAGACCACCAGCGGCTCGTCTTCCGCATACTCGATCTCGTCGAGCGGCTCGATGAAGTCCTGCTGGCCGAGGATCTCCTCGCGGCCGGCGGCGATGTCGTGAAAGGCCAGCAGCGGGGCCGGAAGTTTCATGGCCGCGTGCCCGGGGTGTGGCCGGTAGCACCGGCACATCGGCGTACCACGCGGTCAGAAAGGAACGCAGTGCTCGAGTCGGGTGCTGCGGCACATCGTGTAGCCAGTCGATATCGGGTACCGGCAGCGTCGGCGTTGGCCGCGCCTTGTCCAGCAGCCCTGGGGGAAGCGGCTCCCGCCAGGTCAGTCAGCGAGCGTAAGTGACCCCTCTTCCCCGGTGTACGGGTCCATCCCGCGGTAGATGCTCTTGGCTTGGTAGAGCTCACCGAGGGCCAGGCAGCCCTCGGCCATCTTGACAAAGCCCAGGAGCGGCTGATTGGACCGGTTCTTCGAGCTCATCCACTGAGTCGCCTCGCTGGGTAGAGGCTCGCGCAGCATCAGCGTGTTCGCGTCGTCGACGGCGTTGCCGTGGGGCCGGTCGCCGGCGTCGACGATCACGACCAGCGCGTCGGCTCCGTACGCGAAAGTGACGCCATCACCATGTACGACCTCGACGTTCGGGCCGGCGGCATTGACCGCCGACCGCTCCGGGACAATCGACCATCCCTCGATCATCGGGCGAGTATAGGAGCGCGGATCGGTCCAACACCCTGCGCTGACGGCCGCAACTCACCGTTGCGGGGCGCCCGCCACACCGACCGTCGCCGGACCGGGGGACGTCTACCCAACGGCACCAGCGAGGGACGGGCCACGGACTGCTCCGGGCCGGATCGCTGCTACCTGCTCAGTCCAGGCTGACCATTACCGACCGTCGCCGCCTCCGCGGACAGGCTACGGCGACGCGCTACCGGTCAGCCGCGGATCAGGGCGACGGCCCGGGCGAGTTCGTCCGGGGTGACGCGGGCGTCGAGGAGAGTCGCGACACCTCCGAGGTTCCACGCCCGGAGCTGGTCGACGTCCTGGCCGGCCGCCCGCATACGCTCCTCGACGAACCAGTACCGGTCAACCCGTTCCGCCAGCGTGGCCCGCTCCGCGGCGAGGTCAACGCCCGGCACGGCAACCGTCCCACCAAGCGCGGCGACCTGCCGGCCGAGGTCGTCGCCCCACAGCTCCAACTCCCAGCCCGGCCACAACTCCGACCAGTCCTCAACCAGCCCGACCAACGGCCGGATACTCCACAGCCCGGCCCGGCGTCGCGCAACGTCGAGATGCAGCCCCGCCGTAGGGTGCGTCGAGCACACAGTGACGAGGTCGCGTGAGTCGAGCCGGTCCAGCAGGCGCGGGCCGAGTCGCCACGGCGGGCAAGACTCGAAGGGCAAGGCGTAGAGCTGGCACCCTCCGTCAGCGTCGGCCACGCTGACGAGGTATTCCACCGGGCCGTCCGGCCGTTCCCCGCCGTCTGGGTACAGGCCATCCCACCAGGTGCGCTCGCCGCGCACTTGGTCGCGGCTCTCCCCCAGGTACGCCAACAGGTCGCCGATCCCGTCGTACGCCCAGCTCACCGACCACCCGCTCCAGGTGCGCCGGTACGCATCCAGCAGCCCCGCACGGTAGGCATAGCGCCGCTCGAGAGGGAACTGCCCCAGTTCGGTGAAGAGCAGCAATTGCTGCGCATCGACGTCGATGAGCAGGCCGCCTTCACAAACCAGGTCCTCGAACCAGAAGTCGTCCCGGTAGTCGTCGAGCTGGGCGAGCCAGCGAAGCGTGATGTCAGGCCCAGCGGCGAAGTGGTAGTCGAGGCCGTAGCCGCCGTGTGCGTACCGCACGGAGCGGCCGTCCTGAACGAGCACGTAGTTCACCCGGCTGCCCATGGTCGTCGATACTAGGGCCGCGGGGTTGCTCCCGATGCAGTGGTGACTCACCCGCCGCGACCCTGGGCCGTAGTCGAGGGCGCGCCGCGACAAGACCTCCATCCCTACCAGGACACGACATCTTGCCGCGTCTACTACTGGCACCGCGTTTGTGGCGCATAGATGGTCCGACGGCGCCGCCCCTGTCGCACGCGTTCTGCACGCCGAACCTGCCCTGAGTAAGGTCGCCCGCATGGCTGACGCTGTCGTGATTCCGGGCGGTAGGTTCGGGCCCGAGGTTCCCCTGCTGATGTACGCCGGCGATGTGGCGCAGCAGCGGGGCGCAACAATCGTGGTCCCAGAAGTTTCCGGCGGCCGGGCAGCACGAAATCGAGAGCTGGGTCGGCGGTGAGGTGGTTCCGCTGATCGACAAAATCGGTGGTCGCCCACTGCTGATCGGCAAGTCGCTCGGCACGAACGCGGCAGCGATCGCCGCCGAGAGATCCTTGCCCGCCGTGTGGCTCACGCCCCTGCTCGACCTGCCCTGGGTGGCCGATGCGTTGGACCGTGCGACCGCGCCGTTCCTGCTCGTGGGTGGCACTGCCGACAAAAGATGGGACGGTGACGTCGCCCGCCGGCTGACGCCCCACACGCTAGAGGTGGAAGGCGCGGATCACGGCATGTACGTACCTGGCCCGCTTACCGAGTCGATCACGGTGCTCAGTCAAGTCGTGGTCGCCGTGGAGGAGTTCCTCGATGCTATTGGCTGGCCGGGTTAGTCACCTGGTCCCGCATCGGCGCGGGGCGCAGCATGGTCACTCGGTGGGGATCTCCGGTGCCGCCCACGCATGTCGGCGTGGGCGTACGCAAACGGGGTGCTTTCCGGGCGACCTGCCAGCGAGCCTGCGCTCCGCCGGCGCGTCGGAGCCGGCCGGCGGCGTGAGCGCGTCTGCGCGCTCCTGGCCGTGACGGTCGCCGCCCTTGGACTCCTGATTCGCACAGGGATCCGGTTCCCGGGTCCGCGGCCTGCACGTCGACCAGAAACTTGCACCTTGCAAACTGATTGATGCGTGCCGATACTCGGAGGGGCCTTCGAGAGACATCGGTCGAGCAGGCGACACGTCTCCCGATCGCGCCCATGGGCCACGATCCAACGGGCCTTGCCACTCCTGAGGAGGAGCCAGTGAGGAACAAGCTCAGTCCATTCGCCCGATCTGCCCGGTTACTCGCCGCCGCCGTCGGTGCGATCGCCACCACCGCCTTCGTACTGCCGACCGCCGCAACGGCGTCCCCTCAGGACTTCACTGCCAACCAACTCGCTGAGGTCAACGCCGCGGTGCATCGCTCGGGCGTCGAGGGCATCGCCTGGCACGTCGACCCGGCATCCGGCCGTGTCGTCGTGACCGCCGATGACACCGTCTCGCCCGCCGAGATTGCCACGATCAAGCAGACCGCCGGCACCAAGGCCGGCGCCATCCGTGTCGAGCGGGCCTCCGGGGTCTTCAGCCCGCTGTTGTCCGCCGGTGACGCCATCTACGGCGGCGGATACCGATGCTCGCTCGGCTTCAACGTCGTCAGCGGCACCACCTACTACTTCCTCACCGCCGGGCACTGCGGAGACGTCGCCAACGCCTGGTACACCAATGCCAGCCAGAGCACTCCGATCGGCCCGACCGTCAACTCCAGTTTCCCGGGCAACGATTACGCGCTGGTCCGCTACGACAACACCTCACTCAGCCACCCCGGCGGGTTCACAGTCGCCGACGCCTACGTGGGGGAATCCGTCACACGGACCGGATCGACCACCGGCACTCACCGGGGAACCGTGACCGCGCTCAACGTGTCGGTACGCTACTCCGGCAAGGGCGGCGGCACCGTGAGCGGCATGATCCAGACCAACGTGTGTGCCGATCACGGCGACTCGGGCGGCCCACTCTATGACGGCTCGAAGGCGCTCGGCCTCACCTCGGGCGGCAGCGGTGACTGCACGACCGGTGGCACCACCTTCTACCAGCCCGTACGCGAGGCAGCCAACGCGTACGGTGTGACCGTCTACTGACAAGCCGATCCGGCAATCGGCAAGGGCGTCGGGCCATGTCCGACGCCCTTGCCGACACCGGCTCCGACCGTCGATCGGCTCGGTGACGTTCCCCGTCGCAGAAAGCCACCTTCGTGCTGAACCATCAACCGACGGAAATAGGCGACGGCATGCCCCGGCGATCCGAACTGATTCTTCCCGTTCATGTAAGCACCGGAATACGCTGGGGCCCGGTCACCTAACCGTCACGGAGGTGTTCGCGATGCCGATCGGCCGGTTGCACCATCTGATCATCGACAGCCCGGATCCGCCGACTGAAGCCCGGTTCTGGAGTGCGGTGCTCGGCGACCCGATCACCTATGCGGATGAGGACTTCGTGGTCGTATCGGCCAACACCGCGACGTCCGGGCTGGCGTTTCAGAGCGCCACCGAGCTGACGCCGCCGACGTGGCCGGAGCCGACAGTGCCACAACAGATGCATCTCGACGTGATGGTCGACGACCAGGTGACCGCGGGCGAGAAAGTGCTCGCGCTCGGCGCGCGGCGGTTGCCCGGCGATCATGTGTATGCCGACCCGGCCGGTCATCCGTTCTGCTTGATCAGGCGCCCCGCCTGGGCGCCACCGGTGAACTGAGCTCAGCGCCGGCGTGTCCAGGCAGCTTCGAGCTCTTCCGTCACCTTCCAGGAAGCGCCCCCGGCGCCGCACGTGTGTCGGTTTCATCATTTCGAACTGGTTTCGACGGCCCCTGACCCGTGATTGATCTCCCCATTGGAGGTAGTGATGAGAGTGCTTGTGGCGGGTGCCTCTGGCGTCCTCGGAAGACACATGAGCATGGCTCTGGCCGACGCCGGTCACGACGTGATCGGCCTGACCCGGTCGCCCGCCGGCGCCGAGCAGCTGGGCAGGATGGGCGTTGAGCCGTTGGTGGCGGATCTGATGGACCGCGACGCTCTCCTGCATGCCGTTGACGGCATGCAGGCGGACGCGGCCATCCACGCGGCGACCGCGCTGCGGAAAGTGCCGATGCGGCACCAGAACATGGCCGCCACCGACGCGCTGCGTGTCCAGGGCACCCGCAACCTCATCGAGGCGGTCCAGTCGATCGGCGCCCGCCGGCTCATCGTCGAGTCGATGCATTTCGGGTATGGCTATGGCGATTTCGGCGACCGGACGATCACCGAAACCAACACCCCGTTCGCGCCGCCCGGGCGCACGCCGGCGCTGGAGCGCCACCTGCAAGGCTTCCGGGTCAAGGAGCACCTCGCCCTGCACACCGACGGCGTGGATGGCATCTCGCTGCGTTTCGGTGCCCTCTACGGTCCCGGATTCGGTGCTGGCGGCACGGATCAGATCGTCACGATGCTGCGCAAACGCCGGCTGCCCGTCGTGCCCGACCGTCGCCCGGGCCTGCTGCCGTGGACCCATCTCGCCGACGCTGGTGCGGCCACCGTTGCGGCCCTGGAACGCGGCACGCCCGGCCAGGCCTACCACATCGTCGACGACGAGCCGGCCTCCATGAACGCGCACGTGCGGTTCCTGGCAGCCGCGTTCGGCACGCCGAAGCCGATGACCGTACCGCTGTCGCTCGTGCGGGTCATCGGTCCGTACCTGTACGTGTTCCTGACCTCGGCGGCGCGCCTTTCGAACGACAAGGCCAAGCGGGAGCTCGGCTGGACACCGACCTACCCCACCTACCGTGACGGTATCCGTAGTCTCGCTGCCAGCTGACCCCCGCCATCGGCCCGACCAGGTGTGCCGTTCGGATCGGCTCTTCCTCGGCGGCCTTCTGATTTGTGCAGGTGCGCAAAGTGGTCCTTGTGCCGGTGGTGACACCGCAGTGAGGGTGATCAAATCCCGTGCCGCAAGGAGTCGGCCGGGCGCTGGACCACCTTGCAGGAGCAACAGATGCGCAGAGTCAAGGCACCACCCGCCCTCGCCATCCTGGCGGCGGCCGCCCTCCTCGGCACCACCGCCCAGGCCGCGAACGCCGCGCCGGCGAGCACGACGACGGACGCGGAGGCGCCGGTCCCGGCGACCGTGGCGCCCGCTACGGACACCCCGGCGCTCGTGGACGACCTGGCCGACCCGGTCGACGCCACGATCGCACCGGACAAGGCCGCCAAGGCCCACCTCACGGGCCACAAGGACCGCTACAGGATCGCCGACCCGGCCGGCACGCTCACCACGGCGAGCGTCGACACGCGGGGCACGCGGGAGACGGTCCGGCTGAACCAGAAGTACAAGGGCCTGCCCGTGTTCGGCGGCCAGTACGTGGTGCGGATGGAGAAGAAGGCCGGCAAGCGTGCGGTGACCGGCACGTCGGGCAGCTACTTCACCGACCTCGATGTCGACACGACGCGCCCGACGATGCCCGCGGACGTCGCGATCGCGCGAGCGGTCGAGGACGTACGCAGGAGCCTGCACCCCGGCGCCGCCGTCGTGGCCGGAGAGCCGCGGCCCGGTGCGAAGCCCGGCGCGGCCAGCGCCGACCTCACCGGCACCGACCAGGGGCTCGTGGTCATGCCGACCGGCACCGGCGTGCTCGCGCGGCGCGTGCTCGTCAAGGGCAAGGACGTCGCCACGGGCCAGCCCGTGCTCCGCGACGTGTACGTGGGCGCGACGAACGGGGTGACGCTGCTCAGCGTCACCCGGATCAAGTCCTTCGCCACCGCGCAGCAGGCCGCCGCCCTGGCCGCCGGCGGGACCGCTGTCGCGCCGCGGACCGTGCCGACGCCGTCGGTGTCGGCCAGCGGCACGACCTCGGTCGTCGGCGAGGGCAAGAGCCTGCACGGCGCCACCGTGCCGGTCCCGCTCGTGCGGGCCGACGACGCGGACTCGTACCTCATGATCGACCAGACCCACACCCTCCCGGAGGGCCGGACGGTGCCGATCACGACCTGGGACGCTCGGGGCCGGGACTACTACGACCTGCTCGGCGGCCAGCTGCCCGAGGGCGTCGGGCCGTTCACGTCGCCGTCGAGCACGCTCGGCGCGGACCTCACCGACGCCGGCGCCGTGGACGCGGCCTGGGACGCCGCGAAGGTGTTCGAGTGGTACCAGACGAAGCTCGGGCGTAACAGCCTGGACGACAACGGCATGGCGATCAACTCGATCGTCGGCATCACCTACAGCGGCTCTCCGTGGGTCAACGCCTACTGGGACGGCACCCGGATGGTGTACGGCAGCGGCGACGCCGAGTACCTGCCGCTGGCCGCCGACCCGGATGTCGTGGGCCACGAGATGACGCACGGCGTGGTGGAGAACTCCGCCAGCCTCGTCTACGCCGGCCAGCCGGGTGCGCTCAACGAGGCGATCGCCGACTACTTCGGCAACGCCATCGACGTCGACGCGACCGGCACGCCGATGACCGACCCCGAGGCGAGCCTGATCGGCGGTGACCTCTGCCGCACCCTGGCTCCCGCCACGTGTGCCCTGCGCAACCTCGACGACGGCGCCACCACCGCGGACTTCCAGCACCTCATGGACACGCCGCAGATGGACGACGGTGGCGTGCACCTCAACTCGACGATCGTGTCCGGCGCGCTGTGGGACCTGCGTCAGGCGTTCGGCGGCCCCGTCGCCGACAAGATCGTCTACCGGGCGCTCACCGACTACCTCACCCCCATGTCCGACTTCGTGGACGCCCGCGAGGCGGTGCTCGCCTCCGCCAAGTCCTCGGGTCTGAGCAACAAGGACCTCAAGGTCGTGCGGGCGGCGTTCGACTCCCGCGGGATCACCGCGAAGTGGAAGGCGAACCTCTACGGCAAGAAGACCGACCTCCTCATCGACCGGCTCAACACCGGAATGTACGTCGACATGACGGCGAGCATGGCCGGCGGCTGGTTCGCCGTGCCGCGCTCGGACGCGAACCACACCGAGCCGACGTCGATCTGGGTGGGCCGCACCGACGGCAAGATCAAGCCGTACCGGATCTCCCCGAACGATGGGAACCCGCACAGCTTCCCGCACACCGACGGCAAGCGGGTCGTGTGGCTGTCGATCGAGGCGGACCAGGACTCGCCGACGTGGGAGACCGACCGCATCCTGTCGGCGCCGATCGGCGGCGGCCAGGTGGAGGAGCTGTACCGCTCCCCGTACCGGATCGACGGCCTGAGCTTCGACGGCAACGTCGTGGCGTGGAGCCAGTACGACCCGGACCAGGACTACCTCGACGTCGTGCGCTACCTGCAAGGCAGCTCGCGGACCGTGCACACCCTCGCGCACCCCGACTGGGTCGGGAACGCGACGGCGCCGGACGTCAAGAACGGAAAGATCTCCTACGTCCGGTACGAGGACTACGCGCAGCCCGACGCCAACGGCAACCGGTGGTCGCTGGGTGTCGAGGTGTACGACCTCGCGACGGGGAAGATCACCTTCGCCGGCGGTGACCCCGGCGCCGAGACGATGAGCTACCCCCAGCTGTCCGGCACCGGCGTCGCCTGGGTCATCAACCGCGACTACGGCCAGTACGTCGACGGCCAGTGGAACCAGGGCACGTTCAACGACTCCGTACGGCTCTTCGACTTCGCCACGGGCACGAGCCACCTGCTCTTCGAGGAGAACTCGCCGCAGGCGATCCGCGCCGATGTGCTCACGCTGTCCGACACGACGCTCACGGTCACAGAGGAGGCCCCGTACGACCTCTGGCTCTCCACCGGCGGCTACCCGGACAACGCGCTCAACCCGAAGCTCAAGCAGTACACGTTCGACGGGGAGTACGTCGGCCCGGCGTCCTGCAGCCCGGGCGCGCAGATGTTCGCGACCGCTGGTGCGGGGCGCGAGGTGATCTTCATGGACTCGTCGGCAGGCGGTTTCGGCCTGGCGTACGCGAAGGGAGCCAAGTCCTGCGAGTGATCCCCTGCTAGGGGACGCGATGCACGACGGCGCGCCGGTACCTCTTCATGAGAGGTACCGGCGCGCCGCCGTGTTCGGGACATGGCCTGATCGACGGATCGCCGGCCCTCAACGAGGCGTTCAGCGATATGAATGAGGCTTCAGCCAGCCCCGCTCCGCCGCCAGCAGCGCGATCTGGAACCGAGTCCGGGCACCGAGCAGGGAACCCGCATCGCTTACATGCTTCTGCACGGTACGGCGGCTCACCTTGAGCACGCGGGCGATCGCCTCGTCCTTCATCCCGGTCGCCATCATGTGCAGGATTTCCCGTGTCCGCAGGTCCGGCCCCACGGTCGTCAGACTGCCCTTCGGGGCCGGCCCATCGTGTCGGCTGCCCAGCGACACCGGGTCGGCGCGCTCCCACACGCTCTCGAACAGCGCCACCAGCGCCACCACCAGCGCGGGCGAGTGCACCACCAATGAACCCGCCGCCGGGCGGTCCTCGCGCACCGGCAGCAGGGCTGCCGCCCGGTCGAACACCGCCAACTTCACCGGCAGCCGGGCCGCCAGCCGTAGTTCCCCGCCCTGGCCCGTCCCGAGCAGCGCCGTCTTGAGCGACACCGCGTCGGTAAAGCCCTCCGTCTCGTACACCGACCGCATCCGCACCCCGGGTGCCACCGCCGACTCCCCGACGGACGCCTGCTCAGCCAACACATACGGCGGCTTGGCCAGATGCAGTACCTCGACCGAGCTTCCCTTCAGCAGCTGACCGTAGCGCTCCGGCACCTCGTCCTCGCGCTCCAGCAACTCCACCAGGTGCGCGGCGCGCGGCCCGGACACCGCCTCGTACACCTCGTGAAGTCGCTCCACGAGACCCTCGACGCGGGCCAGTTCGGCCCGCCGCCGGGCCAACAGGGCGCCGAGCGACGACCTCGGTGGGCCGGCTACCCATCGCGGTACCGTGCCATCGATCTGCAGCACCAGTGCGGAGTCCGCGAGCTGTCGTAGCGCTCGTTCCGCCTCCGCAAGGGACACCCCGACCGCCGCCGCCACATCGGTGACGTCCGCCGACCGCACCGCCACCAGGTGCTCCAACACCCGCCCGGCGAGCGGATCCAGACCGGCTACCGCCCACGGGCTGCCTGCAGTTCCGTCCATACGTTCTGACACTCCTGTGGTCTGAGCATGCTCCGCTCCGGCGGACACCATCGGTGTGGTGGTCAGGCCGCCAGGGCGGCTCCTAGTCGGCGGGACTGCGGTGGCCCAGGCCGTCGTGCGGCGCCGGTGCAAGTTTTACCAGCCGTCCGGCAACTGAAGACGCCCGTACCCGCCAGTGGCCGTCGAGCCGGGAATCGAGATCGGCGCCTCGTTGAGGATCATGACCGCTACTGACGCCTGCAGAACTCTCGGGGGGGTGACCCTGGATATCGAGATGGGCGTCGGTGGAGGAACTAAGCCGGCTGTTCCACTTTGCCGCTGACCACGCTGCCGACTACCGCCGGTCGTTGCTGGAACGGCCGGTCAAAGCGCAACTGGACCAGGCTGAAATGGCCAATGTCATTCTCCCGCCCGTTGCCCTCGGCCCCCGCTCCCCCGGAACAGGTACTGGCGGACCTGCTCGCCGCGGCCGAGCCCGGTCTGGTCACCGGCGCAGGCCCGCGCTACTTCGGTTTCGTGGTCTTGTCACTCGCGCCCCACAGCGCACCACAACCTTGGCGACCCGCCGTGGATGACCCTGCATGCCGCGGAGACCCCGCCGCCGGGTGACGTAGACGACTACGTGTCACACCCGGAAGGGCTACCTCGTCTCGCTGATGAAAACGCGAAACGGGCGACGAAGGAATACAGATCGATCATGCAGGGCGGCAGGCACCACCGGCGGACAGTACGGGCCCAACGCCCGGCTGTGGGCTCCAGTCGTCCCTACCAGTAAGGACTTATCATATGACTTTCGACGATATGTCTCTCCCGCCGGTATCGCCCGAGGATGTTGCACCCCTCATGGCCGCAGTGACGGGTTCGGTGCTACTGCCGGGTGACGCGGGGTACGACGACGAACGCGCCGTGTTCAACCTGAATCATGAGCTGGTGCCCGCGGTGATCGTGGTGGCGGAGAGCGTGGCTGATGTGCAGGCGGCTGTCGCCTTCGCGGCGGGGCAGCGCCGGCCGGTCCTGGTGAAGACCACCGGCCATCAGGTGATCGACGCGGCACGCGGCGCGGTCGTGATCGCGACCCGTCGGATGAACGACGTGGTCATCGACGCTGTCGGCCGCACGGCCCGGGTCGGCGGCGGAGCGGTGTGGTCCGATGTCGTCGGGGAGGCGGCCAAGGTGGGGCTGGCTCCGCTGAACGGCTCGAACCCCACGGTAGGAGTCGTCGCTTACACCCTGGGCGGCGGTCTCAGCCCGAGCCTCGGCCGCTCCCACGGCTACGCCGCCGACCATGTGCGCTCGATCGACGTGGTGACCGCGGACGGCGAGCTGCGGCATGTCGACGCGGAGTCCGAACCCGAGCTGTTCTGGGCGCTGCGCGGCGGCAAGGGTAACTTCGGGGTGGTCACCGCACTGGAGTTCGACCTGTTCCCGGTGCCCCGCCTCTACGGCGGCGGCATCTACTTCCCCGGTGAGCGGATGGCCGATGTGCTGCGGGCCTGGACCGCGTGGCACCCGGGCACGCCGGAGACCATGGTCTCGTCGTTCGCCGTGCTGCGGCTGCCACCGCTGCCCGAGCTGCCGGAACCGCTTCGCGGGGCGTTTTTGGCGACTGTGCGGTTCGCCTACACCGGCACGGCCGAGGACGGCGAGCGCCTGGTAGCGCCGCTGCGGGCGGTGGCCCCGGCAGTCCTGGACACCGTCCGGGACATGCCGTACGCCGAGGTCGCGTCGATCCACAACGAGCCGACCGACCCGTTGCCCTACTACGAACGGGGCATCATGCTGCGGGAGTTCCCCGCGCAGGCGCAGGACAAGCTGCTCGAACTCGTCGGCCCGGGTGCCGAAACCGGCCTATGGATCGCCGAACTGCGTGCTCTGGGTGGGGCGTGGGACCGGGAGCCGGCGGTCCCCAACGCCGTGGCGACCAGGGGCCTGCCGTACAGCCTGCTGGGCGTCTCGGTCGGCCCGCTGTCGGAAGAGCAGCGGCTCAAGGAATCGGTCGCCGAGCTACTCGACGGCATGGAGCCCTGGCGGGGCGAGCGGCGACTGGTGAACAACCTGGCACCCGATGAGGCGACCGACGCCGCCGCGATCTACGGCCCGGAACGCTACGAGCGCCTGGCGTCGGTCAAGAAGACCTACGACCCGACCAACATGTTCCGGCTCAACCACAACGTGGTGCCAGCCGCCTGACCAGACGGCCGACCAGGCAGCACCCTGGACATGATCAATTAGTCGATCATGTCCAGGGTGCTGTCGGTGTCGAATCAGATGGCCGAAACCTGCCACTCGCTGCCCAGCGGGTGCGTTCCGCTGACCCGCTCGCCGCGTTCCAATTCCTGCACCTAGAAAAGGAGTCAGTCACATGCCACTGAAGCTTGGCGTCAACCTTCCGCAGGACTCCCATTACGACTTGACGGCGGACGTCGTGAAGTTCGCGCGGGCGGCCGAAGAGATCGGGTACGACAGTCTCTGGGCGTACGAGCGGCTGCTCATGCCCGTCGACCAGAGCGGTCCCCACGGTCTGTACAACATTCCTGACATGCCCTGGTTCGACCGGTATGCGTCCACCGGCGAGGCGCTGACCACTCTGGCGATGGCTGCTGCCGTCACCGAGCGGATCGAGCTGGGAACGGGTGTCCTCGTTCCGCCGCTGCACACGCCGTTTCGGCTGGCCCGAACGCTGGCGACGCTGGATCACCAGTCGGGTGGCCGAGTCATCGCGGGCCTTGGCGTCGGCTGGTCGATCGACGAGTTCGCCGCGGCCGCGCCACGGCCGTACTCCGAGCGCGGCGCGGCCCTCGACGAGTTCCTGGACATGGCCTCGGCGGTGTGGGGCCCCGACCCGGTCTCGTTCGAGAACGACCGCTACCGCATCGCCCCGGCGATGGTGAAACCGAAGCCGGCTCGCCAAATCCCGATCTATCTGGGCGGTCTCGGTCCGGCCGCGCTGCGCCGCATCGCCCGCCGCGGCACCGGATGGCTGCCCACCGGCATCCCGCCAGAGCAGGTCGTGGCGCAGCTCGCGCAGCTACGTGAAATGGCAGCCGAGGCGGGACGGGACCCGGCCGAGATCAACTGCATCTACCAGGTAGCCGTGCAGGACCTGTCCGAGGTGCCGGCGGAGGGCCGCCAGCCCTTCGCCGGCAGCCCGAAGCAGCTGGTCGAAGACTTGGCCGTCCTGGCTGAGGGCGGTGTGCACCACGTCTACGTGACTACGACTGTGGCCAGCAAGGACGTCAATGAGCTGATCGACAACAGCGCGGCGATTCACGAGGCTGTGCGTGGCGCAGGACTGTGATTGAGCCATTTTCATCCTGCGTAGCGGGTGGTTTCGACGTGGTGCCGGACTTGGACGATCGCGGTTGCTCGGCGTGGGCAGCAGCCCACCTTGACCAGGATCTTACCGGCCTTGAGCGTGGCGATCTCTGTCTCGGGCCCCCGGCTGTGGTGGTGGTAACTCCTGTGAACCTCCCACTCGAAAAGGCCGTTCTGCAAATGGGTCTTATCGGCACGTCGAATTCCGGCATGTGACCCCAGATTCCGATCGGAGAAGAGATGTGACTGTGGATGAACTGCGTGGCACCGTGACCGGTCCGGTACTCCTGCCCGGCGACGACGGTTTCGCCGATGAGGTGGCTGGGTTCAATACGAACAACGTGATGGAGCCGGCCATCGCGGTCGGTGTGACCAGTGCCGCCGATGTGCAGGCCGCGGTCCGTTACGCGGCCCGGAATCAGCTGCCGGTGGCGGTACGGGCAACCGGGCATCAGGTCGTCAAGGACGCGCGAGGCGCCATCCTCATCAACACGTCCCGGATGCAGGACATCCGCGTCGACGCCGACAAGCGGAGCGCCCGGGTCGAGGCCGGTGTCGACTGGGCCAGGGCTTCCTCCGAGGCAGCCAAGCACGGGCTTGCGGCGCTCAGCGGTTCCGCGCCGACGACCAGCGTGATCGGCTACACCCTCGGGGGCGGGCAGAGTCCCTTGCTGGGGCGCTCGCACGGGTACGCCGCCGACCATGTCCGGCGGATCGAGGTGGTGACCGCAGACGGTGAGTTGCGGCAGGCCACCGCCGACAGCGAGCCGGACCTGTTCTGGGCGCTGCTCGGTGGCAAGGGCAACTTCGGCGTGGTGACCGCGATGGAGTTCGACCTGTTTCCGGTGACCGAGTTCTACGGCGGCGGGCTGTATCTTCCCGGTGACCGGATGGAAGATGTCCTGCGGGTCTGGGGCGCGTGGGCACCTGAGCTCCCGGAGCAGGCGACCACCTCGGTCGCCGTGCAGCGGCTTCCACCCATCCCCGAACTGCCGGAGCCGTTGCGGGGCGCGCTCGTGCTGCATCTTCGCTTCGCGTACCTGGGCTCGGCTGAAGATGGAGAGCGCCTGCTCGCGCCGATCCGCGCGGTGACGCAGCCGCTGATCGACGGCGTGCGGATGCTGCCTTACGTGGACAGTCCGCTGATCCACCTGGACCCGACGACGCCCGCCCCGTACTACGACGGCACGACCACGCTGCGCGAGTTCTCCCCCGAGGTGCTCGACGCCCTGGTCGAGTTCGCCGGACCGGCGGTGGACAATCCGCTGGCCAGCATCGAGATCCGCGCCCTTGGCGGCGCGTTCGACCGGGAGCCCGAGGTACCGAACGCGGTGCCCACCCGTGGCGTCCCATACGTGGTGTTCGGCGCTGGGGTAGGTGGGCCCGACCAGGCTGAGCTGCTTCGGAGCTGGCTCGAGCGCATGGTTCACACCTTCGAGCCATGGTCGGTCGACCAGCGCCGCATGGTGAACTTCCTGTCCAAGGACGAGGCCACCACACCGGAACAGGTGCGGCTCGTCTACGGCGCGGAGCGCTACGACCGGCTCGCCAGGATCAAGCGCCGCTTCGACCCGGACAACATGTTCCGCGTCAACCACAACATCCAGCCCGAGTAGCAGCCGGACGAATGGACGTGAGCTTCGATGGGCCACGGAAGGCCCATCGAAGCTCACCAACGAAGGTCCATCCCGTTGCCTGGCCCGAAACTTGCAGCGATCCGAGTAGACCAGCTCTGGCAGGCCGCCGTTATGCGTGAAGGAGACGAGAATGAGCAGGCCACTCGGATATCCCACTGATCCCTGGGGACGAAGGTTCGGTCAGCTGGAGGCACCGATCCTGGTCAGTGCGACCGGGCGGGTGCGCCCGAAGTCGCTTCGGGAGGCGCTCCCCGACGACCCCGATTACCGGAAGTACATCCCGATCGAATACCGGCTCGACGCCAAGCGCATCGTCGGTGATCTTGCGCAGGATCTGCAAGGGGGACATTCAGCGCACGTGTGGGTGGAACTGGCTCATGCCGGTCTCCTCACCGCCGAGATAGTCGCAGAGACCTCCGCATTGATCAGCGGCCTAGCTGTGCTGTCCAGGGACGTTGGTCAACCTGGTGATGGGTGGTAGGCCGCCGATGGCTGAGTGAGGCCGGTGGTGATTGTAGTGATGCAGGAAGGCT
>NZ_FTNF01000025.1 GCF_900156065.1 Micromonospora avicenniae | reverse complement strand
CTAGACAGCTCCACTCCACAACCGGAGGCCTTCGTCATCACGTCTATCTACGTCGTGTCGTCACACAACCTCAACCAACGTCCCTGGGCAGTACAGCTAGGTCGTGATCTCGTGTGGTTGAAGGGGGCAGCCATGCAACTTGCGTTGCTGGAGCTGCTGTCGTGGATCGCGCTCGGCCTGGGGTTGGCCAGCTCGGCCTTGATCGTCGCCGATATTCGTATTCTCGGGTACCACCAGCCGATCAAGAGCCTGGAGTTTGTCTGGGCCGTGACTGGCGTCTACCTG
Organism: Micromonospora avicenniae; assembly: GCF_900156065.1. Taxonomy (GTDB): domain Bacteria; phylum Actinomycetota; class Actinomycetes; order Mycobacteriales; family Micromonosporaceae; genus Micromonospora; species Micromonospora avicenniae. The sequence goes on along the minus strand of NZ_FTNF01000025.1, from coordinate 82,644 downwards.
GGCCCGGCCGGCATCGCGGCGTACCGGCGTTGGGCTAGGCCACAGTCGCCCCGGTGGCAGCGGCGACACGGCAGGCCGCCGGCACGGCCACGGCAGATAGCCATTCTGACCGGGCTTTGTCACTGCGGCGCCCACTGCGTTCTCGGCGTCATCCTCGGTGAGCTGGTGGTATCTTTCAGTGGCGTCAGCGTGGCGGGTGAGACGCTGTGGGCAAGCTACATCAGTGATTATTCAGGGGCGCTAGTAGTTGGTGTCACGTTCCGATACATCACCTCGGTGCGCAGAGGCCGGCAGCGGATGCGGGACGCGGTGGTGAATGTCGCAAAAGCTGATCTGCTCGGTGTGACCACCTTCGAGATAGCTTTGTTTATCTGGTTGGCGATTTCACATTATGTCACCGGCCCGGAGCCAGCAACGGATCCGTCGAGCCCGGTATTCTGGTTCGTCATCCAAATCGGGCTGGCCAGTGGTTTCGTCGTCGCTTGGCCGGCAACCGCCTGGTTGGTCCGTCGTGGAGTCAAGATGACGCCTGATCACAGCCCGAGCCGTGCGCGATAGTCGAGCGCCGACTGGCATGCGTGTCAAGGGCAAAGACATGTCGTACGACCAGCAGGGCAGAGCCTCGCAGATGGACTTAGCAGTCCACCCGACGCCCTGTAGGGGATTCGTCAGATGAGATCCCCGGCCTGCCCGTTGGACGCGTTGCTGCTGCTCAGGGCAGCGGCGGTCGGCGAAGTTTGCCCGTCGACGCCGTGCCGCCCTATGCTGGACGTGATGGTCCAACTTATTTGCGCAGGGTCGTGGGGGACCACGTTCCCACCGCAGGGAATCTCATCACCGGGGACCCGCTGACCATGACGTCATGGGCGGGTACCACATCGACTTCCACCGGCGGAGTGGAAGCACGGGCGGCAGCGGAATCGCGGCCGCCCTGCCACCTGGGGAGAGGCACATGGCATTGATCACACGCGGCTTCGGCGGCCGCAGACGCGACGACCCCAACCTCCCGCCCGGCCAGTACCGCACGGACGACTTCCCGGTGCTGTCGGCGGGGCCCACGCCGCGCATCAGCCTCGACGACTGGGAACTCGCTGTCGTCACCGAGAGCGGCGAGCGGAGCACGTGGTCATGGGCGGAGTTCACCGCCCTTCCTGCCGACGAGCCGACCGTGGACATCCATTGCGTCACGCACTGGTCGAAGTTCGGCACGAGGTGGCGAGGCGTCTCGCTGGACACCTTGCTGGCCGATGTCGAAACTGCGGCCGAGTACGTCGTCGCCCACTCCTACGGCGGCTACACCACCAACATCCCGCTCGAGGACCTGCTCGACGGCCAGGCTTGGGTGGCGTACGAGTTCGACGGCGAGCCGCTGGTTCCGGCGCACGGCGGGCCGGCTCGTCTCCTCGTTCCTCACCTGTACTTCTGGAAGAGCGCGAAGTGGCTGCGCGCTCTGGAACTGCGTCTCGACGACGAACCCGGGTTCTGGGAGACGGCCGGCTACCACAACTATGGTGACCCGTGGCGCGAGCAGCGGTACCAGGCAGATTGACCTGGCAGCCGGCGACCGTCGCCGCCGCCCGGGCGGAGACTGCGACGGCACGGACCCTGGTCCTCGACGTCGACGGCTGGGCAGGTCACGTGCCGGGCCAGCACATCGACCTCCGGTTGACGGCTCCCGACGGCTACCGGGCCTACCGCAGCTACTCGATCTCGTCGGCCCCGGGACCCGGCCGCCTCGAGGTGACCGTCCAGGCGGTGACCGACGGTGAGGTCTCGCCGTACCTCGTCGACGTCGCGGAGCCGGGTGATCAACTCGAGATCCGTGGACCGCTCGGCGGCTGGTTCGTACGTCGACCCGCCGATCCGCGTCCGGCGTTGCTGATCGGCGGCGGGTCGGGCGTGGCGCCGCTGATGTCGATGCTGCGTGCGGCGACACATCCCACCAGGCTGCTCTACTCGACCCGATCCCCGTCCGAGGCGCTGTTCACCGCGGATCTTGCAACTGCCCGAGCCGCAGACGATGGGCGAATCGACGTCACGTACGTCTATACCAGGGTCGCGCCCCCGGGCTGGCCGGCCCCACCCGGACGACTGGACGCGGACGCCCTCGCCCGCGTCGCCTGGCCCCGCGATGCCGACGCCGTGACGTTCGTCTGCGGGCCTACCGGATTCGTCGAGGCCGTTGCCGACCTCCTCGTCGACATCGGCCACGATCCCGCGAACATCCGTACCGAACGTTTCGGACCCACCGGAGGATGACCATGTCGACCACCAACGTCGGAGCCGACGACGCACCGTGGGTGGACGGTAACGCCCTCGCCGGACCGCTCGGCGAGGTCATGGGCACCGACCTCACCGTTGCCGAGCTCACCTGCGCCGGGTGCCGGACGAGCCGTCCGCTGGCCGCGATGCGCGTCTTCGACCGAACCCCCGGCCTCGTCGCCCGCTGTCCCGGCTGCGAGGACGTCGTCATGCGCGTGGTGCGCACGGCCGACCGGGTCCTGGTCGACCTGCGCGGATCGCTCCTGCTCAGCCTCCCGGTGCCGACTTCCTGAGCAGAGGGTGTTCGGGAAGGTGCTGCCCTACTGCGCCGGCCGCAGGTGACGGGCGAGCCTTCTCGAACACCCTCCATGGGTATGCCCGCCTTGCGGTGGCGGCCGCCAGTCAGCCTCTCGGGCCTCAGTTGGCAACAGGTCGCGGCGGGATACTGTTGCCGCACCATTCGGCCTGACCGGGGCACTCCCGGACGGCTGACCAAGGTGAGATTCAGGAGACAACATGGCGGCCAACGCCGAGGACATGGTCACGTTGACCAGTGCCGAGAACGATCTGCACGACTCGAACGCGGCGGACGCCACCGCGCCCGACGGGGAAGACTTCGTCATTACCGACAACAGCGCGCTCGGCATCTACGAGGCCGCTATAGGGGGCCGGACTGTCGCTGGGCTCGTTTACAACAAGGTCGGCAACCGCGTCGTATTGTCGGCGACGTCGGTGTTCCCTGAGTTCCGGGGCAGGGGAGTGGCCGGCAGGCTCATCGGCGGCGTCCTCGACGAGCTGCGTGCGCAGGGAAAGACCGCCACTATCACGTGTCCGTTCGCTGCGGCATTCGTCAATGCTCATCCGGAATATGCCGACGTGCTGGACCCGGCATTCCCCGGGTCGCACGCAGCGGCGCAGCAGCATTGAGTGAGATCGTCCGCGGCTGAACGCGCGGAACTCGGCCGGCCAGGACGCGGACGTCGGCGACGGCGCTGGTCGATGACGTCGACCGGCCCTCCCCGCGGTTGGCGCTGATCCGCACGGAGGGCCGGACACTCGTTGTTCCCCAGTTCTCACGGACGAACGCGGATGACCGTCTTCCCCCTGGTCGGCTGGGTCGAGTTGAAGGCGGCGACGGCGTCGTCGAGGGCCGCGACGGTGCCGATGTTCGTGCGTACGCGTCCGTCCCGGACCAGCCGCGCGATTTCCCCCAGCTGGGCGCGGTCGGACACGACGACGAAGTCGATCGCCAGGCCGTCAGCGGGCCGCGCCTCCGGCGGCCCGGTGACGGTCACCAGCGTTCCTCCGGCTCGAACCAGACGTGCGGACCGCTTCTGGATGTCGCCGCCGATGACGTCGAAGACCAGATCCACTCCGCCGACGTCTTCCAGGGTGTCGTTGTCGAGGTCGACGTACTCGTGTGCGCCGAAGTCGACTGCGGTCTGCCGGCCGCTGGCACGTCCGGTGCCGATGACGTGGGCGCCGGCGTGACGGGCGAGCTGCGTCGCCATCGAACCGACTGCGCCGGCCGCGCCGTGCACCAGGACGCTCTGCCCCTCCAGGAGGCGGCCGTGATCGAACAGCCCTTGCCACGCGGTCAGGCCCGCCATCGCGACGCCGGCACCCACCGTGAAGTCGACGTCGGCCGGCAGCGGCGCAAGGTTGCGCGCCTCGACGACGACATACTCCGCCAGCGTGCCGTCGCGAGTCCAGTCGGTGAGGCCGAACACCCGCTGCCCCACCGACAACCCCGTTGCGCCATAGCTGAGAGCGGTGACCACCCCGGCCACCTCATGGCCTGGGATCGACGGAGTCCGGTAGAAACCGCGGCGATCGACCCAGGTCGAGGGCCACTCCAGCTCATTGCCGGTGAATCCCGAGGCGTGAACTTCAACGACGACATCGCCGTAGTTCGCGCCCTCGAGACTGGCGAGCATCGCCACGTCCGGCTCGGGCCGCTCCACCAGCGTCATCCCCGCCGTTCCCGCGGTCCGGTCCGTTACCACGATCGCTTTCATTCAAATGCTCCTCTTCCTCAGTTCTCGTCCATCCCGGACCGCTGGACGACTCGAACGACGTCCGAAGGCCGGAGGGCTACCGCACGTCGTTCTCGAACGCGGTGAGTTCCTCGTCGTGGTCGCCTGCCGTGGTTTCCTGCTTCGGGTAGGCGCCGGCGCCGGGATGAACCTTGTCGATGAGATCGAGGTATTTCGGGTTGCGGGCGATGAACCTGCCCACGACCGGGCAGATGACGGTGATCTTCTTGCCACTCTCGCGGACCTCGTCCAGCACGCGAGCGATGAGCTCTGTCGCCACCCGGTTGTGGCGGTAGGCGGGGTCGACCCAGGTCGTCAGTAGCACGACACGGCCGCCCACGAACCGATACTGGAGCTCGGCGATCGCTTCGGCGCCGAGGGCGGCGATCCACCGACCGTGCTCCGCGTCGTTGATGACATCGAGCACCCAGCTGGATTCCACCTCGCTGGGACTCGTCTCGTTCAATGCGGCGATGAGCGCCGCGTTGTTCTCTTCCCGAGTGGCTGCCTCGAGATCGATCGTCATTGTCACACTTTCTGCCGAGGAGCTGATAGGAAGTCAGGACGAATGGGGGCGACGCTGGGTCACTCCCGGGTGCTTGACGTCGATGAGGTCGGCGTACTCGGGGTTGTGCTCGATGAAGGTGCGCACGATCGCGCACAGGATGGTCACCGTCTTCCCTTGCGCGCGCACGTCGTCGAGGACGTGTCGGATCAGCGCGGTGGCGACGCCCTGTTTGCGGAACTCGGGCAACACCGAAGTGCCCAGTAGCACGATTCGGTCGTCTCCGGTCGTGCTGTAGGTCAGCCCGGCCACCTCTCGGTCCCCGACGATGGCGTCGTAGGTGCCGCGGTTCTCGTCGTGGACGACTCGAAAGCCGGACGCGGTGGTGTGCGAGGCGTCGATCACCTCGTCGATGAGGACGGCCTGGTCCTCGCTGAGGGTGCCGTTCTCGTCGTGTCCGGCTTCGTCGGGGCGCTCGGCGGAGCGTACCTGCCCGCTCGGGTCAGTCATGAGGCTGCGCTCTTGCTGGTCATCAGATCACTCCCGGATCGGTTCTCGTGCTTGGAGGTGCAACGTCCTCACGGACGGACGCGGATGATCGTCTTCCCCATGATCCGCTGGGTCGGGTTGAGGGCGGCGACGGCGTCGTCGAGGGTCGCGACGTTGCCGATGATCGTCCGCAGTCGTCCGTCCCGGACCCGCCGGACGATTTCGCCGAGTTGGGCGCGATCGGGCACGACGACGAAGTCGACCGCCAGGCCGTCTACGGGTCGCGCCTCGGGCGGCCCGGCGATGGTCACCAGCGTTCCGCCGGTCCGGATCACGTCTGCGGACCGCTTCCCGATGTCGCCGCCGATGACGTCGAACACCAGATCGATTTCGCCGACGTCCTCCAGGGCGTCGTTGTCGAGGTCGAGGAACTCCTGCGCGCCGAAGTCGAGCGCCGTCTGACGGTCGGCGGTGCGTCCGGTGCCGATGACGTGGGCGCCGGCCTCGCGTGCGAGCTGCGTCACCATCGATCCGACTCCGCCGGCCGCGCCGTGCACGAGGACGCTCTGTCCCGCCTGGAGTCGGCCGTGCTCGAACAGCCCCTGCCAGGCGGTCAGGCCCGAGATCGGCAGGCTCGCGCCCACCGTGAAGTCGACGTCGCCGGGCAACGGCGCGAGGTTACGCGCTTCGATGGCCACGTACTCCGCCAAAGTGCCGTCGCGAGTCCAGTCGGCGAGGCCGAACACCCGCTGTCCCACCGACAGTCCCGTCGTGCCATAGCCGAGCGCGCTGACCACTCCGGCCAGCTCGTGCCCGGGGATCGACGGGGTCCGGTCACGGCCGAGTCGATCAGCCCAGGTCGAGGGCCAGGTCAGCTCACCCGGGGTGAATCCCGACGCGTGAACCTGGACGACGACGTCGTTCAGCGCCGGCGCCGGCTCGGGCCGCTCCACCAGCGTCATCCCTGCCGTTCCCGCGGTTTCGTCCGTCACTACGATCGCCTTCATCCGGCGCCTCCCTGTATCCAGGTTCTGGTCCGCACCCTCAGGTGCAGGTTTCGGTTCATCACCTTCACGCGGCGCACGGTCCTCGGTGTCTCACCACGTCGACCGGTAGCGGTTGTGGCGTACGGGTTTCGAGAAACGAGCGCGACTGCGAATTGGCCGGGACGGCGCCGGCGGAGCCGAGGCCCCGCCGGCGCCGTCCCGGCCTTCCGTTTCGAGGTCAGTTGCGGCCGGCCATGATGCCGCCGTCGACGTCGACGATGGCGCCGGTCATCCAGCTCGCCTGGTCCGACAGCAGGAACGACACCGCGTTCGCGATGTCCTCCGGGCTTCCCACACGCCCCAGCGGGTGGAAGCCGTCGAAGCTGTCGACGGTCTCATCGAACTTGTCCGCCGGGACGAAGCCCAGGTACAGGGGCGTCTTCACGACCGCGGGCGCGACCGCGTTGACCCGGATCTTGTGCGGCGCCAGCTCGATCGCGAGGGCCTTGGTGAACGAGTGCAGGCCGCCCTTCTGCACGGAGTAGCCGGTGTGCGGCGTCGCCGCGATGCCCTGGTGCGCCCACATCGAGCCGACGTTGACGATGGCGCCGCCCCGGCCCCCGGCGACCATGCCCGCGACGACGGTCTGCGTGATGAAGAACAGCGCCCGGTTGAGTTCGTTGTACGAGTCGTAGAAGGCCTCGTCGTACTCGCTGAACGCCTTCGGGATGAAGAAACCCGCGGCGTTGACGAGCAGCGTCGCGTCGGCGTGCTCGGCGGCGAGCTGCTTTCGGAGCTCCGGCACCTGGTCGCGGTCGGTCAGCTCGGCGGTGATGCCCCATGCCTTTCCGTGCTGCGACAAGGCCTCGACCGCGGCCCCCACCTTGTCCTGGTCTCGACCTGTGATCACGGCAGTGCCGCCCCCGGCGACGACCTGGTGGGCCGTGGCCAGGCCCATGCCACTGCTGCCGCCGACGACCACGACCTTGCGGCCCTCGAAACTCTTACTCATACCAATTAGTCCTTCCCACCGATTCGCGTGTTTTGTCGGCGGCACCCGATTCCCCGGGGTGGCCCGACGTCCGTAGAACTCGGCGCCGGTGGGCACGCCGGACAGTTCGTCGCCAGCGGAGGCACCGAGTCGGACGCCCCGAAACCTAGCCGCGCTGGAACTGGTCGGTCAAGTCCAGTTCCGGGACCGAGCGGATGCTACTGTGGAATCGAGGCACCCAGGCGGTACGCCGTAACAGCGGCGCTCATCCGGCCATCGCCGGGCATGTTCCCGGGACCTGATGGTCCATAAAAGATGGGTCCTGCGGGAATACCAGCGGCCCGTAAGGCGTCTGTACGTATGCGTGTCCAGGCGCATCTCGCCTGGTTCCTCAGCTCTGCGCCGAAAGGCCGGGAAGGGAGAGCTGTGTCCCAGCACACCCAGTACCACAAGAGCCCGGAGGCGGTCTCGCGGCTCGACCCGGAGCAGTACCGGGTCACCCAGCAGGACGGCACCGAACGTCCGTTCGCGAACGCCTACTGGGACAACCACGAGCCCGGCATCTACGTCGACGTCGTGTCCGGCGAGCCGCTGTTCGCATCGGTCGACAAGTACGACAGCAGGTCCGGCTGGCCGAGCTTCACGAAGCCGATTACCAGGACGAACGTTGTCGAGCGCGAGGACTCAAGCCACGGGATGATCCGGGTTGAGGCCCGTTCGCTGCACGGCGACAGTCACCTCGGCCACATCTTCAACGACGGTCCCCGCGACAAGGGTGGACTGCGGTACTGCATCAACTCGGCGTCGTTGCGGTTCATCCACCTCGACGACCTGGAGAACGCGGGGTACGGCGAATACCGCACCCTGTTCACGAGTGACACCAACCCTGACACCGACGACAAGTAGGGAGACGACGTGAGCACCGAGAAGGCGATCCTCGCCGGAGGCTGTTTCTGGGGCATGGAGGAGTTGTTCCGCCACCAGCCCGGCGTCGTGTCCACGCGCGTGGGCTACAGCGGCGGCGATGTCCCGAACGCCACCTACCGCAACCACGGCACCCACGCGGAGTCCATCGAGGTCATCTACGACACCGAGAAGACCGACTTCCGCGCGCTGCTCGAGTTCTTCTTCCAGATCCACGACCCGTCGACGAAGAACCGCCAGGGCAACGACATCGGCACGAGCTACCGCTCGGCGATCTTCTACACCAACGACGAGCAGAAGCGGGTCGCCGAGGACACGATCGCCGACGTCGACGCCTCGGGCCTGTGGCCGGGCAAGGTCGTCACCGAGGTAACCCCGGCAGGCGACTTCTGGGAGGCCGAGCCCGAGCACCAGAACTACCTGCAGACCTACCCCAACGGTTACACCTGCCACTTCCCTCGCCCCGGGTGGAAGCTCCCGAAGCGGGCGACGGCCTGACATCTCCGGCGCGCGGACCTCGGGTCCGCGCGCCGGTCCGTTTCCCCCGGCGGCTCGCCAGAAGGCCGGCCACGCGACAAACGGCCTGGACCGTGCTCACCTGCGCCGTCGAACGCGTTACTCCCGGGTCGCTGGCGCCTCGCGGCCGAGGCGGGCCCGGGCTCGGGCCATACGAATGGCCTCGGTCAGGGTCGTGATGTCGTACGCGCCGTAGTGGCGGCGACCGTTGATGAAGAACGTCGGCGTGCCGGACACTCCGCTCCTGTCGGCCGAGTCGATGTCGCTCTCGATGCGCTCGGCGTGGGTCTGGCTGATCAGATCGTCGTGGAAGCGTTCCTGATCCAGACCGAGGTCGACGGCATATTTGATCAGGTCACTGATGTTCAGCTTGTCCTGGTGGTCGAGCAGCAGGTCGTGCATCTGCCAGAACTTGCCCTGGGCGCCCGCCGCTTCCGCGGCCTCGGCGGCGAGCCGGGCGTGCGGGTGGATGTCCGACAGCGGCAGGTGACGCCACACGAAACGCAGGTCGGCGTGGCCCAGCAACTGCCGGACGACCGGCTCGGCCTTCCCGCAGTACGGGCACTGGAAGTCGCCGTACTGCACCAGCGTCACCGACGCGCCGGCCGGGCCGCGGACGTGGTCGTACCTCTCGTCGACCTCTGGGATGAGATCGATCAGCTCCGTCACATCGCCGAAGAGCGCTCGGATGCGCTTGTCGTTGGGCAGCATGTTCGTGACGCGGAACGCGATCCAGGTCAGCGCGGAGGATACGATCGCGGCGCTGAACACCCCGACCTTGGCCTCGGCCAGTTGATCGCCGGTGAAGGCCAGGCTGGCGACCAGAAGCGACACCGTGAAGCTGACACCGGCGATCGTGCCGCTGCCGAGCACGCCCGCCCACCCCACAGCCGGACGGATGCGGCCGTGTGAGATCCAGGTGAGCACGGCAGAGGTACCGATCACGGCGAGCGGCTTGCCGGCGACATACCCGAGCAGCACGCCCCAGGTGACAGGCGACGTGAACGCCCGGCTCAGGAACGGACCGTCGATGCTGATGCCAGCGTTGGCCAGGCCGAACAGCGGGACGATGACGTAGCTGGACCAGGGGTGGTAGATGCGCTGAAGGCGGTCGTTGGGCGACAGCGTGTTCGCGAGTCCGAGCGAGGCCGTCCGTGCGAGCCTGGGCGTCGGCTGTTCGCGGAACGACCGAAACATGCCGCTGAGCTGCTCGAGCTCAGCTCGGCCGGGGGAGTAGGCGAACGCGGTCAACCCGATGGCCAGCCCGGCCACCACCGGATCGACTCCGCTGACCAGCAGCGCGCCCCACATCACGACGGCGACCGGCACGTACGCCGAGTCACGCCGGATGCCGGCTGCGCGGATGGCCAGCATGACCGCGAACGCCGCTACGGCCACCACGATGGGCATCATCTTGATGTCGTCGCTGTAGACCAGAGCGATGACGACGAGCGCGATCAGGTCGTCGACCACGAACACGGTGAGCAGGAAGATCCGGACCCGGTCGGGCACGCCCCGGCCGAGCAGTGCCAGCAGGCCCAGCGCGAGGGCGGTGTCGGTCGACATGGCCACGCCCCAGCCGTGCGCGCCCGGCCCGCCGTGGTTGATCACCAGGAAGATCAGCACCGGGATCAGCATGCCGATCACGCCGGCCACGCTGGGCAGCACGAAACGTCGCCGGTCGCGCAGGTCGCCGAGGTCGAACTCGCGTCGCGCCTCAAGGCCGACGACCAGGAAGAACAGCGTCATCAAGCCGCTGTTGATCCAGGTGTGCAGGTCGCGAGAGAGCTCGAGGGGCCCGAGTCGCAGGGAGAGTTGGGTACGCCAGACGGCTTCGTAGGAGCTGACGTCGATGTTGGCCCAAAGCAGTGCGGCGACGATGGCGGCCACGAGCACACCGGCGCTGCCGGACTCGGTTCGCAGGAAGGACCGCAGCGGTGCCGCGAGACTTCCCATCCAGATGCTTCGGTCGCTCATCTTGGTTCCGGTCACACGTCACCTTTCGACGCGCTGGCCGGGCCAGCACGGGTAGCAACAAATCGTGCCGCGAGGCAGGCGCGACCCCACGGCTCAGTCCTGATCGCGCTGCCGCAGCTGAAGTGGGCTGCGGAGCGAGCGTCGAGGCCGGCGATACGGGGTGCGGGTGACTACCAGTGAACTCATGGCCGGGCCGCGTCGATGGAAACACCGTCACTGCCGCCCGCGGCGCAGCGGCAACCGCTTGCTGCTCGGTCGTGATGGCCGAGCAGCAAGCTGCCTGACGTCAGCGCGGCCCGACGAACTCCGTCTTCACGCTCCAGGCGAACTGGATCAGCAGGGTCACCGGCGACCTCTCGGCGATCTCATGCATCACCTTCAAGTCGTCGGGGTCAGGTTCCTCGCTCAGCGTGATCGTGCGCTTCAGGTAGCGCTCTGCGCCCTCCTGCTCGGGCTCGTGGTAGTCGATCTCGACGATGATGTCACCGGCGTTGTCGTACTTGTAGTCGACGTACTGCCGCAGCGTCTGAGCGGTGCAGGACGCGAGCGCCATCAACAGGTACTCCGTCGGCGTCGGGCCGTCGCCGACCGCGCCGTTGTGCGGTTCATCGGCGACGAACGTGAAGCCGCGGCTGGTCATGTCCGTGCGCCGGCGCTCAGTGAGCGGAAGGACAGCTCGGGCGGATGCGACGACACGATCCCGATCGGTTTCCATGAGCCGTGCCTTCCTGTAGATCGATCCTGGTAGTGACGGTCCGGATACGCGCATCCAGCAACAGCCGAGCCGCAGTCCGAGCGGGGTGGTGGCCAGGCGTCCCACCCCTGACCGAGTGCGTGAGCAGGCTAGCCTCCACGGACTGAATAGTCCAATCGGTCATTCGTCGCCAGACCGCTCGGCCCGCGTGGATCCTCACCTCTGGGTAGATCAGGACGCGCAACGGACGTGGCGACGGGCGACTCGCCCTCAGCTGGACGTGCTGAGTGTCGAGCTGCGGATCGGACCAAACAGTCCGTGAAGGTGTGGGATGTGCCGTCGCTCACGCACCAGGACGGCGAGCCTCGTCGCCCTCTGGCGGCGTGGTCGCACTCGAATCCGGACGACATGAGGAACATCCCGATGCGCGATGGCCCGCAGTCGCAGCACAACCGATCAAGAAACGCGGGGGACGACATGATGGCGTTCTCACCGCGGTGAAGGCGACCGGCATCTGCTGTCGGCCATCGCGTCGCGGGCAAGGATCCCCGCACCTGGCTGTGACCCGGATCCGCGCGATCATCGACCTCCGGGCTGCTCGCACCCCCGCCGGCGAACAGCCTGAGCGCGATGAAAAAGGGGCTCAGTTAACGGGTCGGCTCACCGGTCGGCTCCGTGAGGAACGACTTGATGTGGTCCAGCGCCATGTCCAGCGCAACTTCCATGGGCGCCACATCGTGGGCAGCGTTCGCCAGGAGGTAGCCGCCTTGCAGAGCTGCCATCAACCCGGTGGCCAGCTTCTCCGGGTCGGCGTCCTGGCGCAGTGCACCGCTGTCCCGCATCCGGTGCAGGCCATCGCTGATCAGCTTCTCCCATGCCGCGAACGTCTCCGACAGCATCGATCGAGCCTGCTCGTCTTGGTCGGACAGCTCGACAGCCATTGACCCGAGGCCGCACCCGTATTTGCCGTTGTTGAGCGAGTTGGCCTGGACCAGCGCGTTACGCCACCGGACCAGCCCGGAGAATGATCTCAGTCGTTCGAGTCCGCCACGCTCACGCTGAAGCACGAGCGCGCCCCGATATTTGACCAACGCGCGGACGAGTTCCTGTTTGTCGGCGAAGTGGTGGTAAAGCTGAGACTTGCTCGTCTGGCTTGCCTCGCGGATGTCGTCAAGGGTCGTCGCGTTCACTCCGCGTACGAACATCAGCCGATTCGCCGCCTCGAGAATCCGCTCCCGGGTCGCGATGCCCCGTTGACTGATCCTCCGCTGCTTCGTCGGCGCAGCCACCTGCTCGTCGGCCATCCCTCAAGTGTATCCAGTAGTGCCCCTAAACAGCGGAGATTGGGACCGCAGAGTCCATCTCGTGATGCGCCGCATTTCGGCTGACGGTGGCCGACGAGCGCCGCGCTGCCAGCTCGATTAGCCGGTCCGATGTCCGCTGGACCGCCGACAGGCGGAGCCTTGATTTGGACTATCCGGTCCTCGCCGCGACAAGCTTCCGCTTGGGGGCTGCCCCGCGTTGACCCGGCAGCGGCGGCCGGGGCAGGCGAGTGTCGACGCTTCGGTGTGGCGCGCGCATCACCCGCAGCTGGATCCGGTGGCCACCATTACCGTAAAAAAGGGGACCAATGTCGCGTATTCCGGTACCGGGGGTCGAATGCATCCCTGCTGCCCCGCGACCCGCCCTGGACGTAACCGAGATGCGGCTGGGTGCCGTTCCCGACGGGCGCGCGGCCTGTCCGCCAACGCGGGCGCCCTGAACGGTTGGAACGATCTTCGTCGCCCCTGGTCGGCGGATCTTCAGTCAAACCGGCAACGCCTCACCTTAACGGCTGTTATCGTGATTGACCGTGCTCACCGTGCGTGTTGCTGTCGCCACGCCTGGTGTCGCCCTGGTCGTGCCTGGTGTAGGGGTCGCGCCAGCAATGCGGGAGGCGGTGGCAGCGGACGTAGCGTGCCCGGCCGCCAGGTCGCCGGCTTCTCCGCTACCACGGCAGTGACGTTCCGACGAGGTTGTCATCCCCCGTCACTGGCATTGCATTCAATGCCCCGCGGTGAGAGGGAGATTGTTCTGCAATCAACATGGCTCGTGGTGCTCTCGTGGGCCACGCTCATAGTGGGCCTCGCGAGTACCGTCGTCATAGTTGTCGACCATTTCGTTCTTCGATACCGCCAGCCGGTCAAAGTCATGGAGATCGTCTGGCCGGCAACCGCTCTCTACTTTGGTCCGGCGGGTGTCCTGGCCTACCGGCGGTGGGGTAGACCCCAGTCTCCTCGCTGGCTGGAGCGGCACCGTACCCCGCCAAAGATCTCACGACACGCGGTCACGATAATCGAAACACTACATTGCGCGACGCACTGCGTTCTGGGTGCCATCATTGCCACTGTGGTCGTCTTCGGCTTCAGCCTCGAGATGTTCGACAAGAGATTGTGGCCAGAATTCATAGGCGACTACTTAGCCGCGGTCCTGGTAGGTTTCGCATTCCGATACTCCACTGAGGCCGACCGGGGTGCTCGAAGGGTGCGGGCGGCAGTGCGGAGATTTCTCAAGGGAGACCTGTTGAGCGTCACCGTCTTCGAGATCGCCCTGTTGGGTTGGCTGGCGCTGATGGAGTTGGCGGTTTTCCATGAGACCCTGCCACCCAGCAATCCGGTGTTCTGGCTCATCGTCCAGATCGGGTTGATCATCGGCTTCCTTGTCGCTTGGCCGCCGACCCAGTGGCTGATCCGCCGCGGTGCCAAGGGGGAGCTGCTGGGTGCGCCGTAGTAGGCGCGCCGCGCCGACGCCCATGGCGGAAAGCTCAGCTCGTGCTCCGCCGAGCATCCTGGCGGAAGCCGGTCATGGGCACCGACCCGACCGGCCCGAGCGCCGCTCACGCACCCCAGGTAAGCGGTCAGGTGGCCCTGAGAGCGGCGGCGCCGAAGGAGACGCTGAAGCGCTTGCACCAGATCGACACGCTCCGGAACTTTGCCGGATCGACGGAGGTCGGCAGGTCGTACACCTGGTCGCCGCGGTTGCCCTTGAGTCGTGCCACCTCGAACCAGGTGCCGTCGTCGAAGACCCGCCAGCCGGCCACCCCGCTTTTCACCGGCTGGTCGGTCAACCAGACCCGTAGGTCCGGCCCGTCGGACGTGTCGAGATCGCGCAGGACGAGCTGGTGCCGCCCGTCGGCGAGCCGGACAATCTCCGCACCGCCGGTCGTCTCATGCTCCTGAGTGATGAAGTCGCCGGCGGACACGATCCGATTCGCGACCGGCGTCGTGGTGGCCGAGCTGGGCAGCGCGCCGGCGGAGACGGAGCCGGTCGGCGGGGGAGTCCGCTCGACCACCGGTAGCGCCTCGTCGACGTGAGTGTCGGTGAGCAGCTTCCACGGCTGGAACCAGAAGAGTCCAAGAGCGGCGATCATGCCGACCACGACCATGCTCGCCCAGGCCAACGGCGACCGTAGTCTCTTCGTCCACACCCCTGCGAGGGTACGGCGCATCGGTCGCCGGATCGGCAACCATTGTTGCGAAACCCTTACCGCCGCTCCACCCGCCGCAGACGGCGAAACAGCGGAGCTGCGACAGCTTCCGGCAGTTCCCAGCACATGCGTTGGCCCCGGTCGCGTCAGCGACCGGGGCCAACGATGGACGTCAGTCAGGAGGCGGCGATGCCTTCCATCCCGATTCCGTTCTCGAACTTCGGCAGGCCGCTCACCTCGGTGACGAGGTGGAGGGAGCCGTCCTTGCCGATCTCGTAACCCTGCACGTTGCCGGCTGCGGCGTTCTGCACGTAGAGGAATCCGTCGGCGGCCGTCAGGTCGATTGAACCGCCGCCGGTGTCGGCGGCGACAGCCTTCACGAGGACCAGTTTTCCGTCCCTGTCGACCTTGTACGAGCTGATGGTGGAGCTTCCGGCGTTGGCGACGAAGAAGTAGTCGCCGACCTGCTGGATCCAGCACGGCGCCTGCTGGCCGTTGGGCACCGACGGCCCGATCTGGTCGAGCCGGCCGTCCCTCTCCAGTTCGAACCGGCTGACCTCGTTGCTGCCGGACTCGGTGACCAGCAGCGTGTCCTCGGTGTCGAAGGTGAACCCGAACGGCGTGTTGCCCGCGTCGCTGATCACCGGGTTCCGGGACAGCTCACCGTCGCGGCCGATCCGGTAGGTGAACATGACGTTGGCGGCCTTGGTGCTCACCAGCACGAACTTGCCCTCCGGGTCGATCTCGACCTGGGCCGGGGCGGTCATGAAGGCGGGCGGGTTGCCGTTGTGCAGCCCGAGCGACCGGTGGGCTCCCTCGATCGGCGACAACCGGCCCTTGTGCAGGTGGAAGCCCTGCACCGAGCCTTCACCGCCGGCGTTGAGCACGTAGACGAGGTCGTCGCGTACGTCGATGCTGACCGGCAGCAGGCCGTGCGACCAGATCACCTGCAGCCGGTTGAGTTTGGTGCCGTCGACCCGGAACACGGTAACCGTGTTGCTGCCCGCGTTCACCGCGAACAACAGCCCGTCGTGGTACCTCAGCGAACCCTGCGACGCCAGTGCGTCGCCCGGCGCGCCGACGGTGAAACCGCCCAGGCCACCGGTCTCGAACTCGCCTCTGGGCGAGAGGCGGCCGTCCTCGTCGCGGTCGTAGACCTTGATCGTGTTGCCCTCCGCCTTGTTCGTCTGGACGAACACGGCTCCGTCGTCGCCGTCCTCCTGGTGGTGTCCGTGACCACCGCGGTCGTCGTTCCGGTAGTCCGGGCCGCCCCCGTCGGCGAATGCCAGCCCGGGGACCGCTCCGACACCGGTCAATCCGGCGAGCAGCACAGCGGCGGCGAACGTTTTGCGCTTCATGATCCACCTTTCGCGCCTGACCAACCTGAACGGGAAGAACCTTCCTGTTTGCAGGCTATGGTCACCGGACGCCATGCTCGTTCCGTTTACCCGGAAGGAGGATTTTGGGTGAAGTTGTGGTCCTTCCTGCCGATCCGCCCAAGCGAGTGTTTCCCACCGCTGCGAAGTCGCGAGGCCGGGCCGCTGTCGGTCACGCTGTAAGCCGCCCCAGCCTCAAGTTCGTCGCAGTCACGACATCGGTGAGATCCCGGTACGGTTCGTCCCACGGGTCCTTCAGCCCGAAACCCCGGTGCGGGTTCTCCAGCCAGCTGCACCAGTGCCAGCCCAGGCACCATGGCCGCTCGGCGAACGCCTCACCGAAGGCCACGTAGGCCAAACCGCGTTCACGCTGATTGCGGAAGGAACCGGTACGGCCCGGGCTCATCACGGTCGGACACCAGTTGCCGGTATCGGCGATGAGGACCGGCCGGCCGGTTCGTTCGTGCCAGCGGTCCACCACGTCCAGAGCCGCCTCCAGGCGCCCCGGCCCGGGCCCGGGAAACACCTGCACGGAGAGAACGTCGATGTACGGCGCCATGGCGTCGAGTACCGGCTCGGGCGCGCCGACCCGAATGCCGTACCGGTCACCCAGGATCAGGTGGTTCGGGTCGTGCCGCCGGATCGCCTCACTGGCGACCCGGTAGTACGCCTCGGCGATGGCCGCCAGCTCTCCCCCCGGATGGCCGGCACCGGTCGGGTGCCGGCCCCAGCAGGGGACGTCGACCAGGAAGTAGCCGAGCAGGTTCGGGTCGTCGGGGCGGCAGAGCGTACGCGCCAGGTGGTCGCACCACTGCGCGAAGGCGGGCTCACGCGGATCGCGGTACGCCGGCACGCCGTTCCAGTGCTCGATCTCGGCGACCCGCAGCGACAGCGTGTACGGCAGACCGGTGTCGGCGAGCTCGTCGGGAGGCAGTCCCTCCGAGTGACCCAGGTCGACGACCCGCCCCTCGGTGGCCAGTCCGCTGCCGCTGACGTACTCGGAGGTCCAGCCCACGGTGTTGAATCCCCACGACGTCATCTCCGGGATCAGGCCCTCGCGCAGCCAACGCCGGCGCGAGCCGCCGTACCGGGCCCGGTAGATGTCGATGTTGTGGGGATAACGCAGGTTGGTGTCGTCGGCGTGCACGACCCCGATGGAGCGGAACGGCTCACCGCCGGGCGTACGGAACCGCCAGCCGTCGCCGTGCTCAACGGTGAAGGCGGGAAGGGTGCTGGTCATCTCCTGGCTCACTTCCGCGGTGTTCGGCGCTACGCGGTCTGGTGCTCACGCAGGTATCGGACCAGGCCGGCGACATCCTCGGGGACGAGGCGTCCGATCGCACCGCTGGAGTAGACGCTGACCACGACCTTGCCCTCCGGGTCGAGCACGAAGCCGGTCGACTGGAGGTGCCTCGGGTCGTCGTTGACGAATGCGCCGGTCGCTTCGGCGAACGCGGCGGCGTCGGCGCTGTGGCCCACCGGGAACTCCAGACCGTGCTCGGCGATCGTCTGCTTCGTGGTCGCCTCGTCATCGACGGAGACCGCGACCACCTTGACGCCGAGTTCGGCGAGCTTCCCCAGTGACCGCTGGAACGCGCGCAGTTGCGCCTTGCAGTACGGACACCACGAGCCGCGGTAGAAGAGCACCACACCGAAGCCGCCGGCGAGGGCGTCGGGCACTCGCAGGGTCTCCCCGTCGGGCAGGGAGAACGTCAGCGCGGGAAACTGCTCACCAGGCTGCAGCAGGCTCATTTCTGAATCTCCTTCGTTTCGATTTGCGGATCGTTTCTGGGTCGGGTCGGCGAGTTTCCGGCGCGGATGGAGAACCCGCGTGGCAGGTCGCCGTCTCGCCGGGCCGTCGGGCGACCGGTGGCCGGGCGCGCGGCGGAAGGCCCGGGTGCCCGCTCACCGGCCGGGTCAGGCGGGATCGAAGACGTCCCAGACCTGTGCGGTGCGGTCGTCCGCGCCCAGGCGGGCGAGCAGCACACCTGCGGAGTGCTCTGGAGTGAGCAGCTTCCCGTCGGCGTGCGAGCGGACGAACCGCTGGTGCAGCGCGGAGCCGATCGCGGCCGGATCCTGGTCGCGGATCCAGGTCTGGATGGCGGTGTCGACCGGCCCGGGGCGGTAGACGTTGGCGGTGACGCCGCTGCCGTCGAGTTCCAATCCGAGGTTGATCGTGTGAGCCTCGAGCGCGGCCTTGCTCGCGAGGTACGCGTTGCCGCCGATCATGCTGGCCATGTTGGCGACGGCGCCGGTGGAGACGTTCACGATCCGCCCCCAGCCGCGCTCGACCATCCCGGGCAGGAAGGCGAACGTGAGCGTCACGGCCGCGACCACGTTGATCTTCATGGCCGCGGCCCACTCGGTGGGGTCTGCCCGGACGCTCGGCGCGAGCGGCCAGACCACCCCCGCGTTGTTGACGAGGATGTCGACGTCGCCCAGCTCGTCGCGTACGCGCCCGATGGCGCTGGAGAGCTGCTCGTCCTCGCCGAGGTCCACCGGTACGACGAGTGCCCGGGAACCCGCCTCCTGGATGAGAGCCGCGGTTTCGGCGAGTTCGTTTTCGGAACGCGCCAGCAGAGCGACGGTCGCGCCCGCCCGGCCGAGTCCTACGGCGATCGCCCGGCCGATGCCCCGACCGGCGCCGGTCACCAACGCGGTCCTGCCTGCGAACGAATCAGTCATGCAATCTTGGCGTCGTGCTCCGGGCGAGTTCTTACCGCCATGAGACCGCCGTCACAGCGTAGGCCCGCGAGGCGTCTCGGCCGACCCGCCTCCTGGGCCGCGCTGGAGGTCGTTGGGCGTGGCCGTGGTTAGAGTTCGGTACGTGATGCCGGCAGACCCGACGACGCTGGACGACGGCCTCGACGCCTCAAGCCGACTCGACCCGGAGTCGGCCGAGTGGGTGCGCGCCCTCACCGGCAGCGGCGCGGAGCGGGAGGCGGCTGTCGTACGGCTGCACGAGCTCCTGCTGCGGGTCGCACGCGGTGAGGTACGGCGCCGCAGCGGGCTGCTGCGCGTCGACGGACCGGAGCTCGACGACCTGGCGCACCAGGCGGCGGCCGACGCGCTGCTGGCGATCACCAGCAAGATCGGGCAGTTCCGGGGAGAGAGTCGCTTCAGCACCTGGGCCTACAAGTTCGTGATCTTCGAGGTGTCGAGCAAGATCGGCCGCCACTTCTGGCGCCGGCCCCAGGTGCCGCTGGAGGCCGAGGACTGGGAGCGGCTGCCGGACCGGTTCGGCCTCGACCCGGCGCGGGAATCCGAGTGGCGCGAGCTGATCACCGCGCTGCGCCGGGCGGTGGAGACGGAGCTGACCGACCGGCAGCGCCAGGTATTCGTCGAGATCGTGCTGAACGGCGTACCGTTGGATGCCCTGGTCGCGCGGCTCGGCTCGAACCGGAACGCGGTCTACAAAATCATGTTCGACGCCCGGCGTAAGCTGCGGACCGCTCTCGCCGCTCATGGGTATCCGCATGTCAACACCTCGGAGCAGCGATGAACGGCTTGTCCGCACTCGACCGGTTTCTGCACACCGATCCTGAAGACGTCGGCTGCGGCCAGGCGATGGAGCTTCTGCACCTGTACGCCGAGCTGGCCGCCACAAACGCCGAGGCGGCGGCCGAGCGCTACCGCGGAGTCGCCGCCCACCTGCGCGACTGCGGCCCGTGTAAAGAGGACCTCGAAGGTCTGCTGGCCGCGATGACCGAGCCAAGGCCCTGACCCGAGGCACTCGTCGGGCCTGACGTCGAGGCCCTTGACCGCTGCCCCTTACGGCGCCCAGGTGCGGAAGCACGTGCGCCACCGCGCGAATCGCGCTGTGAGGTGCGCGTCGGCAGGCCCAGCCCGGGTGGCGGGAAGTCAGGGAGTCACGGTTCGGGCGAGCGTCGCCAGTAGGTGCTCGAGCGCTCTGCGGTCATTGTCGGTGAGGCCGCGGAGCACGGCCTCCTCGTTGGCCAGATGCTTCTCGATGAGCTGGTCGGTCAACGTGACTCCGGCCGGGGTCAACCCCACCACTCTGCCGCGGGCGTCGGCTGCCGAGACCGAGCGTGACACGAGGCCTCGGGCGATCAGCCGATCCACCCGCTTGGTCACCGCGCCGGTGGTGACAAGCATCCGCTGGCTCAGCTGACCCGCTGTTAGCGTGTACGGCTCGCCCTCTCGGCGTAGGGCCGCGAGCACGTTGAAGTCGCCATTGCCGAGATCTGCCGCGGCGAACGTCGGCCGCAGGGCAGCGTCGAGCGCCTCGGCCAGCTGTTGGATCCGCCCGATGATCAGCAACGGACTGGCGTCGAGGTCCGGTCGTTCACGGCGCCACTGACCAACGATCTCGGCGATGCGGTCCTCATCCACTCTTGCATCTTACCTTCCGTGGAAGATAAATTCTCTTCCGTGGAAGATAACTTTGATGGTACGTCGGCCTCGGTGGTGACGACGTACGTGGACCCATCCTGTCCGTTCGCCTGGATCACCTCGCGCTGGCTGATGGAGGTAGCGCGGATGCGTCCGATCGAGCTGCGGTTCGAGGTGCTGAGCCTCGCGGTGATCAACGAGCATCGCGACCTGGAGCCCTGGTACCGCGAATTCAACGACCGAGCCTGGGGCCCGGCGCGGGTGTGCGCGGCGGTAGTCGCACAACACGGCGCCGCTGCCCTCGCCCGGCTGTACCCGGCACTCGGGCGCCGGATCCACGACCAGGCCGACAAGGACTTCGACACCGTCATCCCGGCGGCCCTGGCGGAGGCGGGCCTGCCCGTCGAACTGGCCGACGCGGCTCATCGAAGCGACTTCGACCAGGAGATGCGGGCGAGCACCGCCCGCGCACAGCAACTCGTCGGCGAGGATCTCGGTACCCCGACGATCGCCGTCGATGACGTCGCCTTCTTCGGCCCCGTGCTGACCTCGATCCCCCGCGGCGAAGAGGCTCTGCGCGTCTTCGACGGCGTCCGCCTACTCGCAGGCTGTCGAGCGTTCTCCGAACTGAAGCGCGCCCGGGCTGAGGACCTCAGTTTCGCGTAGTT
Organism: Micromonospora avicenniae; assembly: GCF_900156065.1. GTDB lineage: Bacteria > Actinomycetota > Actinomycetes > Mycobacteriales > Micromonosporaceae > Micromonospora > Micromonospora avicenniae. The sequence goes on along the minus strand of NZ_FTNF01000025.1, from coordinate 61,401 downwards.
CTTCACGGTGATTAGAGAACACGCCCATCGCCGGTCGGGCCGCCGCGCGGGGCCGTGATCCACGGCGCGGCCCCGCGCGTGGCCCTGCCCACGGCCCCGTTGCCTCCCCTTGGAGGTGGCCTCGGTGGACGCACCTCTCTTCTCGTCGCCGGCCCGGTTGCGGCCATGGCGAGCCGTGCGCCTCGACGCCGCGGCGAAGTGTCTCTTGCCGCGGCGTCGAGGCGCTGCGGCGAAGTGTCTGTCGCCGGCCGTCACGCCGTCGCCCGGCCCGAGATTCCGACAGACCTGCACGGCGTGACCATTCAAGAGGCGGGTCAACCGGCATCGGAGCCCGAGGCGGTTTCGCTGACGCGGACGGACCTCGCCCGCCAGTCAGGGTGAGAGCGTTAACAATCGTGGGCCGCGAACCTCGATTCGCAGGCCTCAATGGATTGCCGAGGACGACCTGGAGCGGTGGAACGCCCGCCTGAAACAGGACGACCTGTGCGGTGCACGATTCATCGTGCCGAGCCTTTTGTCCCGCCGAGGAAGTGGCCACGGGTCAGGCGGCCCTGCGCAGTTGAGCGTCGTGGTCTACCGGCGCGGGCATCCGGCTCGGCGTGCTCGAATCCGGGTCACCGAGCATCTGTCCAAAGCGGACAATCGCCGTCTTTCGGGGGCGCGGCCCGCCCGGCGTCACCCGGGAGGAGCGCACCCAGCGCCGTTGACAGTGTTTTTCATCGATGTTTCAATGGGGCACCGTAGAATGTTACCGTTAACAGTGGAGACATCATGAGCAACCGAAGGGTGTCCCGGTTATGTGTCGGGGCATCAGTAGCCGTGGCGGTGCTGGCCCTGACGATGGCCGCACCAGCGGCCGGGGTTGTCGCCGTCGTTCTGGTTCTCGCCGCCGCCCTGGTGAAGCACTTGAGTGCCGGTGTGACCCGGCACAAGAGCGTGCGTGGACTCTCGATCGCGACGATCGGTGCGCTCGTGTGCGCCGGTCTGATGGCGCCGGCCGGCGTGGCGTCTGCCGCCGAAGGATGGTCGCCCCGGTCGTCGTACACGTCGACCGACAAGGGTGACGGCTCGTACTCGGTGCCGCTGCTCAACTCCGACGTGCCGGACATCAGCGTGGAGCGGGTCCCCGCCGCGGAGAACGACGAGGGCCGGGACGTCTACTACATGATCAGCACGACGATGCACCTGAGCCCCGGTGCGCCGATCATGAAGTCCTACGACCTGGTGAACTGGGAGATCGTCAACTACGTGTTCGATCGGGCGAGCATCGGTGACGCGTTCTCGCTGCGCAACGGGCAGAACTCGTACGGTCAGGGCCAGTGGGCGTCGTCGCTGCGTTACCACGACGGCATGTTCTACGTCGTCTTCAACACGAACAACCTCGGTGGGGCGTACCTCTACCGCACCGACGACATCGACAACGGGGCGTGGCAGCGCACCCCGCTGGGTCGTGGCCTGCACGACCCGTCACTCTTCTTCGATGTCGACGGTACGGCGTACATCTTCTACGGCTCCGGCGGGACGAGCGCGGTACGTCTCAACTCCGACCTGACCGCCATCGAGCAGACCTACTCCAACATCTTCACGGCGAACGACTACGCCGGTAAGCCGTTCATCGGCGGCCTGTTCGAGGGCGCCCAGTTCTACTACATCGACGGCTACTACTACGCGGTCATCATCACCTGGCCTTCGGGCCAGGGGCGCCAGGTGGTCATGTTCCGCTCACGAGATCTGCTCGGGCGCTACACGTCCGCGGGCGGCGTGAACACGTACGAGGCGCGTGGGGTGCTCAACTCGAACGGCTTCGCGCAGGGCAGCCTGGTGCCGATCTCCCGCGAGGGCGGCGGGACCGACTGGTACGGCATGTTCTTCCGCGACACGTTCCCGATCGGCCGCATCCCGGCGCTCATCCCGGCCACGTGGCAGGACGGCTGGCCGACCTTCGGCAACAACGGGGTCGTACCGGTGGACGGTGTGTTCGAAAAGCCGATCAAGCTCAGCCCGGCCGATGAGCTGTTCGAGCGGCAGAAGAGCGTCGTCGCCTCGGATGACTTCGCCAACGACGCGCCGCACAGGAAGTACACGGACGAGGAGTGGGCGATCCCGGAGCCGCCCGAATACGACGAGTCCCTCATCGGCGTCGAGCTTCTGCAGAATCCCGGTTTCGAGTCCGGATCGGTGTCGCCGTGGGGCGCTCAGTACGGTGCGACGGTCAGCCTGGGCTCGGCCGATCCGGCTGCGGGATCGGCGGCGTTGAAGGTGAGCAACCGGACCCTCAACGGTTCCGGTCCGAACCAGTTCCTCAACGGCAAGATGCAGCACGGCTTGACCTACACCGTCTCCGCGAAGATCAAGTACACCTCCGGCCCGAGCGCGGTGCAGTTCAACCTGGCCGCTGACTGGGGTGCGGGCGTGCAGGTCATGGCGTCCAGGAGCGTGCCGGTCGGGCAGTGGACGACGGTGTCGGGCCAGTACACGGTGCCGGCGACGGCGAACCTGGACAACTTCAAGTTCGCGGTGGAGACGCCGTGGGCCAACCCGCAGCCGCCGTCGTCGAGCGTCGAGTACCTGATCGACGACGTCTCGATCATCGGGCAGCCGGTGACGGCCGAGTACCCGACGGAGGAGGAGATCAAGCCCAACGGGTCGCGCCTGGACGTGGCGTGGCAGTGGAACCACGCGCCCGACAACCGGTACTGGTCGCTCACCGACCGGGACGGATGGCTGCGGCTGACGACCGGCAAGGTGGTGACCGGCAAGTACGTCTACACGAAGCTCTCCAACCGCGCCGAGCTGGCCTGGTTCGAGGAGGCCCGGAACACGCTGTCGCAGCGTACGTTCGGGCCGCGGCAGTCGGCGGAGACCAAGCTGGACATCGGCGGGATGAAGAACGGCGATGTCGCCGGCCTGGCCGCCTACAACCGCGGATTCTCGTACGTGGCGGTCAAGCGCACCGGCGGTGCGAACACCCTCGGGATCGTCAACCGGGTCCAGCCGTTCGCGGTCGACCTCGACCAGGCGACGCTGGAGAACTTCCTGCCGGGCACGACCGTGTCGCTGGGGGACGCGACCGAGGTGTACCTGAAGGCCGACCTGGACTTCGCGTCCCCCGTCGGCCAGCTGTGGACGACCTTCTACTACAGCCTCGACGGGCTCAACTGGACGCGCCTGGGCAGCCGGGTCGGCCCGCAGACGCTGGACGGCAGCCTCGCCCACTTCATGGGGCACCGGGTCGGCTTGTTCAACTACGCGACCCAGGAGACCGGTGGACATGTCGACTTCGACTACTACCTGCTCAGCGACAAGCTGACCGCGCAGGGCCTGCCGCTCGACACCACCGACCTCGACGCGGCCATCGCGCACGCCGGCACGCTCGACAAGCACTACTACCCGAAGGACGCGTGGGCGGCGATGCAGGCCGCGCTCGCCGGCGCGAAGGCGGCGCGGGCCGGTGGGTTCGGCAGCCAGAACCAGATCGACGCGCCGGAGCGGGCACTCAGCTACCAGCTCGCCCGACTCGGCGTGCTCAGGACCGACACGCCGTCGTTGGACCTGTCCGTCGTCGCCGGCACCCGGTGCGCCGACGGCAGGGCGATGGTGACGGTGCAGGTCACGAACAACGAAACGGTCCAGGTCAGGGCTTCGGCGACCTCGGCGTACGGACAGACGCCGTTCGGGGTGCTGCCGGCGGGGAAGCAGAAGTCCCGGGTCTTCCCGACGGGCGCGGCACGTGTGCCGGCCGGCGAATTGACGGTGACCGGGTCGGCGAGGCTGAACGGCGTGCCGGCCGAGGTGACGGTGACGGCACCGTACGAGGCACGATCCTGTGACTGAGTGACGGACGGGGCGGCCCGGCTGAGCCTCGGGCCGCCCCGCCCTCCAACACACCCCCTGGCTCCGGTCGAGCCGGCCGACGCACCCCGACGGCGGCCCGCTCAGCGACCGGATCCGCTCCGGGCCGTACCGCAACCGACACCGGGCACCCACGAACCGTTTCCCGGTTCACCTCGCAGATCAAGGAGGAAGTGTCGTGGAACAACGTCTGCTGAGATCGACTCGACGGCGGATCACCGCCGTCGCGGCGGTCGTCGCACTGGTGATGGGATCCGGCGCCGTCGCGGCGGCGCCCGTCCAGGCGGCCAGCTCGAACCTCATCGTGAACGGCGGGTTCGAGGACGGCCTCGCCGGTTGGTTCGCGAACAACGGCAACGCCGCCGACACCGCCGCGCTGTCGACCACGACGGACGCCCACTCCGGTACGAGCGCGGTGCTCGTCACCAACCGGAGCACGACCGGTTCCGGCCCGATGCAGGACCTCTCCGGCAAGGTGCAGGCCGGCAAGACCTACCTGGTCACTGCGCAGGTGAAGTACGAGAACCCGAACAGCCCGTCGACCAAGCAGTTCTTCGTCACCATGCACTACGGCGGCTCCACGTACACCAACCTCGGCACGGTCACCGTGCCGCGCGGGCAGTGGGGACTCATCCAGGGCACCTTCACGATCCCCGCTGGGCAGAATGTCAGCACCGCGCGGATCTTCGTCGAGACGCCGTGGACGTCGACCCCGTCGAGCGCACCGGACACCCACCTCATGGACTTCAAGGTCGACGACGTGACGCTCCAGGAATACGTCGTGTCGAAGACCATCGAGGTGGTCGGCAAACTCCCCGGCGAGCACAACCCGCTCATCGGGCACAAGTTCGGCGCCGACGGGTTCGGCTTCGTGCACGACGGCCGGGTGTACCTATACATGACCAACGACACCCAGGGGTACGCCCCCAACCCGTCCACCGGTGTCTCCCCGGGCATCAACTACGGCGACATCAACCAGATCACCGTGATCTCCTCCACCGACCTGGTCAACTGGACGGACCACGGTGAGATCCAGGTGGCCGGCCCGAACGGCGTGGCGCCGTTCACCGGCAACTCGTGGGCGCCCGGCATGGCGAAGAAGGTCGTGAACGGGCAGGAGAAGTTCTTCCTCTACTACGCCAACGGTGGCGGCTCGAGCAACGTGATCACCGGCAGTTCACCGGTCGGCCCGTGGACCAGCGAGCGCACCAGCACCCTGATCAACGGTGGCACTCCCGGCGCGGAGACCGTCGCCTGGAAGTTCGACCCGGCGCCGCTGGTGGACGACGACGGCCAGGCGTACCTCTACTTCGGTGGCGGCCCGGCGTCGACGAGCCTGCCGCCGGTCGAGCGGTTCAACAACCCGAAGAACCTGCGGGGGATCAAGCTGGGTGACGACATGGTCTCCACCGAGGGATCCGCGGTCGTGGTCGACGCCCCGGTCGCCTTCGAGGCGGGTCATGTGTTCAAGCGGGAGGGCAAGTACTACTTCTCGTACTCCTCGCACTTCGGCGGCAACGACTTCGGCGGTAACCAGCCGCGCGTGCCCGGTTACCCCGGCGGCGGCCAGATCGGCTACATGATCTCCGACGACCCGATGTCGTGGCCGAAGGAGACCTACGCCGGTGTGCTGTTCCCGAATCAGTCGCAGTTCTTCGGCGCCGGCACCGGCGGCAACAACCACCAGTCGGTGTTCGAGTTCGAGGGCAAGTACTACTTCACGTACCACGCGCCGACGCTGAACAAGCGGATCAACGGCAACACCACCCAGGGGTACCGCAGCCCCCACCTGCAGGAGCTGACGTTCAACCCGGACGGCACCATCCAGCAGGTCGTCGGCGACTACGCCGGGGTCGACCAGGTGCGCAACTTCGACCCCTACCGGGTGTTCGAGGCGGAGACCCTGGGCTGGAGCAAGGGCATCGCGACCGCGAAGGTCGACGGCGCCTCCGCCGAGTTCGGCACCGCGGCACCGAACCTGGTGGTGCGTGACATCGACGACGCGGACTGGACGGCGCTGTCGTCGGTCGACTTCGGCGCCGACGGCGCGGCCAGCGTGACGGCCAAGGTGCGTGCGCTCGCCGCCGGCGGACGCATCGAGGTGCGGTTGGATGACGTCGCTGGCCCGGTGGTCGGCACCATCCAGGTCGACACGCCGACCGGCGACTGGGCCGAGGTGACCGCCGACCTCCAGGGCGCGTCCGGCGTGCACGACGTCTACTTCACCTACCGCGGCCCGGCTGGTGAGGACCTCTTCGAGATCGACTCCTGGGCGTTCGAGGCCGTACCCCCGCTCGACCTGTCGGTGACCGCGGACACCCGCTGTGTCGGCGAGAAGGTGATGGTCACGGTCCGGACGGCGAACAACGAGGCGGTCCACGTGTCGGCGTCGGCGGAGTCGGCGTACGGGACGCGGCCGTTCGGGTCGGTGCCGCCCGGCAAGGAGAAGTTCCGGTCGTTCCCCACCGCGGCGGCCAGCGTGCCGGCGGGTGAGGTGACGGTGACGGCCACGGCGACCGTCGACGGCGAGCCGGTGTCGGCGTCGTTCACGGCGAGCTACGCCGCCCGCTCCTGCGGCTGATCATCGCGATGGTGGCGGCGGCTCGGCATCACCGGGCCGCCGCCACCTGCAGTTCAGCGCCCGGATACAGCGCCGGCGCCGATGCTCTGCGCGTCGTTGCCGCCCAGCGCACCGCCTGTGCTCCGCGGGCGGTCGCACGGACGGCGCCCGCCTGAGAGGCCGGGCTCAGGCAGTCAGATCCATCGACTCGCTTCGCACGTCTGCCGGCGTGCGTTGACCGACTGGTCGTCGGGCCTCGGCAGGATCACGGTCCGCCGAGGACGCAGGTGTGTAGCCGAGTTCGTGCGAGATCCGGTTCGCGGTCTCCAAGAGGAGCGGAAGACTGCTCTTCAGTTGGTCGAGGTTCGAGATGACCTCGATCGCGGTGATCGAGGCGGCGGCGATGACCCGCCCGCGCGAATCCCTGACCGGTGCGGCGACGCACATAACGTACGCGTCGTGCTCGCCGTTGTCCGTGGCCCAGCCGTGTTCGCGGATGCGGGCGAGTTCGGCTTCGAGGGAGTCGCGGTCGGCGAAGGTGGTGTCGGTGAACCGCTCGTAGGTGACGTGGGAGAGAAGGCGGTCTCGTTCCTCGGCCGGCAGGTAGGCCAGGATCGTCTTGCCGACGGCGCTCGCGTAGATCGACACCGCGCGCCCTATCCGGGACGGCAGCTTCACCGCGTCGAACGCCGGGCTGTCCACCTTGTCGATGTAGATGATCTCGTCGCCGGTCAGCTGCGCCAGGTGGACGGTGTGGCCGGTCTCGCGCTGCAGCACACGTAGGTGCGTGGCGGCGAACTGGCGCAGGTCCATCGAGCCGAGCGCGAGCTCCGACAGTTCGATGAGGCCGCTGCCGAGCACGTACGTCCCCGCACCGGTGCGGCGAACGAAGCGCGCGGACTCCAAGGTCTGCAGGATCCGCAGGGCTGTGGACTTGTGGACGCCCAGCACGTCCGCCGCCTCGGTGAGTGACAGCGGGTGCTCTGCGGAGCGACGGATCAGGTCGATCGCGCGGCGAATCGATTGCGACAAGGCGAAGTCTCCCTTCGCACGGCGGCTCTCTGCCGCCGCCACATTGCAATATGCGCAATGATAGGGCGCTCCACGCGCAACCGCCACTTGACACCGTTGCATATGTCGCTACGATCGTTGCAAATTTAATCTCGACGACTCTGACCTGTTGCAGAGGAGTAACGATGAGTAAGCAGCCCGCCCGCTTCCGCGTCGTCGGGGCGGCATGTGCCCTCGGCTTGGTCGCCGCTCTTCTGACTGGCTGTGGCTCCGACGGCGGTTCCGGTGATGGCGTCGCGAAACTGACCTTCGCCGCTTCGACCTTCGGCGACCCGGGTCGCGGTCCGCAACTGACCGCCTGGCTCGAGGAGTTCAACAAGAGCCAGGACAAGGTGCAGGTCTCCGCCGCCGCGGTGCCGTACCCGACCTTCGGTCAGACGGTGCTCACGCAGATGGGCAGCGGCAAGGGACCCGACCTGGTCCGCTTCGACATGCCCGAGTTCGAGGCCGCCGCGGACGCCGGCCTCATCGCGCCGCTTGACAAGCTGGTCGACGCCGGCAAGTACGACCTGCTCAAGCAGCCGGACCAGTTCATGGTCCACGATGGCGTCCGGCACGGCATCATCTTCGAAGCGTCGAACTACGCGATGTTCTACAACGCGGACCTGATCCCGAAGCCACCCGCCACCTATGAGGAGTTCACCGCCACGGCCAAGTCGCTGACCAAGGGCGACGTCTTCGGCCTGGCGTTCCGCCAGACCGAGGCCGAGGAGGCCGGCGTCTGGCAGGACATCTTCAATTACGTCTACGGCTTCGGCGGTGCGTGGTCCGACGGCAAGAACCTGACGATCAACTCGCCCGAGAACCTCAAGGGCCTGCAGGCGTACAAGGACCTCTACGACGCGAACGTCATCCCGCGCGGCGCGGACGCGGCGACGTTCCGACGGATGTTCGCCGAGGGCAAGGTCGGGATGGAACTCAACAACGGGGGGTACGTGACCGCGACGCGCGGCCAGAACCCGCAGCTCAATTTCAACGTCGCGCCCATCCCGTTCCCGGTACGCAAGCAGGGCGCGATCCTCGCACCGATCGTGATCAACGAGGCGAGCCCGGCCAAGGACGAGGCGGCCACGTTCATCAAGTGGGCGCTGGAGCCTCAGAACCAGGTCAAGTTGCAGGAGATCCTCGGCGCGAGCAGCGTCGCCACCACCACGCAACGCAGCGCGGCATCGCTGGAAAAGACCCCGTTCCTCACCGTCTTCGACGAGCTCACCGAGACCAGCCTGCCGCAGATCGTGCTCGGCTTCGAGGCCAAGACCCCGGACATCCGCAAGGTGGTCGTGCAGAACGTGATCGCGGCACTGCAGGGCAAGGCCGACCTGAAGTCCGCACTCGATCGAGCCCAGCAGCAGGCGACCGAACTGGTCGGCTGACAGCTCGACAGGACGACGCCGCCGGCGTGACGGTCGGCCCCGCCGGCGGCGTCCTACCCCGAAGGATCACACCCGATGACTGTGCTCGACCAGACGAGAGCACCGGGCACGACGCGTGGCCCCGGAGCACGGCGCAGGCGCAGCCCGCTCGGCAGCAAGTGGACGCCGTATCTGTTCCTGGCACCCGCCGCCCTGTTCATCCTGGTCTTCCAGGCGGTACCGCTCCTCCAGGAGATCTACCTCAGCTTCACGCGAACGTCGCTGCTCAATCCCACCCGCAGTGAGTGGGTGGGGCTCGGCAACTTCAACCGCATCTTCGGCGACCCCGACTTCCGCCACACCCTGCTGATCACCTTCGTCTACGTGGTCGCCTGCGTCGTCGGCGCGGTCGGCACCGGACTCGTCGTCGCGCTCCTGCTCAACAGGGGTTTTCGGGGCCGGGGCGTGGCTCGGGCGCTCGTGACCATTCCCTGGGCCGCCCCCGGAATCGCGGTCGCGCTCATCGCGACGTGGATGCTCAACGCGCAGTACGGCATCGTCAACCGGCTCCTCGACGCGGTGGGCCTCGGCGTACCCGGCGGCGCGATCCTGGACAGCCCCCGGTACGCGCTCCCGGCGGTGCTCGCGACGACCATCTGGCAGCTCTTCCCGTTCACCTCCGTGGTGCTGCTCTCCGCGCTGCAGGCCGTTCCACAGGACCTCAACGAGGCCGCGACCATGGACGGCGCCGGGCGGTGGGCGAGCTTCCGTGCCGTCACCTGGCAGGTCATCAAGCCGACCGTCGGACTGCTGGCGCTGCTCATGACGATCTGGTCGCTGCGGCGGTTCGAGCTCATCTGGCTCATGACCAAGGGCGGACCGGTCGGTGCGACCGAGACCCTCGTCATCGACCTCTACTCGCAGGCCTTCGACTCGAAGGAACTCGGCTCGGCGGCGGCCATCGGCATGGTCGGCGTCATCATCTCGCTCATCGTCATCACCGGTAGCCGACTGGTCGCTCGCGCCGTGGAGAAGGAGAACGTCCGATGAGGCGCTTGCGCTTCGGCCTCACCGCGCGGATCGTAGCCGTGCTGGTCGTACTGGGCATCGCGGTGTTCCCGCTGTACTGGATGCTCGTCACGGCGCTGTCCAGCAACGGCGACCTGTTCGCCGAGCGGCCGCGCCTCACGCCGGACCTCGGCCGGTTCGGGATCTTCGTCGACGCGCTGGCCGAGGGCAAGGCGGCCGGGTGGCTGCTCAACAGCCTGGTGATCGCCGTCGGCACGATGGTCCTCTCCGTCGGCCTGGGTATCCCGCTCGGTTACGCGCTGTCCCGGTTCTCGTTCCGGGGCAAGGCCGTGCTGACCGTCGTGCTGCTGTTCACCCAGATGCTTCCCGAGGCGCTGATGGTGGTGCCGCTGTTCGCGCTGTTCCGCCGCTTCGACCTGCTCGACTCGCTGACCGGCCTGGTCCTGGTGAACTCCGCGTTCGTCCTGCCGATCGTCGCGCTGATCCTCAAGGGCGCGATCGACGGCATCCCGAAGGAGCTGGAGGAGGCAGGACGCGCCGACGGCGCACGGCCCTTCACCATCCTGACCCGCATCAACGTACCGCTGATCGCCCCCTCGATCGCGGCGACCGCGGTCATCGCCTTCTTCCACGCCTGGAACGAGTACGTGTTCGCGGTGACGTTCGTCTTCACTCCGGAGCTGCAGCCGGCCTCCGTCGGGATCGCGAACTTCATCGGCGAGCTGGGCACACCGATCCAGACGGTGATGGCCGTCGCCTTCCTGTTCACGCTGCCCGCCGTCGCCTTCTACCTGTTGGCGCAGAAGTACGTCGTGTCCGGCATGACCGCCGGTGCGGTGAAGGGTTGACCCGACAAATGAAGATCATCTCCGTCGACACGCTGGTCGTCGACTTCTACCGCACCAACCTCGTCATCGTCCGCGTCCACACGGACGAGGGGATCGTCGGGCTCGGCGAGGCCACCCTGGAAGGCAAGGAACGGGCCGTCCAGGGCGCGATCGCCGAAGTCGCGGAAGCAGTCGTGGGCCTGGACCCCACCCGGATCTCGAAGATCCTCTACGAACTCGCACGCGACTGGTACTGGCGCGGCGGACCGGTCATCATGACCGCGCTGAGCTCGCTGGAGATGGCCCTGTGGGACATCTCGGCCCGAGACCTCGGCGTCCCCGTCTCCCGGCTGCTCGGCGGCGCCACAAGGGACCGCGTGCGCGCGTACGCGAACGGCTGGTTCTCCGGGGCGGTCACACCGGAGGACTACGCGGCCGCCGCACGCAAGACGGTGGATACCGGCTTCCGGGGCCTCAAATGGGACCCGTTCGAGAACTACGACCTGACCATCACGACCCAGCAGCTGGACCGGGTGCTCGCCCAGATCGACGCCGTTCGCGCCGCGGTCGGTCGCGAGGTCGAGCTGTTCATCGAGGGGCACGGCCGCTTCGACGTCCGCCACGCGATCAAGATCTCGAAGGAGATCGCCCAGTTCGACCCGGTGTGGTTCGAGGAGCCGTGCCCGCCGGACAACCTCGACGCGCTGGTCGACATCCGCCGGGCCTCGCCCGTGCCCATCGCCGCGGGCGAGCGGTGGTACGGCCGGCAGGGCTTCGCGCCGGCGCTCGCGCGCCAGGCCGTCGACTTCGTCCAACCCGACGTGACGCACGCCGGCGGGATCGCCGAGCTCGCCTTCATCTCGACACTCGCCTCGACCAGCTATGTGGGATTCGCGCCGCACAACCCGAGCGGTCCGCTCAGCACGGCCGCGACGCTGCAGCTCGGCGCTACGCTGCCGAACTTCCGGTACCTGGAGATCATGGCGACGGACGTACCCTGGCGCCCCGAGATCACCAACGAACGGCTGGTGCTGACCGACGACGGCGACCTGCTGATCCCGACCGGGATCGGCCTGGGCATCGAGGTCGACCTCGATGCGATCGAGCGCCACCCGTTCACACCGCACCCGATGCGCATGTTCCGTGATGCCGTCTACGACATCCGTCCTCGCGACGAGCGGTCGTTCTTCAACCTGGAGAGCGGCTCATGACCGTGCCACGTCCCCGCGCCGCCGAGTCGCAGTGGTGCGGGACCGCCAGCGACGCGTTGCCGTACGACGGCGAACACAGCGTGCTCATCGGCCGGATCTGGGACCCGTCCGTCGACGGCCCGTCACCCGTGGTCGTACGAGACGGCGAGGTCTTCGACATCAGTCACCAGTTCCCGACGGCCCGCGACATCTGCGAGCTGCCCGATCCCGCCGCGGTGGTCGCCGGGCTCGACGGGCCGCGGGTATGCGGATTCGGGGAGATCCTGGCCAACACGGGCGCCGAGACCCGCGACCCCGACCGGCCCTGGCTGCTCGCCCCGGTCGATCTTCAAGCGCTCAAGGCCGCCGGGGTGACCTTCCCGGTCTCGATGATCGAACGCGTCATCGAGGAGCGGGCCAGGGGAGACCTCGCGCTCGCGGCGGACATCCGTCACCGGATGCTCGCCGACATCGGTGTCGACCTGCACGGCCTGGTTTCCGGCTCGGCGGAGGCGGAGCGGCTGAAGAATCTGCTGGTCGCCGAGGGCATCTGGAGCCAGTACCTGGAGGTGGGAATCGGACCGGACGCCGAGATCTTCACCAAGGGGCAGATCCTCTCCGCCGTCGGCACCGCCGTTCCGGTCGGCGTGCTCGCCGCATCGACCTGGAACAACCCGGAGCCCGAGGTGGCTCTCATCGTCGCGTCCAGCGGCCGGATCGTCGGCGCCACCCTCGGCAACGACGTGAACCTGCGGGATGTCGAGGGGCGCTCGGCGCTCCTGCTTCCCAAGGCGAAGGACAACAACGCCTCCTGTGCGCTCGGTCCCTTGATCCGGTTGTTCGACGAGCGGTTCGGCCTGGAACGGGTGCGCGAACTCGAGGTGCGCCTGCAGGTCCGGGGCGCGGACGGCTTCCAGTTGGAGGCAGTCTCGGAGATGTCCCGGATGTCGCGGGATCCGGAAGCACTGGTGCGGCAGTTGATCGGCCCGCACCACCAGTATCCCGACGGTGCCGTCCTGATGCTCGGGACCATGTTCGCGCCCGTCGAGGACCGGGACCGCCCCGGCGACGGGTTCACCCACAAGCTCGACGACGTGGTCCGGATCAGCTGCCCGGCGCTCGGCACCCTGGTCAACCGGGTGCGGCACGCGGAGGAGTGCGCGCCCTGGCAGTTCGGCGTCCGCGATCTCATGGGAAACCTCGTCCGGAGGGGGCTGCTGTGAACGTGGTGACCACAGTCGACCCGCGCGACGGTCGGAGCCGCTCGGCCGACCTCACCGAGACGGGCGGGTCCCGGCTGAAGACGATCGCGGGCGACGACGCCGCAGTGGTGCACGGGCTGGTCGACGTGCCGGCCGCCGGCGTGTGGGTCGCATCGTCTTCGACGGTTGTCGGTTCTGCCTGAGGAACTGCGAGATGAATACCGGGTCATTCCCCGGCGGGTAGATGGGAGGTTGGAACCAGGAGCGGAATAGTCGCGTCGACAAGTGGATTCCGACCGGCGCTTCGCGGCGACAGCCGGCGGCTCTCGATTGTTCGAACGACCAAAACCTGGGAAGAATCTGCGCGCCAGCACTTCTGGCGCCGATCCCGCCTGCCCTAATTGCATTCCTTGCGATTTGCCAACCCTATTTCCTCTTCAGGCATTGACCATCGCTAAAATTCATGGTTGTATCTTTTGCAGGGAACGATGTGAGCGCTCACATAGCGACATCTCTCGTCACTGGTATCCGTTCACCTCACCATCGATTGGTCGGTCGGCCGCTCGATGCGGTCTGACCACGAGCCGAAGAGGGAGCAGGAACATGCCCGTTGCACCTCCCCGTCCCCTGACACCGGCGCCGAGGCGCCGGCTGATGCTCGCACTGCTCGCCACCGCCACCGTCGCGGCCGGAGCGGTCGCCGCCGCCCCGGTGTCCGCCGCCCCACCTGCACCCGTGGGGCCGACCGTCACCCGTACCGACCAGCCGCCGACCGGGTACTCGGTCACCTTCAGGTACCGGGCGCCCGCGGACGTCCAGCAGGTCCACATCTACGGCGACTGGTTCTACTCCCGGCCCGAGAACATCCAATGCCAGGACTGCGGCGACGCCCGGCCACCCGCCGAGTGGCAGCCCGGCGACGTCGCGGCCACCCCGTGGCACATCCAGGCCATGCAGAAGGGCCCCGACGGGGTGTGGACGTTCACCACGCCGCTGCCCGCGGGCACCTTCCGCTACGCGTTCACGCACGACTGCACCAACGAACTCGCGACCGGTTGCACGCTGCACGACGACCCCGCCAACCCGTGGCAGATCCAGCCGCAGTACCCGGGCGCGCCCGGTGCCGTACGCAGCACCATCTACGTCCCGACCAGCAACAAGTTCCCCACGTACGACACCGGCTACCAGGCGCCGGTCGCCAAGGTCGGCACGCTGGAGACCCGGCGGTACACCTCGCCGCTGTCGACCAACCCGCCGGGGGTGCACGACATCGTCGTCTACCTGCCGCACGGCTACGACCCCGACCGGGAAAAGCCGTACCCGACCCTGTACCTGAGCCACGGCGGCGGTGACCACTCGACCGCCTGGACGATGCAGGGCGTGGCCCACCTCATCCTGGAGAACGCGATCAAGGATCGGGCCGTGGAGCCGATGGTGATCGTGTCCACCGACTTCAACGGCCTTCCCGGCGGCAACGAGGGCTACGTCAACGAGCTGCGGAACAACATCTTCCCGTTCGTCGAGCAGAACTACCACGTCTCCACCCGCCCGCAGGACCGGGCGTTCGGCGGCTTCTCCGCAGGCGGCAGCCGGGCGTACACCCTCATGTACAACCACACCGACCTGTTCGGCTACCACGCCGCCTGGAGCGCGGGCGGACCCGCCGCCACCCAGGCGCAGATCGACCGCATGAAGGCGGTGGCCGGCGGCATCATGATCGGCACCGGGCTCCAGGACCGCCTGGGCAACATCGCCGAGAACTCGCAGCGGAACGCCGCCGCCCTGCGGGCCGCCGGCGTCGAACTCGACGAGTACAACGTGCCCGGCGTGCACACCTGGCACGTCTGGCGCCCCCTGCTGAACCACTACCTGCGCGACCTGGCGTTCCGCACCACCGCGACCGGACTCGACGTCGAGACCGCCCCCGCGGGCGCCTCGCCCAACATCAAGGTCACCGCGACCGCGACGGTTGACGCCGTCAGCACCAGCATCGCCGCCCCCTCCGGCACTGTCGATTTCTACGCCGGCGACACGTACCTCGGGTCCGCTCCCGTGCACAAGGGAGTCGCCCAGCTGAAGAAGACCGTCCACGGCGAGCTCGACGCCCCGGTCGTCGCCCACTACCAGGGCGACAAGCTCTTCAACGGTTCGCAGAGCGCACCGGTCGCCGCCCGGTGACACCAGCCCCCGTGCCGACCTCCTAGGACCCCGGCCGCTCGCCCCCGGTCACACCGGGAGTGGGCGGCCGGGGCGTGCCACCTCGGCGCCGTGGCGAGGTGACGGCGAGCCCTCTGGCCGTGGTGGCCACAACCGGCACTGCGCCACGTCGGGAACGGCTCGTCCGGTCGGGCCCGGCCAGGCATCCCAGGCAATGCCTGGTCAGGCGGACATGGGCTCGCTGGGGCTGACCGTCAAACGCGCCATGCTCCACGACGCGGGCGGGAGGGTCAGCCGGATGTCGGAGCCGACCCGCCGTGCCGTGTCGTTGGGGCGAGGGGCGGCGTGATCCGGACCGCGGGCGGTGTTCCTGGCGTCGAGGTCGGTGCCGCCGACGGTCACGCACTCGATGATCCCTCGCACCTGGGCGCCGCTGAGGTCGACGGTCACCTCGGCGGGTGCGGCCAGGGCGCGGTTGACCAGGAACACGGCCATCTCGCCGGCGGCGTCGTCCCAGGTGGCGACCGCGTCCACCGCATCGATCTCGCCGTGCCGGTCGGTGGTCGTCGTGCTGCCGTCACGGAGTACGTCGAGGACGGCTCCGCGGGCGTGCCGGGCGGTGCGGGCGAAGGGGTGGAAGATGGTCTGGCGCCAGGCCGATCCACCCGGTTCGGTCATGATCGGTGCGATGACGTTGACCAGCTGGGCCTGGCAGGCCGCAGTGACCCGGTCGCTGTGCCGGAGCAGGCTGATGAGCAGGCCGCCGACGACGACGGCGTCCGCCACGCTGTAGTGATCCTCCAGCAACGGCGGTGCGACCGGCCAGTCCTCACCGCTCGGCGGCGTGGACGGCGCGGCGGACTGGTACCAGACGTTCCACTCGTCGAACGCGATCATGATCTTCTTGCTGGACCTGCGGATCGCCCCGACGGAGTCGGCGATGGCGGTGACGGAGTCGATGTACCTGTCCATCTCCTCGGCGGAGGCGAGGAAGCTGGGCAGGTCGTCGTCGACCGGCTGGTAGTAGGCGTGCAGGGAGATCAGGTCGACGTCGTCGTACGCCTCGGTGAGCACGTCGCGTTCCCAGCTGCCGAAGGTGGGCATGCCCATGTACGACGACCCGCAGGCGATGAGTTCGAGAGCGGGATCGAAACGGCGCATGGCCTTGGCGGTCTGCGCGGCGAGGCGTCCGTACTCGGGCGCGGTCCGCGCGCCCACCTGCCACGGGCCGTCCATCTCGTTGCCGAGGCACCACAACCTGATCCCGTACGGATCGGTAGCGCCGTTGTCGCGGCGCTGGTCGGCGAGGTGACTGCCGCCGCGGTGATTGGCGTATTCGAGCAGGTCGACGGCTTCGGCGGTGCCGCGGGTGCCGAGGTTGACCGCCATGATCGGTTCGGCGCCGGCCTTGCGGATCCAGCGCATGAACTCGTCGAGCCCGAACGCGTTGGTCTCCAGGCTGTGCCAGGCGAGGTCGAGCCGCGGCGGTCGTCGGTCGACCGGACCGACGCCGTCCTCCCACCGGTAGGAGGAGACGAAGTTCCCGCCCGGATAGCGGACCGTGGTGACGCCCAACTCCCGCACGAGCGCGAGGACGTCACGCCGGAACCCGTCCGGGTCGGCAGTCGGGTGCTCCGGCTCGTAGATGCCGGTGTAGACGCAGCGGCCCAGATGCTCCACGAACGACCCGAAGAGCCGGCGCGGTACCGGCGCGACCCGCCGGCGTGGGTCCAGCATCAAACGTGCCGTGTTCACGACGCCTCCCGGCGGACGGTCGACCGGGGCTCGGCCCGCAGGTGCCGCCGCGACCGGGCCGGCAGTCCGTGGCGGTGGGGGAGTGGGCTCTCGGCGCCGGCCAGGCGTTCCGGCGCTTCATCGAGGTGGGGGTTCAGGGGTGGCTCCCTTCGTGCGTGATCCCGACGCCACGATCTGCGCCGCTGCTCGGAACCGAGGGGTGGTGGGGACTGTGCGGGCTCTGGACAACACGACAGTCATCTATTACGGTCACGATCAATGTAAACGTTACCGATTACGTTTACGATAGGGGACACGATGCCCTCGATCAATGTCTGGACCGGGCGTACCTGAGCGATCGGCTTCTCGGTCGTCGGGCTTGCCGCAACCACGGAACGGTGCCGGCAGACGTCAGGGTGACCGTCCCCGTCCCTCCTTGCTCCGGCGACGGCCGGCGGCCGCACCAGGCCCGATCCGAAGTGGACGAACGGCTTCGAGGATCGGACACCGGCTCGGCGACGGCCGTGACGGGGGACACGGCCAGGGGCATGGAGCGTCCTGACCGGTGGGGCCGGAAGACAGGTTGTGGCGGTGATTGGGGTGACCGGATGACCACTGTGAAGCCGGAGGCTGGGGCGACCTACGCCGATGCGACAGCGCCTGTCGCGGAGCGGGTGTCGGATCTGCTGGCGCGAATGACCCGTGCGGAGAAGCTCGCACAACTGGGCAGCACGTGGGCGTTCAGGGTGCTGGAGGGCGGACGGTTCTCGGCAGAGCGGGCCCGGCCGATCCTCGGAAACGGTCTGGGCCACGTGACCCGCGTCGCGGGGGCGACCAGCCTGAAGGCGGCGCAGGTGGCGCGCGCCGCCAACGCGATCCAGCGGTTCCTGGTGACCGAGACTCGGCTGGGAATCCCGGCGATCGTGCACGAGGAGGTCTGCTCGGGAGTGATGGCGCGCGAGGCGACCATCTTTCCGCAGGCGATCGGCGTCGCGAGCACCTGGGCGCCGGAGCTCAACCGGCAGTTGGCGGACGCCGTTCGCGCCCAGATGCGCGCCATGGGAGGCCACCAGGGGCTGTCGCCGGTGCTGGACGTGGTGCGTGACCCGCGGTGGGGCCGGACGGAGGAGACCTACGGCGAGGATCCGTATCTGGTGGCCCGGATGGGCGTGGCGTTCGTTCGGGGACTCCAGGGTGCCGACCTGACCGACGGCGTGCTCGCGACGGCCAAGCACTTCGTCGGCTACGGCGCGTCCGAAGGCGGGTTGAACTGGGCGCCGGCCCACCTGCCACCGCGCCTGCTGCGTGAGGTGTACCTGTATCCGTTCGAGGCGGCGGTCCGCGAGGGCGGGCTCCAGTCGGTGATGGCCGGCTACCACGAGCTTGACGGCATTCCCTGCCATGCCAACCGGGAACTGCTCGCCGACATCCTCCGGGGGCGGTGGGGCTTCGCGGGAAGCGTGGTGTCCGACTACTTCGCCGTCAACGATCTCCACTCGTACCACCACTTCGCACAGGACAAGCAGCGGGCCGCGATGCTGGCCCTCAGTGCGGGTGTCGACGTCGAGCTTCCGGCGACGGACGCGTACGCCGACGCCCTCGAGCACGCCCTGGACGCCGGTGAGGTCAGCGAGGCCCGGCTCGACGAAGCGGTCTCGCGGGTTCTGCGGCACAAGTTCGAACTCGGGCTATTCGAGGATCCGTACGTCGACGAGGGTGCGGTCCTGACGGCGGTGAGCGCCGAGCGGCATCGGGACGTGGCGCTCGAGATCGGGCGCCGCAGCCTCGTCCTGCTCAAGAACGACGGTGTCCTGCCACTGCTCGATGGCCCCGGAACGGTCGCGCTCATCGGGCCGAATGCCGACGACGCGCGACACCTGCTCGGTGACTACTCGTTCGCGGCCCACATCGAGGCCCTGACCGAAGCGCGCGAGCGGCGGGGGCTGCTCGGCGAGATGATGACGATCCCGGACGACCTGGAGATCGACGAGAGTACCGACGGTGTGCCCACGGTGCGGGACGAGCTCGCGGTCCGACTGGGTGACCGGCTGCGCTACGTACCGGGCTGCGATGTGGTCGATCCCTCGACGGACGGATTCGCCGCGGCCGTCGCGGCAGCCGCGGCCGCCGACGTCGCCGTGCTGGTGCTGGGGGACCGCTCGGGGCTGACGCCCAGGGCGACCACGGGCGAGTCGCGGGACAGGTCCAGCCTGGACCTCCCCGGCGTACAGGAGGATCTCGTCCGCGCCGTCGTAGCCACCGGTACCCCCGTCGTGGCGGTGCTCGTCGCCGGTCGACCGGTGGGCAGCGACTTCCTGCACGAGAAGTGCGCCGCGGTGCTGATGGCCTGGCTGCCCGGCGAGACCGGGGCCCAGGCGATCGCCGAGGTGCTCCTCGGCGAGGTGAATCCGAGCGGAAAGCTGCCGATCTCGTATCCGCGTACGGTGGGTCAGATCCCCGTCTTCTACGGCCACAAGGTGTCCGGCGGCCGGTCGCACTGGCACGGTGACTACGTGGATTCGCCGGTCGGGCCGCGCTACGCCTTCGGTCACGGCCTCGGATACGCGCCCTTCACGATCGACCGGGCCGCGGTGGAAGCCGCGGAGGTCCGGGCCGGAGACAGCGTCGGCGTCGCGGTCACGCTCACCAATGCCGGAGACCGGGCCGGCGAGGAAGTCGTCCAGCTCTACGTCCGTGACCCGCAGGCAACGGTCACCCGGCCGGTGCTCGAGCTGAAGGGCTTCGCCCGGGTGTCGGCCGCCGCCGGCCAGCGGGTGGCGGTGCGGTTCGAGCTGCCCACGGGCCAGCTCGGCTTCTACGACCGCGACCTGAACTACACCGTGGAACCTGGCGAGATCGAGGTGTACGTCGGCCTCTCGGCCCACGACCGCGCCCTCGCCGGCAGCTTCGTCATCCGTGCGGACGCGAACCGGCCGGTGACGCCGAAGGCGTATACGGGCACGACCGAAGTCCGTGACCTGTCCGGCGAGGCCGTCGCGTCGCCGTTCGGCGGAGACGGCGGTGGCCCAGGTCCGGCGGTGGGACGGGTATGAGTCCGGCGCCGAGGTGAACGACAGGCGCGGTCATGGTGCCGGATTACGCGTTTCCGTCGGCCATGCCGCACTGCGAAATCAATCCACCCCGACGATCACGCCTACGGGTTGCCGGGCCGAACGACCCACCGGAAACGAGTTGCCGCATTGGGGCGTCGAGGGCGACAGCCGCTCCCGCGTCCACAGCAGCGGCCGGTCACCGATTGCGCCATTGCGCGCCTCCGGGTGAACGGTCACAACCGGGTTGCGAGAGATCGAAGAGGTCTTGTGTTCGTAATCGTTGCCGGTTACGTTGACAACATCCTGGAAACGTAACCGATAACGATTGCAGTCCAGAGAGAGCGGGCATGACCGAAGTCAATGCGCCGGTAACGATGAGTGACGTCGCTCGGGCGGCCGGCGTTTCCACCGCCACCGTGTCGCGCGTGGTCAACGGGCATTACGGCGTCAGCGCCCGCACGAGCGCGCAGGTCCGTTCAGCCATTGAGCGACTCGGCTACGAGTCCAGCCTGGTGGCGACCAGCCTTCGGCGTAGCCGCACCAACGTCCTGGGTCTTGTCACGCACAGCTTCCAGTCGTATACGGCAGAGGTGCTCAAGGGGGTGATGAAGGCCCTGAGCCGCTCCGGATTCGACCTCATCATCTACGCCAACAGTGATCTCTACGGGTCCTATTCGGAGGGTTGGGAGCAGCGGCATCTGACCCGCCTGTCGGGCACTCTCACCGACGGGTGCATCGTTGTCACGCCATGGGGCGAAGTGCAGAGCCGGACGCCGGTTGTGGCCATCGACCCGGCGAGGCACTCGACAGCGCCCTCGGTGACCGCCGACAACCTCGCCGGCGCCACCGCCGCCGTTGAGCACCTGCTCGGCCTGGGCCATCGGCGCATCGGGTTCATCGCCGGCCGATCCAACCTCGCGGCGGCATGGTCGCGGGAGGAGGGGTACCGGACCGCGCTGACCGGCGCGGGCGTCCCGGTCGATCTGACGCTGATCGGCAGAGGCGATTTCAACCCCGAGTCCGCCTCTCCCTTGGCGCGCGCGTTGTTGCAACGGGCGGACCGGCCGACGGCGATCTTCGCGGCGAGCGACGGGATGGCGCTCAAGGTTCTGGAAGTGGCAAAGGAGTTGGGGATCTCCGTGCCCGGGGACCTGTCGGTCGTCGGGTTCGACAACATCCCGGAGTCGGCGTTGACCGAGCCCGGGTTGACCACTGTGGACCAGTCGATGTACCAGCTCGGATACGAGGCCGCGCGGATGCTGAAGTCACTGGTGACCGGCGAGTGGGAGGGGCCGCGCCAGGTGGTGCTGCCTACCAGGCTCGTGGTCCGCGGCTCGACCGCGCCGCCGAAGAGCACCACAAGATCCTGAAACGTCCCCGGTGCGACCGACTGGTCGCACCGGACACCGAAGCCGCACCGGGCGATCACGTCAGGTGCATCCGTGGCGAACCTGTGAAGGAGGCATGGACGCAGACCAGCAGCGAAATCCACCGATGAGTTGAGCCGGCCAGTCGGGTCGCATCCGCGGTCGGCGCAGAAAAGGAGTGGAACGTGACAACTGGATTCTACCATGGGCGCTTACGCCGTACGGGCGTGCGTCGGCTCTCGGCGGCGTTCACCGCCGGAGCCATGGCAGTCGCGGCGGTTCTGTTCACGCCGCAACCGGCTGCGGCGGACACGCCGTGGCTGGGTGTCTCGGAAGACCGCTACGCGTCGTTCAGCGTCCCGGCCGCCTATGTGCAAGACCACGTGGGCGCGGTGTCGCAGGTCGTCGTCGAGGGGAACTTCGGTCCCTCCTCCAGCTGGGCGGAGTTCGGTCTGACCCGCCGTGGTGACGTCTGGTCGGGGGTGCTCGGTCCACTGGAGCCCGGCCAGTACCACTACCAGGTCACCGGCGACGACACCAAGAGTCTGAAGGACCCGACGAACGGCACCAGTGTGACGTCCGAGCCGCTCTGGAGCACCTTCTTCGTCCCCGGTGACTCGGCACGATGGCTCGCGGACGCCCCCGAGGGGACCGGCGGCAAGGTCGAGCCGCTGACGTACCGGACCAGGACGGGGCAACGGTCGGCCCTGGTCTGGACACCGCCCGACTACGTGGCCAAGGGTGGCAAGGGCTATCCGGTGCTGTACCTGCAGTCCGGCGATGGCGAGGCCACCACCGACTGGCTCGACCTCGGCCGAACGAAGCAGATCCTCGACAACCTCTCGACCGCCGGCGCCATCAGACCGATGGTGGTCGTGATCAACGACGACGACAGCTCGGACGACAAGGAGCTGAAGGACCTCCGCAAGGCGGTCGCGGACAGCTACCACGTCCTGCGTGACCCGGCGCACCAGGCGATCGCGGGGGTGTCGGACGGCGGATCGAAGGCGTTGGCGACGGCGCTCACCAAGCCGCGGCAGTTCGCCTACGTCGGCTCGTTCTCCGGCCTGCAGGTCCCCGACGTGGACCGCGGGAACGCCAAGGAGATCAACCGCGAGGTCAAGCTGCTGCGCCTGTACACGGGGAACGTGACCGACCCCGCGTACAACGTCACCTACCGTCTGATGAAGGCGCTGGGCCGAGCCGGCGTCGAGTTCGAGTTCGACGGGGTCAACCCGGACGGTGGCGGGAACTGGGACACCTGGCAGGAGAACCTCGTCGATTTCCTGCCGCGGCTGTTCCGTGACGTGTCGGACCACGGCCCGAGCCCGGGCCACGGGCGGCTGGACGGCGAGTTCGCCCCGCCGCCGGCCGGCACCACCCCGACGCCGTTCGTCACCGAGGACGGCTTCGTCACCTTCGAGACGACCACGGGCTTCGCCGACGCCCAGCACGTCACGGTGTGGGCGAACGTGGCGCCGGGCGGCAGTTGGCTACGGGTGCCGCTGTCCCGCGACGGCGACCGGTGGCGCGGGACAGTGGGCCCGCTGGACCCGTGGTTCTACTACTACCGGCTCATCGTCGACCGGGTCGCGGTCAAGGACACGTCCAACCCGACGAAGGTGACCACCGAGCCGACGTGGAGCACCTTCCTCATTCCGGGGGCGGCCGCGCGCCTGCTGTCCGACGTGCCGGCCGGTCAGGGCGGGCAGGTCGAGAGCATGACCTACCGAAGCACCGTGGCAGGCCAGGACCGCACCGCCCTGGTGTGGACGCCTCCCGGGTACGACCCGAGCAGGGCGCAGCCGTATCCCGTCCTCTACCTGCAGCATGGTGGCGGCCAGAACTACACGGACTGGGTCGAGATGGGACGCGCCAAGCAGATCCTGGACCACCAGTTCCTCGACGGCGACCTGGTCCCGATGGTGGTCGTGATGGGCAACGGCAACTCGTCCAACTTCAACAGGGAGCTGCTGGAGAACATCGTGCCGACGGCCCGCGCCCGGTACCACATCTCGAGCGAGCCGTCCCAGCAGGCCATCGCCGGACTGTCGATGGGCGGCGGGCAGGCGCTGGGGGTGCTCAGGACGTACCCCGGTCAGTTCGCCTACGTCGCGGCCTTCTCGGCGGGGTTCGGTAGCGGCACCGGCGTCGACGTGGAGGCGATCAACAACGGGACCAAGATGCTGCGCCTGTACGTCGGCGACCAGACCGACTTCGTGTACCCGAGCTTCATGGCGTCCCTGACCACGCTGAACGACCTCGGTGTCCGCTACGAGTTCGACGGGGTGACCCCCGGGCCGCACGGTTGGGACGTGTGGCAGAAGAACCTCATCGACCTGGCGCCGCGTCTGTTCAAGCGCTAGGAGCCCGTGCGGGCGACGCCACCGGGAGCCGGACGCTTCCTGCGCCCGGTGGCACCCGCCAGGCATGGGCGTGTTCCGCGAAGAGGATCGGCGTGCGGGACGGGCCGGGGGCAGCCGCCCCCTGCCTGTCCCCGGTCGATCGCCAGCCCCACACGACGGCGCGTGGACGTCGCGCATCCCCCCGATCCCCCGAAGGGAATCACGTCAATGAAGAGGAAACAGATTCTCGCCACGGTAGCCATGCTCGCGGCCGGCGCCGGCCTCGCCGCCTGCTCCGACGGGGGTGGGGGCGGTGGCGGAAGCGACGCGAGCAACTGCACGAACACGATCACCAAGAAGGACCTGCCGGCCGTGACGATGTGGGGCTGGTATCCCAACATGCAGCTCGTCGTCGACAACTTCAACAAGTTGAACGACGAGGTGCAGGTCTGCTGGACCAATGTCGGGCAGGGCGGCGACGAGTACGACAAGTTCCAGACGGCCATCTCGGCGGGCACCGGTGCGCCCGACGTGATCATGATCGAGGCGGACCGGATCCCGACCTTCCAGATCCAGGGCGCGCTCGTCGACATCAAGCAGTACGGCTTCGACGCGGTCAAGGCCAACTACAGCGAGGGCGCCTGGAAGGACGTGTCGGTCGGCGACGCGGTCTACGGCGTCCCGGTCGACGGTGGCCCGATGGGCATGATCTACCGGAAGGACATCTTCGACAAGTACAAGATCACCCCGCCGAAGACCTGGGCCGAGTACGAGCAGGCAGCGCAGAAGGTGAAGGACGCCGGCGGTCCGCTCTTCGGGGACCTCGGCGCGAACGTCCCGGCGGTGATGATGGCGCTGCAGATCCAGAAGGGCGCCACCCCCTTCGCCTTCGATCCGGCACAGCCGAACTCGATCGGCGTCAAGCTCAACGACCAGGCGTCCAAGGACGTGCTGGACTACTGGGGTGGCCTCGTCAAGAAGGGGCTGGTCGGGACGCAGAACCAGTTCACCCCGGAATACATCTCCGGCGTGATCAACGGCAACTACGCGACGTACATCTCGGCGGCGTGGGCGCCCGGCTACCTCACCGGCGCGGGCGTCGGCAAGGGCCAGGACACCGGCAAGTTCGCGGTGGCGCCGCTGCCCCAGTGGGACCCGGCCAACCCGGTGCAGGTGAACTGGGGCGGGTCGGCGTTCTCGGTGACCAAGCAGTCCAAGAAGCCGGAGCTGGCGGCGAAGGCCGCCTACGGGCTCTACGCCGACAAGGAGTCGCTCACCGACGGCTGGACCAACCAGATCATCTTCCCGCTGAACCTCACGGCGCTCAAGGATCCCGCGTTCATCGACCTGAAGGTGGCGTTCTTCGACGGCCAGCAGGCGAACAAGGAGGTCTACGTTCCCGCCGCGGACGCCTACAAGGGCGTCCAGTACGCCCCCTTCGGCCAGTACTACCTAGACGCCATGGAGAAGCAGGTCAGCGAGGTCATCAAGGGTTCCATCACGGGATCGCAGGCGGCCGACCGGATTCAGGAGGACGTGGCGAAGTACGCCAAGGAGCAAGGCTTCACCGTTCAGTGACCGGACGGGTGGGCCGTGCCGTCAGCGGGCGGCCCACCCCCGACCCCTCGGCGTCCACGTCCCGGAGACCACAAATGACAGTCCTGACCGAGCAGCGCGAGCCGCGTACCCAACCCGAGACGCGCAAGATCCGTGGCAAGGTGCACCTCCGTGAACACCTGATGGGGTGGTTCTTCGTCGGGCCGTTCGGGATCGTGTTCCTGGCGTTCCTCATCGCCCCGCTGGGGTACGCGCTGTATCTCAGCCTCTTTCAGAAGAAGCTGATCGGCGGCACCAGCTTCGTCCTGTTCGACAACTACGTGAAGGCGTTCACCGACCCGAGCTTCCTGTCCGGGGCGTGGTTCGTCATCCGCTTCTCGCTGGTCTCCATCCCGGTGCAGATCGCCCTCGCGCTCGCGATGGCCCTCATCCTGGACGCGGTGACCACGCTGTTCGCGCGCTTCTCCCGCCTGATGATCTTCCTGCCGTACGCGATCCCCACCGTCATCGGGGCCGTGATGTGGGGCTTCCTCTACAGCAAGGGCTTCGGTCCGTTGACCGACATCTTCGGGTTGTTCGGCACCACCGCGCCCGACTTCCTGGGCAGTAACCTGATCTTCTACGGTCTGCTCAACGTGGTCACCTGGCAGTGGGCCGGCTATTACATGATCATCCTGTACTCGGCGTTGCAGGGCATCGACCCGACGCTCTACGAGGCCGCCCGGATGGACGGTGCCGGGCGATGGCAGATCGCGACCCGGATCAAAATTCCGCTGATCGCCCCTGCGCTGATCCTGATCCTGGTCTTCTCGCTCATCGGCACCCTGCAGTTCTTCAACGAACCGCAGATCCTGCGCTACCTCGCCGCGGGCACGATCGGGACGGACTTCACCCCCAATATGTACGCGTACCAGCAGGCGTTCGGGCTGGCCAACTTCAACTACGGCTCGGCGATCTCGTTCGCCCTCGGCGGAGTCGTGTTCATCTGCGTGTACGCATTCCTGTTCTTCACCCGCAAGCGGAGGAGCTTCCTCTGATGGCCGACCGCACCAGCGTCCGCGCAGGCTCCCGCCGACCGCAACGCTACCTCCCGCTGCAGATCCTCCTCGGCTTCCTGGTGATCTATTTCCTCGTGCCGTTCTGGTGGATCATCGTCAACAGCTCCAAGGACGCGCCGGGCCTGTTCGGCGGCGGAAACACCCTGTGGTTCACCGACCGGATCGACTACCTCGGGAACCTCGAGCAGTTGTTCACCTACGACGGTGGCATCTACCTCCGGTGGATCCTCAACTCCACGCTGTACGCCATCGCCGGCGGGATCGGCGCCACCGTCCTGGCGGTCATGGCCGGCTACGGGTTCGCCAAGTACCGTTTCGCCGCCCGGCGTTTCAGCTTCGCCGTCGTGCTCGGCGCGTTGATGGTGCCCGCCACCGCACTGGTCATCCCGACCTTCATCATGTTCTCTCGGCTCGGCATGACGAACACGATCTGGGCGGTCATCCTCCCGTCGCTGCTCAACCCGTTCGGCGTCTACCTGATGCACGTGTACGCCCGCGACGCGGTCCCCGACGAACTCCTCGACGCGGCACGGGTCGACGGCGCGGGAGAGCTGCGAACCTTCCTCCAGATCGCCCTGCCGATGATGCGACCCGCCGTCGTCACAGTGCTGCTCCTGTCGGCCGTGGCCTCCTGGAACAACTACTTCCTGCCGCTGGCCATGCTCTCCGACAACCGCCTCTTCCCGGTCACCGTCGGCCTCGGCCTCTGGCAGGGCATCGCCTCGGCGAACAACTCGGGCAGCACGTCCCTCTGGAGCCTCATCATCCTGGGGTCGCTCGTCTCGGTGATTCCGCTCATCGTCGCGTTCTTCAGCCTGCAACGGCACTGGCGCGGCGGTCTGTCGGTCGGCGGCCTCAGATAGGCCGCACGGTGCCACCAGCCGATCAAACACTTCGATCGCCGCGTACCCCCGCGGCCGCTCAGATCACGGAGGCGTGCTGATGACGACCACCGATCGACCGCTGCGCAGCGGGCAATGGTTCGGCGCGGAGGGCCGCAACGGGTTCATCCATCGATCCTGGATGCGCAACCAGGGGTTCGCCGACGACGTCTTCGACGGTCGCCCGGTGATCGGCATCGCCACCACCTGGTCCGAGCTGACACCCTGCAACGCCCACCTGCGAGACCTGGCGGAATCGGTGAAGCGGGGTGTATGGGAGAGCGGGGGCCTGCCGCTGGAGTTCCCGGCGATGAGCCTGGGCGAGCCCCTCATGCGGCCGACGACCATGCTCTACCGCAACCTGCTGGCGATGGAGTTGGAGGAGTCGGTCCGCGCCAACCCGCTCGACGGGGTGATCCTGCTCTCCGGTTGTGACAAGACGACTCCCGGCCTGCTGATGGGCGCGGCGAGCGTCGACCTGCCGACCCTGATGATCACCGGTGGTCCGATGCTCAACGGCAAGTTCCGCGGCCAGGACATCGGCTCCGGCACGGTCGTCTGGCGCTTCACCGAGGAGATGCGGGCCGGCCGGATGACCGCGGCCGACTGCGCCGAGGCGGAGGTCGGCATGTCCCGCAGCCGGGGTCACTGCATGACCATGGGCACCGCCTCCACGATGGCCTGCGTGACCGAGGCGCTCGGCGTGCAACTGCCGGGGGCCGCCGCCGTGCCGGCGGTCGACTCCCGGAGGTACGCGCTCGCGCACGCCGCCGGACGCCGGATCGTCGCCATGGTCGGGCAGGACCAACGCCTGTCCACCGTGCTCACCCGGCAGGCGTTCGAGAACGCGATCCGGGTCAACGCCGCGATCGGCGGTTCCACCAACGCCGTCGTACACCTGCTCGCGATCGCCGGACGCCTCGGCGTCCCGCTGTCGCTGGACGATTTCGACACCCTCACCGCGGACGTGCCCATGCTCGTCAACCTGATGCCGTCCGGGACGTACCTGATGGAGGACTTCGCCTACGCGGGCGGCGTTCCCGCGGTGATGAAGGAGATCGGTTCATTGCTCCACCTGGACCACATCACGGTCAGTGGGGAAAGCGTGGCCCAGAACATCAGCGGCGCCCAGTGCTGGAACCGCGAGGTCATCGGCACCATGACCGAGCCGGTCCAACCCGCCGGCTCCGGCACCGTGGTGCTGCGCGGGTCGCTCGCACCGTCCGGAGCTGTGCTGAAGGTCTCCGCCGCCTCCGCCCACCTGCTCAAGCACACCGGACCGGCGCTCGTCTTCGACCGGATCGAAGACTACGTCGTCGCAGCCGACGATCCCGAGCTCGACGTCACCCCCGACACGGTGATCGTCGTACGAAACGCCGGACCACGCGGCTACCCCGGCTTTCCCGAGGTGGGTAACGTGCCCATGCCCCGGCGGCTGCTCGCCGAGGGTGTCACCGACATGGTGCGGATCTCCGACGCGCGGATGAGCGGCACCGGGTACGGAACCTGCATCCTGCACGTGGCCCCGGAGGCGGCGGTGGGCGGCCCGCTCGCGCTCGTGCGCACCGGCGACCAGGTCCGGGTCGACGTTCCAGCCCGGTGCCTGGACCTGCTGGTCGACGACGCGGAACTCGCCCGACGCCGCTCCGCCTGGCAGTCACCACCACCGGTCGCCGACCGGGGATGGGTACGGCTGTACAGCGAGCATGTCCTGCAGGCCGACCGAGGCGCTGACCTCGACTTCCTCGTCGGCGGCAGCGGCAGCGCCGTGCCCCGTCACTCACACTGACCACCGCGGAACTGACGAGGCCCACGAGGAACTGATCCCATGGGAGAACGGACGGCCCGCCAGGGCGAGTTTCGTACGGCGGCAGTCACGGCGGCGACCGCTCGGCCGCCGGTCATGGCCGACGTCGCTCGACTCGCGGGCGTGTCGCACCAGACGGTGTCGCGGGTCATCAACGGCGCGGCCGGTATCCGGCAGGAGACGCGGCAGCGGGTCCTCGAGGCCATCGAGCGGCTCGGCTACCGCCCCAACATCGCCGCCCGGGCGCTGGTCCGTGGACGCTCCGGAATGATCGGCATCATCGGCACGGCCAGGACGCTGTTCGGTCCGACGAGCATCCACCGGAGCGTCGAGGATGCCGCCCGCGCCGCCGGATACTTCGCCACCTCCGTGAGCCTCTCGGAGGTGACGCTGCACGCCCTCATCGACGCCACCGAACACCTGATGCGCGTCGGGGTGGAGGGCGTCGTGATGATCGCCGGCAACGACGAGGCTCTCGACGTGGTGCGCATGACCCGCACCAGCGTTCCCTTCGTCGTCGTGGAGGGCGACTTGTCCAGGGCCAACGTCACCGTCGGCGTCGACCAGGTGCTCGGCGCTCGGATGGCCACCGAACACCTCCTCCAGCTCGGGCACCGCGAGATCGTGCAGGTGAGCGGCCCGCTCAACTGGGCGGAGGCCCGCGCCCGCATCGAAGGCTGGCGCCGGGCGATGACCGGAGCGGGCCTCCGCCCGCCCGAGCCGGTTCAGGGTGACTGGAGCGCCCACAGCGGCTATGTCGCCGGGCTGCGGATCTGCGAGATGCGCGGGACCACCGCGGTGTTCGCCGCCAACGACCAGATGGCGATCGGCGTGCTCCGGGCGCTGCACGAGCGCGGTCGACGGGTGCCGCAGGACATCTCCCTCGCCGGATTCGACGACGTCCCAGAAGCGGCGTACCTCGTTCCGCCGTTGACCACCATCCAACAGGACTTCGCCGCAGTCGGCCGTCGCGCGATCACGGCCGTCACCCAGGCGATCAACGGAACCGAGCCGCAGGCCTTGCCGCTGGTCGTTCCGAAGCTGGTCGTACGGCAGAGCACCACCCGCCCGCCCAGGATCGAAACGTGATCAGGCCGTGTCCCCTTCGACCGGCCACGCCTGTCTGAGCCGCAAGGTCCTGCCGGTCAGGTGGTCTCGGAGCGGTCCACCGCTCCGGCGAGGGGGGTGCCGTCCGGGAAGGCGCGGTCGAGCAGCGCCACCCCGTCCTGCGGGTGAGCGCGGTCCACCAGTCCGGAGCGCGAGGAGCGTTTCTCCATGCGGTCGACTCCCATGGCCTCGTTACGGTGCTGTTCCAGGGCCGGGTCGCACTGCCCGTCGCGGTTGAACGACCACATCAGCATCGGGTCACCCATCGGTAGCGGGTCACCCGGACCGGTATCGAGCCGGCCGGTGTGCCAGGTGTGCCAGGTCTTCCCATAGCTGTTCATCAGCATCGCCATGAACGCCCGCTCGGCCGGCTCCGGCAGGCCCGGCGCGATCAGGGAACCGCCGAGCACCTCGAAGTTGTGCGGGTGCCAGTAGTGGCGTTCACCCTCGGGTAGCGTCCCGTACAGCCGCTCGGAGACGATGTACTCGACACCGATGAGGTTCGCCTCGGCGGTGTTGCCGTCGAAAAGCACGCACTGCAGGAAGTCGTCGTTGACCTGACGGCAGTAGTGGTGCGCCTCCATCTGCATCGACGGGTCGTCCTTCGCCGGATGGAAACCGACGACGTACGCGTCGAAGCCCTTCAGCGGCGTCGTCTCCTGCATGACCTTGGCGCCGAGGTTCAGCCCCTGGTGCCAGAGACCGGTCGACTCCCCAGGCGGCTGCACCGGGCTGTCGCGGCGGTGTCTGTCCACGATCCGCTCCCGTTCTCGCGGCTCGGCAGGTCCTTCCTGACGCTAAGTCGTCCGCCGCCTCCGCCGGTGGTGCTCGCCGGCCAGATACCACGAAGGGAATCGTGTCCGAGCAGCCGCACCCGCGCACCGCACCGAAGCGGGTGGGGGGCACTATCGTTCTGGCGTGCACATCCGCTTTGACGTCCCGGCCGATCCCACCTACCCAGGCCGCGTGGCCGCTGCGCTCAGCAGTGTCCGGCTGCGCAAGTACGGATACATCGGCGCGGTGCTGGCGGCGGTCGGGGCGATCTTCTTCGCCGTCTCGCGGGGCTTCGCGTGGGGCGACCGGGTGGTACCGCTGTGCACGGCCCTGGTCGTGGGTGGCCTGCTGTCGATGCTGTACTCGCCGTGGGTGCGGTCGCGCGCCCGGCGCCGCTCCAGCCGCTACGCCGTCGCGGGTGCCTACGACATCACCGACGACAACATCATGATGCGCAGCGGCTCGGAGTCCGGCGGTATCGCCTGGGACGGGGTCGCCCAGGTGAGGGACACTCCCGACTTCTGGATCGTGTACGTCGGCCGGATGCCGGCGACCGTGATTCCGCGCAGCTTGATGTCCGCCGAGGACGCAGAAACGCTGCGAGCCTATATGGCCGAGCGTGGGCTGCTCCGACGCCGGTGAAATCGGGTAGCGCCATCACCTGACGGCGGGCTGACCGGCGGCCGACGATTCGTCGTCGAAGCTGGTGTCTGCGATCTCCTTGACGGTGCGCACGAAGGCCGCCACCGCAGGTGAGCGCGACTCGGCGGGCCAGGCAACCGCAAGCGTCGTCGGCTCGAGTCCATCCACCGGTCGATAGGCGATGTTGGGGCGGGGGAAGCGCCGAGCCACCCAGTCCGGCAGGAACCAGACGATGTTGCCGACTTCGACCAGGTTGAAGATCTGCGACAGGTCCAGCCTGCTCCGCCAGTTCGCAGGCGGCTGCTGCGTGCGGCCCGTCTCGGCCGGCGTGCCGTCCGGAAGCCGCCGCCCGGCCAGGTCGGCCAGGCGTACGGTCGTCCGCGCGGCCAGCGGGTCGGCGGCCGCCAGCGCCACCAGGCGTGGGCCTGTCACCAGCGGTTCCGTGTCCAGTCCACGCTCGTCGAACGGCGTCGGCAGCAGCGCCACGTCGGCACGCCCGTCACGCAGCGCCGGAACCTGCTCGCCGTGCCCACCGAGAAGCAACTCCACCGGCAGGGTCCGGTACGCGTCAATGATCTTCGGCAGCAGGCCCGCGTCGTAGTCTGCCTTCAACGCCAGCCGCAGCGTCGGTACCGGCCGCCCGGCGTGACGCGCCCGGTGTTCCGCCGCGGCGACCGCATCCAGTGCCACCCGGGCGTCGGCCAGCAGCGTCTCCCCGGCCGACGTGAGCGTGACCTGGCGCGTCGTGCGGATCAGGAGCTGCACGCCGAGCTGCCGCTCCAGGTCGCGGATCGCACGGGACAGTGGCGGCTGAGCCATGCCCAGCCGCTCGGCGGCCCGCCCGAAGTGCCGCTCCTCGGCCACCGCCACGAAGTAGCGCAGCTGCCGCGTCTCCAGACCACTCATACCGCCAGGGTATCAATCGGGACGGAAGCGATCCTTCCGCCGAGCACCTGACCGGCGTTCACTGGACCGCGTCAAGTTCGATACCGAATTGAGGAAAGACATGATCGTGGTTACCGCTCCGACCGGCAACATCGGCCGTCGGTTGGTGCAGGATCTGCTCGACACCGACGCGTCGGTCCGCGTCGTGGTCCGGAACCCGGCGCGGCTCGCGCCGGGCGTAGCCGAGCGGGTCGAAATCGTGCACGGCTCCCACAGCGACCCTGCCGTCGTGGCCGAGGCGTTCGCCGGCGCCGACGCCGTCTTCTGGCTCGTGGCGGCCGATCGGCGCGCGGACGATGTCGACGCCGCGTACTCCGGCTTCACGCGCCCGGTGCTCGAAGCGTTCACGGCGCAGAGCGTCGGACGGGTGGTCGGTATCTCGGCTTTGGGGCGGGGCACTCCGGTCGCCGGGCACGCCGGTCACGTCACCGCGACGCTGGCCATGGATGACCTGATCGCCGACACCGGTGTGCCGTACCGGGCTCTGGCCATGCCGTCCTTCATGGACAACACGCTGTGGCAGGCCGGCCCGATCGCGGCCGAGGGCGTGTTCTACGGGCCGAATCTGCCGAACCTGCCGGCACCGATGGTCGCCACCCGGGACATCGCCGCGGTCGCCGCCCGGCTGCTACGCGATGACACCTGGACCGGGTTCGACGAGGTGCCGGTGCTCGGCCCGCAGGACCTCACCTACGACGAGATGGCCGCGATCATCTCCGACGTGCTCAGTCGACCGGTGCGTTACCAGCAGATCCCAGGCGAGGTGTACAAGGCGAACATGACGCGGGTCGGCTACTCCGAGCCGATGGCCCAGGCCCTGCTCGACATGGCTCTCGCCAAGAACGACGGCCTGGACAACGGCGTCGCACGTACGGCACAGAACAGCACCCCGACCACGTTCCGCCAGTGGTGCTCCGATGTGCTGAAGCCGGCCGTCGACTCGCTGTAGGCGCCCACCGTCGCCGCCGGTGGCCTCTCGCACGACGAGGTGTGGATTCACGACCTCTGCGGAGGCTGCGGCACCAGGAGGAGGTCGGCCAGGCCGGCGGCGGTGAACGCGGCACGGACGTCGGCGAGGCCCTCGGTGAAATGGGACCAACTGTCGACGTGAGCGGGGACCACGGTCGACGCGCCGAGGATCCTGGTCGCCTCCACCATCTCGTTCGCGTCGAGGGTCAGGTTCGCGTCCGCGACCAGCGGGGTCCGGGCGGCACCGCCGAACAGGATCGCGACGTCGATGTCCGGGAACCGGGCGGCGATCTCCCTGACCACCCGCAGCGAGGCGTTGTCGCCACTGACGTAGACGGTGGGCACCCCGTCGCCGTCCAGGACGAACCCGGTGACGGGGCCGGTGAGGTGTTCGGTGCCGTCGGGTCCGTGCTGGGCGGGGACGGCGGTGACCCGCAGATCGCCGGCGCCGTCCGGCCGGGGCAGGTCGATGTGTGTGAAGGTGGGCAGCGCGCGGGCGGGCGGACCCAGCCGCTCGGCCGCGGTCGTGGTGCACAGCACCAGCGGCACGGTGGCGCAGAAGTCGCGGCCCGCGGCGTCGAGGTTGTCCGGGTGCTGGTCGTGGGAGAGCAGGACAACGTCGACCGGGCCGGCGTCCGCGGGTGTGCCGGCCGCCGCGGCGGTCTTGGTCAGGGTGCGGGTACCCATCGGGTATTCGCCCGGGGCGTCGAACGTGGGGTCGGTGATGAAGGTGAGGCCCCCGAGGGTAAATGTCACGGTTGGGCCGCCGAAGAGGCGGATCGCAAGGCTCATGCAGGCAAGTATGCGGCCCGCCGATCCTGCACGGGAGCGCCCGGAAACCAGTCCTCCGGCACACTCGAGCTGGTACGCCACTGCTCCCGGACCGGTTCGGCGATGCCGGCGTCGGCATGGCGGTCTCAGTGCTGAATCAGACCACCGACCGGGACGGGAGCGACGTGGCCGGTGGCCGGAAGGGTCTGTGCCAGTGCGAGGCCGACGTCGACCAGCGATGATCGGCGCAGGCGGGCCACGTCGCGCATCGGCGTCCAGACCGACTCGGCGACGGCGCCGTTCGCCTCGGGACGGAGTGTGCCACCGGTGATACGGACCCGATAGAAGATGCCGACGTTCTGGTGCTCGGTCCCCAGCCAGGCCTCGGCGGCGGGAATCACCCTCGAGTCCACGCCCAGCAGGCGCTCAACCAACGCGTCGTAGCCGGTCTCTTCGGCGACCTCCCGGAGCACCGCATCGAACGGATCCTCCATGTGCTCGACCTTGCCACCAGGAAGAGTCCAGTGGGCGCCCGCGGGTGACACGCAATGGGCGAGCAGTACCCGTTCGTTTTCGATGCACACGGCGTATGCCGCCAGCCGGAAACTCATCCGCGTACCCCCGGGCGGACCCTACCCGAGCGACCTCTCGGTGTCGCGGACCGGCGATCACGGGCGCGAGCCAGAACCCGACAGCCATCGAGTTGGGGCGGCAGGTCCGCCGCTGACAGTGCTGGCCGACGTTCTGGGGAGCCGGGCGCTGCGTGCCCGTACGATCTCGGCCGTGCACACGACCCCGCAGGTTCCGATCGACATGGATGCCGTCTTCCCGCAGTTGCGTGCGCTCGCGCAGACCACCACGCGGTTGCATCCACGAAAGGGCTCGCCGTCGGAGGAGCAGAGTTCCGTCGGCGGCCCGCTGTTGTGGCCCGTGAGCGAGCCCTGGCCGACCTGCGACGGCAGCGGCCTGGACGACCACCCCGGCGAGGTCGGGGTGCCGCTCGTGCCGGTCCTGCAACTGTTCGCCGACGACGTGCCCGAGCTGCCATTCCCGAAGGGCTCGGACGTGCTGCAGGTGCTGTGGTGCCCGTTCGACCATGATCCCTGGAGCGCTCCGCTTCCACGCGTGCGCTGGCGGCGACGATCAGCGATCGGACCACGACTTGCGACGATGCCGGAGCCGCACGAGGACGCCGAGGCGTGGTATGTGCCCGACCCGTGCGTCGTCGATCCCGAGCGCGTGGTCGAGTATCCGTCGTACGACCTGCCAAGGGAGGTGTGGTCACAGATCCAGGAAGCGGCCCGGCGTGTCGAGGCTGACCACGGCTGGGAGTACGACACCGACCTGGCGGTGGCCCCAGGGATCAAGGCCGGCGGCTACCCCGGCTGGACGCAGTCGCCCGACTGGCCGGTTTGCCCGTGCGGCAGTCGGATGGAGCATCTGCTCACCATCGCGACCTGGGAGTTCAGCCGGGGCGACGAGCAACGTTGGATCCCGCTGGAGGATCGGCCCGCAATGATCGGGTGGGGCTTCGACAGCCCCGATGACGATCCGTGGCGGTCGCTTCAGAACCCCACAGGATTGATGCTCGGCGACGCCGGAGGCATCTACCTCTTCGTCTGCACGGCATGCCCGGAGCGTCCCTACGACCACCGATTCGACTGCTCCTGATCTGCGCGACTGCCCAGCGTGGCTCGTTGCGTTCAGCTGGACGACTGACTGCACCGCGCCGTCGGGGTTTCACCCGTGCAGCGCTACAGGTCCACTGTGGTCGCGCGGTCCAGCCGCAGGGTGATCTCCTCGTGCACGCGCAGCCGCCGTCCAGGTCAGCTGAGGGTCGATGTGCGCGGTGCGAGACTTCGGATCGCGCTCACCACGTAGAGCGGCACCACGGGTAGGAACGCCACCCCGATGCCGAGTGCCAGCAACAGTCCCCAGCCGCAGATGACGGCCGCCGCGACGAGGTCGGCGATCCCGGCGAGGCGAGCGGAACGGCTGGCCAGCATTGGAACCGTCGCCGCGAGGACGGGCACACCGAGCAGATAGCTTGCCGCTGCTCCGGAATCCTGCACGGTCCATGGGGTGAGAACGGCGGCGACCAGCACGGTGATCACCAGGCCGGCCAGGCGGACGAGCCGTTGGGCGGCTGCGGGCCGGCGGATCAGCAGCAGGACACCGACCGCCACAACAGCCGCGAGAGCACCCAGCGTCACGAAACTGGTCATTGTCCCTCCCAGATCGCGTAGCGCTGGTCTAGGCAGTCCTTGCGGCCATGCTGGTCACGATAGCGGGCCTCTTGAATCGGTGGCATGCTGCTGCGCCCCCACGACCGCCGCGAGGGCCCGATTCCACGTCCCATCTGCGGTCCACCGACGCATCCTTGACGAACTTGCACTACACGACCGACAGGACAGGTCTAGAGGAGAACGGAGACGACCCGCGCCGTGGCCTCGGAAATCAGGACGTCTACGGGCGGGGTGTCGTATCCGCGCCGGTCGGACATGACGGCCACCACGAGCGGGCCGGTGTCGGGTGGCCAAACGACGCCGACGTCGACTGCGCGGCCGTAGTCGCCGGTTCCGGTCTTGTCGGCCACGGTCCATCCCTTGGGAACTCCAGCCCGGATGCGCTTGGCGCCGGTGGTGTTGTGGTTGAGCCAGCCCGTGAGCAGGGCGCGTTTGTCGGCGCTCAGCGCGTCACCGAGTAGAAGCTTCCGGTAGTTGGTGGCGATGGCCCGGGGAGTTGTGGTGTCGCGCGGATCATGTGGGGGGACCCGGTTCAGCTGCGGCTCGTAGTCGTCCATGCGGCTCACGGTGTCGCCGAGTCGGCGCAGGTAGGCGGTCAACTCTGCCGGACCGCCGAGGTCGCGCATCAGGAGGTTTCCCGCCGTACCGTCGCTGTAGCGGACGGCGGCGTCGCATAGTTGCCTGATGGTCATCCCACTGCGGACGTGGTTCTTGGTGATCGGCGAGATTGAGTTGACGTCGGCCTCGGTGTAGGTGACGCGCTCGGCCAGATGCTGGAGCGGGTTTCGGTGCAGGACGGCCGCCGCGGCGAATGCCTTGAAGGTGGAGCAGAACGCGAACCGTTCATCCGCGCGGTAGGCCACTGTGGCGCCGGTACCGGTCGCCAGGGCATACACACCGAGACGGGCATCGTGCTTGCACTCGAGCGTCGCGAAGCGCGAGCCGTCTCCGGCGGCGCTGCGGTTCGGCGTTGGGGACGGCGCGGGGACCGATCGGCGGCCGGGTGTCGGGGACGGTCTGGCGGCAGAGCGATCAGATGCGCCGCACCCTACCAGCGGCAGGAGGGCGGTGGCGACCAGCAGAGAGCGTCGGGACGGGCCGGACCGCGCGGAGGACATCCGGTGATACCTACTTTCCCTCTTGCAACCGGTCGATCCCCGAGGATCGGTTCAGGGTATGACTGGCGCCCAGGGTGTCCGCCGGGTCTCAGGCCGGCGGACAGCCCTGGGGCCTCACAGCGTCACAGCGGCAGCTGGAACGGGCGGGGGTACGGGTCAGGCCGGTATGTGGCGTAGGCGTGGATGGCCGTGGGATCCAGTTCAGCCGCGAGTCTGTTCAGCGCGGCTGGTCCGGTGTCGGGCCACTGCCCCGTGCCGATCCGGTGTTCGAGGGTGCGGACGGCTGCCAGCATTTCACCGGTGGTGAAGGTGCAGTGTCCGGCGCGATGCACGTACGCCTGGCGTAGCAACGGCGAGCGCCCGGCGTCGCGGGCCGCTTCGGCATAGGCTTGCTCCGCCTGTACCGGAACGAGCGGGTCACCGATGGTGTGGATGCTTACCATCGGCTTGGTGAGCCGGCCGGTGAAGGAAATGTTCCGGCTCATGTAGCTGACTGCTGTCGGATCAGCGGTGATGCGCGGCGCGGCGTCCAGCGCGGCCAGGTCATTGCGCGGCGACATTCCGGACCGCGCGTACAACTCCTCGACCTCCTGTCGGTTGGGGGAGTGAGCCAAGATTCGGGCGTAGTCGACGCCGGTGTTCCAGGACATGTTGCCGCCGGCATGCTCTTCGGCGTCCTGCCGCCAGGTGAGCGTCTGGGTGATGACCTGGTGGAGTATTTCGAATTGGTTGCGCTGCGCGGTGTCGTAGTCGTCCGCGTCTGGCTCCGGCTGCGCCGGGTTGGTCCACGCCGGGGTGTTGCGCAACGCCGCGGCCAGCGCGATCCGTGCGCGGCCCTGCGCTGTCGCTTGTGCCGCATCGAGGGCGGCGGTCAGTTCGGCGGCCGAGGCGAGTGCCGTGGCCTGGTCGGGCAGGCGAACCAACGGCGCGGTCGAGCCCGGCGCCAGCAGGGTACGGATGGCGAAAATCGTGTCGAGGCCGTTGTTGTAGTTGGCCACGGCGCCTTGTTCGAGCCCGCACATCGCCACCGCGCCGTCGAACCGGCCGCCGAACCGTTCGGCGAGCCCGGTCGTGATCATGCCGCCCATGGATGTGCCCCAGGCGATCGTTCGCCGAGCCGGGCCGAACCGGGCCTGAAACTTGTCCAGCGTGGCGAGTTGGTCGGGCAGCGCCTGCTCCACGACCCAGCCGGTCTCCGGGTACGAGGATCCGATCTGAGCGTATCCGGCCTCCAGCAACGCGTCGCGGGCATAGTCACTGGGCGCATTCCGGGCCGGGTTCGACGAGTTGTCCGGCACGTACCCGTGGCTGTACAGCAGCACGGTGCCGTTCCAGTTCGCCGGCACGTCCATCACGTAGGGGGAGCCATCCGGGAGAACACCTTCGACATGGGAGGCCGCGGCAGTGTGCTCGAGCGCGGCCTCCGCACTGCCGGCGGGGCCGAGCAGGGCGGCGAGTAGTACTACGCCGACGGTGGTGGCGGCCCGGCGGTGTTTGGTGAGTCGGCTACGGCCACGGCGGGTCCGCGGTGCAGGCGCGCGGCGGAAGGGGGAAGCGTTACGCGGCATCGGTACTCCGCTCGTCGAACTAGTTTCGGCTGCAAGGTCAAGCCGAGCTAACCAGCGTTTTTGATCTAGGTCCAAGAGCTATATCTCAAGGAGCTATAGCGTTGTGATATGCATGGTCCGGATGGGTTCGAGCGGCGGTCAGCGCTCGGCAGGCGCTGGACGTTGATACGCGAGCGGCCAGGTCCGGGGTTCAGCGGGCCGGCCTCGATGCGTGTGGCTCGGTGCACCCGACGAGACCCGCACGGTAACTCCGAGCTCAGCCGCGGAGCCGTTCGAAGGCGGAGCGGGCGGCGGCACCGATGGCGAGGTCGATGTCGTGGGCGATGCTCGCTCGACGGTGAGAGCGGGTGAGAGCGGCGATCGCTACCCGCTCGCCGGATTCTGTCGTCACGACGCCGATCTCGTGCCGCAGGTGTAGGAAGGAGCCGGTCTTGCCGCTGACACGTACCGTGTCGGCACGTAGGTCGCTGGAGAGGCGCTGGTTGAAGACCTGCAACGCCATCAGGCGGCGAAGCTCGGCAGTGGCCTCGGGTCGCGAGATTCGGTCGAGCCACACCCGCTGCAGCAGTTCGACCAAAGCCGCGGCGCTGCCGACGTTCGCATAGGCGGGATTGAGCGTCTCGATGGAATGCTGGCCGGCGGCATCATCCCGGATCGCCAGTTCCCGGGCGAGTTCGAAGTCGTTACCGGTGATGCCGACGGCGCATTCGTACATGCGCTGCATGCGGTGACGCACCCGGATCCCGCCGCATCCCCACGCGCGCAGGCGCTCGTCG
The DNA here is from genome assembly GCF_900156065.1 of Micromonospora avicenniae. Lineage (GTDB taxonomy): Bacteria > Actinomycetota > Actinomycetes > Mycobacteriales > Micromonosporaceae > Micromonospora > Micromonospora avicenniae. Next base: position 21,443 of record NZ_FTNF01000025.1, on the reverse strand, counting down.
ACGGCGCCGACACCGACCAGGTCCAACAGCGCGTCGGCGCTGGCGTTATCGCTGACGGTCAGCATTTGGTGGATCAGGTCGGCGACGGCCAGCGTCGCGGGGTAGCGGAACGCGGCCACGCCCGTGGGGCCGAGGCTCTTGGTCGCCGGGTCGATGGTCACCGGCATCGCCGGATCGAGCTCTCCGGCCGCGATCCGATCCAGAACCACCAAGGCCAACGGGACCTTGGCGACCGACGCCAGCGGTACAGCTACGTCGATGTCGAAGCCGAGTTCTTCGCCGGTGTCGATGTTGCGGGCGAGTAGATGGCCCCCGGCGCCGACCTGCTGCCACTGCTCGGCGATCGACTCGGCGACTGAGAGGAGATCCGCCGTACTGGCGACGAACGCGGGGCGAGGAGGCGTCATCAGCGCGCCGTCGACCGGATCTGCGGGGCCGGCGCGTTGGAGCCGCTGCCTGCCGCAGCCGGTTTGTCGGAGGGACGGCCAACAGCGCCGATCGCGTCGGCGACCAGGGGCTCCAACCAGTCGAGCACGGAGTCTTCGCGGTTGCTGACGCGGCTGGCCACCGCGAATTCGTAGCCGCGATGCAGTGCGGAATCGGCCAGCGGAGTCCACGCCAAGTCGTGGCGGCGCGCGAACGGTTTCGTGCACAGCAGTACGGCATGCCCCGCGAGGGTTTCGGCCACCGCGGTGGCGGTGGCCGCGACGCGGCGGACGCGCGCGGGCGGTAGGCCGGCGCGAGCGATCGCCTTGTCGAACCGTTCCGCGGCGAATCCGACCTGGTCCTCGGAGGTGAGGAGGATCGCCGGTGAGGAGACGTTGCCGGCGCCTCGTCGCGGCCGCAGACTCTCGAGATGCATCGGCCGGCTACCCGACGAGCTGCTCATCGCTACGGCGGAGGCCAGGCCGAGCGGTACCTGATGGGTTGCTGTCTCCGGCGGCACGCGCAGCAGCGCGAAGGCCAGCGAGCCGTCGCTCAGAAGACTCGCCCGCTGCTCAGCGGACAGTTCCTGCACGCGGATCGTCACGCCCCGCTGGGCTCCGGCACGGATGGCGCGGGCCAGTGCGGTCGGGTCGGAGTCCGGCGGCACACCGAGGGTCTGCGGCGCCGAGGTCCGCGCCGCCGTGGCAACCTTGCGCAGACGGTCGACACGGCTCAGCACGTCCTTGGCGTACGGGAGCAGCAGGACGCCGAAGTCGGTATTGGTGATCTGGCGCCGGGAGCGGTCGAACAGTTCGCCGCCGAGGCGCTGCTCCAACGTTTTGATCCGTCGGCTGAGCACCGGTTGCGCGACGTAGAGGCGGTCCGCGGCCCTGGAGAAGCTGGCCTCCTCGGCGACGGCGACGTACGCCTCAAGATGTGCGAGCAGGTCCACAAGCCACGTATATCACGTTGGTATAGGCCCTTGACCTATGGCTCTTTGGTCTAGATCAGACGCGTTGGTCAACGCGGTTGAACTTGCAGCTTCGCTGCTTCAACGCCCTCCGTCGCGCTTCTCGATCGCACGGAGGTTCGCGCACAGCTGCTCAGTCCCGACCTGCCACATGCTCCCCACCAGCGCGATGGGGTAGCTGAACTCGCTGATCCGTCCATCGCCGGTCTCAACCGAAAATCGCATCGACAACGGCTCACTCCCGAACGCCGTCACGCAGTCGAGGCGCAGCTCGACATCGATCCACGTCGTACCGCCGGGGCGCAGCGACCGAGACGTGCCGGTGTCACGGACCAGCACTCCCTGCCCCTGCCCAGTCGCCGCACGAACCGTGATCGGTGCGGGTCCGGCGTTGATCACTGCCAGTTGCCCGTCCAGTTGGAGAGCGCCCAGAGCGTCCGTACCCCCGCCACCGATGGATGCGGGGAATGCCACGAGTGCGACCGAGGAGTTCCGCGCCCGCTCCTCCTGCGAGCCCCGAAGCTCGCTCACAGCGAAACCACCGAGCAGGACGCCGACCACAAAGGCGGCGACGAGCCGGACAGCCGCCCTCCGTCTGGCCCGGAGATGGTCGTCAGTGATGCCCGCCGTCGCCGGCTGGTCACGCTCATCCAGGTCGATCACTTCACGCTCCGCCGGCATGGCGTCAGCCTAGGGCTCGATGAGGGCACAGCGGTGGTCGTCGACGGTCGGGTGGCGCAGGTGGCATGCACCAGCGCGGCCGGCAGCGCGGCGCAGGAGCGACACCGGAGCCATCGGGTGGACGCGGATCACGACCTCGGCGGGGACGAACGATCTGGCCGGTTGCCGGGGTATCGGAGCAGGCCGCGTCGCCGAGTAACGACCCGCCTTCGAGGCGCGGCCTAGTAGCGGGCGCCCACGACCTGATCGGCCAGATCGTCGAGGTCTCCGATGTCTTCCGCTGTGAGCTGCACCTGCAGGGCGGCGGCGTTCTGTTCGATCCATGACACCCGCTTGGTGCCGGGGATCGGCACCACCGGAATGCCCAGTTTCTCGCTCCGGGCGGCGACCCACGCGATAGCCACCTGGCCCGCTGTGACGCCCTTGCTTTCCGCGATCCGCCTGACCTCGTCGGCGATCGCCTGGTTTGCTGCCGCCGCTTCCTGGGCGAAGCGGGCCAGGCGGCGGCGCCCGTCGCTCGGAGCGAGCTGGGCAGGGTCGACGGTCCCGGTGAGGAAGCCCCGGCCCAGTGGCGAGTAGGCGACGAGTCCGACTCCCAGTTCCCGAGCCGCCTCGGCCACCACCGTCTCGGGGTCGCGCGTCCAGAGCGAGTACTCGCTTTGAACGGCCGCGATCGGGTGGATTCTGTGCGCGGCGCGCAACTGATCGCCGGTGACTTCGGATAGGCCGAGGTGACGCACCTTGCCCTCTTGGACGAGTTCGGCGAGGGCGCCGATCGAGTCCTCGAGGGGCACCTCGGGGTCCACCCGATGCAGATAGAACAGATCAATGTAATCGGTGCCGAGCCTCAGCAGCGAGGCGTCGGCGGAGGCCTTGATGGCGTCAGGATCGTTCCTGATCACGACCTTGCCGCGCGCCGTGGTGAAGTCCATGCCGAACTTGGTGGCCAGTTGCACCTCCTCGCGCCGGCCGGCGATCGCCCTTCCGACGAGTACCTCGTTGTGGCCGGTGCCGTACGCGGCGGCAGTGTCGATCAGGGTGACGCCGAGATCCAGTGCGCGCCGGATGGTGGCGATGGACTCGTCCCAGTCGGCCGCGCCGTAGACGGAGCTCATGCCCATGCAGCCAAGCCCTTCCGCGGAGACGGTGAGGCCGCCGAGCGAGACTCTTTGCATATTATCCGCCTGTCTGCGAGGTATCTAAGAGTCGTTGATCAGGTTGACCGCTCCAGAATCGCCCTTCTGGATCCGCTCAACCAGGTCCCCGACTTCCTGGGAACAGCAGGGACAGTCACCGAGCGCAGCAGCAACCTACTGTTGTGCGCATGGAGGAGCGGATCAACGCGATCGGTGAGTTCCTACGCGCCCGACGCGAGCGGCTGCGGCCCGAGGATGTGGGCCTGCCAGCGACGGGATACCGCCGTACTCCGGGATTGCGTCGTGAAGAGGTCGCGATGCTCGCCGGCATCAGCACCGACTACTACCTGCGCCTGGAGCAGGGGCGCGACCGCACCCCGTCCGCCCAGGTGCTGGACGCCCTCGCCCGGGTCCTTCAACTCGACGTAGCCGAAACGACTTATCTGTACGCCCTCACGCAGCCCCGCCCCAAGCGCGCCCCGCAGGTACGCGTCGAAAAGGTACCCGCCGGCACGCTCCGCCTGCTCGACGCGCTGCCCATGCCCGCGTTCGTCGAGGACCGCTATCTGACAGTGCTCGCCGCGAACCAACTGGCCCAAGCCTTGTCGCCAAACATGCGTACCGGCGTCAACCGGCTGGCCGCCGCGTTTCTCGACCCGCGCGACCGGGAACTGCACGACGACTGGGAGCAGGCGACTGCCGCCGCCGTCGGCCAACTGCGCGCCGTCATGGGCACCGAAACGACGGACCCCCGGATGCTGGCACTTGTCGGCGAGCTCTCCAATAAGAGCGAACGCTTCAGACGGCTTTGGGTCCGGCAGGACGTCGTCCGACGCACCAGCAGCCAGGCTCGCCTACACCATCCTGAAGTCGGTGACCTCGAGCTGTACCGGGAGAAGCTGATCGTCGCCGGCACCGACAACCAGGTCCTCGTGATCTACCATGCCGAACCTGGCACACCCTCAGAGCAGGCGCTCGCCCTACTGGGCAGCATTGCCGTCAGTGCGGAACGCACAGCGAACCCCGCCCAGCAGACGAACCAGCCCAACCGAGGTGAACCATCAACGCCGCCGTGACCTGTCGGACCATCCACGATCCGTGCCGGCACGTGGACGGTCCGACAAAACAGCATGGGGGCCAGGCGTAGTGCCTAGGGTCTGGGAAGGGCGCCCGCTTACGCCTTGAGCAGCTCCTCACTCAGGTCCCAGAGGCGCTGTGCGGACTGCGGGTCGATGGCATGCGGCACGACGGTGGCGGGCGGTAGCGTCCCGGAGCCGAAGATGATGGGCTCTGGGTTCTCGTCCAGCGGCGAGATGTCGTTGTCCTTGAGGTAGACGCCGCCGATATCGGTCAGCAGCGGGCTGGTCGCGGCGAAGACGCTGGTGCTGGCGCCCTGCTGTGGCGTCTTGTGCTCGCGGTCGGGGTCGATGACCGGCCGGCCCGACTCGTCGATCAGCCCCATGGTCCGCAGCTGCTCGTCGCTCAACGTGTCCGTGCGCGCCACCCCCTCAGCGATGTGGGGTCCCAGATTCGTTCCGTGGATGATGCCCGGGTGCACGGCGTAGCCCCGGATTCCGTCCGCAGCCCATCGGCGGTCCAATTCGACGGCGAACAGCACGTTGGCAGTCTTCGACTGGCCGTATCCGAGCATCCCCATGGGGTCGTACCCGCTGGTGAAGTGCGGGTCGTCCCAGCGGATGTCGGACACGCGGTGCCCTCCGGAGGTGAGGTTGACGACTCGGGCGCCGCTCGCGGCCCGTAGGGCGGGCAGCAGACCGAGGGTCAGCTGGAAGTGTCCGAGGTGGTTGGTCGCGAACTGCGACTCGTACCCGCGGGCGTCCCGGACCAGGGGGCCGCCCATGATGCCCGCGTTGTTGATCAGGATGTGCAGCGGGCGCCCCGAGTCGAGGTACTGGGCGACAAAGGCGTCGATCGAGCTTGGGTCGAGGAGGTCGAGCCGGCCGGTGTCGACGCGCTCGATGCCTGTCAACCCGGCCGCCGCCCGGTTTGGGTTACGCGCGGCCACCATCACGGATGCGCCCGCCTTGCTCAGCGCCCGAGTCGTCACCAGGCCGAGTCCCTGGTGGCCGCCGGTGACGACGATGTTGGTGCCGGACAGGTCGATCCCCGCGAGCACCTCGTCGGCCGTCGACGCCGCGGTGAACCCGGAGCCGATGGGGTGCTGCCTGTGGGCCATGTTCTGCGTCATAGCCACCACTGTGCGCCCGCACCTGCGGACCCTGAATAGTTGTCGGTCCGAATTTCTTGCGTGATAGTACGGGGATGGCCGCCGATCAGTTATCCGAGGTGTTGGACTTCGTCGAGGTGCGCGGGCTACTGACCGGCGGGATGGCCGCCACGGGTCGGTGGGTCTCGCGCGCGTCGGTGCAGGATCCCCTGAAGTTCTTCGCGATGGTGAGCGGCAGCGCCCGGCTGACCACCGACGGCGTCGGCGACCCGGTCGAGCTCGAGCCGGGCGACGTCGCGATCGTGAACAGCCGGTCGTGGCTGGAGCTCGAAGGCGGCACCGGCGATGGCCCGCCCCACGTGATCGTCCCGGAGGCGGCCGACCCCCAGGCCGGCCTCGCCGGCGCCGACCGTCACACCGACGACGTCGTCATCGGTGTACGCGTGGACCTGAACCAGGCTGGTCGGACACTGCTGCTGCAGGCGCTCCCTCCGGTCGCGCACGTACGGGCATCGGTCGCCGCGGCCAGCAGCCTGCGCGCAAGCCTCGACCGGCTGTTCGACGAGGCGACGGCCGATCGGATCGGATCGGCGTTCGCGATCCGGCAGCACGGTCAGCTTCTGCTGCTGGAGGTGCTGCGCGCCTACGTCGACCAGGCCGAGCTGACTCCAGGCTGGCTACGGGCGCTGACCGACGAACGGCTGCGCCCGGCGCTCACCCTCATGCACAACGAACCTGGAAAACCCTGGGGCCTGCAGGAGTTGGCGCGTGCGGCGGCGATGTCGCGCACGTCGTTCGCTGAACGCTTCCGGACCGTTGCGGGGATGCCGCCGGTCACCTATCTCAACCGGTGGCGGATGCTGCTCGCGCAACGAGCGCTCCGCGACGGCGACGTCCGTGTCGGGTCGCTGGCCTCCGACCTGGGATACGCGTCCGAGAGTGCCTTCAGCACCGCCTTCAAGCGCGAGGTGGGCGTGTCACCACTGCGCTACCGGTACCGGGTGCGCGAGGAACAGGGGGAGGTGGCAGTCGCAGCTTCTCCGTCGGCGGGAACGACCGCCGCCGCGGCCGCTCCGATCAAGGTCCGCCTGTCGTCATGACCCATCGCGCCCGGCGGGCAGGCCGGCCCTGCAAATCGCGGCGGGCGCACTGGACGCGATGCCTGAGTCGTCTCAGCCTGGCGCGGTCGGCGAACAGTCGGTCGGCAGGCACACGACCGGATGACCGGATCTACCGCCGGCCGGTTGCCACCTTCGCCTCACTTGCCTGTCGTCTATACCGTGCGGGCGTGGATCGCCGACCTGCGGCGCCGTGGGCGCCAGGCGCCGTCGCGCTGCTGACGGTGGCATGGCTCATCGGCGCGCTGGTGCTGCTCGGGTGGATCTTCAGCATCGGCCTCGAGGGCTGGGCGGACCAGCACAGCGACCAGGGCGCCGGCGCCGACGCACTGGCGCGCAAGGCGAACGTGGCACTGCTGCTCCTGGCCGCAGAGGTGGTGGCCGGCCCGGCGGTGATCGCCGTCGTGGCCCGCAGCGGGCTCTTGCGCCGGACCGCCGCCGTCTACCTGGTCATCGCGCTCGGTCTGGGCGTACTCGCTGTCCCGGTCGCCGTCGGAGCGTACCGCGATTTCGCCCCGGCCCCGCCTCCCCCTCCACCGCCCACGATCTGCCAGGAGCACAGCGGCGGCGATACCCGCTGCCCCGGTGGGTAGCGGTATCCCGAAGGCTGACCGCCACCTCAGCTCGAGCGCCCTGCCAGGGAGCCGGTCCCCTGACGACTGCGCCCGCCTTGGCGCGATTACTCGGAGGTCAGCTCCTGCGTCAGCCGGTCCATGCCGCTCTTGATCAGCTGCGCGTACTCGTCATCGCCGAGCGCGCCGATTCCCGCCTGCGCACGCTGGAGGTGCTCGCGGGCACGGTCGAGGTCGCCGAGCTTGCGGTAGCACTCTGCCAGGTTGAGGTGCAACGACGGATACAGGCCGGCCACCGGCAGCGTCACCCCGGCCTGCGCCACCCGGGTGTCGGTAAGCAGGTCGGCCGCCGCCAGTGCTCGCTGGTCCCAGATCAGCTCCTGGTGGACGTCGTCCTGCACATCGGCCATCGCGTGCGCGAGGACGCAGATGTGCAGGGGATCGCCCTGTTGCCCGCCGATCTCGTCCCAGATCTGCGCGAACAGGTCACGCGCGGCCTCACGCCGGCCCTGGTGATGATGCAACTGCACCGCTTCGTTGATCCGGGTGAGCGTTGCGTCGCTGATCATCGGCTGCTCCTGGGGAACTCGTCTCGCAGCGATGGCTCAACTCGTGCGTGCCGCGAGTCCTTGGCGGGTCTGATGCCTCTGCCGGTCGACGTGGGCATCTCAGCTCACCGCCATGATGATGCCTCAGTCACACCGGGCAGGCGATAGCAGCGGCGTGTCGTCGCCGGAGCGCACTTTGAGAACCGTCTCCAGGTAGTCGGCGATTGCGTCTCGGTTGCGGGTCAGGCACTCGATGCGTTCGGACAGCCGAGCTTGTTCGTGTTGCAGTGTGTCGACCATTTCGGGTGTCACGTCGGGGACGTAGAGGGTCTGCGGCTTGTCCAGGCACGGCTGCCGTTCCTCAGCACCCCCGGGCCGGCCGGAGCCGCAGAATTGCGGGCAAGCTGGGACCGTATCCGGGAGATGGCCGCTGGCCATGGCCGGGACACGAGCCGGATGGAGATGATCGTGGTAGGGAACGTGACCTTCACCGACCGTCCGGCCGGACCTGGCCGAGCCCCGTTCGTCGGCACCCTCGACCAGATCATGGACGATGTCCGAACGGCCGCCGAGGCTGGCGCAGACGAGCTCATCGTGGATCTGAATCTGCAGGACTGGTTCACCAGCACCCAGCAGATGCTCGAGACGGCGGTGGAGATCCGCGAACGGGCCGCGGCCTCGTGACCGATGTCCGACGAAGGGCGAACTGAGTGGATTGAAGCCGAGTCAAATCTTGAGCAGTTCCAGAAGATTGGGCTATGTTCAGCAGATGACGTCCGGTTTCGAGGCTCAGCTTCGGGCGGCCTCGTTGCGTGTGACCGGGCCCCGTTTGGCGGTGCTCGCGGCGCTGCGCGACCATCCGCACGTCGACACCGACACGGTGATCTCACTGGTACGGGCGGACCATCCCACGGTCTCCCACCAGACGGTGTACGACGTGCTGCGCGCACTCACCGACGCCGGTCTGGCGCGACGCATCCAACCCGCCCGCGCGACCGCGAGGTACGAGTTGCGGGTGGGCGACAACCACCACCACGTCGTGTGCCGCTCCTGCGGTGCCATCGCCGACGTCGACTGCGCCGTGGGCCACGCTCCCTGTCTCACCGCCTCCGGAGATCACGCGTTCGTGGTCGACGAGGCGGAGGTCGTCTACTGGGGTACCTGCCCCGACTGTGCGGCCGAACGTACGTCCCAGCGATCCGTCAGTTCGGAAGGAAGTTCATGAGCGACACCCAGGACCAGCCCTCCAGCGCGCAGGGTGTGGACAAGAAGGCGGCCGCCGGCTGCCCGGTCGCGCACGACTCGGTGACCGCGCACGGCAGCGAGAGCGAGAACCCGGCCATCGACTCGCCGACGCCCAAGACCGGCGGCCGGCCGCGCACCAACCGCGACTGGTGGCCCAACCAGCTCGACCTGTCGGTGCTGCACGCCCAGTCGCCGAAGGGCAGCCCGCTGGGGGCGGACTTCAGCTACGCCAAGGAGTTCGCCAAGCTCGACGTCGAAGCCCTCAAGCAGGACATCATTCAGGTCCTCACCACCTCCCAGGACTGGTGGCCGGCCGACTTCGGCCACTACGGCGGCCTGATGATCCGGATGAGCTGGCACGCCGCGGGCACCTACCGGATCCACGACGGTCGCGGCGGCGCGGGCGACGGCGCGCAGCGGTTCGCCCCGCTCAACAGCTGGCCGGACAACGCGAACCTGGACAAGGCACGCCGGCTGCTGTGGCCGGTCAAACAGAAGTACGGTCAGAAGATCTCGTGGGCCGACCTGCTCGTGCTCGCCGGCAACGTCGCCCTGGAGTCGATGGGCTTCAAGACCTTCGGCTTCGGCTTCGGGCGGGAGGACGTCTGGGAGCCCGAGGAGATCTTCTGGGGCCCGGAGGACACCTGGCTCGGCGACGAGCGCTACGCCTCCGAGAAGGAGATGGTGGGCGGCGTCGGTGCGACCGAGATGGGTCTCATCTACGTCAACCCGGAGGGGCCGCGCGGCAACGCCGACCCGGCCGCGGCGGCGCACTTCATCCGCGAGACCTTCGCCCGCATGGCGATGAACGACGAGGAGACCGTCGCCCTCATCGCCGGTGGGCACACCTTCGGCAAGACCCACGGCGCCGCTGTCGCCGACGACCACGTGGGCCCGGAGCCCGAAGGCGCCCCGCTGGAGGCGCAGGGTCTGGGCTGGCTGAGCACCCATGCCAGCGGCAAGGGCCCGGACACGATCACCAGCGGTCTCGAGGTGACGTGGACCGACCGGCCGACGCAGTGGAGCAACCGCTTCTTCGAGATCCTCTTCGGCTTCGAGTGGGAACTCACCACCAGCCCGGGTGGCGCGAAGCAGTGGGTCGCCAAGGACGCCCCCGAGATCATCCCGGACCCGTTCGACGCGTCGAAGAAGTACAAGCCGACGATGCTCACGACCGACCTGGCGCTGCGCGTCGACCCGGCGTACGAGAAGATCTCCCGCCGTTTCCTCGAGAACCCCGACGAGTTCGCGCTGGCGTTCGCGAAGGCCTGGTACAAGCTGCTGCACCGCGACATGGGCCCGGTCAGCCGCTTCCTCGGGCCATGGGTCCCGGAGACCCAGCTGTGGCAGGATCCGGTGCCTGCCGTCGACCACGAACTCGTGGGTGACGACGACATCGCCGCCCTCAAGTCCAAGGTCCTGGCCTCCGGCCTCACCACCGCGCAGCTGGTCTCCACCGCCTGGGCCTCCGCCGCGAGCTACCGGTCCACCGACAAGCGCGGCGGCGCCAACGGGGCGCGAATCCGCCTCGAGCCGCAGCGCAGCTGGGAGGTCAACCAGCCCGAGCAGCTCGCGACGGTCCTGGAGACCCTTGAGGGCATCCAGCGGGAGTTCAACTCCGCCGGTGGCGCGAAGATCTCGCTCGCGGACCTGATCGTGCTGGCCGGCTCGGCCGCGGTCGAGAAGGCGGCACGTGACGCCGGCGTCGAGGTGACCGTGCCGTTCCACCCGGGCCGTACCGACGCCAGCCAGGAGCAGACCGACGTCGAGTCCTTCCGGGTCCTCGAGCCGCGCGCTGACGGATTCCGCAACTACCTGCGTCCCGGCGAGAAGACCCAGCCGGAGGTACTGCTCGTCGACCGTGCCTACATGCTCGACCTGACCGCCCCGGAGATGACCGTCCTCGTGGGTGGCCTGCGCTCCCTCGGGAACAACGTCGGCGGCACGGCGCACGGCGTCCTCACCGACCGGCCCGGCGTGCTCACCAACGACTTCTTCGTCAACCTGCTCTCCCCGGGCACCCGGTGGAAGGCGTCGGAGTCCGAGGAGCACGTGTACGAGATCCGGGACCTGGCCACCGATGAGGTGAAGTGGACCGCCACCGCGGTCGACCTCATCTTCGGCTCCAACTCGCAGCTGCGGGCCCTCGCGGAGGTCTACGCCAGCCAGGACGCCCGCGAGAAGTTCGTGGTCGACTTCGTCGCGGCCTGGGCCAAGGTCATGGAACTCGACCGGTTCGACCTCGCCTGACCCGGCTCCAGCAGACGAGCCCCGGTCGATCCTTCAGTGATCGACCGGGGCTCGCCACGATTGAGAGCCTCGACGAAACGATGTCGGGGCCGCCACGGGCCGCTGGTGGTGCCGGTGCGTCCGCAGCCGCGTACCGGTCAGGGTGGGGTGGTCCCGAGGATCGAGAAGAACGCCCCCTGCGGATCGGTGAGCACCGCGAACCGGCCCCGCGTCAGATCGGTCGGTGGCACGGACACCAGCCCTTCCAACCGTTGCGCCTCGTCGGCGACGGCGTCGGTGTCCGATACCGCGAAGTAGACCATCCAGTGCGGCTGGAGGTCACCCCAATCGTCGCCGAGCATGGGCATCATCCCGGCAACCGGCCGGCCGTCCAGATGCCAGGTGGTGTAGTTGATCGGGCCCATCGGTTGGTCGTCCGCCGTCCAGCCGAACACCGACCCGTAGAACTCCTTCGCCCCGTCCCACTCCCGCGTGGCCAGCTCGGGCCAGGTCAGCGAGCCGGGCACGTCGAACACCTCGGCCCCCGGCATGCCGAGGGACTGCCACACCCCGAACGGTGCCCCGGCCGGGTCGGCCAGGAGCGCCGTTCGCCGGGACCCGGGGACGTCGATGGGCTCGCTCAGGATCCAGCCGCCGGCGGCCGTCACCCGCTGGCAGGCCGCCTCGGCGTCGTCGGTCGCCAGGTAGGGCATCCAGGCGGGCGGTTGTTGCGGGTCGGCCCGCAGCCCGGCACCGGCCACCGGTTTGCCCTGCTGATGGAAGACGAGGTGACCGTCAGTGGCGGCTTGCCGGTCCGCCTCGGCGACGGCCCAGCCGAACAGGGGCGCGTAGAACCGCGCCGCGCCGGGCAGGTCGGTGGTGACCAGGTCGACCCAGGCGGGCGCCCCCGGTGGAATGTCTGTCATCGCTTCGGCTTCGCTTCCTCTACTCGGGCAACTCTCGGCACTACGACCCGTACGAGCGCCCGCGTCCGGTCAACTCCTGCGGCACACCGAGCGCGAGCAGGTCGTTGGTGCGGCGGCGGTCCTGACAGCGGAGGTCAAACGCCGGGGTGGCGGCCGGTGGAGCGGATGGACTTGCCACCGTTCTCCTGATCCGGACCGTTGTCCGCCACCGGCTTGCCCAGCTGGTTCACCCAGTCGACGAACTCCGCGTCCTGTCTCGGCAGCGGCCCGCCATCCGCTCGAGTGCCCGCGCCGTCCGCGTCGCCCCGGGACCTGTTGCGCCGGAACAGGCCCAGCCGGCCGCCGGCCCGTCCCGCCTCGACTGCGGATGCCGTGGCGGCGGCGGTCGTGGGTGGGGGACCGGCGCGTCGGGCGGTCGCGAGAGCGTCCCAGGTCGCGGCCCGATCCAGGTTGGGCAGGGGCGGCCGGTGCCGAGGTGGCAGGGCCGGTTGCGGCCCCTCCTGCGGGCCGGCCTGGTGGGTCGCCTCGGCACCCGCGCCTGGCTCGGTCGAGGGTGGCACCCGCCGCGCCGGAACGACCGGCCGGGGCGCCTGGACCCGTACCCGATCGGTCTTCGGCGGCTGGTAAATCCGGCGGGTCCCCGGGGCGGCAAGTGTCCCGTCGGTCGCCGTCCCGTCCGGCTCGGTGTTGCCGGCCTCCGCCGCCACCGTCCCGGAGCCGTCCCCGCCGGGGACCGCGGGAAGATGGGCAACGGTCGCGGGCTCCGATGTCTCCCGGATGTGGTCGAGGTCGGCGGCTGTGGCGAGGTCGCCCGGTGCGTGGAACTCGGCGGGTGTGGCCGATGTGGCGGTGGCAGCCGGTACGACGCCGGCGTCCCGGCTGCCGGCCGGCGCACCGAAGCCCAGCGGTTCGGCCGCGATCGTGGACTTCGCCGCGGTCGCGCCGGCGACCGGTCGCAGGCCGGCCAGGGGCTCCGGCTCGTCGGTCGTACCACCAGCGGCCGGCGTCATGGCCTGCGGCACGGCCGGGTCGGCGGACAGCGGACGGAGGACGTCGGTCGGCTCGTCGGCCGGCGCTTCGGCGGCGCGCCGTACGCGCGGCCAGCGGAACGACGCGGCGACGCCCGAACCGAGCACACCGGCGGCGACGGCGAGCAGCGCGCCGTAGTACGGCGTGATCTGGTACCGGTCGACGGCGTCGCCCGGACCGGCGGCCAGGTAGGCGAACGCGACCAGCACCATGCCGGCCGCGCCGGTCACGCCGTTGACCAGCGGCGAATGCCCGCGCCAGCGAGCCAGCCCACCGGTCACCGCGCCGATGAGCAGGGCCGCCGCCGGCAGAATCAGGACCGCCTGACGGCCGGCCGCGCCGATGTCGAGGACGGTCGGCTCCAGCACACCGAGCCGTACGGCGGGCAACGGCCCGGCGGTCGAGAGTGATGGAACGACCGAGACGAGCGCCACCAGCCAGACCACGACGCCCACCGCCGCCAGGTTCCAGCCCAGCGGCGGCCGCACCAGTACGGCAATCGCGGCACCGGCGCCGACCAGCGCACCGAGGATCGCGCAGATGCCGACGGCCGAGATCGGGTCCACAGAGAAGTGCTCGGCGGCCTGAGCCGGCCGGGCGCAGAGCGGTGCCACAACGGTGGCGCCCAGCGCGGCGGCGGCGGCGATGGCCACCAATCTGCCCGTGCTTCCCAGCAGCCCGTGCCGGCGGGCCAGGCGTGCGGTGACGACGGTGCCGGCTACGGCGGCGTGCGCCGCGAACCAGCCCACCCAGACCAACTGGGCAGGCCACTGGTTGACGGTGGCGCCGGCGGGCGCGCCGGTGAGCTGGACGATGCCGAAGGCGAACGCGATGCCGAGCTGGCCGGCGCCGGCGAGCACGCCCATCCCGAGTGCTGTGAGCAGAAGGTTACGCCAGGTACGAGAGACCATGTCCGGCAGGTTACGCACCTGACACGCCGATTTTCACTGAAATGCGGCAATTTGCGGTGTATCGATGTGCCGGTGAACCTCAGCCCGACCAGGCGCGGTGTGCCGCCCACATTGGTGAACATGTGGACGGTGCCCGGCCCGGCCCGAGTGGGCGGAAACCCACCATCCGGACCGGGCCGAACTGATCTGTCCTACGCGTCGCCGAGGGCGGACGCGAGTGCGGACGCACCGCCGACGACCGGGAGGTCGACTCTGGTCTGGTTGTGGTGCGTGTACAGGCTCAGCTCCGTACCCGGCGGCGGCCGGAGGGTGAAGACCCGGTCGCTGGAGTACACGACGAGGCCGATCTGGCTACCTTCGCTGAACACGTAGTCGTGCGGCTGCAGGTCGAAGTCGTGAATGAACGGTGCGCCCGGCTCGATGCCGAAGCTTCGGTCCAGTCCGAACCGCTTCAGCGGGTCCGACCAGCCACGCGCGATGATCTTCGGGTCGCCCGACTTCGGATACTCGACAAGCATCGCGCTGACGAGCCCGGCCCGGGCGTTGATCGACATCCGGGTCGAGACGTGCACCGTCCCGCTGAGGTGGACCGGCTCGGTGAGCCGCGCGGTGCGGTAGGCGAGGCGGTTCTTTGACTGTTCGGCGCGGGCGAAGGACGTCGCGTCGATCGTCATGTCGTCGATGAAGGTCTCGGTGACCGGCCCGTCCGCGGCGTTGCGGGTCAGCGTGAGCTTGCCGGTGGTGTTGTCGCCACTCGCGCCCAGGAAGAGGGGTGTGGCGGCGGAACCGGGCGCCGGCCAGCTGTCGTACGACGTCCAGGTGCCGTCCTCACGCTCCACCACTGCTGCGGGCTCGTCCAGCACGTCGTTGTCCACCCCGTGCAGCCAGTAGCTCCACCAGCGGTTGAGCAGATCCAGCCAGGCCGCCCGGTTGTTCGAGAGCGCCCGGTCGCCGTGCCCGCCCTGGTGCAGCCACACCTGGTGGGGGATGCCGTTCTTTTCGAGAGCGTCAACGAGCTGGGCCGCGTTCCGGAGCTTCACGTTCTGGTCGTTCAGGCCGTGTTGCACCAGGACGCCGCCGGCGATGTTGCCGATGTTCGGTAGGTAGTTGCGCTCGCGCCACCAGTCGTTGTACTCGCCGGTGAGCCGGTCCTGACCCCGCCGGACCTCTTCCTTGGTGTAGTCACAGACCTCCGGGTACTTCCGGGAGATGTTGGAGTTGTGGTTCGAGTTCTGGTCACCGCCGAGGTTGGTGTTGGTCGAGATGGGCGTGCCGTTCATCCGGCGGTAGTCGTAGTAGCTGGAGATCGCCGCGATGGGCACGATCGCCCGCAGTTCCTTCACACCGGTCGTGGCCACGCCGATCGGTAGCGTGCCGTCATAGGAGGTGCCGATCATCCCGACCAGGCCTGTGGTCCAGTTGGCCTCGACCGCGTTGCCCTCGATGTCGTAGGCGTCGGCCCGGCCGTTGAACCAGTCGATGACCGCCTTGAGTGACTCGTGCTCCTCGGGACCGCCTCCAGTGGTGCATCCGGTCGAGCTGCCCGTACCGAGCATCTGTGCGTGGGCGAAGATGAAGCCGCGCGACAGGAACTCGTTCTGGTACGTCCCGCCGTTGATGGTCTGGTGCGGCGGCTCGGTCCCGTCGTACGGCTTGTCGGGCAGCGGGAAGTACGGGAACGGGCCGGGCTCCGGCGGCGGCGCGTAGCCCGGCCGCTCCGGGGCGTAGAGCGGGACGTGGACGTCGTTGTTCAGGAACTCGCCTCCCTCGCCCCAGTAGGGGCTGGCCTGCATGATGATCGGCAGCTGGATGCCCTTGTCGGTCGACGCGGGACGTCGGATCTGCACCCGGATGCGGTCGTTGACACCGTCCCGGTCGGTGTCCATGCCCTCGACCTCGACCCAGACGTTCTGGGTGATGATCTCTTCACCGGCGTACACCGGCTGGGCTCGGCCGTTCTCGAACACCGGACGCTGCCCGGTCGGCTGCTCCTGCGCGGCGGCTGCCGGGGCGGCGAACCCGAGCGAGGCCACCAGCGCCAGCGCTGCGGCGCCGGGCAGCCAGCCTCGTGGTCGTGATCGTCGCTGTCGATGGATGAGATGCTTGGTCGCGAACTCCTCCGGTGCGTGGGGCATGGGCATGACGTGCTGGGACCGCCGACCGGTTGGTGAAGCCGGCGGGTTCGAGCGACGGTGCGGGCATCTGCGACCGTCACCACCGATGCCCCGAGTGGACGGAGCCCGTCCGGGCTCGTCTCGCTGGCGAAGGGGTTCGATGGCAGCTCCTCGGGTCGGCGACCTTCGGAGCGTATGTTGTATACGAAGGTGGGTGCAAGACCTTCGATGTTCGGCGAACGGTCGCCCTGCACTTGCCGAGAACCTCGTCCGTGCAGGTCACACCGCATGCTCGTGGTTGTGGAGAAAGCCGCCGAGGCAGTCTTGTCTTTGTTGGCGAAGCGGGCGACTTGTCGGGTGGGGGACCTATTGTTCGCCAGTGGTGTCGTGTGGGTGACTGGCCGAGCCCGTAAAAGCCGTTGAGGTCGAGCGGATGCCCGATACCGCTGCCGTTTGAAGCTGAGCACAAAAGACCGATGAGAATCGATGTTATCCGGCGCGGACGGATGAGCTGCCGAAGGGGACGACTTCGGCCAATATCTCCGGAAAGAACGCGCCTTTTGCCGCCTCGACCAGCCCGTCGACCAAGCGTCCGTGACGTTTTCCGCGCGCCAGACGCTTGAGCACACAACGGCGGCTGCGGCTGCCGGTGCCGCACGCCCGACGGCTGTTCCGAAATCGACTGGGCGCGCGGACCCTTTGCCAGCCGTGCGCCACGAACCCACCCCGCCTACGGCCGGCTGCCTTGACCGAGCGGCGCAACAAAGGAGGTCCCAGATGTCGAGGCTCAACTGGACGCCGCTGCGTTGCGACAAGAGCGGCCCGAACTGCCCCGAGATCGCGATGGACGGCGACAACAGGTACCTGCGGGACAGCGGGAACCCGGCGTACGTTGCGAAGTTCCCCGTCGCCTCGGTCGGGGCGTTGGAGCAGACGATTCGCGGCGGCGAAATCTAATGCCGCGCAAGCGGAGGCCGGCCCCAGCCGTCAAGGACTCGACGTGTCTCGGCTGCGCGCCCGTGATCCTCGCCGGGATCGTCAACCACGGCTGCGGCGGCGATCGGATCCCGTCTGCCGAACTCGGCTGGCGGTGCGTGTGCCCGGAGCCGGAGTGCCGGCGACGTCAGGCGGGCGACTGGTCTGATGTGGACGAATCGACTGCCGCCAGGACGGAGGATCGGCCAGACGCGGTGATCCACCGGCCGGGCTCATGGTCAGAAATGGGGTCCTGACCCGTGAGCGCCCTACCGTTCGTGCCGCCCAGCTGTGGCCAGGCGGCCAGCGACCGCATCGAGATCTACAGCAGTGCCTCCCTCGATGCCTCCGTGTACACCTGCCCCCAGCACACCGACGAGGTCTCGTTGACGGTCATGGCCGGCGGCCTCACCCCGCATCCGGTGCGGATGCCACCGGGCACCACCCGTTGCTGCGGCCACGTCTACGTCTACCCGACCGGCGCGTTCGGCAATGAGCGCTGAGCCGCTCCTGACGTCAGACCGCGACGAAGCGCGCGGCCGTGCGTGTGACTACTTCCGCCAGGCGGGAGCCATGCGTTCGGACATCTCCCGCCAGAAGGTCCGAAGGTCCTCCCGGTTGACCGCCTGCCAGTTCGCCCGCCCCGGAGCGCGAAAGCGGTGGCCGACGAGGTCGATCTGGTGGGCACAGAAGGCTTCGTCCATCTGGTATGGCAGCTCGTCACCCTTCGGCGGCAGCGGGCACAGCCGGAACGGGCAGTCGTCGATGCAAGTGGAGCCCGGTTGGACGTCGTGGGCCTGGCGGCGGCTGAGGGTGACGCGCATGGCACTGCGGTCGATGGTGAGGCACGGGGGCAGCTCGGCGCGGCTGGCCCGGCTGAGCCTGCGCGCCCGTTCGGCGTTGTCCTGTCCCCGGTCGGCGAGGTTGAGCAGCAGCATCACGTCGGCCAGCAGCCGTTGCGCGCGTGGTTCCAGGACGGCCCAGCCGTGTGATGGCGGCAGCCAGGAGTTCTGCATCCGGCGGACGCCGGGTTGGGGGCTGGCCGCTCCCACCCGTCCGACCACCTCCCGCTCGTCCACCCAGAGGTGCCGTTCCGGGTGCCGGTCGGTGAGCGTCTCGACGCACATGTCGGCAACCTCGAGAACGAGCGGATGTGTCGTACCGCTGCCGCGCGCGGGGGCGCGCTGCCCACCGCCGGCGATGGAAGTCCAGAAGGTGACCAGTCCGTGTGGGTCCGAGCCGTGGCCCCGCTCGCGCAGCGTCTCGTTCGGATCCCTGGGCAGGGCCAGCAGGGTGAGCGCCTGCAGGAGTGCCAGGTGCGAGTACCAGAATTGGGAGTGTCGCAGCGCCTTTTCGGCTTCCTCGATCAGAGTGCTGCGGTGCGCCGGGTACGTGCGGCAGTTGGCGGCCAGCCGGAATCCCTGCGCCAGCGTGAGCTCGTAGACGCGGGCCCCGTCTGACGCGTCGGTGGCCAGGCGGTGCACCCAGCGCCGCAGGGTCTTCCGGGCCACGCCCTGCCATTCTTCTTCACCGGGGGCATACGCACCCTCGGCGAAGAGGAACAGTGACGGGGCGATCCAGGTCCGTAGCTCCTCCACGCGCTCCCGGCCCTGGGTGTCAGCCGCCGCCTCCGGCGGTTGATCGAGTAGGTCGTGCAGCGCCCGGACGGCCACGTCGCCGCCATTGGCGATCTCGCGAGCGGCGGCCAGCCGCGGCAGGTAGGACGTCTCTTCGGCCATCGTCTGGAACAGTTTCCGGTACTGCGGCTCGGGATGCTGGCCCCGGGGCCTGCTGCTCTCCCGGGAACCCTTCCCGAGCTGCCGGGCGGCGTCGCCGTACCGGTGCACAAGGGCGATCTTGGCGTCTTCGAGCGGGCGGTCGGTGACCGAGCCGTCCGCCTGGTAGATGGGCCACGCGCGGCGAATGGCATCGGCGATTTTCCGGTGAAACGTGTGCCCGCTGGCGGCGTCCATCTCCAGCGCGGTCGCGAACATCTCCAGGGCCCGGGTGCGGTTCCGCGTCCGGGTCGCCTCGGCGCAGAGTCTCTGTACGAGGCTGATAGACCGGCTCCGGGTGATCGTCGAGTCCTCGACGGTCGGCCAGAGCGGCACGGTCTGCCGGATGGCGTCACCGAGGCGGTGCAGCCCTCCGCGTGCGGACCGCGGCATGCGCCGCCCGTCCAGCCGTTCGAACACCCCGCCGCTGCGGCTGTAGAGGGTGAGGGCTGAGAGCAGTTCCCGTCCGGGACCGTGGTGGCGGGTGAAGGCCCGATCGAGGAAGGCCTCGTCGCGCAGGGCGGCGGTGAGGAAGCGTGAGCCGAGGTACGCCTGAATCACTCCGTGCTGGAAGCGCACCCCGTCCTGCCCTTTCACCACGATGTTGAGCGCGTCCCCGGTGGTCTCGGCGAGGCCGATGTCCTGAGGGTTGTCGGCGCTGAGTTTGTGCAGCCGGCATCGGAGTTCGGCCAGGATCCACTGACGGCCGGCGTCTGGCGTGCCGTCGGCGCCGCTGAGCGCGGTGGTGCGCACCGACTGCTGGTTGTCACGCAGACCGAGGCAGGCGAGCGCGGAGAGCACCTCGATCGTGTCGGACCGTTCGGTCGGCGGCATGCCGTAGTCCTCGTACAGGTCGCCGGCGACGGTGGCCTGGTACCACTCCTCGAGCAGGCGCCAGCGCAGCGCGGATCTGCCCTGGCCCTCCGGCTCGACGCGGTCGAGGCGGTCGATCTCGTAGAGCTGGCCGATGACGCGCAGGTAGAACGGCGAGTCGGCCACGTCCGCGGCCTTGACCAGCCCGATGATTCGGTCCGACCGCTGTCCGGCGTCCGAGCGGCGGCTGCGGCTCTGCACGTACTCCAGAGCGGCGCCCTGGGCGAGCGGCTCCAGTTGCAGCAGCAGCGCGTCCAGCCCGCGCAGTGGATCGGCGGGGCGCGATGCGACCACCAGGGGGAGTCGCTCACGGACCGCGCCTCGAATGGCCTCCCGCAGCAGACTGTCCCGGTCGGTGGGCTGGTCGGTGTCGGCGAGAGCCTCCTCCAGGCCGTCGGCGAGCACGACGATGCGATTCTCCAGCCAGAGCCGTCGCCACACCTTGTCCGCCTCGCCTGCGGCGTGCAGTTGGGTGTCGATGGTGCGCTCGAGCTGTGCCTGGGCGAGTCGGCGGAAGTCCAGTTGCTCGGGAGCGGTCACGGTGCGTAGGTCGATCCCGATCGGTACGACGTCGGTGGCCATCAGCAGCTCCGCGAGGCGGACGAGAGTCGCCGTTTTGCCGGTGCCGATGCCGCCTACCAGCAGCAGCGGACGACGGTGGTGCTCGTCGCGGAGCCTTTCGATCATCAGATCGCACAGTTCGTCGCGACCGACGACGTGGACGCCGCTGATGTCGCGTTCGGCGGTGGGGACCACCATCCGACGGTTACGCAGGGCGTTGTGGTCGTACCACCGGCGGACCCGCAGGTACCGCCACAGAAGGAAGACCGCGATGCCCAGCGCCAGGATCAACGGCCCCTTGACGAAGCCCTCCACCTGCCCGCAGTAGTACGACCTCGGCGGCTGTCCCGCACACCACTTCGACACCGGCAGGAAACGGGGCTCGGTGTCGAGAACCGTCAGAACCAGCGAGTAGGCGGTCCACACCACGAGTACCGCGGCGGTCGCGATGATCGCCCAACGCAGTCCGCGATAGTGCCGCCAGCTCATCCGACGGTCGGTCCGCTCGTCGGTCCGTCGGCGGAGACTCCGCTCGGTCCGTCGTTCGCGCCGGGTTCGCCACCTGCGCCGCCGCTGGCGTAGCCACAGCTCGGCCGCCCAGATCGGACCACGTCCAGGCCCGCGCATGGACACCCCCCATGATCTTCATGGTCGGCTACCGGGCAGTCGCCTGGACGCCCCACTCAACAGACGCCCGCATCTGACCGCTGTGGCCCGGCGGGTCCGTGAGTGCGCCAACCCGGCACCTCGGCCGCGACCTCGATGCCTGGATAGCCGCAGTCGAGACCGAACACCTGCCCGCGCTGCACGCCCATGCACGCAAGAACTCGCCGGCCGTCGTCGCCGGGCTGACCCTGCCTAGTGCAACGGCCCCATCGTAGGCACCAACACTCTGGTCATGTTCCTGAACGGAGGTGCGGGCGTGATGACGTCTGAGAACCGCAGCGCCATGACGTTCCTTCGCCGCTTCGATTGGGGCCAGTCTGATCATCAGGTGCAGGGAACGAGCGGCAACGGTGGTGGCTGCGACTGGGGCGGAGCGGGACACGGTGCTTCAGTGTGTGGAGAGCCCTAGTGCCGTGACCACGAACGTTGACGGTGTTGGTCAGGCCGCTCGGGTAGTGGGTTGGCCCCATCGTCGTTGTCGTTCGCTGCGGATGCGGGCG
>NZ_FTNF01000030.1 GCF_900156065.1 Micromonospora avicenniae | reverse complement strand
GCGGCTACACATCACTCCGGACGAGGTGCCCGGAGATCACCTCCCGATGCTCGGCCACCCGACGGAACTAGCCGACCGCCTCGAGGAGTACTGGAGCCAACAGCAACAGCCGAGCGAATCACCCTCCCACCAACGACGTCAGGCGCCACTATGAACGTCCTCCATTCGGCATGACAGCGCGCCCGCGTCAGGCGCGGCCATCGCGCTGATCGCGGCATGAGCGGAAACGTGATCGAGCGCGCTCGGCGGCGTGGCAGCGCACGCCCCGAACTCGGCGTCGTGCAGGGGTGCGAGGGCGTCGACCGGCCGCCGGGATCCTTCTCGCTTCTGCCGATCCTGCTAAGGTCCACACACATGTCAGGGCTGGGGCACCGAAACCATCGAGAGCTGCTGGTCTCCGACCTTGATGGAACGCTCCTTCGACCAGACGCGACCCTGAGTGCGTTCACGGTCAGCGTGATCAACGAGTATATCGCCAGTGGTGGACTGTTCACCTACGCGACAGCCCGTTCCTACACCAGTGCCGCACGCGTGACCGCGCCGTTGCGGCTGCGGCTTCCGGTCATGACGTACGGCGGCGTGGTCGTCGTGGACCCTTTGACCGGCCAGGCACGTCAGGCGCAGTTCCTGCCAGCCGCGTTGGTCGAGGCGGTGTTTCGTCTTACCGACTGTTCACGGCGCGTGCAACCGATTGTGTACGTCATTCGGGAGGGCAGGGACCGTGCCTGCTGGCTGGCCGACCGGATCACACCTGGAGTGGCGAACTTTCTGCGTGCCCGACCCGGCGACCCCCGGCTGCTGCCCCTTTCCAACCGGAACGACATCGGTGCGGCATCGGTGTTCTATGTCTCCTTGATCGGCGACCGGCAGCCGTTGCGCGAGCTTTTCGAGCAGCTCTCTGACACGGCGGGTGGCTGCCACTTCGTTCTCGCCGAGGACATCTACTCGCCTGGGCAATGGTGGCTGGAGGTGACCTCCGGTACCAAGGCCACTGCGGTTGCTGCGTTGACTGCCGAGGTAGCAGCAGAAAGGGTGACATGCTTCGGTGACCAGCTCAACGACCTGCCGATGTTCGCGGTCGCCGACGCTGCGCTTGCGGTCGCCAACGCTGCGCCCGAGGTCCGGGCGGCCGCCACACAGGTGATCGGCGCCAACACCGACGACGGCGTGGCGCGCTGGATCGCCGAGACCTTGACAACAGCCGCTCCGCTGAAATCCGGTTCCCGGCCCGCTGTCAGGTAACGGATGTTGGCAAAGGGAATTGCCGCCGACCATCCAAACGTGCGACGGCCGTCCGGTCTGTTTTAGGACGTGGCGGAAGAACCAGTGGTGGGGCTTCTCCCATCCCACGTTGGCCGAGCTGAAGACGGAGTCGAGCAGGTCCGGGCCCGAGTCATGATCGGACGCACGCTCATCGACAGATCCGGGAGTCGGGCGGCCCAACTTGCTATGTCCGTAGCGCGCTGAAAGCGGCATGTTGTTGTATCGCTGGTTCAGCGAGGCCCGGTGGTGCTGTCCGGCGTAGAAGCTACGTGCGCGACGGGCTTCCGTTCATCACCGGGTCCGCGGTGGCTGTGTCCGAGGCGACCTGCTCACCGCGTCAACGAGCGAGGGCGCGAGGACCTCAGGCACGAGAGGCATGGCCTTGCTCCGTCCAGCGCTGGTGGGCCAGATCGGCCACCACGAGGTCCTGCCAGCCCATGCCGACGCTCTTGAAGACCGATGAACCGGTGGTGGGTGCCAGACGTACCGCGTCGCGAAGCTCGATGAGGCTGTCCTCGCCGACGGCGCCGGCGCGTACGGCTTGGATGATGTCGCCCGCTTCGCGTAGCGCGACGCCGCGGGACTCGACGACCACCCGTTCGGCGGCGCCGATCGTCACGTCGTCGAGTTCACGGGCGTCCGGCTCGTGGGAGCCCACCGCGACCGCGCAGGTTCCCGGGCGCAGCCGGCGGCCGTCGAAGAGCGGCTGGCGGGCGGTGGTGGCGCAGACCACCACGTCCGCATCCGCGACGTCGTCGTGGCTGCCCACGCGCGCGTCCAGACCGCTGCCCCGGACCCTGGCCACCAGGGCCGCCGCGCGGTCGGGGTCCCGGCCCACCACTGTGACGTCGCTCAGCGAGCGGACGGCTCGCAGCGCCTGCACATGCCCCCACGCCTGTGGACCGGAGCCGAGCACGACCAGGTGTCGCGCCCCGGGCGCGGCGAGGTGGTCGACCGCGACCGCCGAAACCGCGGGGGTCCGCAACGTGGTGAGGGCCGTGCCGTCCAGCAGCGCCACCGGCGTCAGCGTGACCCGGTCGTAGAGCACGTACAGCGCCTGGATGCGGGGGAGGCCCCGGCCGGAGTTGCCCGGAGCCACCGTGCTCAGCTTCACGCCCACGGCGGTGGCGGTCTCGGCGGGCATCAGCAGCAGCTGTCCGTGCTCCACGTCGTGGATGGAGCGTTGCAGCGACGCCTGCGGGTCGAGTCCGCCGGAGAGGGCCTTCGCCAGTGCGGCGACGGCGTCGGCGAACGGCACCAGGCCGAAGACGTCGGCGTCGTCGAGGTACGGCAGCGTCGCGGTCATCGGGTCTTCGCAATCACGGTGGCCGGGCGGGGTGCGGTGTGGGCGAGGACGGCGGCCTGGGTGCCGGTGTGCAGTCGTGCCAGGTCGTCGCCGGTGAGCTGCACGATGGGCAGGCTCGTGCCGTAGATCTCGGCGGCGACGAGGGCCCCGATCACCAGGATCGCGTCGCATTCGGCCAGGAGGAGGGCCGCCGGCGCGTGCCCCGACCGGATCAGCTCCGCGAGTACCGCAGTGGAGGAGCTGGATCCGCGACCGGCCTGCATCGCGAGGACCTGTCCGGCGACCGTGACGCCGCGTTGCGGATGGTGGGCGTCGACGATCACCCCGCGCGCGTCGACCCCGCCCCAGAACGAGAGCGGTTCGTCGAGCGCGAGGACGACCCCGTCCGCCGCTCCGGGATGCAGGGATCGGCCGGACATGGTCACCGGCTCATCCCCAGAGCCGCTCATCGCGTACCACCCTCCCGGCTCTTGCCGAGGCGACGCACTCGGCCAGGCTTCCCAGTACGGTGTCGATTCCGAGGTTGGCCGGCGCGTACCAGGCCCACTTGCCCGAGTTCGTCATCACGGTGCGGATCCCGTCGCGCAGCACGGGCGTCACGTACGTGCAGGTGTCGGTGAGGATGCGGCCACCCGCGTCGCGCACGGCGTCGGCGTACCCGCGAGCCTGTGCCTCGGCCAGCACGGCCCGGCTGGTCGAGACGAACACGTCGACCGACGAGGCGAACGGCGGCCCGTCGCGCAACTCGCGCGCCAGCGCCGCGAACTCGGACAGCGAGAAGTGCGGGGTGCCGAGGCTGACGGCGTCGAGTGAGGTCGTGGCGGCGCTGCTGAGCCGGTCGCGCGCTCGCCTGAGGTCGTGGGCCGTCACCGGCACGGTGGTGGCCCCGGGCGCGAGCACCGCGTCCAGTGTCGGCGCCTCCGGGGTCACCCCCACGACGTGGAACAGCGCGACGCCGCCGGCGGACGCGGCGGTGGCACCGAGCGCCTTGAGCCGGTCCTCGGTGACCCCGCCGTCGTTCAGGTCGCCGGGCAGGCCGGTGAGCGCCGCGACCCGGGTTCCGGCGAGTTCCCCGAGCAGCGCCCCGATCGAGGGCCAGGCGACGTCGTCGTCGAGCAGCGCGGCGGGGACCGCAGCGAAGTCGAGCACCAGTGCGGCGGTGCGGTTCCCCTGTAGGTGCAGACCCGAGTAGGGGACCCGGCCGGTGATGCCGGCGGCGATGTCGATGAAGTCGCCGTACCGGTCCGTGCGCGCCCCGAGCACCGAGTTGACGAAGGCGATGGCGTTCGACTCCGCCCACGCCACGTGGCTGCCCGCTGCGGGGCGGTGGCCGGACTGGTACGGGGCGCACGACCAGATCGGCTCGCAGCCGAGGGCCACATGCGCGTCCATCAGGCGCCGGCCGTTCTCGGTCACCTCCGCACCGGCGCGTACCAGCCCGGGGTGCAGCAGATCGAGCGAGCCGACGTTGAGCGTCGTACGCACCCGCACCCGGGCGCCGAGGGAGACCAGCCGTTCGGTGAACTCCAGCCCCGCCACGCCGTGGTACAGGCAGCCGTCGGCGTGCGCCGACTCGATCGGCACCAACCGTTCGGCACCGTTCGCGCGGGCCACCCCGACGATGAGCCGCATGCACATCGCGGTGGCCGGGCCCTGCTCCCCGGCGAGCATCGACTCTTCCTCGGCCGTGAGGGCCAGAGCGTCGTCGCCGGGCATCAGGCTCCTTCGCCGGGGGGCAGGGTCACGGCGTGCAGGCAGGTGAAGGAATGCTTGCCCTGCTCGCGGCCGGCCAGGGCGACTGCGACGAGCACGCCGTGCCGGGGGCGGGTACGGGCAGCGGGGGAAGCGGGCATGTACGGGGCTCTCTCGTGAACGGTCAGTAGAACATCACACAGCAGTCAGCCGAGCTCAAGTCAAGCTTCGATAACCCTCGACCTGCGCCCTAGAGCGACGGTGTGGTCTGTGCCATAGTGCTGTGCTACGTCACACAGCAGTGATCCCAGTCGCTACCTGGCCGTCCATGGTGTCGGTCCTTGAGGGAAGTGAGTTTGGACAATGACGTCATTCCTCACCCGCCGGCTGTCGCGAGTCGCCCTCGTGGGCAGCGCGGCGGTGGCCGCCATGATGCTCTCCGCCTGTGGCAACGGACTCGCCTCGGGCGGAGGCGAGAAGTCGGACGACGGGCCGATCGTCCTCGGCATGCTGACTCCGCTCTCCGGTAGCAGCTCGGCCATCGGCCCGTACATGAAGAACGCCGCGCAGCTCGCCGTCGACGAGATCAACGCCAAGGGCGGCGTCAACGGGCGCAAGCTCGAACTCAAGGTCGAGGACGAGGCGTGCGACGCCAAGAGCGCCACGGCCGGCGCCAACAAGCTGGTCACCGCGGGCGTGAAGATCTCGGTCGGCGGTTACTGCTCCGGTGCGACGCTCCCGACGCTGCCGATCTTCGAGAAGGCCGGCGTGCCGATGCTCATCCCGGCCGCCAACTCCAACGAACTGGTCGCGCAGCACAAGAAGAACGTCTTCCTGATCAACGGCACCGGTGCCCAGCAGTCCGACGCGGCGCTGAAGTTCATGAAGAAGGTGGGCGCCACCAAGGTCGCCCTCATGGACGACAACACCAGCTACTCCAAGGACATCGCGGACACCACCGCCAAGCTGCTGACCGGCTCGCCGGCGCTCGCCGGACGCGAGTCGGTCACCGCGGGTGAGAGCGACTACGGCGCCAACGTCAACGCCATCCTGAAGGGACAGCCGGACTTCATCTACTGGACCGGCTACTACCAGGAGGGTGGCCTGATCATCCGTCAGCTGCGGCAGGCGGGCTACAAGGGCAACGTCATGGTCGCCGACGGGTCGGTCGACCAGAAGCTGGTGGACATCGCCGGCCCCGAGGCCGCCGAAGGCGTCTTCGCCACCATGACCCAGACCCCGGAGACGATCCAGGGCGCCGAGAAGTGGATCGCGGACTACAAGAGCAAGTTCGGCGCTGACCCCGGTCCGTACTCCACCCAGGCCTACGACGCGGTCCGGGTGGCCGCCGAGGCGGTCGGGAAGGCCGGCTCGACCGACGGTGACGCCGTCATCAAGGCACTCGAGGGCATCGACGGTTTCCAACTGTTCTCCGGGCCGCTGAAGTTCACGCCCGAGCACACGCTCTCCAGCGGTGGCTTCCAGATCCTCGTGGTGGAGAACGGCAAGATCGTCCTCAAGGACACCCTGCAGTAGGTCGCCCGCTCCCGGCGGCGCCCTCCCGGGAGTGCGCCGCCGGGGCGTTCCCCGCCCCGAAGGACTCCCATGACCCAACTCCTCTGGAACGGTCTCTTCGTCGGATCGTTCTACGCCCTGGTCGCCCTGGGCTACACGATGGTGTACGGCATCATCAGGCTCCTCAACTTCGCCCACGGCGACCTGTACATGCTCGGTGCGTTCGTCGGTTTCGGCGTCCTGAGCGTCGCCGGCGGGCTGGCGACCGGCCTCGGCTTCGTGGCGCTGCTCATCGTCATGGTCATCGCGATGCTGGTGACCGGAACGGCCGGCCTGGTGCTCGAGCGGGTCGCCTACCGTCCCCTGCGCGGCGCGCCCCGGCTCTCCGTGCTGATCACCGCGGTGGGTGCCTCGT
Organism: Micromonospora avicenniae; assembly: GCF_900156065.1. GTDB lineage: Bacteria > Actinomycetota > Actinomycetes > Mycobacteriales > Micromonosporaceae > Micromonospora > Micromonospora avicenniae. The sequence goes on along the minus strand of NZ_FTNF01000030.1, from coordinate 62,164 downwards.
TCGCGCTCGAGTACGGGATGCGGCTGGCGGCCGGACCCAACCCCGAGGTCTACCCGGTCCGGCTGGCGGGCGACCCGGTCAATCTGCTCGGCGCCCGCATCACCGTCCAGCAGGCCAGTCTCATCCTGATCGCGATCCTGCTGATGGCCGGCCTCCAGTGGCTCGTCATGGGGACCGAGACCGGGCGGGCCATGCGCGCCATCTCCCAGGACCCGACGGCGGCCCTGTACATGGGCATCAACGTCGACGCCGTCATCGCCCGTACCTTCTTCATCGGCTCCGCCCTCGCCGGCGCCGCCGGCGTGATGGCCGGCGGTTACTACGGGAAGATCGACTTCCTGATGGGGTTCATCATCGGGCTCAAGGCGTTCACCGCGGCCGTCATCGGCGGCATCGGCAACATCAAGGGCGCGATGCTCGGCGGCCTGGCGCTCGGCCTGCTCGAGTCGTTCGGCACCGCCTGGGTCGGCGGGCAGTGGCGCGATGTCTTCGCCTTCGGCTTCCTCATCGTCTTCCTCACGCTCCGCCCGACCGGCATCCTCGGCGAGCGCGTTACGGAGCGTGTCTGATGACCACCAACCTCGCCACGTCACCCGCCCGCGCCCGTGCGCTCTTCGACCGCATCCAGCAGAACCGCTACCTAGGCCTGGTCGGACTGGCCGTCGCGCTGCTGGCGCCGTTCATCACCGCCACCAACTACGCCCTGTCGGTGATGACCTCCGCGCTGCTCTTCGTGATGCTCGCGGTCGGCCTCAACATCGTCGTCGGCTACTGCGGCCTGCTCGATCTCGGCTACGCGGCGTTCTTCGCCATCGGCGCCTACGTCAGCGGCATCCTCGCCACCAGGTACGGCTGGCCGCTGCTGGCCACGGTGCCCGTCGTCATCGTCGCGGCGGTGGTCGCGGGCATCGTGATCGGTGGACCCACCCTGCGGCTGCGCAGCGACTACCTGGCGATCGTGACGCTCGGCTTCGGCGAGATCATCCGGATCACGGCGAACAACCTCACCATCACCGGGGGGCCGTCGGGCATCTACGGGATCCCCGGCATCATGCTGCTCGGGGTCGACCTGAGCGGCCCGGTCGGCCTCTACTACACCTGTGTGGTCGTCGTCGCCCTGGCCGTCCTCGGCGCGGCGCGGCTCGGCCGCAGCCGGCTCGGCCGTGCCTGGCGGTTCATCCGGGAGGACGAGGACGCCGCCGAGGCGATGGGCATCAACACGTACCGGGTGAAGCTCGCCGCCTACATCGGCGGCGCCATCTGGGGTGGTCTCGCCGGCATCCTCTTCGGCGCCCAGCTGTCCGCCATCTCCCCACCGAGCTTCACCTTCCTGTGGTCGGCCCTCATCCTGATGGCCGTCGTGCTCGGTGGCATGGGCTCGACGCCCGGCGTCGTACTCGGCGCCATCTTCATCAGCGTGCTGCCCGAGCTTCTCCGGGAAGCCGCGGACTACCGGTACTTCGTCTTCGGGATCCTGCTCATCATCGTGATGATCTTCCGTCGGCAGGGGCTGTGGCCGGCGCGGGCCGTGGAACGGCAGTCCCGGCGCGACCGGCGCAGAGCCGAGGAGCAAGACGTGCGCAAGGCCGAGGAGGTAGTGCCGTGAGCACGCGAGAATCCGTACCGCTGCTGCGGGTACAGGACCTGCACCTGGACTTCGGCGGCGTGAAAGCCGTCGACGGGCTGACCTTCCAGGTCTACGAAGACGACGTCCTCTCCCTCGTCGGCCCCAACGGCGCCGGCAAGACCAGCGCGTTCAACTGCATCACGGGCTTCTACAAGCCCACCGGCGGCTCGATCACGCTGCACGGCACGGACATCACCCGCCTGCGGCCGTCCGCGATCGCGGCCCGGGGGATGTCACGCACCTTCCAGAACCTGCGTCTGTTCGGTGAGCTGACCGTGCTCGACAACGTCCGCGCCGGGATGCACCTGCGGCTGCGGCAGAACGCCCTCGACGCGCTACTGCACACGCCCCGGTTCCGGCGAACGGAGCGGGAGGCCACCGACGAGGCCAACCGGTGGCTCGACTTCGTGGGCCTGCGCGGCGACCGTGGTGGCCTCGCGCGGAACCTTCCGTACGGCGAGCAGCGGCGTGTCGAGATCGCCCGGGCCCTCGCGTGCGGGCCCAAGGTGCTCCTGCTGGACGAGCCCGCCGCCGGACTCAACTACGGCGAGAAGGGGGAGCTGCTCGACCTGCTGCAACGCATCAGTGGGCTCGGCATCGCCATCGTGCTCATCGAGCACGACATGGATCTCGTCATGCAGGTGTCGCGCCGGGTCGTGGTGCTGAACTTCGGCCGGGAGATCGCCGACGGCACTCCCGACGAGGTACGCCGCGACTCCGCCGTGATCGAGGCGTACCTCGGCAGGGACGACGACGAGGAGGACGAGGAGATGATGAGCCATGAGTGACGCCGCCGGCCGCTGGGCACTCGAAATAGACGGCCTCGACGTCCACTATGGCCGCGTCCACGCCCTCCGGGGGCTGACGCTGACCGTCGGCGAGGGCGAGATCATCGCACTGCTCGGCAACAACGGCGCGGGCAAGACCAGCACCCTCGCCACCGTCTCCGGGGTGGTCCGCTCCACCGGCGGCACCGTGCGCGCGTTCGGCCGGGACATCACCAAGGCCAAGCCGTGGGAGATCGTCGGCGCCGGGCTCGTGCACGTGCCGGAGGGACGCCGCATCTTCTCCCGGTTGACCGTCCACGAGAACCTGCAACTCGGCGGCTACCTGGTGAGCGACAAGACCGTGGTCAGCCGCCGGATCGACGAGGTCTACACCCTGCTGCCTCGGCTCGCCGAGCGACGCAACCAGCACGGCGGGAACCTGTCCGGCGGCGAGCAGCAGATGCTCGCCGTCGGTCGCGCGCTGGTCGCGAAGCCCAAACTGCTGATGCTCGACGAACCCTCGATGGGGCTCGCACCACTCGTGGTGGCACAGATCATGAAACTGATCCGCCAGATCAACGCCGACGGCACCTCGGTGCTGCTCGTCGAGCAGAACGCCCGCGCCGCGCTCAAGATCGCGCACCGCGCGTACGTCGTGGAGAACGGTGTCATCACCCTGCAGGGACCAGCGCGTGAGCTCGCCCGCGACTCCCGCGTGGTCGAGGCGTACCTGGGGGCCTGAGCCGATGCGCGACATTCGTACCACCGACTACCACACGGCGGGAGAGCCCTTCCGCATCGTCACCGACGGGGTCCCGGAGATTCCCGGCACAACGGTGCTGCAACGGCGCGGGCACGCTCAGCGCGACGAACAGATCGACGCGGTACGCCGGCTCCTGGTCAACGAACCTCGTGGCCACGCCGACATGTACGGCTGCTTCGTCGTGCCGCCGGACGACGAGGGCGCACACTTCGGGGTGCTGTTCTGGCACAAGGACGGCTACTCGACGGCCTGCGGACACGGCACCATCGCGCTGGGCGTGTGGGCCGTGCGCAGCGGGCTCGTCAACGCCGCCCCGGACGGGGAAACCGAGGTGGTGATCGACGTACCGTCAGGTCGCGTCACGGCCGCCGTCACCTGCGTCGCCGGCGAGGTCCGCGACGTCAGCTTCCGCAACGTGCCCGCGTACGTGCTGGGTGAAGGCATCACCGTGGACACCAGCCGGGGCCCGGTGCGCGCGGACGTCAGCTACGGAGGCGCCATCTACGCCTCCGTCGACGCCTCGGCCCTCGGGCTGTCGGTCGACCCCGAGCATTATGGTGACCTGCTCGCACTCGGCCGCGAAGTCAAATGGAAACTCGACGGCACCGAATGGGCACGGCACCCGAGCGAACCGCGGCTCGACGGCATCTACGGCACAATCCTGTTCGAGGATCTCGGCCGCCGGTCCGACGGCCCCCACCAGCGCAACATCACCGTCTTCGCCGACGGGGAGGTCGACCGGTCACCCTGCGGGTCCGGCACCTCCGCCCGGATCGCGCTGCTAGCATCATCCGGGCAACTCGCCCCTGACCAGGTGCTGACGCACGACTCGGTGGTCGGAACCCGGTTCCTGGGCCGCGTCGTGCGGGAATTGGAAGCAGAGGGTCGCCCGGCCTACGTTTCAGAGGTGCGAGGCATGGCCTACCGCACCGGCGAACACCATTTCGTCCTTGAGGCCGACGATCCCGTCGGACTGGGATTCGCCCTGCGATGAAGAGGACGAGGAGTGAGACCGTGACGGACGCCACCGGGCGCCTGGCCCCGGACGCGCTCTCCTTGCCGCAGTTGGGGGGCCGGCCCAACCTTCGACAGGAGATCGCCCATACCCTGCGTGGCGCGGTCATCACGGGGCAGTTGCGCGCCGGCGTGCTGTACTCCGTGCCGATGCTCGCAGAGCAGTTCGGTGTCTCCGCCACGCCGGTACGCGAAGCGATGCTCGACCTCGCCAACGAGGAACTGGTCACGATCGTTCGGAACAAGGGCTTCCGGGTCAAGGAGCTCAGTGACCGGGACCTGGACGAGATCACGTCGCTGCGCGCGCTGATCGAGGTGCCCACCGTGGCCGAGATCGCCCGGGCCATCAACGAGCCCACCCGGGCCGCGGTCGAGGCGCTGCGTCCCCTGACGAAGGAGGTGGAACGCCTCGCCGAAACCGGCGACCTCATCGGCTACGTCGAGGTCGACAGGCGTTTCCATCTCTCGCTGCTCGCCCTCGCCGGCAACCGGCTGCTCATCGACGTGGTCGGAAACCTGCGGGCCCGCAGCCGGCTGTACGGGCTGCAAGAGCTCGCCGAGCGTGGCGAGCTGGGGCGTTCGGCCGCCGAGCACGAGCAGATCGTCGATCTGGTGGTGGCCGGCGATGCGCCGGGAGCGGCGGCGCTGGTGCGACGCCACATCGGCCACGTCCGTGGCTCCTGGGCCGGCCACCACGAACCCTGACCGCCAGCAGGGACGGCCGGTTATGACGCGACCGCGCCGAACGCGTGGAGAAACGGTGGGCCGAGCGGGGACGGCGGCCGGCTGCCACCCTGCGGCGGCACCGCACGGATCGAGTAGTGGTGTTGAATATAGGCACTCGTGCTGCTGGAGGTGCGCCCGTGTCCGAAATCTCCCTTGTGGTCGAGCCGTCCGTCGGGCTTCCCGCCGATCGGGTCGACGCGCTGACCGCCGGGCTCGCCGATGACCTGCGATCAGTCCGGGGCCTGCAGGTCGCGCACGCTCAGTCGCCCGCTTCTGGGCACGGCAAGTCGCAGCAGGCGTGGGAGCTGGGCATGCTCATCGTCGGCGGTGTCTTCTCGGCTACCACGATGCGGGCCGTAGCCCAGATCGCGATCGCCTACGCGGATCGGGTCAAGGCCCGCTCGATCACCGTGCGCAGCGGCGGCAACGAGCTGGTGATCACTGGGGCGACGCGGGTGGACCAGCGGCTCGTCGACCAGTTGGCGCATCTCATGGCGCCGGGTTCCGCCGAGGCGGCGGTGGGCGTCGCGCCGCCCGCCGCGCAGGATTCGTCCAGGGGGATCTCCGGTAGCTGAGCGTGGGACTGCGACGGGCGCTACTGGTCGCCAACGACCGGTACATCGACGATTCGTTGGCGGATCTCTACGCCCCCCGCGAGGAGGCCCGGGACCTGCTCAGCCTGCTGGCCGACCCGGACGTGGGCGCGTTCGACCAGTTCAGGTTGCTGGAGAACGAGTCGAAGAGCGCCATCGAGCGGGAGATCGAGTCGATGCTGCGGGCCGCCGGCCCGGAGGACATGGTGCTGCTCTACTTCTCCGGCCACGGTGTGCGCAGCAGCAAACGCGGACGGCTGCACCTGGCGGTCGCCAACACCGAGGTGGATCACCTCTCCTCTACGGCGATCTCCGCGTCGTTCATCCGTGAGCTGCTGGACGAGTCCGATGCCGCCAGCTCGGTGCTCCTGCTCGACTGCTGCTACAGCGGCGCGTTCGAGGGCCTGGGCCTGAAGGCGGCGGACGACGACCTCGCCCTCGACGGCGAGCTGCGGACCGGGTACGGCCGTTACGTCATCACGGCGACCAATTCGGTGGAACGGGCCGACGACGGCCGGCCGGCCACCGGTACCGAGCCCGGCTCCAGGTCGGCGTTCACCGGGACGATCATCCAGGGCCTCAGCACCGGCGCGGCCGACATCACCGGTCAGGGCCGGATCACCCCGGACGACCTGTGGCGGTACGTGCACCTGGAGCTGCCGAAACGGTCGGCCCAGACGCCGTGTCAGTTCGGCAGCGCGAGCGACGAGATACACATTGCCCTGTCCCGTGAGGGGCAGCACCGTCAGCGCCTGCGCCGGGACCAACGGGATCCGCGCCTCGGTGATCTGCTGGGCAAGTTGGAGTCGGCGGGTGACGTGCCGCTCTGCGCGACGGACTGGCGCCGGCGTGGGCTGCTGAAGGTGCCGGTCGGTCAGGCGCACCGCATCGACCAGCCCGCCGGCGAACCGGTCTGGCTGGACCTGGCGTCCGCCGAGGGTCATCTACTCGTCGTCGGTCGCGCCGGCACCGGCAAGACGACCCTGCTGCGGACCATCATCGCCGGGCTGGCGCTAACCCACTCCGACGACGAAGTGGCGATCCACTGCCTGGAGTCGGGCGGGAACTGGTTGGGGCCGATGCAGCGCCTGCCACACGTCCGCACGGTCCTCGGCGACGACCAGCTCAGCGAGGTCAGCGATCTGCTCGATCGCATGGAACGCGATGTCCTCGACCGCAAGCAGCTGTTCCGCCGGCACTCCCTGGAGTCGCCGACCAGTCTGCGCGCCCGACGGGGAGAACTGGACGCCGGGCCCTGTCCCGACGTCTTCCTGATCGTGGACCGCTGGCAGGACTTCGCGACCCTGCTGGAGAACTTCGCCCCCCGGGTGGTCGATCTCGCCAACAAGGGTCTCGGGTACGGGTTCCACGTGGTGATTCTCGACCGGAGCTGGCGCAGCATCCCGGAGGAACTGCGGGAGCTGCCGCAGACCCGGATCGAGACCCGGTTGTCCCAGCCACACGAGTCGCTGGTCAATCCGGACCAGGCGGCCCGCCTTCCGCTGAACATGCCCGGCTGGGCCATTCACGGCAGGCGCACCTTCCGCATCGCCCTGCCCGAACCAGCGGTCGGGGAGACCGACCTCAAGGCGGAGGCGGAGCCCGCGACGCCGGAGGAAGCCGACAGGTTGGTGTCGTTGATCGCCAAGGCGTGGGGCACGCCGCAGGCGAACACCAGGCCGGAGAGCCACCGGCTGGCCGGCGAGACCCTGCGGAGTGAGGCCCTGACCCTGCTCAACCTGCCGGATCCCACCGCGCTGCAGACGTTCGCGGGCCACCCGACGCCCACCGACGAGGAGTACCTGCGGATACCCATCGGGGTCGACGAGGCCGGCGAACCAGTGCGCCTCGACCTCAAGGAAGCAGCCCAGGGTGGGATGGGCCCACACGGGCTGCTGGTGGGGGCGACCGGGTCCGGCAAGAGCGAACTGCTCCGCACGATCGTGGTGACGTTGGCGGCCCGCCACTCGTCCGCCGATCTCAACTTCATCATGCTCGACTTCAAAGGCGGCAGCACCTTCGCCACTCTGGACGCTCTGCCGCACACCAGCGCGGTGATCACCAACCTCGAGGACGAACTCTCGTTGGTCGACCGCCTCGAGGTCTCGCTGTTCAGCGAGCTGACCCGGCGCCAGGAGCTGCTACGCACGGCTGGGAACTACCCGAGCCGCGCGGCGTACGAGGCGGCGCGTCTGGCCGGGGCCGCGCTGGATCCCCTGCCGAGTCTGCTGGTGATCTGTGACGGGTTCATCGAACTGCTCGCCGTCCGGACGGAGGTCATCGACCTGCTGGTGGCTATCGGCCGGCTGGGCCGATCCCTCGGCGTGCACCTCCTCCTCGCCGCCCAGCGGTTGGAGGAGGGCACGCTACGTGGGTTGGAGAGCCACCTGTCGTACCGGATCTGTCTGCGTACCTTCTCCGCCGCCGAAAGTCGGATGGTGCTGGGCGTGCCGGACGCGGCCGAGCTGCCGAACGCCCCGGGACACGGCCTGCTGAAGGACGGCGCCGCGCTGCGCCGATTCCGGGCGACATACGTCTCCGGCGCACCGGCGTTGACCGGGACGGAGGAGACGGGGGTGCCACAGGAGTTGGCCGGCCTCAGCGTCCTCGACCTCGTGTTGGACCGGCTGCGCGGTGGCCGGCCGACGGCCCGCCAGGTCTGGTTGCCGCCGCTGGCCGTTGCGCCAAGCCTCGACCAGCTCCTGCCGCCGTTGGCCCGGCACCCGCGTCGGGGACTGAACGTGCCCGCCGCGGCCGCGCTGACCGCGCCGGTCGGTGTGGTCGACATACCGCACGAGCAGCGACAGGCTCCCCTGCGACTCGACCTGTCGGGAGCCGACGGCAACGTCGCCGTTGTCGGCGCGCCGCGGTCGGGCAAGAGCACCCTGCTGCACGCCCTCGTCGCCGCGCTGGCGCTTACCCACACGCCTCGGGAGGTGCAGTTCCTCTGTCTCGACCTCAGCGGGGGCGCGATGGGTGGCCTGGGACAGCTACCGCACGTGTCCGGGGTCGCCGGTCGGCGGGACACCGAGGCGGTGCGCCGTACCGTCGCCGAGGCGGTCGCGGTCCTCGCGGCGCGAGAGGGGCGGTTCAGCGAGCACGGCATCGACTCGATGGCGACCTACCGCCGGCGACGGGCGGTCGGGGAGTTCGCCGACGATCCGTTCGGTGACGTGTTCCTGGTGGTCGACGGTTGGAACACCCTGCGCCAGGATTACGAGGAGCTGGAGCAGAACATCACGTACCTGGCGGCCCGGGGGTTGGGTTTCGGCGTACACGTGATTGTGACGGCCGTGCGGTGGGCGGAGATCCGCATCAACATGCGTGACCTGCTCGGCACGAAGCTGGAGCTGCGGCTTGGCGATCCGGCGGAGTCGGAGATCGATCGGCGGGCCGCGCAGAGCGTCCCGGCCGGCTCGCCGGGTCACGGGCTCACCCGCGACAAGCTGCACTTCCTGACCGCCCTGGCCCGCATCGACGGTGGGGACACCGTCGAGGACCTCAGTGGGGCGACGGGCGAACTCGCCCACCAGGTCGCTGCGGCGTGGCCTGGACCGCCGGCCCCGCCGGTGCGGCTGCTGCCGCGCCAGTTGTCGGTGGCCGAGCTCAACGAGCGCAGCGACCCGGCCGCCGGCGGGCTGCCCATCGGCGTCGACGAGGCGGCGCTCGCCCCCGTCTACCTCGAGTTGAACGGTGACCCGCATCTGAGCATCTTCGGTGACGCCGAATGCGGCAAGACGAACCTGCTGCGGCTGATCGCCCGGGGCATCGTCGAGCGGTACACCCCGGCGCAGGCGCGGCTGGTCATCGCCGACTACCGCCGGGGCCTGCTGGGTGCCGTGGAGGGCGACCACCTGCTCGACTACGCCCCCTCCAACCAGGCGTTCAGCCAGGGGCTCGGCTCGATCTACGACGCCCTGCAGGGCCGGCTGCCCGGCCCGGACGTCACGCCGGCCCAGCTACGTGACCGGAGCTGGTGGCAGGGCCCGGACCTCTACATCCTGGTGGACGACTACGACCTTGTCGCCTCCGGCGGGAACAACCCGCTCAGCGTGCTCCACGAGCTGCTGCCGCTGGCTCGGGACATCGGCCTGCATCTGATCATCGCCCGTCGGATGGGAGGGGTGAGCCGGGCACTCTACGAGCCGGTGCTGCAACGCCTGCGGGAGCTGGACTCGCCCGCCCTGCTGATGTCTGGTGACCGGGATGAGGGCCAGCTCTTCGGCGGGCTGCGGCCGCAGCGGTTGCCGGCCGGCCGCGGCACGCTGGTACGCCGGCGTGACGGTGTCCGACTGATCCAGACCGCATGGTCGGAGCCCTGACGCGGCGCGATCCCGCCACTGCGCCCCGCCTCCGGAAGGAGCGCGTCGCTCCGTCGTTGCCAGGTCCGCATCCGGCTTCCGGATACTGACGGGTCATCGCCTCGACCCCGCCCAGAGCGGCGGTGATCCCGCCGCACGGGTAGAGACGCCGTCGGCCGCGACGCTATCGTCGGGGGATGCCGGTGCCGTCGCGGCGGGTGGTCAGCGCGGAGCGCGTCGTGCAGGGCGGATGCGCCTTCTTCCTCCGCCACGCCACCGTCGACATGGACGCGCTCGCCGGCAGTCTCGCGGTCAGCCGGGCCACGCTCTACCGGGTCGTGCACAGCCGCGACCGGCTGCTCGGCGACGTACTCTGGCGCCTCGCGGATCGGCTGCTCGCCCAGGCTCGGGCCGACACCGTCACCACCGGTGTCGACGGGGTGCTCGAGACCACCCGTCGGTTCGCCGTCGCCGTGCGGCAGGCGCGGCCGTTCCGGGCCTTCCTGCGCGCCGAGCCGGTCACGGCCGCGCGGGTGCTGTTCACCCCGGCCGGCGGCGTGCACGTCCGGGTGGTCGAGGCGCAGAAGGCCATCCTCGCCGCCGCGGCCGCCGATCCCGCCTGGTCGCCCGCCGACCTCGACGGCGCCGCTTTCCTGTACGTACGGATCGTCGAGTCGATGTTGTACGCGGAGCTGATCAGAGGGCGGCGGGCCGACCCGGTCACCGCGGAACGTGCCGCCCGCGCCGTGCTCGAAGCCTGCTGAACGGCCGCTGCGACTGCCGTCTCAGGTTGCCGCCGATCGATTCCCACTCCATCGACGGCCGCTTATGGTACGGCCAGGAAGCCCGTCGTGGTGAAGGAGTCTCCGGCATGACACGTCCACGCCGCGTTGCCGCCCTCGCTGCCGGCCTGGTCACCAGCATGGTCGCCGCACTTCTCGTCTCGGCACCCGTGCACGCCTCGGCGACCGGTGACCGTGAGCCGATCGCCCGCGCCGCGGTCCACGGCCCGATCCCGGGAACCGTGCCGGGCGACCCGCGCGCCGAGCGGCTGGCCGACACGTACCCCTTCTTCTCGACGCCGGACGACCTGGCGGCCAAGGGCTACGTCGAGGAGGAGTTCTATCTCTCCGGCCGCGCCGACGGCTGGGACACCGCGGGCAACCAGGTCGCCACCGACGTGGCGTACGAGACGCGGCTCATCGTGCGCCGGCCGGCCGAGCCGCGCCGGTTCAGCGGCGTCGCGCTGGTCGAGTGGCAGAACGTCACGGCCGGGTACGACCTCGACGCGCTGTGGAACACCGAGTCGATCACCCGCTCGGGCGACGCCTGGATCGGCGTCTCCGCCCAACGCGTCGGCGTCGACCAGCTGCGCGGCTGGAGCCCGACCCGGTACGGCCGGCTCGACGTCACCGGCGGGGGACGGTACGTCACCGACGAGCTGTCGTACGACATCTTCGCCCAGGCCGGGAAGGCCATCGCCGACCCGCGTGGCGTCTCGCCGCTGGGCCGGCTGCGCGCCCGTACCGTGCTGGCCATCGGCGCGTCGCAGTCGGCCAGCCGGATGACCGTCTACTACGACCGGGTCCTGCCGCAGGTGCAGCCGGTGTTCGAGGGGTACAGCTTCGTCGTGGGCTCCGCGCCGAGCCGGGTCGGCGACGAACCGGTGTTCCAGGTGCTGTCCGAGACCGACGTGCGGACGCCCGTCCGACCCGCCGACACCGATCGGTTCCGCCGGTGGGAGGTGGCCGGTGCGGCGCACAGCGGCTACAACGGCCAGGTCTACCGGGCGCCGATGCAGGAGCGCGACCTGGGCGCCGCGCCGGTGTACACCTGCGCCCGGCCACCGTTCAGCCGGGTGCCGATGCACCATGTCACCGCCGCCGCGTACGCCCACCTCGTGCGTTGGGTCGAACGCGGAACCCCGCCGCCGACCGCGCCGCCGCTGGTGTTCAACCCAGACGGCACGAAGGCCCGGGACGCTCGGGGTCTGGCCCGCGGCGGGATCCGGCTGTCGCAGGTCGCCGTCCCCACCGCGTTGAACACCGGTGACAACGCCGGCGAGTCGTTCTGCGTGCTGTTCGGCACCTACCAGCCGTTCGACGAGGCCACCCTGGACGATCTCTATCCGACGCGCGCCGGCTACGTCGCCCACGTGGTGGCCACCGATGTCCGCAACATCGTCGCCGGCTACCTCCAGCCGGCGGACGCCGCCGAGAACCTCCGCGAGGCACTCCGATCCGGCCCGGCGTGAGCAACCGACCCGGCCACGAGTCCGCGCTCACGGCAAGATCGCGCTCGATCCTGGACGTAGACACCTCCGCGACCCGGTGAAGACCTTGTCACAGTGTGAAGGGCAAGCCTCGGCGGATATCGTCCTCGCATGCCCGATGCGATCTTCGCTCACCCGCTCCTGGCCCGGGTCTACGACGCCTTCGACGAAGATCGCGGCGACCTGGACGCGTACCTCGCGATCGCCCGCGAGTGGCCCACGGACCTCGTGCTCGATGTCGGTTGCGGGACAGGATCCCTGGCGATCCTGCTTGCCGGACACGGCTACCGGGTCGTGGGCGTCGACCCTGCCGAAGCGTCACTTCAGGTCGCGAAGCTGAAGGACCGGGCAGAGCGGGTCCGGTGGATCCACGGCGACGCGACGGCGCTGCCGGCCCTCGACGCCGACCTGGCGACGATGACCGGGAACGTGGCCCAGGTGTTCCTCACCGACGACGACTGGGCGCGGACCCTTCGGGGCATCCGCGCCGCCCTTCGCCCGAACGGCCACCTCGTCTTCGAAACCCGACGACCCGAACGTCGCGCCTGGCAGGAGTGGGCCGCGGACGTCGATCCGGTCATCCGCGACGTCCCGGGTCTCGGAGCGGTGGAACGGCGCGTCGAGGTCACCGACGTCAGCCTGCCGTTCGTCTCCTTCCGGTACACGTTCCGGTTCCTGGCCGACGGTGTGGTCGTCACGTCGGACTCGACTCTCCGGTTCCGCGGCCGCGACGAGGTCGAATCGAGCCTGGCCGCCAACGGTTACCGGGTCCTCGACGTGCGGGAGGCACCCGACCGCCCGGGCCGCGAGTTCGTGTTCGTCGCCGAGCGTTCGGACCGGAGCCGGTGACGAGCGGGAACATCTCCGGCGCGCACCTACGCCTGAGTGTCCGGCAGCGGACCGATCGCGACGTCGGTGCCTGTGTGCGGATGCTGGCGGAGGTCCACGAGCGCGACGGCTATCCGGTGAATTGGCCCGATGCCCCGGACGCATGGCTCACGCCGCCATCACTCATCGCGTCTTGGGTGGCGGAACTGGACGGCCGCATAGCCGGCCATGTGGGCCTGTCCCGGAGCGAGGCGGGAGACGCGGCACCCGGGCTGTGGGCCGTTCGTGCAGGCGTGAGCGTCGACACGACCGCCGTGGTCAACCGACTGTTCGTCGCTCCGTCGGCCCGCGGCCACGGGATCGGCGCGCTGCTGGTGGCGCAGGCGCTCGGAGCAGCACAGGATCGGGCCTTGCATCCGGTGCTCGACGTGGTGGCTTCCGACACCGCGGCGGCGGCGCTGTACGAGCGACTCGGCTGGCAGCTGCTGGCCACCGTCGAACAGCAGTGGAGCCCGGAGCAGACGATCACCGTCCGGTGCTACGCGGCGGCAATCCGCCGGTAGTACGCACCTACGACTGCCGCGCGGGCGTTTCCTGCTGGCGGCGCACGATCTCGTTGGTCGCCGGCCGCGTCCAGGCCGCCCTCCTCGCCCGCGACGCCGGCTTCCGGTAGGCCGCCGACTGGGAATCCGCTGGTGGCCTAGAATTCGGCGCGACGGCAGGTCTGATCGGGGCGGACGGTGGACGACGACGAGCTCGCCGCCTCGCTGGCGGCACACCTGGCCCGGCTCACGTTCGTGGACCGGTCGACCGCCGAGGTCACCGCGCTGCTCGTCGACGCCGTCGCCGGCTGGGGCGGCGCCCAGGGCTTCCGGGTCTACCGGCGCGCCGCGAGTGTCGTTCCGCTGCCCGCCCCTTACCAGGACCGGTACTCGGTCGTGGACGTCGCCTGCGCGCGCGCCGGCGCTCGTCCCGTCGTGATCGAGGTGGACCGCACCGACCGCCGCCGTACGGTTGAGAAGCTGCTCGCCGAGTGCGACGCCGGCCGGGTCGCGCTCTGGGTGCGCTGGGGTCCCGGCCCCTTCGCCACGCCGCCCCCGCCTATCCGCCTCGTCGCGTTCGAGGTGGCGGTGCGCCACCACCGGCACTCGCGACTGCCGCCCCGCCCCGCGCCGCAGCACTCCGCGCCGGCCGGCGCCCCGGCCGCGCCGGTCGAGCTGCCACTTTCCGACTGAGCCGGCGTCCCCGGTGGGTGATCAGTTTCGCCGCGCGTCCACCACGACGGGCGGTCGGGTTTCATTGGTCCCGCCACATGCTTGATAGATCCGTCCCAACACATGGCCGACAGATGGCCTAGCCTTGCCGGACGGATTGCGGTGCGCCGGCTCGCGCCCTGAGGAAAAGGAAAAACGTGACCGAGGTTGATCTCGATGTTGATGACGAGGACGAAGACGAGGCACCTGGTTGGGATGCGATTGAGGCAGCGGTTGCCCAGATCGTTCCTCCCCAAGACCCGATGCACTGGGGGACGAACGTTCTACCAGGGCAAGACGGCATCTACGGACTGAGTGCCTACCGAGTGAACGACTACTGGCTCCTGGTCACATTTGGGTTGACCGAACTGTTCAGCAAGACCAGTGACGACGCAGCGGTGAGCGGGTGGGGATTCGAGCTGACGATGCGGTTGCCCGCCACCGAGGCGCAGCCACCGAACTGGGCGCTCCGCCTCTTGCAGCAGCTTGGCCGCTACGTGTTCACCACGGGCCAGCCCCTCGGGGACGGACACCGGATGGATCCGGGCGGACCGATCACGGGCGAGCCGAACAGCCGGCTTACAGCCGTGGCATTCGTCGTCGACCCCGAGTTGGGAACCATCGACACCCCTCACGGAGCTGTGCAGTTCCTGACCGTTCTCGGGATAACCACCGACGAGCTAGCCCGGATGAAGGCGACCAGCACGGCGCACGTGGTAGCCGAGCTCGCGGCCACCACGCCGCTTCTGATCACCGACGCAGGCCGGTAGAGCCAGAGGCACTTCAAAGGCGTCTGTCAGGGAACGAGCAGGTGGAGGATTTCTTCACGTTCGTCGACCGAAACGCCAGTCCTGAGGTAATTGGTATTACAGAACAGTTCCTCATCGGCCACCCAGCGTGGGCAGGCGCTGGGGCGCGGCTGAGGGGATACGCGGACGATCAACGCCTGACCGGTGCGCCCTGTATCACGATCCGATGGCTGTAATATTCGAGGTCGAACGCAGTCGGGGGTGACCGTGAAAACCGGTTCGGCGACGGCCCGGCCGATGAGCTTCAGCACGGTGGGGCTCCCGGATGAACAGAGGATCGCGTTGTGGGAGGACCACAACGTGCAGGCGTTGATCGGCCTGCGGTGTCACACGCTGGGCGAGGCGCCGTTCGACGGGACGGAGCTCAACCTTCAGCTCGAGCAGATGCAGCTGGCCCGCGTCCGCAGCAACCCGCATGTCGTCGAACGTCCGGCCGAACTGATCCGCAAGCATCCGGCGGACGCCGTCGCGGTCTACCTGACGCTCGTGGGGGAGGCGTTCTTCTACCACGACGACGGCGTGCTCACCCTGCGACCGGGACAGGTCCTGATCTGCGACGCAGATCGTCCCTTCATGCGCGGCTTCTCGCATGGCTTGGAGGAACTCGCGATCAAGGTGCCGCGGCCGCTGTTCCGGGATCTGACCGGCCTCGACTCGCTCAGCGCTCCGCTGGTGCGTGACTTCAACCGGGGAGACGTGTCGGCCCGGACCTTCGCAAGGCTGATCGACCGCGCCCTGCGTCCCGAGGGAGGCGAGCCCCTCGACGAACGAATCGCGCTCGACCTGCTCGCGAGCATGACAGGCAGCCATCCGATCAACCTCGGCACGGTCCATCTGGCCAACGCGCGTACGTTCATCGAGGATCACCTGACCGACAGCGGCCTGACCGCTGCCCGGGTCGCCGCCGGGATCGGCATCAGCGATCGCCACCTATCCCGAGCGTTCGCCGCCACCGGCACCACTGTTCCGCAGTTCGTGTTGGCGCGCCGGTTGGAACGCGCCCGTGCGCTGCTCGGGTCCTCGCCACAGATTCCAGTCGGTGAGGTCGCGGCACGATGCGGCTTCGGCTCGGCTACTCACTTCGCACAGGCATTCCGGACGCGCTTTGGTATGCGCCCTACGGACCTGCGCCAGCAGGCCCGGGCTCGCCGGCTCGGCTAGCTCTCCAATTCCGCCACAGCTTCGTATTTCCGCCGTGTTACGGCCTCCGCACTTGCTGAAGTGGCAGAGCGCCGCGCCACACTGTTCGCGCACGTGGCCCGGGCCACACGCCGATGCAGTGGAGGGGCTGACTGATGGCGGAGTTCAACGACGGGATGGCCGAGACGCAGCTTCCCCGGGGATCGGTGGTGACGACCGACGTCGTGGTCGTCGGCTCCGGGCCTGCAGGGGCAGGAGCGGCGCTGTCCCTGTCCACGCTGGGGATCCCGAACATCATGATCACGAAGTACCGGTGGACAGCGAACACGCCGCGGGCGCACATCACCAATCAGCGTGCGATGGAGATCTTCCGGGACCTGGGCATCGAGGATCAGGTGCTCGCCGACGCCACTGCGCACGAACTGATGGGCGACACCGTCTTCTGCACCTCGATCGCCGGCGAGGAGATCGGACGGATCCTCACCTGGGGTACGCATCCCGCCCGACGGGCCGACTACCAACTCGCGTCACCGTGCCTGCCGGTCGACATTCCCCAGACCTACCTGGAGCCGATCCTGGTGCGCAACGCCGCAGCGCGGGGTACTCAGGCCCGGTTCTCCACCGAGTACCTCGGGCACCGGCAAGACGCCGACGGCGTCGACGTCGAGGTTCGCGACCGCCTCACCGGCGAGGAGTACACGATCCGGGCCAAGTACCTCATCGGTGCCGATGGCGCCCGCTCCAAGGTCGCCGCAGACCTCGACCTTCCGATGGAAGGTGCGATGGACATCGCCGGCTCGATGAACATCACCTTCAAGGCCGACATCTCGGCGTACTGCGGGCACCGACCGTCGGTGCTCTACTGGGTGATCCAGCCCGGCTCGAACGTCGGCGGGATCGGGGCCGGGCTGGTGCGCATGATCCGGCCGTGGAACGAGTGGCTCATCGTGTGGGGCTACGACATCAACCAACCCCCACCGGCCGTCGACGAGGCCGCCGCTGTCCAGATCGTGCGTAACCTGCTGGGCATGCCGGACATCGAGGTGGAAATCACCGGCACTTCGTTGTGGGGCAACAACGAGATGTACGCGACGCATCTGCAGGCGGGGCGCGTCTTCTGTGCCGGGGATGCGATCCACCGCCACCCGCCGAGCAACGGACTGGGTTCGAACACCTCGATCCAGGACTCCTACAACCTCGCCTGGAAGCTGGCTGCCGTCCTGCGTGGGCAGGCCGCGCCTGCGCTGCTGGAGACCTACTCGGCGGAACGCGCGCCGGTGGCCAAGCAGATCGTTCAGCGTGCGAACAAGTCCAGCCGGGAGTTCGTGCAGTTCTTCGAGGTGCTGGGCCTGACGGATGCCAAGGACGAGGCCGAGATGGCCGCGCGCATCGAGGAGCGCAAGGTCAACACCCCCGAGGGGGCGGCCAAGCGGGCCGCGCTGGTGTCGGCCATGGAGCTGAAGCATTACGAGTTCAACGCCCACGGTGTCGAGCTGGGGCAGTTCTACGAGTCCGACGCGGTGGTCTCCGACGGCACCCGGCGGCCGGAACCGCGCCGGGACCCGGAGCTGTACTACGAACCGTCCACGGTCCCGGGATCCCGACTGCCGCACGCCTGGGTGGGCGATTCCCAGCACAAGGTCTCCACGCTCGACCTGGCGCCGATGACCCGGTTCACGCTGTTCACCGGGATCGCAGGGGAGCCGTGGGTGGCCGCTGCAGAGAAGGTCGGCCAGGAACTCGGCGTGCCGCTGGAGGCCGTGCTGATCGGTCCCGGGCGCGAGGTGACCGACCTGTACTACGACTGGGCTCGGGTGCGGGAGGTCGACGAGGACGGGGCGCTTCTGGTGCGCCCGGACAAGCACATCGGCTGGCGGTCGATCCGGCTGCCCGCCGACCCGGAACGGGCGCTGCACGAGGCGATGTCAGCGATCCTCGGCCGGATTGCCGCCGCATGACAGTCACCTTCACCCACGAGGCGCTGCCGCAGCGGGTGGTGTTCGCGTCGTACCAGGCCGCAGGTCACGTGGCCGACGAGGTCGCTCGGCTCGGCGCCGCCCGCCCGATGGTGATCGCCGCAGAGGCCGGCCGCTCGCTGGCCGACCCGTTGGTGGCCGCCCTGCCGGCCGCGGTGCGCCATACCGAGGTGGTGATGCACGTGCCCACCGACGTTGCCGAGCGGGCCCGCACGGCAGCCGAGGAGCACGACGTCGACGTCCTCATCAGTATCGGCGGCGGCTCCACCACCGGCCTCGCCAAAGCAGTGGCGCTCACCACCGGGCTGCCCATCGTCGCCGTTCCGACCACGTACGCGGGCTCGGAGGCCACCAATGTCTGGGGGCTGACCGAGGGCGGCCGCAAGACCACCGGCGTCGACCCCCGCGTGCTGCCGCGGTCCGTCGTCTACGACGCGAGCCTGATGCTGTCCCTGCCGGTGCCACTGAGCGTGGCGTCCGGGCTGAACGCGCTGGCGCACTGCGTCGACTCGATGTGGGCGCCACGGACTGACCCGATCGACCAGGCGCTCGCGCTCGAGGGCATCCGTGCCCTTCGCCAGGGACTCCCCGAGGTCGTGCGCGATCCGCAGGGCATCGACGGGCGGGAGCGGACGCTGTACGGGGCCTACCTGGCCGCGGTGGCGTTCGCCTCGGCCGGCTCCGGGCTGCACCACAAGATCTGTCACGTGCTCGGCGGGATGTACAACCTCCCACACGCGCAGACGCACGCGGTGGTGCTGCCGCATGTCCTCGCGTTCAACGCGCCGTCGGTCCCCGACACCGAGCAGCGGATGGCGGCGGCCTTCGGCGAGACGTCCGCCGTGCAGGGGTTGCAGCGCCTGCGGGAGCAGGTGGGGGCACCTCGCGCACTGCGGGACTACGGGCTGCGTGAGACCGACATCCCGGCTGCCGTCGACGCTGTCCTGGCGGCCGTGCCGCCGAACAACCCGACGCTGGTCAACCGAGAGAACCTTGAGGGCTTGCTACGCCGAGCCTGGGACGGAAGAGAGACAGGATGAGCACGGAGCAGCAGGACCGCGAGTCACAGCTTGTCGAGCGCGTGGTCGCGTCGTTCGACAACACGCCGGACCCGCGGCTCAAGGAGCTGATGCAGGCGCTCACCCGGCACCTGCACGCGTTCGTGCGGGAGGTGCGGCTGACCGAGCAGGAATGGCAGCACGCCATCGAGTTCCTCACCGCTACCGGGCACATCACCGACGACCGGCGGCAGGAGTTCATTCTGCTCTCCGACGTCCTGGGCGCCTCGATGCAGACGATCACCGTCAACAACGAGGCATACGGCAACGCCACCGAGGCGACGGTGTTCGGCCCGTTCTTCGTCGACGGCTCGCCGGAGATCGAACTCGGCGGTGACATCGCGGGCGGGGCGTCCGGGAAACCGTGCTGGGTCGAGGGCACGGTCACCGACACGTACGGCAAGCCGGTGCCCCATGCGCGGATCGAGGTCTGGGAGGCCGACGAGGACGGTCGCTACGACGTCCAGTACGGCGACGACAGGGTCGCCGCCCGTGGGCACCTGTACAGCGACGCGGACGGAAGCTACCGCTTCTGGGGGATCGCCCCGGTGCCGTACCCGATCCCGGACGACGGCCCGGTCGGCCGGCTGCTGGCCGCCACCGGCCGGTCGCCCATGCGAGCGTCGCACCTGCACTTCATGGTCCAGGCGGAGGGATTCAGGACCCTCGTGACACACATCTTCGTCCGCGGGGATGAAGTGCTCGACCGCGACAGCGTTTTCGGCGTACGGGACTCGCTGGTCATGGACTTCGAGCCCCAGCCGGCCGGCACCGCCACCCCGGACGGCCGCGACCTGGGAGACCACGCGTGGTCACGGGTGCGGTTCGACATCGTTCTTGCCCCCGCGGCCGCAACTGGCGAGGAGGGCTGAGCCATCCCCACCGACGTCTACCTGTACGACGGCGTACGCACCCCATTCGGCAAGTACGGCGGCGCGCTGGCCGGTGTGCGACCGGACGACCTGGCAGCGCACGTGCTGCGGACGCTGCTCGAACGGGCGCCCGCGCTGGAACCCGACCGCGTCGACGAGATCGTGCTGGGCAACGCCAACGGCGCCGGGGAAGACAACCGCAACGTCGCCCGGATGGCCGGGCTGCTGGCCGGACTGCCAACCTCGGTGCCGGCCACCACCGTGAACCGGCTCTGCGGCTCCAGCCTGGACGCCGTCATCGTCGCCTCCCGGCAGATCGCCCTCGGCGAGGCGGACGTGGTGCTGGCTGGGGGAGTGGAGTCGATGAGCCGGGCGCCCTGGGTGCTGCCCAAGCCGGACAAGGCGTACCCGGCCGGCGATGCGACACTGGTGTCCACCACCCTGGGCTGGCGGCTGGCGAACCCGCGGATGAACCCGGAATGGACGGTCTCGAATGGCGAGGCCACCGAACTGCTCGCGATCCGTGAGCAGGTGAGCCGCGAAGCGCAGGACGCCTTCGCGCTGCGCTCCCACCAAACGGCTGCCCGCGCCTGGGGGGAAGGGTTCTACGACGACCTCGTCGTCGGTGTGCCTGGGGTGGACCTTGCCCGCGACGAGTCGATCAGGCCCGACACCAGCCCGGCGAAACTCGCCGCGCTCAAACCGGTGTTCCGCCCGCAAGACGGCACCGTGACCGCCGGGAACTCCTCGCCCCTCAACGACGGCGCGTCCGCAGTCCTGCTGGGTAGCCCATCCGCCGCGGAGATCGTCGGTCGGCCGCCGCTGGCGCGGATCGCCGGCCGCGGGACTTCCGCCAACGACCCGCAGTACTTCGGGTTCGCGCCGGTGGAGGCCGCCAACATGGCGCTCAAACGCGCCGGCATCGACTGGGGCGACGTGGGCGCGGTGGAGCTGAACGAGGCGTTCGCCGCGCAGACCGTGGCCTGCATCAATGCCTGGAACGTCGACCCCGGCATCGTCAACGCACACGGCGGCGCCATCGCCATCGGCCACCCGTTGGGCGCATCCGGGACCCGCGTGCTCGCCACGCTCGCCCGCTCGCTGCGGAAGGCGGGCGAGCGGTGGGGGGTCGCCGCGATCTGCATCGGGGTCGGACAGGGACTTGCCGTGGTCCTCGAGAACCTGGATACCTGAGCCGTGGTCAGCATCCTGCATGAACCGACTGCGGCGGTGGCGGGGATCCCCGACGGCGCCACCGTGATGATCGGCGGATTCGGCACCGCCGGCCAGCCCGTCGAACTCATTGACGCGCTAATCGCATCGGGAGCCACGGATCTCACCGTGGTGAACAACAACGCCGGAAACGGGGACGTGGGCCTGGCTGCACTCATCCGCACGGGTCGTGTTCGCAAGATTGTTTGCTCCTTTCCCCGCCAGCGGGACTCCTGGCATTTCGACCAGAAGTACCGAGCTGGGGAGATCGAGCTCGAGCTCGTTCCGCAGGGCAACCTCGCCGAGCGCATCCGCGCCGCAGGTGCCGGCATCGGAGCCTTCTACACGCCGACCGGCTACGGCACATCCCTGGCCGACGGCAAGGAGACCCGAGTGATCGATGGCCGTTCTTACGTGCTGGAATACCCGCTGCGAGCGGACTACGCGCTCGTCAAGGCGTACCGAGCCGACGAGCTGGGCAACCTGGTGTATCGCAAGACCGCCCGCAACTTCGGCCCGATCATGGCGGCGGCCGCGACCACGACCATCGTTCAGGTCGAGGAGGTGGTGCCGGTCGGTGAACTCGACCCGGAGATCATCGTTACGCCATCGATCTATGTCGACCGCATCGTCCGGGTCTCGGCGCCCGTGCCGGTGACTGAGCCAGTCGGAGCAGGCCGATGACCGCCGTGGCGCCGCGTGGCCTCAGCACCGACGAACTCGCCGCCCGCGTCGCGCGCGACATCCCGCACGGTGCCTACGTGAACCTCGGTATCGGGTTACCGACCCGGATCAGCAACCACCTGTCCCCGGACAGCCAGATCGTGCTGCACACGGAGAACGGCATGCTGGGCATGGGACCCGAGGCGCACGGTGATGAAGTCGATCCCGACCTCATCAACGCCGGCAAGGTACCCGTGACCGAACTGCCCGGCGCTTCATACTTCCACCACGCCGACTCCTTCGCCATGATGCGCGGCGGCCACCTGGATGTCTGCGTGCTCGGCGCCTATCAAGTATCGGCCCGAGGTGACCTCGCCAACTGGCACACCGGCCGGCCCGACGACATCCCCGCCGTCGGCGGCGCGATGGACCTTGCCATCGGGGCCAAGCAGACGTACGTGATGATGAATTTGCTCTCGCGGGACGGGACTCCGAAGCTCGTGCCGGAGTGCACCTACCCGCTGACCGGTGTGGGATGCGTCAGCCGCGTCTACACCGACCTCGCGGTGTTCCTCATCGAAGACGAGGGCGTGGCGGTACGGGAGCTCTTCGACTGCGGGTTCGACGAGCTGATGCATCTTCTCGAGGTGCCGCTGCTGGATCGGACCCGCCAAGGAGACCGATGACCGGCCCTGACACGCATCGTGGTGAACCTGCAGCGCCCAAGGTCGCCGTGGCTGGTGCCTCTCGCGACGCGATTTGTCTGTCATCCGTCCAGGCCGGCGTAAGCGCGCAGCGCCTCGTGGGTCGTGGGCAGGCCGTGTTGGCGGAGCGGCCCTTGAGGCCCCGAAGAGCCGAACACCTGCGGGTTGTCGACGAGCCAGACGACTACCATCCGTTGCGCCGCCGTAAGTTCCTCGAAGCCGCGGCCGTGATCCGCCTCCATCTGCGGGAACGCGCTCCCCAGCACCACGTTGAAATGGTTGTGCCAGTTCGATGTGGGTTGCTCGGCGAGCACTGCCGCAACGAGTTCCGTCCGCACCTGCTCGGCGACCGGCGCGGCGAAGGCGTCGAGCACTTCGAGTGCCACATCGTTGGGGCTCTCAGACCAGATCGCCCGCCCGGCGTCCTGTTGGCGAATGGCCGCCCAACCGCGTAGCTCGGCAATCGCCGAGTCCGGCACCTCTTCACGAGCCAGTTGTGCCCACGCCACAGCAGCCGCCCATCTCAGGGCCGGGTCCGTACCGGCAAGGTTCCTGTCGAACAGGTCCGCTACCGGCGGCGTCACCGCACCGCCGACCAGTCCCAACGCGAGCACCGCCGCTCCCACTATCCGCGCCGGGCGCTCGTCGTCGGAGGCGATTTCGAGCAGGCGGGGACGGATCGACGTCATCTCCTCCGAGAACCAGGCCAGGGCGTGGATCGCCTCCCCGACCACCTCGCCGTCTGGGTCGGCCAGGCATGCCAACAACAGCGGAACGCCGGCCCGGACGGCATCGTACGCGGCGAGCGTGTGCCGGGTCTCGAACAGGCGCAGCTCAGGCTTGGTGAGCGGAAGCGGCTGCCGCTGCCCTGTACCAACGGCCTCGTACCAATCCTTCATCGCTTGCGACCAGCGGCGCCAGGTCTCATCCGGGACCTGAGCCACGTCGTTGCGGATTTCGGCGATGGGGAGGCCGCCGGCGGGTATCTCGTAAGGCGGGTAGCCGACAGCGAGGCAGGAGAGCAGCTGAATGATCTCGTGCCGGGCGGGCGTGGCGGGGTCGGCCAGCAGCTCCAGCAGGAACGGGACCGCGTATGCGGTGGCCTCGTAGCGGGTGCCCTGGTGGTAGATGTTGCCGTACAGCTCGTACATCGCCGCGCTACGGACCTCGGCGTCGGATGACCGCAGGTCACGGAGTAGGCCAGGCACGTCCTCGGCACTTCCGTACGCGTGCGTCAGCGACGCCCAGTCGATGCTGTCCAGATCAAGTCGCACCGGCCGCATTCTCCACAAGGTGAGCACACCCAACGTCAGCCGGGTCCCCGGCCCGCGTGACGCGTATGGTCGCGCGCCCTGCACGTCCCGCTGCTGTTCTTCGGGGGCCTTCGTGCGATGACCACCCGGGCTTAGGTCTTGGACAGCCAGCCGCGCTCGTGTGCGCGCCACCCCAACTGCAGGCGCGATTGCGCCCCCGCGGTCTTCATCAGGTGCTGCATCCGGCGTACAACTGTGCGGCGGCTCATTCCGAGGCGAGCCCCAGCCGCCTCGTCGGTCATCCCGGCGACCAGCAGGGACAGCAGCTTGCGGTCCTCGTCGGAGATCTCGCCCTGCGCGGTGGATGCGTCGGCGCCGGACAGCGTCAACGGGGTCGCCGCCGCCCACACTCCCTCGAAGAGCGCGACGAGTGCGTCGAGCAGCGCGCATGGATGTACGAGCACCGCCGCGTCCTGTGCGGCGTCCGTCCAGACCAGGGGAAGCAGCGCCAGCGTGTGGTCGGCGACGGCGAGCTTCGTTGGCACGGTCGGCGCGAGGCGGGCCAGTTCGCCGGTACGGACGTGTTCCGTGGTTGCCGCCAGGATGGCCGGGTCGTCGAGAGAGTCGATCGTGTAGACGACGCGGTAGGTGACCTGCGACGCCCGTTCCATCTGCACGCTGTTGACCTGTTTCGCGGCCGCGTACGGAGGTGCGACCAGCTGACGTACCTCCGTCCTGGCGACCCGCTGCACCCGGTCGAAGGCACGCTGCACGCTCGCCTGGCCCTGGACGATCTCGATGAGCTCGCCGGTACGCCGTCCGGCGGTGCGGTCGCGGGTCTGGGCCGCCAGCGTGTGAGCGGCCTCGCGGACCCGATCCAGTTCGGAGTGCCGCCGCTGGATCAGCTGGTCGATCGCCTCGTCGGGCGGAACCGGCACGACCAGGCCGTGCGGTGGTGGCGTGCGGTGCACCATTCCCTTTCGCCGGAGGCCGGTCACGGCCCGGCTGACCTGCGTGGCCGTACGTCGCGTGCGCCTGACGAGCTGATCGACGGTGGCTGCGCCGTGCCGGAGCAGCGCGAGGTAAATCGACTCCTCGGCGGCGCTGAGTCCGGCGGACTCGAGCAAGGTGGGAACCTCCCATCGGGCGGGTGCCGGACGCGCACGCCGGTTCGGCGGTGAGCGGTGCTGGTGATGGCGCACCTGAGTCAGGGCGCATCTGCGCCGCGAAGTGATCTAGCCGGGGGTGGTGCCAAGTGTGACACTCTGCCGAGCTCATCTCCGCGAGGACCCCGGCCGGACCGTGGTCGGCAGGTGCCAGTCGTGACGTCACGAAAGATCAAGGCTCGTCAGCTGAAGAGAGGGTCGATGTCCGTATATCTACTTCGGTCGCCCCGGAGTGTCGCCCGGAAGGTGGCAGCCGGCGCCCTCACGGTGGTGGGGATAGCCGCGTCGGCGGCCGTGGCCCCAGCCCCGGCGGTCGCCGGACCGCAGCCGGCCGCCGCATCCGGCGGTGCGCCGCAACAACTCGAACACCACACGGTGGCTCTGGTCACCGGCGACACGGTGGCGATCACCCGCGGGCCGAAGGGGATCACCTCGTACCGCGTCACCCCCGGCCCCGGGCGCGAGGACATCACGTTCCTGACCCGGTCGTCCGGCGACGGCGCCGTCTCGGTCGTACCCTCCGACGCGCTGACCCTGCTCGCCACCGATCACCTGGACCCCCAGCTGTTCGACCTGGGAGCACTGATCGACAACGCCACCACTGACGGCGGCGATCTGCCGCTGCTCACCCAGTACGGCAAGACGGCCACGGCCGAGCGGTCCGACAAGGTGCGGGCCATGCTCTCCGACACCGCCCGGACCACCCGTACGCTGCCCCGGCTCGGGTTGAACGCGGTGCGCGTGGCGCCGAAGGACACCGGCCGCATGTGGCGCGCGGTCACCGGCGGCGAGAAGTCGGCGCATCGGCTGCGCGGCGATCTCGGCAAGCTCTGGCTGGACCGCAAGATGGCCGTCTCGCTGGACCGCAGCGTGCCCCAGATCAACGCCCCCATCGCCTGGCAGGCCGGGCTCACCGGCACCGGTGTCACCGTCGCCGTTCTCGACACCGGCTACGACGTCGACCACCCCGACCTCAAGGACGCGGTCGTCGCCTCCGCAGACTTCGTCGGCGAAGGCACGGTGGACGACCACGTCGGCCACGGCACCCACGTCTCCTCGACCATCGCGGGCAGCGGCGCCGCCTCCGAAGGGTCGTTCAAGGGCGTGGCACCCGGCGCGAAGCTGGCCGAGGGCAAGGTCTGCGGCGTGGACGGTTGCCCCTGGTCGGCGATCCTCGCCGGTATGCAGTGGGCGGCGACCGAGGTGCACGCCAAGGTCATCAACATGAGCCTCGGCAGCATCGACACGCCCGGTGTCGACCCGCTCGAAGCCGCGGTGAACGACCTGTCGGCCCAGACCGGGGCGCTCTTCGTCATCGCGGCGGGCAACGACGGCTGCTCGTACGGCGCCCACCCGATCGGCTCACCCAGCACCGCGGACGCGGCGCTGAGCGTGGCCGCGGTCACCGACGACGACTACATCGCCAGCTTCTCCAGCTGCGGCCCCCGCGCCGGTGACTCCGCGCTGAAGCCGGAGATCAGCGCCCCCGGCGTGAACATCACGGCGGCCGTCCCCGGCGGCGGCTACGGGACCCTCAGCGGCACCTCCATGGCCACTCCACACGTGGCCGGCGCAGCGGCGATCCTGGCCCAGCAGCACCCCGACTGGACCGGTCAACAGCTCAAGGCGGCCCTGACCAGCAGCGCCGTCGGGATCTCCTGGGAGAGCACACCGTCGACCCGGTACGGGACCGGCCGGGTGGACCTCGCGCGGGCGATCGCCGCTCAGGTCACCCCGAGTGCCGGCGCCGTCAACGTCAACCAGCCCTGGCCCCGCCCCACCACCCCCGTCACCCGCACGGTCAGCTACCGCAACGACGGGAACGCCCCGGCCGTGCTTGACCTGGCCGTGTCGTCGGTGCCAGCCGCGCTGGTCACGTTGAACACCTCCCGCCTGGAAGTACCGGCTGGAGGCAGCGCCTCGGTCACGCTCACGATGGGCAGCGAGGGTGAGGGCGAGGCCTACCACCTCGGCGCGCTCACCGCCAGCGTCAACGGGACGCAGGTGGCACGCACGGCCCTGACGTACCACCAGGAGGCGCGCTACGACGTCTCGGTGAACCTGGTCAACCGGCTCGGCGAGGTCGCCGACGGCGGGGTCGCCGCGGTGAACGGTGCCACCGGCGAGATGACCTGGCTGAGCGTCGCCGGCGGCACGGCACGGGCCTTGCTGCCCGCCGGCCGGCACTACCTGCTGACCACGGTCTATCCGGGCGGACCGGACGACGTCACCTTCACCTACGGGATCGTGCCGATCACCGTGACCGACGAGAGCGCCATCCTGCCGGTGACAGTCGACGCCCGCCTCGGCAAGCAGGTCCGCCTCGACGTCTCCGACCGCTCGGCCGAGCACCTCATGACCTCTGTGGACCTCGCCCTCGATGTGGCGGGCAGGCGTCTGGCGCACGGAGGCGCCTTCGGCCTGGAGGGCGCCAACTACGTGCTCCCGCTCGACGACCCGGCGGTCACCTACAACGCCCGGGCGGTCTTCGACAAGAAGGGATCGAGCGCCCAGTCACCGAGCCCGTACTACTACCGCATCGCAGACGTCCGTGACGGCGTCCCGACGAAACCGGTACGCACGGTGGCGAGGGAGGAACTGGCCCGGGTGGTGACGACCTTCAAGGCCCCAGGCGTCGCCTCCAGCGGCTTCGCCTCGGTCGGCATGGTCAGCGACAGTGGCCTGCCCACGCTGTCCTTCGAGGGCCCCGTCACCTATCCGTCGACCGTCATCGAGTACCGCTCACCCGGGCAGTACGAGAGTGACATCCGGATCGGGGACGACTGGATCTTCGCGCCGACGAAGACCGTCAGCCTGGACCAGGAGAGCAAGGAGACCTGGAACAACGCGATCCTCGGGCCGATGTTGGACAACTCCACCGGCTCGCGCCGCGAAGACTTCATGTCGATCCCGAGCATTCCGTGGTTCATCGACGCCGAGCCGCACACCTTCGGCTTCAGCCCCGCGTCGGGCACACTCACCCTCAGCCGGGACGGCCAGCAGGTCACCCAGTGGCCGGCCGACCAGTGGGGCTACGTGTACGGGCTGCCGACCGAGAAGTCGACGTACAGCCTGCGGGCGAGCGTCAGTCGGGACGTGCCCTACTCGACCCTGTCCAACAGGATTGACACCGAGTGGCGGTTCACCGCCGAAGGCACCGACTCGTACGTCGACAATCCGCTTTTCGTGCCCCGGCTGACCGCCGTCGGGCTCGACGGATACAACCAGGCCGTCAAGGGGTCGCGAACCAAGGTGCTGATCGGCGTCGGCGGCCGTCCCAGCGGGGGCACTGCGGGCACCCATGTCAAGCGGGTGGAGGTCTCCTACAACGAGGGCGGCACCTGGCAGCCGCTCGCGGTGACCGCCACGTCCGAGGGGCAGCTGGGCCAGGTGATGGTCGAGAACCGATCCGCCGCGGGTCACGTCGCGCTGCGCGTCACCCTCGACGACCGGGCCGGCAACCAGGTCACGCAGACCGTCTACCGCGCCTACGGGGTACGGTCCCGGTAACCACGTGATCCGGGCCCGAGCAGCTCGCGACGCCGCTCGGGCCCGGGTCACCACGGCGGCCGCTGCAGAGCCCCACGGAAATCAGAGGCCCGCGGCCCATTCAGGAGCCGACCGGCCCGAAGCGATGTCGCCGAGCCGGACAGGCGTTCAAGTGGTTCCCCGATGATGAAGCTGACCGTGTGCGGCGGGACGTCGTCGTCCTGGCCGGCGCGGCCGGGAGGGCATTGCCGGCGGTCACGTCGTCGCACGTCGAAACCGCAGCGGGTAAACCCCTGAGGCGGCACCGGACCGGGGCAGCAGTGAAGAGGCGGACGCTCGGTCGCCCGAGTCGTTCCTCTGCGGCGCGGTGCGCCTGACGATCCGCCCGGTGCGTCCCGCTGAGCCGGATCGGTTGCCGTCCGGACGCGCCGGCGAGCGTGAAATCATGCCGAGCCGGCCAGGGCTTGTCGCAAACGAGGATTGCCCGTCCGGATCAGTTCGTGCAGAGGCAGAAGGGATGACCTGCCGGGTCGAGGAAGACACGGAAGGACGTACCGGGCTGATGCGGGTGTTTGGTTGCGCCGAGATCGAGCACTGCCGCCTCGGCGGCATCGAGGTCGTCAACGATCACATCGAGGTGCATCTGCTGGGGCGGTTCCTGGCTCGGCCACGCGGGCGGCGTGTACCCCTCCACCTGCTGGAACGAGATGCACTGACCGTACTCCGCGCGGACGTCGGCCCAATCTGAGGAGACGTCGACCTTCCAATCCAACATTGCGCCGTAGAACTTCGCGAGCGCACCAGGATCGGGACAGTCGATGACGATGCTGGGGAAGCGAGCGATTGCCATGCCGGCCATGGTAGGGGCGGTTGCGGACAATCCACGTCCGGATTGCCTCGGCGGTGTCGCCCCGACGAGGCCGCCGACGGACTGGGCAACGGCCAGCGGAACGACCAAGTCCTACGGGAGGTGGCCCGGCGGCGGCAGAAAGAGGCCGCGAAGGTGACCGGCGCGGGTCGACGCCCAGCTCGCCAACCCGCCCCTGACCGGCCCAGGAGGAAAGGGGTGGCCGCGCCAGCCCGCTGCGCCCTACCTTCTGACTGGATCTTTTTTCTTCCACGCACTCACGAGAGGACTTCACCCCGCGTGACGCGAATGGCAGAGTTTATAACGGGTTCACAGATAGGACGGATGTCTCCATGGAGGAGTTCGAATCCCGCTGGGAATATGGCGGCGACATCTTGAAATGGACGCCGGTCTCGTGAATCGACGGAAACTCATCCGGAATCTCCGGGAGCGACCCGGCATGTTCGGACTGGACGGCTCATACGTCATGTACGTCGCCTTTTTCTATGGTTATCGAGAGGGGGTCGGCGACGATCTGCTCGCCAAACTGAAGGAGAAACTGGTCGGTGACCTCGGAACTGGGCAGAATCTAGGATGGGAATCTTTGCTCCTTCGAAAGGTCGCTCCTAACGATCCCGAGTTGTGGCGGCCATTGGCGCCCCGCGAGGAGTCGTTCGATCGTCGGCTCTGCGAAGCCCTCTTTGATCAATTGGAGGATCTTCTGGGCGACGCATGACAAGCGGCTCTGATTTACCCATCGACCCGGGGTCGTCGTACCGACCGCGACCCCGGGTCGACGCACGTGCGCTACAGACAGGGCACCGAGGCGTTGCCACCAGTCGGACTGTCCATCCCATGGAAGCGTGGAGGTCTCCGTTATGCGGCTTGAGCCTCCAGGGCTCCGGTGGTTGATCGTTCGTAGCCGAGGGGCGAGCGGCGCTTCGCCCGGGGCCTGGAACGAGACCGCGACGCCGTGAACGCCGCGCTAGGCTTCCCTACAGCAACGCCCCACCGAAGGCGTCAACACCAAGACCAAACGGATCGCACGCCAATGCACGGACGAGCGGGCTTCACCCTGCTTCGCCACCGCATCCTCCTCGGATAGCGGCACCTTCCGTCACCGCCGAATGTGGACAGGGCCTTTGCCCGATAGTCCCGTGTCTTGGCACACCGGTTAGTGCGTCAGGACTTGGCGGTTATGCCCAGTCGCGCGTGGGCGTCGCCGGTACGATTCGCGGTATCCGCGAGGGTTGGCTCGGCATGGGGCCGATGGGTCTGATGAGTTTCCGGACGTCGTCCGCGACCCGACGTACGGCAGGCTCTGGTGAACCTCGCGTTCTCAAGGGGAAGCTGCCTCCTTTTCCACGGCCCGGGGTCGCGGATGGCGCTGCGAGCACCGAGGACCCCGGCCCGTCCGTGAGGGTGGACGGGCCGGGTGCCTCAGTTGGTCGGTGGGTGCCTCAGTAGGTGAACCTCGACAATCCGCCGGCCCACGCGTCGACGACGTACCCCGTGCGGGTGGTCGGGTCGAGGTAGAGACCCTGGCGCGCGGTGAAGTCGAAGTTGGACGCGGCGAGCGTGGAGTTGACCAGGTTGACCATCGGCTTGCGCGACAGGACCGCCCCGGTGTCGGGGTCGATGAGCGTCACCTCGCTCATCGGGTTGTTGTCCGTGTCGTGGTCGGCCTCGTAGATGCTGGTCTGGACCAGCACGTGGTGGGTGGCGTCATAGGTCAGCCACTCGGGGCCGCGGGTGTCGATGGCCTTCTCGGGACCCTTGGTGATCGTGGCCTGGTCCATGGTCAGGAAAGAGCTGAGCGGGAAGCTGCCGCCGTACGGCTGGTGGGCCCCGACAGAGACGTACAGCTTGTCGCCCTTCCCGTCAGGTGCCACAGCCGCCGTGCACAGCGGCATTGTCGTGGCCGGGCTGACCGTCTGCGCGGCGACGTCCGCCTTGACCATCCAGTAGCCCGCCCGGCCGGCGAGGCAGGGGCCTGCCGTGCCGACGGTGGTCGCGAAGACCGTGCCGGTGGAGGAGTCGACGGCCAGGTTCGAGAACGTCCTACCGCGGTTGTTCGGGTTGAGGATCAGCGGGCCGGTGGCGTTGCCGGTGGCCATGTCGACGGTGTAGAGCAGGCTGTAGCCCTGCGAGCTGTCGTACACCTCGATGTAGCCGCGCCCTCGAACCCGGTCGACCGTCGCGCCGTCGAGGTAGCTCTGTCCGACGGTGAGGCCGGGCAGGCTGCCGACCTGCGTCGACTTCACCACGGTGTCGGTGGCCAGGTCGATGACCCGGACCTCGGCCTCAGTGCCGAGCAACGGGCGATGCAGCACCAGGGCATGCCCGCTCGCGGGGTCGATGCCCTTGATGAGCTGCAAGTGGGAGCCCGGGGCGCTGTGGTTGATCTTCGCCCCGAGGGTGCCGGAGGCGAGGTCGTACGGCACCGTGGCGGAGTCGACCAGGTCGAACCCGTCGAACGTGTCGGCCGAGATGTAGGCCTTGCCGCCGTCGACCACGAAGCCCTCGACCGCGCCGTCGATGCGGTCGCCGTCGTCGTACTGCAGGAACGAGGTGGCCGAGGCCTGGCCGATCGGCTGGCCGTGCTTCGTGGCGATGACGCGAACCGGGTACTGCAGCCCGGTCGTCAGGTCCAGCGTGTCCAGGTCGAGCACGGTGGTTCCGTTGGTCGACGGCAGCTCACGCCACACCGTTGAGGCGTGGTTGAAGCCGTCGTCGTCGCGTTTGGTGCCGTTCTGGTTGGTCGCCGTGTTGAGCGTACCGGCCAGGGTCGGGGCCGGCGCCATGACCTCGACGGCCGCGCCGGTCGCGCCCTTGACGTCGCGCACGTCCCAGTTCACTGGGACGCGCGCGTCGCCACGGCGCACCGCGGCGGCGTGGACGTCGGGGCCGAAGGTGATCGGGGCGGGCCGCTGGTCTGCGCCGGGTCCGACGAGGAAGGCCCGGAAGTCTCCCCACACCTTCAGGTAACCGCCGAGCGTGGCGGTCTGGAGGCCGACGCCGTAGAGGCCGCCGCCGCCGGCGGTGAACGCGGAGGCGGGGACGGTGACGGTGCCCTTGGTCCCGGTGAGCGGCGTGCTCCAGGCCTCGTTGAAGATGTCGACGCCGGCCGACGGGGTGTAGTGCCCGACGCTGGAGACGACCAGGCGCGGGTTGCTGACGCCGCGGACGCCGGTCAGGTCGTAGGAGACCGCCACCGGTTCGCCGAGCGCCACCTTGCCAGGGGCCGTCGGAGGCAGGGCCTGCTCGTAGGTCCCATCGGAGGGCAGGAACGTGAGCGTCCGCGACAGCTCCGCGACGACCGCCGTCCTGCCGCTGACCTTGCCGAGTGCCTGGAAGCGTACGTCGATGCGCTGCGGCGAGCCCGATGTCATCGAGAGGCCGGCGGCGTCGAAGAGCTCCTTCGGCAGAACCCGGATGCTCGGCACCGCCGCCGGGAAGGTGCGGCTGCCGACGACGAGCTGGTAGGTCAGACCCCTGGTGTCACCGGCGAGGTCCATCCCGAAGGTGATCGGGGAGACCGCGTTCTGTCCGGTCTTGTCGCCGTTGCCTCCGGTGGGGCCGGCCAGGTCGATCGCGTCGGGGTCGGTGTCCTCTTCGAACGACATGCCCTGCAGGGTCGGGATGACCTGACGCTCGGCCATCGAGAGCCGGGCGGCGGTGCGGGCGATAGGGAAGCCGCGCGAGAGCACCTTCTCGAAGGCCCGGGTGACGTCGATCTGCGGACCGACGTGGAGCTCCTGGTCGGCCTGCGGTGGGGTGGCAACCGGGCGGGCCGTGTCGATGAGGATCTGGCGGACCTGCTTCGGGGTGAGGTCGGTGCTGGTCGCCTCACCCGCCTGCAGGACCACCGCCGCGGCGGCCGCGATCATCGGCGCCGAGGCGGACGTGCCGCCGCCGAGCTGCAGGCCGACGGCCTGGGGGCCCTGGCTCTGCGCGTGGAAGAACGCGGGCAGGTTGTCTCCGGGGGCGGACAGGTCGATCCGGGACCCGAAGCCCGAGGCGTATGCCGCGGCGCCGTTGTAGCGGGTCGTCGGCCAGACCCCCGCGCGGATGTCCGTGCTCGTCAGCGTGTCGTCCACCGTCGTCGATCCCGCGGCGATCACGCCTGTGTCGGTGACCTTGGTCGGGACCGTGGTGGGCGCGATGTCGTCGAGGTCCGTCTGGTCGGACTTCTTCTTGGTGCGCTCGGTCGGCGTGCTGCCCCCGTCCGGGCCGACCGACACGGGCAGGGCCAGCCGGGTGCCGTCGTTGGAGCTGACCACGACGACGATGCCGGAGGCGACGATCTTGCGCAGGGTCTCGCGGATCTGCGGGATGTCCTCGATCCAGCGGCCGGGGAAGCCGAGGTTGGTGTCGGTGCCGGCGCCGAGGCTCGCGGTGATGACTGTCGGCCGCGGGTTCTGGTTGGCGGCGGCGATGAACGCCTGGTTGATGCCCTCGAACGTGGGCTCCTCGGCGACGACGAGACGGTAGTCCGCGCCGGGCGCGATGCCGAGCAGGTCTGTCGCGCCCTCGCCGAGCGCCTCCGGTCGCTGCTGGTGGTGGGGGAGCGGCGCCATCATCGAGAAGTCGAGCAGCACCTCGCCGAGCGCCGGATCCTGGCCCTCGGTGGTGCCCATGGGGTCGAGGGAACCGTCGTCGTCGGCGGTGTACGTCGGGATGAGCGGCATCGACGGGATGTCGAGGTAGCGCTGGCCGTCCCGGACGATGGTGGTGTCGTCGTTGACGTCACCGATCGAGACGTTGGTGATGATCTGGCCCGCGCCGGGCAGCGCGTTCAGGTGGCGCTTCGCGTCGACGAAGGCGCCGACCGCGTTGACGCCCTGTGCGTTGAGCCAGGACGAGAAGGAGCTGGTGAGCGCGTCGTTGGTGGGTACGCCGACGACGTCGGTCGCGGTCGCGGCCTTCGCGCGCGCCTGGGCGCCCTTTGCGACCTTCTCGGGCAGGTGGACCGAGGTGTTCATCGTGCCGATGCCGACGGCACCGGAGCCGACCTGGTAGGTCTGAGCTGCCGCCCGGGCCTCGATGGTCTCGATGGTGGGGCTGTACGTCGTGCCGTAGCCGCTCATGCCCGCGACGGGTGGCACCACGAACGGGCGCTGCGCGCCCTTGGCGTCGGTGACGGTAGCGGTGCCGTCGTCGTACCAGGTCACCTTCGACCCGTCGTCCAGTGTGTGGTTATGGGCAGCCGGATCGTCGCCGGCTACGGGAACTCCGGGTGCGGGGGAGGCGCTGGCCGGCGCTATGCCGACGGCGCCGAGAGCACCCACGAGCAGGAAGGAGGCGAGGACGGAGACCGTCCTCGTAGAACTCCCGGACATCGTGCTCCTTCGGTATGCGGAGTCGGGTGGAACGCACCCGACATAGAAGAACCGTCGGGGTCGTAGACTTCCGCCACAACGCATTCGGGGGTGCGACTCCGGGCAGTTGCGCAAGTGTGAAATGCCGCGCGGAGGAGGGTCCCGGTGGACGAGCCGACGACCTGGTGGTCCGACGCCGGCTTGCCGCCCGCCGCGGGTCAGGTCCTCGAGCACCTCGTCGCGCACCCCGAGTCGACGCCGGCCGAGATCGCGGAAGCGCTCGGCCTTCCATCGCGCGGTGTCGCCCTCGCGCTGCGGACGTTGAGCGACGAGCTGCTCGCCGTACGGGTGAGCCTGAGCCCCGCGCGGTGGAGTGCGAACCCGCCCCGCGCCGCGATCGAGTCGCTGCTCGCCCGCCGCAGCGCCCGGCTCGCAAACGTCCGGCTCCAGGCGGAGCGGCTGCACGAGGTGTACACCGAGACCGTCGACCGCCGTTTCATCGGCGACCAGTTCGAGGTGCTCGACAGCCCGCAGCGCCTCAACGCTCGCTATGAGCACCACCTGCGCTCGGCTCAGCGTGAGGTCCTGCATCTGGTCATGCCGCCGTACGTCGCTCCCACAGAGCAGTTGCCGGAGCGGATGGGCGCGCAGGGCGAGGCGATGGCCCGGGGCGTGCGCTTCCGCTCCGTCTACGACAGCGGCAGCTTCGACGACGAACTCTCGCTGCGGACCGCGCGGGAGGGCGGCAGCCTCGGCGGTCAAATCCGGCTGAGCAACGGTCTGCCGATGAAGCTGGTCATGTTCGACGACGTAGCCGCGATCATGTCGCTCAAGCCGGACGATCCCGCGGCCGGCTCGCTGCTCGTCTACGCGCGGCCGCTCCTGCGCGTGCTACGCGTCCTCTTCGAGGAGCTGTGGGAGCACGGCCAGCCGTGGAGCGAGGCCGGGCCGGTCGCTCCGCCGGACCCCGACCTGAGGCCGGCGCCCGACCCTCGGATGCTGCAGGTGCTGCGCTTCATGGCACTCGGGATGAAGGACGACGCTATCGCCCGGGCCCTCGGGCTCAGCCGGCGCACCGTCCAACAGACGGTGAGCGATGTCGGCGCTCTCCTCGGGGCACGCACCCGGTTCCAGATCGCGCTCAGGGCGCAGCAACGGGGCTGGCTCGACGACGTGCCGGACGATCCCGGTCAGGTCGAACACCGCGCCGACCAGTTCGCATACTTGATCGGCGGGTAGTCCGGTCATAGCCCGGCAGCGCGGCGGCTGCCCCTCGATGATCTATGTGTTCCACCCAAACCAGTTGAATCACTGCCGGGCAGCCGCCGTTTCCTGCAGCGACGGTGACGGGCGTCAACTGAGCCAGTCGAGCACCTCGTCGGTGGTGACGACCTCGCCGAACCGCGGCAGGACCACCGCCAGAGCGTGGTCATGCTCCGCCGCCGTCATACCGCTCATCGCATCGGCTACGAAGATGACCTCGAACCCGTGATCGGACGCAGCGCGCGCGGTCGACTCGACGCCCATCGTCGTGGCAAGGCCGGTCATGACCACTGACTGCACGCCGCGCTCCCGCAGCTGGTCGGCCAAGCCTGTGCCGTAGAACGCGCCAATGGTTTGCTTCACGACAACGATGTCGCCGGGCTGCGGCTCCATCTCCGGGACGAACCCACTGCCTGGCGGCTGCTCGGCAACGCCCGGCCGATCCACCCGGACCAGCACCACGGTGCCGCCGGCCCGGCGGAACGCCGTCACCAGGCGGCTTGCCCGGGTCACCACGTCGGCCCCCTTGTGGGGACCCATGTCCTGCTCGACGATACGCGGCATCAGGTCCACAACGATCAACGCGGTGCGTCCGGCGGGGAACGGCTTGGTAAGGAGTGCAGGCATCCCGTGACCCTAACATCCGGTAGACACGCGCTTTCGGATCGTTCGCGGGAACCGATCCAACCTCGCAGTCCCAGATGAGGAAGGACGCTCCCCGCTCAAGGCCGTAGGTTCGACTCCTGGCAGGCGCCCAGCTGCCTACCCCCAGGAAATCACGGGTGGTTGATACACTCCGCGCCCATGTTGAAGCGCTACGTGGCAGCGGCCCTGTCGCTGTCCCTGGCGGCAGTTCTCGCCGCCTGCAGCCGCAGTGCCTCACATGAAGAGCAGATGGAGTACCTGCGCAGGATGGCTCAGCACGGGGTCGAACTGCATGCCACGAAGGGCGCGGGATTCTTCGGCGACCAGGAAGAATGCTATGACTCCTACCAACAGCTCTACGCTGGCCCCAACGGACACGACGCGCCCCAGGTCGAGGACTACGCCGAGAAGGTCGCCTTGCTGAAAGAAGGCGAGAGGTTGTTCATCGAGAGCTGCGTGAACGGCAAGCCGTCTCCGGTGTCCGCGCGAAGTGGACCCGCCGGCTCTTCCGCCTGACCGGCAATCCATCCACGTTCCGGTAGCTGGCCTCCCTGGACGGTCACCAGGGGCACGAACGGTCGCGGGTCTCTTGCAGATCGTGATAGACCGCCATGGTGCGGAAGATGTGATGAGCCACGGCCTCGGACGGAGATGAGGATGCCTGAACCCCGCGCCTTCTGGCTGGATGAGCAGTTCGACCGTGAGCACGGCGCAGACGGGCGCGGTCGCTACGAGGCCGAGGTGCTGAGTCGTACCGACGAGTTCGCCGACACGTGGGGCGACATCGCGCCCGTTGCCTTCGCCGCCACAGCCTGGCGACTGGCTATCGAGCTGTCACCTGGCTACGTCCGCTGGCACAGGCGGATCATCTCAGCGACCTGTACGCCGAGCAGGTGGGACGGGAGCATGACCTGCGCCGTATCGGTGGTTTCGCGGTGGCCGGCCGAGCTCACGTGGACCAAGCAGTGGCAGCGTGATCGTGGTTGGCGTGACTGGCCGCAGTTGTTCGGCCAGTACACGACACCCTCGGACCAGGACCTGACGCGCAGCCCACATCTACGTGCGATGCTGCAGGTGGAAGCCCCGGTTCCCCTCGATGATCTGCCTTCGGCTCCCGACGGTCCGGACGATTCCGTAGCGTCCGCCGCCCGTAGGGCCGTGATCGTGCTGGCTCGGGAACTCAACGAACTCCTCGCCCCGATGATCGGCCAACTGGAAGCCGGCGTACCAGCAGACTCCTGAGCGTCACTGGTGGTGTTCGCGTACCAGTCGGTCCTGGGCTACGTTCCCTGAGGTATATGAGGAGCCGCTCCAGGGCCGATGCCCGCGCGGCCCGCGGCGAGCAGCATCGGCGGTGTGACCAGCATCGATCATCGGCGCTCCGGCTGGTGGGGTTTCGTCTTCACCGCTGCGTTCGTCGCCTCCCTCGTCGCCGGGGGCGCGCTTGCCGTCGGCAAGACGCTGTACCTGCCCGGCGCCTCGGCGGCGCAACTGCGCCACTTCTACTCGACCAACGGGCTCGCAGTCGCTGTGCAGTCTGGCTTGCAGATGGTGGCCGCCTTGGCGCTGTTGCTGTTCGGCCGCCGGCTACGTGCCTCAGGCCGGGCGGTGTACGGAGGCGCCGTCGCTGCGTCGGGGTTCCTCGGACTGTCGGTCCTGCTCTCCGTGCTGCTCACCGTCGTGGCCGCGTCCGCTACGGACGCCGTGCTGTCCGGGCTCGGCCGGGCCGCGCTGATCTGCGGCGGTGCATTGCATCTGCTCGGCACCGCCGTGCTGATCCGGTCCGCCTCCACGGGCGTTCTGCGGTCCGGCACGCCGACTCGCTGGGTGTTCCGCTACGGGCTCGTCGCCGGCCCGCTCATCGCTCTGGCGTGTGTGTCGGTTCTCTGGTCGCCGCTGATCAAACTCGAGCCGTTGTTCCGGCTCCTGGCCATCGTCTGGATCGTCGGCGTGGCCGTCGCCGTGCTCCGCGGACGGATCGGCGGTACACCCGAACCCGCATCGTGACGACGACCCTGCCGCGGCGGCTCACCGAAGACTGTCGGACCGTCCAAGAGTTGGTCCTCGTGGTCGCCGCGGCGACGCTGTCGATACTCGAACCGTGGTGCCGGAGCCGCCGCCGGCCTCTTGCCGAGCGGCAGCCGGGAAACATCGAACACCGTGACGATCAGACAGGCTGAGGTGACCAATGACCGACGATCGTGCACCGGACCCCGGCCTCCCGCCCGCCGACAGCACGGGACAGGGACACGTCGAGTACTTCGCGGCATACGACGCCGTCCTGGCCCAGTGGCCGGTTGCCGTCGAATCCGTAGACCTGCCGTCGCCGTACGGCATGACCCGAGTTCACAGCTGCGGGCCACGCGACGGCAAGCCGCTGATCCTGCTGCACGGCAGCGGTGCCACGTCGACGGTGTGGTTCGCCAACGTGGGTGAGCTGAGTCGGGCCCATCGGGTGTACGCGATCGACATCATCGGAAACGCCGGCCGCAGCGTCAACGACGGCCGTCCCGTCGACACCCACGCCAGGTTCATGGACTGGCTCGACGGGTTGTTCAGCGGGTTGAGCCTCGACGGTGCGAGCCTATGCGGCCACTCGTACGGCGGCTGGCTCGCGCTCAACTACGCCCTGCACGCGCCGCATCGGGTACACAAGCTCGCGCTACTGGACCCGACCGACTGCTTCACCGGCCTGCGGCTGAGCTACCGCCTGCGCGCCGTGCCGATATTCGTCAGGCCAAACGCGGCCCGGATGCGTGCCTTTCTCGACTGGGAGACCGCAGGTATTCCTGTCGATCCCGCATGGCTGCAGCTCGTGTGCCTCGGCGCCGAGATGCCCCGCGCGAAAGTCGTCATGCCGCGCCACCCTGACCCCGACCGGCTGCGCGCCTCGTCCGTCCCGACACTGCTCCTGCTGGCCGAGAAGAGCCGGGCGCATGACATTCGCAAGGTGTCAGCCAAGGCCCGCGAGCTCATGCCCCACATCGTCACCGCAGTCCTGCCCGCAGTCTCGCACCACGGCGTCCCGACCGAGAACCCCGCGCACCTCAACCGGGAACTGGTGGAGTTTCTCGGCTGAACATCAGCGCCGTTCGCTCTACCACTGGGGTCGAGCCTCTCTGACGACTCCTAGTAGGACCGACGCCGATGCGAGAACCGGTGGGCCCGGCCACGATCCCTGCGCTCTGGTCGTCTGCCGTTCCATGAACGTTCAGCTATTCGTCCCTGCCCGCGCCGTTCGTCCTCCCTAAGTTGCCTAAGGCGACGAAAGGAGGGGCTCATGGACGCACCACTCGCAATCCGAGCTCGCGGGATCACCAAGAGTTTCGGCGAGGTCGTTGCGCTCGACGGCATCGACCTCGACGTGGCCCAGGGGCAGATCCACGGCTTGGTCGGGCCGAACGGCGCCGGCAAGACCACGTTGCTCGGTCTCCTGCTGGGCCTGGCCGTCGCCGACAGCGGGCGCCTCGAGATCCTGGGTGCACCGCTCGCGCGGGCGCTCGCCGCTCCCGACGGCGTCGCCGGCTTCGTGGACGGACCCGGGCTCTACCCGTCGCTCACCGCCCGGCAGAACCTCGCCGCCCTGGCCGCGCTCCGCGGCCAGGACGCGCGGACGACCGGGATCGACGACGTGCTCGCCGAGGTCGGGCTCACCGACGTCGCCGACGACCGGGCGAGCGGCTTCTCCCTCGGCATGCGTCAGCGGCTCGGGCTCGCCGCCGCCCTGCTCACCAAGCCGCGGCTGCTCGTGCTCGACGAGCCGTCCAACGGCCTCGACCCGGCCGGCAAGAAACACGTACACCGCGTTCTCACCCGGCTCGCGGCGGACGGGACCAGCGTCGTGCTCTCCAGCCACCGCATGGACGACCTCGAAGCGCTCTGCTCCGAGGTAACCATCCTCGCCACCGGACGGGTCGTCTTCTCCGGCCCGCTGAGCAAGCTGGCCGCCGAGGACCGCGAGCTCGACTACCGGCTGCGCACCTCCGACCCACAGGCGGCCCGCCAGCTGGCGGCCGACACGGCTGGGATCCACCTCGACGACGCCGGGGCACGGGACGCCGAGGTGCTCGTCGTCCGCGCGCTGGTGTCCGCCCTCGACGAACTGGTGGCGCGGCTCGTGAACGCGGGCGTCGCGGTGCGCGAACTCGCCCCGGTGGTGTCGCCGCTCGAGGCTGCGTTCCTCGCCCTCAGCGAGCAGCAGGAGGAGAACTGATGACCGCGACCATCGCCGCCGACCGCGCTGCGGACACCCGCCGGGTGTCGGTGGCGCGCGGCTACCGATTCGAACTGGTCAAGCTGGTCTCGCAATGGCGGATCCGGCTGCTGGTCCTCGCCTGCTGGGTAGCGCCGGCGCTGTTCGTCGCCGCGGTGAGCCAGCAGAGCTCGCTGCCCGTCGACACCCTCTTCGGCCGCTGGATGCACGCCACCGGGTGGGCCGGGCCGCTGGTGACGCTCGGGTTCTCGGGCACCTGGGCGCTGCCGCTGCTGACCTCGGTGGTGGCCGGCGACGTGTTCGCCGCCGAGGACCGGCTCGGCACCTGGCGCCACCTGCTCGTGGCGGTCCGGTCACCGCGACGGATCTTCGCCGCGAAGGCACTGTCCAGCCTCACCGTCATCCTGCTGCTCGTGGCCGGGCTGGCCTGCTCCAGCGCGGCCGGCGGGGTCGTGGCGGTCGGCAACCAGCCACTGGTCGGCCTCGACGGCCACCTGTTGACGCCGGGAGGCGCCGCCGGGACGACGCTGCTCGCCTGGGTCTGCGTGCTCGCCCCGACCCTGGCCCTCGCCGCCATCGGTCTACTCGGGTCGGTCGCTCTCGGGCGGTCGCCGATGGGGCTGCTGCTGCCCGCACTCGTCGCGCTCGCGATGCAGCTCGCGCAGATGCTGCCGCTGCCCGTCGCCGTACGCCTCGCACTGCCCGGCTACACCTTCATCGCCTGGAACGGCCTGTTCACCAGCCCGAGGCAGCTCGGCCCGCTCCTGATCGGCATCGTGGTCAGTCTGGTGTGGGCCGTGATCGCGACAGCACTGGCCTACCTGCTGTTCCTGCGCCGCGACTTCACCAACCTGACCTACGAGGGCTCCGGGCGCCGTGCGCTCACCGTCGGAGCCCTGCCGCTGGTCGGGTTGCTCGCCGTGACAGTCGGGGTCGTCTCCGTGGCGACCCCGGCCACCGGATCAGGGATCGAGCAAGAGAAGCTGCAACGCTCGGTCGCCACGGCGTTCGCCCACCTCTACCGCATGCAGACCGAGCAGCTCAACCGCCCCGACGTCACTGAAGAGCAGTTGAAGGCGACGGCGACGTGCAACAAGGGCGGCGGGAAGCTCACCCCCGAAGGGCCCGGTAACGACTGGCGCTGTGTCGTCTCCTGGCATCTCCCCGACGTCGAGGCCGCTGGGTCGGCCATCTACCAACTCGACGTCACCCCCGACGGGCGGTTCGTGGCCGATGGCGACGGACCGAAGGAAGTGAACGGCTACTTCCTGGTGCAGACGCCGACCGGCGACGCACCGAACCCGCTATGGCAGTTCGACGGCAACGTCGAGCTGCTCCACACCACGAAGGGATGATCCCATGCAGGTAACACGCCGCCGTCGGCGTGTGGAGAAGGGCCAGACCAGCCTTCTCCGTCAACGCATCGGCCGCCGGCTACCCCTGGCGACGGCAGGCACCACCGCCATCGTCGTCGCGGCCGGCACCGGCATCGCTTTCGCCCAGACGCAGCAGTTCGGCACCGACCAGGTCGGCCAGGTGACCGACAAGGGCCTGGTCGTGTCCGACGCCCAGTACGTCGACCCGATCGGCGAGCGTCTCGTCATCAACAACGGCAAGATCATGTCGTCCTCGGTCAGCCCGGACGGCACCCACCTGGCGGCCTCGGTCACCGACGGTGGGATGGCGCTGGCCATCGTGGACCTGAAAACCTGGAAGGTGCAGCAGCTCGTCGGCAACAACGCGGCTGCGGACCTGCGCATCAGCGGCAACAACGTGGGTCAGGAAGGCCCCACGTACTCACCCGACGGTTCGCAGCTCTGGCTGGGCCAGCCCGATGGCTACACGAAGTTCACCGTGAACCCCGACGGCACGCTCGCCAACCCGACGTCCATCGCGATCGCGAAGGACGGACCGAGGCAGGCGCTCGTCGCCGAGGCCGTCTTCTCGCCCGACGGCGCCACCGTGTACTCCGCCGTCAACGGCCAGAACCGCGTGGTCGCCATCGACACGGCGACCGGCGCCATCCGGCAGAGCTGGGTCGTGGGCAACGCCCCGCGTGACCTGGCGTTGGTCGGCGGCAAGCTCTACGTCAGCAACGAGGGCGGGCGCAAGGCGCTGCCCGGCGAGAGCACCATCAACTCGTACAACACCCAGGTGCCGGCCGACCCGGTGACCGCCGCCACCACCACGGGTACGGTCAGCGTCATCGACGTGGCGAACCCGGACGCCGCCGTCGGGAGCATCGACGTCGGCCTGCACCCGACCGCCCTGTACGTCAAGAACGGGACGCTGTTCGTCACCAACACCGCGACCAACGACGTGTCGGTCATCGACACCGCGAGCGACAAGGTCGTCCAGACCATCGCCACCCAGCCGTGGCCGGAGGCGACGGTGGGCTACGAGCCCGACGCCGTGACGCTCACCGACGACGGTCACCTGCTGGTGACGCTCGGCCGCGCCAACGCGGTCGCCGTCTACCGGTACACGTCCCCGCTGGAGCCGGCCAGCTATGTCGGCCTCCTCCCGACGGACTACTTCCCCGCGGAGATCACCACGGTCGGCAAGGACGTGCTGATCTCCAACACCCGTGGTATCGACGCCCGCCGCCCCACGGCCAGCGCCGGCCACGGCACGCACGACACGACGTCGAGCCTGCAGCGGTTCACGTTGCCCAGCGACAAGGACATCAAGGCCCAGACCGGCAAAG
Source organism: Micromonospora avicenniae (assembly GCF_900156065.1). Taxonomy (GTDB): domain Bacteria; phylum Actinomycetota; class Actinomycetes; order Mycobacteriales; family Micromonosporaceae; genus Micromonospora; species Micromonospora avicenniae. Next base: position 18,682 of record NZ_FTNF01000030.1, on the reverse strand, counting down.
TGTTCAGCCAGAACGGCTGGACCAACGGCTCGGTCAAGCTGGCCAAGGGCAACAAGGCGAAGGCGGAACCGGTGCCGCAGCGGCTCGGCGACCCGTCGACGATCAAGCACGTCTTCCTGATCGTCAAGGAGAACCGGACCTACGACCAGATCCTCGGTGACGACGCGCGGGGCAACGGCGACCCGTCGCTGGCGCAGTACGGCGAGAACGTGACGCCGAACCAGCACGCGATGGCGAAGCAGTTCGGGCTGTACGACAACACCTACGACATCGGCACGAACTCCGCCGAGGGCCACAACTGGCTGATGCAGGCCGACAACCCCGAGTACACCGAGTCCACGGCTGGTGAGTACCTCCGCAGCTACGACACGGAGGACGACGCTCTCGGCCACCAGCGGACCGGATTCATCTGGACCGGTGCGACGGCGGCGGGGAAGACGGTGCGGAACTTCGGCGAGTTCCACCAGTTCCTGACCAAGCCGGCCGACGCGAGCTGGCAGAACCTGTACTGCGACACCAAGAACATGGCAACGACCGGGCAGGACACGGCCTACGACCTGGTCTCGTCCTCGCCGATCCCGTCACTGAACAGCGTGTCGGTGCCCGGCTTCCCGAAGTTCGACACCGCGGTCCCGGACATCTACCGGTACGAGATCTGGAAGCGTGACTTCGCGAAGAACGGGCCGGCCAACCTGAACATGTTCTGGCTCTCCAGCGACCACACCGGTGGTCCGGCGAACGGGGCCGCTCAGGTCGCGGACAACGACCTCGCGGTCGGCAAGATCGTCGACACGATCTCGCACAGCCCCTACTGGAAGGACTCGGCGATCTTCGTTGTCGAGGACGACTCCCAGGCCGGCCTCGACCACGTCGACGGCCACCGCGCTCCGATCCAGATCATCAGCCCGTGGGCCCAGCGCGGCGTCGTCGACAGCCACTACTACACGCAGATCACGATGATCCGCACCATCGAGCAGATCCTCGGGATCCACCCGATGAACCAGAAGGACAGCGCCGCCAGCCCCATGCGTGCGGCCTTCACCAAGAAGCCCGACTTCACGCCGTTCACCGCGCTGCCCAACCGGACCTCGCTCACCGCGGGTCTGAAGACCCCGCCCGCCTGCGGCCTGGACACCCCGGCTCCGCAGAACCCCCTCGCCGCGGCCGCGCCGTCGGCGACGGTGCCGGCGGACAAGCAGCAGGTGGCCGCGCAGTGGGACGAGTGGAAGTCGCGCCAGCGGCTGACCGGGCCTGACGCCAAGCCCGACTTCGCGAACCCGGCACAGATGAACCACTTCTCGTGGTACGAGGCGCACGACTGGACCAAGCCGTACCCCGGCGAGGACAAGATCCTGGCACCGGAGGACGTGCCCGGCGCCTACATCCCGTCGCCGGAGTCCGACGGCTGACGTGGGTTGACCCGTCGACGGGGCCCCTGACCGGCATCACCGCCGGCAGGGGCCCTGTTCATCTTCCGGGGGCGCCGCGCCGCCGGCGGAGGCGCCGCGGCCTTCCTCGCTTCGTGGGTTGCCGGCACCATCATCTCTGACAATCTGCGACGTCCTCCTACCGCGGACGTCAGAACTCGAGGACGTGCTTGACCCCACCAGATCGGCCGCCCGCGACCTGGTTCGCGATCGCGGCGCCGTCCTTGATCGGTGTCGTCTGGACGTCGAGCTTCAGTTCGCCGGAGGCGGCGAGTGCCGCGAGTTCGCCGAGCGCACGCCCGTCGGGCTGCACGTAGAGGTTCGAGGTGGTGATTCCGCGAACCGGGTCGGGTGCGTCCGAGGTGATCGAGGTGAGGCGGCCTCCATCGGTGAGCAGTCCGATCGCGTCCTCGGCGGTGCCTTTCGCGGCGATGAGGACGGCGTCGAATCGGCGATCGCTCCTCTGCGCCCAACCGTCGGCGTGGGTGTCGATGACCTCGCTGGCGCCGAGAGCGCGGAGCTGATCGGCGCGGGCCGGCCCCGCACCGGCGACGACCTCGGCGCCCCGGAGGCGGGCGAGTTGCACGGCCAGTGACGCGGTGGGGCCGGAGGCTCCGACGACGAGCAGGCGGGTGGTGGCGTCGACGTGGAGCTCGTCGAGGGCCTGCTGGGCGGTGAGCGCGGCGACCGGGAGTGCCGCCGCGATCTCCGGAGCCAGGTTCTCGGGCAGTCGTGCGACGTGCGCGGAACGGACCAGGACGCGCTCTGCCCAGGTGCCACTGCCGCCCGGCAGGGGCGCCTCGTGGACCAGCACGAGGTCTCCCGTGCGGAATTCGGTCTCGTCCGGGCCGGCTGCGATGACGCGGCCGACGGCTTCGACGCCCAGAGCCGCGGGCGGAACGAGGCTGACGTCCCATCCGCCCGTGTGCAGCAGGGCGTCCCAAGGTCCGATCCCTGCCGCGACCACCTCCAGGAGGAGCTCGCCCGCGTCAGGCTGACGGGGGTTGGGTAGGTCGAGGATCTCCAGAGCGCCGTTGGCGGCTCGAACACCGAGTCCGATCATGATTTGTCCTTCTGTGTCGATTCTGTTCGTGCGGATTTCGGGTTTCAGGCGGCCGGGTTCGTGCCTGAGTCCACGGGCCGCTTGGATTTCGGGAGTTTGTCGACCACGAGCCGGTACGAGTCGGTGACGAGTTCCTTCACCAGGTTCTTATCAAGGCTGGGCCCGCCTGCGGCCGTGATCCAGTGCTTCTTGTCCATGTGATAGCCGGCCGTGATCTCTGCGTACTGCTCACGAAGCGCAACGGCCTCGTCCGGATCGGCCTTCAGGATCACGACAGGGTGTCCCGGCATGTCGGTCATGAGCATGAAGACCTTGCCGCCCACCTTGTACAGCTCCCAGTTCGGGCCGACACGGTGCTCGAACGTCACGTCCGGCAGCTCTGTCGCGTATGCGTTCGCGACCTTCTGAAGTTCCTGTCCGTCCATAGCTGATCAAGTCCTCTAACGATCGGTTGGCCCGGATCGGACCGCTCAGGCGAAGGTGAACAGACGCTCGGGCTCGAACCGCGACACCGGGGTCTTGTACTGCTTCGCCTCGTCGGGGTAGCCCAGCGCGAGCAGCACAGTGGTGGTGTATCCGGTAGCGCGGATGTCGAAGGCCTTGTCCACGCTGACTGGGTCGAAGCCTTCCAGCGGCATGGCCTCGACGCCGAGCTCGGCGGCTGCCATCATCGTCAGACCCATCACCATGTAGGTCTGCTTCTCCATCCAGTGGTACTCGTCCTTGTAGCCGTATCTGCGCAGGTTCAAGAAGTCGCGGGTCATGAATTCCCACCGCTCCTGCTTGGCCGCATCCGCGAACCGGCCGTCGGCCCGCTCCTTGGCGAACACCGCGTCGAGGTGGTGCTCGGGTATATCGGCCCGAGTGGTGAGGATGATGGTGTGCGAGGCGTTCAGGACCTTCTCGGCGTTGTCCTGGAACCGCTCGCCGAGGTTGGCCGCCAGCCGCTCCTTGCCCTCCCGAGTGGACAGGACGTAGAAGTGGTTCGGCTGGATGTTCGTCGACGTGGGAGCCGAACGCAGGAACTTCAGCAGCTGCTGAAGAGTCTCGTCCGGGATCGTCCTGCTGCCGTCGAAGTAGCGGCTGAGGTGCTTGCTCATGAGCTTGTCGAGATCCATGTCATCGCGCTTTCTGTGGTGATGGGTTGCGGGGTGCGTAGGTGGTGAAAGTCGGATCTGGCTAGGGTTTGCGGGCGAGGAGTTCGCCCACCCGGTCGAAGCTGATGCCTGTCGTGGCCGACGCGATGTCGCCGGCCTTGAGCGCCACGGCGGCCCGTTCGAGAGCACCCATCGCGTGGGTGTAGAGCGCGGGGCCCAGGCTGATGCGCTTGACCCCGGCCTTCTGCAGTTCGGAGACGGTCAGCACCTGGTCCGCCGGTGAGATGAGAACGTTCACCGGCGTCGGCGCGACGGCGGTGACGATCGCGACCAGGGATTCGAGGTCGGGCGGGAACGGTGCGTAGAGCACGTCGGCGCCGACCTCGGCGAAGGCGGTCAGCCGTCGGATGGTGTCATCGAGGTCGGGCCGCCCCTGGATGAAGTTGTCGGTGCGAGCGGTGACGACGATGCGTCGCTTCGCCGCGGCGACCGCGCTGCGAACCCGGTCCACCGCGTCGTCGAAGTCGCGGATCGGGTCATCGGGATTCCCGGTGGTGTCCTCGATCCCGATACCGGCAAGCCCGTGCGCGACAGCGCTGTCCACAGTGACGGCGACGTCCGCGGCGGTGACGCCGTAGCCGTCCTCGAAGTCACCGTTGACGGGCAACCCCGTGATCCGGCCGAGCAGCTGCGCGTGGTCGAGATGCTCGTCGCGGGTAACGCTGTGGCGTCCGTCGATGCGGCCGAGTGCGGCCGCCAGGGCCGCCGACGACGTGCCGATGGCCTCGAAGCCGGCATCTGCCAGGATCAGCGCCGACACGCCATCCCAGGCGTTCGGCATGACGAGGCCCTCTTCTCGGGTGTGCAGTGCCATGAACTTCTCATAGAGCTCAGAGCCGGACATGTCGTTCCCTCCCATTGCGGTTGATCAGGGCGAGGGTGCGACCGGTCAGGTCCCTGTTCTCGCGAATTCGGTAAGCGCTCATGCCAGGTCGGGGGCCGGGATGTCGACGTCGGTCAGGTTGACGTTGTTGAGGTAGTTGGTCAGCAGCGCCCGGACGACCAGCGTGACGATCGCCAAGATCTCCGGATCGGTGTACCCGGCCCCTCGGACGGCCGCGAGGTCGGCATCACTGACCCGTCCGCGCGTCTCGATCACCCGCTGGGCGAAGCGAGCCACCGCAGCCCGCTTCGGATCGACCGAGCTTCCCGCCCGCGCCAACTCGATGTCCTCCACGGACATGCCGCCCTTCAGGGACCCGGCCGTGTGCAGTGCCAGGCAGTAGTCGCAGCCATCGGCTTCGGACACGGCCAGCGCGATCGTATGGCGCGTCCTCGCGTCCAGGAGCCTGCTCGCCTTCGTCTGCACCGTCATGACGAGATCGAGGACTGTCGGGTTCGACGCGAGCATGGTGAACATGTTCGGTACGAAGCCGAACTGCGCGCCGACCTGGTCGAGCGTGCTCCGCACGTCGGCGGAGTGCTCATCGGCAGGAAGAACGTTCAGGCGCGACATGGGAAATCCACTCCAGTCCATGTGGGGGTGGTCGGTGATCGACCTGGGGCAAGTTTTGGGCTGCGTAGCCCACTCGCTGGATGGAACACTACACGAGACTGGGCTGTCAAGCCCACTTTTGCTAAGATGTGAATCATGAAGTCCAGGACGGCGGCGCCAGAGCCTCGCCAGCTCACCGAGAAGGGGCAGGCGACGCGTGCCCGGATACTGGAGCACGCCGCCGCGCTCATCTACGCCGAGGGCGTCCACGCCACGAACAACGACAAGCTCCGGCGCGCCGCCGGCGTCAGCGGGTCGCAGATCAACCACTACTTCCCGACCAAGGAGAGCCTCGTCCTGGCGGTGATCCAATGGCAGGCTGAACGCGTCCTCGGGCTCCATCGCAGCGAACAGTTCGACCGCTTCGAGAGCCTCGAGGGGTTCCGGAAGTGGGCAGCGTTCTATATCGGGTATGAACGCGCCTACCACGAAGGCTGCAGCCTCGGGTCGCTCGCCAGCGAGATCATCAAGACCGACCTCGACGTTCACGACGAGCTTGCGGATGCGTTCACCCAGTGGCGAGAGATCTTCCGCGACGCGCTCCTCCGCCTGCAGCGGCAGGGCCGTCTGAGCAACGCGGCCGACCCCGAGAAGCTCGCGAGCCTGCTCCTCGCCGCGTTCCAGGGCGGCATGCTCCTCGCCCAGGTCGCCCGGGAGATCTCCCCCCTCAGGGACGCACTGGAAGCCGCCCTCGACTACGTCGAGACCTTCGCGATCTCACACGAAACACAGGCAGTTGGAACCGAGTCCGCCGCTTGAGTCCCTTAGATCTGCCGCCCATCATCGGCCGCATCCCGACAGCGATGCCGAGGGCGATGTGCCCGCACCGCAACCCATCCGTGCGTGCTCCAACCCGGCGGTACGAGTGACCTGGCTGGTCTCGCCGTAGCAGTCATGTTCGGTTCGGATACCCGCTCGCGATCCAGCGCGCACGCGACCTGAGGAAGCTCCGTTGCATTGAGCGTTGGCAAGATCGAACCAGACTTGAGCAATGAAGCCATCGACCCGTCCACGCTCGTGGCCGCCGCCGACGCCCGCGTTCGATCAGGCCTGGTTGAAGCAGTAGCGGCTCCGCGCGGGGGGCGCGGCGGGCGCCGCACGCCGACACCGGTACCTGGCGGGTACCCGCGCATGCGCAACCGGTCATTGATGGTGCCCGCTGCGCCCAGTGTGCTGGAGGGGCGGGCGGCCAACGGGCTGCCCGCTCCGGCATCACGTTAGGGAGTTCAGCAACGGGTCAGTTCGACGGCGAGGTCGCCGTGGTCACAGGCGCCAGCGAGGGCGGATTAGCGGGCCAATCCGAGGGCCAGGTGTTTGGCGCCGATCCGCATCTCTGGGCCGCACCGGCCCGGGCGGCGCAGTTCGTTGCACGGGCCGGCGTGCGCCCCGGGGCAGTGCCAGGTCAGCCGAGGTTCGGGGGCGCGAACCCGCCGAACTCCGGTTGCAACTTCACCCTCGCGCCCGCCGGGGCCAGCTCGTTCGCGTGACGGCCGATCGCTGCGGCGCGCAGCAGGCGTTCGGTCGGAGCAGGTGCTCGGCGACGTTCGCACGCCGGGATCCGCCAGGGCCGGCTTCGGTGGTGGCCGGCCGACGACACATGTACGTCGGTCGGGCCGTCGGCACGGCACCGCGAACGGCGGTCGTCCGGATCGCCCGCGCCGCTGCGCTCAGGGTCCAAGAGTTCGGTACGCGCACGGCGATGAGGCGATACAGCGCAGCGTGGCGGATCGAACGGACGTGAGCTGCGACCCGTCGCGGCATGAGGGCGACTACAGCGTGGAGAGGACCTGTGCGAGGCCGTCCTCGTGTACGGACCCAGTGATTTCGCTGGCAGCTTCGATCAGTTCGACGGGCGAATGACCCATCGCAACGCCGCGGCCGCTCTCGGCGCCCCAACTGATCAACTCGACGTCATTGTGACCGTCGCCCACGGCCATCACCCGATCCCGCCGGATGTCGAGTTCGGCGCGCACCCGCTCGACCGCCGTGGCCTTGTTCACACCCTCGGCCGCGATGTCGAGCCAGGCAGTCCAGCCGATGGCGTAGCTCACCCGACGGAGGCCCATCTTCTCGACCACGGCGAGAAAATCGTCCAGGCCGTGGCCGGGCGAGACCGCGACGACACGGGTCGCCCGGCGGTCCCACAACTCCTCGAACGCTACCTGCACCTGCTCGCTGTCGAGACCGGTCGTGGCGGGCGGAAACGGCTCGGCGTACCGGTAGCGACCGGCTTCATCCTCGACCGCGAAGCGGACGTTCACCAAGTGTGCGCGGATCGACCGCAGGACCTCGGCCGGGTCGAAGGACTCCACCCATTCTCGCCGGTAGCCACCCGGGTCACGGTGCAGGGTGACCGCACCGTTGGAACAGACCAGGAACCGCGGTGCGATGCCGAGCTCATCGAGTACCGGGATGGTGGTCGCGGAGGAGCGGCCAGTGGCGAGCACCACGTGATGGCCGGCCGTGTCGAGCCGGCGTACTGCTCGATCAGCGCGCCGCTGATGGATCCGTCCTGGCGGAGCGTGGTTCCGTCGAGGTCCAGGGCGACGAGCGACGAAGCAGCTTCGGTCAGGTCCGTCAGGTTCACTTCCGAGTTCCTTCGTGAGTCGCCTACGTCGCATCCGTCAGCCACAGGTACGTCGTGTGATGTGGGTCTGCGCGGCGAGGCTGATGAGGGTGAGGAGGACGGTCAGCGCGGTGTAGCAGACGACGGCTGGCACCTCGCCGAGTGGGCCGGTGAGCTGCCCCTCGACGACGATGGGTAGGCCGAAGGCGACATAGGAGACGACGTAGATCCCGCCGACGACCCCCGCGCGCTGGTGTGCGGCCGCGAGCGGGAAGACGAGGCGCAGCGCGGCGGTGAAGGAGGCACCGAAACCGACGCCGGCGATGGCCTGCCCGACGATCATGACGGCCAGGCTTCCGGCGAACACCCCACCGATGATGCCGAGGGCCCCGACGAGGGACGCGTGGATTCCGATGGTCATCGCGCGGCGCGGGTCGATGCGGGCGAAGGTCAGTCCGACGACGGCTGACACGGCCGGCGCGATGAACCCGGCCACACCATTGAGCAGGCCGCTGTCCAGGTGGAAGACGCTGCGGACCATGCTCGGAGCCAGCCCGCCGGAGAGACCTGCGAGCATCCAGACCGCGGCGACCACCGGCGCTGCAGCGGCGAACTCCGCCCGGGCAGCGGGCGGGATCGCGACGCGCGGAATCATCGAGCGGAGTGCGCCCGAGGTGCGGGGCATGGTTTCCGGAGACAGGGCGATGACGACGGCCCCGATTACCGTGAGGGCGATGAGAACGACGAAGACGACGGTGTTCGCCGTGGACGTGAGCTGGATGGCGAGACCGGCCAGCAGAGAGCCGGCACCCAGCCCGCCGGTCAGGCTGACACTGCCGAGGACGGTGCCCAGTCTCTTCCGGTTCGGCGGGGCGAGCTCAACAAGCGCCGCGGTGAAGGCCGCCGTCGCCGCGCCACTGGCGACACCTTGCACGATGCGCCCGGCGATCACCCAGCCCACATCGGGTGCGACGAGGAACAGGACGTTCGACGCGAGCTGGATCACCAGCGCGCCGATCAGCACCGGACGCCGTCCGACATGGTCGGACAGCGACCCCAGCGTCAGGACGGCGGCGAGGAACCCGATCGCGTAGACCGCGAACGCCAGCGTGAGCAGTGACGGTGCGAAGTCCCACTGCTGGCGATAGAGCACCAGCAGCGGGGTCAGCACACCTGCCGCGAGATACAGGCTGGTGAACGCGAGAGCCGCGCCCGTCAACGCCAGTCCGGCGGGGAGAGCCCGCCGCCGGCGGGTCGCGGGCGTGTCGATGGTTTCCGGGATCGAGGACATGACAGCTCCCTGGGGCGGCCGCACGCAGCGATGCGCGGGCCGACCGAGTCGGTGAGGGTGGGAAGGGGAATCCGCCGCCGGGTCGGACCGCCGTCGGCCGGGATCTGGTCCACGGCCGAGTTCGATGCGGCCCGGCGGCCGGATCGTGATCGCTAGTCGGTGATGACGACGACGCCCGACGGCGCATCCAGCAGCTCCACTGTGCGCTCGGCAGCCCGATCGATCTGGACCCGGGGCTCGGCGGGGATCTGCTTTTCGTTGTAGGTGCCGGGCCCGTAGAACTGCCCATAGCTCAGCACCACGCCACCTTCGGCGAGAACGACGCGCTCCAGCTCGGCGACGGCCCGGGCATCGGGTCCGTCCGGCAACTTCCAGGCGACGGTCTGGGCCAGGATCTTCGGTGATCCGCTCTGGCGTGCCGCCTCGATCAGGTTCTGGTTGCCCTCGGTCCGGATGCGCGCGTTCAGCTCCGTGTGCTCGCCGATCTTCTCGACCTCATCGGGCAGATCGGTGAGCTCGTTCAGGATGACGTCCGGTTCGAATTCTCGAACCGCCTTGATCAGGGCATCCCGGTCGAAGACGTCACACAGGATCGGTTCGGCGCCGAGCTGCGCCAGCAGCTCCGTCTTGTCGGACGATCGCGTCATGCCACCGATCACGTGCCCCGCCTGCACCAGCCGGGGGATCAGCCGCCGCCCGATCACGCCGGACGCACCAGCGAGAAATACCCGCATCATTTCTCCCAATTTCATCGTTCGGTAGGTCTGGCACTCTGAAGCCGTCGAACCACGCCCCGGCCAGCGGCAGATCCCGTCCGCGCCACGCATGCGTGCTTTGGTAGTCGGTATCCGTTCCCGCGAGGGCTTGATCCTGCGGTCGCGGTCGCAAAGTTACGCGCCGAGTGGCGCTGCGATCTGGTCCAGTTGCCCGACGGATTCATGGGCCAATTCGGTGAGGAACTCCACGAGAGCCACCCGGGAGTAAGGGGAGCGCCGACTGCCCGACAGGCAGCCGGCTGACCTGCCGCTCACAGCACCGATCGACGGCAGGTCGAACGTCTGCCACCGACCGGTCGGAGGATCAGGCGCGGCGGAAGGCACAGACAGAAGCCTGGGCCTGGGTCAGAGGTGGGTGAGCAACGCGTCGAGCGGACGCGGCAAGCGATCTCGGGCGACTGCCAGCTCGACGAGCAGGCGTGCGTAGCGCTGGTTGCGGCGGGAGCTGCTACGAAGGAACCGCCACAGCTGCGCCTCGGGCGGCCGGCCGCGCCAGGCGGGCTGGCTCTGGAAAGAGCGGAACGACCGGAGGTCGCCCTGCGAGTCGAATAGCGCTTCGACCTCTGCGGCACCCAGCGCCCGGATCAGTTCGTCCTCCAGGTCCTTGACGCAGACGTAGAACCCTAGACGCTCCATGTCGCTGCGCGTACGGGGTGAGCCAACCTCGGTGGCCTCCAGCCCACGCCTGAACACCACCTCCTCACGCATGTCGCACAGACCGGCGCGTCGCACCCCGGGAGCCAGGGGGGCCAACCTGGCCAGGAAGTGGCCGATTGCGTGTGCCCCGCCCATCGGCACGATCACGACACCCTCGGCCTCGAGATCCCGGCCGCGGCCCATGGCGGCCGTCTCCAGCGCAGCCTGGTCGCTGATGCCCTCCACGAGCACCACGGCCACGGCGGACTCGACCTTCGCCAGAGCACGTGCCGTCGCCCGAATCGAGGCGCCATTGCCGCCCAAGTGGCCATCGAGCGCGTCGGCGGGAAAGGCGTCAGCCTGCCGGGTCGTGGCCATGGCCGCAATCATCGATGATGAGCCTCTCGACCAACCAGGGGATTTCAGGAATCACTGGCACAACCTCACCAGGCCCGGCGGCACGGCAAGCGTCTGACCGGGCCGGCCTACGGCATGACCCCACACAGGGCGTCCAGCGCTCCCGCCCACGCGCTGTCCGAGGGAGCCGCATAGTTGACCACCAGCCCGTCCGGCTCGGCCGACCGCCAGTCCGCGTCGGCCAGCTCGTGGCGGAAGTCGGCCATCGGGGCCACCGCCAGGCCCTGGCGGGCCGCCGCCTGGACGACCGCGTTCTCGGTGCCGGGCGGGAGCTCGAGGACCACCTGTAGGCCGGCGGCCATCCCGGTCACGCGGACGGCGGGCGCACGCCGGGCAAGCGCCGTGACCAGCTCGTCCCGGCGGCGGCGGTAGCGCACGCGCATCGTGCGTACCTGACGGTCGTACGCGCCCGAGGCGATGAACTCGGCGAGCGTGAGCTGTTCCAGCGCGCTCGACATGTAGTCGATGTCTCCCTTGGCGGCTACGACCTCCGGGACCAGCTCTTTCGGCAGCACCATCCAACCGAGCCGCAGTCCGGGCGCCAGTGATTTGCTCGCCGTGCCGAAGTACACCACCCGCTCCGGGTCGAGGCCCTGCAGCGCGCCCACCGGCTGGCGGTCGTATCTGAACTCTCCGTCGTAGTCGTCCTCCAGGATCAGCCCGCCGGTGGCGCGGGCCCAGTCCACCGCCGCCGTGCGCCGCTGCGGGGTCAACGCGACCCCCGTCGGGTACTGATGCGCCGGTGTCAACAGCGCTGCGCCCACCGCGCTCAACCCCGTCAAATCGTCGGTGCGCGCGCCGTGTTCGTCGACGTAGACGGGCGGAATGCGTAGGCCGGCGCTGGTCAGCAGGTCGCGGTAGACGTCGAGGCCGTACGACTCGACAGCTAGCGCCGCGACCCGCCGCGCCCGTAGGACCTGCGCCATCAGGGTCAGGCCGTGGTGGAAACCGGCACAGACCACGATCCGGTCGGGTTCGGCGTACACCCCGCGAGCCCGCGCCAGATAGTCGGCGAGGGCGGTGCGCAGCTCCACCCGGCCGAGCGCGTCGCCGTAGTTGAAGGCATCATTCGGGGCCGCCGTCAGCGCCCGGCGAGCGGCTTTGAGCCACTGAGTGCGGGGAAACTCCGCGAGGGTCGGCGCACCCGGCAGCAGGCCGTACGTGGGACGGCGCTGGGTGGGCCTTGCGCGCGGGGCAGTGGGCGCTGCGCTGCGCGGTTCGGCCCGCTTGGCCACCCGCGTTCCGGAGCCCTGCCGGGCGGTGAGCCAGCCCTCGGCGACTAGTTCGGCGTAGGTGTCGGCGACGGTGTTGCGGGCGACGCCGAGATCGGCGGCGAGTGAACGGGACGACGGCAGCCGGGTGCCAGGCACCAGACGTCCGGTGCGGATGGCTTCCCGCAGGGCGTCCGTGAGCCCGGCGCGCAGCCCGGGGCCGATCAGGTCCAGATGCAGGTCGGCGCCGAACACCGACGGTGGGACGGCCCCCGAACTGGCCCGCGAATCTGTCACGGAAGTGGACCGTATCCCAGTACCACGGGCCGCGTCGCGTTGCCGGCATGACGATCAACGACGGCACGAACCGTCTCCCACGCTCCGAGGCCCTGCCCACCCTGTTACCGCAGGGCCACCGTCCGGAAATCCGCCTCAAGGGGAACCAGATGAGGCCAGGGCCATATCGCCGACGGTGACTCGATGGTCATCAACGCTGTTGTAAATAACCGCTTTGTCTCCTCTCGCGAAAGTATCTTGATGCGGTCAAAAGTGACGGGAGCCAGCGCGAAATTAATCATCTTGCTCCGAGCTACTACAGGCTCGGAGCAAGACGATCTCTCCTGGTGCATCTGTCACTCACGACGCATCTCGGCGAGCATATGTCGCCGGTTTGTCACATGGTGTATGACCAGGGCGCAGACAGCTGCCCTTGCGGGCTCCGCCGACGTGGCCACCCTCGTCGGTGCGCGCGTACATCTGGCCGACGAACCACGACCTACGCCGCATCCCGATCGTGAACCCGACGCTCGCCTACCCGCTCTCCCTCATGTTTCCCAGAACGAATCCGCACCCGGGACTTCGGGCGATCATCAACCACCTCGGAAACCTGACACCGCTTTTCGAGACTGCCTGGCTCCAGTCCTGGGCAACGACACCACGTCGCAGTGCCGGCGACATCGCACACACCCGCCACTGACAGTCCCTGCTCCTACGTCTCGTCGCGCGGTGGGTCTGTCAAACGAACGGTGTAACTCGGGTTGTTGACGGCTACTTGCGGCCTGCGGACAGGCGTCCTTCGAAGGCGATGTCGAAGGCGTTCAGGGCGGGTTTCCAGCGCATGGTCCAGCGTCGGCGGCCCTGCCCGGTGGGGTCGAGGCTCATCACGGCGAGGTAGACGCACTTGAGCGCGGCGGCCTCGTTCGGGAAATGCCCGCGGGCGCGGACGGCGCGGCGGATGCGGGCGTTGACGCTCTCGATGGCATTGGTGGAGCAGACGACGGTGCGGATCTCGGCGTCGAAGGCCAGGAACGGCACGAACTCCGCCCACGCCTGCTCCCACAGCCGCACGATCGCCGGATACCTGTCGCCCCAGGCTTCGGTGAACTCGGTGAACCGGGCTCGGGCCGCTGATTCGGTGGGAGCCGTGTAGACCGGCTTGAGGGCCTTGGCGATAGCGTCCCAGTGCTGCCGGCCGGCATACCGAAACGAGGCCCGCAGCAGGTGGATCACGCAGGTCTGCACGACGGCTTCGGGCCACACTTCGGCGATCGCGTCCGGCAGGCCCTTGAGCCCGTCGCAGACCACCATGCACGCGTCCGCGACTCCGCGGTTCTTCAACTCGGTGAGGACCTGCAGCCAGAACTTGGCGCCCTCGCCGCCGTCGCCGGCCCACAAGCCGAGAATGTCCCGGGTGCCCTCGACCGTGACGGCCAGGGCCAGGTAGATGGGCCGGTTGGCGACCTTCCCGTCGCGGATCTTCACATGCACCGCGTCCAGGAAGATCACCGGATAGACCGGGTCCAGGGGCCGGTTCTGCCACTCAGTCATGCCCTCGACGACCTTGTCGGTGATCGTCGAGATCGTCTGACGTGAGACCTCAGCGCCATACACCTCAGCCAGGTGGGCCTGGATCTCTCCGGTGGTCAGGCCCTTGGCCGACAGGGAGATCACCATGTCGTCCAGCCCGGACAGCCGGCGCTGCCGCTTGCGCACGATCTGCGGCGTGAACGACCCGTCGCGGTCGCGCGGCACATCGATCTCGACCGGGCCCACGTCGGTCAGCACCGTCTTGGCCCGCACACCATTGCGGGAGTTCCCGCCGTTCTTACCCGCCGGGTCGCCCTTGTCATAGCCCAGGTGATCGGTGATCTCACCCTCGAGCGCCGACTCCAGAACCCGCTTCGTGAGCTGCTGCAGCAGACCACCGTCCCCGGTCAGCTGCAGACCCGCTGCACGGGCCTGCTCCACCAGCTGGGCGACCAGCTCCGCGTCCACACCCTCCGCCGGTTGTCCCGGCACGTTCTTCGCCACCGCGGCAGTATCCACGGCGATCGTCGATCTATCAGACATCAGGTGCTGCTCCTTGATCAGGAGTTACACCGTTCGTCTTACAGTCCCGGCGCGGTCGTATTCGGTCTGGTGACGGCGGATCTCGGCGTGGTTGTCGGCGGACCAGGCCGCCAGGGCCAGGACGGTGGACAGGAGTGAGGTGCCGAGTTCGGTGAGGGCGTATTCGACGCGGGGCGGGACTTCGGGGTAGGAGGTCCGGGTGACGAGTCCGGTGCGTTGCAGGTGCTTCAGGGTGAGGGTGAGCATGCGTTGGGAGATGCCGGGGATCGCGTCGGCGAGGTCCGAGTAGCGGACGGGCTTGTCGGCGAGGGTGCCGATGATCAGCACGCTCCACTTGTCGCCGACAAGATCCAGGACCTCGCGGATGAAGTCGGCGTCCTCGTCGTTCCAGTGGGCACAGGGCCCTGGGACGTTCCGGACGTTCGCCCGGACGTTGGTTCGTGTCCGTCGAAGATTTTCTGCCTTCATGGTCTCCGCCTATTCCGTCTGTTCGGTCACTCGGTCGCTACGCACATGAATGTGCCTTTTGCACGCTTCAAATTCTAATGCATGATGGGGCTACGAACAGAGGGTAAGAATTAGGAGGAGGTGCCATGAAGATCGAGTTCTGGTCGGACATCGTCTGCCCGTACTGCGGGCTGATGGATCATCGGCTGCGCCGGGCCCTGGACCGGTTTGCCTACGGCGACCAGGTACAGGTGATCCACCGGTCCTTCCAGCTGCACCCCGACCTGCCGCGGTCCGGCGTCACCCAGCGGAAGCTGATCGAGATGGCCGGGGCGCCCACGTCGACCGTGAACCAGGTCCTGCGACCGATCGAGCGGGCCGCCAAGGCGGAGGGCCTGACGCCCTACCACGCGGTCGAGCGCACGCTCGGCCCGACCGACCTGGCCCACGAACTGCTCGCCTACGCGGCGGACCAGGGTCGGGGCAACGAGATCTGGACGGCGATGTTCCGCGCACACTTCGGGCAGGCCCGCAAGCTGTGGACCGCCGAGGAGGTCCTCGACTTCGCCACCGAGGTGGGCCTGGACCGTGCGGAGGCAGCCGAGGCACTGCGCAGCCGCCGCTACCGAGCCCGCGTGACGGCCGACCAGAGTGAGGCCCAGCGCCTCGGCGCCCGCGGCGCACCGTTCCTCGTCTTCGACGGCCGCGTCGCCGTCCCCGGGGCCATCGGCACCGACGACCTGCTGAAGGTGATCACCACGGTGTGGGACGAGAGCCACCCCACACCGCAGCCGCTGCCGCTCGTCACCGGCGTCGACACCGACGGCGTCTGCACCCCGGACGGCTGCGCATAACCCGAGGGGCCGGCACCACCCGACAGCCCGCCCGGAACTCCGCGGGCGAATCCCGGCCGGCGCCTCGCCAGCAACCCGAGCCGAACCGCTCGGGGAACAAGGAGTGGACCCACGAGGGTCCGCCATACCCAAATTGGAGTTAAAGACCATGACAAACCTGAAGGCGCAGGACAGTGCGCTGATCCTGATCGACCACCAGGTCATCTCGATGGGCTTCATCAAGACCCAGCCGCCAGAGATCGCCAAGTTGAACAGCATCACCCTGGTCAAGGCGGCCCAGGTCCTCGACATCCCCAACGTCTGGACCAGCAGCACCGAGGACGACAACAAGGACTGGTGGATGCCCGGACTGGAGGAGATCAACCCCGAGGCGTACGCGAACCGGATCAAGCGCACCGGCATCGTCGACTCCTGGGACGACCCGGACTTCGTGCGGGCCGTCGAGGCCACCGGCCGCCGCACACTGATCATGGCCGGCACCACCAACGACGGATGCCTGGTCTACACCGCCCTCAGCGCCAAGCAAGCCGGATACGACGTCTACGCGGTGCTCGACGCCGGAGGATCGGTGTTCCAGTACTCCGAAGAAATCGCCCGACTGCGCATGATCCAGGCCGGCGTCAACCTGATCACCACCGCCGCGGTCCTCGGCGAACTCGCCAAGGACTGGGCCACCCCGCAGGGCGCCCAGATCCGCAAGCTACTGGCCGAGAACCTCACGACCACCATCGGTGGATTCGGGTTGGCGAAGTAGACGCGGTGCTCAGGCGGGCCCGACGGCAGGCTGCGCTCGCTCAACTCAGCCCCCGCCGGGCCCGCTTCAGGGGCATGACGGTTACGGATCCCGCACGTAGAGGTGTCGGACTCGCGCATCCACCGTGTTCGCCCGTTGAGCAGGAGCGCGACGGCCCGGTGGTCTAGGCAGTGTTTCGAAGTTGGGTGCGGCGTGTCGGTGGTCGATAAATAGCGAGGTCTCCGGTAGAGGGTTCATCGACCAAGAGGAACCTGAATACCGGAGACCTCGTGGCCACCATAGCGGTGACGAGGCGGCACGACCGGACCGACGGCCAGTGGAGGGTGTTGGATTCGCTGCTGCCTGCGGGTAAGCGGCCGGGCCGACCGTCGCGGTGGAGCAAGCGGCAACTCATTGACGGCATCCGGTGGCGGGTGCGGGTCGGTGCGCCGTGGCGGGATGTGCCGGCGTGCTACGGCTCCTGGCAGGCGATCTACGCGTTGTTCCGGAATTGGCAGCGGGCCGGGGTCTGGCAGCAGATCGTGACCGGCTTGCAGGCTCGCGCGGACGCGGCCGGGTTGATCACGTGGGATGTCAGCGTCGATTCCACCATCGCTCGGGCTCACCAACACGCCGTGGGTGCACGTCGGCGCCCGCCGCAGCAGATCGAGCCGCCCGGGTGGGGTCCGTGCCGAGCCAGGCGACCACGCCCTGGGCCGGTCCCGTGGCGGGTGGACCACCAAGCCGCACCTTGCCTGTGAGCAGGGCGGCAAGCCGCTGTCGATGCTCCTGACCGCCGGGCATCGCGGTGACAGCCCGCAGTTCGCCGCCGTGCTGGCCGGCATCCGCGTGCCCCGTCTCGGTGTCGGCCGTCCGCGCGTGCGACCAGACCGCGTGATCGCCGACCGGGCCTACAGCTCCCGCGCCAACCGGACCTACCTGCGCCGCCGTGGGATCAGGGCCTGCATCCCGAGCAAGGTCGACCAGGACGCCCACCGGCGGGCCAAGGGCTCCGCCGGCGGCCGACCACCTGCCTTCGACCCCGAGGTCTACCGACAGCGCCACGCTGTCGAGTGCGGCATCAACCGCCTCAAACGCCACCGAGGGCTGGCCACCACATACGAAAAGCTGGCCGTCCGCTACGAAGCCACCATCCACGTCACCGTGATCAACGAATGGCTACACGCACTTCGAGACACGGCCTAGCAACCACGCGGCGTTGGCCCTCTCGGCGTTGAGGGCGGCTCGGCGGGCCAAGGCCAGCATGTCGGGCTCAGGGTCTACGCCGACGACGGTCCCCACCTGGGATGCAAGCGGCAAACTCATCTGGCCGGTGCCGCAGCCGAGCTCGACCACTGTGTCGCCAGGACCCAGGCGGTACGCACCGACGATGGCATCGAGCACTTCGGGCGGGTAACTGAGCCGGTGTCTCGCGTAGTAGGTCGCGACGTCCCCGCTAAAGCCTGCTCCCATGCGGACAGCATGTCGGCAGGACGATCGGAGAAGCGACCAATTCTGCTTAGAACATGGTCAGCTTGTGAACGGGGCAAGGGACGACGTCAACGGCTTCCTATACCCGCACGGTGGGGGAGTGTGGGCAGGTCAAAGCCGTGACGGACGAATGCAACAGGTGGTGCTTGCATTGAGAGCAGATTGGGGGCAGCGTAGCGAAGTGGTAACCGCCTCGACGAGTTCAGCCGGGCGCGCTGACGCCATCACGGCCCGGTAGCAGCGCTGATCTGTCGAAAGTGGTCAGTCAGCGCGCCGGCGGATTTTGATGTTCTCGAGGTCGGTCGACACCGACTTAAGGTCGCGGTAGTCGGCACCGAGTTTCCGGACGGCAGCCGCAGCAAGCGTCTCCGCCCTGCCGATTACGGCTGCTTCCTTCTCCTCCTCGGTGGCTGGGACCACGCAGCGGAAGGTGAACGCGAGCAGGGACCGCTCGTAGGTCACGGTGCCTTCCTCGGTGAACTTCGCCCGGAACACGTCGTGTTCGTCAGCCTTGGCGAGCAGGGCGGCCCGCTGCTCGTCATCGAGTGGTGCGAACTTGCCGCGCACGATGACTTGATACATCTTGCGAGCCACTGCTGGGAACCTCCGGATCTGGCTGAGCGTCGCGCCTTTGTCGGTCGGCGGTCTAGTGCGGCGGGTCTGCTGCACCGATGGGTGACAGTTTCAGTCACGCGGCCTGACTGGCCGGTGGGGTCATGTTGGTCTCGTACTCGATAGGGGTCAACCGGGACAGGGATCGTTGGCGTCG
>NZ_FTNF01000053.1 GCF_900156065.1 Micromonospora avicenniae | reverse complement strand
TTCCACTCGTTGGCCGCCGCGTCCCAGGTGAACCAGTGGCTGGTGCCGTCACCGTCGGTCAGCGTGACCTTGGTGGGGTTCGGGTTCGGGTGGAAGTCCAGCGGCGCGCCGAGGCGCATCATCGAGGACGCCTGCACTGACCAGCCGTAGCCGGCCACGGTGTCGCTGGTGTCCAACGAGTTGTAGGCCAGCCGCACGAACGTCGACAGACCGCGCGACGGGTTGTTGAAGGCGTCGTAGGACCAGACCGTGTTGCCGGAGTACAGGTTGTTCATGACCGAGCCGCCGGCGCCGGTGTTCTTCCCCGCGTACGAGTAGAACTTTTCCAGACCCAACTGGTCGGAAGTCGGCTCCTCCACGGCCACGTTCTGCGGCAGCGCCTTGATCGGCGAGGTCGCGGACAACCGCGCGCCGTCACTCTTACGACGCAGGTCCCACTGCAGCACGTAGTCGGTGCGCTTATTCCCCTCCGTCGACGACGGCGGGCTCTTCAACTGCGCGGCCACGTCCACGGTGCCGCCGGCCTTGATGTTCGCCGGCAACGGCGTACGAAGCTCGTAGCTGTCATCGGCGCCGTCAGCGAGGCCGAGCCCGTCGGCCCGCTTCCAGTCGTACGACAGCACCCAGTCCGTGCTGTTCCAGTCCGCCAGCGTCGGGTTCGACACCGTCACCGGCACGCTGTAGGTGGCGTTCGGCGACAAAACCTGCGGGGTTTGCGCCGCGTAGTAGGTCGACTCCGCGTTCTGCTCGAGGTAGGTCACCTCGAGCGTCGGCCGCAGCATCGGCTCGGCGCCCTCGGAGGAGAGCAGCATCGCCCGTGCGGTCTGGTTGACCTCGTCGCGTTGCCGCAGCAGCAGACCGTAGTTGCTGGCGGGGTTCTTCACCCAACCGTCCACCGCTGCGGTGACGTCCCAGCTCTCCCACTCCGGGTCGTTGGTGATCCCGGTGACACTCGCCTTCCAGGTGGTGTCGTAGTCACCACCGGCCGGCCACGCGTTGACACCGTCGGAGGTGTTCCACGTGGCCTTGTTCTCGACGAAGTCGCGCTTGAGCTTGTAGACGTCAACGTACTCGTTGGTGTCCGTGCCCGGATACAGGTACGTGTTGTACATCCGCAACTCGGCGTCAACGATCTTCGCGTCGCCCGGAACACCGGTCAGCGCCCCGAACTTGACCAGGCCGCGGGTGTCGCCGTAGTAGGGCGAGTTGTTGCCCGGGCTGACGTACGGGTCACCGTCGTAGACGTCGACGTTCTCCGTCGGCCGTCCCGCCGACAGGGTGGTGTCGCTCTGCCCGGTGCGGTAGATCCGCGTGATCTGGCCGGCCTTCGGCAACGTCGCCGACTGGGTCGGACCCGCGAGCAACTGCCCATCTCGGGTCTTCACCGCGACCATGTAGTAGTAGAACTTCCGCGCCAACGGGTCGGTGTTGTCCGCCGCCGTGGGCACCGCCGTGGTGTCCTGATACGTCAGCGTCCCGGTCGAGACCGGCGCGATCAACGTCGCCGCCGACGGAGTGAAGTTCTGGAAGATGCTCCGGTGCACCTGGTACTCGACCGCGTCGTCACTCGTGCTGCTCGACGGGTCCTTGTACTGGGGCCAGCTCAGCACGGCACCCGTCGAGGTGATGGTGGTCGGCGGCTGCACCGCCACCCCGGGACGGCCGTAGGTGACGACCAGCTTCGGCAGGTTGTAGTCACGCCGGGCGTTCTGGTACGCGTACTCCGACGCCTCGAAGATCGGGCCACCGCGGTTGAGCTTGTTCTCGTCGACCGCCTTGATCATGAACCCGTTGTTCGTGGTCGGGGCGTTCACCCACTCCTGGACCGTGTTACGCACCGGGAACGACAACCAGGCGCTGGAAACGGCGCGCTTCTTCGTCGCCACACCCCAGCGGGTGAACCGCACCGCGTCGGCGATCACCGAGTTTCCGACGTGGTCGCCCAGCACCACCCGGCCGGTCGTGCCGGCGTCGAAGGTGTGCACCCCGAGGGTCTTCCACTGGCCCTTGCCCGACGGGACGGTCTGGTCCACCTCGTAGGTCTTGCTGCCGCCCTTGTAGTAGACCGTGTACGGCGTCCTGGTGTACCGGTCGTCGGTGTGCGAGACGAAGTGCACCTCGACCTGGTAGTCGCCCGCCTCGGTCAGCGTCGGCACCCACGTGTGCGTGTTCCCCGCGGTGGTGTCATCGTTGTAGCGGTAGTCCCCGTTGATCGCCAACGGCGTCAACTCGGTGTTGCCCGAGTACGGCCACGTCCCCGTCACCGACGTGCCGGAGTCACCGTCGTCCTTCGTGACCATGTTGCCCGACGGCTGCGCCGCCATGTTTGCGTTCATGCTCGTCCAGGTCGCGGTGTCCTCGTCCCACGCCGTGGTGATCTTCCGCGCCTCCAACGCGACGTCGTACTCCCACGACCCGTGCGTCTGCGAGTAGTACATCTCCAGACGCGCGTCGTCGATCGGAGTGTTCACCGGGATCGAGGACGTCTTGAACTTGACCAGCGACCGCCACACCGAGTTGTCGGTGCCCACCTTGAGCGGCCAGGTCGTGGTGTCCTGCCCGTACGCGTGCCCCGCGTTGCCCTTGTAGATCTGCACATCCTGGGCGTCGTCCGGAACCGGCTGGATCTTGATGGTCGGGTCGACCACCACCGGATACACCCGCGCCGAGTCGGCCAGCCAACCCGCGTCCGGCGTCACCGTGATCGTCGAGCGGCCACCGGACTGCGCCACCTTCTGGGTGACCTTGTCCGACCACACCTTTCCGTGCGGCGAATCCTTGTCGCCCTTGTCGTCGTACATGAACGGCGCCGGCATCACGAACACCGGCTCACCGCCGCCCGCACGCACGAACGCGATCGACCCGTCCGCACGCTGCTGCGCCGTCAGCCCGGCGGTGTCCAGGGTGAACGTGTACGACACCGGCCCACTCGGGGCCTGCCGCAGCACGATCTTCTCCTTCAACGCCGTGCTGGTCACGTCATAGACCACGTCCGCGCCGCCCGCCACACCGGCGTAGGTCACCGTCGAGCCGGACACCTTCGGCGTGACCGCCTTCGCGACACCCGAAAGACCCAGCTCGATGCTGCGACCGTCCCG
>NZ_FTNF01000028.1 GCF_900156065.1 Micromonospora avicenniae | reverse complement strand
GAGATCAAACGCTGCCTCAAGCGCTACGTCGCCCGAGAGCTCTACCGACGCCTCGAAACCCCACCAGGACCACTTGACGCGGCATAGGAGCGTCCGCGTCAGCCCCGGCCCGGCCTGACCGCGTGAGCCCGGCCCGGCCTGACCGCGCGAGCCCCGGCCCGGCCTGACCGCGTCAGCCCGGCCCGGCCCGACGGTGTGGGTGCCGGCCGTGACCGCGTGAGCAGGGTCCGGCCCGGGCCCGGGACCGCTGCGGCGAAAATGCGTTGATCGCCGAGGCCGGTCGGGTGAGGCTGGAGTCACCGCCCCCAACCCGACCAGAGTCCGGAGGACTGTCATGCGCCTGCTCCGAGACCTCTGGGCAACCGCACCACGCCGGATGACGGCGGTCCTCCTGCTCATCGTGGTCGGTGCCGGCGGTCAGGCGGCCGCCTCCGCGCTCGCCGGACCGGTGCTGGTGCACCATTCGACAGGCTGGTTCACCGCCCTGGCCGCCGCGCTGGTCGCCGCCGTCCTCACCGACCTGGTGGTGGGGCTGCTGATGGCCGGGCTGACCGCCGACTGGTCCGCCGACGTCCGGCGGCGGCTCTGCCGGGTGGCACTCGGGCAGGATCTGCCGACCCTGGAGACCACCCCCGTCGGCGAGCTGCTCGACCGCATCGACAACGACGTCTACCAGGTTGCCGCCGAACTGCGGAACACCGGCGTACGACTGGTCCAGGGCCTCGCCGTGTGCCTGCTCGCGACGGCGAGCGCGCTGTTCGTCTGGTGGCCGGCCGGCGTGGGGATGGTCGTGCTGACCACGCTGCTCGCCGTCGTCCTGCGCCGGCCCACCGAGCGCATCGCCCCGGCGCGGATGGCCGAGGAGGAGGCCTGGTCCGACCTCGCCGCCGTGATGGAGGAGGCGGTGCACGGCCAGGACGACGTCCGCACCAGCCTGGCCCGCCCGTACGTGCTGCGCCTCTACGCCCGGCGGGCCGCCGAGGTGGTCGCCCGGGCCGGCCGGGTGTTCCGCATGTCGGCCCAGGTCACCGCGATCGCCGCCGGCAGCATCCGGGCCGGGATCGCCGCCGTGGTGCTCGCCGGCGCGTGGGCGCTGGCCAGCGGCCGCATCGACGGTGCCCGGTTGACCGCGATCTGGCTGCTCGCGATCGCTTTTGGGGCGACAGTCGAACACATGGCCCGCTGGGTGCCGCACCTGCAGTACGCGCTCGGTGCCTGGGCCCGGGTGCAGCTGCTCTCCGCCGCGCCGCAGGAGCCGATCGGCGGGGTGGTCCCGACCGACGGCGACCTCACCGTCCGGGGATTGACCTTCCGGTACGCGTCCGACGACGAGCGTGGCCCGGCGCTGCGCGACGTCCGGCTGACCTTCGCGCGCGGGCGGTCGTACGCCCTGGTCGGACGTACCGGCTCGGGCAAGTCCACGCTGGCCAAGGTGCTCACCCGGGCCGTGGACGTGCCGCGGGGGACCGTCTTCCTCGGCGACACCGACCTCGTCGACCTGGACGTCGAGCAGCTGCGCCGGTGGATCGCGGTGGTGCCGCAGCGTACCGAGATCCTCGCCGGCACGCTGGCCGAGAACGTCGCGCTCTTCGACCCGGACCTGCTCGACGACGCGAGCCGGGCGCTGGCGGAGCTGGGGCTGGCCGGGTGGATCGCCGAGCTGCCCGACGGGGTGCACACCCGGCTCGGCGAGGGCGGCCACGTGCTCTCCGCCGGGCAGGAGCAACTGGTGGCGTTCGCCCGGATCCTGGTCCGCAATCCCCAGGTGGTGATCCTCGACGAGGCCACCGCACGGCTGGACCCGGTCACCGAGACCCGGGTACGGCAGGCCACCGAGCGGCTGCTCGCCGACCGCATCGGCATCGTGATCGCGCACCGGCTCTCCTCGGTGCGCCGGTGCGACGAGGTGGTGGTGCTCGCCGACGGCGAGGTGCTGGAGGCCGGGCCGCTGCACCAGTCGGCGCGCTTCGCCGAGCTGCTGGCGACCGCGGGCGCGTACGCCGGCACGGGCGGGCGCGGCGGAGTGGACCTGCTGCCGGCGCCGGCCACGACGTGGGAACTCACCGAGTCGGCGGAACCCGTCGAGCCGGCCGGATCCGTCGAGCCGGTGCCGGCCGAGCATCAGGTCGCCGTACCGAGGACCGACCCGCCACCGGTGCCCCCGCCGCCACCCGCGCGGACCATGCGGCAGATCCTGCGGCTGGGTCTCAACGATCCGCGCTTCGGGCTGGCCTCCATCGCCCTGTTCATGGTGATGACGCTGCTCGGCCTGGACGGTTCGGTGCTGCCGTGGCTCTGGGCGGACGTGGTCGACGGCGGCGACCCGTGGTTGCCCGCGCTCGGCATCGCCGCCGCGCTGCTGGTCGTGCTGCCGCTGCCGTACCTGACCAACCTGTGGTTCCCGCAGTGGTGGATCCGGCAGATGCTGCGGATCAGCCTGCGCCTGGTGCACGGGCAGACCGGGCCACGGCGGGTCAGCGGACACACCCCGGCCGAGGTGGTCGCCCAGGGCGGCGACACCGAGCGGGTGGTGCAGCTGGCCGACAACCTGATGGACCAGTTCATCTCGCTGGTAATCGTGGTGGCGATGACCGTGGTGACCGGGAGTTTCGTGCCGGCGCTGTTCTTCGTGGGGACGATGCTGGTCTCCGGGCTGGCGGCGACGCTGTTCGGGCCACGGCTGGAACGCAGTGCCCGCGGCACCGTGAAGGCCCGCGCCGCGTTCGCCACCGCCCTGGTCTCCTCGCTGTCCGCCGCCCGTACGGTGAAGCTCGCCGGCGCCAGCGCGCCGGTGCTGGCCCATCTGGCGAAGCTGGACACGGTGCGCAGCGACCGGCAACGCCGGGAGATCGCCATGCAGGTGTGGGCGAGGTCCACGCCGTCGGTGGTCAGCGGGCTGCTGCCGATCGGCGCGTGGGCGCTCTACCTGGCCGGTGGGCTCTCCGCCGGCGCGGTGCTGGTGGCGGTCTCCACGCTCGGAGCGGCCCGCTGGTTCGCCTGGACCACTGCCTCGCTGGTCTCCCAGTACCCGTCGGCGCGGGTCTGGACCCGGCGGACGGTGGCGATGAGCGGGATCGCCGACTACGCGGCGGCGGTGCCCGCGGTGGACCTGGCCGCCGGGACGGCGCCCGCACCGGAGCCGCCGCCGCGGCGGCCGCTGCACCGGTTGGAGCTGCGCGGCTTCGGGGCTCTGCACTCGGACGGGACGCTCGCTGTCCGGGACGTGGACCTCATCGTCGAGCGGGGGCAGCTGGTGCTGGTGGTCGGGCCGGTCGGTTCGGGCAAGTCGTCGCTGCTGCGCGCCCTGGCCGGCATCGTGCACCACACCGGTCGGCTGAGTTGGAACGGGGAGCCGGTCACCGAGCCGGAGCTGTTCCTGCGCCCCAACCAGGTCGGGTACGTGGGGCAGCTGCCGCGGGTGCTCTCCGGCACGGTCGCGGAGAACGTCGCCCTCGGTCACGAGGTCGACGCGTCGGCGGCCGTCTCCACCGCCCAGCTCGAGCACGACCTGGCCGCGGCCGGCGGTGGGCTGGGGCTGTTGATCGGGCACAAGGGCACCCGGCTCTCCGGCGGGCAGTTGCAGCGGCTGGCGCTGGCCCGGGCGTTGGCACCGCGTACGGAGCTGCTGGTCGCCGACGACGTGTCGTCCGCGTTGGACGTCACCACCGAGCTGGCGCTCTGGGCGGCGCTGCGGGAGCACGGGATCACGGTGGTCGGTTCGACCTCGAAGCGGGCGGCACTGGTCCGCGCCGACCACGTGGTGGTGCTGATCGGCGGCACCGTCGCGGCTCAGGGCCACTGGCGCGACCTGGAGGCCGACTGGGCCCACCTAGCCGGCTGACGGCCCCAGCCCAGCTCTTGTTGATCAAGAGGTTTGCGTCGGATCGGGGCGTTCCGGTGACGCAAACCTCTTGATCAGCGGCTTGGGGTCGGGGGTTAGGCGGCGCGGAGGTACTGGTCGGGCCAGCTGGGGGTGGTGCCGAGTTCGGCGGCGGCGCGTAGCGGCCAGTACGGGTCGCGCAGCAGCTCCCGGCCGAGCAGCACCAGATCGGCTCCGCCGTCGGCCACGATCTGCTCGGCGTGCTCCGGCTCGACGATCAGACCGACCGCACCTGTCGGTACGCCCGCCTCGCGGCGGATCCGCGCGGCCGCCGGCACCTGGTAGCCCGGGCCGAGTGGGATCTGCTGGGCCGGGCTGACCCCGCCCGAGGAGGTGTCGATCAGGTCCACTCCGACGCGGGCCAGTTCGGCGGCGAGCACCACGCTGTCGTCCACCGTCCAGCCGCCGGCCACCCAGTCGGTGCTGGAGATCCGGGTCAACACCGGTACGTCCGCACCCACCGCGGCGCGTACCGCCCGGGCGACCTCCAGGGTGAACCGCATCCGTCCGGCCCGGTCACCGCCGTACTCGTCGGTGCGCTGGTTGGTGAGCGGAGAGAGGAACTCGTGCAGCAGGTAGCCGTGCGCCGCGTGGATCTCCACGGCGGCGAAGCCGGCGTCCACCGCCCGGGTGGCGCCGGCCGCGAACGCCTCGACGACGTCGGCGATGCCCGCCGTGTCCAGCTCCGTGGGCGTCCGATAGTTCGGTGCGAACGGTGCCGTGCCCGGAGACACCGGCGTCCAGCCACCTTCGCTGTCCGGTACCCCGCCCCGCTCGGGGGCCCACGGCCGGTAGGTCGAGGCCTTGAAGCCGGCGTGCGCGAGCTGCATCGCCGGCACCGCCCCGTGCGCGGTGAGGAAGGCCGTGATCGGACGCCACGCGTCCACGTGCGCCCCGGACCAGATGCCGGTGTCCTGCGGGCTGATCCGCCCCTCGGGCCGCACCGCGCTCGCCTCGCTGATCACGAGGCCGACCCCGCCGACGGCGCGAGCGCCCAGGTGCACCAGGTGCCAGTCGGTTGGCAGGCCGTCCGGGCCGGCGGTGTACTGGCACATCGGCGACATCGCGATGCGGTTCGGCAGGGTCACCGCGCGCAGGGTCAGCGGCGAGAAGAGAGCGCTCATCACTCCCGTCCTCTCGGAGATGCGAAGGAGGGCCTCGGATACGAGGCCCTCCTTCGGGTCACGGTTGCCGGTCCGTCACCGCCTCCGGCGACGTACGGCACCTGATCATGCCGGTACCGGCGTCAGCCCCTCCTTGCGGCTGTCCTTTACCGGCTCCGCGTCAATCAGCTCGCGGCGACCCGCCGCGTCGTACGCGGTCCGGTCGAGGGTGCCCTCGCGGGCCGCGACGACGGTCGGCACGAGCGCCTGACCGGCCACGTTGGTGGCGGTCCGCATCATGTCCAGGATCGGGTCGATGGCCAGCAGCAGGCCGGCGCCGGCCAGCGGCAGGCCCAGCGTGCTGAGGGTCAGGGTGAGCATCACGATCGCGCCGGTCAGCCCGGCGGTGGCGGCCGAGCCGACCACCGAGACGAACGCGATCAGCAGGTAGTCGGTGACGCCGAGGTGCACGCCGAAGACCTGGGCCACGAAGATCGCGGCGAGCGCCGGGTAGATCGCGGCGCAGCCGTCCATCTTCGTGGTCGCGCCGAACGGCACCGCGAACGAGGCGTACTCGCGGGGCACGCCGAGCCGCTCGACGGCCTTCTGGGTCACCGGCATGGTGCCCACCGAGGAACGGGAGACGAAGGCCAGCTGGATGGCGGGCCAGGCGCCGGCGTAGAAGCGCAGCGGGTTGAGGCGACCGGCACCCACCAGCAGCAGCGGGTAGACCACCACCAGCACGATCGCGCAGCCGACGTAGACCGCCGTGGTGAACTTGGCGAGCGGGGCGAGCAGGTCCCAGCCGTAGGAGGCGACGGCGTTGCCGATCAGACCGAGGGTGCCGATCGGGGCGAGCCGGATCACCCACCAGAGCGCCTTCTGGACGATCTCCAGCAGGGCGCGGTTGAGCGCCACGAACGGCTCGGCCTTCTCGCCGACCAGCAGGGCGGCGGCGCCGACGACGATCGCCAGGAACACGATCTGGAGGACGTTGCCCTCGACGAACGCGCCGATCGGGTTCGTCGGCACGATCCCGGTGAGGAAGTCCGTCCAGGAGCCGGTGTTCTTCGGCTCGCTGGCCCCGGCGAGGTCCAGCGTGACGCCCCGGCCGGGGTTGGTGAGCAGGCCGAGGCCGATGCCGACACCCACCGCGATCAGGGCGGTGATGCCGAACCAGAGCAGCGTCTTCAGCGCCAGCCGGGCGGCGTTGGCCACCCCGCGGAGGCTGACCACGCTGACGACGATCGCGGTGAAGACCAGCGGCGGTACGGCCAGCTTCAGCAGCTGGACGAAGAGGCTGCCGACGGTGTGCAGGGTGCTGGTCAGCCAGCTCAGATCGTTGGAGCGGGCCAGGAAGCCGAGCGCCACGCCGAGGACGAGACCGAGCAGGATCTGTACGGAAAAGGGAATCTTGCGCAGGCCGATAGGCATAGGGATGTGTCCAAGGGTCTGGTGAGGTCGGTCAGGGCAGCGTCAGGAGACAGGCTGCGCCGGACAGATGCCGCTGGCCTGCAGTCGGAGATCGACGTACAGGCGCACGGTCAGGCACCAGATGTTGGTCATCGTTGACGCACGATACGCCGGAGGCGCCGGCGGCGGAAGAGCCGACGACCGTGACGATCCTTACAAAGGCGGTTGTCGATGGTCGGTACCTCTCGACGTGGGTGAAGCCGCCGCGCGGGCCGGCTCCGTGTGCTGCGCGAGCCCGACCGTGATGGCCGCGGCGAGCCCCCAGAGCACCGCGATCGCGAGCACCACCCGCTCCAGCACGCCCACCAGCGTGCTGCGACCCACGAGCAGCATCGCCAGACCGATCGCCGCGCAGAGCGGCAGCGCCAGCGTCGCCGCGACGGCGGTGAGCCGACGCAGCCGCCCGCCGGCCTCGCGGCAGAGCGTGACCGCGACCATCGCGAGGACGACCGCGGCGGTGGCCGCGATGCTCGCCCCGCCGTGCACCAGGTCGGCCACGGTGGCGCGCTCGAACGGCGGTAACGGGCAGCCGGCGCTGCACGTCACCGCACCGGAGAGCGCCGTGCTCGCGCTACCGGCGCCGAGCAGCGCGGCGGCCACCCGCAGTTGCGGCGGCAGCGCCACGGCGAGCAGCAGCAACCCGGCGGCCAGGGCGAACACCCCGATCCGGTACATCGGCGCATGACCACTGCCGGCGATGCCCGCCTCGCTCACGTACGCGGAGAAACCCGGGCCGGGACCGGCCAGCACGGCGGTGGTGACCGCGCCCGCCCCGGCGAGCGTGCAGCCGGCGGCCGCCGACGCGGCGGCGGCGCGGAGGGTGATCAGCGGCCTCTGCCGGTCCGGCTCAGCCACGTCCGTGCGGCGTGGTCCAGCCGGAGGTGTCCGGGCCGAGCGGGACGATCCCGGTCGGGTTGATCTGACGGTGGGTGGCGTAGTAGTGCCGCTTGATGTGGTCGAAGTCCACCGTCTCGCCGAACCCGGGCGTGGCGAACAGGTCCCGGGCGTACGCCCAGAGCACCGGCATCTCGGTGAGCTTCTGCCGATTGCACTTGAAGTGCCCGTGGTAGGCCACGTCGAAGCGGACCAGCGTGGTGAAGAGGCGGACGTCCGCCTCGGTGATCGAGTCGCCCATCAGGTATCGCTGCCCGGTCAGCCGCTCCGACAGCATGTCCAGCCGGGCGAAGAGCGCCTCGTACGCCTCGTCGTACGCCTGCTGCGAGGTGGCGAAGCCGCACCGGTAGACGCCGTTGTTCACGTCCCGGTGGATCTCCGCCATCAGCGCGTCCATCTGTGGCCGTAGCTCCACCGGGTAGAGGTCGGGTGCGTCCGGGGCGTGGAAGCGCCGCCACTCCGTGGAGAAGTCGAGGGTGAGCTGCGGGTAGTCGTTGCTGACCACCCGCTGGGTGACGGTGTCGACCAGCGCGGGCACGGTCACCCGACCGGAGTAGTCCGGGTCGGTGGCGAGGTACGCCTCGGAGAGGAAGCCGATGCCGAGCACCGGGTCGAACCCGTCCGGGTCGAGGGCGAACCGCCAGCCCCGCTCGTCGCGGATGGGGTCGACGGTGCCCAGCGAGATGACGTCCTCCAGGCCGAGCAGGCTCCGGACGATCCGGGCCCGGTGCGCCCACGGGCAGGCGCGGCACCAGATCAGCCGGTAGCGTCCGGCCTCCAGGGGCCACCGCCCCTGCTCGTCGGGGCCGCCGCCGGGCGGGGACGTCGAGTGCGGGGTGACCCGGTCGGTGAACCGGTTGGCCTGGCGGACGAACTCGCCGCTCGCGCCGACTTCCGCGTTGAACTGGGCCCGGGCCATGCCGTCAACCTATCCGTTCCCGCCGCCGATATCCTGGCTGCCGGGGCGTTCCCCCGTGACCCGGCGGACGCGCGACCCCGACCCCCACCCGAGGACCTGCCTCTTCCACCCCCGGAGGACTCCCCAATGACCGTGGCATACCTGGTGGCCGGTGTTCGCACCCCGATCGGCCGCTACGGCGGCGTCCTGGCCGGTGTACGACCGGACGACCTGGCCGCGCACGTGATCCGCGAACTGGTCGACCGCCACCGGACGGTGGACTGGGAGCGGGTGGACGACGTGATCCTCGGCTGCGCCAACCAGGCGGGCGAGGACAACCGCAACGTCGCCCGGATGGCCGCGCTGCTCGGCGGGCTGCCCGAACAGGTGCCGGGCAGCACCGTGAACCGGCTCTGCGGCTCCGGCCTGGACGCACTCGCCACCGCCGCCCGGGCGATCGTGGCCGGCGAGGCCGAGCTGATCGTGGCCGGCGGCGTGGAGAGCATGAGCCGGGCGCCGTTCGTCATGCCGAAGGCCGGCACGGCGTATTCGCGGGCGGCGGAGATTTACGACACGACCATCGGCTGGCGGCTGGTCAACCCGCTGATGAAGAAGCAGTGGGGCATCGACTCGATGCCGGAGACGGCGGAGAACGTGGCCGCCGAGTTCGGTGTCGACCGGGCGGCGCAGGACGGGTTCGCCCTCCGCTCGCAGCAGCGCGCGGCGAAGGCGCAGGCCGACGGACGGCTCGCCGAGGAGATCGTCCCGGTCACCGTGCCGGCCGGCAAGCGTGAGACGAAGCAGGTGGACACCGACGAGCACCCGCGGGAGACGTCACTGGAGAAGCTCGCCGCGCTGCCCACGCCGTTCCGCGAGGGCGGCACGGTCACCGCCGGCAACTCCTCCGGCGTCAACGACGGCGCGGTCGCCCTGCTAGTCGCGTCCGAGGCGGCGGTCGACAGGTACGCCCTGACCCCGCTGGCCCGGGTCACCGGCGCCGCAGCGGCGGGCGTGCCGCCCCGGATCATGGGCGTCGGGCCGGTGCCCGCAACCCGCAAGCTGCTGGACCGTCTCGGTCTCGGTCTCGGCGACGTCGACGTGATCGAGCTGAACGAGGCGTTCGCCGCGCAGTCCGTGGCCGTGCTGCGCGAGCTCGGCCTGCCCGAGGACGCCGAACACGTCAACCCCAACGGTGGCGCCATCGCACTCGGCCACCCCCTCGGCGCGAGCGGCGCCCGGTTGGCGCTCACCGCCGCGCTCGAGCTGCGCCGCCGTGGTGGGCGGCGGGCGCTGGCCACCATGTGCATCGGGGTCGGACAAGGCATCTCCCTGATGATGGAGTCCGCGGCTTAGAGTGTTCTTCACCACACCCTCCGCGGGTCGGTCGGTGGGCCGCGGGGTGCCGGCACGCATCCCGACGCCGGTACCGACCCGTCCCACGGCGAAGAAGCGGGGAGCTCGCAGATGCCGGAAGCAATCCCGACCGAGATCGACCTGACCCGGCCGAGCGCCGCCCGGGTGTACGACTACTTCCTGGGCGGCGCGCACAACTTCGAGATCGACCGGCGGCTCGCCGAGCAGATCGCGGCCATGACGCCACACCTGCCGGCCACCATGCGGGCAGGCCGGGAGTTCCTGCGCCGGGCCGTACGGGTCCTGCTGGACGCCGGCATCGACCAGTTCCTCGACATCGGCTCCGGCATCCCCACCGTGGGCAACGTGCACGAGGTGGCCCAGGCGGCCGATCCGGAGGCCCGGGTGGTCTATGTGGACATCGACCCGGTGGCGGTCGCACACAGCCGCGAGCTGCTCGC
This sequence comes from Micromonospora avicenniae, assembly GCF_900156065.1. Taxonomy (GTDB): domain Bacteria; phylum Actinomycetota; class Actinomycetes; order Mycobacteriales; family Micromonosporaceae; genus Micromonospora; species Micromonospora avicenniae. The sequence continues at coordinate 61,381 of NZ_FTNF01000028.1, read as the reverse complement.
CGGTAACGAGCTGACCACCGTGCTCCACGCGGACCTGCGGGAGCCGGAGCGGATCCTCACCGAGGCTCGCGCCCTGCTCGACCTCGGCCGTCCCGTCGGCATCCTGCTCGCCGGGGTGGTGCACTTCATCCCCGACGCGGACCACCCCGCGGAGCTCCTCGCCACCCTGCGGTCCGCCGCCGCACCCGGCAGCCACCTGGTCATCTCCCACTCGACCTTCGAGGACCAGCCGCAGGAGATGCTCGACGCGCAGCGGTTGTCGGCGCGTACCGACACCGAGATCACCCTGCGGTCGCGGGCCGAGATCACCGGCTTCTTCGGCGACTGGACCCTGCTCGAGCCGGGTGTGGTGCACATGCCGCTCTGGCGCCCCGACTCACCGTCCGACCCGGACGATCGCCCCGAGCGGTTCGGCGCGTTCTGCGGGGTGGCCCGCAACGACCGGCCAGTCCTCGGCTGATCGTCATGGCCGGCGTCCCGCACCCCTCCGGGGACGACGTCAGCCGGGCCGGCGCGCAGCAGTACGCCGCCGAGTGGGCTCGCGCCGTACGCCGCTTCGGTTTCGTGCCGCTCAGCGTGGCCGAGACCGAGCGGCTGCTGCTCGTGCACACCGTACGACTCGCGCAGGCGCTGCGCGCCGAGCCCTTCTCCGACCAGCCGGCGGAGGACGTCGGACGGGCGCTGGTCGAGGCGCATCTGGCCGAGCCGCGGATGCTGGAGTGGTCGGTGCGTGCCCTCGGTGAGCACCTGGCAGCGCGGGTGGTTCCGAGCCGTGCGGTGACAGCGGACACGGGGAAGCGGGTCGCCGGGCTGCAGGGCGCGCTCGCCGCCGGCTTCGCCCGCGCGCTGCGCGACCGTACCTTCCTGCAGCAGGAGCGGATCGCCCGCTCGGCCTGGCAGGCGCGTGACCAGGTGGAACGGGCGTTGCGGGACAGTGAGGCGCGGTTCCGGGCGGTCTTCACCGGCGCGGCGATCGGGATCGGCATCGCCGACGTCGACGGCCGGATCATCGAGGTGAACCAGTCGTTCGCCGACATGCTCGGATACTCGGTCGACGAACTGCGCCAGGTCGACGTGACCTCGCTGTTCCACGCCGACGACGCCGCCGGAATGTGGGAGCTCTACCAGGGTCTGGTCGAGGGCAGGCACGATTCGATCCGCGTCGAGAAGCGCTACCACCGCAAGGACGGCAGCAGCCTCTGGACGGACCTGGCCGTCTCCCTGGTCCGGCAGGACGACGGCCGCCCGCGGTTCACCGTCGCGATGCTCGAGGACATCACCGAGCGGTACGCCCTGCAGCAGCGGCTGCGTTTCCAGGCGCTGCACGATCCGCTCACCGGACTGCCCAACCGGACCCTCTTCTTCGAGACACTCGGCCGGATCCTCGACACCGCCGGCCCGGACCAGCGGATCGGCGTCTGCTTCCTCGATCTGGACGGGTTCAAGGCGATCAACGACAGCCTCGGGCACGACCTGGGCGACAAACTGCTCATGGTGATCGCCCGCCGGCTCGCCGACTGCGTCGCCGACCACGGGCACCTCGTCGCCCGGATGGGTGGCGACGAATTCGTCATCCTGGTCGACGGCGGCGCCGGGCTCAACGACGCGGTGGCCGTGGCGGATGCGGCGCTGGCCGCGGTCGCCGCGCCGGTGCAGATCGCCGACCAGCAGCTCACCGTCTCGGCCAGCGTCGGCATCGTCGAGTGCCCGGCCCGTGAGACAAGTGCGTCCGAGCTGATGAAGGCCGCGGACACCACCCTCTACTGGGCCAAGGCCGAAGGGCGGGGCCGGTGGGCGGTCTACGACCCGGAACGCAGTGCCCGCGACATCGCCCGCTCGGCGCTGGCCGCCAAGCTGCCCGCCGCCCTGGACCGGGGCGAGTTCGTGCTCCGCTACCAGCCGATCGTGTCGCTGCTCGAAGGGCGGATGCTCGCCGTCGAGGCGTTGGTCCGCTGGCAACACCCCGAACTGGGGTTGCTCGGCCCGGACCGGTTCATCGGGCTCGCCGAGGAGACCGGGTTGATCGTCCGGCTCGGCGAGTGGGTGCTTCGGCAGGCCTGCCACGACGCCGAACAGTGGCGGCGCCGGTTCCCGGACGCCCGCCTGGTGGTGAGCGTCAACCTGGCAGCCCGGCAGGCCGACGACCCGACCATCGTGGACACCGTCGCGGACGTGCTGGCCTCCAGCGGCCTGCCGGCCGAGCTGCTGCAGCTGGAACTGACCGAGAGCGCGGTGATGGGCACCGCCGGGGAGCCGCTGCGCGCGCTGCACCAGCTCGCGGCGTTGGGCGTACGACTCGCCATCGACGACTTCGGCACCGGCTACTCGAACCTCGCGTACCTGCGCCGGCTGCCGATCCACTGCCTGAAACTGGCCGGCCCGTTCGTCGAGGGCATCCGGGGTGAGGACGCGGTGACGGTGGCCGACCATCGGGACGAGCGCATCGTGGACGCGTTGGTCCGGCTGGCGCACGCGCTGGAACTCTGGGTGACCGCCGAGGCGGTGGAGACGGGTGTGCAGGCCGAGCGGCTCAGGGCGTTGCGCTGTGACACCGGGCAGGGGCGGCTCTTCGGTGCTCCGGTGCCGGCCGACCGGATCGCCGCCCGCCTGGCCGGCACGGAGGCGGCGTGAGCGGGCGGATCGTCCGGCACCGGGGACGCCGCCGCCGACAACCAGCGCCGGTCCGCGCGCCACGACCGGTTCGCGGGCGAGCCGTCGTCCGGCCGGCCCCGGCCACCCGCGGACCGCTACCGGGCGGTCGGCGGTACCGGTGAGGAGCGAAGCCGCACACCTCGCCCACGCGTACGAAGGGTGACTCCGATGAGCCTGACGGACTCCGCAACGGCCGTCTCGGTCATCGCGGCCCTGGCGATCGTGGCCGGGCTGGCCGGCGTGATCGTGCCGGGCCTGCCGGCGCTGCCGCTCTGCTGGGGCGGGGTGCTGGTCTGGGCGATCTTCGGAGGCGCGGGTGCGGGCCGGTGGCTGGTGCTCGCCGCCGCGACGCTGGTCGCGGTCGGTGGCACGGTGGTCAAGTACGCCTGGCCGGGGCGCAATCTGAAACGCAGCGGCGTGCCCACCTCGTCGCTGCTCGCCGGAGGGCTGCTCGGCCTGGTCGGCTTCTTCGTCATCCCGGTGCTCGGGCTGGTGCTCGGCTTCGTCGGCGGGGTGTGGGCGGCGGAGCGGCTGAGGCTCGGTGACTCGCGGCTCGCCTGGCCGGCCACGAAGCGCTCGGTCGCCGCAGCCGGCCTGTCGATGCTGCTGGAGTTCCTCGCCGGCCTGGTGATCGCCGCGCTCTGGCTGGCCGGACTGTTCCTGACCTGACGCCGGGCGGGGCCGGTGCTCGTCGTCGACCACGCCGGCCGGCAACGCCTCATCAGTGCCGGGGACGGCGACGGCGCGGGGCGTGCGTCGCGCACGGCGGATCGCCGTACGGGTGAGAGAGAGGTGACCGCCCCGCGCCGCCGCGCTGCCGGACGGTCCGAGCGCCCGGCGGTGGCCCGTCGCGATCGGGCCTGGTCACGGCTTCAAGGATGCGCCGCCGCTGGGTCCGCGGCAACCACAATTCGCCTGGCGTGGGCATTGACGGTCGTCGGGTTTGCCAGTAGACCTTGGGGATGGAGCCCCGCCGATGAGAGCGCCACTGACGCTGGAGCAGCTCCGCGTCGCGGTCGCCGAGAGCGAGATCGACACAGTGGTGCTGGCGCTCGTCGACATGCAGGGCCGGTTGCAGGGCAAGAGATTCCACGCCCCCTACTTCCTCGAGCACGTGGTCGCGCACGGCAGCGAGGGTTGCAACTACCTGCTCGCCGTGGACGTGGAGATGAACACGGTCGACGGGTATGCCATGTCGAGCTGGGAACGCGGCTACGGCGACTTCGCGATGAAGCCCGACCTGACGACGCTGCGCCGGGTGCCCTGGCAGCCGGGGACGGCTCTGCTCCTGGCCGACCTGGAGTGGCTGGACGGCTCCGGCCCGGTGGTCGCCTCACCCCGGCAGATCCTCCGTCACCAGCTCGACCGGCTGGCCCGGCACGGGCTGACCGCGTACGCCGGCACCGAGCTGGAGTTCGTGCTCTACCGCGACTCGTACGAGGATGCCTGGCGGCGTGGCTACCGGGAGCTGACCCCCGCCAACCAGTACAACGTGGATTACTCGCTGCTCGGCACGGCCCGGGTCGAGCCGCTGCTGCGGCGCATCCGCACCGAGATGGCCGGCGCGGGGCTGACGCCGGAGAGCGCGAAGGGCGAGTGCAACCTCGGCCAGCACGAGATCGCCTTCCGTTACGACGAGGCGGTCGCCTGCGCCGACCACCACGTCGTCTACAAGAACGGCGCGAAGGAGATCGCCGCCCAGGAGGGCATGGCGATCACCTTCATGGCCAAGCCGAACGCCCGGGAGGGCAACTCCTGCCACATCCACTTCTCGCTGCGGGACGTCGACGGCAATCCCGCGCTGCCCGGTGACGGGCCGGCGCGGTTGAGCGTGACCGGTCGGCGGGTGCTCGCCGGGCTGCTCGCCACGATGCGCGAGTTCAGCCTCTTCTTCGCGCCGAACGTCAACTCGTACAAGCGCTACCAGCCGGGGTCGTTCGCGCCGACCGCGCTGCGCTGGGGTACCGACAACCGCACCTGTGCGCTGCGGCTCGTCGGGCACGGCCCGGATCTGCGGGTGGAGAACCGGGTGCCCGGCGCGGACGTGAACCCGTACCTCGCGATCGCCGCGCTGGTCGCCGGGGCGGTGCACGGGATCGAGCAGGAGCTGGAGCTCGGCGAGGAGTGCACCGGCAACGCCTACGCCGACCCGTCCGTCGAACGGGTTCCGGGCACGCTGCGCGACGCACTCACCCTCTGGGAGCCCTCGGCGCCGGCCGCCGAGGCCTTCGGCGCCGAGGTGGTCGCGCACTACGCCAACCACGCCCGGGTCGAGCTCGCCGCCTTCGACGCCGCGGTCACCGACTGGGAGCTGTTCCGTGGCTTCGAACGCCTCTGACCCGCCCACCCGCGCCGTCCGGGGCGGCTGTGCGGGCGTCCTCACCAGCGGGTCGACGGCGGGGGGAGGGTGGATGTGACGACGCTGGTGAACCCGGCCACCGGGGAGCGGATCGGCGAGGTTGCGGCCACCGGGCCGGAGGAGGTCGACGCGGCCGTCGGACGGGCCGCGAGGGCGTACGAGCGGTGGCGGTGGACGGCGCCGGGGGAGCGGGCGCGGCTGCTGCGCCGGTTCGCGACAGTCGTCGACGCGCACCTGGCGGAGCTGGCGCAGCTGGAGGTGCGCAACAGCGGGCACACGATCGGCAACGCCCGCTGGGAGGCCGGCAACGTCCGGGACGTGCTCGACTACTACGCCGGTGCCCCCGAGCGGCTCACCGGCCGGCAGATACCGGTGCCCGGCGGGCTGGACGTCACCTTCCACGAGCCGCTCGGCGTGGTCGGGGTGATCGTGCCGTGGAACTTCCCGATGCCGATCGCCGCCTGGGGCTTCGCCCCGGCGCTCGCTGCCGGCAACACCGTGGTGCTGAAACCGGCCGAGCTGACCCCGCTCACCGCGCTGCGCCTGGCCGAGCTGGGCCGCGAGGCGGGCCTGCCCGCCGACGTGCTCACCGTGCTTCCCGGCGAGGGCGCGGTGGTGGGGGAGCGTCTCGTCACCCATCCGGCGGTACGCAAGATCTGCTTCACCGGCTCCACCGCCGTCGGCACCCGGATCATGGCGGGCTGCGCGGCGCAGGTGAAGCGGCTGACGCTGGAGTTGGGTGGGAAGTCCGCGAACGTGGTCTTCGCCGACGCCGACCTGGCGAAGGCAGCGGCCACCGCGCCGTACGCGGTCTTCGACAACGCCGGCCAGGACTGCTGCGCCCGGTCCCGGCTCCTCGTTCAACGCTCGGTGTACGACCGGTTCCTGGAGCTGCTCGAACCGGCGGTGCGCGCGTTGCGGGTCGAGGACCCGGCCCGGGAGACGGCCGAGATGGGCCCGTTGATCTCGGCGGCCCAGCGGGAGCGCGTGGCCGGTTACGTCGACGGAGCGACTGTCGCCTTCACCGGCGTCCGGCCGGACGGGCCCGGCTTCTGGTACGCGCCGACGGTGCTGCTCGCCGACTCGCCGGCGGACCGGCACTGGCGGGAGGAGATCTTCGGTCCGGTCGTGTCGGTGCTGCCGTTCGAGGACGAGGCGGACGCGATCCGGCTCGCCAACGACACCGATCACGGACTCTCCGGCTCGATCTGGACACGCGACGTCGGCCGGGCGCTCCGGATGGCCCGGGCCGTCGAGTCCGGGAATCTCAGCGTCAATTCGCACTCCTCGGTGCGCTACTGGACTCCCTTCGGCGGGATGAAGCGCTCCGGCCTCGGCCGCGAGTTGGGCCCCGACGCGCTGCACGCATTCACCGATGTGAAGAACGTCTTCATCGCGACGGAGGAGTGAACAGGGTGCGGGATCGGTTGCGGGACCGGGTGGCCGTGGTCACCGGCGCGGGCAGCGGGATCGGACTGGCCACGGTTCGGCGGTTCGCCGCCGAGGGTGCCCGCGTGGTCTGCGTGGACATCGACGCCGAGGCGGGCGAGCGGGCCGCGGCCGAGGTGGGTGGCGAGTTCGTCGCGGCGGACGTGGCCGACGAGACCGCCGTCCGGGACCTGTTCGACGGGGTGGTCGAGCGGCACGGCCGGGTCGACGTGGCGTTCAACAACGCCGGCATCTCCCCGCCGGACGACGACTCCATCCTGGAGACCAGGCTCGACGCCTGGGAGCGGGTGCTGCGGGTCAACACCACGAGCGTCTACCTGTGCTGCAAGTACGTGATCCCGCACATGCGGCGGCAGGGCCGGGGCTCGATCATCAACACCGCTTCGTTCGTGGCGTTGATGGGCGCGGCCACCTCGCAGATCGCGTACACCGCGAGCAAGGGCGGCGTCCTGGCGATGACCCGCGAGCTGGGTGTGCAGTTCGCCCGGGAGGGGATCCGGGTGAACGCCCTCTGCCCCGGCCCGGTCGCGACCCCGCTGCTGCTCGAACTCTTCGCCGCCGACCCGGAACGGGCCGCCCGCCGGTTGGTGCACGTGCCGATGGGCCGGTTCGGTAGCCCCGAGGAGATCGCCGCGGCGGTGGCGTTCCTGGCCAGCGACGACGCGTCCTTCATGACCGCCACGCAGTTCGTGGTGGACGGCGGCATCACCGGCGCGTACGTCACCCCGCTCTGACACCGTCTCTCCCCGGCGGTGGCCGACGGCGGCGACGGCCCGCCCGGCCCGAGCGCGGCCCGAGCGCGGCCCGAGCGCGGCCCGAGCGCGGCCCGAGCGCGGCCCGAGCGCGGCCCGAGCGCGGCCCGAGCGCGGCCCGAGCGCGGCCCCGAAGCAGCGCGCCGTGAGGCAAATGTGTTACGTCGCGGGTCCGCCGGGGTACAAGGCCGTGCACGGCACGTTGAAGATCATCCTTGAAGCGGCCGGGCCGGGAGGTTGCATGAGTTCGGCGCTGGGGGACGCGGGCGCGGCGCCACTGTCGGCCGCCGACGCGGAACTGCCCCCACAGCTGGCCGCGGCGTTCGCCGCCGGCGGCGAGATGGGGCGGCGTCTCGCGAACTTCGACTGGTCCGGCACGCCGCTGGGGCACCCCCGGCACTGGCCGGCCGCTCTCGTGAACGCGGTGGGCATGATGCTCGCCTCCAGCGCGCAGATCGTCATGTTCTGGGGCGAGGACGAGCTCGCCTTCTACAACGACGCCTACCTCCCGACGATCGGCGGCAAGCACCCGGACGCGCTCTGCCAGCCGGCCCGTACGCACTGGGCCGAGACCTGGGACGTGCTCGCGCCGTTGCTGGCGGGGGTACGCCGGACGGGTCGCTCCTACCACGCCGAGGACCATCCGTTCCTGCTCGACCGGCACGGGTTCCTGGAGCAGACGTACTTCAACGTCTCGTACGATCCGGTCCGCGTCGCGGACGGCTCGGTCGGCGGTGTCTTCTGCATCGTCGCCGAGACGACCGGCCGGGTGCTCGGCGAGCGGCGGCTGCGTCTGCTGGCCGAGCTCGGCTCCGAACTCGCCGATGTCGGAACCGCCGGCGTGCTCGGACAGGCCGTCGCCGCGGTGCTCGACCGGCACCGGTCGGACGTCCCGTTCGCCCAGGTCTGGCTGCGCGACGAGGCGCAGCAGCTCACCCTCGTGGGGCACAGCGGTGGTGTGCCACCGGCGGCCGCACCGGCGGCGCTCGTCCGGGCGCTCGACGATCGCGTCGGCGGTGTCGAGGCGGGCGACCTGCTCGACGAACCGCCGGTCGACGCCGCCGACCGGGCGCTCGTGCTGCCGATCACCGCGGCGAACCAGACCGCCGGTGCCCTGGTCGTGGGGGTGTCCCGCCGTCTGCCGTTGACCGGCGGCTACCGCGACCTGTTCAACCTGGTGGCGGTCCAGATCTCCCGATCGGTGGAACGTGGCCAGATCATCCGGCGCCTGCGGGCACTCGCCGACGCGGCGGTGGCGGTCAACACCGCCCGCTCGACCGCGGACGTGCTCCGCGTCGCCGCCCGGCACGCGCTCGACCTCGTAGAGATGGTCCGGGTGGTGGTGACCGCGGGCGGGATCCGTGCCGAGGAGGACACCGGCGACGGTGCCACGACGGACCCCTCGTTCGTGCTCCCGCTCACCGGCACGGGCACCGCACCGCTGGGAGAGCTTCGGGTGTGGGGTCCGGCAATCGACGGCGCGGAGACCGACGAGGCGGCGCTGACCCAGCTGGCGCGGCTGGTCGGCGTGCGGCTGGAGAACGCGCAGCTCTTCGAGGCCGAGCACCGGGTCGCCACCACGCTGCAGCACAGCCTGCTGCCCCGGTCGCTGCCCCGGCTGGCCGGCGCGGTGGTGGCCAGCCGGTACCTGCCGGGCACCGCCGACGTCGAGGTCGGCGGGGACTGGTACGACGCGATCGTCCTGAACGATCAGGAACTGGTGCTCGTCATCGGGGACGTGGTCGGCAAGGGCGTGCAGGCCGCCGCCGCGATGGGTCAGCTGCGCAACGCGCTGCGTGCGTACCTGCTCGAGGGCTTCGACCCGGGGGAGTCGTTGACCCGGTTGAACCGCCTGGTCGCGTCGACCGAGCACCGTTCCTTCGCCACCGTGTTCTGCCTGCTCTTCCATCCGGGCACCGGGCGCCTGCGGTACGCGAGCGCCGGCCACCCGTCCCCGTTGCTCATCGGCGGAGGCGGAGTCACCTTCCTGCACGACCGTGCGTTGGGGCCACCGGTGGGGGCCGTGCCGGACGGTACGTACCGCACCGTCGAGGGGGAATTGCGGTCCGGTAGACGGCTCCTGCTCTACACCGACGGCCTGATCGAGGACCGGCAGGTCGACATCGACGAGGCGCTGGCACAGCTGTGCGTCGACGCGGCCGGCCCGAGCGAGCACGTGGCGGACCTGATCGACGCCGTGCTGGGGCAGGTCGACGGACGGCCCCGGCGGGACGACGTGGCGGTGATCGCGCTGGAGGCGGCCGAACCGCACCGGTTCAGCCTGCGTCTGCCGGCGGACCCGGCGCGGCTCAGCGTGCTGCGCAAGCGGCTGGAGGATTTCCTCGTCGCCCACGGTGTCGGCGAGACGGATCTCTTCGACCTGACCGTGGCGATCTCCGAGGCCGCCGCCAACGCGATCGAGCATCCGGTCGACCCGGCCGAGCCCACGATCGGCGTCGAGGTGGCGATCGAGGAGCGCACCGTGGTCGCCACGGTGCGGGACAGCGGGCGTTGGCGAGAGCCGACCGGTGCCGGCTTCCGGGGCCGTGGGCTGTCGCTGATCCGGGCGTTGGGGGAGCTGTCCGTCGGGCGTACCCCGACGGGCACCGAGGTGACGCTGCGCCGCCGGTTGCAGGAGTGAAGGTTGAGGCCCGCCGGTGTGGCCGGGCGGTGGACGGCGCCGGCGGTCAGTCCGGTCGCAGCCAGACCTGACCGCCGAGGCCGGAGACGTCGAGCACCCGGCGGACCTGCCGGGACGGCAGCACGGTGAGCGCGTCGGGAAGCTGCCGGGCGAGCCGGACCAGGGCGTGGATCGCGGCCGAGTCGAAGAACGTGACAGCACGCAGGTCGAGCGTCACCCGGGCGGCGGGTTGGCGCAACGCCGTCTGGAACATCGTGTCCGCGGTGGCCATGTCGACCTCACCGGTCACCGTGACGCGGACGTGGTCGTCGGCGGTCTCGACGGTGGCCGAGAAGACGGGCGGCCGGGCCCCTAGATCCACCCCGCAACCATGGCACACCGGGGCAGACAGGGCAACAAGCGTCGGACGCCCACCGCGACGGGACCGTGCCGTGTCGCGGCGATAGGCTTGTTCCATGACCGTCCGTGCGCCGCTGACCCCAGGCACGCTCTCCCCGATGCGGGCTGTTCCCGCCCGCATCACCCGCCCGGAGTACGTGGGCAAGAAGGCGCCCAAGGAGTGGCGTGGGTCGCACGTGCAGACCCCGGAGACGATCGAGAAGATGCGGGTCGCCAGCCGGCTGGCCGCGCAGGCGACCCAGCTCGCCGGGGAGCACTGCAAGCCGGGCGTCACCACCGACGAGATCGACCGGGTGGTGCACGAGTTCCTCTGCGACCACGGCGCGTACCCGTCGACGCTCGGTTACCGGGGCTTTCCGAAGTCGTGCTGCACCAGCCTCAACGAGGTCATCTGCCACGGCATCCCGGACTCGACGGTGCTGCAGGACGGCGACATCATCAACGTCGACGTCACGGCGTACCTCAACGGGGTGCACGGCGACACGAACGCCACCTTCTGCGTCGGCGAGGTGAGCGAGGAGGCCCGGCTGCTGGTCGAGCGGACCCGCGAGGCGATGATGCGGGGCATCCGGGCGGTCGCCCCGGGCCGGCAGATCAACGTGATCGGCCGGGTCATCGAGTCGTACGCCAAGCGGTTCGGCTACGGCGTGGTGCGTGACTTCACCGGCCACGGCATCGGCGAGTCCTTCCACAGCGGGCTATACGTGCCGCACTACGACAGCCCCCGGCCGACCGAGGTCATCGAACCGGGCATGACGTTCACCATCGAGCCGATGATCACGCTGGGCACGTACCAGTACGACATGTGGGACGACGGCTGGACCGTGGTCACCAAGGACCGGAAGTGGACGGCCCAGTTCGAGCACACCATCCTGGTGACCGAGGACGGCCACGAGATCCTGACCCTGCCGTGACAGACGGTCCGGCCGCGTTGCGTGAGGCGCACCATGCGGACGTCTCCGGTGGCTGGCTGCGGCCGGCCGTGTTCGGAGCCATGGACGGGCTGGTCACCAACATCGCCCTGATCGCCGGTGTCGGCGGTGGCGGGGTGTCGTCGCGCAGCATCGTGCTCACCGGCGCGGCCGGGCTGGTGGCCGGAGCGATCTCGATGGGGCTGGGCGAGTACACGAGTGTCCGGTCGGCCAACGAGCAGGTCGCCGCGGAGGTGGCCAAGGAGCGGCGGGAGTTGGAGCGGCACCCCGAGGCGGAGGCCCGGGAGTTGGCCGACGCGTGGGTGGCCCGAGGGCTGCCCCGCGACCTCGCCCAGCAGGTCGCCGAGGCGGTTCGACGCAACCCGGAGGAGGCGCTGCGGGTGCACGTCCGGGAGGAGTTGGGCGTGGACCCGGACGACCAGCCCAGTCCCTGGGCGGCCGCGATCTCGTCGTTCTTCTTCTTCTCCGCCGGGGCGTTCGTGCCGTTGCTGACCTACCTGCTCGGCTTCACGAGCCTCTGGCTCGCCCTGGGCGTCGGCGGGCTCGGCCTCTTCGCCGCCGGGGCGGTGGTGGCCCGGTTCACCAACCGGTCCTGGTGGTCCGGTGGGCTCCGGCAGCTCCTGCTGGGCACCCTGGCGGCCGCCGCCACCTACGCCATCGGCACCCTGATCGGCACAAACGCCCTCGCCTGACCCCCTCACCAGGGCATGCCGCCTCTGTCACGGAAAGCGTGGTCATCCGCGCGTGAATGGCGACTCTTTCCGTGAAAGAGGCCGTTCGGGAAGTGGGGGAGGTCAGGGGGTGAGGAGGTCGTCGACGGTGCCGTCGACGGGTTGGCCGCGGGCGGCCAACTCGCCGGCCTGCCGGGTCAGCACCGCGCCCACCTCCGTCATGTCCGCACCGGCCAGGCCGGTACGCCGAACCGCGTCACCCGGGTCACGGAAGTAGGTGCGGCCGAGCAGGCCGTTGACCGTCGCCGCCGCCAGCCGGGCCTTGCCGAGCATGAGCAGGGCCTGGTCCGTCTCGTACCACTCGGCGAGCTTGGCGGCCCGGGCGTGCGCCGCGTACCCCCGGTACCAGGCCCGGCGGGCGGCGGCACTGAATTCGGCCGGCCGCGCCCGGGCCAACCGGCCGAGGTGCTCGTCGCGCAGGGTGCGCAGCCAGCCGGTCGGGTCGTGCAGGGGCCGGGTGGTGACGTACCGGTCGGCGGCCAGCGGCCAGCGTGAATCGATCACCCGGGCCTGCCGGAGGTAGTCGTCGGCGCCGGCCACGGTCAGGTCGACCAGCACCTTGTCCACCCGACGGGTCGCCGGGACCGGCCCCGCACCCGACCGGTAGGTCACCACGAGCACCCCGACCTCACCGTCACCGCCGCCGTCGTCGTCGCCGTGGGCCAGCGGACCGTGCACCGCGATGGCGAGCACATCGGCGGGAAAGCGGCGTTGGGCGGCTTGCGCCACCTGCTCGGCGACCGTCCACCGGGGGTCGGCCAGGTGCCGGTCCATCTCGACGTCCTCGCTGTCGGCATTCACGTCGGCCACTCCTGCGACGTTTGTGGACGCGCGCGTCCGCTGCCAAGTCAGGGGGTCGACGGCGGGCCCGCGTAGCCCGCCCTGTCGACCGCAGGCACCGCCGGCCGGTCACGCCCGCCCCGCTCTCACCACCCTAGTGCGGTGTCGCCGTCGACCGGCGCGCCGCGCCCGGCCGGGACCAGCCGGAAGACGCGGATCTCCCGGCCGCCGGCCCGCCGCTCGTACGTCTGGTACGCCGGCCATTCGGTGACCAGCAACTGCCAGAGGCGGTCACGTTCGGCGCCGGTGGCCGGTTCGGCGCGTACCGGGATCCGGCGACCCTTCACGGCCACCTCCGCCGCCGGGTCGGCGAGCAGGTTCATCGACCAGCCGGGCTGGTGGGTCCGGCCCCAGTTCGAGCCGACCACCACGTACGCGTCGCCGTCCGGTACGTAGAGCAGCGGGTTGCTCCGTGGCTTGCCGGAGCGGCGGCCGGTGGTGGTCAGGATCAGGGAGGGAACGAGCCCGAGTGCGACCACCCGACCCCGGGTGAGCCGCCCCACGGCCCGATCGGCCGGCACCAGGAGGCGGGCGGCGGCGCCGAACCAGCGGTGGTGGCCGACGCGGCGGGTGATGGCTCCGAGCACGGACACGCGGACAGTCTGCCGCCTGCCGGGCTCCGGCGGCACCCTCGGACGGCCGTCCCCGGGGCACGGCCCGCACGGCTCAGTCGAGGCGGCGCTCGATCGGCAGCCGGGACCGGGTGAACAGCCCTGCGCCGAGCATCGCCACCAGTGGCACCACCACGAGGACGCCGAGCGCCGTCCAGGGCACGACGATCGGGTACGGATCCTGGATCGGCCAGGTGTCCGCGTACTGCCGGTTACGCGAGCTGAGGATGATGACGGCGGTGCCGAGGCCGGCCACGATGCCGAGCAGCGAGCCGAGGCCGGCGATCACTCCGGCCTGGCAGAGCGCGAGCATCCGGCGTACCTGCGGACTGGCGCCGACCGCGGCGAGGATGGACAGATCGGCGCGGCCCTCGGCGGCGGCGAGCCCCGTGGCGATCCCCGCCGCGCCCACGGTGATCATGCCTGCCGCGGCGACGAGCAGGAGCAGCAGCGGGTCCTTCGAGGACGGCCGGCCCCGGTTCACATCCAGGACGAACTCGCCGTACGGCCGCAGCGCCTCGGCGAGCCGTTGCTGCTGTTCCTCGTCGGGCGCGTCCGGAACCGGGATCGCCCACGACCGGGTGTACCAGGTCAGGCCGAGCCGGGTGGCCGCCGCGGAGGAGAGCAGCAGCCGGGTGGGCCCGACGGCGTCGGGCAGCGCGTAGCCGGTTAGCACGCTCACCGTGCGGGCCGCGGGCTGCGTCCCCTCGGTCTGGAGGGTCCGGTCCACCGCGACCGCCACGGAGCCCCGGTGCAGGTAGCGCGGATCGGTCACCACCGCGCCACCGGCCCGCAGCACGGCGGTGGCCGTCGCGGTCTGCTCCGCCGAGGCGCGGGTGAGCACCGGCAGCGCGGTGCCGTCGTCCACGAGGACCTGGACGTACTCGCTGTCGAAGCCGGGGCCGGAGAGTTGGCAGCGGGGGTCGGCGCGGGCGAGGCGGCGCTGCTCCACGCTCAGCCCGTCGCCCGGCCGCCAGGGGCAGACCTGATCTGGCGGCAGCACCGGTTCGACCGAGCAGGTTTCCGCCGGTCGGTGCGCCGGATCACATCCCGGAAAGTCCATCGGCGCCACGATGTCCGCGGCGAGGTGGGCGCGGGCGGCCGAGGCGACCTCGGTGAGCGGTGGCGGGCGACCGTCCTGCTCCGTCCAGAAGAGCTGCGCCGTCCCGCTGGGCACGCCGGGCTGAAAGTTCCTGGCGTCCCGGGCCGAGTCACTGGCCAGGTAGGTGCCGAGCGCGACGCTCGCGGCGACGGCGGCCATCACGGCGGAGATGGCGGGTGCGGCGGACGCCCGGTTGCGGCTCGCGTCGCGCAGTGCGATCCGCGGTGCCAGCGGCAACGCCCGGCCGAGCCGGGCGAGCAGGCCGATCAGCGTGGGGGTGCAGAAGACCAGGCCCAGCTCGCCGAGGATCAGACCGATGAGAATCACCCAGGTGCGGTTCTGGGTGGCACCGAAAGCGGCGATCATGGAGCCGCCGGCCGTCAGAGCCGATCCGAGCGCCAACCAGCGGCCGTGGCCGCGGGGCGGAGTACGCCGGCCGGCCAACCCGGCCACCACGTCCTGCCGGGCCGCGGTCCAGGCCGGTGCCAGCGCGGCGAGCACACCGGCCAGCACCGCGACCCCGCCGACCGCCACCAGGGCCACCGGCCAGCAGCGGTACCCGCCGAAGCGGGCACCGAAGACGTACTGCTCGACGAGGGGACGGGCGGCGAACGCCGTGGCGACGCCGAGCAGCAGCCCCGCCGCGGCGCCGAGGAGACCCAGCACCACCCCGTCGGCCAGGACCACCCGGCGCAGCTGTGCGGCATCCCCGCCGGCCACCGCGACCAGGGCGAGGTCGCGGCGCCTCCGGCGTACGCCGACCGCGAAGGCGGGTCCGACGAGCAGCACCACCTCCAGCAGGCCCAGCCCGCTGATCAGCACGCCGGTGCCCAGGGCGCTCATGTCCGCGGTGCCCGCGCCGGGCCAGGCGCGCAGGAACGGGTGCTCCTCGGCGCCGGTATGTCTGATGACGACGAAGCCCCGCTCGTTGAGTCGCTGGACGAGGCCGGCGTCCATCGTCTTCGGCAGGTCGACCAGCCAGCTCGTCTCGGTGCTCCCGGGATCGGGGGGCGGAACCGCGGACGGGTGCAGGGCGATGAGCGGGCCCAGGTCGTCCGGAAACTCGACCACCCCGACGACGCGGTACGAGCCGCCGTCCGCGCCGAGCACCGTGTCCCCGAGCCGTGCGTGCAGGTCCCGTAGGGCGGCCCGGTTCGCCGCTATCTCGCCGGCGGCGACCGGGGCCCGTCCCTGCGGTAGCCGCGCCGCACCCCGGGCGAGCGGATCGCTGAGGTCGAGCGCCCGGCCGATGAAGCTGTTCCTCCGGCCGTCCACCCGGAGGCCGACCGGAGTCCATCCGCGCACCTCGGCGGCCCGGCTCCCCGGCCCGAGCAGCCGCGTGACCACCTCGGTGGTGGGCGGTACGCCTGCGGTCAGGGCCTCCTTGTCGCGGGGAAACCAGTCCTCGCCCCACTCGTCCTGGACGACCGGGAAGTCGCCGGCCCAGTTCAGCTTGGCGTCGGCGACGCCGAGCTGGCGCGCGGTCCGCTCGTCGCGGGTCAGCTCCGACATGTCGTAGCTGGCCGCGAGGAAGGTCGACGCCAGCACCGGCAGCGTGATCATGGCCAGCACCAGACCGGTGCGGCCGCGGGCCCGTCGCGCCTCCCGGCGGGCGATACGCAGCGCCGCCCGCCACGACCCGATCAGTTCGGCGCCGCGCCGCCGGCCATCGACGACGGACGGCGGCGGGCCCGGTGGGAGCGCCGGTCGCGAGCCGGCCCGGAGGCGGATACGGCCGCCGGGGCGTACGGTCACCGGCCGCTGCCGCTCAACAGCTGCTCGACGCTGCTCAGCGGTGCCGTCGAGTCGACCAGCACCCCGTCGCGTAGGAAGATCACCCGGTCCGCCCAGCCGGCGTGCCGTGCCTCGTGGGTGACGAGCAGTCCCGCCGCGCCGGCGTCCACCCGGCGGCGCAGCAGATGCAGCACCGCCTCGCCGGTCTGCGAGTCCAACGCGCCGGTCGGCTCGTCGGCCAGGACCAACCGCCGTTCCCCGACCAGCGCCCGGGCGATCGCCACCCGTTGCTGCTGGCCGCCGGAGAGCTGCTCCGGAAAACGGTCGCCCAGTTCGGGTAGGCCCACCTCGGCGAGCGCGGCCAGGGCCAGCGCGCGGGCGCGCCGCACCCCGGTGCCGTCGAGCTCCAGTGGCAGCGCCACGTTCTCCACCGCGGTCAGGCTGCCCAGCAGGTTGAGGTCCTGGAAGATGTAGCCGACCCGGCGGCGGCGCAGCTGGGCCAGCCCGCGACGATCGAGCGCGGCAAGCGGTTGCCCGTCGACGTGCACTTCCCCGGCGGTCGGACTGTCGAGGCCGCCGGCCAGCGCCAGCAGGGTCGACTTGCCCGACCCGGACGGCCCCATCACGGCGACCAGCTCGCCGGGCCGCACGGCCAGACTCACCCCACGCAGGGCGTGTACGGCGGCCGGGCCGGTGCCGTGGGTGCGGTGGACGTCACGTAGCTCGAGGACCACGGCGTCCACTCCGCTCACCGCCGGGCCTCCTCGTCGGTCGGTGGCACCGCCTCGGCGGAACCGTCCACTTCGACCGGCGGTCGCCGTCCGGGCACGCTCGGCCGGTAGCGCACGAGGCTTGTCTCACAGTGGTCCAACCAGCGCACCTCGGCCTCGGCCTGGAACACCATGGCGTCCAGCACCAGCCGCCAGGGCAGCTCCTCGGGCTTGTCGCTGGCGTACTTCAACCGGGTCAACTCCTGCAACGTCCGCATGGTCGCGGCGCGCTGGGTCTGCACCACCGAACGTACGTCCACGCCGGGGGTGGTGAGTGCCAGGGCCAGCTTGATCGCCAGCTCGTCGCGGGGCCGGTCGGTCCGGCTCACCGGGGTGGCGAACCACAGCGTGAGGTCGGCCCGGCCGGCGTCGGTGATCTCGTACGGGCGCTGCCCGGCTTCGCTCTCCGGTAGCGAACGCACCAGCCCGTCCCGCTCGAGACGGGCGAGCGTGGTGTACACCTGTCCGATGTTCAGCGGCCAGGTCGAGCCGGTCGACTCCTCGAACGCGGCCCGCAGCTGGTAGCCGTACATCTGGCCGCGTTCGAGCAGGGCGAGCAGCCCGTGACGGATGGACATGGCCCGGAGTATGCATACCTGGTATGCGACCCGCAACCGATGGTGATCTGCGCCGCTCCGGGCGCCTCAGGTGGGTCGACCGGGGAACGGCACGGTCAGCGGGGTGATCTTCGCCGTCCGCCGCCAGCGGGTGGCCTGCACGGCGTAGTCGACCAGGGCGTCCAGTGCCTGGTCCCGGTCGCTGCCGCTGGTGGCGGCCAGCGCCGCCCGCCAGTGCGCCGCCGTGCGCTCCTCGACCTCGATCGCCAGCCGCAGCGCGCTCGCCCGGTCGGTGATCGGGAACGGCAGCGTGTACCCGGCCTGGTCCGGCGGAACGGTGGCGCCCGCCGTACTGAGCTGCACGACCAGCGCGTCCCGGCGACGCCGGTGCGCGGCCTCGGCCTGCCGGGCGGCCGTGCGAGCGGAGCCGGAGAGCCGTACGCCGATCGGACCGTACGCGAAGATGGCCGCGTACTCGGCGCTGAGCGCCGCGGCGAGCGCCTCGGCGGGCGTGGGCGGCGCGCTGTGCTGGCTCACTTGAGGGCCTCCAGATGGGTGGCGCGGGCGGCCGCGATCGAGCCGACGAGCGCGGCGCGGGCCGCGGGCGCGGCGGCGCAGGCCGTCAGCGCGCCGTCCCGGCCGACGCGTTCCCGCTGTCGGAGGTCGGCGATGGCGGCGTCCGGGTCGGTGGCGGCGGTGCTGCTCGGTGTCACGCCGGCCGACGGGAGGCCGACACCCAGAACCCGGGCGAGTTCGGCGGCGTGCGCCTGGTGCGCCTCGGCGATCGGGCCGAGCAGCGCGGCAAGGTCGGCGTGCGCCGTGGCGGCGTCCCGGTACGCGGCGGCGAGAGCCAGCGACTCGTCGAGCAGCGGCCGCAGCGGGTCGGGCGGCCGGGGGCCCGCCTCCTCGCGGCCGAGGGGGTCGCAGGCGGTCAGCGGTGCCGCCGCGGCACCGAGGGCCAGCAGCCCTCCGGTGCGCAGCAGACTGCGCCGGGAATGCCGTGATGCGTCGATGCGCTGTGCATTTGTGCCTCTGACCACCGCACAAGTCAACACCATGCGCCGCGGTACGTGGGGCATCGCTGTCGGTGCGCCGCCCGGCCGGGTGGCAGCGCGGCGCGTTACGCTCTGCGCAGCCACCGGGCGCGTCCGCCCCGGTGGCGTGCCGGCATGGGGCGGGACAAGGGTCGCCGTCTGGTAGGAGAGGGTGCGAGATGACGCAGCGTGGCCGTGCGACCAGGTCGACGGGGCGGCCCCGCGGCGCGGAGCGCCCCCGCGGTGGCGACCTCGCCGCCCGGCGCAACCGGTTGCGGGACGTGATCGAGCCGGTGGTCGCCGAGGCGGGCTACGACCTCGAGGACCTCTCCGTCTCCCGGGCCGGCCGACGGCACGTGGTGCGGGTGATCGTGGACGCCGACGGCGGGATCAACCTGGACGCCGTCGCGGACGTCTCCCGGGCGGTCTCCGCCGCGCTCGACTCCGCGGAGGAGACCGGCGGTGACATCGTCGCCGGCGAGTACCAACTGGAGGTCAGCTCGCCGGGTGTGGACCGGCCGCTCACGCTGCCCCGACACTGGCGGCGCAACGTCGGCCGGCTGGTCAAGGTGACCACCCGGGCCGCGGCGGCGCTGCCGGAGCAGCGTGGTGAGCAGCCGGCCGGCGACCGGCAGGTGACCGGCAGGATCGTGGCGGCCGACGACGAGCGCGTGGTGTTGGAGACCGACACCGGCCGCGCGGAGTGGGCCTACGCCGAACTCGGCCCCGGGCGGGTGCAGGTCGAGTTCAGCCGCCTCGACGAGATCGATGAGGCGGACGAGTTCGGTGACACCGGCGAGACCGGTGATTCAGACGAGATCGACGACGAAGATGTGGAGGACGAGGAGAGGTGAACATCGACCTCGCGGCGCTGCGCGCACTCGAGCGCGAGCGGGAGATCCCGTTCGACACGATCCTCGCGGCGATTGAGACCGCGTTGCTCACCGCGTATCGGCACACCGAAGGCGCGGAGCCGCACGCACGAGTGGAGATCGACCGCAAGTCCGGCGCGGCCTCGGTGTACGCGCAGGAACTGGACGACGAGGGCGCGGTGGTGCGGGAGTGGGACGACACTCCGCACGACTTCGGCCGGATCGCGGCAATGACCGCCAAGCAGGTGATCCTCCAGCGGCTGCGGGAGGCCACCGACGAGGCCCACTTCGGTGAGTACGTGGGCCGGGACGGTGACCTGGTCACCGGCGTGGTGCAGGCGCACGAGGCGCGGGCGGAGAAGGGCATCGTCAGCGTCGACCTGGGCAAGCTGGAGGGTGTCCTGCCGCAGTCGGAGCAGGTGCCCGGCGAGCGTTACGTGCACGGCGAGCGCATCCGGTGCGTCGTGGTGCACGTCGCCAAGGGCCTGCGCGGACCGCAGATCACCCTGTCCCGGTCCCACCCGGGGCTGGTGAAGAAGCTCTTCGCGCTCGAGGTACCGGAGATCGCCGACGGCACCGTGGAGATCGGCGCGATCGCGCGTGAGGCAGGTCACCGTACGAAGATCGCCGTTCGCTCCACCGCGCCGGGTGTCAACGCCAAGGGCGCCTGCATCGGCCCGATGGGTCAGCGGGTCCGGGCCGTGATGAGCGAACTGCACGGCGAGAAGATCGACATCATCGACTGGTCGGACGACCCGGCCACCTTCGTCGGTAACGCGTTGTCGCCGGCCAAGGCCCTGCGGGTCGAGGTGGTGGACCTGGCCACCCGGACCGCCCGGGTGACCGTGCCGGACTTCCAGCTCTCGCTCGCGATCGGCCGGGAGGGGCAGAATGCCCGCTTGGCCGCCCGTCTGACCGGTTGGCGCATCGACATTCGTTCAGACGCGGAGCAGGCCGCACCGGCGGGTCGGAGCGGAGCTGATCACGTGCGGGAGCCGGGCAGCGCGATCTCCGGCAGCTAGGGGTAGACTTTCTCAGTGGCACGACGCGCGCAGCCGGAGCGCACCTGTGTGGGCTGTCGGCGGCGAGCGCCGGCCGGCGAACTGCTGCGGGTCGTGGCGGTCGGCGACGAGGCTGGTTACAGTCTCCGACCCGATCCAGCCCGCAGACTGCCGGGTCGGGGAGCGAACATGCACCCGGATCCGGCCTGCTTCGCGCTGGCAGTGCGGCGGCGCGCCTTCGGGCGGGCGCTGCGCATCGCCGGGGTCCTCGACCACGGTGAGCTTGCGGAGCACATCGATGCGCCAACCACGACGTCCGGTCAACCCGACCGGGCGCGGGTCGCTAGCAGGGTAGGACGACCGACATGAGCACACGATGAAGTCGCAGAAATGACCAGGCTTCAAGTGCACGAGTGAGGTCGCTGCGGGTGCTGCCCGCACGACCTCGGAGTGAGGAGTGCAGTGGCAGGTAAGGCCCGCGTACACGAGCTTGCGAAAGAGCTCGGGGTCGAAAGCAAGACCGTTCTCGCCAAGCTCAAGGAGATGGGCGAGTTCGTGAAGTCAGCGTCCAGCACCGTCGAGGCGCCTGTCGCCCGACGGCTGCGGGGCGCATTCGTCGCGTCCGCCGGTGGTTCGTCGGCGCCGTCCGCCCCGGCGGCGGCCGCCCCGAGCCCGGCGCCGACCCCGACCCCGACGCCATCCCCGACGCCGACGCCGGCGCCGACCCCGGGTACCCCTCGGGTCTCGGCTCGGCCCATGCCGCCCCGGCGGCCGGCCGCGGCTACCCCTGGACCGAAGCCCAAGGGCCCGGTCCCCGGCCCGCCGCAGCCGGCGACCCCGGTCGCCAAGCCGGCGAGCGCGCACGACATCGAGGTGGCGGCCGCCGAGGCGCGCGCCGCCGCTCTCAAGGCTGAGCAGGAGGCCGCGGTCAAGGCCGCGCAGGCCGCCCGCCAGCAGCAGCGGGAGAACGTCCGCCGGGAGCCTCCGGCCGAGGGCGGTCCCCGTCCGGGTCCGCGTCCGGGTCCGAACGCGGTACCGCCGCGTCCGGGTACCCCGGCCGCCGGTCGTCCCGGTGGCCCGACCCCGGGCCCGGGTCCCCGACCGGGCGGTCGTCCGCCGGCGCGCGGCGCCGGTAACAACCCGTTCGGCATCCAGGGCGGCCAGCAGCAGCGGCCGCCGGCCGCTGGTGCCGGCGGTCCCCGGCCGAGCCCGGCCGGCATGCCGCCGCGGCCCAGCCCGGCCTCCATGCCGCCGCGGCCCAGCCCGGCCTCCATGCCGAGCCAGCGCCCGACCACCGGTCGCCCCGGCGGCCCCGGTGGCGGTCGTGGTGGCCCCGGTGGCGGCGCAGGTCGTCCCGGTGGTGGCGGCGGCTTCCGTGGCGGTCCCGGCGGTGGCGGCGGCGGTGGCGGTGGCTACCGCGGCGGTCCCGGTGGCGGCGGTGGCGGTGGCTACCGCGGCGGTCCGGGTGGCGGTGGCGGTGCTCCCGGTGGCGGTTTCCGTCCGGGTGCCCCGGCCGGTGGCGGCGGTCGCCCCGGTGGCGGCGGTCGTGGCCGTGGCGGTGGCGCCGCGGGTGCCTTCGGGCGTCCGGGTGGTCGGCCGACCCGTGGCCGCAAGTCCAAGAAGCAGCGCAGACAGGAGTTCGACAACCTGTCGGCCCCGACCATGAGCTCGGGTGCCCCCCGGGGTCAGGGTCAGGTCGTCCGGCTCTCCCGTGGCGCCTCGCTGTCGGACTTCGCCGACCGGATCAACGCGAACCCGGGCTCGCTGGTCCAGGAGATGTTCAACCTGGGCGAGATGGTGACGGCGACCCAGTCCTGCTCTGACGACACCCTGCTGCTGCTGGGTGAGCACCTCGGCTTCAACGTGCAGATCGTCAGCCCGGAGGACGAGGACCGTGAGCTGCTCGCGCAGTTCAACATCGACCTCGACGCCGAGGTCGCGGAGGACCGCCTGGTCAGCCGTGCGCCGGTGGTGACCGTCATGGGTCACGTCGACCACGGTAAGACCAAGCTGCTCGACGCGATCCGCAAGGCGAACGTGGTGGCCGGCGAGGCGGGTGGCATCACCCAGCACATCGGCGCCTACCAGGTCCACGTCCCGCACGAGGGCGAGGACCGGGCGGTCACCTTCATCGACACCCCGGGTCACGAGGCGTTCACCGCCATGCGTGCCCGTGGTGCCCAGGTCACCGACATCGTGGTGCTGGTGGTCGCGGCCGACGACGGCGTGATGCCTCAGACGATCGAGGCGCTCAACCACGCCAAGGCGGCGGACGTGCCGATCGTGGTGGCGGTCAACAAGGTCGACAAGCCGGAGGCGAACCCGGACAAGGTCCGCCAGCAGCTGACCGAGTACGGACTGGTCGCCGAGGAGTACGGCGGCGACACCATGTTCGTCAACGTGGCCGCCAAGCCGGGCATCGGCATCGAGGACCTGCTCGAGGCCGTCCTGCTGACCGCCGACGCGTCGCTGGAGCTGACCGCTCCGATCGACGGGCCGGCGCAGGGTGTGGCCATCGAGGCGCACCTGGACAAGGGCCGCGGTGCGGTGGCGACGGTGCTGGTGCAGAAGGGCACCCTGCGGGCGGGCGACTCGATCGTCGCCGGTGGGGCGCACGGCCGGGTCCGGGCGATGCTCGACGAGAACGGCAACGCGGTGGCCGAGGCTGGTCCGGCCCGTCCGGTGCTGGTGCTCGGTCTGACCGCGGTGCCTGGAGCGGGTGACACGTTCCTGGCGGCCGAGGACGATCGCACGGTGCGGCAGATCGCCGAGCAGCGGCAGGCACGGCGGCGGGCGGCGTCCTTCGCCAACTCGCGCGGCCGGGCCACTCTCGAGACGCTCATGGAGCAGCTCAAGGAGGGCGAGAAGACCTCGCTCAACCTGGTGCTCAAGGGCGACGTCTCCGGTTCCGTGGAGGCTCTCGAGGACGCGCTGTTCAACCTCGACATCCCCGAAGAGGTCCAGCTCAGGATCATCCACCGGGGCGTCGGTGCGATCACCGAGAGCGACGTCATGCTCGCGAGCGCCTCGACCGAGGCGGTCACGATCATCGGCTTCAACGTTCGGGCTGCCAACAAGGTCCGGGAGATCGCCGACCGCGAGGGCGTGGAGATTCGGTACTACACCGTCATCTACCAGGCCATCGAGGAGATCGACGCGGCGCTCAAGGGGCTGCTCAAGCCGGAGTACGAGGAGGTCGAGCTCGGCACCGCGGAGATCCGCGACGTGTTCCGCTCGTCCAAGATCGGCAACATCGCCGGTTGTATCGTCCGCTCCGGTCTCATCCGCCGCAACGCGAAGGCGCGTCTGCTGCGGGACGGGGCGGTCGTGGCCGAGAACCTCACGATCAACTCGTTGAAGCGGTTCAAGGACGACGCCACGGAGGTCCGGGAGGGCTTCGAGTGTGGTCTGACCCTGGGAGGGTTCAACAACTTCCAGGTCGGCGACATCATCGAGACCTTCGAGATGCGGGAGAAGCCGCGCGTCTGATCCCGTACTGACACGCTGATCAAGGGGTTTACGCCGTCCGGCGTAAACCCCTTGATCATGCGGGGTGGGCTGCGGGTATCGTCCGGGGCGATGTTCACCGGAACCGCGGTCTTCGACCTGCTGCTGCCAGGCGACTCCCGGTCGCTCAAGGCGAAGAGATCGTACGTACGACCAATCGTCGCGGCACTGCGCCGCTTCGAGGTCTCCGCCGCCGAGGTGGGGGCGCTCGACCTGCACGGTCGGGCACAGTTGGCGGTGGCCGTGGTGGCCGCCGAGGCCTCGCACGTCCGCGAGGTGCTCGACTCGTGCGAGCGCCTGGTCGCCGGCCGTCCCGAGACCGAACTGCTGTCGGTCCGTCGTCGGCTCTACGGCGAGGACGACTGAACTGCGGCCATGGCCGGCGTCGCCCCCCGCGGTGGCGCCGCCCCGGCTCCGCGCGCCGGGGGAGACCGCGCGGGTAGTGTTCGAGATGTTGGCCGGTCGGGCCGGCGGCGCGTCAGGTGGCCGTGTCCCGGCCGGGAGCGGGACACCGTGGAGGTGGCGAGATGACGGATCCGGCCAAGGTACGCCGGCACGCGGAGCGGGTGCGCGAACTGGTCGCGTCGGTGGTGCGGAGCCAGATCAAGGACCCGCGGCTCGGCATGATCACCATCACCGACGCCCGGATCACCGCTGACCTGCGCGACGCCACGGTCTTCTACACCGTACTCGGCGACGCCGCCGCGCAGGCGGGCACGGCCGCCGCGCTGGAGAGCGCGAAGGGCATGCTGCGCAGCACGGTGGGCAAGGCCCTCGGGCTACGGCACTCGCCGACCCTGACCTTCGTCCTCGACGACGTCCAGGACCAGGTCAAGCACATCGACGACCTGCTCGCGGCGGCCCGCAGTGCCGACGCCGAGGTGCAGCGGATCGCCGCCAGCGCCCAGTACGCGGGCGACGCCCAGCCGTACCGGCTCGACGAGGACGACGACGCGGACACCGAGGACGCCGAGGACACCGAGGACGACAACCCGCCAGCCGGCGGGGAACGGCGGTGAGCGGGTCGTCCGGCACGGCCGCCGTCGTCGAGGCGACACCGGTCGACTCCGGCCCGGGCGCGGGCGACTGGGCGGCTGCCGAGTCGCTGCTGCGGAACCTGTCACCCGACGCGCGGGTGCTGCTGATCTGCCACGTGAATCCGGACGGGGACGCCCTGGGCAGCATGCTCGGCTTCGCCTTGGGTCTGCGCCGGCTCGGCGTACGCGCAATGCAGGCGACCTTCCCGGGCCCGCCGGAGGTGCCCGTGCCGTTCCAGGGCCTGCCGGGACTCGAGCTGCTGGTGCCGGCGACCGAGGCGTACCCGGATCCGGATCTGGTGATCTGCTTCGACGCGGCGAGTGAGTCCCGCCTCGGCGAACTGGTCGATCGCCTGGACACCGCCGGTGCGTCGCTGGTGCTCGATCACCACGCTTCGAACACCCGCTTCGGCGGGGTGAACCTGGTCGACCCGCATGCGGCCGCCACCTCGGTGGTCGCCGAGCAGTTGCTGACCCGGCTCGGCGTCGGGTTGGACGCCGGGATCGCCGAGTGCCTCTACGTCGCGCTCACCACCGACACCGGCTCGTTCCGCTTCGAGGCCACCACCCCGGCGGTGCACCACCTGGCCGCTCGGCTGTTGGCCACCGGCATCCGGCCCGGCGACATCTCCCGGCGGGTCTTCGACACCCGCCCGTTCGGTGCGGTGCGGCTCTTCGGCGAGGTGCTCGGACGGGCCCGGCTCGAGCCGGCCCCGGCCGGCGGTCGGGGACTGGTCTGGACCTGGGCGACCCTCGACGATCTGGCCCGGCACGATCAGCGCCCGTACGTCCTCGAGGCGTTGATCGACTCGGTGCGCTGCACGGCCGAGGCGGACGTCAGTTGTGTGCTGAAGCAGACCGCGCCCGGCGAGTGGGCGGTCTCGCTGCGCAGCAAGGGCGCGGTGGACGTGAGCCGCGTGGCGCTCGCGTTGGGCGGCGGCGGGCACCGCTTCGCCGCCGGATTCACCGGAAGGGGTACGGCCGAGGAGGTCGTCGACCGTATCCGCGGGCAGCTCGACGACGCCGTGATCCCGCCCGCCGCCCCCTGATCCGGGTTCGGCCCGGTCGCATCGTGCTCGTCGGCCCGGCACCGCGTGTTGCGGTGCCGGCGGCCTTTCCGCAGGCGGCGAGCGCAGGGAGAATCACGGGATGGAGCAGCCCCGCGAGCTCACCGTCGAGGCGCCGCGCGCCTGGGACCGTCCCACCTTCTCCATACCGGTGCTGGCCTGCCTCTCACTGGTGGGCGGCCGGTTCGCCTCCTTCTCCACCGAGGCCAATCTCTACGTCCTCGGCACCGGCGGCCTACTGATCTGGCTCGGTCTGAGCAATCGGGTGCCACGCCGGCCCGCCCCGACCCGGCTCGGCTCCGGCGCCGCCTGGTGGGTGTTGCCGATCGTGGTGTTCGGGGTCTTCGAGGGCGTCACCTTCGTGGTCTCGGCGGGCGACGACTTCCCCACCTTCTCCCGGCTGGCCGATCCGCTGATCGAGGGCCAGTTGATCCGTTCGGTGGCCTGGTTCGCCTGGCTGGGCGCGTTCTGGGAACTGGTGCGGCGATGATGCGGGCGTTGGCCATCGGTGGTTTCCTCACCTCGCTGGCCCTCTTCGCCGTCCTGGAGTGGCTGGCCCGCCGGGAGGGTTCCCGGATCCCGACCCTCGGCGAGATGTGCGCGTACGTGATGCGCTACGAGGTGGGTCCGGTGCCGGTGGGCCGGATCGGACTCTTCGGCTTCTGGTGGTGGTTGGGCTGGCACTTCCTGGCCCGTTGACGGCACGGTGCCGACCGTCCGAATGTCGGGAAGCACACCCGACCCGGCTGACTGAACGCTAATTTGGGAAACGGCCCGCGTCGTGCCCGTCGGCGCAGGCCGTGGGGGTGGTGCCGCACCCGGCCCCGCCTCCTTCCAGGGTCGACAGACCCGGGCCCGCGCCGCCCGACCGGCCGCTCCGGTGACCCCGGACCGCCGTAGCGGTGCTTCGCAGGATCGCCCGTGCCGGCCGCCGCTCGCCGGTGGCTCACGCCCTGGGAGGGAGCACCACGATGCAGAGCAAGCCCAAGCCCGAGCCCAAGCCCGTCGACGAGGCCCGCGAGCAGGCCCGCCGCGCACTGCAGACGTCGATGGACACCCGTCAGTGACCCGTATCGACCGGCGGTGACGCTGCCGACGCCCCGCGCCGGCAGCGTCACCGCACCCCGGGCGCGCCCATTGCCCGACCGCCGGCTGGCCCGACCGCCCGGCTGGAAGGCACCCCGCCGGTTCAGTGATCCACTCGAGGTCATTGAAAGTCGGGGTGTCGAGGGCGCGAGATGACCCCGACTTCATGGAAGTCGAGTCGATCATCCGGACCCGGCCGCGCCGCGCCCCGCAGTCGCCCCGTGCGGTAAGTTCTCACCTGTCTTGCGATCCTTACGTCGCGCGTGCCAGGATCGGCGGCGATGACACAGACCGCCCCCGCCCCACCCGCCGCGGCTCGCCGGATCGCCGGGCTCGCCCTACCGGCGCTCGTCGTACTCGCCGCCGAGCCGCTCTATGTCCTGGTCGACACCGCGGTGGTCGGTCACCTCGGCCGGGAACCGCTCGCCGCCCTCGCCGTCGGGGGCACGGTCATGTCGCTCACCGCGTGGCTCGGCACCGTCATGGCGTACGGGACGACGGGGCGGTCGGCCCGCCGGTTCGGCGCCGGGGACCGGACCGCGGCGGTGGCCGAGGGAGTGCAGGCATCCTGGCTCGCGTTCGGCGTCGGAGTGCTCGTCGCGGTGGCCATGCAGTTCGGCGGCGGGGCGCTGGCGCGTACCCTCGTCGGAAGCTCCGGCGAGGTGGCCGACGCCGCCGCGGTGTGGCTGCGGATCGCGGCGCTGGGTGCCCCGGGGCTGCTGCTCGCCGCCGCCGGGAACGGCTGGCTGCGCGGCGTCCAGGACACCCGTCGCCCGCTGCTCTTCGTGCTCGGCCCCAACCTGCTCTCCGCGCTGCTCTGCCCGCTGCTGGTCTACCCGGCGGGGCTCGGCCTGGCCGGCTCGGCGGTCGCCAACGTCCTCGCCCAGACCCTCGCCGGTGGGCTCTTCACCGCGGCGCTGGCCCGCGAGCGGGTGTCGCTGCGGCCCCGCCCCCGCTTGATCCGCCAGCAGTTGGTGCTCAGCCGGGACCTGCTGATCCGGGGCGTGGCCTTCCAGGCCAGCTTCCTCTCCGCGACGGCCGTGGCGTCCCGCTTCGGCGCGGCGGCGGTGGGCGCGCACCAGATCGCTCTGCAACTGTGGTTCTTCACCGCGCTGCTCCTCGACGCGCTGGCGATCGCCGCGCAGTCGCTGGTCGGCGCGGCGCTCGGCGCCGGCGACGAGGCCGGCGCCCGGGCGCTGGCCCGCCGGATCGGCCTGCTCGGCGGCGTCTGCGGCGTCGCCTTCGCGGTGCTGATCGGCGCCGGCGCGGGTATCGTGCCGTCCCTGTTCAGCGCCGACCCGGCGGTGCGCGACCAGGCCATGGTGGCGTGGCCGTGGTTCGTCGCCATGCAACCGCTGGCCGGGGTGGTCTTCGCCCTGGACGGCGTGCTGATCGGCGCGGGCGACGTGCGTTACCTGCGCAACCTGACCGTGGTGGCGGCGTTGGGCGGGTTCCTCCCCGCGATCTGGCTCGCCCACGGACTCGATCTCGGGCTGGGTGGGATCTGGGCCGGGCTCACCCTCTTCGTGGTGCTTCGCCTGGTCGCGTTGCTGCTCCGAATGCGCTCCGGCGGGTGGGCGGTCGTCGGCGCGGTCCGCTGACGCTCCACCGTGCCCGGCCCCGCCACCGCCACAGTGACCGCCGGGCCCCGCGCAGCGCCGGGCTCCGCTCGACCGTGACGTCCGCCGCCGACCGCGGTGTCGACGCGTGGCCCGCCGGTTGCTTCTGGCAGGCTTGGCGGCCGTGAGCGCAGACGGTCTGATCGTGGTGGACAAGCCCGGTGGCATGACGTCGCACGACGTGGTGGCGCGGATCCGCCGCCTGGCCCGGACCCGGCGGGTGGGGCACGGCGGCACGCTCGACCCGATGGCGACCGGTGTGCTGGTCATCGGAGTGGGGCGGGCCACCCGGCTGCTCACCTACGTCATCGGCGCGGGCAAGAGCTACACCGCCACCATCCGGCTCGGCCAGGCGACGGTCACCGACGACGCCGAGGGCGACGTCGTCCGGACCGTACCCGCCGGCCAGGTCAGCGACGAGGCCGTCCGGGACGCGCTCGCCGCGCTGACCGGCGAGATCGACCAGGTGCCCAGTGCGGTCAGCGCCATCAAGATCAACGGGCAGCGGGCGTACAAGCGGGTGCGCGAGGGGGAGAGCGTCGAGCTACCGGCCCGGCGGGTCACCGTCTCCCGGCTGGAACTGCTCGCCGTCCGGCGGGACCAGCCCGACGTGGTGGACGTGGACGTGGACGTCACCTGCTCGTCCGGGACGTACATCAGGGCCATCGCCCGGGACGCGGGCCTCGCGCTCGGGGTGGGCGGGCACCTGACGGCGCTACGACGTACCGCTGTGGGAAGCTTCTCCCTCGCGGAGGCCGCCACCCTCGACGAGCTGGAGCAGCGGGCCCCCGACGTGGTCAATTTGCCGCTCGCCGCGGCGGCCGACCGGTTCTTCCCACGCCGGGACGCCACCGCCGCCGAGGCCGCGGTGCTCTCGCACGGCGGGCCGCTGGACCCGGCCGGCATCGCCGGTCCGTACGCCGTCTTCGATCCGGCCGGTGGCCTGATCGCTATCGTCAGCGAGCGGGAGGGCCGGGCCCGGGCCGAGATCGTGCTCGCCCCGGCCTGACGGGGGCAGCCGGCCGGACGCCGGCATTGGTGGAGGCAGCGGGCGCCGGGGAACCGGTGACGAAACCAGGGGGAGGAGCGGCATGCAGCGGTGGCGGGGGTACGACGCGGCGCCCGGTGGATGGGGACGGTCGGTCGTCACCATCGGCGTCTTCGACGGCGTGCACAGGGGGCACCAGGCGACCATCGGTCACACCGTCACCCGGGCGCGGGAGCTGGGCCTGCAGTCGGTGGTGGTCACCTTCGACCCGCACCCGGCCGAGGTGGTCCGGCCCGGCTCACACCCGGCGGTGCTGACCGAGCCGGCCCGTAAGGCCGAGCTGATCGAGGCGCTCGGCGTCGACGTGCTCTGCGTGGTGCCGTTCACGCCCGAGTTCTCCCGGCTCTCCGCGGAGGCGTTCGTGCACGACGTGCTGGTCGAGCACCTGCACGCGGCGCGGGTCGTGGTCGGCGACAACTTCCGCTTCGGGCACCGGGCCGCCGGTGACGTGGCGCTGCTGGAGCGGCTGGGTCGGACCTTCGGCTTCGCGGTGGAGGGCGCGCCGCTGGTGTCCACGGACGGCACGGTCTTCTCCTCGACGTACATCCGCTCCTGCGTCGACGCCGGTGACGTCGGCGCGGCGGCGGCCGCGCTGGGCCGGCCGCACCGGGTGGAGGGCGTGGTGGTCCGCGGCGACCAGCGCGGGCGCGAGCTGGGCTTCCCCACCGCCAACCTGCTCTGCCACCGGTTCGCGGCGATCCCCGCCGACGGCGTGTACGCGGCCCGGCTGATCCGCCGGGGCCAGCGGGAGCCGTTGATGTCGGCGGTGTCGGTCGGCACCAACCCCACCTTCTCCGGACGGGAGCGGCGGGTGGAGGCGTACGCCCTGGACTTCTCCGGCGACCTCTACGGCGAGCGGCTGGCGCTGGACTTCGTGGCGCACCTGCGCGGCCAGGTCCGCTACGACTCGATCGAGCCGCTGATCGCGCAGATGCACCAGGACGTGGAGCGGACCCGCAAGGCTCTCGGCTGACTTCCTCGGTCCGGTCGGCCCACCCCCGGTCGGCGGGTCGCCTTCGGTGCCGGCGCGGCCGCCCGCGTGGCACCCCACCGCCCTTGCCGGGCGGACGCGGCCACGGCTGGTAGTCTGGCGGGGACGTCGGACGACCGACGGGGGCCTCGCGTGCCTGCTCGACGCCGCGGGTGCGAGGTGCCGGTCCGGCTCTGGTCCATCGACCGGGGCGACGGACATCAGTGATCAACCCACCGAAACAGGGAGAACATGGCGCTCGACCAGGAAGCCAAGGCCAAGATCCGTGCGGAGTACGCGACCGCCGAGGGCGACACCGGTTCGCCCGAGGTGCAGGTCGCGGTCCTCACCAAGCGGATCGCCGAGCTCACCGAGCACCTGAAGGTGCACAAGCACGACCACCACAGCCGCCGCGGGCTGCTGCTGCTGGTCGGCCGTCGCCGCCGGCTGCTCAACTACGTCCAGAAGAAGGACATCAACCGCTACCGGTCGCTCATCGAGCGGCTCGGTCTGCGTCGGTGACGTGACGGGGGAGTGGCCGGCCGGCCACTCCCCCGCTCCGGTACCGCAGGAAGAAAACAGGGCAGCGCGACCAACCGAGTAGGGAGCCGGTCAGCGCACCGGTCTCCGGTAGTGGCCCCCGGGGTACCCGGCATTCAGCCGTGGCCCGGGCGCTTCGATCGAAGACCGGCCGTCTGATCAGCTTCCCGCGTCGCGAGCCCTCCGATGCGAAGGAGCACTACCGCACCATGACCGAGACCAACCTCGGCACCGAATCCCGCACCGCCGTGATCGACAACGGGTCCTTCGGCACCCGTGAGATCACCTTCTCGACCGGCCGCCTCGCCCGTCAGGCCGCCGGCTCGGTCATCGCCCAGTTGGGCGAGACCGTCGTCCTCTCCGCCACCACCGCCAGCAAGCAGCCGCGGGAGTCGTTCGACTTCTTCCCGCTGACCGTGGACGTGGAGGAGCGGATGTACGCCGCGGGCCGGATCCCCGGCTCGTTCTTCCGTCGCGAGGGTCGCCCGAGCGAGGACGCCATCCTCACCTGCCGGCTGATCGACCGGCCGCTGCGCCCGTCGTTCGTCAAGGGCCTGCGTAACGAGGTCCAGGTCGTCGAGACCGTCCTCGCGCTCGACCCGCAGCACCCGTACGACGTCGTGGCCATCAACGCCGCCTCGATGTCGACCAAGCTCTCCGGTCTGCCGTTCTCCGGCCCGATCGGGGCGACCCGGATGGCCCACATCGACGGTCAGTGGGTCGCCTTCCCCACCCACGAGGAACTGGCCCGGGCCACCTTCGACATGGTCGTGGCCGGCCGCGCCCTGCCGGACGGCGATGTCGCGATCATGATGGTCGAGGCCGAGGCCACCGAGCACACCGTGGCGCTGGTCGCCGGCGGCGCGCCCGCTCCGACCGAGGAGGTCGTGGCCAGCGGTCTGGAGGCCGCCAAGCCGGCCATCCGGGAGCTGTGCCGGGCGCAGAGCGAGCTCGCCGAGGTGGCTGCCAAGCCGGTCGCCGAGTTCCCGGTCTTCCTCGACTACAACGACGACGCGTACGACGCGGTGGCCGAGCTGGCCCGCGCCGACGTGGCCGAGGCCCTGAAGATCGCCGGCAAGGCCGACCGCGAGGAGGCCCTGGACCGGATCAAGTCCCGGGTCGCCGAGGAGCTCGGTCCCCGCTTCGAGGGCCGCGAGAAGGAGCTGTCGGCCGCGTTCCGGTCGCTGACCAAGTCCGAGGTCCGCAGCCGGGTGCTGCGCGAGCAGGTCCGCATCGACGGCCGCGGCCCGCGCGAGATCCGTCCGCTGACCGCCGAGGTCGGCGTGCTGCCGCGGGTGCACGGCTCGGCGCTCTTCGAGCGTGGCGAGACCCAGATCCTGGGTGTCACGACGCTCAACATGCTCCGCATGGAGCAGGCGCTGGACACGCTCTCCCCGGAGAAGTCCAAGCGCTACATGCACAACTACAACTTCCCGCCGTACTCGACCGGTGAGACCGGCCGGGTCGGCTCGCCGAAGCGGCGCGAGATCGGCCACGGCGCGCTCGCCGAGCGGGCGCTGATCCCCGTGCTGCCCTCGCGCGAGGAGTTCCCGTACGCCATCCGGCAGGTCTCCGAGGCGCTCGGCTCCAACGGCTCCACCTCGATGGGTTCGGTCTGCGCCTCGACGCTGGGCCTGCTCTCCGCGGGTGTGCCGCTCAAGGCGCCGGTGGCCGGTATCGCCATGGGCCTCATCTCCGACGAGGTCGACGGCAAGACCCAGTACGTGACGCTGACCGACATCCTCGGTGCCGAGGACGCCTTCGGCGACATGGACTTCAAGGTCGCCGGCACGCGGGAGTTCGTGACCGCGCTCCAGCTCGACACCAAGCTCGACGGCATCCCGTCGGACGTGCTGGCCGGCGCGCTCCAGCAGGCCCACGAGGCCCGGCAGACGATCCTCGACGTGATGCAGGCGGCGATCGAGGGCCCGGCCACGATGAGCGACTACGCGCCGCGGGTCACCACCGTCAAGATCCCGGTCGACAAGATCGGCATGGTGATCGGGCCGAAGGGCCAGACCATCAACGCGATCCAGGACGAGACCGGCGCCGAGATCTCGATCGAGGACGACGGCACGATCTACGTCGGTGCGACCAACGGCCCGTCCGCCCAGGCGGCGGTCGAGCGGATCAACGCGATCGCCAACCCGACCCTGCCGAAGGTCGGCGACCGGTTCCTCGGCACGGTGGTGAAGACCGCCGCGTTCGGCGCGTTCATCTCGCTGCTGCCCGGCCGGGACGGCCTGCTGCACATCTCCAAGGTGGGCGACGGCAAGCGGGTCGAGAAGGTGGAGGACTTCCTCAACGTGGGTGACCGCGTCGAGGTGGAGATCGCCGACATCGACCAGCGCGGCAAGATCTACCTGGACAAGGTGCGCCCCGAGGGCGCCGAGGCGCCGGCCGCCCCGGAGGCCGCCGAGGGCGAGCGTCCGGCTGGCCGTGAGCGCGGCGAGCGGGCTCCGCGCGAGCGTGGCGACCGCGAGCGCGGTGGCCGTGGCTCGGAGCGTGGCGAAGGCGGCGAGGGCGGCGGCGAGTCGCGCCCGCGTCGTCGGACCCGGCACAGCTGATCACCGACCGGCCGGACGGTGCCCCCTCCGGGCGCACCGTCCGGCCGGTCTTTTCTCGTTCCACCCACCCCTCGTCAAAGTGAGAGCAGGTTTCCGTGAGTCGGGCCCAGCGTGCGCCGTTCCCAGCGCGTCGACGGGAGGTGGCGGCGGCCGGGACAGCGCGTTCCGGCGTCGCCGGCCGGGCGGTGACCCGGACCATCAGCGAGGACCCGCTCGGCGGCACGGTGCGACGCACCGTGCTCCCCAACGGGTTGCGCGTGCTCACCGAGGCGATTCCGGCGATGCGCAGCGTGTCGTTCGGGATCTGGGTGTCGGTCGGCTCGCGGGACGAGACCGGCCCGGACTCCGGTGCCGCGCACTTCCTGGAGCACCTGCTCTTCAAGGGCACCCGTAAGCGCAGCGCGCTGGAGATCTCCTCGGCGATCGAGGCGGTGGGCGGCGAGACGAACGCCTTCACCACCAAGGAGTACACCTGCTACTACGCCCGGGTACTCGACGAGGACCTGCCGCTGGCGATCGACGTGATGTGCGACCTCGTGGCCGACTCCGTGCTGGACGCGGCCGACGTGGAGACCGAGCGCGGCGTGATCCTCGAGGAGATCGCCATGCACGACGACGAGCCCGGTGACGAGGTGCACGACCTCTTCGCCCGCGCCGTCTACGGCGACCACCCGCTGGGCCGGCTGATCTCCGGCACGGAGGAGACGGTCACCCCGATGACGCGCCCGCAGATCCAGGGCTTCTACCGCCGGCACTACATCGCCCCGCAGATCGTCATCGCAGCCGCGGGCAACCTGGACCACACGGCGGTGGTCGACCTGGTCCGGCAGGCGCTGAACGGTACGCCGCTGGACACCGAGCCGGCCGCGCCGGCGCCGCACCGTGCGGCGGCCCCGGCCGTACGCACCCGTCCCGCCGCCACGCTCGTGGAGACGAAGGACACCGAGCAGGCGCACGTCATCCTCGGCTGCCCGGGCATCGACCGGATCGACGATCGACGGTTCGCCCTCGGCGTGCTCAACAACGTCCTCGGCGGCGGCATGTCGAGCCGCCTGTTCCAGGAGATCCGCGAACAGCGTGGCCTGGCCTACTCGGTCTACTCCTACGCGAGCCAGTACGCCGACAGTGGCCTGTTCGCCGTCTACGCCGGCAGCGCCCCGGGCAAGGTGGACGAGGTCCTGGAGCTGACCCGCGCCGAGCTGGCCCGGGTGGCCGCCGACGGGCTGACCGAGGCGGAGATCGCCAGGGGCAAGGGCATGTCGAAGGGCTCGTTCGTGCTCGGCCTGGAGGACACCGGCTCGCGGATGAGCCGGCTCGCCAAGGGGGAGTTGCTCTACGGCGACCTGATGCCGGTGAACGAGCTGCTGGCCCGGGTGGACGCGGTGACCATCGAGGACGTCAACGCGCTCGCCGCCGACCTGCTCGCCCGGCCGATGTCGCTGGCGGTGGTCGGCCCGTTCGGTGCCGGCGACTTCGCGACCAACTGACCCGACGCACCGGTGCGGGGGTGACCGCTTCTACCGCCCGCCGGGGTCGCTCGCGTCCCGATTGGGATAGGTTGTGCCCCGTGAGTGAAGAGCAGGAGACAAACCCGGCCGAGCCGCTGCGGGTCGGCGTCCTGGGTGCGCACGGCCGGATGGGTGTCGAGGTGTGCAAGGCGGTCGACGCCGCCGCCGACCTGGAGCTGGTGGTGACGATCGACCAGGGCGACGGCCTCCAGGCCGCCGCCGACGCCGCCGCCCAGGTGGTCGTGGACTTCACCACCCCGGACGTCGTCATGGACAACCTGCAGTGGTGCATCGACCAGGGCATCAACGCCGTGGTCGGCACCACCGGCTTCACCGAGGAGCGGCTGGAGCGGGTACGCGGCTGGTTGGCCGACCGGCCCGGCGTCGGCGTCGTGATCGCCCCCAACTTCGGCATCGGCGCGGTGCTGATGATGCAGTTCGCCGCGCGGGCCGCCCGGCACTTCGAGTCGGTCGAGATCATCGAGCAGCACCATCCCCGCAAACTCGACGCGCCGAGCGGCACCGCGACGCACACGGCCCGGCAGATCGCGCGGGCTCGCGCGGAGGCGGGTCTCGGCCCGGTGCCGGACGCCACGAAGGACGAGGTGCCGGGTGCGCGGGGTGCGGAGATCGACGGCGTACGGGTGCACGCCGTACGCGCCACCGGGCTCGTCGCGCATCAGGAGGTGCTGTTCGGCACCACCGGTGAGACCCTGACCATCCGGCACGACTCGTACGACCGGGCTTCGTTCATGCCGGGCGTGCTGCTCGCCGTGCGCGCGGTGCCTAACCGCCCCGGTCTCACCGTGGGCCTGGACCCGCTGCTCGACTGAGCGGTCCATCGGCGGAAACCGTTCGCCGTCGTACCGTGGCCGCCTCTAGGCTCCCCCGATGATCGATGCTGGGCACCGGGATCGGGACGGACGCGTCATCACCCTGCGGCCGGTGGACGACGACAACTGGCGGATGGTGGCCGATGTGGCGCCCCGCGACGACCAGCGGAACTGGGTGCCCGCGCTGGCCGCGCGGTATCTGCTGCTGACGATGCGGGGCGACGTGTGGAGGTCCCTCGCCGTGTACGCGGACGAGACGGTCGTCGGGCACGTCATGTGGGGCGTCGACGACGACGGCTCGCACTGGATCGGCGGCATGATCATTGATGCCACCGAGCAGGGGCGGGGGATCGGGCGGGCCACCGTGGCGACGCTAGCCGGGTGGCTGGCCGCCCGGGACGGGAAGCCGCCGGTGCGGTTGTCGTACCACCCGGAGAACAAGGCTGCCGCCGCCCTCTACAAGTCCCTCGGCTTCCACCCCACGGGCGCTGTGGAGGACGACGAGCTGATCGCCGAGCTCACCGCCTCACCCCGTCGACCATGAAGTTGTTGCCGCGACACGCCGCGGCGGGCGGCAACAACTTCATGATCAACCAAGGGAGGGTGGGCCGGAGGACTACGCCTGGAGGGGGCGGTCGGCAGGGGCGGAGCGCTGGGCCGGGACGGTCGGCGCCACGTCGACCGTGACGGTCAGGCCGGCCGGGAGGCCGCTGATCGTCGGCTGCCCGGCCCGGTCCACCGCCACGTCGACCGAAGCGCCGGCGACCGTCAGGCGCTGCGCCGCGACCGCGCCGAGCTGTGCGCCGGCGAGCGGGGCGAGCCGGACCGCGCCGCCGGGCACGTCGGGGTAGAGCCCGGTGGCGGCCTGGAGCAGCAGCACCGCCCCGGCCGCGGCCCACGCCTGCGGCCGGCACGCCGCCGGGTAAGGCACAGGCCGGCCGAGCAGCGAGCGGTCGTCGCCGCCGTACAGCTCGGGCAGGCGGTAGTCGAACGCCTCGGCCGCCCCGAGCAGGCCGTCGGCGAGGGTGAGGGCGGTGTCCCGGAAGCCGGCCCGGGCGAGGTTGCCGAGCACGATCGCCGTGTCGTGCGCCCAGACCGAACCGCAGTGGTATGACAGCGGGCTGAACCCGGCGTCGTCGGTGGACATCGTGCGCAGCCCGAACGCCCCGGCCAGCGCGTCGGTGCCGAGCAGCCGGGCCACCTGCGCCTCCTCCTCGGAGTCGAGCAGGCCGGTGCCGAGCAGGTGGCCGATGTTGCTGGTCAGCGAGTCGACGGGTCGCTTGTCACGATCCAGCGCGAGAGCCGGCGCAGGCCCGTACGGCCCGTCGACCCAGAAGGCCGCCCGGAACCTGCGCGCCAACCCGGCCGCGTGCTCGCGCCAGCGGTCCCCGCCGGGGCGGCCGAACGCGTCCAGCAGCCGGGCTCCGTTGATCGCCGCCTCGTGCGCGTACCCCTGGACCTCGGCGAGCACGATCGGCGGCGCGGCCAGGGCGCCGTCGCGGAACCGGACCGCGTCGCCGGAGTCCTTCCAGCCCTGGTTGGCGAGGCCGCGCCCGGTGGTGTCGATGTACTCGACCAGGCCGTCGCCGTCGGCGTCGGCGTGCTCCCCGATCCAGTGCAGCGCCGCCTCCAGGTGCGGCAGCAGCGGCTCGATCTGCGCGGCGGGCAGCCCCCAGCACCAGGCATCGTGGAGCAGGTTGACCCAGAGCATGGTGGCGTCGACGGTGCCGTAGTACGCGGGCGGGAGGCGCAGCCCGTCGCCCGGGGCGAACTCGTGCCGGCGCAGCTCGTGCAGGATCTTGCCGGGTGCCTCGCCGGTGGCCGGGTCGACCCGGGTGCCCTGCCGCCGGGCGAGCACCCGCAGCGTGCCGCCGGCCAGGTCGGTGCCGAGTGGCAGCATCATCCGGGCGGCCCAGAGGCTGTCCCGCCCGAAGAGGGTGAGGAACCAGGGGACTCCGGCGCCGAGGAAGACGTCCTCCGGTGCGCCCGCCTCAACCAGCCGCAGGCCTCGCAGGTCGTCGAGGCTGCGGTCGAGGAGCCGGACCAGCCGGCGGTCGTCGGCCCGCAGCCCCGGCCGGGACCAGGCGGGCTCACCCGGCGGGCAGACCACGACCGCCCGCGGGTCGTCGACGGTCAGCTGCCAACGCAGCACCACCCGGCCGCGGGGCGGTAGCTCGACCGGCCAGGTGAGCCGGGGCGCGGCCGCCCGCTCACCCGTCGTCTCGGCCGTGGCGCCCTCGCCTCTCACGGTGACCGTGATGCCCGACCCGGCCCACACCAACGTGCCGGGCTCGCCCGCCTTGACCTCCAGCGCCTCGGTGGCGCCGCCGGACTTGACCACCTCGATGGGGGCCAGGTCGCAGGCGAGGTCGACGCTCACGACGGTGCGTACCGGCACGGCGGCGGTGGAGACGATCCGGATCTCCTCGCTGAGCCCGCCGGAGGCGACCTGGCGGAGCCGCTCGACCCGGACGGTGGGGTCCGCGCCGGGGTCGCCGAGCCACCGGGCCAGGGAGACGAAGCGTACGTCGTGCGGGCCCACCGCCGCCCGGGCCAGGCTCTCCGGTTCCTGGTCGTCGACCCGCAGTTCGGCTCGGGACAGCACCCGGGCGTCGGCGTGGAAGACGCCCTGGACTCCGGTCGGGCGGATCTGCCCGGCCGCGTCCCCCAGCGCGCTGGTGGGGGCGAGGACGACGCCCACCAACTCGTGCAGCAGGGGTTGCAGTTGGCGTTCGGTCACGATGTGGCTCCAGATCCTGCCACCGGCCGGAACGACGTCTTGACAAAGCCGTTCCGGCCAGTGCAAAGTGCGAAACATTCCAGAAACTTGAACGATCCAATCCTGCCTTATCCAAATTGGATCGTTCAAGATGGCGAGAGGGATTTTGTGGCCGAAAAGGTGACCATCGCGACGGTGGCTCGGCACGCCCGTGTGAGCCGCCAGACCGTGTCCAACGTGCTCAACACGCCGCACATCGTGCGGGAGGAGACCCGGCAGCGGGTCCAGGAGGCGATCGACGTCCTGGGCTACCGCGTCAGCCAGGCCGCCCGGCAGATGCGCACCGGTCGCTCGCGGCTCATCGCCATGCGGATCGAACCGACCCGGGACGGCATCAACGGCTCGGTGCTCGACCGCTTCCTGCACGGACTCACCGAGACCGCGGAGCTGGCCGGCTACCGCGTACTGCTCTACACCGCCGGCGACACCCAGCGGGAGATCGCCGCCTACGACGACCTGCTCAGCGCGTACGACCTCGACGGATTCGTGCTGACCGGCACCGACCACGGCGACGCCCGGACGACCTGGTTGGCCCAACGGGAGGTGGCGTTCGTCGCCTTCGGCCGTCCCTGGGACGACCCCACGGCGCATCCGTGGGTCGACGTCGACGGCGCGGCGGGCACCGCCCGGGCGACCGAGCACCTGCTCGAGCGCGGCCACCGCCGGGTCGGCTTCCTCGGTTGGCCCGCCGGCTCCGGTGTCGGCGACGACCGCCGCAGCGGCTGGCGGGAGAGCCTGCGCGCCGCCGGGATCGACCCGGCGGGCCTGGACCGCGCGGTCGATGACGGCATCGCCGAGGGTGAGTGGTCGATGCGTGACCTGCTCAGCTCCGGCGAGCCCCCGACCGCCGTGGTGTGCGCCAGCGACTCGCTCGCCCTGGGCGCTCTGCAGGCGGTACGGGCAACGGACCCCGCCGTCGCGGTGGTCGGCTTCGACGACACCCCGGTAGCGGCCGCAGTCGGGCTGACCAGCGTCAGCCAGCCCCTCGGCGAGGCCGCCGCCCGCTGCGTGGACCTGCTCACCGCGGTCCTCGACGGCGACCAGCAGTCCCCCGAACCCGTGCTGCTCCAGCCCTCGCTGGTGCTCCGGCACACCGCTTAACCCATCCCCGAACAGGAGAACCAGATGGCACCTCGACCCCTCGCCCGGGTGGCGGTGGCCGGCCTCGCCGCCGTCGCACTACTAGGCTCCGCCGCCTGTGGCAGCGGCTTCGACGACAACTCCGAGGGCACCGCCCAGTCCAGCGGCCCGGCCAACCTGCAGATCCTGATCGGCTCGTCCGGTGACGCCGAGACCAAGGCCGTGCAGGACGCGGCGGCCAAGTGGGCCGGTGAGTCGGGCAACACCGCCACCGTGACGCCCGCGCAGGACCTCACCCAGCAGCTCGGTCAGGGCCTCGCCGGCGGCACCCCACCGGACGTCTTCTACGTCGACGCGGCCCAGTTCGCCGACTACGCGAGCGTCGGCGCCCTCGAACCGTACGGTGACAAGATCAGCAACACCGGTGACTTCTACGAGAGCCTGCGTACCACGTTCACCCACGACGGCAAGCTCTACTGCGCCCCGAAGGACTTCTCCACGCTGGCGTTGGAGATCAACACCGACCTCTGGGCCAAGGCCGGTCTGACCGACGCCGACATCCCGACCACCTGGGATCAGCTCACCGCCACCGCCCAGAAGATCAAGGCGAAGGGACAGGTGCCGCTGGCGCTGGGCGACACGCGGGACCGCATCGGCGCGTTCCTGGTGCAGAACGGCGGCTGGCTGATGAGCGAGGACGGCAAGCAGCCCACCGCGGACACGCCGGAGAACCTGGCCGCCCTCCAGTACGTGAAGGACCTGCTCACCAAGGGGCTGGCCCAGTACCCGAAGCAGCTGGACGCCGGCTGGTCCGGCGAGGCGTTCGGCCGGGGCAAGGCCGTGATGACCATCGAGGGCAACTGGATCAAGGGCGCCCTGCAGAACGACTTCCCGAACGTGAAGTACAAGGTCGTGCCGTTGCCGGCCGGCGCGAAGGGGAAGGGCACGCTCTCCTTCACCCAGTGCTGGGGGATCGCGGCGAAGTCGAAGTACAAGGAGCAGGCGATCAAGTTCGTCGAGGCGATGACCAGCGGCGAGCAGCAGATGTCCTTCGCGCGGGCGTTCGGTGTGATGCCGTCCCGCCAGTCCGTCCGCGACCAGTACCTCAGCGCCTTCCCGGCCGACAAGCCCTTCGTCGACGGCGCCGAGTACGCGCAGGGCCCGGTGAACGCGCCGAAAATGGACAGCGTCCTGCGTGATCTCGAAGCCGGCCTGCAGGGGCTGGCCACCGGTGACCCGAAGACGATCCTGGCGAACTTCGACAAGAACGCCAAGGCGGCGCTCGGCGACTGAGGTGTGTACGCGGGTCCCGGTCTCGGCCGGGGCCCGCGCCGCGCACCTCCTGTCTGATCAGGAGGGACAATGGCAACGGAGGCACCGGCGGCGCGGGTGACCGTACGCGGCGACGCGCCTCGGCGGCGCGGCCGCGGCACCCGGAGCAACGAGAATCTCGCCGGTTGGCTCTTCGTCGCCCCGGTCATCGTGATCCTCGGGCTCTTCCTGCTGCTGCCGATCCTGATGGCGCTCTGGGTGAGCCTCACCGACTGGAACGGCCAGGGCAGCCCGTTCACCCGGAACGTGCCGTTCGTCGGGGTGGAGAACTACACCCGGCTTTTCGCCGAGGACGGGCTGGACCGGCGTGACTTCATGACGAGTCTCCGCAACAACGTCTACTACGTCGGGATCGTGGTGCCGGTGCAGACCGCGCTCGCCCTCGGCCTGGCGTTGATCGTGAACAACCGGAGGCTCAAGGGGAAGGGTTTCTTCCGCAGCGCCTTCTATTTCCCGTCGGTCACCAGTTCGGTGGCGATCAGCGTGGTCTTCCTGTTCCTCTTCGCCAACTCCGGCGCGGTCAACAAGCTGCTCGGCCTGCTGGGCGTCGCCGGCCCGCAGTGGTTCGCCGACCCCCGGGGCGTGCTGCATCTGCTCCTCGGCGCGCTCGGGGTCGACCAGCCGCCCGCCGCACTGACCGGCGGCGGGCCGTTCGGGCTGAGCTGGTGGGACTGGCTCTCCGGCCCGAGCGTCGCGATGGTCTCGATCATCACGCTGGTGGTCTGGACCACCAGCGGAACGTTCATGCTGATGTTCCTGGCCGCGCTGCAGAACGTGCCGGTGGCGC
The DNA here is from genome assembly GCF_900156065.1 of Micromonospora avicenniae. Classification (GTDB taxonomy): domain Bacteria; phylum Actinomycetota; class Actinomycetes; order Mycobacteriales; family Micromonosporaceae; genus Micromonospora; species Micromonospora avicenniae. The sequence continues at coordinate 19,185 of NZ_FTNF01000028.1, read as the reverse complement.
TGGACGAGGCGAGCACCCTCGACGGCGCCGGCCGCTGGCAGCGCTTCCGGTACGTCACGCTGCCGATGATCAAGCCGACCATGTTCCTGGTGGTGACGCTCGGCCTGATCGGCTCCTGGCAGGTCTTCGACCAGGTGTACGTGATGAGCCAGGGCGACCCCGCCAAGACCACCCTCACCCCGGCCTACCTGTCGTACCGGACCGCGTTCCGGGAGTTCGACTACGGCTCCGGCGCGGCGATCTCGTTCGTGCTGTTCCTGATCATCATCGTGTTGACCCTGATCCAGCGCCGGGTGATGGCCGACCGTGACCCGGTCGACCGGCCGCGCGGCCGGTGGCGCCGACGCGTACCGGAAAGGTCGTGAACATGGCCGTGCTGACCGACCGCCCGCCGGCCGCGGCGACACCCACGCGGCGGCGCCACGCCGGCCGCAGCCTGGTCTCCCGGGTCCTGGGGTACGCCACGCTGATCTTCTTCGGGCTGGTCTTCCTCTACCCGTTCGTGATCCAACTCGGGAATTCGTTCAAGACCGAGCCCGACGCGTCCGCCAACCCGCTCTCACCGTTCCCCGACCCGCTCTCGCTGGCCGGCTTCGAGCGGATCTTCGCGGGCACCAGCTTCCCGCTGTGGCTGGGCAACTCGCTGCTGGTCACCGTGCTCGTGACGGCCGGCCGGGTGTTCTTCGACTCGCTGGCCGGGTACGCGCTGGCCCGGCTGCGGTTCCGCGGCCGCGCCTGGCTCTTCGCCACGGTAGTCGCGGTCATGGCGGTACCCCCGGTGGTGCTGCTCATCCCGAAGTTCCTGGTGCTCAACCAGCTCGGCATCTACAACAGCTACACCGGGCTGGTCGTGCCGCTGCTCGCCGACGCGGCCGGCGTGTTCATCATGAAACAGTTCTTCGAGTCGGTCCCGGTGAGCGTCGAGGAGGCGGCTCGCATCGACGGTGCGAGCGTCTTCCGCACCTTCTGGTCGGTGGTGCTGCCGATGGCGAAGCCGGCGCTGATCACCCTGACCATCCTGTCGTTCCAAGGCTCCTGGAACGAGTTCCCGCACAGCCTCGTGGCGGTGCAGGACCCGGACCTGTTCACCCTGCCGCGCGGTCTGGCCGACCTGGTCAGCGGGTCGCTCGGCAAGGGCAGCCAGTACCCGCTCAAGCTCGGTGCCGCTCTGCTCGCCACGATTCCCGTGGCGATCATCTTCGTGGTGTTCCAGCGCTACTTCGTGCGCGACGCCAACGACGGCTCCGACAAGGGCTGAACCGATCGCCTCGGCCCGCCGGCTGGACGTTCAGTCGACCGGCGCGGCCGGGGCGGGCGGGGTCGGGGCGGGCTCGGCGGCGAGCGCCACGTGCAGGCGAAGCTGGGGGACCAGCATGTCGTCCACGTCGAGGGCGCGGGCCGCCCCGTCGGCCGACCAGCCGGTGCTGGTGAGGAACTTGCGGGTCGCCTCGTCGCCGTCGAACGCCCAGGCCACCGCGCGGTCGAAGCCGTCGGAGCGCCACAGCTCGACACTGGCGGCGAGCAGCCGGCTGCCGTGCCCGCGCCGGCCCCACCGTGGTTCCACCAGCAGATCGGTGACGGCCGCGACGCCGCTTCCGAGCGACTCGGCGGGCTCGTTCGGCGCGAGCGCCTCGGCGTCGGCGGGCCCGGAGGCGACGAACCCGACAAGATACGATTGCTCGGCCTGTTCGACGGCGACCAGCACCCGATGGGCGTCCGAGGGCGGTTCCTGCACCGCGGCGGTCCACCGCCGGGCGAGCCACGCCTCGTCCAGGTTCTCCAGGACGTGCCGGGGCAGGATCCGGCGATAGGCGACCCGCCAGGTCGCGAGCTGGATGCGTGCGATCTCGCCGGCGTCCTCCGGACGCGCCGGGCGGACGTACCCGAGAGCCATGGGACGTGAGCCTACGCAGGGCGAGGGAGGCGGCGATCGTGCAGGGTGCCAGTAGGACGGTCGCGCAGGTGGTGGGCGTGTTGCTGCTCGCCGTCGCGGTGACCGCCTTCCTCTCCGTCGCGGCCGTGCGGCACGGCTTCTTCGATCTCCAGGTCTACTACGGTGCGCTCAACTGGTGGGTGCACGACGGCGGGGAGATCTACGACTACCTGCGGCCGCTGACCCAGTACGGCTTCACCTACCCGCCGTTCGCCGCCCTGGTCATGCTGCCCATGGCGTACCTGCCGTGGCTGGCCGCCATCGTCGTCAGCGTGGCCGCCACGGTCGTCGTGACAGTGGTGCTCTTCTGGTGGCTTATCGATCCGATCTCCCGGCGGGCGGGCTGGACCCGCTGGTTCGTCCTCGCCGTGGCGCTCTGCCTGGCCGCCGCGTACGAGCCGATGCGTGAGACGGTCAATTTCGGCCAGGTCAACATGCTGCTGCTCTTCCTGGTCGCGGTCGACCTGCTCCGGCTGCTCCCGCGCGGCAACCGCTGGGCCGGCGTGGGCATCGGGCTGGCCACGGCGATCAAGCTGACTCCGGGCATCTTCATCGTCTACCTGCTGGTGACCCGGCGCTGGCGGGCGGCCGTCACCTCGATGGTCACCGCGGCCGCGGCGACCCTGGTGGCCGCCGCGCTCTTTCCGGACGCCTCGCGGGAGTTCTGGACCGAGGCGCTGTGGAACACCGGCCGGGTCGGCGAGCTGGCGTTCGTCTCCAACCAGTCGCTGCGGGGGGTGGTGGCCCGGCTCGACCCGGTGCATCCGAGCACGCTCGCCTGGCTGGTGCTGGTGCTGGTGCTCGGCACGTTGGCCCTCTGGGCGTGGCGGTCCCACCGCGCCGCGGCCGCCGGTGACGAGGCGACCGGGCTGGCGCTGACCGGCGCGGTGATGTGCCTGGTCAGCCCGGTGACCTGGGTGCACCACCTGGTCTGGCTGCTGCCGGCGCTGATCCTCCTGGTCGACAACGCCATGGCCGCCTCCGCCCGTACGCTGCGGCGCAGTCTGCTGCTGGCCGCCGCGTTCGTCGGGTACGGGCTCCTGACCAGCCGGATCGTCTGGTCCTGGGAGCAGGACTTCACCGGGCTGGACGGTTTCCTCGGCAGCAACACGTACGTGTGGATCAGCCTCGCGCTGATGGCCTTCCTGCCGGTCCGCCGCTGGCCGGCCCCGCCCGGATCAGGCGACGAGGCGTCCGCTGTACCGCAGCTCGACGAGCCGGACGGGCGGGCGCCCGCCGGTGAGCGGAACCGGGTAGGTGGTCCACTCTCCGTCCGGTGACAGTCCGGCCCGCGCGTAGAACCGCCGGGCCCGATGGTTCTCCTCCAGCACCCAGACCCGGTACCCGGTGAAACCCAGGGACGCCAGCCCCGCACAGGCCGCGGCGAACAGCGCTTGCGCCGTACCGTCGCCCCAGTGCGCCGGGTCGACGTACAGGGCGAGGAGTTCGCCGCGGGTCAGGTCGAGGTTGGCCCGATCCTGGTCGACCCGGTACGGCCCGAAGGAGGCGAAGCCGGCGATCCCCGCGTCGCCGGCCTCGGCCAGCAGCGTGGTGAACGGGTGCTCCGGGTCGGCGGTGCCGAGGTCCCGTCGGCGCTGCGCCCAGGCGGTCACGTTCAGCCGGCCCAGCACCTCGTCCGGCATGATGCCGGCGTAACCGGCCTGCCAGCCTCGGATGTGCACCCGGGCGATCGCCTCGGCGTCGTCGGGCTCCTCGGGACGGATGGTGAGCACGGGTCCGTTCTATGCCTCTATGGGCGGGCCGTCCAGCGTCCGCGCCGGGGTGTCGGACCGCTGGGTTAGGGTCGCCGCGATGGCCGCTCCGGAATCGCTCTCGCTGGCCCAGGCCCGCCGGGTGGCGCTCGCCGCCCAGGGCTTCGCCGATCCCGCGCCCACCGGCGTGCCGACCCGTCGTCACCTGCGCCGGGTGCTGGACCGGGTCGGGCTGATCCAGATGGACTCGGTCAACGTGCTGCAACGCGCGCACTACCTGCCGCTCTACAGCCGGCTCGGGCCCTACCCGACCAGCCTGCTCGACACGGCGGCCTACCGCCGCCCCCGCGATCTCTTCGAGTACTGGGGGCACGAGGCGTCCCTGGTCCCGGTCGGGCTGCACGCCGCGCTGCGCTGGCGGATGGCCCGGGCACACAGCGAGGCCTGGGGCGGCATGCGCCGGATCGCCCAGGAACAGCCCGAGCTGGTCGCCTGGGTACGCGACGAGGTGGCCGCCCGGGGTCCGCTGACCGCCGCCGAGATCGAGCACGACGCGCCCCGTGAGACCGGCAACTGGGGGTGGAACTGGTCGGCGGTGAAGCGGGCGTTGGAGTTCCTCTTCTGGGCCGGCGAGGTGAGCGCGGCCGAGCGCACCACCTCGTTCGCCCGCCGCTACGATCTGCCCGAGCGGGTGCTCCCCGCCGCGGCGCTGGCCGCCCCCACCCCGACCGACGCCGAGGCGTACCGGACGCTGGTGGCGGTGGCCGCCCGGTCGCTCGGGGTCGCCGCCGAACTGGAGCTGCGCGACTACTTCCGCCTTCCGGTCGCCGGGGCCCGGCAGGCCATCGCCGAGCTCACCGAGTCCGGCGAACTGCTGCCGGTCACCGTGGCGGGTTGGCGGCAGCCCGCCTGGCTGCACGCCTCGGCCCGGCTACCGCGCTGGGTGCGGGGCAACACCCTGGTCAGCCCCTTCGACCCGCTGGTGTGGGAGCGCAACCGCACCGAGCGGCTCTTCGACTTCAGCTACCGCATCGAGATCTACGTCCCGGCCCCGCAACGCGTGCACGGCTACTACGTGCTCCCCTTCCTCCAGGGGGAGCGCTTCACCGCTCGGGTCGACCTGAAGGCCGACCGGAAGGCACGTGCGCTGCTGGTACCCGCCGCCTGGGTCGAGCCGGGCGCCGAGCCGGGCGAGACCGCAGTGGCGCTCGCCGCGGAGCTCTACCGGCTCGCCGGTTGGCTCGGTCTCGACTCGGTGGCGCCGCCCGCCGCGGGCGACCTGGCCGGTCCACTGGCCGCCGCGTTGGTCGGCGTCGCAGGTGTACGGTGAATCGCGTGACGAGCGTTGACGGGCCCGCCGTCCCACCGCAGCCGCCGGCCGGCGCGGTCCCGCCACCCGGTGCGGCCAACGGAGCTGTCGCGGCTCCCGGCACGACCTCACCGGCCGGCTGGCCGACGGATGTCACGGCGGCATACCCGCCGCCCTACCCGGTGCCGGAGCCCGACCGGTTCACCCGGTTCGTGGTCCGGCTCTACGATCGCTCGCCCCGGTGGGCCGTGCCGCTGGCCGCGCTCGGCTGCGTCGCGTTGGGCATCGCCTACACGTTGATCAGCGATCCGACCCGGTCGGATCCCACGGCGGCACCCAGTTGCATTCTCAAGCTGACCACCGGGCTCGACTGCCCGGGCTGCGGCGGCACCCGTGCGCTCTGGTACGTGGTGCACGGCGACCTGCCCGCGGCCGCCCGGCACCACTTCGTCTTCGTCTTCGCGCTGCCCTTCCTGGCGTACCTCTTCGTCGCCTGGGCGGGCCGGCAGGCGTTCGGCTGGCGGTTGCCCGAGCTGCGCATCAGCAACAAGATGATCGGCGGTTTCATGGTCGCCTGGCTCGCCTTCTCGGTGCTGCGCAATCTTCCCTGGACCCCGTTCACGTCCCTTTACGTCTGACCGGTGGTGAGGAACGGCAGGCTGCGGCGGGAGGTCTTCGCCGGCGTTGTGATCTCCACCCTGCCGGGCGACACGAGGTGGTGCCGAGCCCGTACGCAGAGCGCTGCTGAGCCCTTCCCCGGCGGGTGCTCCCGGGTCGTCCGCTAGGTTAAGAGGATGACGCACGACCACCCTGACACCCCCGCCCGGGCGGTGTCCCGTCCCTTCGGGCGGGTGCTCACCGCCATGGTGACCCCGTTCACCGCCGAGGGCGAGCTCGACCTCGACGGCGCCGCCCGACTGGCGAACCATCTGGTCGACGAGCAGGGCAACGACGCGCTGGTGGTCAACGGCACCACCGGCGAGTCGCCGACCACCAGCGACGCGGAGAAGGAGCGCCTGATCCGGGTCGTCACGGAGGCGGTCGGCGACCGGGCCAAGGTCGTGGCCGGGGTCGGCACGAACGACACCCGGCACACCGTCGAGCTGGCCGTCGCCGCCGAGAAGGCGGGCGCGCACGGGCTGCTGGTGGTGACGCCGTACTACAACAAGCCGCCGCAGAGCGGGTTGCTGCGACACTTCACCGCCGTCGCGGACGCCACCGGCCTGCCGGTGATGCTCTACGACATCCCCCACCGCGCCGGGGTGCCGATCGCCACCGAGACGATGGTGCGTCTCGCGGAGCACGCGCGGATCGTCGCGGTGAAGGACGCCAAGGGCGACCTGACGGCGACCAGCTGGGTGACCAGCCGCACCAACCTGGCCTTCTACAGCGGTGAGGATTCGCTCACGCTGCCCGCCCTGGCTGTCGGCGCGGTCGGCGTGGTCGGCACCTCCACCCACTTCACCGGCGCGCTGACCAAGCAGATGATCGAGGCGTACGACGCGGGTGACAACGCCGCCGCGCTCGCCCTGCACCGCCGGCTGCTGCCGCTCTACACGGGCATCTTCCGTACCCAGGGAGTCATCCTGGTGAAGGCGGGCCTGAAGGTGGCCGGCCTGCCCGCCGGGCCGGTGCGGCCCCCGCTGGTCGACGCCACCGACGACGAGATCACCCAGCTGCGCGCCGACTTCGCCGCAGCGGACCTCGAGCTTTCCGAATGACCGAACGACACGACGGACGCCCGGTGACGGCGTCGCAGAATGAGGTGCAAGCGTGACCGAGGCGCACATCGAGGCGGAACTCCCCCCACCACTGCCGGAGGGCGGGCTGCGGATCATCCCGCTCGGCGGGCTCGGCGCCATCGGTCGGAACATGACCGTCTTCGAGTACGACGGCAAGCTGCTGGTGATCGACTGCGGCGTGCTCTTCCCCGACGTCGAGCAGCCCGGCGTGGACCTGATCCTGCCCGACTTCGGGCCGATCCTGGACCGGCTCGACGACGTGCAGGCGATCGTGCTCACCCACGGCCATGAGGACCACATCGGCGCGGTGCCGTACCTGCTCGCGCACAAGCCGGACATCCCGCTGGTCGGCTCGCAGTTCACCCTCGCCCTGGTCGAGGCGAAGCTCGCCGAGCGGCGCATCCAGCCCTACACGCTCACCGTGCGGGAGGGCGGCCGGGAGCAGCTCGGCCCGTTCGAGTGCGAGTTCTTCGCGGTGAACCACTCGATCCCGGACGCGCTCGCGGTGGCCGTGCGTACCCCCGCCGGCCTGGTGCTGCACACCGGCGACTTCAAGATGGACCAGCTTCCGCTGGACGGCCGGATCACCGACCTGGCCGGGTTCGCCCGGCTCGGCGCGGAGGGTGTGGACCTGCTGCTGTCGGACTCCACCAACGCGGAGATCCCCGGCTTCGTCACCCCGGAACGGGAGATCGGGCCGGTGCTCGACTCGATCTTCGCGAAGGCCAAGGGCCGGATCATCGTGGCCTCGTTCGCCTCGCACGTGCACCGCGTGCAGCAGGTCTTCGATTCCGCGGTGGAGCACGGCCGCAAGGTCGCGCTGATCGGCCGGTCCATGGTCCGCAACATGGGCATCGCCCGGGACCTCGGCCTGCTCAACATCCCGGCCGGCCTGGTCGTCGGGATCGAGGAGGCGACCACGCTGCCTCCCGAGCAGATCGTGCTGATGTCTACCGGTTCGCAGGGCGAGCCGATGAGCGCGCTCGGCCGGATGGCCAGCGGCGACCACCGGCACATCACCATCGCCCCCGGCGACACCGTCGTGTTGGCCTCGTCGCTGGTGCCGGGCAACGAGACCTCCGTCTACCGGGTCATCAACCGGCTGGCCCGGGCCGGCGCGGTGGTCGTGCACAAGGACGTGGCCAAGGTGCACGTCTCCGGGCACGCCCCGGCCGGCGAGCTGCTCTACCTGCTCAACGTGGTCCGGCCCAGCAACCTGATGCCGGTGCACGGCGAGTGGCGCCACCTGCGGGCGCACGCGCGCCTCGGCATCGAGTCCGGCGTGGCCGCCGACCGGGTGGTGCTCTGCGAGGACGGCGACGTCGTCGACCTGGTCGAGGGGCGGGCCAGCCTGGTCGGCCGCGTGAAGAGCCGGTACGTCTACGTCGACGGTCTCGCCGTCGGTGACGTGAGCGAGTCGCTGCTGACCGAGCGGCGGATCCTCGGTGACGGCGGGTTCATCGCCGCCACCGTCGTGGTCGACTCGGTCACCGGCAAGGTGGTGGCCGGCCCGACCGTTTCGGCGAAGGGCTTCTCCGAGGACCCGGGGGCGTTCAACGACGTCATCCCGTTGGTCACCGAGGCGCTGAACCGGGCCGCCGCGGACGGGATCACCGACCCCCACCAGCTTCAGCAGATCGTCCGCCGCACGGTGGGACGCTGGGTGAACGACGCATACCGTCGCCGCCCGATGATCGTGCCCACCGTGGTCGAGGTCTGACCGGACCGACGCGCCACCGGCCCGGCCGCCACGGCACGGGCCGGGTGGCCGTCAGGGCAGCGCCGCGACCGCTTCGGCGTACGCGACGCCCGTGGTGATCGCCGCGTTCAGCAACACAGCGAGCTGCGCCGGGGCCACCCCGTGCGCCAGGTCCGTGCTGACGTCGCCGGCCAGCACCAGCTCACCGTCGGGGTCGTGCACGTACGCCTTCGGCAGCAGCCGGTCGTGGTTCCAGGCGTTGCAGAACGCGTACGCCTCGGCGCGGCGGGCGGCCGGGAGACGACGGGTGGCGAGCGACCGGGCGTGCAGGATCTCGCCCCGTTCCCCGAGCTGCCGGAACTGGATCACCGCATCGCCCCAGCGACCGACCACCGTCGCGTCGGACTCCACCGCGTACCGGTCGCCGCGCCGGTCCAGCGCATCGGTGATCATGGACAGCGTCAGGGGTACCGGCTCCAGGTCGGCCGGCTCCGGATCGTCGTCCGGGCCGTCCGTCCCGTCGGCCGGGTCGTCCGCAGCGAGCGGCACCGGTACGGCCACCGGCCGTTCGGCCAGCCAGGCGGCGATCCGGCCGGACTGGTGCCCGGTGCCGTTTCGGGCGTCGAAGCTGCCGGCCAGCTCGGTGGCCACGCCGAGCAGTACGCCGCCGAGCGTCGCGACATCGAGTTCGGCGACCGGCCGCTGCCCGTACGCCGGCCGGCGCACCGTGCGCCCGCCCAGCCCCGCCTCGACGGCGAGGTTGCAGACCAGCGCTCCGGCGGCGGCGAACTCCATCGCGGAGAGATCGTCGTACGGCTGATCGAGCCGGGGCAGCTGCTCGGCGAGAATGTCGAGCGCCCGACCCGGATGCCCGCCGAGCACACAGAACCGCAGGTGGGTGGCGAGGTGCGGGAAGGAACCCCGTTCGCCACGGTGCCGCCGGTACGCCCGCACGTGCGCGGCGCCGGCCAGCTCCGGCTCGCCCTGCCTCAGCCACGGCAGCAGCGCCGCGGTGAGCGCCCGCTCCGGCTGGTCCGTGCAGTCGACCGCGCCGTCGAGGACGTCGCGCAGCTCGTCCAGCGCGGCGGTCTGGTCGCCCCAGCCGGCCAGCAGCTCCGCCCGCCGCGCCGGTGCGCACCCGGGGCAGCCACCGACCGCGCCGGGTTCGGCGGCCGCCCAGCGCTCGTACCACTCCCGGGCGGTCGGCTCGTCGCCCAGGTGGTCGGCGATCTGGCAGCGGAGCTCGGCCACCGCCTCGGTGTCGGCACCGATCCGGCGGGCCAGGTCGTCGACCGTCCGGGCCTGGTCGAGTCCGACGCGCGGGGTGCCGAGCAGTGCTTCGATCGCGTACCGCTGATAGCGCGTCAGCAGCTCACCCTCGGCCTCGGTGAAGATCTCCGGGCGGCGGTCGAGGACGGCCAGGCAACGCCGCGCCGGTTCGACGAGCCGCCACCGTTCACCGTGGAGCAGGGCCGTCTCGATCAACGCGACCCGCGCCTCGACGGCGGACCGGTCGTCGCCGGCCGCGTCGGCCTGGGCGGCGATCCGCTCCAGCTCCACCAGCCGGGCCGGACCGTCGGGCTGGTCGCGAACCTCGGCGAGCGCGGCCACCAGCTCGCGGCTGCGGCCGGCCGGCGCGCGGCCCTGCCCGACGAGGCCGAGGTCACCGAGCGGGGCGATCCGTCCGCCGGGCCCGCGGGCACCACGGTCCGGGCGGCCCGCAGGGCCGCTGGCGTCCCCGCCGCGCGGACCACCGGGCCCGCTCATCTCACGACGGGGCCGCCCGCCGGGCCCACTCACGGCAGGGGTCCCCGGGGGAGTCGCCCGACCGCCGTGGCGAGCTGGCAGCCCGTGGAGATGCCGCAGTCGAGCAACTGGTCCAGCTGGTGCGGGGTGACGCCGCGTTCCAGGTCCGTGATCACCTCGCCGCAGACCCGGGCCGCACCGTCGTCGTCGACGTGGACGAACGCCTTCGGCCAGAGCCGCTCGTGGTTCCACGAGTTGCAGAAGGCGTGCAGCGCGGGGACCTGCTCGATGTGGAAGGTCGGCGCGACCATGGTGCGGATCTGCAACAGTTCACCGGCCTCACCGAGCCGCAGGAACCACACCAGGTTGTCCTCCCAGCGACCGACCAGCTCGCCGTCGGCGTCGGCGGTCACGGCGTACCCGCGGTTGCCCAGCACCGCGGCGATCAGCTCGTCGGTCAGCGGTCGCAGCCGTCGCGGGTGTCCGGCCAGGGGCCCGTCCGGACCGTCCTCGCTTCCCGGCGACGCCATCGGGCATCCCTTCTGAGGCAGATATCACGTCATGCGGCGGAGTCCGCGCTGCGACGCGCGGACACGACCCGGAAAAGCGGCGATCCACCCGGCCGCGCCGTTACGGTGATGCTATGGCGGGCCGTACCTCTCAGGCGAGCCGGCGGCGCGGCGCGTCGCCGCGCGGTGCGACGAACAACCGCGCCCGCCAACCGGCGAAGAAGACCCGCGCTCCGGTCCGGCGCCGCACCCGAGCCACCCGTCCGGGACCCGCCGTCTACGTCGGACGCGCGATCGGTGCGCTGTGGATGGGACTGGCGCACGGGATGGGCTGGGCGGTCCGGGCCGCCGGCCGTCAGGCGGCCTCGGCCCGCGAGCTCGATCCGGAGCACCGGCGCGACGGGGCCGGGCTGCTGCTGTTCGGCCTCGCGCTGCTCAGCGCCGTGGGAATCTGGTTCTCCGGCGCGGGCCCGGTGGGGGAGCGGCTGGCCGACACCGTACGACTCTTCCTGGGCGCGATCTCCGTGGTCGTACCGGTGCTGCTCGGGATCGGCGCGTGGCGGCTGATGCGCCAGCCGGCCGATCCGCAGCACCGGGGCCGTGGCCTGGTCGGCTGGGGGTCGATGCTGCTCGCCACGGCGGCCATGCTGCACATTGGACAGGCGCCGGTCGACCCGGCGGAACGTGACTTCGCGGGTGGTCTGATCGGCGCCGGCATCGGCAGCCTGCTCGAGCGGGCGGTCACCGCCTGGGTCGCGATTCCGCTACTCATCCTGCTGCTCCTGTTCGGGCTGCTGGTCGTCACCGCGACACCGATCAACAAGATCCCGGAACGGCTCGGGATGCTGGCCGGCACGCTGGTCGCCGCACCGCCCAAGGAGGACGAGCCAGAGGAGGCCCCGGTCAAGCCGGCCCGGAAGCGCCCGGCGAAGCGTACGCCTCCGCCCGTCGACCCGGAGGCCTTCGAGGACCTCGACGGCGTCGACCTGCAGGACACCCTCGTGCTGACCCGCACGCCGCCGACCAAGGTGCCGGTCAGCCGGAAGCCGGCCGAACCGCCGGAGCACTCGCCGCTGCCCACCCGCGCCGAGCAGCTCGCGCTGACCGGCCTGGCGGGCGACTACACGCTGCCGCCGGCCAACCTGCTCGGCAGCGGGGCGGCGCCGAAGACCCGGAGCAAGGCGAACGACGAGGTGATCGCCGCGCTCACCGGCGTCTTCGATCAGTTCGACGTGGACGCCGCGGTGACGGGCTTCACCCGGGGTCCGACGGTCACCCGCTACGAGGTGGAGCTGGGACCGGGCGTCAAGGTCGAGCGGATCACCCAGCTCTCCCGGAACATCGCGTACGCGGTCAAGTCGCCGGACGTACGGATCCTCAGCCCGATCCCGGGCAAGAGCGCGGTCGGCGTGGAGATCCCCAACACCGACCCGGAGAACGTCGCCCTCGGCGACGTCCTGCGCTCCCGGGCCGCCACCGCCGACCACCATCCGATGGTCGTGGCGCTCGGCAAGGACATCGAGGGCGGCTACGTCGTCGCCAACCTGGCCAAGATGCCGCACATTCTCGTGGCGGGTGCGACCGGAGCCGGCAAGGCTCTGGCCCTCGACACGCCGATTGCCACGCCCACCGGTTGGTCCACCATGGCTGACCTGTGCGTGGGTGACCAGGTGTTCGACGAACAGGGGCAGCCGTGCACCGTGGTCGCGGCGACGGCGGTCATGCAGGGGCGCCCGTGTTACGAGGTCGAGTTCTCCGATGGCACGGTCATCGTGGCCGACGCCAACCATGAGTGGCGGACGACGACGCGGGCTGGGCGCACCCAGCGCAGACAGCGGTGGAAGGACGGTTTCTACTGGACGGAGGCCGATCGTGAGCTGATCTCTCATCGGGCGCGAGCGGTGCTGGACGAGCCCGATCGGCCCATATCCACCAGCGAGTTGATGACGGATCTCGGCGATCGTTTCCGGAACGTCCTCTACCAGGTGCTCAGGACGGTACCTGGAGAGCAGATGCTCGGCCGAGCATCCTACGACCGTGGCGGCCGCCGGATCACTCGATGGGTACCGACCTACTCCAGCCACCGTCTGTACGAGGCGCTGGCTCGACGGATTCTCGCTCCCGGCCGTTCAAGCGGCAGGAAAGCCCACGACGAGAGGACCGTGACGACGCGGGAGATCGCGGAGACCCTGCGCGTCGGCCCCAACGGAAAGTGGGCGAACCACGCCGTTGATGTGGCTCGGCCGCTGCTCTGCTCGGATCAGCAGCTGCCCATCGCGCCCTACACCCTTGGTTGTTGGTTGGGAGACGGCACGGCAGGCACCGCCGGTTTCACGTGCGCCGAGGACGAGATTTTGGATCAGATCCGGCTGGACGGTTACGAGGTCATCAGACAACCCAGAGGCCGTATCCATTACACGATTTCCAATCGGCAGCAGCGCGAACTGCGCGTCTCGGAAGCTCTGCGCCTCGTGTCTCAGGGCATGAGCGGACCGGCAGCGGCCCGACGGGTCGGCGTGTCTGTCACTGCCGTGTACTTGGCCCGCAGGAGAGCGGTGTCCGAGGGTGAACTGCCGGCCGGCCCGGTAAGGAGCACCGACCGAGCCTCGTACCGCACTATGCGCGCCCTGTTCCGTGAAATCGGTGAGAAGCATATTCCAACGGTCTACCTCCGAGCGTCCGAGAGTCAGCGGCGGGCGCTGCTGGCCGGATTGTTGGACACCGACGGCACCGTGTCGAAGCGTGGGGGAGTGGAACTCGCACTTACCTGCGAGCGGCTGGCTCACGACGCTCTCGAACTCATTCTCAGCCTGGGTTACCAGGCGACCATGACCACGAAGGCGGTCAGGGGCAGGCGTCCCGAAACGTCGACCTGTTACCGGATCCACTTCACACCTGATGACAAGGTCTTCCGACTGACCAGGAAGCTTGCCCGTCAGGTGACGCAGACTCGTCCCAGCACGTCGCGGCGCTACATCGTGGATGTGCGACCGGTGCCGTCGGTCCCGGTGCGATGCATCGAGGTGGACAGCCCGAGTCATCTTTTCCTGGCCGGGCGCACCCTCGTTCCGACGCACAACTCCAGCCTGCTGAACTCTCTGCTGGTGTCGATCCTCACCCGGGCGACACCTGACGAGGTGCGGCTGTTGCTGGTTGACCCCAAGCGGGTCGAGCTGACCGGCTACGAGGGCATCCCGCACCTGGTCACGCCGATCGTGACCAACCCGAAGAAGGCGGCCGACTCGCTGGAGTGGGTCGTCCGCGAGATGGACATGCGCTACGACGACCTCGCCGCCAACGGGGTCCGGCACATCGACGACTTCAACCGCAAGGTGCGCAACGGCGAGATCAAGGCCCCGCCGGGCAGCGAGCGGGAGCTGCGGCCGTACCCGTATCTACTGGTGATCGTGGACGAGCTGGCCGACCTCATGATGGTCGCCCCGCGGGACGTGGAGGATTCCATCGTCCGGATCACGCAGCTCGCCCGGGCCGCCGGTATCCACCTGGTCCTGGCCACCCAGCGCCCCTCGGTCGACGTGGTCACCGGTCTCATCAAGGCGAACGTGCCGTCCCGACTCGCGTTCGCCACCTCGTCGCTGGCCGACTCGCGGGTCATCCTCGACCAGCCCGGCGCGGAGAAGCTGCTCGGCCGTGGCGACGGGCTCTTCCTGCCGATGGGTGCGTCGAAGCCGATCCGCATCCAGGGCGCCTGGGTCACCGAGCGCGAGATCGCCGATGTGGTCAAGTTCTGCAAGGACCAGCGCGAACCGGAGTTCCGCTCGGACGTGCTGACCGTGGCGCAGGAGAGCAAGAAGAAGATCGACGAGGACATCGGCGACGACCTCGACCTGTTGCTGCAGGCGGTCGAGCTGGTGGTGACCTCGCAGTTCGGCTCCACCTCGATGCTGCAGCGGAAGCTGCGGGTGGGCTTCGCCAAGGCCGGCCGGCTCATGGACCTGATGGAGACGCGGGGCGTCGTCGGGCCCTCGGAGGGCTCCAAGGCCCGGGACGTGCTGGTCAAGCCGGACGAGCTCGAGGAGGTCCTGGTCGGCATCCGCGGCGGCGGCGACTGACACCGCACCGGCGGAGGAGTTCCTCGCGATCCGCACCGTCGCCGACTTGGCCGCCGGCGTCCGGATGGCGACCGGGCCGGCGGGTCGCGACGGAGCCCGCCGGTCGGCCGGCGGGCTCCGGGTAATTGCCGGTCAGGAGTTGATGATCGCCATCGCGATGACGTAGCCGAGGATCGCCCCGACCACGCTCGCCGCGGCCGCGTACCAGCCGAGCGGCTTGTCGCCGAGCACCGCGCCGACGATGCCGAGGATCAAGCCGATCACCCCGAAGATCAGCGGGGACAGGAAGAGCGCGAGGACCGCGAAGACGAAGCCCAGGATCGTGCAGACGCGTGCCGCGCTGCTGCGGGGGCGGGCGGTGGTCGGAATGTCGGCCATGACGTCCTCCGTGGTGAGAGCAGTGGCTGTCGGCGGAGCACTACCCAGTTCGTCGCCGGCGTACGCACGGGAGTCGATGCCGGTGGATCGCACCGGGCGGGTGCCCACCGGCGC
The DNA here is from genome assembly GCF_900156065.1 of Micromonospora avicenniae. Classification (GTDB taxonomy): domain Bacteria; phylum Actinomycetota; class Actinomycetes; order Mycobacteriales; family Micromonosporaceae; genus Micromonospora; species Micromonospora avicenniae. The sequence goes on along the minus strand of NZ_FTNF01000028.1, from coordinate 3,970 downwards.
GGCTCAGTGGAAGAACTTCAGACCGACCACGCCGGCGATCACGAGGAGGAGGCAGAGGATCCGGGGCAGGCTGGTCGGCTCGTTCAACGCGAGCATGCCGACCAGGGCGGTGCCCACCGCGCCGATGCCGACCCACACCGCATACCCGGTGCCGACCGGGATGTCGCGCAGCGCGTACGCCAGGCCGGCCATGCTGCACACCAGGGCGACCACGAAGACCACCGAGGGCAGGGGGCGGCTGAACCCGGCGCTGCGGTCCAGGGCGACCGCCCACGCCGTCTCGAGGAGTCCGGAGAGCACCAGCACGATCCAGGCCATCGCCGCCACCTTCGCACAGCGCCCGGACCAACGGGCCGGGACGAGTCGGTTCACACATGTCGGGGCGTCTTCGCCTGACCGGGTACGCCCGCCGCTCGTCCGGGGTGGCCGAACCAGCACCACCGGAGCCGACGGTAGCACCGCCCGCCGGGGTGCGTGGCGATCATCGGGTCGGACGTCGGCGGGGACGGGCCGACCACACCACGACCATTGACCTAAACCTCGCTTCAACTTGCAGTATTACCGGTCATGACCCTCTTCTACTCCGACGCGGAGGTGTCTGCCGCGCTGGACGCCGCCACCACGGTCGACGCCATGCGTGCCGCCCTGCTGGCCGCGTACGACGGGAGGCTGGCCGCCCCGCCACGGGCCTCGGCGTCGCTGGACGGAGGTCGGATGGTGTTGACCGCCGGTCACCTCATCGGCGAGTGGTACGGCTACCGCTCGTACGACACGTTCGGGCACCCGGAGTCCCAGCAGCTCGTGGTGCTGCACGACGGGCGGACCGGCGCGGTGCGGGCGGTGGCGGTCGGCGAGGAGCTGGGCTCCAGGCGTACCGGTGGACTCGGCGGGGTGGCGGTCGACGTCCTGGCCCGTCCGGACGCGGCGACCGTCGGCGTGATCGGCTCCGGTCGGCAGGCCTGGACGCAGGTGTGGGCCACTGCCGCGGTGCGCCCGGTGCGGGAGGTGACCGTGTACAGCCGCTCGGCTGCCCGGCGGGAGGCGTTCGCCGCCCGGGTCCGCACCGAGCTGGGCATCGCGGCCCGGCCGGTGGACGACCCGGCGACCGCCGTCGCCGGCCGGGACGTGGTGGTCCTCGCCACCACCAGCCCCACCACGGTGGTCGACGCCGCCGACATCTCGCCAGGTACGCACGTGAACGCCGTCGGGTTCAAACAGCGGGACCGCGCCGAGTTCGGTCCAGACCTGCTCGCCGCCGCCGACGTCCTGGCCACCGACTCGCCGGCCCAGGCAGGCGCGTACACCCCGCCGATGCTGGCCGCCGAGCCCCCGCACGCCGAGCGCCTGCGCGACCTCGGTGCGGTGCTCGCGGGCGCCGAGCCCGGCCGGACCGACCCGGAACAGATCTCCGTCTTCTGCTCGGTCGGCCTCGGCGGCACCGAGGTCTTCCTGCTGGACCGCCTGGTCCGAGTCGGTGCGACCACGGTCTGAGCGGTCGCGGGCACGACCGCGCCGGAAACCGGGGGCTGGTGATCAACGGCGCCCTCGCTCGCCCGGCGGGCCGCCGTTGACCGGCGCTCCGGGGCGGCCCGGTACCCTCGGATGGTGTCTGCCACCTCCGCTTCCGACCACTCCAGCTCGGCACGTCTTGCGCTGCGCCGCGACCTGGAGCAGTCGTCCGACCACTCCAGCTCGGCGCACCGCGATTCGGCGCCCGCTGCCGAAGGCCGCCGCGTCGCTCTGCTGACCCTGGGCTGCGCCCGCAACGAGGTCGACTCGGAGGAGCTGGCCGCCCGGCTGCACGCCGACGGCTGGCAGGTCACCACCGACGGTGAAGGCGCCGACGTGGTGGTCGTCAACACCTGCGGCTTCGTGGAGAAGGCCAAGCAGGACTCGATCCAGACGCTGCTCGCCGCCGCCGACACCGGCGCCAAGGTCGTGGCGGCCGGCTGCATGGCCGAGCGGTACGGCCGGGAGCTGGCCGAGAGTCTGCCGGAGGCGCAGGCGGTGCTCAGCTTCGACGACTACCCGGACATCGCCGCCCGGCTCGACGCGGTGCTCGCCGGTGAGCAGGTCGGCGCGCACACCCCGCGCGACCGGCGGGAACTGCTTCCGCTCACCCCGGTCAACCGTCGTGCGGCAGCGGTGTCGCTTCCGGGCCACGGCACCCCGACCCGCGTCGCCGTCGAGGCCGACGAGCACACCCCCGCCCACCTGCGCCCGGTGCTGCGCCGCAGGCTGGACACCGGCCCGGTCGCCTCGCTGAAGCTGGCCAGCGGCTGCGACCGGCGCTGCGCGTTCTGCGCCATCCCCGCGTTCCGTGGTGCGTTCGTCTCGCGTACGCCCGACGAGCTGCTCGCGGAGGCCGAGTGGCTGGCCAAGACCGGCGTCCGCGAGCTGGTGCTGGTGAGCGAGAACTCCACCTCGTACGGCAAGGACCTGGGTGACCCACGCGCGCTGGAGAAGCTGCTGCCGCAGCTCGCCGCGATCGACGGCATCGTCCGGGTGCGGGCGAGCTACCTCCAGCCGGCCGAGACCCGGCCCGGCCTGATCGAGGCGATCGCCACCACGCCCGGCGTCGCGCCCTACTTCGACCTGTCGTTCCAGCATTCGAGCGAGCCGGTGCTGCGCCGGATGCGTCGTTTCGGTTCCACCGACCGGTTCCTCGAGCTGCTGGCCGGCGCCCGGGCCCTCGCGCCCGAGGCGGGGGCGCGCAGCAACTTCATCGTCGGTTTCCCCGGCGAGACCCGCGCCGACGTGAACGAGCTCGTCCGGTTCCTCTCCGAGGCGCGACTCGACGCGATCGGTGTGTTCGACTACAGCGACGAGGACGGCACGGAGGCCGCCGGGCTGTCCGGGAAGGTCTCCGCCGCGACGATCAAGCGCCGGTACGACAAACTCAGCGCCCTCGCCGACGAGCTGTGCACGCAGCGGGCCGAGGAGCGGCTCGGCTCGACGGTCGAGGTGCTGGTCGACTCGATCGACGACGGCGTGGTGGAGGGGCGTGCGGCGCACCAGGCGCCCGAGGTGGACGGCTCCACCACCCTGGTCGCCCCCGAGGGCGGCGGAGTCGACCTGGCCGCGCTGCGCCCGGGCGACCTGGTACGCGCGACGGTGACTGGCACCGAAGGGGTCGACCTGTTCGCCGTACCGAATGAGATGATCTCGGCGGCGCCCGGCGCGGCACGGTGACGGCGGGCCCGGACGGAGCGGGGAGGCCACGTGGTGGGGTACGGCAGACGCCACGGCCGGCCGTGCGGGGTGCGGCGGTGACCGAGGCGACCGACTCCACGCCGGCTCGGGTGGTCGGCCCGGTGCCGCTGCTCAACGCGGCCAACGCGCTCACCGCGCTGCGGCTGGTGCTGGTACCGGTCTTCGCCGCCACGGTGGTCGTCTCCGCCATGACCCACGCCGGCTGGCAGATCGCCGCCTGTCTGATCTTCGCGTTCGCCTCGGCGACCGACCTGGTGGACGGCTGGATCGCGCGCCGGTTCGGGCTGGTCACCTCGGTGGGGAAGGTGGCCGACCCGATCGCCGACAAGGCGCTCACCGGTGCCGCCCTGGTGCTGCTCTCCTGGTACGACCGGCTGCCCTGGTGGGTGACCGCGCTCATCCTCGTGCGTGAGCTGGGCATCACCGCGATGCGATTCTGGGTGATCCGGCACGGCGTCATCGCCGCCAGTCGCGGTGGCAAGATCAAGACGACGCTCCAGATCATCGCCATAGCCTGGTACCTCTGGCCGATGCCGGCCGCGCTCGCCCCGGTCGGCCCCTGGATCATGGGCGCCGCCGTGGTGGTGACCGTGGCCACCGGCTTCGACTACCTGGCCCAGGCCGTACGCCTACGCCGCCCCCGCCCCGACGCCTGACCCCCACCCGTTACCTTTTTGATCGTCCCCAGCCGGGGACCCTCGGTCGCCTGGCCCGGTATGACTTTCTGCCCCTGTCGTTTGGATGATCCGGGGGGTGT
>NZ_FTNF01000027.1 GCF_900156065.1 Micromonospora avicenniae | reverse complement strand
ACCCGGACAGCCTGACGACACCACGCCGTCCAGACCAGCACCCGGACGGCGCGTCACCCGCACGACAGGGCAAAGGTTGCCTGATGCGGCACTAGCTGACGCTGCCCGCATCGCCGGCAACCCGCGCCCCGCCCCCCGCCGCACGACCCACCGCCGCACCGTCATGCGCCTCGCCGCTTCGGGCATCGGGGCGGCCCGCGAGGTCTACACCACCGTCCCGTCCGACGCGGTCCGGGTGGCCGCGCTGGTGGAGATCTCGGCCGCCGCCGCAGCCCTCGCACGGACCGTCGTGAAGCTTCGCCACCTCGACCCCGACCTGATCGCCCCACACGTCTCCGACCGGACCGACCTGCGGGCCGTGCTGGGTCGGGGCCGGTGGCTGCCGACCATGACCCGTCACGTCCCCGCCCCGCAGACGGGGCCGGTCGACCTGGCCGCCCTGATGCCGACCCGGACGCCGGTCCATCGTCGGGTGGTCCGTCGTCGTCCTGGTTCACCGGGGCAGGGCTCCCTGTTTGCCTCCGCTGTCGGGGAGGGCTGAGGCATGCCATTGGTTAACGTGATCCGGGGCGACCGGCTCGACTCGGCCCCGATCAACGTCCGCACCCCGTTCATCCGCATCCCGCTCTGGCTCGCCCTGTCGTGGTGGACCCTCAAGGCCCTCGGCCGCCTGGCCGTGGTCCTGGTGCGCTTCTGGTACGTCACCGGTCCGGCGGTGTTCTTCGGCTGGCTGTACCTGCGCTGGGGCTGGGCGGGTCCGGTCGGGGTCGTCGCCCTGGTCGCCGTCGTCGCCTCGGCTTGGGGCTTCGGCCACCGGCCGTCCTTCCTACGGTTCGGGTGGTGGCCGGTCCTCGCTCGGTTCCGCCGGTGGTTGTACCGGCGCAACTGGCATGCCGCGATGGTGACCGCCAAGCTTGCCGTCTCCTTCGACTCGCACACGGTCCTTCCGGTGCTGCGGAAGGTGCAGTGCACGGCGGGGGTGGACGTGGTGACGGTGCGGATGGTCACCGGTCAGATCCCCGACGACTTCGCCAAGGTCGCCGAACGCCTCGCGCACACCTTCGGCGTCCGGCAGGTCAAGGCCGTCCCCGGGGCTCGGCCGGATGTGGTGCTGCTGCGCCTGTTCCGCGGTGACCCCCTCGCCAAGCTCGTCCGCCCGCTGCCGGTGCCGGCGGTGCCAGAGTTCACCGCCCTGCCCGTGGGCAAGCGGGAGGACGGCGACGGCTACGACCTGCGGCTGTTCGGCACGCAAGTGTTGGTGGTGGGCGCCACGGGTTCGGGCAAGGGCTCGGTCATCTGGTCCGTGGTGCGCTCCCTCGCCAACGGCGTCACCTCCGGGCTCGTGCAGCTGTGGGGCCTGGACCCCAAGGGCGGCATGGAACTGGGGATGGGCGCGCCGATGTTCGCCCGCTTTGCCCGCAAGGACTACACGGCCATGTGCGAGCTGATCGAGGAAGCCGCCACGGTCGCCAAGGAGCGGGCCGGGAAGCTCTACGGCCGGACCCGTCAGCACACGCCGACGCCGGATGAGCCGCTGATCGTCCTGGTCATCGATGAGCTGGCCAACCTCACCGCCTACCTGACCGACCGGCAGCTGAAGGACCGGATCAAGGCGGCCCTGTCGATCCTGCTCAGCCAGGGGCGCGCGGTCGGGGTTCACGTCCTGGCGGCGATCCAAGACCCGCGCAAGGAAGTGCTGCCGTTCCGCGACCTGTTCCCCACCCGCATCGGCCTGCGCCTGGCCGAAGCTGCGCAAGTCGACCTGGTGCTGGGCGAGGGGATGCGCGACCGGGGCGCGTTGTGTGACCGCATCCCACAGAACCTGCCCGGTGTCGGGTTCGTGGTCATCGACGGTGACCCGACCCCGATGCGGGTCCGGTTTTCCTACCTGGCCGACGACGAGATCCGCGACATGGCCCACACCTACGGCCGCCTCCGGGTCATCGACGGTGAATTCTTGGACGGTGCCGCATGAAGCCCCACCCCACGGCCACCCGCGCCGACCGCGTTGAGGGCCTGGTCCTGGTCGTCATCCTCCTGCTCGTCGCCGGCTTCGCGGGCGCCGCCTCGTTCACCCACGTCAAGGAGTGGACCCTCGACAACTCCCCGGCCGGCACGGGCGAGTGGTTCGGCTGGGCCAACGCCGTCATTTCCGAGCTGGTGCCCGTCGCCGCGCTGCTGACCATCCGCCGCCGACGCCGCAACGGTCAACCGGTCGGCTACCCGCTGTTCCTGCTCGTCGCCGCCGTTGCCCTGTCCCTGGCCGCACAGCTCGCCGTCGCCAAGCCCGGCCTGTCCGGGTGGCTGCTGTCCGCCGTCCCCGCCCTGGCCTTCATGGGCCTGTCCAAGCTCGTCCTCACCACCGCCCCCACCCCGGCCGACCCCGCGCCGGTCCGGCCGGTCACGCCGCCGGCCCCACCCGTCCAGCCGGCCCCGGTTGTCCCTGAGTCCGTCGCCCTGGTCGACGTCGAGCCGACCCGGCCGGCCCCAGTCGAGCCGACCCCGGCCGAGCTGACCCCTCCGGCTCCGGTTGCCCCGGTGCCTCCGGCTGCTTTCGTCCGCCGCAATGGTGTCCCGCTGATGGGAGAGGTGACCCGATGACCGACGCCCTGCTGTCCGGCCTGTTCCTCGTCGCCGGCCTCGCCGTCCTCGTCTGGGATCAGTACCGGCTCTACGCCGTCCGCTACGAACTCGCCGCCCTGCAGCGGGCCACCCTGCGTGACCCGCTGACGGGCCTGGCCAACCGTGCTGGGCTGGCCGATGCCTGGGCGCAGCTGGCTCCGCTGCGGCCGTGGGTGGTGGTGGTCGACCTGGACGGCTTCAAGCCGGTCAACGACACCCACGGCCACGCCGCCGGGGACGTGGTCCTGACCGCCGTGGCGGAACGCCTGCGCCGCGTTCACGGGGTGGCCGCCCGCCTGGGTGGGGATGAGTTCGCCGCTCTGCTCACGGACACCGCCCCGGCCGCGGCTGCCCGCCAGATCGCCGCCGCCATCGCCACCCCCGTCCGCCTGCCGTCCGGGGTGGCGGTGTCGGTGACCGCCAGCATCGGCCTCGCCCCCGCGAGTCCCGCCGGCCTCGCAGCCGCCCTCGCCGATGCCGACGCGGCCATGTACCGGGCGAAGACCACCCGCGCCGGTGTCGTCGCCTTCGACCCGCTGCGCGACGACCACGCCACCGCCGACCCCCGCCCCGCCCTGCGGGTCCGTGACCTGACCGGCTCGCTGGGGGTGGCCCGATGACGACCACCCCGACGCTGCCCGGCCTCGCCCCGGCCTCGCCGGCGGAAACTCCGAGGCCGGGCTCCCGGGCCGCCCGGATGCTCATGCCCCGCTCCGTCGACGTGGTCAAGGACCTGGCCGCTGACTACGGCGTCTGTACCCGCCCCGTCTCGCTGCGCCGCACTGACCTCGACAGCGGGCAGACGGAAGTCATCGACATGCCGTGCGGCGCCACGCAGGAAGCCAAGTGCCCGGCCTGCGCCACCCGCGCCCGCCAGCTGCGGCAGCAGCAGATCCGCGAAGGCTGGCACCGTACCGACGAACCCGACCCCGGCCCGCAGCCGGCCACCGACGCGCAACGCGGCCTGATCGTCGCCCGGGCTCACCTGGAATTCGCCCGCGATGAGGCGGCACGGGCCTCGCAGTGGGATCAGGTCGCGGACCTGGACGACGCCATCGCAGAACTGGAAGGCCAGATCACCACCGAAGGCATGCGCGGCCGACCCGCCCCGCCACACGCCACCTACGACGACCAGGAGAGCGACGGCAAGCGGCGGGTCCGCTCCACCAAGCGCCGGCAGGACGCCCCGGACCTGCCCCGCCTCCCCGTGGACAACCGCACGGTGGGGCGGACCTTCGAGGGCCACGCCGGCCAAGTGTTCCGGCCGTCGATGTTCCTCACCCTCACGCTCGGCTCCTACGGCCGCGTCCACACCGATGGCACCCCCGTCGACCCGGACAGCTACGACTACCGGCGCGCCGCCTGGGACGCGGTGCACTTTCCGCGGCTGCTCGATCGGTTCTGGCAGAACCTGCGCCGGGCGGTCGGCTGGAACGTCCAGTACGCCGGTGCCGTCGAGCCGCAACGCCGGCTTGCCCCGCACGCGCACTTCGCCATCCGGGGCACCATTCCGCGCGCCCTGATCCGCCAGGTAGCCGCCGCGACCTACCACCAGGTGTGGTGGCCCCCGGTTGACGTGCGGGTCTACGAACCGGGAAGGGCGCCGCAATGGGACGCCGACGCCGCCGGCTACACCGACCCCGACACCGGGGAACTGCTGCCGTCGTGGGATGACGCCCTGGACCTGGTCGACGCCGACCCCGAGGCCGAACCCGTGCACGTCGTCCGCTTCGGTAGCCAGGTCGACGCCAAGGGCGTCCTCGCCGGGACCAAGGACGCTGACCGGTGCGTCGGGTACATCACCAAGTACCTGACCAAGCAGGCCGCCGACTGCCACGACGTGACCACCGGCCGGCAGCGGGCACACCTGGAACGCCTGTGGTTGGAGCTGCGGCACACGCCGTGCTCGGAACGGTGCGCCAACTGGCTGCTCTACGGCATCCAACCCAAGAAGGCCAAGCAGGGGCTGCGGCCGGGCAACTGCAAGAACAAGGTCCACAAGCGCGACACCCTCGGCATCGGCGGCCGACGCGTCCTCATCTCCCGGCAATGGTCCGGCAAGACCCTGGCCGACCACCGCGCCGACCGACGCGAGTGGGTCAAGGCACTGCTCGGCGTCACCACCGACGCCGACACCGCCCCCGCCGGCTCCGACGCGGTACGGCACGCCTGGGAACTCGCCAAGCCCACCGACCCCGACGTTGCCCCGCTCGGCCATCGGGTGCTGCGTGCGATATCCGAACGCATCCAATGGCGCGCCCAGCTCGACGCCGCAAGACGCACCCAAGCACCACCCGATGTTTCGGCAACCGCCACGGCTCAGGAGGGAGCAGCATGAAGACTCGGACCATCGAACCGCTGTGGACGGCTGAGGACGTGTCGACCTTCCTCGGCGTGCCGGTGAGCACCCTCTACCAGTGGCGGTACCGCCGCATCGGGCCTCGGGCGTCTCGGGTCGGCCGGCACCTGCGGTATGACCCGGCCGACGTGCGGGCGTGGTTGGAAGAGGCGGCAGACCGGTGAGTGTGGTCAAGCGCCCGAACGGAAAATGGCGTGCCCGGTACCGCGATGCTGCCGGCAAGGAGCACGCTCGGCACTTTGACCGCAAGGTTGACGCTGACCGGTGGCACGCCTCAATGAAGACGGCACTCGCCCGCGGTGAGTGGGTCGATCCGGCTCTCTCGCGGGTCACCGTTGGTGACTGGGCTGCCCGGTGGTTCGCCAATCAGGTGCAGCTCAAGCCGTCGACTCGCCAGCGGTATGGCAGTCTCCTGCGGCGGCAGGTGCTCCCGGTGTGGGAACGCGTTCCGCTTTCGGCAATCACGCACGCGGATGTTGGCGAGTGGGTACGCCGCATGACGCAGGCGGGTCTTGCGCCGTCCACCGTTCGGCAGGCACACCGGGTGTTCTCGCTGCTGCTGGCGCTGGCGGTTCGGGATGGTCGGCTGACTCGCAACGTCGCGGCCGGTGTGCGCCTCCCCCGCGTCGGACGGGCGGAAAAGGTGTTCCTGACGCACGGCCAGGTGGGCGAGCTGGCGGCGGCGGCAGAGCCGTACGGGCTCATCATCCGGGTGCTGGCCTACACGGGCCTGCGGTGGGGCGAGCTGGCCGCGCTTCGCGTGCGGCGGGTGGACCTGGTGAAGCGGCGGCTGCTGGTGGCGGAGTCGGTGACCGAGGTCAACGGTCGGGCGGTGTTCGGCACGCCGAAGACGCACCAACGGCGGTCGGTGCCGCTCCCCCGGTTCCTGGTCGAGCCGATCGCCGCGCAGATCGCCGGCCGCTCCGGTGACGAGCTGGTGTTCATGTCCCCGGCCGGCGAGGTGCTGCGCAACAACAACTTCCGTCGCCGCGTCTTCGACCGGGCTGCGGAGTCGATCGGGCTCGCCGGCCTGACGCCGCACGAGCTGCGGCACACGGCGGCCAGTCTCGCGGTGGCCGAGGGGGCCAACGTGAAGGCGGTGCAGCGGATGCTCGGGCACGCCTCGGCGGCCATGACGCTGGACGTGTACGCGGACCTCTTCGAGGACGACCTGGACCAGGTCGCGGATCGCCTCGACCGGGCGGCGGGTCGTGCTGCTGCGGACTCAGTGCGGACTGAGGGCGTCGGTCCGGATCTCGACGCGGTCCGTCCGGGTCGTCGGCAGCATGGCTGAGCTGGGAAAACGGCTGGTGGGGCGGGCGGGACTCGAACCCGCGACCGAGGGATTATGAGATCAAGATGGGCGGCCCGGCGACCTGCCCGAGTGCGCTCCTACCGGCGGAAACACCTCTCGACATCTCTCACCACTCCCCCACCGTCCGTCGACCTCTTGCGGACTGGATGCGGACTGCGCCTACGGCTGGGCAGCCGTGCAGAGTGCGCACGTGTGTCGGCCGGCGACGTAGTAGTCGATCGGCTGAGCCGTACCTGTCTGGTGGCGCCGCCCCGTTTGCCGATCCACAAGAATCGGCCCGTTCCCGACCAAGGAGTCGAGGAAGGAACCTGTCTCGATGTACCGCGCCGACTGGTAGTACACGATCCAGCAGGCCTGGCGCTCCTCCACGTTCATGATCGCAAGCGAGGGCATACCGGGCACCGAGGACATGTCCTGCAGCACAGCTTCGGCCGCCCTTCTTGCCTCCCGCTCCGTGATCACCGGCACATCATGCCCTCAAGACCCCCGGGCGACCAATGCCTTGCAAAGATCAAGACTTCTGTCGGCCCTCGTCGCCCACCGTCTCCGGCCTGCTCGTTTTGTCGGCTGACACCGCCTTAGCCCTACTGCCGTCGACCGGCTTGGCCGTACGGATGGCTGTACAGCCCACGGCGAAAGGGTGGCACGATCGACGCATGGACGCAGCGGACGCGCGACCAGGTGAGCCAGCCGCCGCTCTCAGCGACCTGGTCATGGTCGACCTCACCGAAGCTGAACGCCACCTACTCGCCCGGGGACTCAAGGAGTGGGGCGGCCCGGCTCATAGCACTGAAGCGTTGGCGGTCGCCATGGGCTTCGAGGGGGTTCAGGATCTATATGCGCGCGCCGGCCGTTTGCACGCGTCGATCCGCGCTGACGAGCCACTTAGCCGTCGCGACTGGCGACGTGTCCTGATAGCCACTGAGGTAGTTTTCGCCAGCGACATTTTCGGATCCGATTGTGATTGGTCGACCACAACCGGCCTGACAGACGAAGAGACGATCTCTCTCCTCCGGGCCGTTCAGCGCAAACTGGCACGCACGGCGAACATCCATAACCCGTGACGTATGAAAGGCGGCTGTCAAGCGCCCGGCGGCCCGAGCGGCCCGGGGTTTAGAAGAAGATCGCGGAAGGCTGGTCGGGTGGCTGCGCACCTGGTCAGCCCGTCCGTCGTTGTCGGGTGGCGTCGGTGTCAGCCGGGGGTCTTGGCTGTACGACTGGCTGTACAGCCAAGACCGGAACCTCATCCCGCACCGTGAAGACGATCTACAGCTCCTCAGGTGCGGGCCGAAGTAGACCTAGCTGCGGGTCGAAGCAGACAAGGCCATGCTCAGCGGCAATTCGTGCGGCACCGGCCGACACCTCCTGGCAGCGGCTGTACACCATCGGAAAGTAAATGACTGGTCCCGATGCCTCGTTGATCAGTGGCCCCGTCGACCAGGGGCTCTGCTCCTCGTCGTCGTCCTCCGTGAGGTCGATCCACCGCTCAAGAAGGGCCTCGACGTAGGCCCGGATACGCGGCGTCGGCGGTATCTGGCCTTCAGCGATATACCTCTCGTAGAGCGCCTTGAAGGTGGTCAGCGCTGTGGCGTTGTCAGCGGGCCTGTCACCTTCCCACACTGCCAAGTCGTAACTCATGCGCCGGAGTGTGCCAGTCAGCAACGACATGTCGTGCAGCGGCTATGCGGTGAGTGGGAAAGCGGATCTCCTCGTCGGGCAGTCGTAGACCGTCCAGCCTCCCCGGACGGGGACAAGGTGGAGCGCCCTACCGGACGAACGACCTTGGCCCCGTCCGGGGAGGCTGGTAGCCCTTGTGGTGCCCGGCGAGGTGATCCGCGGCGGCATCTCTGAGGAGGGCCGGGGTTCGGGGCGGAGCCCCGAGGTCTTCAAGGTCCTGGTCGTCCCCAAGGTGGCCGGCCGGCCCGGCCGATGCCGGCCGGAGGTCGCCAGCAGGCCGGGGCCGGGCCGGCGCGGCCCGCTTGCGGGCCGCCTTGATCTGATAGAGCGGAATTCGGCAGTGCTCGGCTTTGCGTCAGTGTCCTCCGTCGACTGATGTGCGACACTCGTCCGCCAACTGATTTGTGACACCTCCGCGCGCTGATCGCGGCAGATCAGTTGCATCTGGTCGGCGCTTACAGTAGCCGTGATTCGAGACACGGCGGGAGTGTGGGGATGAGCCTCGATATCTCTGTGTGGATACCAGACGACGACGCCTACGCCGGTCGGGACGTTGTCGTGGATCCGCCGGGCACCAGCACGGGAGTAGGAGCTGAAGGGTTTCGTTATGAGCTGTGGGGTTCCGCAGCCGCTCGGCGTCTCGGCGCGACGTTCCTGCCGCAACTCGCTGACATCACGGTCGAGAACCGTGGGAATCTCCAGGTCCCGCCCGGCCAGCTCGACGCCTTCGAGCGGGAGTGCGTACTCCTGGCAGAGAACGTCGAGCAACTATCCGCCGCGACTGGGTACGACGCAGATCGCATCCTCCATTACCTGACCAACATGCGGCACGCTGTGGAGCGCGCCAAGGCGGTACACGGCGGCATCATCATCTGGTAGCTGCATCAGGGACTGCTGGCCGGGCGGCAGTGCCCACCCCGATTCCGCACACGAAGGAGTCCGCTGATCGGCAGATCCGCAGGCCCCGAGGCGCACTGATGTGCCCCTAGGTTCATCGCGCTGTCGCGCATCACGTGGCGGAGATGTGTCGCACATCAGCTGTCGGATCACGTCTGTCCTCCGTCGACTGATGCGCGACACTCGTCCGCCAACTGATCTGCGACACCTTCGCGCGCTGATCGCGGCAGATCAGTGCATTGCCCTGCGGCTGTCTGACCGCTGAGCTGTCATGCGATCGTGGATCCTGGGACCAGCGTCTGGCGGAAGGAGGGCGATGGCCATACTCGCCGAGGGTCTGGATGCGCTCAACGTTCGAGCACGCGCAGTCATCGAGATCGCTCAGATACGTGAGCCCGACGGTTACCTCCAGGCGATCCAACTGGTCTTCACCGACGGTCTGTCGCTTACGCTGACGGTTTGGACCGATTGGCGACTGGTAGCCGAACTCCGGTCCCAAGTCGAAATGCCCGACTATCTTTGGCCCCCCGAAGCGATGACGCGATCAGTGATCGATCAGACGACCGGCCCAGTCTCAGAGGTGGTACCCAGCCACAACCAGGTCGGTGAGCTCGTCGAGGTCCGTTTTACAGTCGGCAACCGCCGGATGCTTGTCGGCTCGTTCGCCGGCGACCTCACCATTGAGCTTTCGCAGGCCGACGACGGCGGCCGACGATAGGTCATCGCGGCACGAGGCGATCAACCGAATGACCGCTCATCGGCAGATCCGCTCGTCCCGAGGCGCACTGATGTGCCCCTAGCTTCATCGCGCGGTTGCGCATCACGTGGCGGAGATGTGTCGCGCATCAGTTGTCGGATCACACGGCCGCCCGGCAACGCCAGCGTCACGAGCCGTCACCACGCCCGTGCCGCCGACGGCCGAGACGCTGAGGTGGCTGAGCACCTGGACGCGAGCCGGTCGAAGGTCGCAAGGCGATCGGGCACGCAGCGGGCACGCAAGCCCCGGAAGGGCGGATCAGTGATCGGTGATCAAGGCTGTGACCTGGTGCCCCCGGCAGGATTCGAACCTGCGACACACGGTTTAGGAAGTGTAGACACGGACGGAAGTAGTTCGGCAACGGTTCTTGACATGCTCGTCACGTGCATGGGCTTGGCCGACGCCGTCGTCGTGCCGCCGGATCGCCCAGCCATGCCGATGGTGGCGAAGAGCCGGTCGAGGTCGGCCAAGTCCGTCACGTCGCCCTTGACCCCGGTGGCGCGGGTCGCGCCGATTCCCGCCACCGCCTCGTCGAGTTCCGGCTTACGCCGTCCGGTGATAGACGTACGCACCGGCGCGCTGGCGAACCCGATGCCTTCGCTGGAGCCGGTCACCACCGCGACCCTGCCGTCGAGCTGACCCATTTTCGATCTCCCATGACTCGCTGCTGTGAGCGGCCGGTCCGTTGACCGCCGCCTCGCCAGTGCACCTCACGGGAGCTGCGCGAACGATGATCGATTCGGCGAGGACTGATACCTGAGGGGTATCGGTTGAGGTGTGACGCGTCCGGCCGGTCGGAGTGCCCGGGTCAGCACCTGAAGGACTTCCCAAACCCAGCCGGCATCGAGCGAGTGGCGAAACCCGGTAGACGATGATGGATCGCGGGCTGCCATCATGCCTGGGTGAAGATCGAATCCTCACCTGCTGACAGGGATGCCACGTCTGGCACGCCCGCTCGCGTGGCGGGACCAGGTCGCCAGCGTGTCACCGCGCTCGCGCTAGCCGCGCTGGGCCTGTTGGCGCTGGTCGGCGCCCAGTTCATGCCATGGGTAGCGGTGCGGACTGCGGACACACTGGATCGGTTGTTCGGAGAGGATCCCGAGCAGGCCGCGCGGGGGTATCGGCTCGTCGACCTGTCGGAGGCGGCAATTCCCCTGCTTGTCGGCTGGGTGGTGTTGTTCGGGGCGTTCGCGGCGGCGTGGGTCAAGCCGGATTGGCGGCGCATGTTGCTCCGTCTCGTCTGCGTGGCCGATGTCGTGATCGTCTTTCTAACCTTCGATCTCGGAAGGCACGCTGTTGACGCCAGCGGCGCGCGGGCCAGCGACAACCCCGCTGCTGACATCCAATCCGGGGCGCTGCTCGCGTTGCTCGGGGCGCTGCTGGTGACCGTCGCCCTGGGGACTCTCATGGCGCCAGGACGAGCCCGCCCGGAAAACGAAACGTCGCAGCCACCGGCCGCGCCACCAGGGCACGACCCGCGGTCGATGTCACCCTCGCCGCAGCCGACGACCGTCTCGCAGGCGCGCGCGTCGCAATCGCCGGTCGCAACGGGATGGTCGGCACGACCGGAGTGGGTACCGTGGTGGCGGCGCCGCGGTCCGGTCACCGCCCTGGTTCTCGGAGTGATCACAGCAGTTGCCGTAGCCGGTGGGACTGCCTGGTTTGCGCTGAACCGGCCGCCCGCACCCCGCGACCACCCCAGCGACCTCCGTGAATTCCTGGTGGACGCGCCTGTCGGCTCCGCGCCCAACCCCGACGTCATCGGCACCGACGGCCGACTCAGCATCAGCCAGGCGACACAGTTGATCGACGCGGCAGAACCAGGGGACATCATTTCGCTGCTCGGGATGCGCCGCGCCGTAACGGAGGGCTGGACCGAAGGGAACGGCACATCGGTGACTGTGACCTTGATTCAGTTCGGCTCGAACGACGAGGCGAGCGGGTTCCTGGAAACATACTGCCGTCGGGCCCGGACGAAGCGGATCAGCGAAAGCGCGACGACGACCGGCCCGCAGGGAAGTCAATCGTTCGTCGACCCGGCCAGAGACGACAAGGGCCGCGTCCAGGTCGACGCGATCGCCCAACGGCAAGACGTCGTGCTGCTCATCACGGAAGCACAGCCGGGATCGGTTGACGTTGCTCGCGTCCACGCCCTCGTACAGGATCAGTACGACCGACTTTGACAGCGTCCAACGGCGACCGCCAGCTGCTGGCGAGCGCGGTCCGTGCATGGATCAGGGGCATCGACCTACTCCGCCGTTCGTTGCTGGCGACCGGGCTCGCCGAGTGTCTGGAAGCCGGTGGGCCGGAACCTCATGGCGCCGTGGTTCGTGGCACAAGAGATCGGGGCCTCTCCGGCCACGGTGTTCGCCACGGTCGGCGACAGCCTCCGCATGGTCCGATCGCCAAGCTCTTCAAGGCCTTCGGTACCCGGACCGACATCACGTTGGAGGCCTTCGGCTGGGGAAGTGGCGAACTGAGCGCGACCGCCCGCCGAGCCCGAAGGACCGGCGGGCGGCTGCGGTAGTGCTCTCCCGTCGCTGTCGAGCTGCCCCATTTCCCGGGCAGGCGTGGGGCCGGGCTCGGCGTCGCGATCGACGCGGCAGCGGCCCAGATCTGGGGCAGGCGTGGGCCGGGCTTGGCATCGCGATCGAGGCGGCAGCGGCCCAGATCTGGGGCAGCTCGACAGCGGTCGGCACCGCATCCGACCCCCGCGCCGCTCAGCGGAAGTGCCGCTCGCCGGCCAGAACGGCGTCCAGCCATCTCTCGTACCAGGAGAGGAAGTCCGGATCCTTGGTGAAGCGCGGCCCCTGCTTGCCCGGGCAGGTCTCGACGACCCGTCCGCGGGCAGGACCGGTGAGGACGAGCAGTGACAGATCCTCACAGCCCTGATGGCTGAGCGCCAACGTTCCGCGGTACGGCTCGTCGTCCTCGCCCGGCGCCGCCTCAGCAAGCCAGTCGTCGTACACCCGGTCGGGTTCGGCCGGAAACGGTTTGGCCAACATGGTGACGTCCGGGTCGCCCAGTAGGGCCCACTCCCAGTCGTCGATCGAAAACAGACCGTAGAACGGCCCGGCGCCACCGAACCGACCGGGTCCCCCGTGCCCGACAGTGGTGATGAAGCCGCGATAGTCGGCCGGCAGCTTGACCCTATGACGCCTCTCGAAGACGACGACCGCATCTTCCGACAACGCCGGCCCGATCCGGAATCGGTGGGATTCAGCACCGAACATGACCGGCTCGCCGGGCGACGACGCCGCAGCCGTCAACTTCGACGCCACCCGCGCCAGCCGCGCTGACAAGTCGTCGCGCCTGTCCGCCATGCCGCTAGTCAACCAGCATGGCTTGCCGAGCGTGGAACGCGCAGAAAGCGGGTGGCTCGGCATCGAACGAGCGGGCTACGTTTCGCGGATGAGCATCCTGCCTGGCGCGACCCGGCAGTCGTTCGTGGGCCGCGATCTTCGGCATCGCAACCTGGATCGGCACTCGTTCAAGTTGTGTGACTTTCGCGGCGCCGACCTTCGGGGTGCCTCCCTGCGGGGCGCTCACTTCGCCGGCTGCGACCTGCGGGATGCCGATCTGCGTGACACGGATCTGTCCTACGCGAGCTTCAGCTACGTCGTGACGCACGATCCGGGGTACGGGCGCACGGACGTCACCGGGGTCCGCTGGGACGGTGCCAACCTCCGAGGTGTCACCGCCGACCGGGTCATCGGGTGGCCGTTCCCGACCACTGCTGCTTGACGGTCCGATGAAGGTGCGAACGGCCCTCCGGTCGCTGAGGGCGTCGCGGACGGGTCAGGCCGTGAGGCGGCGGACGAGCTTGCGTAGGCCGGCCTGCCAGCCGTCCGGGTCCTCGGCGCGGCGGCGAGCGTACGCGGCGACCTCCGGGTGCGGGAGGATCAGGAAACGCTCTTCGGCCAGCCCGGCAACGGCGGCGTCCGCGACCCGGTCGGGGGTGAGCACCGCGCCGGAGGCGGCGACGACCCGCGCGCCCAGGTGACCGGCGGCCAGCCCGTCGGTGAGCATCGGGGTGTCCACTCCCTGCGGGCAGAGCGCGCTCACCCGGATCCCCCGGTCCCGGTAGGTGACCGACAGCCACTCGGCGAAACCGAGCGCCGCGTGCTTCGTCGCGGTGTACGGGGCGTCGCCGACCGCGGTCAGCACGCCCGCTGCCGAGCAGGTGTGCAGCAGGTGACCGCCGCCCTGGGCGAGCATTCCCGGCAGCACCGCCCGGGCCGAGTAGACGTGCGCGAGCACGTTCACCCGCCAGGCCCGGTCCCACCCGGCATCGTCGATCTCGATCCCGCCACCGGTGGTGATGCCCGCGTTCGCGCAGAACAGGTCGATCCGGCCGTACCGCCGCTCGGTGTCGGCGACCAGTGCGCATACCTGTTCCTCATCGGTGACGTCGACGGCCACCGGGTGCGCGATCGGGCCGACGCTGTCGGCGACCGCGCGGACGGCTTCGGAGTTCACGTCGGCCAGGACGACGGCGGCGGCGCCCTCGGCGCTGAACCGGCGGGCCAGCGCGGCGCCGATGCCGCCCGCCGCGCCGGTGATCACCACGATCCGGTCGGTCAGGTTCACCTAGCTCTCCTCTCCCGCGCCGGACCGGGAACCCGAGCCGGACATCGAGGTCGACGCGGACGTCGGATCGGGAATCACGACCGGACCATCGGCCGGGCCGACGGCGTCGGCTGGAGCGCCGGACGACGAGGGAGCGGGCGCTGCCGGGCCGGCCGCCTCCGCTGGGGCGCAGGCCGGAGGCGCGAGTGCCGCCAGGCCGAGCCGGGCGATGAGCTCGGCCAGCGCCGCCGGTCCGCCGGCGGCCAGTTCGGGCGTCGGCAGCACCGCGAGTACGGGCACGTCGACCCCGGCGTCGACGTACCGCTGCACCTGCTGGCGGACCTGCTCGGGCGAACCGTGCAGCACGAGCGCGTCGACCAGCTCGTCGGGCACTGCGGCCAGCGCGCCACGCCGGTCGCCGTCCGCCCAGGCCTTCCACATCGGCCCGAGTACGTCCTCGCGGCCGAGCCAGCGGTGGAACGCGGCGTACGCGGGAACGGTGAGGTAGCTGGTGATCAGCCGGCGGCCCAGTTTCCGGGCGTGTTCGGCGTCCTCGGTGGGGCAGACGAAGATCCGGGCGGTGACCTCGAATCCCGGCCGGGGCGAGCCCAGTTCGGCCAGGGCGCGCGGCACGTCGTCGGCGGCGAGCCAGTTGAGGATCACCCCGTCGGCCTCCGCGCCGGCCAGCCGGAGCATGCCGGGACGCAGCGCGGCCAGCACCAGCTGCGGCGGTAGGGCGGGCGGACGCTCCAGGGTGAACCGGCGCACGGTGAAGGTGTCGAAGGCGCCGTCCACCGTCTCCCCGGCCAGCGCGGCGCGCAGGAAGCGGAGCACGTCCCGGGTGCGCCGGTACGGCTCGGTGAACGACACCGCGTTCCAGTCCTGAACAACGACAGGTGAGGAGGATCCGATGCCGAGGGCGAACCGTCCGGGCGCGAGCTCGGCGAGCGCGGCGGCGCTCATCGCGAGCAGCCCGGGGCCTCGGGTGAAGGCGGGCACCACGGCGGTGCCCAGCCGAAGGCGAGGCTGCCAGACGGCGGCGAGGGTCAGCGGGGTGAACGCGTCGGCCCCCGCCACCTCGGAGGACCAGACGTCGGTGAAACCGGCCCGGGCGAGGGCCGCGTAGACCGCGGCGTGGTCGGCGAGCGGAACTCCGGTCAACGGTACCGTCATGCCCCATCGCTTCGTCATCGGTCGATACTGCCCGGTAACCGGGCGCCGGAGCAAGATCCGAGATCCATCCGTCCATCCGCGTACGCCGATGGCAGGTCCGGCGCGGCGAGTTAGTCTCTGCGGGTGACCTTCTCGATCGTCGCCCGTTCCGATGACGGCCAGCTGCACGGCGTCGCCGTGGCCAGCAAGTTCCTCGCCGCCGGTGCCCTCGTCCCGGCCGCCGAGGCCGACGTCGGCGCGCTGGCCACCCAGGCCAGCGCCAACCTCGCCTACCGCCCGCAGGGGCTGACCATGCTGCGCACCGGGGTGGCCGCCGCCGACGTGGTGGCCGGCCTGATCGCCGCGGACGCCGAGCGGGACCATCGCCAGCTAGGGGTGGTGGCCGCGACCGGCCCGGGCGCCACGTTCACCGGCGCGAAGTGCCACGACTGGGCCGGCGGTCAGGCCGGGGACGGCTGGGCCGCGCAGGGGAACATCCTCGCCGGTCCGCAGGTCATCGACGCGATGCGGGACGCCTGGCTGGGCGGTTCGGCGCTGGGGTTCGCGGAGCGGCTGGTCGCCGCGTTGCGCGCGGGTGACGGTGCCGGCGGTGACCGGCGTGGCCGGCAGAGCGCCGGACTGCTCGTGGTACGCGCCGGCGGCGGGTACGGCGGCAACAGTGACATCGTGGTGGATCTGCGCGTCGACGACCACCCCGATCCGGTGACCGAGCTCGACCGGCTGCTCGCCGTGCACACCATGCTGTTCACCCGGCCCGACCCGGCGAGCCTGCTCGACCTCAGCGGCGCGGTGGCCGCCGAGGTGGGTGCGCTACTCGCCGCGCTCGGTCACCCGGTCGACGATCCGGAGGAGGCGCTGGCCTCGTGGGCCGGGATGGAGAACCTGGAGGAACGCCTGGTTCCGGGGCGCATCGACCCGGTCGTGTTGGAGCACCTGCGCCGGGCCGCTCCGCACGTGCCCGCGCCCCGCACCGGGGCCTGACGAGCGCTGTTCCGAGGTGGCCGACCGGCCGAGTGACCGACCGGTCGGCCGTCCCGGTTCCGCCACCGTCCGACGGCGCTCCGGGCGGGCCGGCGGCACGACGGCGCTCCGGGCGGGCCGACGGCACTCCGGGGCGGGCCAGCGGCGCTCCGGGGCGGGCCAGCGGCGCTCCGGGGCGGGCCGGCGGCCTCACCGCGTCAGCGTGCCTGTGACGCAGCTGAGCACCCGCCCCTGCCCGTGGGGTGCGATCGTGGTGCTCGTGGCGAAGCCGTGCGTGGCGAGCAGGCGCTCGGTGGCGGAGACGTTCACGGCGGTCGGCCGCTCGCCGAACACGTAGAGCCGGCCCTGCGGGGCGAGCAGGCGCCGCAGGCGATCCATCTGCGGCGTCGCGGCGCCCAGCCAGAAGAGGCTGACGTTGACCGCGAAGATCTTGGTGAAGTGGCCGGGCGGGAAGTCGACCGACTCCAACTCCGCGCGTCGGATCTCGGCGCGGCCGGAGCTGATGTGGATCTCGTTGCGCTGCGCCGCGAGCCGGGCCATCGTCGCCGAGCGGTCGATGGCGACGATTTGTCCGCTCGTGAGCAGTTCCGCGACCAGAAAGACCGCGGTTCCCCGGCCGCAGCCGATCTCCAGCACCTGGTCGTCGGGGGCGATGGCCATGGTCTCCACCACCCATCGTTGCCGGTGGGAGACCGTCGTGGGTCGAGTCGACCGCTGCGGACGCGGAGTGGGTTCACCGCTGCCGACGTCCGGGTGCCCGGCCGGCACTCGGCAGCTCACGGTGTCACTTCCCCGCCCGGCGGACGGACGCCGACACCGCGGCGACGGCCGATCGCCAGGGGCTCACGGGCGCGATGCTACCCGCCCGGCTGTCATCATGCTTCCGGGCACGTCTGTGCCTAGCCGCCCCCGATCGGAGCTGCCCGGCGATGAGAGCTCGTTACGCCAACCTCGCTCGCATCCGCGCGCTCGACCCGGAGCACGACTACCTGGTCATCTACCAGACGATGTTGCGAAGCGAGTTCCCTTGGGACATGAAGCTGGGGCTCAACCTGGCGTTCAACCGGTCCTTCTCCCTACCGTCGATCGCCGCCGTGCACACCGTCACCGGCGAGCTGACCGAGCACACGCAGAAGCGGATCGACGACACCGGCATCTTGATGTACGAGATGGTGCTCAACGGGTTCGAGCAGCAGCGAGGCCGGGAAGCGCTGCGCCGCGTCAACCAGATCCACCGCCCGTACGACATCAGCAACGACGACTACCGGTACGTCCTGGGCTGTCTGGTGGTGATCCCGACCCGGTGGCTGGAGAGCTACGGCTGGCGCCGCCCGTGCTGCCACGAACGACAGGCCGCCTACCGCTTCTACCTCGAGCTCGGCCGCCGGATGGGCATCACCGACATCCCCGACTCGTACGAGGCGTTCGAGACCTGGTTCGACGCTCATGACGCGGCCCATCTGACGCCCAACCACGACGCGGCGGCCATCGAGCGGGCCACCCGCATGTTGATGCTCACCCGTATCCCTCGGCCGCTCGCACCGCTGGGAAACGCCCTGGTCAGCGCCGTGTACGACAAGCGCCTGCGCGGCGCCACGCACGTCGCTGCGCCCGCCTGGCCCGTCGGCGTCGGCCTGCACGTCGCGTTGAGATCACGTTCCCGGCTACAGCGCTGGTTCGGCAAGCCGCCGAGGACGGCGTTGTTCGCCGACGGAATCAGAACCAAGACCTACCCCGACGGGTACCAGATCAGCCAGCTCGGCCCGCAACAGAGACAGCCGGCCGACGGCAGCGGGGAGTGCGCCGCCGCCGTGCACCTATCTGAACAAGATCCACAGCGGTGAGCCGAGCGATCCGAACGCGCCGGAATGACCCGACGCGGGGAGGACGGGGACCCACCGGTCCCCGTCCTCCGCGCGGTCACCGCAGGCCGAAGGCCCTGGTGATGCTCTGGTCGACGCTGTTACCTCGCGCGTCCCGGGCGGTGGCCCGCAGCGTGACGAACCGCGCGTCGTGCGGCGCGTCGAGCCGGGTGCGCCAGCCGTCGCCGCTCCGCTGCAGCTTGGCGTGGTGCCAGGTGGCCCCGTCGTCGTACGACAGGTCGACCGTCACCGTGCCGATGGCGGACGCCTCGGTCGCCGTCGGCAGGTGCAGTGCGGTGACGGTGAGGTCGGCGTTGCGTTTCGCCTTCCCGTCCATGTCGGTGTCGACGGCGTAGTCGAGCTGGATCAGGGACGGGTTCCACACCGAGCTGACCGCGCCGGAGGTGAAGCCCCACTCCGTCCGGGTGGCGGTGGAGTACGGCCCGGCCCAGGCGTCCCGCCGGTTCTCGGCCACGAGCCGGTACGGCAGCGGCTCCCGGCTGAGCTTGGCGCTGCTCAACATCGGCCGGTAGCGGTCGGTCTCGCCGACGAGCTTGTCGCCCTGGTAGAGCCGCAGGACGTTGTCGACGGCGAAGTTGCCGGAGGTGTAACCCTCGTGTGCGGTACCCGAGTCGCCCCAGCCGGGGATGACCGCGGTGATTCCGTCGCCGTCCTCCCGGAAGACGGTGTAGGTCGTGAGCAGGCGGGGCCGCTGCACGGGACCGAACCAGCGCTCTTCCTGCACCGAGCCGGCCCGGTAGGCGGTCGGGGCCGCCTGCTGGTTCTGCTCGTCGGGGATCGTGACGTTCGTGGTCCACTGCGTGCCGGCGGTGACCCAGTCGGTGCGCTCGCCACGCGCGGGGATCTCGTGGAAGTCGATGCCGGTGGACGATCCCGACGGGGCGATGCTGGCCCGCGTCTCCAGCGCCCGCCCGGGACGCCAGTTCCGCAGGGACATGTCGACCCGGGCCAGGTCACGCGCGCCGACCCGGTAGACGAGGTCGGCCGGGACGACGTCGGCGTAGTCGTGGGCCAGGTCGTAGACGTACTCGGTCTCCGGGCGGGAGGTGACGTCGAGCCGGACCCGCCGGTCGTGACCGATCCGGGCGATCAACTGTTCGCCCTCGTCCCGGGTGAGGGTGGCCACGGTGACCGGCGGCGGGTCCTGCGGTATCCACACCGAGCCCGGCCCCGCAGCGAGGCGTCCGGTGCCGTCGTTCACCACGAGCAGCAGACGGGCACCGGCGGACGCCGCGGCGGCGGCCTGCTCCGCCATGGGTACGGAGTCGTTGCGGCGCACCACGACGGCCTTACCCCGCGCGTTCAGCTCGGCGTATCCGTCGCTGCCGCCGTCACCGGCGAACACGGTTTCGAGGTGGTGCCCGCCCCGGGGCAGCGGCGTCGCGGCACGCTGCACCCGCAGGTCGTCGTAGGCGTGGCCGCCGGCCGTCACCGTCAGCGCCGGCTGAGCCATCCGCCACCGGCTGCTGAGGAAGAACTGGCCCTTCGTGACCTTCCGGTCGGTGGGCAGCACCCAGAAGCTGTCGTACTCGAGCCCCGGGTACCACGCGGAGATCCACGGGTCGCCGCCGAAGTTGCGGAACACCTCGAAGCGGGCACCGTCCACGGTCGAGGACTGCGGGGTGTCCACCGTGGCTCGGCGTGCCTTGGTGGCGTCGAAGACGACGGTGCGGTCCTGGTCGAGCGTGATCTCGGGCACCGGCAGCAGGCCGAACCCGCGCGAGTGGGACCCGTTGACGCCCTCGAGGTCGGTCTTGAGCCACGCCGCGTAGGTACCCGGCCGAAGCCGCAGCTCCAGGCTGCCGGTCTGGTCGATCTGCCGCTCCAGGACGGTGTTGTCCTGCCCGAGCAGGACGAGGTCACCGCCGGTCGGCTTGCCGCTGCGGTCCTTGGCCTGGAGGGTGAGGCGATGGCGTACGCCCTCCCGGCCGATGGCCAGCGAGGTGCGGGCGCGGACCGCGCCGGTGCTGTCGGTCGCGGTGAGGAAGCCGGAGAACGGCTGGTCGGCCGGCACCCGGTCGAACTGCGTGGTCACGGTCACCGAGGCGACACCGTGTGCCGGGACGGTGATCTGCCGGGCCGACAGGGCGAACAGGTCGGTGGCACCGGCGACGGTCGTGGCGAGGTCGAGGGTGACGTCGCTGCCGGCGAGGTTGGTGTACCGGACCTCCCGCTCGACCGGGCCTTCGGGGGCGGTGGGCCAGTCCGGGTACCCGAAGTCGGCGCTGGCGGTGGCGAGGACGGTGGCGGCCGTTGCCGCGGCGACGTCCAGCCGGCCGCTGCCACCCTGGAACGGGGTGACGTCCGCGAGCGGCTTGGTGGTGCTCATCAAAGCTTCCTTGAGCTGCTGTCCGGTGAAGTCCGGGTGTTCGGCGGCCAGCAGCGCGGCGGCGCCCGTGACGTGCGGGGTGGCCATGGACGTTCCGTCCGAGAGCCGGTAGAGGCCCTCCCCCTCGGAGTACTGGGAGCGGGCGGCCAGGATGCCCACGCCGGGGGCGGTGAGGTCGGGCTTCAGGGCCTTGTCGCCGGCACGTGGCCCCTGGCTGGAGAAGTAGGCGAGAGTGTCGGTGCCGTCGACCGCGCCCACGGTCAGCGCGGCGTCGGCGGCGCCGGGGGTGCCGACCGTGGAGGCGCGGGGCCCGCTGTTGCCGGCGGCGACGACGAACAGCGCGCCGGTCTCCGCGCTGAGCTGGTTGAGGGCCACGCTCATCGGGTCGGTGCCGTCGGTGGGGTCGGCGCCGAGGCTCATGTTGACGACCTTGGCCTTCTGGTCGCGGACGGCCCACTCCATGCCGCTGATGATCCACGACTCCTGGCCGGAGTTGTCGTCGCCCAGAACCTTCCCGACGTGCAGCCGCACGCCAGGGGCGACGCCCTTCTCCTTGCCGTCGGAGGCCGCACCGGTGCCGGCGATGGTGGAGGCGACGTGCGTGCCGTGGCCGAACACGTCCTTCACCGTCTCACCGGGCACGAAGGACTCGGTGGCGGCCACCTGCCCGGCGAGGTCGGGGTGGGTGGCGTCGATGCCGGTGTCCAGGACGGCGACGTCGACGCCTTCGCCGGTGTTCCCGGACTTCCAGACCTCGGGTGCGCCGATCTGTGCGGTGCTGTCGGCGAGCGCGGCTTCGACCTTGCCGTCCAGCCAGACCTTGGCGATGCCGCCGCCGAACGCGAGCCGGCCGCCCGCGGACCGGGCGGCCATGTTCGCACCGCCGGTGATCGAGGACCAGAATTCACCCGAGCGGTCCACGTTCAACGCCGCGCCCTGGATGCTGCCCAACGTACGGACCCGGTTGACGCCCTCGGGCGCGGCGGCGGCACGCGAACGGGCCGCGGCACCGGTGTAGGTGACGATCAGCGGGAGCTGGTCGCGGTGGGCGTCGTCGTAACCGTCCGCCAGCAACTCCGTGATGTTGAACAGCTGCTTGTCGAGCAGCCCGGCGGCCACGTATGGCAATGCCCCGTGCGGGTAGACGTAGGTGTCCTCCCCTTCCCGGGAGGAGGTGAAGTCGGTCAACCGCCCCTCCTCGTCCCGCACCTGCGGGCTGAGGCCTCCGTCGGTGGTCCTGGTCGCGGTGACCTTCTCACCGGTGATCAGGGTGACGGTGGAGGTGGCCGCGGACGGCGGCGGCGCCGCGGGGGTGGACGGTGCGGCATCGGCGGGTCCGGCCGAGGCCAGGGCGGGTGACGGGGCGAGCAGCACGAGAGCCGCGCACAGCGCGATCGGTCCGCGTCCCCGTAGACGTGAAGGCAACAAAGGGCTTCCTCAAGTTGATCAATGGCCGAAGGGGAATGGTAGTCCTCGATCGTTTCGCCGACCGACCCCCTCCGCAGGCGGATCAGTCGATCCCGCCGCCCGGCACCGTCACACCGCTGTGACCAGGGGTCGCCCCGGTCGCGGAGCACGCCGGCAGCGGGCGGCTCGCCGCCGTCGTCCGACCAGGACGATCCGGTGTCACCGGCGACGCGGCGTGATCAGGCCCGACTCGTACGCCCAGACGACCAGCTGAGCACGGTCGCGGCAGTGCAGTTTCGTCATGGCCCGGTTGACGTGTGTCTTCGCGGTCAACGGGCTGATCACCATGCGCTCGGCGATCTCGTCGTTGCTGAGCCCCCGGGCGACCAGCTCGACGATCTCCTGTTCGCGGGCGGTCAGCACGTCGCGTCCGGCCGTCGGGTCGGCCGGTGGCGGGCCGGCGACGAACTCGCTGACGAGGGTACGGGTCACCGCCGGGGCGAGCAGCGCGTCGCCGCGGGCCACCACGGCGACCGCCTGGAGCAGGTCGGCGGGATCGGCGTCCTTGAGCAGGAACCCGCTGGCGCCCGCGCGGAGCGCGGCGAAGACGTAGGAGTCGAGCCCGTAGTTGGTGAGGATGAGCACCCGGACCACGGCGAGCTGAGGATCGGCGGCGATACGCCGGGTGGCTTCGATGCCGTCGAGCCCCGGCATCTGCACGTCCATCAGCACGACGTCCGGCCGCAGGCGTCGCGACAGTTCGACTGCCGAAGCGCCGTCGGTGGCCTCACCGACCACCTCCAGGTCGTCCTCGGCGTCGAGCAACGCTCGGAACCCGGCCCGCATCAGCGCCTGGTCGTCGGCGAGCAGGACCCGGATCATGCGGGCTCTCCTGCCGGAGCGGAGCCGACAGGATCCGTGGCGGTCCGAGCCGACCGGACCGCACGCGAACGCCCGGTCATGCCGGAGCGTCCAGCGGAATGGTGGCCCGTACCGCGAATCCGCCGTCGTCGCGGGCGGCGGTGTGCAGCGTGCCGCCCAGTCCGGTGACCCGTTCCCGCATGCCTCGCAGGCCCACCCCGGGTGACACCGGCCGGGCCGGCGTTGCCTGGCCGTCGTCGGTGACCGCGACGGTCAGCTGCGCCGGGGCGTACTCGATGTGGATCTGGGCGGTGGCGGCGCCGGCGTGGCGGGCCACGTTGGTGAGGGCCTCCTGGACGATGCGATAGCCGGCCTGGTCGACCTCGGCGGGCAGGTTCCGGGGCCGGCCGGTAACGGTCAGCTGCACCGGTACCCCGGCGGCCCGGGTCCGCTCGGCGAGCTCGCCCAGCCGGCCCAACCCGACGCCGTCGCCGTCGGAGGGTGCGCGCAGGACGTCCAACGTCCCGCGTAGTTCCCGCATGGCGGCGCCACTGGCCTCCTGGATCGCCAGCAGCGCGGCCGGCGGTTCCTCGCCGTGCTTGCGGGCCAGATGCACGGCGATCCCGGCCTGCACCTTGATCACGGAGATGTTGTGGGTCAGCGAGTCGTGCAGGTCCCGGGCGATGCGCAGCCGCTCCTCCCCCGCACGGCGCAACGCCATCTCCTCACGGGTCCGTTCGGCCTCGATCGCCCGCTGCTCGACCTGTTCCAGGTACGCCCGGCGCTGGCGCGCGACGAGCCCGGCGACGTTGGCCGCCACGAACCAGCCCAGCAGCAGGGAGGTCCGCTCGGCGATCAGCTGGGCGGGCCGGTCGGCGGGCGCGACCCTGATGTCGTGGGCCAGGAAGCCGACGAGGAAGACGACGCTGGCCAGGACGGAGGTCAGTCGGTGTCCCTGCCAGGCGGCGACGTAGACCGCGCCGAGGACGGGAAACGCGGCGGAGACCCCGGGGTGCACCCGGACGTGGAGGGCCAGCATGGCGGCGGTCACCACGAGCAACGCCACCACCGGGTACCGCCGGCACACCGCCAGGGCCGCCGCCATGGCCAGGATCAGGACGACGTCGACCGCGTGCACCGGTGCGGCGTCCGGCGCGAGCACGGAGTTGCCGAGCAGGAGGACTCCGAGGGCGAGGCCGCTGAGGATGTACGGCAGGTCGCGACGCATGAACGCACTGTAGATCGGCCGTCATCAGGAAACATCCTGCGTCCGCAGTAGATGACAGGTACCGCGGACGTGGTACCTGCGGGCATCCAAGTGCCTGCGGTGGCACGACGTCTTCCCGGACCGCCGACGCGAGCATCGATCCCATGACATACCGCTTCTTCACTCCCGTGCCGGCGAAGACGGCGACCGACCTGACCGCGGAGGTCTACGGGCAGTTGCGCGAGGAGTTCATCGGGCCGGCGCCCACCTTCCAGGCCCTGTCCGCCGTGCCGGAGCTGCTGGCCGCGACGTGGGCGCTGATGCGTGAGACCCTGCTCGCCGGGGACACGTCGCGGGTCGACCGCGAGCTCGTCGCGGCGGTGGTGTCGCGGGCCAACCGCTGCCGGTTCTGCGTCGACGCCCACGTGATGCTGCTGCACGCACTCGGCGAGCACGAACTGGCCGAGGTCGTCGCCCGGGGCGGACCACCACCCGACCCGAGGCACGCCGCGCTCGCCGCCTGGGCCGAGGCCAGCCGCACCCCGGAGGCCGCCGACTGGGCCAGCCCGTACCGTCCGGAGGTCACCGGCACGGCGCTCGCCTTCCACTTCATCAACCGCATCGTCTCGGCGCTGCTCGACCCGGATCTGCTCCCCGGCGGCCTGCAACGTTCCCCGATGGTCCGATCGGTCGGGGGCCGGCTCTACGCCAGGACGGCGCGGGAGCCGAAGGAGCCCGGCCGTAGCCTCCCGCTGCTCGGTGCCACCTCGACGCCGCCACCGGCCTGGGCCGGGAACACCCCGGTCGGCCTGGCGTACGCGTCGCTGCGGGACGTCGCCCGACGAGGCGGAGACCTGCTGGGCGACGTGGGCCGTCAGACCGTCACGGCGACCGTGCGCTGGGAGGACGGACGGCATCCGGCCCGCCCCGCGGAGTGGGTCGCCGACCTGATCCGGGACCTGCCCGGCACGGACCGCGTGGGGACACGGCTAGCACTGCTGGCGGCGTTCGCACCCGGCGCGATCCGCGACGGCGACGTCGCCCTCTGGCGGCTGTCCCATCCGGACGACGCCGACCTCGTGCGGCTGGTCGCCTACGGCGCGATCACGGCCACCGACCACGTCGCCCAGACCCTGTCCCCGGCTCAGCTCTAGGAGGTCGACAAATGCGCAAGACCCTGGTCGTCGTCAGCCTGCTGCTGCTCGTCGCGTTCGCCCTGCAGTTCGTCTTCGCCGCCGTGGGCGCGTTCACGAAACCCGCGGATGACGGCGCGTACAGCCTGCACAGCCTCAACGGGATGGCGGTCATTCCCGTCCTCACCCTGCTCACCATCCTGCTCGCGGTGCTCGCGAAGGCGCCAGGCCGGCTCATCGGACTGGCGGTCCTGCCGCTCGGCCTCGTCGTCCTACAGGCGCTGCTCGCCATGTTCGCGAACGCCTTCACCGACGCGGCGGGCGCCAGCACCCCGGTCGGCCTGACCATCGCCGGGCTGCACGCGGTCAACGGAATCGTCGCGGTACACGTGGTGGTGGGCCTCCACCGGGGATCGCGCGAGCTGGCCAACCCGGCCCCGGCCGTCCCCGCCAGCGTGCCCGTCCGGGAAGGGGAGCCGGCATGACCAGCGGCTCGCTGATCGCGGCCGACCTGGTCATCGCGGTCCTCGCCGCCGCCGGGTGGCTGGGCGGCGGCGCCACCGCGGCCGCCCGGCGCCGCCCGCTCGCGCTGGGACTCGCCACCTTCGCGCTGGTCGCCACCCTCGCCCGGGCGATCACCATCGTCGCGCTGGCCCGCGCCGGCTGGTGGTTCGCCGCGGAGAAGATCCTCATCGCCGCCCCGCTGTCGCTCGCGGCGGTGGTCGTCGCCGGACCGCGGCTGCTGCGGGCCCCGCGCGACATCCGGTCCGTCGCGGTTCCGCTCCTCTTCGCCGGGTACGCCGTGAGCAGCGCCCTGCTCGTGACGGTCCTGCACGGCTACCCGGCGTCGGCGGGCGCGGGACTGCTCGCCGTCGCCGGAGTCGCCGCGGCGACCGCGGTGACGTGGCGCGTTCTCGGGCCGCGTCCGTCGGGCACGGTGTCCCGGACGGTCCTCGCGGTGGGGGTCGCGGCGCTGGTGACCGGGACCGGGCTGGCCGTCGCCCCGAACCCGGCTTCCGGCGTACCCCACGATCACGACTATCCGGACACCCGGACCGTGGGCGAACCGACCCGCCGGGTCACCCTGACGGCGGGGACCACCACGGTGAACGTGAGCGGCCGTGCCGTCGCGGCGTGGGCCTTCAACGGGCAGGTTCCCGGGCCGGAGCTGACCGCCACCGTCGGCGACGTTCTGGAGGTGACCTTGCGCAACCGGGACATCGAGCGGGGTGTGACCCTGCACTGGCACGGCTACGACGTGCCGAACAGCCAGGACGGGGTGCCCGGCATCACCCAGGAGGCGGTGCTGCCCGGCCAGGAGTTCGTCTACCGGTTCACCGCCGACCAGGTCGGCACGTACTGGTACCACACGCATTCGGTGTCCGACGTCGGCGTGCGGATGGGGCTCTACGGCGTCCTGGTGGTACGCCCGGCACCGGCGACCGGTGTCGACGTCACGGTGCCGGTGCACACCCTGGCGGGTCTCCCGCTGCCCGAGCCGACGACGGAGCCGATCGAGGCGGGCACGCCGGTCCGGCTGCGGCTGATCAACACCGACAGCACCACGCACCGGTACGCCCTGGCCGGCACCTCGTTCCGGGTCGCCGCGATCGACGGGTACGACCTGCACGGACCGACGCCCCTCGTGGACACCGCCGTGCTGATCCCGGCCGGGGGCCGCTACGACCTGGTGTTCACCGCGCCAGCCGCCCCGGTGGCGCTGTTCGTCGACGGGCGGGCGGTCTACTCGACCGGACCGGTGTCGACGGCGACAGGCGAGTGGCCCGCGCTGGACCCGCTCACCTACGGCGCAAGCTCTCCGGTGCCCTTCTCCCGGTTCGACAAGAGGTTCGACCTCGTCCTCGATCGGGGCCTCGACCTGCACGGGCTGCTCCCCCGGTACGCCCACACCGTCAACGGCGCGGCCGATCCCGACATCCCACCCCAGGTCGTACGCCTCGGCGACGTCGTCAAGTTCACCATCGTGAACCGGTCACTGGTGGTGCACCCGTGGCATCTGCACGGCCATCACGTCCTGGTGCTCTCCCGCGACGGCAGACCGGCGATCGGAAGCCCGTTGTGGCTCGACTCGTTCGACGTACGCCCCGGTGAGGTCTGGGAGGTGGCGTTCCGCGCCGACAACCCCGGGGTGTGGGCCAACCACTGCCACAACCTGCCGCACGCCGACGCCGGAATGATGACGCACCTGATGTACGAGTGACCCTCCGCCGTGGACCCGCTGTGCGGTGGGCCGGCGCGTCACGCGACCCGGACGGCTTCGGCCGAGCCGACGGGATCGGCGGCGGACAACTGTCTCCGGTTGGGCAGCAGCAGCGGGGTGGCGAGCAGGAGAACGCCGGACATGGTGATCGCGGCCAGCGGGCTGGTGAGTGAGGCGAGGATGCCCCAGACCACCATCAGGGCAGCCTGCAGGAGTTTGCCGGCGGCGCTCCAGGTGCTCAAGACCTGGGCGGTGAAATTCGCAGGAGTCCGTTGCAGGCGTTCCGTCGCGTAGATCGGGTTGAACACGCCCATGCAGGTGACCAGCAGACCCTCGACGATGATCACGGTGAGTAGCCCGGAGATGCCGGGCTGGACGAACGCGAGACCGAGTGGGAAGAGCGACCGCAGCCAGCCGAAGACGATCATGGTTCGGTAGCGGCCGTAGCGGGTCACGAGACGCGCGGAGAGGCGGGCGCCCACGAACCCACCGAGTGCCGGGATGCCGAAGGCGAGACCGTACTGCCAGGCCGGAAAGTGGTACTGGCCCAGCAGGAGGACGGCCAGGAGCGGGGCCGTGGCCATGATCAGGCCGCCGACCAGGATCGAGTTGAGGAACAGGCGCCTCAGGGCGTGGTCGCGGACGATGAAGCGCCAGCCGCCGAGCAGGTCGCCTCCGGACAGCCCGGGGGCGAGGTCGCGCGGTGCCGCGACGTCGCCGCCGCGGATGCGGAGGACACCGAGCGCGGACAGCAGGTAGCTGAAGGCGTCGGCCATGACGGTGGCGACCGGACCGAGCAACCCGACGAGCGCACCACCGAGGGGCGGGCCCGCCGCGGTCGCCACCCAGCTCGTGCCCTCGAATCTCCCGCTCGCGACCAGGAGGTGATCCCCGCGGACGAGATACTTCAGGTACGCGCCGGAGGCGGCGCTGAAGGCGATGCTCGCGGCCCCGGAGACGACCGACACAACCAGCAGTTGACCGTACGAGAGCAGGCCGAGGACGTACGCGATCGGGACACTCGCCATCGCGACGAACCGGACCAGGTCCATCGCGATCATCACCGGACGTTTCGCCCGGTGCTCGACCCACG
The DNA here is from genome assembly GCF_900156065.1 of Micromonospora avicenniae. GTDB lineage: Bacteria > Actinomycetota > Actinomycetes > Mycobacteriales > Micromonosporaceae > Micromonospora > Micromonospora avicenniae. The sequence goes on along the minus strand of NZ_FTNF01000027.1, from coordinate 45,738 downwards.
GCCCGAGCGGGTACGCGACGACCGCGGCGACGGCGAGCCCGGCCGCCTCCAGGAGCGACACGGCGAATGCCGGCGCGTCCAGCACGTCGACCGCGATCAGCGGAAACGCGCCGAAGGCGAGCCACGTGCCGTAGGTACTGACGGCGTAGGCCGACCACAGCCGACCGAAATCGCGTCCCAACCGCACGCGCATGCGACCCCCTCGCGACAACCGATGTTCGGGTCGCTGCATCACACCGGCCGCGCCGCCCCGGGAGCAAACAACCGGCTCCCGGGCGAGCCACAACCATCGGTTGTCCCTACGTATGCTGGATCAGTGGATACCGAGGCGATGCGATCGTTCGTCCGCGCCGCCGAACTCGGACAGCTGCAACGCGCGGCCGACGAACTCGGCGTGACGCAACAGGCCGTCTCGAAGCGGATCGCGAGCCTCGAACGCGAACTCGACGTCCGCCTGTTCACCCGCACCGCCCGAGGGGTCGAACTGACCCTCGACGGGCAAGCCTTCCTGCCGCACGCCCGGAACATCATCGCCGGCGTCGATCGCGCCATCACCGCGATCAAGCCGGGCTCGCGAGCCCTACGCATCGACGTGCTCGGCCTGCGATCCGCACAGGCAGTCGTCCTGCACGACTACTGGCGGTCACATCCGGAGATCGACCTCGACGTGGTGACCCTCAGGGTCAACGACCCACGCGTGGCGGTCGCCGCCGTCCAGGCGGGCGACATCGACGCCTCGTTCCGCTCGGTCACCGACCCGGCCACCCTGCCGCACGACGTGCGAATGGTCCACGCGTTCGACTCCCCGCTGGAGCTCCTGGTCGGCCCGCGGCACCCGCTCGCCTCCGCACGAACACTGACACCGTCCCAGCTGCGGCGGCACCGGATCTGGGTGCCGGGGATCGCGCCGCGAAGCGAATGGGCGGAGTTCTACGACCAGCTCGCCACCGACTTCGACCTCCGCATCGACGCCGCAGGCCCGAACTTCGGCAACGAGGTGCTCCTCGACATCCTGGCGGACTCCGCGGACGTGGCAACCCTCGTCGGCTCGCGCGACCGGTACGTCTGGCCGGCGAACCACGACCTGCGCCGCATCCCGATCGTGAACCCGGCGCTCTCGTACCCGCTCTCGCTCATCCTGCGCCGAGAGAATCCGCACCCGGGGCTCCGGGCGATCATCGACCACTTAGGACACCTGTCTCCGCCTCCCACGCCCGCCTGGCGCCCGTCCTGGGCGACGACCCCACGCCACAGCGGCGAAGACCTCGACCGCACCCGACGCTGACAGTCGAGATCGACACCGGCGCTCGAAAAGTCGATGGCGCAGCGCCGCCGTGCGTCGCTAGCGTGCTGCCGGATCGAGTCGTCTAGCCGAGGACATGCCGTTGTACACCCTGTGAGACCTCCCGAGCGCTGATTTGTCGCGCGTCGCGCATCTGCGCCGCGCTCCTTCTTGCTGCGGACTTCTCACTGAAACCGGTGTGCTTCTGTGCTCAACAACTGGATGGTCGTACCCACCTGCCTGCCGCTCGTTCGTCGCCGCTGCCACGCGTGCACGTCCGAGCACTTCCGAGCGAGCGGCAAATTTCGCGTCAACGCCAACCACAAACTCCTCGACGCCTGGCTCCTCGTCCTCTGCGCCGGCTGCGGGGAAACCGCAAAGCTCACGATCCTGGAGCGGACGAACGTGCGCTCCGTACGACCTGAGCTGCTGGACCAGCTGCATGACAACGACCTTGGCCTGACAGCCGAACTGCTCCAGGATCCGGTCGTGCAGCACCGTAACCGCGTCGCCCTCGACTGGGACAACGCCTGGCGCCTCGACACCGCCGGATCGGATCACCTGGACCGTGAGGTGGTCGACGTCTCGGTCCGATTCGCGGCGCGGATCCCGGTCCGGCCGGTGCGACTGATCGCCGAAGGTTGCGGTCTTTCGCGGGCCGAGGTCGAAAGACTGATCACGGCGGGGAAGCTCGTCTCGGCAGTCCGGTTGGGCGGCAAGTTCTCCGGGGACTTCACCTTCACGCTGAAGCGCTACAGCTAGGCCCCCATCGGGACCTGGGGCCTGTCCGGCATGATTCCGCCGGACAGGCCCCGGCCGAGCGCCGAGCGGTACGCGAACCATCGGGCCCGAACGGTAGGCCGGCTCGTCGCGTACGTCGCGAGCCGGCTCGGACGCCGCGACATCCCGTGACCGGCGGGCCCGAATCCCGGTGCTGGCTACCCTGATCGCCGTGACGACGATCGAGCAGCTTGAGCGGGACGTCTGGCCGAACCCCGGTCCGGACGCCACCTCTCTCGTCAGGCGTTGCAGCGATCTACGACGTAAGCCGATACCTTCGTTCACTGTCGAAGAGCTGCGCATCATGCTCGGGCAAGGGATCGGGGTGTCGGCCTTGCTGCCCCGCGCCGTACAGGTCCTGCTCCGCAATCCGTTGGCGGAGGGCGATTACCACCCGGGCGACCTGCTCGCCACCGTGCTGCGGCTACCCGACTCTGCGTGGTCGAGGCTGGCGGCGGAACGCAAGCAGCTGGCGACCGTTCTGACTGAGCTGGTTGCCAGCCCGCCGTTCTCCGACCCTGACCTCCGTCCGCGCGACCCGGATCGATTGGTTCGTGACGCCATCGTGCGGTTCCTCAATCGATGAGCGCGTGGCTCACGCCTGCGCGCCACTGCCGGCCCGGAACTCGTGGACGACCTCGATCAGCCCGACGATGTGCCGGTTGAACTCTTCGAGTTCCTCGGCCGGCACCCACAGTTCAAGGATGTCGCGGCCACCGGCCTGCCGTACCGGGTACCTGGCGGCGAACCCCCTGTCGATCTCGAACCGGGTGACGAAGCCGACGCCCGAGGCGGGCACGTTCCAGTCCCGGGCGATCATGATCGCGTACTGCTCGTTGAGAACCGGGTAGAAGATCGGCTGGTCCGGCAGCCGTGGCGGCCACGCCTTCCAGCCGGAGGCGCGCACGAGGTCCAGTTCCGTGGGGCCGGTCGGCCGCCACAGGGCCATCGTCTCGCTCACCGCAGTCCCCTTCCAGGCCGAGGCAGGTTACCGGGCGGCTTCGAACAGAGGCCATCCGGTTTCCCTTCCGCATTCAGTAGATGCCGTAGCGGAACTGGCGGCATGGACCATCCGGTCTACGCGGCGGGCGCCTCGTCGACCCACGCGGCACGCATTGCAGGGATTCCTGTCGGTACCGATGGCTACATTTCCGCCGTGACCACGACCGTTGACCCTGTCGGCGCGATGCCGACCGCCGCCGACGAGGCGCAACTCTGGGCCCTGATCGAGTCGGCGTGGGCGTTGCTCGGCCCAGAGCCGGCCGCGCTGCGCCGGGCGTTGCTCGACCGCGCCCCAGACGCCGAGGACCACGAGCTGTACGCCATCGACGCCTGGCTCGACCGGTTCCTCGCCAACCTTCACGATCTCTCCGCCGACCTGTCGAGCCCGGAGCTGACCGACCTCGACCGGGTGGTCGAGCGGAAGTTGTACGACATCGATCGGGCCGACATCCACGAGGTGACCGACGGTTCGGACGACGGGTTCCTCTACGCCCGGGGGTTCATCGTGGCGCTCGGCGAGCAGTTCCACGAGGCGGTCAAGGCCGATCCGACCGTGGCCCTGCTGGACGCCGAATGCGAATCGATGTGCTATTTCTTCGCGCACCTGCACGAGGAGCGGTTCGGCAGTTGGCCGGAGACCGGCTCCGGGATCTCCCGCGAGTCGGTGAACAACAAGGCCGGCTGGCCCGACTGAGCACCGACGCCGCCTGCTCGACCGTCCCCGTCAGTGTTCGCCGTCGAGCGAGGAGGAGTCGTGGCCGTACTCCCGCTCCACAGTGGCTACCCGGACCCGGTAGTCCGCGTACCAGACGTCGCGGCCTCGGCGCTGGGCGACCAGGTGCGCGGCGACCTGCTTCCAGCCCCGCGCCGCCGCCTGGTCCGCCCAGTACGACACGGTGATCCCGACGCCCTCGCGGGCCGACTCGATGCCGAGGAACCCGGGCTGCTCGCGGGCCAGCGCGTCCATCGACGCGGACATCACGGCGTACCCGTTGTCCCCGGGGGTGCGGACCGACGTGAAGATGACCGCGACGTACGGCGGTTCCGGCGTCTCCGCGAAGGGATGGCTCGACATGGGCGCCAGCATGGCACGCCGGCCGGTAACCGAGGTGCGGTGTCGGGACGGCGGCCGGTAACCGGGGTGCGACGCCGGGACGGCGGGCGCGAGAATGCGTTGTGCTGATCGACCATTGGCCCCTGCTTGGGCTACGCGTGCGGACCGACCGCCTGGAGTTGCGGCTCCCGACCGACGACGAGCTCGCCGAGCTGGCCGAACTGGCCGCGCGCGGCGTCCACCGGCCCGATGAGCGGCCCTTCCTGACCCCGTGGACGGACCTGCCGCCACGGGAGTTGGCGCGCAGGGTGGTGCAGTGGCAGTGGCGGGCCCGCGGAGAGTGGACGCCACAGAGTTGGAGCCTGCAACTGGTGGTCTTCGAGCATGACCGGCCGGTGGGTGTGCAGCAGATGTCCGGCCGTGACTTCGCCGTGCTCCGTGAGGTGAAGAGCGCGTCCTGGCTCGGCCTGGAACATCACGGGCGGGGCATCGGGCGGGAGATGCGGGCGGCGATGCTGCATCTGGCGTTCGCGGGGCTCGACGCCGAGTACGCCGTCACCGAGTCCTTCGCCGACAACCCCGCCCCGCTGGCGATCTCGAAGAGGCTGGGCTACCGGGATGCGGGCCAGTGCTCCGGCCTTCAGGCCGGGGGTGAAGGCCCGTGCTGGGAGGGCCGCCAGGCCCGAGCAGTGCCTTAACCGGGACGGTTCTGCTGCTCGATGTACTGCTTCACGACGCTCAGCGGTGCGCCGCCGACGGAGCCTGCGAAGTACGAGCCCGACCAGAGTTTGTTGGTCTGGTAGTAGTGGCGCGTGAGGTCGGGGAATTCCTGCCGTAGGTGGCGCGAGGAGACGCCTTTGAGGCTGTTGACCAGCCGGGCGACGGCGACTTTGGGCGGGTAGTTGACGAGCAGGTGTACGTGGTTGTTCTCGCCGTTGAACTCGACCAGCTCGGCCTCGAAGTCGGCGCACACGTCCCGCATGATCGCCTCCATCCGGGTCAGGTGCCGGTCGGCGAACACCTTGTGCCGGAACTTCGTTACGAAGACCAAGTGGACGTGCATCGCGAAAACACAGTGCCTACCAGTCCGGATACCTTCAATTTCTGCCATAAACCAACATGGTACGGTGCTTTCCGTGCAGCTCCGTTACCAGTTCCGCGTGTATCCGACGCCCGGCCAGCGGATCGAGCTGGCTCGGGCGTTCGGGTGCGCGCGGGTGGTGTTCAACGACGGGCTGCGCCTGCGTCAGCAGGCCCACGAGGCGGGCGAGAAGTACATCTCGGACGGGGAGCTGTCCCGTCGGCTGATCACCGAGGCGAAGGCGACGCCCGAGCGGGCGTGGCTGGGCGAGGTCTCCAGCGTGGTGTTGCAGCAGGCACTCGCGGACCTGAACACCGCGTACCGCAACTTCTTCGCCTCGGTCTCGGGTAAGCGCAAGGGCCGCGCGGTGGCTCCGCCCCGGTTCCGGTCGCGCAAGGACAACCGGCAGGCCATCCGCTTCACGAAAAACAGCCGGTTCCGCGTGCTGGACAACGGCCGGCTGCGTCTGCCGAAGATCGGCGACCTGGATGTGCGCTGGTCGCGGTCGTTGCCCTCGGACCCGTCCAGCGTGGCGATCATCCGGGACGCGGCCGGGCGGTACTACGCCTCGTTCGTCGTGCAAACCGCCGAGGACGAGACGTTGCCGCCGGTCGAGTCCGAGGTGGGCATCGACCTGGGGCTGACGCATTTCGCGGTGCTCTCGGACGGCACGAAGGTCGCCGCGCCGAAGTTCCTGCGCCGTGCGGCGGGCAAGCTCAAGCGGCTGCAACAGGCTCTCTCCCGCAAGCAGAAGGGCTCGGCCAACCGCAAGAAGGCCGTCGTCAAGGTCGCCCGCGCCCACGCGCGGGTGGCCGACACCCGGCGCGACTGGCAGCACAAACTGTCCACGGCCATCGTTCGCGAGAACCAAGCGATCTATGTTGAGGATCTGTGCGTTGCCGGTCTCGGCCGGACCCGGCTGGCCAAGTCCGTGCACGACGCCGGATGGGCGTCGTTCACAGGGATGTTGGAGTACAAGGCCGCGAGGTACGGCCGCACGTTCGGACGGGTGGACCGGTTCTTCCCGTCCACCCGCATGTGCTCCGACTGCGGACGGGTCAACGAGAAGATGGTGCTCAATGTCCGAGCGTGGGACTGCCCGTGCGGCAGTCACCACGACCGCGACGTCAATGCCGCCAGGAACGTCAGGGCCGCTGGACAGGCGGACCTCAACGACCGTGGAGCGCGGGTCAGACCACCAGCGATGGTGGCACCGCGCGGCGAAGCGGTAACCCACCCGGACGCTGCGTGTTCCACGCGCAGCGTGGAGGGAATCTCCGTCCTTCAGGGCGGAGAGGATGTCAACAGCCGGACGGGATCAGCCGGGACGTGCTGCACGACGAGGTGCGGGTCTCGCAGCGGTTGCGGCTGGGCCGGCCGGACTGGGCGGCGAGCGACCGGCCCGCCGTCACGATCGAGGGTCTCGACCCCTGCCGGGAGCTGTTCGGGCTGGCGACACCGGGTCCGCCACCTCAGGCTCGGCGTACGACGGTTGGCTCATGAGTCTCTTGTGGTGATTTGCCGTGAGCCTTCAGGTGTCACCACGACGGCAACGCAAACATAAACCCCGATATGAAGAGGCGTCGGCACAGGCACGGCAGACGAAACGCCCACGGTCACCCGGGGTGTCGGTCACCAGGGCGTGAGGAGCGCCGAAGGTTGCTGCCTCGATCCACCACGACGATTGGTCGGTGGCGGCCGACACCAGGTGCTGTGTGTGAAGCCTTTGGAGCTGATGTCGCAGGCGAGTCAGCGCGTCCCGTGGGAGGCCTACGCCCTGCCGTGCCCGGTACTGCTTCGTCGTCGGCGGTCCTGCAACGTCGCGGGCGGTGCGGCAACGCCGTGACGGTGCTGCCTTGCCGTTGACGCTGCTGCAACGTCGCGGGCGGTGCCGCAACGCCGTGGCGGTGCTGCGTGCGGCCGACGAGCGGTGCCCGTGACGCCGGGCCAGGGTGTCCGTACTGGCCGGCGACCGACGAGGGGTGGTGGCGACCTCCCGGCCAGCAGGGTCCAAGACGCCACGCTCATCGTGGGCGCCACGACAGCCTCGACCTCGTAATGCGCGCTACGGCAGCTCGACCTCGCCGTGACCGGCGTAGTAGCCGACCAGGAAGCGTTCCGCAGATACGGATCGAGCGGGTTGCCCACGCGGAGGCGGCAGGGGCTTCCCGACCCCCGAGCCCGCCGGACCCGATGTCGTAGACGATTCAGCTCTAAAGGCGGCACAAACCATGTCCCTACGCCCCTCGGTGCGGGTCGTCCAGCGCGCTGTTCACAGACCCGCTGGAGCCAGCCCGCTCAGCGTCCCTCGCGCGGGGCGAAGACGGCGATCGCGTCGGCGTCGCCGTGCCGGGAGCGCAGGTACTCGTCCACGTTGAAGTCGGTGCGGCGCAGCTGGACACCGGGGCCGAGCAGCGCCCAGTACGCCCGGCCCGCCGTCGACGTACCGGACCAGTTGCGGGCGTTGCGCTCTGCGGCCTCACCGGTCCGGCGCGCTGCCCCGTCCGAGCTGTTCGGTAACGTCGACCACCAGGGCACGCGGCTTCCCTCAGGGCTCCTGTCATCGCCCGGTCCGCGACGCCGCGGACCGGGGCGTGTACACCGGGTGAGGCCGGAGACCTCAGTCGCTGCTGGTGCCGGCCGCCTCGACGATCGAGACGGGAGTGCCGAGTTCGACGGTACGGGAGACGGTGCAGAGCCGGTCGTGCGACTGCTGCAGCGATCGGGGCAGCGCCTCGCGCGCCTTGTCGCCGTCCGCGCCCTCCGGGAACGCCACGGTGAACTCGACGGTGAGATTCTCCATCCGGTTTCCGCTCTCGTCCCGAATCTTGTCGCCGGTGACCTTGACGGCGAACCGGGTCGGCTCGGCGCGGCGGCTGGTGATGTGATCCACGTCGATCGAGGTGCAGCCGCCGATCGCCGCCAGGAGCAGTTCCACCGGCGTGAAGCTGCCCTCCTCGCCCGAGCCCATCGACAACGACCCGCCGCGGGCGTTCCGTACGACGTACTTCCCCAAGCTGGTGCGCTCGATCTCCACCGAGCGGAAGGTGTCCTCACTCATAACAGGCACGCTACCCAGGCTTCTGTGCCACCGAGCCACCGACCTGGCCGACCGGCCTGACGGCGACCCGTGGACCGGCGGCCCGGGATCACGTGGCTACTGCGGCGCCGCGGGGTACGCACGGGTCTCGGTCGCTTTCACCGCGGCCCAGACGCGCTGACCGGGCACGAGGTGGAGTTGCGCGGCGGCGAGCGGGGTGATGTCGGCGGCGAGATCGATCGGGCCGGCCAGTTGGACCCGGAGGTTGTCGCCGTTCGGCTGGATGCCGGTGATGGTGGCGGGCCAACTGTTGCGGGGGCTGCCGTCGGGGTGGTTCGGGTGCAGGGCGACAGCTGACGGCGGGAAGGCCACGAAGACGTCGCCGTCGTGCTGTTCGGCCGTGGTCAGCCGGAACGTGTCGGTGAGCAGGACGGTGTGTCCGCTGGCGCGACCGCGGTACAGGTTCAGGCCGACCAGGCGGGCCACGTAGTCGGTACGCGGCTGCGCGGTGATCGTGGCGGCGTCGCCCTCCTGGACCACCTGGCCGTGTTCGATGATGACGAGCCGGTCGGCGAGCACGAGAGCGTCGAGCGGGTCGTGCGTGACCAGCAGGGTGGCGCCGCGATGTGCGGCGAGGTGCTGCTGGAGCTGGGCGCGGGTGTCGAGCCGGGTGCGGGCGTCGAGAGCGGCGAGCGGTTCGTCGAGCAGCAGCAGCGCCGGGTCGACCGCGAGGGCCCGGGCGAGGGCGATCCGCTGGGCCTGCCCGCCGGAGAGTTGTCGGGGTTTGCGGCGGGCGTGTTCGGCGAGCCCCATCCGTTCCAGCCAGTCGGCCGCCTGGCGCCGTGCCTGTTGCCGGTTCACGCCGCGTCGGCGGGGGCCGAACGCGATGTTGTCCAGCGCGCTGAGGTGGGGGAAGAGAAGGTAGTCCTGGAAGACCACCCCGATGCGGCGTTGCTCGGTGGGCGTCCACGTCCGGCGGCTCGGATTGTCGAGTTCGCGCCCGGCAAGGGTGAGGTGCCCGGCCGACAGGGACAGCAGCCCGGCGAGGGCTCGCAGTGCGGTGCTCTTTCCGGCTCCGTTGGGGCCGAGCAGGGCGACGACCTCACCCGGGTTGATCGTCAGTGGCAGGTCGAGCCGGAAGGTCCCGCGCTCGACGACGAGACGGGCGTCGAGCAGCGGCCCGGTCAGGTGCCGTTCCGCCGGGTGGACGGTGACGTCGGTGGTCATGGTGCGCTGATCCAACGGTCGCGGAGGCTGGCCAGGATCGCCACGGAGACGGTGAGCAGGATGAGGCTGAGCACGATGGCGGCCTCCAGGTCGGTTTCCAGGGCGAGGTAGACGGCTATCGGCATCGTTTGCGTACGCCCCGGGAAGTTGCCGGCGAAGGTGATGGTGGCGCCGAACTCCCCCAGTGCGCGCGCCCAGCACAGCACGGCTCCCGCGGCGACACCTGGCGCAACCAGCGGAAGGGTGACGTGTGTGAAGGTGGTCCACCGGTTCGCGCCCAGAGTGGCGGCGGCTTCCTCGTAGCGGCTGTCGGCGCCACGTAGCGCCCCTTCGACCGCGATGATGAGGAAAGGCATGGCGACGAAGGCTTCGGCGAGCACCACGCCCGTGGTGCTGAACGGCAGGGTGATGCCGAATGCCGAGTCGAGCCAGGACCCGAGCAGCCCGCGCCGGCCGAAGACGAGCAGCAGGGCGACGCCGCCGACCACCGGTGGCAGGACGAGAGGCACGGTGACCAGTGCGCGCACGATCCGCCGGCCGGGGAACTCGACCCGGGCGAGAAGCCAGGCCAGGGGCACCCCGAGGACCAGGCAGAGCAGCGTCGCGAGGGTGGCGGTCTGGAGGGACAGCCGCAGGGCGGTGAGGACGCCCGGCTCGGTGAGCCGTTGCGGCAGCGAGGTCCACGGGGTGCGGGCGAGCAGACCGGCGAGTGGCAGGACCAGGAAGAGCAGTCCGAGTGAGGCGGGCAGGAGCAGCGCCAGCGGGATGCGGGTCGTCTGCCGGGACCGTGGCCGTGGCCGTGGCGCGCTCCGGTCGGGGCGCGCCACGGTGGTGTCGAGCCGGGACATCGGTTACGGGACCTGGAATCCGGCTGCGGTGAGCACGGCACGGCCCGCGTCGGACAGCACGTACTTGACGAAGGCCTGGGCCGCCGGCTTGTTGGTTGCGTGCTTCAGCACGACGATCGGGTAGTCGTTGACCGCCGCGGCCGACTCGGGGAATTCGACACCGTCGACGTCCGCGGTGGCCGTCCTCGTGTCCGTCCGGTAGACCAACGCGGCGTCGACCTCACCCAACTTCACCTTGGACAGCGCGGCCCTGACGTCCTGTTCGAGGGTGACCGGCGTGAGTTTCACACCGGCCGTGTCGAGCGCCTTCCGCGCCGCCGAGCCGCACGGGACCTGCTCGGCGCAGAGCGCGACCTTGACGTCCGGCTTGGTCAGGTCGGCCAGGCCGCCGACCCGGTCGGGGTTTCCCTCGGGTACGGCGATGACGAGCTGGTTCCGCACGAAGGTCGTCGGGGTAGCGTCGCCGTTGCCCGCGTCGACGACGGAATTCATGTTCGCCGGGGCTGCGGAGGCGAACACGTCGGCCGGGGCGCCCTGGTTGACCTGCGTCGCGAGGGCGGAGCTGCCGGCGAAGCTGAAGGTGACCTTCGTGCCCGGGTTGGCGGCCTCGAAGTCCTTGCCGAGCTGCGTGAACGATTCGGTCAGCGACGCGGCGGCGAACACGGTGACGCTGCCGGTCACTTCGGAACTCGCGCTACCCGGCTGCCGGTCGGCGGACTTCCCATCACCACCGCAGCCAGCCAGGCCCAACACCGTCAGGGCGATGACGGCCGCCACGGCGGTGCGGAAACGTCGTGTCGTCACGAGCCGGTCCTCCCTCTGCTGCCTGTGTTCGCCGTGGGCTTCTCCACGACGACGGTGGTCGACTTGATGACGGCGACCGCCACCGATCCGACCTTGAGGTCCAGCTCGTCGACGGCTTCCCGGCTCATCAACGACACCACCCGGAACGGGCCGGCCTGAATGTCCACCTGCGCCATCACCGCGTCCTTGACCACGGCGGTGACGATGCCGCGCAACCGGTTACGCGCCGACGACTCCTCGACGCGGCGCTCCGGATCACCGGCCTGCGCCCGGACGAACGCGGCGAGATCGACCCCGTCGATCACCCGATGGCCCTGCTCGTCCCGGCCGGCGGTGAGCCGTCCGGCATCGATCCAGCGCCGCACCGTGTCCACGCTGACGCCGAGCAACTCGGCTGCCTCACTCATCCGGAACACCGTCACGACGGCCACTCTAGCGGATCGGAATTGCGACCCGGAAGGGGCCGATTATGCCGCATTCGCAGCGCGCTCTTCCCTACCTCGCTCGCATCTGCGCGGACGGAGCCGGTCTCGACAACGTGCCTCGATCGACTCGGCTTCCCTGAAGTCGGGGTATCCGCGGCGGGCTGACACCCCGACTTCAAGGAGCCCGAGTGGATCAGGTGGCCGCTGCCGAGGCCGGCGGATCAGGTGGCCGCTGCCGAGGCCGGCGGATCAGGTGGCCGCTGCCGAGGCCGGCGGATCAGGTGGCCGCTGCCGAGGCCGGCGGATCAGCCGCCGAAGGAGAGCCAACGGAAGCCGGCCGCGTCGACGACCGCCTGTTCCCGGCCGCTGAGCCGCGCCCGGCCGGTGGTCTTGCGGATCAGCGTCAGCCGGTCCCAGCCCAGCTCGGGCGGGACCGGCCGCCCATCGGTGAGCAGCCCGGCGATCACCTGCGCGGCGGTCGGGGTGAGCCACGGCTCCAGCGCGAGCGCGGCGGCCAGGTCCAGGCCGTGCACGCCGACCTCCACCGCCCGGGTACGCAGGAACTCGGTGACGCTCATCGCGTCGCCGTGGCGGGTGCGCACCACCCGGTCGGCGGGTGCGGCCGCGACCGCGGCCTCGGCCCCCCGCCAGGCCCGGTCGAAATCCGCCACCAGCGCCGCGCCGTCGAGTTCACGGGCCTCCCGCCGGCCGCTGTCGATGCGGGCGGCGTCGACCTCCGGGGTGAACTTCGGCGCGCCGAAGTACGTGGCGGCGTCCACCTCGGCCCGAGGTGGGGCGGGCGCGGCGAGCATGTCGGTGAGTCGGCCTGCGCCGCTGCGGACGTGGGCGAGCAGTTCCCGTACGGTCCACGGCCGGCAGTCGGTGGGCCGGTCCAGGTCCGCCTCCGACAGTCCGGACAGCACCTCGCCCAGCCGGGCGCACTCGTCGCGGAAAGCCACGCGTACCGTGTCCACCGCTTCTCCCCTCACCGGCTACGCTTCGTACCCTCTCACGGCGCACGCCGTCCGGTTCCCCGGCCGTTTCGGTGCGGGCCCGGCGGGTAACGCGCGCAGCGGGACAGCCGTTGGAGCTGCCGGACGCGCCGCTGGTGACCGACGTGCGCGAGGCGGTTGCCGGTCACGAGTTCGCCGCGGCATCTACGCCTGTTGAGCGCGTCTCAGCCCTGGTGGCGCGGGACCAGCCGGTGCACCACGGCGAGGACCAGCGCCATCACCACCGCCATCGTTCCGGCGATGCCGGCCGCGCTGCCGGCGTAGGCGACGAAGAGCGCCCGCCGGGTGAGTTCCTCCGGTTCGACGGCGCGCAGGTCCGTCAACCAGCCCAGGGACAGCCCGGCGATCACCAGGGCGATCACTCCGCCGATGCCGAGCACCGTCGAGGCGACCCGGTGGGCGTCGGCGGTGGAGAACTGCGCCTGTTCCCGTTGGGTGAACAGCAGGACCAGTCCGGCCAGTGCCGCCCAGACACCCACGACGAGGAACGCGGCCAGCGCGTCGCTGGGCCGGTGCCAGCCGGCGGAGAGGGTCGCCACCCCGGCGGCGGCCGCGTAGCCTGCGCCGACGAACGCGCCGAACGCCCGTACCTTGGCCGGCAGAACGAGCACCAGCGCCACCGCCACGGAGGCCGCCACGGCGGCGTGCCCACTCGGCAGGCTGTTGCCGGCGTAGATGCGTGCGAGGTCGATGCCGAGGTCGGGGCGGGACAGCCCGTACTTGAGCAGTTGGGTGGTCACGTTGGCGCCGGCGATCAGCAGGGTCGCGGTGATCGCCAGCGCGATCCGGCCACGCATCAGGGCGATGAACCCGATCACGGCGGTCGCGGCCAGCAGCGAGACCACCGACATGGCGTTCAGGATCCGGTCCACCGGTTCGTCGATGCGGTCCTGCCCGATCCGGTTGCCGGTCAGCGCCACGGTGTCGACCCACTGGCCGAGTTCGGTGTGCACCGCCACCTGCCAGGTCACGAGGAACGCGGCCACCTGCACCAGAACGAACACGACCAGCCAGACCGCCGTCCAACCCCTTGCCGTCGCCCGCACGGGCCAACGTTAGCGAGCGCTGCCGCGTGGGCAACGGGTGGCCCGCCCGCTTCGTGCCGTTAGGTTGGAGGCGAGGCGAGGAGGTGACGATGACCGGCGCACCGCAGCACGACACCCCGGCCTCGGCCGACGCCTCCGAAGGTTCGGCAGCGGCTGATCAGAGCCGGTCGGAGTCGCTCGCCGACCTGCTCGGCGGCCGCCGCGGGGCGGTCGACGCGACAGTGCCGCCGGTCGCGTTCGCGGTGGGCTGGCTGCTGGGCGGCGAGTCGCTCTGGGTCGGGGTCGGCGCGGCGGTGCTCACCGGGGCCGTGGTGGCGGTCTGGCGGCTACGTCGGGGGGACCGACCTCGTTCCGTGCTGATCGGGCTGCTGGCGGTCTGCGTGGCGGCGTTGATCGCGTTGCGCACCGGTCGCGCGGCCGATTTCTTTCTGCTCCAGTTGCTCTCCAACGCGGCCAGCGCGCTGGCGTGGGCGGTCAGCATCGTGCTGCGCTGGCCGCTGCTCGGCGTGGTGGTCGGCGCCGCGCTCGGCCAACGCACCCGGTGGCGGCGGGACGCGGCGCTGGTGCGGGCGTACGGGCGGGGCAGTTGGATCTGGACCGCCACCTACCTGCTGCGCGTCGCGGTCTTCGTTCCGCTCTATCTCGGCGGGCAGGTGGTGGCGCTGGTGGTGGCCCGGGTCGCGCTCACCTGGCCGCTGGTGGCGGTGGCGTTGGCGGTGAGCTGGGTGGTGGTGCGCCGGTCGCTGCCGGCCGGGCACCCCGGGTTGCGGCATCCGGTCGATCCGGCGCAACGCTGACGTCGGTGCAGAAAGAGAGGCCGCCACGGGGGGAGCGGCCTCTCAAGTGACGTACGTTACTCCGTCGAGGTCCGGCGCGTGATCCCACGTCAGCCGCTTTTTCGCGTCCGTTTTTCCGGTGGGATGGTCGGACGGTTGACGCGGAGCGCCGATCGGGCCGTGCTGCCATAATCATGGGAGCGCTCCCGCCCTCGGCGGGCGCCCGGCGCACAAGGAGAACACATGTCGATGCCTACCCCGCTGCGTTTCCCACCCGGCTTCGTCTGGGGAGCGTCCACGTCCGCCTACCAGATCGAGGGGGCGGTGAAGGAGGACGGCCGGGGCGAGTCGGTCTGGGACACCTTCAGCCGAACCCCCGGGCGTACCCGCAACGGCGACACCGGCGACGTGGCCGCCGACCACTACCGCCGGTACCGCGAGGACCTCGACCTGATGCGCGACCTCGGGCTGGGTAGCTACCGGTTCTCCATCGCCTGGCCGCGGATCCAGCCCGACGGCACCGGCGCGCCCAACCAGCGCGGCCTCGACTTCTACCGCCGGCTCGTCGACGGCCTGCACGAACGCGGCATCGCCCCGATGGCCACCCTGTTCCACTGGGACCTGCCGCAGACCCTCCAGGACGCCGGCGGCTGGGAGTCGCGGGACACCGCCTACCGCTTCGCCGACTACGCCGAGAAGGTGTTCCGCGCGCTCGGCGACCGGGTACCGGTCTGGCTCACCATCAACGAACCGAAGACGGTCGTGCAGAACGGATACCTCTCCGGGCACCACGCACCCGGCCGGCAGGACCCCGAGGCCGCCTACCTGGTCGCCCACCACCTGCAACTCGCGCACGGACTCGCCGTACGGGCACTGCGCGCCACCGGCCCCGGTCGCATCGGACCGGCGCTGAACCTGCACCCCTGTTACCCCGCCGACGACTCGCCCGAGGCGGCGGCCGCCGCCCGGCTCTACGACGGCTACGAGAACCGCCTCTACCTCGACTCCGTCTTCGCCGGCCGCTATCCGCAGGACGTACTCGCGGACCTCGGACCGCAGAGCCGGATGGTGCAGGGCATCGCCGACGGGGACCTGGAGATCATCTCGTCGCCGATCGACATCCTCGCGGTGCAGTACTACACGCCGATCTACGTGACGGCCGGCGGCGGCACCGCACGACGCTGGCCGACCTCGGAGGCCGACTGGCAGCAGATCTACCCACAGGGGATGTACGACATCCTGACCCGGGTCACCCGCGACTACGGGCCGGTCCCGCTCACCGTGACGGAGAACGGACTGCCCACAGCGGACAGCCTGAACGCCGACGGCACCGTCGACGACGCCGGACGGGTCGCCTTCCTCCGGGACCATCTGGCCGCCGCGCACCGGGCGGTGACGGCCGGGGTACCGCTGGAGAGCTTCCACGTCTGGTCGCTGCTCGACAACTTCGAATGGGACGAGGGGTACGACCAGCGCTGGGGCCTGGTGTACGTGGACTACGCGACCCAGCGGCGCATCCTCAAGCGCAGCGCCCACTGGTACCGCGCCGTCATCGCCGACAACGGCTTCTGAGCAGCGACGCACCGCCCCGGGCCCGGCACGCCGAGCCCGGGGCCCGGGCCGGCGGACCCGCGCGCCCGCGGGTCACCGGCCACGGAGAGGACCCCGCCGGTCAGCGCGGCAACGCCTGCTGCAGCTCGGCCCGCAGCGCCGGAGTGAGCATCTCCCCCGCCTGCTTGGCCAGCCGGGCCATCTCGTAGCCCACCACGCCGATGTCGGCGTCCCCGGCCGCGAGGGTGGCGAGGATCGACCCGTCACGCACCTGCATGACGAGGAAGTAGCCCCGGCCCATCTCGACGACCGTCTGCTTGACCACGTCCCCGTCGAAGATCTGCGCCGCGCCCGAGGTGATGCTCATCAGCCCGGAGGTCACCGCGGCGAGCTTGTCCGCGTTGTCCCTGGGCAGGTGATCGGAGATCGCCACCAGCAGCCCGTCCGAGGAGACCACCGCCGCGTGGGCCACCCCCGGCACCCGCTCGGCGAAGCCGCTGACCAGCCAGCTCAGGTCCCGCGCCTCCTGACTCAAGGTCGTCACTGTCGTCCTCCTTCCCTGCGCCCACCGGTAGGCGGCACAGGTATCTCGGTGGTGTCCTCCGCCTCCGCCCGCCGTACTCCGCTGTAGAGGCGGGAGAGCATTCCGCCGACCGCGTCCGGGTCCGGGTCGTGCGTCGACGGCCCCGGCTGCGGCCTGATCGACCCGCTCATCGCCGCGAGCTGGGCCATCGGCACGCGCGTCGGCAGACCGCGTGCGTTCACGCCCCCCGTCACCGGAGCCTCGGGCGACATGGCCGGCCCGGGCCGAGCGGGTGCCGACGGCGCCTTCCGGGACCACCAGCCGCCACCCGTCCCACCGGTGGCCGGCGTGAGCACGTTCTCGGCCCGGACCGGCACCGGTCGTCCCTGCCGGGGCACCGTGACCGGCCGGCGGCCCGCCACCGGCTGGTCGTCCGGGCCGCCCGCCGTGGCCACCCCTTCCCCGGTGGTCAGCATCCGGGCCGGGACCGTCCCCGCCACCTGTTCCGCCGGCGCCGCAGCCAGCAACGAGCCCGGCAGCTGGAGCACCGCGACCAGGCCCTGCTGACCGCCGTGCAGCCGCACCCGGACCCCGAGACGGGCCGCCAGGTGACTGACCACGAACAGGCCCATCCGTTCGACTGTCGCGACGTCGGCGGCCGGCGGCGTGGCGAGAACGCCGTTCGCCTCGGCCAGCGCCGCCGGACTCATGCCCAGCCCCCGGTCGGTGATCTCGACGACGGCGTCCGCGCCGTCGACGCGGGCGTTCACCGAGACCACGGTGTCGGGCCGGGAGAAGGCGGTCGCGTTCTCCAACAGCTCGGCGAGCAGGTGCACCAGCTCCCCGACCGTGTGACCGACCAGGTACAGGTCGGGCACCGACTCGTGGCGAACCCGCCGGTACTGCTCGATCTCGGCGGCGGCGGCGAGCAGGACGGCGCCGAGCGCGACCGGCCGTTGCCACCGCCGGGTGGACTCCGTACCGGCGAGCACCAGCAGGCTCTCGTCGTTGCGCCGCATGCGGGCAGCCAGGTGGTCCAGCTTGAACAGGTTCTCCAACTGGTCCGGGTCGTTCTCCTCACGCTCCAGGTCGTCGAGCAGTTCGAGCTGCCGCTCCACCAGCACCTGGCTGCGCCGGGCCAGGTTCACGAACATGGCGTTGACGTTGCGCCGCATCGCCGCCTGCTCGACCGCGACGCTGACCGCGCTGCGGTGCACCGCCACGAACGCCTCCGCCAGCTCCCCGATCTCGTCCAGCGAACGGACCACCGCCGGGGCGACCTCGATGTGCGGCACCCCACCGCTGACGGTTCGCAGCCGGTCCAGGGCGTCCGGCAGCTCGACCTGGGCGATCCGCAGGGCCTGGCCGCGCAGCAGGCGCATGGACCGGGCGATCGACCTACCGATGAGCAACGAGACGAGCACGGCGACCAGCAGCACCGCGACGATCCCGCCGGCCACCAGCAGCGTCGTACGCAGCTGGCCCGCCGCGGCGTCGTCGGCCTGTCGGACCGCGTCGGCCAGCACACTCTCCTCGGCCTGCCGCAGCAGCTCCTGCCGCTCCTCGCTGGCCGGCCACCACTGCGACGCGGGCAGAACCTCGGGCACCGCCCCGCCGGTGGGCAGGCTGCGTTCCTCCAACTCGGCCGCGGCGGCGAACGCCGGATCGACCGACATCCGGTCGTACCGGCGGATCTGCTCGCTGGTCGCGGCGACCCGGAACGCGCCGAGCGCGGTGAGCTGCTGGGCACGAAGGTCGGAGAGAACGACCTGGTCCTCCGACCCGTACCGGCCGGCCCGGGCGGCCGCGTAGAGCTCGGCCCGGATCCGGGAGGAGAGTTCCTTGACGCGAGCGAACTGCACGTAGCGCAGGACGGCGTCACTGAGCGCCGTACGCCCCTGGCCCGGATCCGGTTCGGCGAGCAGGTCGAGCAAGGTGCCGACCGCCCGGTGGTAGTTGCTCAGGATCGTGTCGCTGCTGAGCACCGCGGGTGGCACCGCGGGACGGATGTAGACGACCCGGTCGTACGCCTCAAGCACCTCGGAGTACGCCACCCGCCACGACGCGTCCGCGTCCGCCAGCGGCTCCGCCGCCCGGCGCAGGTCCGCGATGGCCCGGTCGGTGGCCGCCTGCAACGGCTCCAACGCCTCGATCGCAGCGGTACGGTCGGCCGCGCCCGCCGCACGGCGCAGCTCGGCGAGCTCACCGGCCGTGCGGTCCCGTTCCTGCTGGACACGGTGCACCGCCGCGGTGATCTGCCGACCGATGCCGACCTGTTCGGCGAAGTCACCGAGCACCGTGGTCTGCCCGACCAGGGTGCTGGTCTGCACACCCGCCAGCACGAGGAACGCCACCGACGGGACGACCAGGACGGTGGCGAGCTTCGTGCCCATGCGCCAGTCGCGCAGTCGCAACGGCGAGCGGCGCCGGTGCGGCACGACCCGTTCGTCGAAGTGACGACGGCGATGGTTGGGCACCGCCCCGAGCGCCGGGCCCGCACCTACGCCCACGCTGCCTCCTCCCCTCGCGTCCACCGCGACCGGGGAGCGGAGTCCATCCAACCAGGCGCGAGAGCCGTGTCAACGGCTCGAGCGCGGTCGAAGTCTAGGAAGGATACTGTGGACGGGGTCGACCTGTCGTGGTCGGTGAGATCAACTCATCCGTCCGGCTGATGTCGGCCAACTCGACGGCCACCTCGAACCGACCCAGTGCGACCAACGCCGCGCCGGTCGCACCGATCTCCGGGTTCCGCTGATGCGACACCGCTCGCGGGGCGAGCGCCGCCGCGAACGCCTGCCGCCACCAGATCGACGCAGCCATCGCCCCGCCGCCCAACACCACCGACACCTGCCGGTCGACAGTGGACTCGAGCACCTCGAGATCCCGTGCCACCAACCCGCACAGGCCCTGCATGAGCCCGGCCAGAATGTCCACCGCCGTGGTGCCGAAGCTCAGCCCGCGCAGCTCGCCGCTGCCGGCCGGCGCCAGGCCCGGCGGCCGGTCGCCGCCGTAGCGGGGGTCGGCCGGACGGCCCCCGCCGGGCGGCACCAGCGCCAACGCCGCGTCCAGTTCGGCGCCGGCGGGCAGCCGCAACTCCCGGCTGGCCCAGGAGAAGAGGTTCCCTCCGCAGGAGTACGCCGCCCCGGTCACCACGTGGTCGTGATCGACCCGGTACCGCCACAACCGCTCGGGCAGCCGGGGCATCTCCTGCCCGGCCGGCACCCGTTGCATCAGCCGTACCGCCGCCGAGGTGCCGACGGTCACCGCCGCCCGGCTCGGATCGGCGCAGCCCGAGCCGACGTTCGACGCCCCACCGTCACCCACCACGGCGGTCCAGCCCACACCGGCCAGCGCCGGCCACCTCTTCGCCGAGTCGGGCCGGAGCCGCCCGCGCCACTGCAGCGGAGCGAGCTCCGGCAGCTCGCCGGGCCGCGCACCGGCGAGCGCGAGGGCCTCCTCGTCCCAGGCCAGCGAACGCAGATCGAGCAGGCCGGTGCCGGACGCCTGGGAGATGGACATCGGCGCCTCGTCGAGGAGTTGACCCAGCACGTACTCGGCCACGCCGGCGAACCTCGCCACCCGTCCGCCGGTCTGCTCCCGCAACCACGGCAGTCGTACGGACCAGTAGCCGCGGTGCCACCAGGTGCCGGTGCGCTGGTGGTAGTCGTCGGGGTCGGCCGGACCCGCGGCCGACGCGGGCGGCACCGGCCGGGTGTCGAGCCAGGTGAGCGCCGGCCCGAGCGGTTCACCGGCGGCGTCCAGCGGGACCACCGAGTGCCACTGCCCGGAGACCGCGACCAGCCCGACGTCGCGCAGGTGCCCGAACTCGGCGAGCTCGTCCAGACACTCGACGAGGCAGGCCAGGTAGACCGGCCCTTCCAGCGTGCCGGTGCCGTCGTCGCCGACGGCGAGGCTGACCTTCCGCCGCGCGAGGGCACCCGGCACGGGCTGCGTGTCCTCGTCCAGGACCAGCCCGCGAACCGACGAAGTGCCCAGGTCGAGCGCGAGAATGTTCATCGCCGGTCAAATTACCCGCTGTACGTCCGGATCGGGCCGCGGTCGGCCGCGGCGTACGCCGGATCGGCTTCCGCACCGGTCGCCGTACGCGTAGGGTGGGCGCATGTTCGCGCATCAGACCTGCTGGTGGCCCGCCGACCCGGCGGCCATCCCCCGCGCGTAACCTTCCACGCGGCCGCCTGTCGAGGCGGTCGCCGGATCTCCGGAACCCGGGTCGCCCACACCGGCGCCGCCCGGCACCAGGAGAACCCGATGATCCACCTGAACGACCTGCTCACCACCGTGTCCGCGGGCGCCGAC
This sequence comes from Micromonospora avicenniae, assembly GCF_900156065.1. Taxonomy (GTDB): domain Bacteria; phylum Actinomycetota; class Actinomycetes; order Mycobacteriales; family Micromonosporaceae; genus Micromonospora; species Micromonospora avicenniae. The sequence continues at coordinate 24,969 of NZ_FTNF01000027.1, read as the reverse complement.
CCGGGCCCGTTCGCGCTGGTCCGCCGCGCCGACGCCGACCAGTTGGAGCTGTTCACGGGCCCGGTCCGCACGGTCGACCGGCTCGCCGACATCCCGTTGCCGGAGGGCGCATCCGGGCCGCGCACGCTGGCGCTGGTGCCCTTCCGGCAGATCACCGAACGCGGCTTCGCCTGCGTCGACGACGGGATGCCGCTGGAGTGCCTGCTGGTGACGCGGCACGAGCGGATCGGCCTGGCCGAGGCGCTGGCGGCGCTGCCGGACCAGCCGGTACGCGCCAGCGACGCCGCGTTCGACGTCACCGACGAGGAGTACGCCGCCGCGGTCGACCGGGTGCTCGCCGAGGAGATCGGCCGGGGCGAGGGTGCGAACTTCGTCATCCACCGCACACTCACCGCCACCGTGCAGGACCCGCCGCTGGTGGCCGCGCTGGCGGCGCTGCGCCGGCTGCTGCTCGGCGAGCGGGGCGCGTACTGGACCTTCGTGGTGTACACCGGCGATCGGGTGCTGGTCGGCGCGAGCCCGGAACGGCACGTGAGCGTCGACGACGGCCTGGTGATGATGAACCCGATCAGCGGCACGTTCCGGCACGCCGGCGCCGAGCCGGACCGCGCCGCGCTGCTGCGCTTCCTCGCCGACCAGAAGGAGGTCGAGGAGCTCTACATGGTGCTCGACGAGGAGCTGAAGATGATGGCCACCGTGGCCGAGGACGGCGGGCAGGTGGTCGGCCCGTACCTGAAGGAGATGTCCCACCTGGCGCACACCGAGTATCTGCTCGCCGGCCGGGGCACCCGGGACGTCCGGGACGTGCTGCGGGAGACGATGTTCGCGCCGACGGTCACCGGCAGCCCGATGGAGAACGCCTGCCGGGTGATCGCCCGGCACGAGCGCACCGGGCGACGCTACTACGCCGGCGTGCTGGCCCTGCTCGGCCACGACGACGCCGGCCGGCAGACCCTGGACGCGCCGATCCTGATCCGTACCGCGGAGATCTCCCCCGACGGGGCGCTGCGCGTGTCGGTCGGCGCCACCCTGGTCCGGCACTCGACCGCAGCCGGGGAGGTGGCGGAGACGCACGCGAAGGCCGCCGGCGTGCTGGCCGCGCTCGGGCTCGGTCCGCAGGCGGCCCGCGCCGGCCGGGAGGCGCCGCCACGGCTGGCCGACGATCCGGACGTACGCGCCGCGCTCGCCGCACGCAACGCGCCGCTGGCGCGGTTCTGGCTGGACCAGCGCGCGCCGGGCGTCGGCGCACTGCCGGCGCTGGCCGGGCGCTCGGCGCTGGTCGTCGACGCCGAGGACACCTTCACCGGCATGCTCACCCATCAGCTGCGGGCGCTCGGCCTGGCCGTGACCGTACGGCCGTGGCACGCGCCCGGGCCGTTCGACGGATACGACCTGGTGGTGGTCGGCCCGGGACCGGGCGACCCGGGCAGCACGACCGAGCCGAAGATGCGCGCACTGCGCGGGCTGCTGGCCGGGCTGCTGGCCGCCGGCCACCCGACCCTCGCGGTCTGCCTGGGACACCAACTGCTGGCCGGGCTGCTCGGGCTGCCCCTGCACCAGCGCGACGCCCCGTACCAGGGGTTGCAACGGGAGATCGACGTCTTCGGCACGCCCCGCCGGGTGGGCTTCTACGCCACCTTCACCGCCCGTGCCGGCGCCGACGCTCTGGACACCTCGTACGGCCGGGTGGAGCTGGCCCGCGACGCGGCGGACGGCGCGGTGCACGCGCTGCGCGGGCCGGCCTTCGCCGGGGTGCAGTTCCACCCGGAGTCGGTGCTCAGCCCGGACGGCATCGCGGTGCTGGCCGACCTGCTGCCGGCGGTGCTTTCGACCGCCGACCGGTTCGAGCCGACGGCGTGACCGGATCCGCTGCCGAGATCGCCCAGCCGCACCGTTCAGGCAGGTCATCGAGCGGCTGATCGACGGTGGTCGGGCGGGGCGGAAGCCGCCGCCCGACCGCCGGGTCGCTCCTGTCTCAGCCGGCGAGGCCCTTCTTCACGGCGGCGCCGATCTGCACCGCGCGCCGGGCGGTCAGCGCGGTGGCGGTCAGGGCGATGTCGTCCGGTGCGACCTCACCGTTGTTGCTGGTGTGCGAGGCGCCGTAGGGGTTCCCGGCGATGAACTGGCTGGCGTCGGTGTAACCGGGGGTCACCACGATCCCGCCCCAGTGGTAGAAGACCGAGAAGAGCGACGTCAGGGTGGTCTCCTGGCCGCCGTGACTGGTCCCCGTGGTGCAGAACGCCGAGTAGACCTTGTTGACCAGGGCACCCTGGGCCCAGAGCGGGCCGGTGGTGTCGATGAACTGTTTGAGCTGGGCGGCCATCACGCCGTACCGGGTCGGCGTCCCGAAGATGACCACGTCGGCCCAGGTCAGGTCGTCGAGCATCGCCTCGGGGACGTCCTGGGTCTCGAGGTGGTGGGCGTGCCAGCCGGAGTTCGAACGAATCGCCTCGTCGGGCGCGAGTTCGCGCACCTTGCGCAGTCGTACGTCGGCACCCACGTCCCCTGCGGTCTCGCAGGCGGCCTGCGCCATCTGGTAGGTGGTGCCGGTGGCGCTGTAGTAGATCACCGCTACCTTTACCCGGTCAGCCATCGGAGCGTCCCCTTCCCTATGTCAGCTCCGGCGACTACCCGTCACCTTCTGCGGCAAACGCCCTAGGACGGCTCAGATCCGCCGCCGCGAGCCGGACGACCTGAACGGGGGATCGCGCTCCGCCGGCAAGGAGCCGGCGCAGCGCGAACCAGGGACGCTCGGCGTCACCGTACGGAGACGCCGAGCGTCGCGTGTCCCTCCCGGGTCACGTGACCCGGCCCCGAAGGTCGTCGACCTGCTGCTGCAGCCGGTTCACCGCGCCCTCGTTGTTGAGGAACGTGGCGACTCCGGCGATGAACACCAGTCCGAGTATCAGCGCGATGATGCTGAGCGTGAGGCCCCCGATGGTCACGCCCCGTCCGGTCACACCTGGCCGCTTGGCCATCTGGAGCCCGAAGATGCCGACGATGATCCCGATGATGCCGAGGATGATCCCGGCCCAGGCGAGGATGGCCGTCAACGTGCACACCAGGGCGGAAACGCCGAACACCAGCGAAAAGGTCGCGGCAGTGCTGGTCTTGGCCGGGGTGCGATCGGCCCGGGACCGGGCCGGCGCGCCGCCCCGCATCGGCTCGCTGGACGCAGTCATGGCTCTCCCTTCCGCACGCGCGGCGCGCGTACTTGCGCCGTCGCATCCCCCGTAGCGTGGCGGTTATGCCTGGGGTCGGCGCGGGCCCGAATCTGTCGGTGGCCGGGCCTAGGCTGACGCCCGACCGGTGGAGGGGGCCCGATGCGGCTGACCGCGCGTGAGGCACTCGCCCTGCGGATGATCAGCCTGTTGCTGCGCCCGCACCCCGGCACCCGGCCGGGCACGGTGGCCGAGGTGGTCGAGTGGTTCGGCGCGATGCAGGCCCAGGATCTGTCCAGCGGGCTCTGGTCGCTCGGCGCCCGGCTGCCCGCCCGCACGCTGGTGGACGTGCACGCCGCACTGGAGCGCCGGGAGGCGCTGCGCACCTGGCCGATGCGCGGCACCGTTCACCTCGTCCCCGCGCGTGACGCCCGCTGGATGCTGGAACTCACCGGCGTACGCGCGCTGCCGAGCGCGGCGAGTCGCCGGGCGGCCCTCGGTCTCCATCCGGCCGACGCGGACCGCGCCGTGGAAGTGCTCGGCGGCGCGCTGGCCGGCGGCGGGCGGCTCACCCGGGCCCAGTGCCTGGCCGAGCTGGACGCGGCCGGCATCGGCACGGACGGGCAGCGCGGCTACCACCTGCTCTGGTACGCGAGTGTGCGCGGCGTGACCTGTCTCGCGCCGAACGTCGGCACCGAACAGACCTTCGCGCTGCTGGACGAGTGGGCACCCGACCCGCTGCGGCCCGAACGGGACGAGGCACTCGCGATCCTCACCCGTCGATACGTGCGGTCGCACGGTCCGGTGACCGCCCGGGAGTTCGCCGGCTGGACGGGCCTGACCCTCACCGACGCCCGGCGTGGATTCGCGGCGGCGGGCGACACCCTCGCCACGGTTCAGGTCGACGGGGAGGAGATGCTGGTCGACGGCGTGCTCCTGGACGCTCCCCGGATGCCGGTCGACGATGTGCTGGCGCTGCCCGGTTTCGACGAGTACCTGCTCGGCTACAAGGATCGGTCGCTGATGCTCGATCCGGCGCACCGCGACGCGGTCATCCCGGGGAACAACGGCATCTTCCAGCCCACGATCGTGCAGGGCGGCCGGGTGGTGGGCACCTGGCGCCGCACCATCGGCAAGAGCCGGGTGACGATCAGCGTGACGCCGCTGACGGCGCTGACGGCGCTGGACCGCCCCCGGACGGAACAGGCCCTCGCCCGCTACGCCGAGTTCCTCGGCCTGCAGTCCCGGGTCGATTGGCCCGCCTGACACCGCTGACGGGTGACACCCCCGCACGTCGGCCACCTGACGCCCGGGAGCAGTCCGGCCGCTTACGGGTAGGGCGGCAGGTGGCGCGGGGCCAGAGGTCGGATGTGGTGCCGACCGCTACAGGTAAGGCGGCAAGTGGCGCGGGGCCGGCGAGCTGGTGTCCCCGCCGGCCCTGGTCGTGCGGTCGCGCTCAGTTCGCCAGCGCACCGGCGGCCCGGCCCTCGTGCAGGGTCAGGTTCCGGCCGTTGGCCGGGTCGAAGAGGTGAATCTTCTCCAGGTTGAACCACACCCGGCGGGTCTCACCCTCGGCCACCGGCGACTCCGCCGACAACCGGGTCACCAGGTTCGAACCGGTGCCGGTGAAGTCGGCCGCGCCCGCGTCGGCGGCCAACTCCTCCAGCTCTGCGGCGCTGGCCCGCTCCCCCTCCACCGCGACGTAGACGTACTTGTCCGAGCCCATCGACTCGACGATCTCTACCGGTGCCTCGAACTCCATGCCGCGGCGGCGAGTCTCCTCGTCGACCAGTTCGGCGTCCTCGAAGTGCTCCGGCCGGACGCCGAGGATCAGCTCCCGGGGCGCGTCGCCGGCTTCCAACTCGCGACGGATCCGGTCGCCGATCGGCACGTCGCCGAGCGCGGTACGCAGCTTGCCGTCCTGCACCGCGGCGTGCAGGAAGTTCATCGACGGGGAGCCGATGAAGCCGGCCACGAAGAGGTTGCGGGGGTGGTCGTACAGCTCCTGCGGCCGGCCGACCTGCTGCACCTCGCCGCCCCGCATGATCACCACGCGGTCGCCGAGGGTCATCGCCTCGGTCTGGTCGTGGGTGACGTAGACGGTGGTGGTGCCGAGCCGCTTCTGGAGCCTGGACACCACCGTCCGCATCTGCACCCGCAACTTCGCGTCCAGGTTGGACAGTGGCTCGTCCATCAGGAACGCCTTGGGCTGGCGTACGATCGCCCGGCCCATCGCCACCCGCTGCCGCTGGCCGCCGGAGAGGTTGGCCGGCTTGCGGTCCAGCAGCGCGGTCAGCTCCAGGACCTTCGCCGCCTCCTCGACCTTGCTGTCGACGGTCTTCCGGTCGAGCTTCTGCAGGCGCAGCGGGAAGGCCATGTTCTCCCGGACCGTCATGTTCGGGTAGAGCGCGTACGACTGGAAGACCATGGCGATGTCCCGGTCCCGGGGCGCCTTGTCGTTGACCCGCTCACCACCGATGCGCAGCTCGCCGGAGCTGATGTCCTCCAGCCCGGCGATCATGTTCAGGGTGGTGGACTTGCCGCAGCCCGAGGGGCCGACCAGGATCACGAACTCGCCGTCGCTGATCTCCAGGTCGACGTCCCGCACCGCGACGGTCCCGTCGGGGAACCGCTTGCTCACCTTGTCGAGCACGATGTCAGCCACGACTATCACCTATCCCTTGACTGCGCCGGAGGTCAGGCCGGAGACGATGCGGCGCTGGAAGAAGAGAACGAACAGGATGATCGGAATGGTGATCACCACGGCGGCGGCGCAGATCGCCCCGGTGGGATCCTCGAACTGCGACTCACCGGTGAAGAACGACAACGCCACCGGCACCGTACGGGCCTGCTCGGTCGAGGTGAGCGTGATGGCGAAGAGGAAGTCGTTCCAGCAGAAGATGAAGACCAGGATGGCCGTGGTGAACAGCCCGGGCGCGGCGAGCGGCGCGATCACCCGCCGGAACGCCTGGCCCTGGGTGGCGCCGTCCATCTTCGCGGCCTTCTCCAGGTCCCACGGGATCTGCTTGAAGAACGCCGACAGCGTGTAGATGGCCAGCGGCAGGGCGAACGTGATGTACGGCAGGATCAGCCCCGGCCAGGTGTCGAAGAGGCCGAGTTGCCGTTCGATCTCGAACAGCGGGGAGACCAGCGACACCTGCGGGAACATCGCGATCAGCAGGGACACCCCGACCAGCAGCCGCTTGCCGGGGAAGTCCAGTCGGGCGATCGCGTACGCGGCCATCGCGCCGAGCACCACCGCGATGGCGGTGGCGATCAGCGCGATGCCGATCGAGTTCACCAGGGCCCGGACGAACTGGTCGGTCTCGAAGATCGTCCGGTAGTTGTGCAGCGTCCACTCGCGGGGAACGAACTTCCCGTCGGTGAGCGTGGCCGGGGTCTTGAACGACAGGGAGGCGATCCAGAGCACCGGGATCAGCGCGAAGACGACCACGATGACGTCCAGCAGACCCCACCGCAGCTTGGCGCGCGTGGTGGTTTCGGTAGCCATCTCAACGCCTCTCGTCGTCCGAGCTGCCCGGGGCAGCGGTGCCGAAGAGCTTGACGAAGACGAACGCGATGATCGCCACGGTGATGAAGATCAGCACGGACATCGTCGAGCCGATGCCGAGGTTCAACCCCCGGATCAGGTTGTTGTAGGCGAGCATCGACACCGATGAGGTCTCGTTGCCGCCGGCGGTAAACACGAAGATGTTGTCGAACACCCGGAACGCGTCCAGCGTGCGGAACAGCAGCGCGACCAGGATCGCCGGCTTCATCACCGGCAGCATCACCTTCGTGAACCGCTGCCAGGCGGTCGCCCCGTCGGTGGAGGCCGCCTTGAGCAGGTCCTCGGGCACCAGCGCGAGCCCCGCCATCAGCAGCAGCGCCATGAACGGTGTGGTCTTCCAGATCTCGGCCAGCATGATGATCGCCAGCGAGCTGGCCCGCTCGGTGAGCGGCGCGCCGTCGCTGAACAGGTTCGCCAGGTACCCGGTGCCGGGGGTCCACGCGTATCGCCAGGAGAAGGCGGCCACGACCGTGACGATGCCGTACGGGATCAGCGCGGCGGTCCGCACGATGCCCCGGCCGACCAGCGTCCGGTGCATGATCAGTGCGAGGCCCATGCCGAGCACCAGCTCGACCGCGACGGTGACCACGGTGATCAGGGCGGTCACCCCGAACGCGGTCCACCAGAACTGGTTGGTCAGCACGGTGACGTAGTTCTCCAGCCCCACGAACTCGCGCTGATCGGGAAAGCGCAGGTCGAAGCGCTGCAGCGAGAGCCAGACCGAGTAGATGATCGGGTACGCCGTCACCGCCAGCATGACCAGCGCGGCCGGCGCGCAGAGCAGCCAGCCGAGCCGGCGCTCGGCCTTCTTGTTCTCACTCAGCGGCGCCCGGCTCCGCCCCGACCGCTGAGTCGGGATGGCCGCGTGCCGACCGGTGCCGCGGGTCGCGGTCTGCTCGCTCACGGCAACACCCCCTTCGACTCGAGCGCGTCCGCGATGGCGTCGCGCAGTTCGTCCGCGGTCTGCTGCGGCCGGATCTGCGCGGGCGGCGAGAGCACCGCCGACATCACCGTCGAGATGCTCTGGTACGCCGGGGTCAGCGGACGCACCGCCGGCTCCTTCAGCTCCTCGACGATGGTGTCCTTCATCGGGTACGCCTTGGTCATCTCCGGGTCGTCGTAGACCTTCTCGATCGTCGGCGGCACGCCGTCGTTGATCGCGGAGAACTTCTGGTTCTGCTCGTCACGCAGGCACTTGGCCGCGTCGAAGGACAGCTCCGGATGCTTCGAGTACGCGCTGACCGCCAGGTTGACCCCACCGATGGTGACCTTGCTCGGGGTGTTCTCGTCGATGCCCGGCACCCGGGCCCAGCTGACCTGCTTGGCGAGGTCCGGGCTGGCCTCCTGCATCGCCGGGTAGACGAACGGCCAGTTGACCTGGAAGGCGCCGCCACCGGCCTGGAACTCCAGCCGCACCGGGTCCTCGGTGGCGTTGCTGAACGACGGCGACGTCACACCGGAGGTGGCGAGGTTACGCAACTGCTCCAACGCCCGGACCGTGCCCTCGTCCATCACCGCCTTGCTGCCGTCCTCGCTGAGGATCCGGCCGCCGGCGCTCTCGGCCAGGGTGTTGTAGAGCACGACGAGCCCCTCGTACTGGGCACCCATGGTGAGCACCTGGTACGGCTTGCCCTGCCGCTTGAGGTCCTGCGCCATCGAGATCATCTGATCCCAGCTCTTCGGCGGCTCCGGAACCAGGTCCTTGCGGTACCAGAGCAGCTGGACGTTGGTGTTCTTCGGCGCCCCGTAGAGCTTGCCGTCGTACTGCGCGGTCTCCAGCGGGCCGGGGAGCGTCCCCTGTTCCACCTCGGCCTTGTCCTGCCCGGCCCATTCGCGGATCCAGTGGGCGCTGGCGAACTCCTGCGTCCAGGTGACGTCGAGGCCCAGCACGTCCATGCCGCCGTCCTCGGCGGCGAGCCGGCGGACCAGCTGCACCCGCTGGTCGTCGGCCTGCCGCGGCAACACCCGGTACACGATCTTGTAGCGGCCGCCTGCCTGGGTGTTGCAGGTGTCGACCACCTTCTGCAGGTTCTGCTCCGGCGGGTAGTACAGGTTGATCGTGGGTGTGCCGCCGTCCCCACCGGAACCGCAGCCCGCCAGCGGTGCCGCCAACGCCACCGCGGCGGCCGCCGCCACCGCACGCACTCGTGGTCGGCGTCGACGTACGGCCTCGTCAGGGTCGTTCATCACCCCTCCCCTCTGCTCGGCCACGTGCCGGGGAAGGCCACCGTGCCCCGGCGCACGGCGAGACGGTCGGGGCTACGACCAGCGGAAGGGTCGACCCCGGACGTTTCGTGGCCCCAACACTGCCCGACCTGCGAAGTCGCGAAACATCACGAAGCCACGACACGATCAACGAGGGCCTGATCGGCACAAATCACCCAGCGCGTGGCGACAGCGCCGTTGGCGGCAGTCGCAGCGCTCGGGCATGCCGGAGACCCGTCCGGGTACCCGCCGACGTGACCTTCTCGATCGCCGCACGGTGTCCGCGTACCGGCCAGCTCGGGGTGGGCGCCCTGACGGCCAGACCCGCGGTCGGCAAGCTCGTCGCGCACGTACACGCCGGCGCCGGTGCGGTGGCGACCCAGGCCACCCCCAACCCGTTCCTGGCCTACGACGGCCTGCCGCTGCTCGGCGACGGCCGCTCGCCGCAGGACGTCCTGACCGAACTGCTCGCTCGGGACCGGGGTCGGGAGGTACGGCAGGTCGGCATGGTCGATCGGCAGGGTCGCTCGCACGCCTACACCGGCTCCCGCGCAAAGGACTGGGCAGGGCACCACATCGGGCCGGGCTATGCGGTGCAGGGCAACCGCCTGGTCGGCCCGGAGACCCTCGCGGAGATCGTCCGGGTGTTCGAGGAGAGCGGGGAACTCGACCTGGCGGAGCGGCTCGTACGGGCCATCGAGGCCGGCGAGGAGACCGGCGGTGACCGGCACGGCGCACGGTCGGCGACCATCACGGTGGCCGCCGATCAGCCGTACCCGCTCTGGGACGTGCGGGTCGACGACGCCGTGCATCCGGCGCGGGAGCTGCGCCGGCTGCACGGTGTCTTCCAGGAGGAAGTGCTGCCGACCATCCGGCGGTTGCCCACCCGCGACGACCCCACGGGCGAGGCCGCCCGGCAGGCGCTCGGGTAGCCCGCGCTCCGCCCGGGGCGACGCCGCCTCCGAAGCAGCCGGCAGCGCGGCGGACCCGCTCACCGGTCGGGAGAGGATCAGGGCGCGTAGCCGGGGTCGGCGACGGTCTCGGCGATACGGGTCAGCCAGTACAGGTCGTTGGCCCGAGATTCCGCACTGGCCTCGCAGTCGAGGATGCTCTGCAGGAACACGGCGACATCGTCGAGGTGCCGTTCGCTGCGGTAGTACCTCAGCAAGGTCTGGTCCGGTTCCAGCGGCCCGTAGCCTCGACGGAAGAGTTCGGCGCGGTGCGCGTTGATCGGATGGTCGCCGAAGTCCCGGCTGTAGACGAACATCAGGTCCCGCTCACGCGGCGCGAGGATCGGCGCATCCCAGTCCACGACGTGCAGCGGACCGTCGCCGTCAGCGATCAGGTTGCCGGGGTGGATGTCGGCGTGGCAGACGACGAGGCCTCCTCGCGTCACGCGGGAGGCCAGATCGTCGACCGTCTCCGACAACCGGTGCAGCGCCGTGCCGTACCGGTTCCAGAAGGCACCGAGGGCCTCGCTCGCCGCGGCCGGCCCGGCGAGGGCCCGCAGCCGCTCGCCCGCGCTCGATCTGTAGGTCTCGACCGGCAGGACCGCCGCGAGGTCGGCACTCGGCGTGACCGCGTGCAGCCGACCCAGGAACTCGCCGTACTCGATCCACTGGCGGTCGGTGAGGCCGCGGCCCCACAGACTCCCGCCGTCGTGGAACGGGTAGAGCAGCAGCCGGTAGTCCCCGAACCCGTGGCCGGCCTCGCCGTTCGGCAGGTCGATCGGCGCTACGACCTGGCTCACGCCGTGCGCTCGGAGGAAGCCGGGGAGCCGGACGGCCGCAGCGGTGAACTCGCCGCGGCGCAGCTTCAAGAAGTAGCGCCGGCCGTCGGAGGTGACCACGCGGTACGCCCACGCGTGCCCGTCGAGCCCGACCGGCATGAACATGAGGTCGGCGATATCCATGGCCCAGGCGACGGCCACCTCGGCCGCCAGCAACCGCTCGTCGATGCCCGGTTTGTCGATCACAGTGGGAGCGTCGCAGCCGGCACTCCGGTCGGCAACACGATTCTGGTTCGCAACTGCCAGGGGGACGTCATGACCCGCAGTGAGGTGACGCGGCGCGTCGTCGGTGACTTCCTCCGGTACGTCCGCTCCGGCCGCGAGCCGCAGTTGTCACATTCATCGCGGATGATGGTGCCGTGATCGCGCATTTCAAGGACCTCTGCCTGGACGCGGCCGACGCGCACCGGCTCGGCGCCTTCTGGGCCGGCATCCTCGACGGCGAGCTGGTGGACACCGGCGACGGCGACACCCGCGTCGACCCGCGCGCCGCAAGCTCGGACGCCGAGTCGATCTGGGTGAACACGGTGCCCGAGTCGCGTACCGGCAAGACCCGCGTCCACCTTGACCTGCGGATGGCCGATCCCGATCCGGCGGCGCTGCTGGCGGCCGGGGCGCGACTGGTCCGCGAGCCGGACGCCGAGATCGACTGGTGGGTGCTGGCCGACCCGGACGGCAACCAGTTCTGCGCCTTCCCGGCCGAGGAGGGGTCGCCGCCCGGGCCGCTGGCGCTGGTCGTCGACGCGGCCGACCCGGTCGCGCAGGCGACCTGGTGGGCCCGGGTGGTGGGCGGCACCGTCGAGATCAGCGACGACGGGTACGCCCGCCTGCTCGGCGCGGGCGGCTTCCCCTGGGACTACTGGATCTTCATGCCGGTGCCGGAGCGCAAGACGGTCAAGAACCGGTTGCACTGGGACGTGGGGCTGGCCGACCGGGCCCCGAACGCCCTGATCGAGGCCGGCGCCACGCTGCTACGCGAGCGTGACGACGAGATCGACTGGTGGATCCTGGCCGACCCGGAGGGGAACGAGTTCTGCGCGTTCGCACCGCGTCCCACCCAGTGAGCGTCGACGCTACCCAGCTCCGGCCCGGTGCATTAGCTTTTTCCTAGCTCCTAGCTCCTAGCTCCTAGCTCCACTGCCAGCGCGTACGCCGCCGATGTCGATACGCCTCCGGCCGACCCCCACCCCGCCCGATCGGTTGGTTCTCCCGGGAACTCCCACCACCGGTCAGCCGCTTGGGCAGGATCGTCCGCAACGAGGAGGTGCCGTCGTGCAGGACACCCGCGCTCTCGCCCTGACGTTCGAGGTGAGCGGCCTGCCACCGGTCAAGACCGAGGCGCTGTCCATCTTCGCCGCCGGGCACCGGCAGGCGACGAGGGTCCGCGCCCTGCTCCAGGCGGCCCTGGCGGCGGCCCAGCACACCGGCTGGACCCCGCTCACCGGGCCGATCGAGGTGGACCTCGTGTTGCGTTGCCCGCCGGGGCACCGCACCTCTGACGCGAGCACCCTGCTCGGCGGGGTGTGCGCGGTGCTTCAGGACAAGAAGCGGGTGGCCAACATCGGCCTGGCCCACCTCGGCGTCCTCGTGGACGTCGCGCTCTACTCCGACGACCGGCAGATCCGCCGGCTGTCGTACGTCGAGCAGCCGGCGGAGGAATTCTCGTACCAGGTGCGGGTGGCCGCCGTACCGAACGTGGTTTGACCGACGTCAGCGGTGGGGTACCGCGGACGCCGACGAAGGGAGCGCCGATGTCGGAGCCACATGTCACGCTCGACCCGCGCGGGCTGGACCCGGTGCAGCGGAAGCTGCGCGGCCCGCTGGAGGATCAGCTGACCTCGGCGCTCCAGGCAGCCACCGAACGGGTCCGCGCCGGCTACGGCGGCGAGCCCGTCGAGCAGGTCTGCCAGCGGCTGCTGGACGAGACCCGGGCCGGCCTGCACCCCGACATCGCGGCGGGCTTCAACCCGGACATGGACGAGTTCTGCCGGGTCGCCGTGGCGATCGTCCGCGGCACCGTCGTCTGAGCACTACCGGGCCCGGACGCGCTCAGGCGGCGACCGGGTCGATCCGCCAGCCGGTCAGCGTCGGCGCGGAAACCTTCGCCAACTCCGCCGCGTAGTCGCGCACCAGCGCCGGCAGCCGGTAGCCGGCCGGGTCGTCGCGGCGCAGCAGGTGCGCGTCGGCGAGTTCCTCCAGCGCCTGCCACACCCGGTGCACGCTGACCCCCAGCCGGGCCGCGCTCCGCTCCGGCAGGACCGGGGCGTCCGGCGCCTCGCCGAGCTGCTCCAGCAGCCGGCCGGCCACCTCGTCGGCGAACCGCACGGCGGCGACCCCCGTCGCGAGACGGGCACGCACCGAGAGGTCCTCGTAGGCCAGCAGGTCCAACCGGTCGCGGCCGTCGCGCAGCTGCGCGACCAGGGTGGCCACCGACAGGTCGGGGCGACTCGCCAGCCGTGACCCGGCGATCCGCAGCGCCAGCACCGAGCCGGCGCAGAGCCGCACCAGCTCGGCCGTCGCGGCCGGGTCCGCGTTCAGCCGGTCGGCGCCGGCGAGCGTGGCGAGCAGCGGCCTCGCCTCCGCGACACCGAACGGGTCAAGGTCGATCCGACGGACGCCGTCGAGGCTGCGCAGGTGCCGCTGCCCGGCGACGATCAGGGCGGGCCCGGGGCCGGCCGGAATCAACGGCCGTACCTGCTCGGCGCCGGTGACCCCGTCCACCACGAGCAGGAGCCGCCGTCCGGCGACCCGGGACCGCACCCAGCCGGCCAGCTCGTCGATCCCACACGGCACCTCGGCGGCCGGCACGCCGAGCGCACGCAGCACCCGGGCCAGCACCTCGGCGGGGGTCACCGACGGCCGGTAGCCGAGGTCGACGAAGACCTGCCCGTCCGGGAAGGCGGCGGCCACCGTGTGCGCCGCGCGTACCGCCAGCGCCGTCTTGCCGCTGCCGGCCGGTCCGCTGATCACCGCGGCGGCCGGAGCGGCGCCGGTCACGGCCGCGACCACCTCCGCCACTTCCGTCGTACGGCCGACGAAGGTGACCAGGTCGGCGGGGAGCTCGCGGGGAACGGTGACCGGCGGGGCCGCTGCCGGAACCGGCGCGAGGACGGCGAGCGGGGTGTCCGGAGGGACGTACGCGAGCTCGGGCGACCGGTCGAGCATGGCCCGGTGCAGGCGGGCCAGTTCCTCGCCCGGGTCGATGCCGAGCTGTTCCTTCAGGGCGGTGTGCGCGTCGCGGTAGGCGGTCAGCGCGGCGGGCACATCCCCGACGCGGTAGAGGGCCAGCATCAGCTGTCCCCAGCCCCGCTCGCGCAGCGGATGGGCGGCGATGTGCCGCCGGATCTCCGGGAGCAGGACGAGGTGTTCCCCGAAGGCGAGGCGGGCTTCGATCAGCTCCTCGAAGACCTGGAGTCGCTGCTCGTCCAGACTGGCCCAGCGGTTGTCCAGGGCGGTGCCGCGCGGCAGTCCCTCCCCGGCCGCGCCCCGCCAGCAGTCCAGGGCCGCGCGCAGCGACTCCACCGCGCCCACCGGGTCACCGGCGGCGAGCCGGCTACGCCCCTGCCCCGCCAGCTGCTGGAACTCGGTGACGTCCAGCTCGTGCGGTGCCAGGGTCAGCTCGTACGCGTTCGGGCGGGCGATCAGGCGGTCGCCGAGCACCCGGCGCAGGTTCGCCGCGTGCGAGCGCAGGTTGGCCACGGCGGAGGCCGGGGCCTCGTCCCGCCACACCATGCCGGCCAGCCGGTCCAGCGAGACGGGCCGGTTGGCGTCCAGGGCGAGCCCGGCGAGCACGGCGCGCCGCTTCGGCGGTGTCGGTGTGGTGATCCGGCCGTCGACGGTCAGCTCCACAGTCCCCAGTAGCCGGATCTGTAGTCGCATGTCGTGAGCCCCCCGTTACGCCTTGAGCTGGCTCAGGCTAGACGGGCGGCGAGCCGGGCAACAAGCCGATCGGCGGCCTGAAGACTGTGATGAGAGTCAATGCTCTGGAGCGGCGTGTCGACGTAACGGGCAGCGGTCGGAAAACGCTCCCATGGTGCCCGATGTGGACAGAATTCATCGACATAGATCACGGTCATGCCTGACCAGCGACAACCCCTACCCCGTCCGGATCGCCGGTAAACCCGCCTCGGCGGGACGACGAACAAGCGGCGACGGACGCACGACCAGCACACACTGCCAACGCCCCGCCGCCAAGCCCTCGCACGGCCGCAAGGTGATCACCGATCCGGTCCGGCCGGCTGCCCGTTCGGGTCGGCGGCACTCCACCTGGCGGTGCCACACCCCGCCTCTACCGCCGATGTACGGGCCCATCCGTCGGTGCAGTCACCGGCCCGCCACGTCGTGGTGACGCTCAGAGCCGGGTGACGAGGTGCTGCACGACCTCGACCAACTTGTCGTGCGGGAGCTGCTGGGGGCCGATGAAGACAGCGATCCGCAGCTGCATCTGGTACGGGACGGCGACGGCGGCCCCCCGCAGGTTGTCCTTGACGTACGTCAGGCCGTCGATGCCGTCCCCGAGCCCCGTGATCCGCTTGACCTGGCCGTCGGCGTAGTCGGCGATCTGGTCGATCGACTCGACGACCGTGCCGTCCGGATCGGGACGCTCCGTGACCGACAACGCGAACGGCTCAGCGCCGTCGCGCCCGTAACCGCAGGTGTAGCGCTTCGCTCCTTCGCCGAGATCCTCGACGCCGGCCTCGCGCGCCTTGAGCTTGGTGCTCGAGGTGCCTCCCAGCAGGTCGATGACGGCGTCGGCCGTCAGAATCTTGCAGGCGGAGGTGACGGCCTTCGGGCGGGCCGGGCCTGTGGGGCTGGCCGCAGCAGCGGCCTTGCTGTCCGGGGCCACCCACTCGGCCGCTCCCGGTTCGGCGCAGCCGGCGAGGAGGGTGAGCGCAGTGACGGTCAGAGCCACGAGGTGGAGACGGGTACCTGTCGTTTTCTTCATCAATCGGGCTTGCACGCTCGTACAGCGACCAATGGGACTCCTTCGTTACAACGGTCCGGGCAACGCGACGAAGCACCCTGGTGCCGGCCTCCGGCCTACCGGTGTCGCCAGGGCCAGGCTGTCTCTCCAACAATCACCAGAACTGCGGCTTCTCCCACTGGACGCATGTGGGCCGCTGCCCGCCGGACAGACAGAACTCCTTCACCGCCCGACTCAATAGGGCTATGGAAATTTTCGAACGCGCAGGGAACTCGGTCATCTGATTCACGCAGGAGTAACGAACCTCGGCACGACCCTTGTGCGACCCGACCGTCGTCCAGTTACCGCCGGCGTCCATGAACTCGAGAACACCGACCTGGAGCGCGCGATCGGCGCCCACCAACAGCTCATGATCGGGAGTCCCGGAAGGTAGGGGTGACCGTTCCAGGGAATGCAGGTCAACCAGATTCTGGTGGGTCGGCCCCGCCAACAGTGCATCGATCAGCAGATCCACGTCCTCTGGCGTGGTTAGCAACTCACGCTGGTCGCCATGCTGTGGTCGGTAGTACGCCGCCACGCGGAACTGCATGACCCGCCCTCCCGGTAGAGAATCCCTTCGTAGCAGGAGGCAAGAATCTACTGGTCCTGATCGTCGTCGGCATACGCCTGACACGAGACCAGGCCGTTCATGAACGCTTCGAACGAGTTGGCGACCCGCCGGGGGACCCTGTCCTCGCCGACGTAGGCGACCGCCGGCTCGCCATCCGGCCCCGACGTCGAGTAGTCCAGCATGACGGTGTCGGGACCGGCCAGCGGTGTCACACCCAGCACGACCCCGACCTCGGGGTAGCCCCACTCTGCGATCAAGTGACTGGACAGGGCGTCGAGCCCCTCGGGAAACCCGACACCCATGATCACGTCAACCTGGAAGTGGTCAGCCGTCCAGGACGTCCGGAATCTCGTCGGAAAGCAGCCGTCCTTGAGCACGCCGCCGTTCTGCTGATACATCAGCTCGACGTACGCACGCGGCAAGCGGACCCCGAGGGTCGCCTCGGCCCGACGCACCATGTCCGTGGTCAGCGTCGGCCCCGTCCAGGACGAGGGACCCTCTTCGAACGGAAGTCTCTCAGTCATCCCCGCCAACTGCCCAACGCTCTCCGTTGATCTCGCCGCGGACCCACCTGGCCGACACTGTCCGCAGCCACCGCAACCAGCGCCGATCCAGGTGGCGGCGCCTCGAGGCGGGGCGGCAGGCACTGCTCGCCCTGGCTCACCTTCGCAACGGTGATGCCTACATCCGGCCGGCCGCCGGGTTCGCCGTCGGCGTGAGCACCGCGTGGCGGTACGTGCAGGAAGCGATAACCCTGCTCGCGGCGGCCGCCGATGACCTGCCCACCGCCATGGACCGGATCCGCCGACTGGCCTATGCGATCACAGAAAGCCATCAACCGCGCCCACGCGAAAATACGCGCCCGCGGCGAACGCGCGATCGACACCCTCAAGACCTGGAAGATCCTTGCAAGCTGCGCTGCTGCCCACGGCGAGTGACCACGATCGTGCAGGCGATCCTCGTCCTGCACCACCTCGAAGCCAACCGCTACGCAGGATGAAAGAGGCTCAGTCATTGTCCCGGAGACCATAGGCCTGCGGAATCTCGGCAAGCGCCTCCCTGCGCTCTCGGGCCTGTTCACGTTCCGCAGCGTGCGCGATGATCTCGGCAAGGCGAGCCCGATCATGGACACTCAACGAGTCAAAGACATTAGCAACTTCACCCTGCAAAGTGGCTGCGAAGTCACTATCGATCTCTTCATCCGAAGCAAGATCAATTGATGCCAGCAGTTCAGCCAGCGCACGAACAATTTGGTCCAGCACGTCTCACATCCGATCGGATCACCATACGCAAATTAGATTCCAGCAGCAAACCATCGCGTTCTCATTATCGGTGGCACAGCATCGTCGAAGCCTTGCCCGGCAGCAATCCGCCCTCCGCTACAGCCTGTGATCATCCAAAGCGGTGGGCACCTTGCCGTGGTTCGACAGACAGCGGCACCCGCTACAGTGCGCGTTACTCCTCGACTAAGAAGATTTCAAGTACGACCGGCTCAGCCCATACGGCGTACAAAAAGGCAGGTCGCTCGAAATCCCCTCCAGTACTGTCGTCGATAAGGGTCGTGCGAGTGCGAGGGGCGTAACGTACTTCGTACCTCAGGCCTTCTACCTCGACCATCCCGCATCGTCCTTCTCTGCCCGTATCGCGCTGGCGGTCGAGCACCGACACGGACCAGCCTTCCTTTTCGGCCTTGTGGCACCATAGGTCCAAGGCTCGTTCAAAATCCTCCGGACGGGCGTGGACACCGCCAGTTCTTCCGAAGATGTCAATCGGATCTGCTCTTTCAGCCATCACCTTTCCTCACTCACCCAAGCGGATTCTCCGACTGCCACCAACTCTTACCCTTATCCGAGATTCAGACGTACGCGGCGCGGCTTCCTCCATCTGCCGGCGGTATGAGTTGTGCTCTACCCTCCCGATAACCTCGCACATCACGCGGGTTGAAAGTGGCAATGACCCTCGCCGAACATCAGCGAAGGTCATCCGCGACTTCGATACAGCTATGTAGTGTGCGGAGGCTTCGAAAGCCTCCATTCGAAGTCGTCACGTCGCGGATGACTCTCAAGGAGATTCGTCAGCATTGACGCCGGCGCTGCCGCCGGGATCGTTACGGCAATCACTCGTGCCGCATGCGCGTCGATTTCACCGCCAAGTTCGGAAAGATCCGACTCCATACCTCTGAGATCCTCTACCTCAAGGTCCCGTCGATAGTAGATTTGCAGTGCGTAGTGGCCGCCGTCGCGAACTACGCGGCAGATTCGTCCACGATCTTCGATGCGAACGATATCACCGCGGGCAATACCATCCGCCATCAGCGGCGAACGCTCCAACATGTACAGCCCGGAACTCATGGGGGTTACGAGCAGCGATTCGAACGAATCCTGACCTGCCCGCGTCCTGCCGATCAGCACCTGAACAACTTCCGCCAAGGAAATCCCATCCATTCTTCCGTATGAGGAACGCAACTTCCCCGGCCGCCCACCACCGGCCCATCTCAGCACCGTGTCGTTGGGGACCATCGCTGCGCAGATATCGAAGAGCCCCCCTTTCGGCCTCGAACAGCTTGGCTGGATCGGCTGACCCCGGCTCCGATCAGCTCACTCCACTCCGACTGGATAGCTGAGTTCTGCTGCCCTGTCACGCAGATCGGCCAAACCCAGTGCCGGATTCAATGCACGGATCGCAGAGTCAGTGAGAGGACTCAGCGCGAGGACGTACTCGACTGCGGCTGGGGCGAGGACTTTCTCATAGACTTCCTCAGCGTACTGGACGTACTCTTGAGCGGTTCCGTCGCACAAAATGTCGAGCAACCACGAGCCGTCAGGATCGTCCTCCTCTTCTTCGGCTCGCGAGAAATCGATGCCCCTGCCGGCCCGCCACTGGTCATCGGTCAGTTGCCGCCATAGCGCGAAGGTGGCCTCCAGCTCGCCTTTCTCGTAGCAGAAGGCAGGTTCCCGCACTAGCCACTCGAACTGTTCCTGTAAGCCGTTGAGCAGCCCGAGCCACAGCCGTCCGCCATTAAGCATATGCGCGGCGAGCCGTGACACCTAGTCGCGAAGCGCTCACATTTTATCTGTTTTAGGGGGCAACACTTCGACGGTTGCCGGGGCTAGGTCGTCAGAGCTAAGCCGGGCGGCCATCCCGGCGGACACCAATATTCCCAAAACTGCATCCGCCATCAGGTGCTTGATCCGACCCGTGTGCAAGACAGCCTCGGCCGATCGCTGTCCGCTCCGCAATAACTCGTATGCACGCTCTGTCAAGCCCGCTGACGCAGACCAGACGACAAGAGCACAGCTCTCGCCTGTATCGCTCGTCTCGCCGAGTTGAATCGCGTAACCCCCCTCCCCCGTATCCAGGTCGGCCGAACGCAACCCCGCCGCACGGAGCTCCTCGTCCACTGAGTCGCAGAACACTTCAAAGCCAGACATTGGCCCATTGTAGCCGCCAATGCAGAAGAGGGGGGATGAGACCTCGTCCCATCCCCCCTCTTCGCTAGGCCCTACCTCCGGCGGCTAGCCGGATCATCCTGGCTAGCATTTCGTTCGACACCGAATTCATCAGCCCGTTATCCGACCATGGCACCGACCAGGTGATTCTCGCATTTTCCGCTAGATGGCCTGGCAGCTTCCCGGCGCATACAGAACACGGCTGACGCTCACTGTAGAGCTCGGTAATCTTCCCAATCCCCTTATTGTTCGCCTTCAGCGCGTTGATCTGGTCCATGATGTGGTCTTCGGCATGGTAGCCATCACCCTGGCTGAACCCCACAATCAGATCATCGTGTCCCTCAACCCTAGCGACCGCAACGTTTCCGCCGGGCGACTGAGTACGTGGCCCACTCGGAAAATGTGCGGAGTTGGAGTTGACGCGGGCGTTGTACGCCGCCGTGCTCAACTCGTCGCTGTTGTAGCGAACCTCGTCGCCGACTGGGCAGGCGTCGTTGTGGGCGAGTACGGGGGTTTCGCCGGCGAGGACGTAGTAGGTGTGCTGTCCATCGACGGTGAAGTTGTGTACTCGCTGGACACGGCTCTCGTGCCGGACGGCAGAGATCTGCACCCACGTGCCCGACGACGTCTGGAGCCAGGCGCCGACCTTGAGCTGACCCGCGGTCACCCAGACCCCGGAGTCCGGCAGGTAGAACCGGTGCCCGTCGGTCGCGACGATCGTGCTGGTCTTACCACCAGCCTTACCGTCGGTGTCGACCACGATCGTGACCAGCTTCTTGACCCCATCACCCTTGATCAACTGGGTGACGGGACGGCTCTGCCGGTCCCCCGACTCCACATCGGCGGCCAGAACCCGATCCCCGACCTTCACCTCCTCGATGGGCTTACTACTCCCATCAGCGAGAAGCACCCTCGTACCCGGCACGAAGCTGTTGCACTTCGGCTGCGTCGGGGTCTCCGTCTTGGGTTTGGGCGTGTTGGTGGGAAGTGCCTTCTGCGTGTCGACGGCTGCCTCGACGCCCTTCTCGACGTCCTTGACCGTGTCGATGCCGTCGGCGATCTTCTTACCCGTCTTCGCCAACTTCGCCGCAGCCACCGCATTACCCGCCAGCGGAATCGCCGAAGCCATCGACAGAGCCGCGTCGACGTAGTTGCCCTCAGCCGCGTACCAGATACCGTTCGCGACGTCGGCGACCTCACCGATCACCGGCACCATCCCGGCCACGTCCAGAGCGGCGTGGCCGATGTCCGACCACGACATCCCGAACAGGTGCCCGTCCAACTCCACAAAGCTGACCGGGTTACCACCAGCGAACGCATACCGGTTACCCGTGAACGGATCCATCGACAGACCCATGTCCGCCAAGGCGCCACCATAGGCGTCCCGCGTCAAGAACCGGTTCAACCCCGGGTCATAGTTACGGAACCCCATGTCATACGTACCGGAACCCGCATCCCACCGGGAGGCGTTGAACCGGAACGCGTTATACGGCTCCTCACCCTCCTCGGTCTGACCCGGCTTGTCGACACCGGTGAACTGCGACTCGTCATCCTTGCCGTACGCCGTGTAGCCGTACGTCGCCCGGGTGTTGCCGTCCTCCTTGCTGATACCGATGACGTCACCACGCGGCCGGTAGATGAACTGCGAGTACTCCCGACCGCCGTCGTCCTTGTGCTTGATCTGGGTCAGCTGCTGACCCCACGGCGCGTACTGGTACGACTTGCTCGCCTTACCGGCGACCTCCTCACGCAGCACCTGGTTGTCCATCCCCAGGTACGTGAACAAGGTGGTCTTACCGTCCGACGTCTGCGACACCGTCCGGTCGAACGGGTCGTACACGTAGGTGGTCGACTTGGCGGTGGCGCCGATACCCGCGGTGGTCTTCGCCGTCCGGTCGAAACCGTCGTAGTAGTACTTCTGCGCCCGCTGACCACCAACCGACACGGTGTCGAGCCGACCCAACGGGTCGTAGTTGTACGTCGAGGTCACACCCGCCGTCGTGGTCGAGTGCAGCCGGTTCCGGTCGTACTTGCTCTTGCTGACGACGCTGTCGATCGTCTGCTCGACCGTGTTGCCGTTGGCGTCGTAGACGTACGACTCCGTCGACGAACTGTCACCGGTCTTGTCGAGCCGGGCGATCCGGTCCTGCGGGTCGTAGTTGAAGACGTACGTGTTGTCGATGTAGTCCGACGAGTTGTCGGCGTTCATCAACTTGAGCACGTCCCGCGACGGGTGCCCGTTGGCCTGGTACTCCAGCGTGTGCTCCGCGACGGTCGCCCCGCCGGAGGTCTTCTCCAGCTGGTGCTTGGTGGCGCCGTCGAGGTAGTACTCGAACTCCACGGTGTTGCCGTTGGGCTTGGTCTGCTTGAGCATCTGCCCGCGAGCGGTGTACGTGAAGCTCGAGATCTGCTGGTTGCCCGCCGTCGGCGAGTCGGCGTTGGTCACCTTGGCGACCATGTCCCGCTCGTCGTAATCGATCTTCGACCAGGTGAGGTCGTGGGTCGAGGTGAGCGGGTTGCCGTTGTCGTCGTAGGTCAGCGACGTGGTGTTCTTCGGGGTCTGGTCGTCGACCCCGACGAACTCCTTCACCGTCGAGATCTGGTTGAGCTCGTCGTAGCCGATGTCGTACCGGCTGGCCTTCGCGCCCGGGCTGAGGTCCTTGACCTCGACCAGCATCCCGTTCGGGTTGTACCGGTAGGTGAACTCCTTGCGCTCGTTGTCCACGTCACCGGCGTTGTCCCGCACCAGCTTCACCGCGTCGGCGAGCACCTTGCCCGTCGCCTGGTCGGTGACGGTGATCTTCTGGACGCCGTCCTCCTTGAAGGCGTAGCTGCCCAGGCTGATCCAGGTGCCGGCGTTCTGGGTCTGGTTCACCGTCTTGACGACGCTGCCGCCGTCGTAGGTGATGGTGAACTTCGCGTCCGTCGCGGCACCGCTGACCTGCGGGTGCCGGACGAACACCTCGTAGGTGCCGTCGCGCGGAATGGTCAGCTGCCAGTTGAACTGGGCCGAGCCGGTGCCGGCCGCAGCGGTGGAGACGTCGTAGCCCCACTGCCCGGTGGCGGCGCCGTTGGTCCAGCTGCCCTGGGAGGCGGTGTTGTTCGAGTCGGTGTTGTCGACCAGGACCACGTCCTTGCCGACCGGCACGCCGTCCTCGAACCGCCGCTTCTCGTTACCGGACTGGTAGTACTCCCACGTCATCGTCCGGGTGACCGACCCACCGGCCGAGGTCAGCGTGTTCTTGATCTGCTGGCCCAGGTCGTTGTAGTCGTACGAGTTGACGATGTCCCACGGGTCCTTGGACGTCTTCGTCCACCCGTTGTCGTAGTAGGTGTACTCGGTGTCGTTGCGGACCGTCTGCCCGTCCGACGGGGGCGCGCTGACCTTGGCCAGGTTGCCGATCTCGTCGTAGGTGTAGAAGGTCTTGTCCGGCGTGTTGTAGCGGCTGTCGTCCTTGTCGTAGGACGACCACTCCTCCTTCTTGCGGTTGAGCTCGTCGTAGACGGTCACCACAGCGAAGTCGTCGGCGTCGGTGTCGGTGTCCACGCCGCGCGGCGTGATCGCCTTCGTCTGGTTGCCGACCTGGTCGTACTCGTACTTGGTGGTGCGGTAGGTGATGTTGCCGGAGGTGTCCTTCTTGTGCGGCACCTTCGACTCGATCAGTGCGCCGCGGGCGTCGTACTTCGCCAGCGACTCGTTGCCCTCCGCGTCGGTGGTCCCGAGGGTCAGACCGTCCTTGTCGTACCGGGCGGTGGTGAACTTGCCCAGCGCGTCGGTGGTCTTGATGACCCGGTGGTTCCAGTCGTACTCGTACTTGGTCGTGAAGTCGTCCGCCGCGCTGGCGGTCTTCTTCGCGTCGTACAGGACCGTGACGTTGCCGACGTTGTCGTACTCCGAGACCACCTTCTGGCCGAGGCCGTTGGTGACCTCGATCGGCTGGTAGATCGCGTCGTACTTCGTGGTGGTCGTGTAGTCGCCGGCCTTCTCCGTCAGGTGGCCCTGCGGCTCCGTGACGGTCAGGACGTTGCCGACCTTGTCGTACGTCGTGGTGGTCTTGCGCGCCGGGTCGTTCGGGTCGTCCTTCGGGGCGTACGACTCGATGACCTGGTCGGTCTCGTCGTAGACGGAGGTCGACACCGCCCCGTTGGCCGCGTACGCCGTCACGATGTTGTCGTTGGCGTCGTACTCCGGTGCCTTGGTCGTGATGAAGCGGTTGTTCGCCGCGTCCAGCGGCTCGACCTTCTCCTTCGGCCGCCCGAACGTGTCGTACGACTGGGTGACCTTGGCGTTCTTGCCGTTCTTGACCTCCAGGGTGTTGCCCCGGTCGTCGTAGGTGAAGCGCGACTCGCCCTCGCCCGCGTCGATGATCAGCGTCGGGTAACCGCTGGGGTGGAAGAGGTCGTACTTGGTGATGTTGCCGTTGGCGTCCTTGGCCTCCTTGAGCTGGCCCCACTCGTCGTAGGTGTTCCAGCTGGTGTAGTCGCCGGCGGTCGCCGTGGTGTTGCCCACCGGGTCGGTGACCGACTCGACGTCACCCTCGGCGGTGTACGTGAAGGTCCACTTGCGGCCCTCCGAACTGGTCTTGCTGATCACCTCGGCCACGTAGCCGTTGAGCTGGCGCTGGTAGGTCAGCAGCGTGCCCGGCCAGCCGTTCTTGACCGCCTCGGCGTCCCTGACCTCGGTCGGGTAGCCGGTCTTCGGGTCGTACGCCCAGGTGGAGACCGCGCCGTTGGCTTCCTCGAGCCGGACCACGTTGTGGTCGTCGTCCCAGCCGAACTTGGTGGTCTCGTTCTTGGCGTTGGTGGTCTGGTACGTCCGGCCGTAGCCGTCCATCTGGTACGCGGTGGTGTGGTTCTCCGCGTCCGTGACCGTGGTGTTGATGTTGTTGCCCTGCGGCCCGTCCGGATCGGTGTACGCGAAGGCGGTCAGCCGCTCGTCGGGATGCCGGTCGTCGTACGACTTGGTGGTCCAGTGCCACTTCGGGTCGTCGCCGTCCTGCGGGTAGTTGTAGACCAGGTCCGTGGCGTTGCCCCGCGGGTCGGTGGTCTTGACCAGCTTGACGTTCTTGTTGCCCTGGGTCATGTCGTAGGCGAACTTGAACGTCTTCGGCGCGCCGTCGGTCGAGCCGTACCCGTCGATCAGCTCACCCAGCAGACCCTTGTCGGTGTAGGTGAAGGTGAGCTTGCGTCCCGAGATGTCGGTGATCTGCGAGATGTGGTCGATGATCTTCGGGTTGGTCAGGTTCGACACGTTCGACAC
>NZ_FTNF01000026.1 GCF_900156065.1 Micromonospora avicenniae | reverse complement strand
CGCTTCATCGACCCGGCGTGGTTGGTCGAGTTCGAGATCGACGCCGTCGTGGCGACGAGCGACCGTGCCGCCGCCCCGGCGTCCTGATCTGCCGCGATCCGCGCGATGGCCGCGCCCGACGCAGGCGCGCTGTCATGCTGATGAGCGGATGCCGAGGAGCGTCAGCCTTTGTGTGATCATCGGGATGCGTGCGCGGCGACGACAGGCGAGGAACACACGATGACGGTTGATTGGGGTCGGCTTCAACACGCGTACGGCTGGGCCACCGATACGCCGAAGCACCTGCAAGCGCTGGAGTCCGGCGACGCCGAGGCTCGCGCGGCGGCGCTGAACCACCTCGACATCGCCGTGCTGCACCAGGGTTTTCCCGAGACGGCGACCGCGCCGGTCGTCCGGGCCCTGACCACGCTGCTCGCCAACGGGCGTGCGCACCCGGACACAGTCGAATCGCTCCTGCAGTTCCTGGGCGACGCGGCCCTGAGCGTGACCGGCCTGGCCGACGATCGCTACTTCGCCGAGGTGCTGCCGGACCTTGCTGACGCGCTCGCGGAGGCGTACCCGGTGGTGCTTCCGCTGTTCGTGGCATCCCCGCCGGACCGGGCCCTGTTCCGCGCAGAGAATTTGGTGGCGATCGCCCGGACACCGCGCCTTGCGGACCGGCGGGAGGAACTAGCCGTTCTTGTCCTGCAGTGGGCGGAACGCAATGCCGGGCCGCAGGCGGATTGGGTTCACTGCCTCGGCCGGCTCGACGTCGACGTCGACGTCCGCGATCGGCTCACCGACCTGGACCCTGCGGTACGGCTGCGGGCTGCGCTGGCCCACGAGGACGACCCGCGGAGCCGGGAGCTTATTCTGGCCGCGTTGGCGGACCCGCCGCCCCCTGGGTTGCATCGATCCGAACTGGTCGCCGCGGCGATCCGCATCGCCGTCGACTTCGAAGCGGTCGCTGCGGCGGCCTGCCAAGTGGCCAGGCGGGACAGTTGGACCGGCTTCGACGATGGCTGGGGGGCGTTGGTGCGGTTCGCGTTCCCCACGCCGTATGGGAAGGGCCGGCCGCTGACCGAAACGCAGCGTGTGCTGCTTCGGGCCCTTGTCGCAAACGACCAGCTCTGGGACGCGACGAACGGAAGCTGCAGTCTCGTCTTCAGGCAGGCCGGTTTGCCGCACAGCCGGGCGGGGTGCCGCCGGCTGGCTCAATAAGCGAGCAACTCCGCCTCCTGCTCTCGGCACGAAGGCGTCGGTGCCGGACCGCCGCAGTGGTCATGGATCGCTGGCATACAGCGAGGCCGGCTGGACCCGGCCGGCGTTCGATGATCGGGTACACGCTTCTGCCGCGATCCGCGCGATTCGGACGCCAGGACAGTCACCCTTAGTAACCGTGATCTCGGCCCCGACTCGGGCAGCGATAGTCGTTGAAGTCCATGGTCAGATCGAGGGTAGAGCGCCTGTCCTCCGGGATCCGCACCGTTAAACATCGTCACGGACCCGTCCGCGTTCGGCTGTACCCGGTTGGGCACGTTGACCCGACGCCGACAGCACGGTCCGGCTCGACCCACACGGTGCCGATGAGAGCAAGAGACGGAGCCTTTTTGTCGTTGGGGCGGCTCTCCCGGTGGGAGAGGTGGGGTCGGTCAATCGACCGATCCGGAGTTGGCCGCCGGGTGCTGCCGATTTTTGCCGGCGGGGTGGCCGTTACGGTGGCCCGCGCTAGTGGTGCCTCGCTGGTGCCAGTGCCGGCGCACGGTCCGTTCCGACTTGCCGATTCGCGCAGCGACCTCCGCTGGCTGCAGCGCGGGCTCGCGGCGGCGCCAGTAGGCGACGGCGGACGCGGTGTCAGCTATCACGGCGACATCGTGCGATGGATCCGTCAGGCCGTGACCGCTGGTGCCCTCCGCCGCTGACGGTGCGACGATACCCTCTGCCGGCGTGGGAGTCACCTCGGCGTTCGTGACGGGAGCCGCTTGCGGCGCCGTCACGGACGGCGGCGGGCCTGGTGCCTTGGCCGCGCGTGCGACGGCCGGTCTGCCGGTCCCGGCGGTGGGCGATTTAGCGACGTCAGCTGCCAGAACGTTGCCAGGATCGCGCTTGGTGATGCCGGGTTGCGGCGCTGCCGGGTCGTCACCGCCGTCAGCGCCGCTGCTGTCGGACGGCGCAGTAGGGGCGTGCTGAGGCGAGATCGGACGACGAGGGGCTGTCGCCGGCGCGGCGGGGCGCCCGGGATCCGCGCGTCGGTAGCGGCCTGTGGAAGGTGCGGCGACGGTGGCCTCACCAGGGGCCGACAAGGCGGAGACCGCGGCCGCAGGTGCCCTGGACAGTTCGGCAGTGGTCGCGAGAGCCATGCGCGTGGATGCGGCTCGTATGCGAGCGGTGATTTCGACGAGGCTGACGCTGGCGACGAGAACGAGGCCGTCGACGGAGATGGGCAGCAGGTAGGCGGCGCCGTAGCCGGTTTCGCCGTAGCGGGCGGCGACGCCGACGAGGTGCCAGTACGACACCCAGGCGGCGATGAGGGCGATGGTCGCGGCGGCGGTGATGCGGATCGCGCCGAGGTACCAGCGGTGGTGGGGCACGCGGGAGATGAGCTCGACGGTGAGCAGTAGGGCCAGGGGTGGCCACGCGGCGATGATTTGGCTGATCGGGTTCGGGCGGGCGTGCAGGACGTTCGCGGCGACCGACGCGGCGACGCCGAGGACGAGAGTGGCGCGTACCGCCCACCGCAGCCGCCGCAGTTGCTTACCGCCGAGGTGCGCGCCGTCGGCGGTGGCGACGCTGGCCAGGGTGTCGGGGCTCATGCGGACGCTCCGTCGTCAGAAGGGCGTGGGTTGCGGGGGCTGCGTCGGGGTTGTCGCAGGTCGGTGGCGAGGCGGTCGGCCAGGGCGAGGGTGTCGTCGGAGACTTCCGCGTCGATTTCGGCGAGGCGTCGGGTGAGGGTGCGGCGCAGCGCGCGGATGGTGTCGAGGTTCCCGAGGCGGGCGTGGGCGCGCATCGCCTGCTGGTACAGCACCTCGGCGTAGGGGTGGTGGGGCAGGGCGGTTTCGCAGACGGCGGCTTGCTCGGCGGGCTGGTCGGCGAGTTCCTCGAGGAGAGCGGTGGCGGCGTCGAGGGCTTCGCGTTGGACGGCGTGGCGGTGGGGTTCGAGCCATTCGTAGTCGCAGCCGTCGGCCAGGGGTCGGTAGGTGGCCACGGCGCGGCGCAGTGCCTCGGCGCGTTCGGTGTGTGATCCGGCGGTGTCGGCGGCGCGGATCGCCGCGCGCATGCGCCACAGGTCGAGGTTGAAGCGGTCGGTGTTGAGCTGGTATCGGTGGTGGGTGCGGGTGAGGTAGGTGCCGGGTCCGGCGTTGTGTCGCAGTACGGCGCGTAGGTCTGAGATGTAGGTGTGCAGGCGGTGCATGGCCTTGCTGGCGGGGGCGTCGGGCAGCAGGTCGTCGAGGATGGCCTCGGTGGAGGCGTCGCCGTCGCACGCCGCCAGGTACACCAGCAGTTCCATGGACTTGGCGCGCAGGGCGCGCCGCGGGTCGGCGCCGATGATGGCGGGTTTGCCGAGGACCACCACCTCGACCGCCTCGTGCTGCGGTGCTGCCGGCGGTGGCGTCTCATCAGTGTTGGCGGCGGGCGCGTCGATCGCGGGCATGGACTCGCTGCTGCCCTCGGCGGCGGTTTCACCGTCGATTCGGGCCGCGACACTGTCGTCGGCGTGAGCGGGGGCGGCGGTCATTTCCGGGGTGGGCGCGGTGGCGGTTACGCCGGCAGTGGGTGGGCATGCTTCGCGACTGGCGGCGTCGCTCGCCTCGTTCGGGTTCCGCGCGTCGGTGTCATTCCGCTCGTCGTCGGACGTTCCAGGCGAGGGTGTAAGGGTGATCTGGGGCGCTGGTGTTGATGATGACGGCCGGTTCGCGGCGGGTGCGTTATCGGCGCCGCTTGGTGGCCGAGAGTGGGCTGAAGCTTCGGCGAGAGCGGATGCGGGCAGGTGGCCGGTGTGCGATTCGGTCAGGGTCGCGAGGATGTCTAGGGTCTCGGCGGGGTTGAGCACGGTGAGACGGCTGACGCCGGCGGCGCGGGGGCCACGTGGCGAGTCATCATCGGCCGGGCTCACCCCGCCATCGGGGGTCACGTGGATGCTGTCGCCGTCGGACCATCCGCCGAGCAGCACCCCGTGGATGTCCAGGTGTTGACCCTGGGCGAGCAGGGCGGCGACGCGGACGCGCTCGTGGCGGCCGATGGGCCCGGCCAGCAGCATGACCGGCGGGAGGGCTTCCTTGTAGGGGTCGGCGGCGCGCAGCTCGTCGACTGTGCGCACATCGTGCTGATCGAGCAGCCGAGCCCGGTACATCGCATGGTGCTCGACGATTGCCAGGGCCTCGGTGAGGTCGTTAGTGACGGTCATCCTCGGGGTGCGAGGCAGGTTGATGGCGGCGACACCCAACAGGGCTGTCGCGGTCGCCGCCGGAATGACGACCTGGGTACGGGCATCGGGCGTGGTGTCGGCTGCCAGGGCGGCGATGAGGAGCCCGCGGGCGGCGGCCTCCGCGCCGGGCCCGATCAGGCCTAGCCCTGCCGGCGGCCACGCGGCTAGTGGGTACGCGAGAGCCGGCACCAGGTCGCCAGCATCCGGCGCATCGTCGTCACGGCTGGCCGACCCTCGGGAACCGTCCTCAGTGGGGGCATTGGCCTGGTGAAGGCCAGCTATGTCGCTGAGCTGGGTGGGCTGCGTGCCTTCATCGACAGCCTCGTCGGCCGGATGTCCGGCGTCCTGGTGCGCCATGCCGTTCCCGTTGGCGACACGGCGGAGGCCGTGGCGGATTTGCTGTACCACGTGAGGCATGGGCCTGAGGTCCGCGTCGTCGAGGCGGGGCCGCGTCGAGGGTTTGCCCGGCACGTAGCGGCGTTGCCGGTGTGCCCAGACCAGCGCGACCGCGGCAGCGATGGCCAGCGCGACACCGAGGTCGAGCCAGCTACCACTGGGCAGCCGCACGCCTCGCGTGGTCTCCCCCGCCTCGTGGCTACGGTTCGCTGCGGAGTCAGCGGCGTCGGCGCCGTTGCCGCTCACGCAATCAGGTTCGGTCGCACCGTTGCTGCCTGGCGTCGGGGCGGTGGTGTTGGCGGAGCCTGGCGTCGGGCTCAGGGTCGGCCCGGCCGGCGGGCGCATGTCAGTGCCATCGGGTGGTGGCGGGTTGGGGCTGTCGGTGGAGGGCCACCGCGGCGTTGACCCCGGGCCGGGCTGTCCCGGGTCGTCGGCGGGCAGTTTCAAGGTCCACCCGGGGCGGATGACGTTCGGGTCGCGCAGTGTGCCGCCGACGTCGGGGAAACGGTGACCGCGGTTGAGGGCGAAAATTTCCGGCCACCGGTCGGCGTCTCCGAGCTGACGCTTGGCGATTTTTGACAGGCTGTCGCCGCGCTCGACGGTATAAACGGATGGCTGGCCTGTTGATCGCGTCTCTTGCCGCTCTCGGTCGCTCTGGGCGGTGGCCGTGGATCTTGCCGCGCTGGCCTGCGCGTCACCGTCGACGGTCGCGGCAGCGGCGGGTGGGCCGGCGTGCGCGGCGGCGCCCGCGACGGTGGTCACGGCGGTCGTCCCGAGCAGCGCGGCGGCGAGACCCTGCACAGGCCCCGGAAGCCGGAACGCGGGTGTGGCGCGCAACCGGCGGGCCAGCGCCGTGTAGGCGCGCATCAGGACGGCCGTGGCCAGCAACAGCCACAGCACGAGCACGCCTCCTCCGGCCAAGACCATGATGAGGTCAGGGCCCATCGGCTCGGCGATCCACTGCCGGACAGCGGCCGATGACGGCACCTCGGGCACCCACACGCCAGCGCCGGCGAAGACGATGGGCACGGCTGCCGTGCACAGCACAGACGTGACTACGGCAGGAACAACAGGTCGTGACGTCACCTAGCCTCCTTCGCCCGCAGCTGGCGCCCAGCGGTCCAAGGCGGATGCCTACGGGTCCCGGCTGAAGCAATGCGGTGACGCTACGGCCGTCGATGCCGCTGGAGATCGAGATGGCGTCTTACAGGACCTCACACCACCTCACACGGGCTCACACCTGCAGGTCAGCGAGGCGGTGCGAGGAAGGCGCCGAACAGGAGCCGGGCAGGGCGACATGGCTCGTCCCGGGCGGCTCAACCCTTATGCGGCAAAGCCGAAGTAGGTGAAGGAACCACTCATCTCCCGATCCGGTTTCCACGCGATCGAACCTGCCGCCAGCCGCCTTCATGACCTTCGGTATGGCTTCACGAGGGTCATGACATGTCGGCTGGGGCAGGCGCGGGTTGTCCCCGCGGCAAGCAGTCACCCGGCTCATACATCCACTGGTGTCGGCGAGGCGGGACGGACCGAGTGCGGCCCCCTGTTGTCTTCCGAGACATGCCCGTCGCGGTCCTGGCCCCCACTCGTCGCAGCCAAGGCGTCCTCTGCGAGCGGTCCGGCTAGCTGCTAACGGCGGCGCCGTTCAGTCCAGCGTCCGCAGCGCGGGCATCGTCAACAGGGTCGAGGCCCGCTTCGATGAGACGCCGGATATAGCCCTCGTGCAGCTGGGCCGCCGCGTCGTGCTCGCCGAGCGCGCCGAGGGCGTTCATCGTGCGCGCGTGCAGCTCGGCGTTGTAGGGATCGATGCGGATGGCGCCTTGGAGGAGGTCCAAGGCGTGACGGGGGCCGGATGCGGCGGCGGCGAGGGCTACGTAGGCGTCGATGATGTGGCGGCGGATGGTCTCGCGGATGGGGTCGAGCCAGGGCCAGGTGCGTCCGGCGGCGAGGTCGCCGGTGTAGGTGTCGATGACGGCCTGCCGGGCGCTTGTGGTGTCGGTGACAGCGGTCGCGGCGTGCTGGGCCGCGGCGTATAAGCGCCACAAGTCGACGTCGAGGTGGCTGGGGTTGAGGCGGTAGCGGTCGTCGGCGTGATCGATGAGATTCAGCCCGCAGGCGGCCCGGATGCTGCCACGGAGTTCGCTGAGCGTGGTGTAGAGGCGGCCGCTCAGCGATCGGCGGGGCAGGCCCAGCCAGATGGCGTCGGTCAGCTGCCGGGTGTCAGCTCCGTCGGGGTGGGTGGCGAGCAGAACAAGGACTTGGACGGCGGCACCGCGGCGGACGTTCAATGGTTCGCCGTCGATGAGCAGCGCCGGCTCGCCCAGAACGCGCAACTCCAGCCGCCGGTCGGCGGCTGCAGGACGGGGCAGGAATTGCTGCCGGGCCGCCTGCCGTGGCAGCTGCCGAGGTGGCGCGGCGTGACCTGGGGACGGCATGGGGGACGAGGGCTCGAGCGGTGGTGGATCGACGTGGGCGATCACGATGAGCAGGTCGACAGCCGCCACCGAGTCGAGGACGCACAACCGTGGACCGGGCTGTTCGGGGCGCTGTGTGTCGTGTGTGTGGCCGTCCGGGTCGACCTGCGATCGCCCGCTACGGCCGCCACCGAATCCGCCTCCAGCAGATGGTATGGCCCGACCAGCAGGGCCGGTGCCCCTGGGACAACGGGTACAACCTCGACCCGCGTGCACAGCCGCTGATCGCGCACCTGTAGCCAACCAGTCCAGCCTCCGCCGTCCGGGGTAGGGGGCCCAACAGGCGTCCGGACCCCGGGCAAGACCGGCGGCGTCGGCCCACGTCGACCGGTAACGTGCCATCGCCGACGCTGAGATCAGCCGCCGGGCGGGCTGAGCGGGTGACGCCCCAGCCCACCTCCGGGTCCTCGCGGAAGATGCCGTCGCCTTTGTGTTTGTCGACTGGCCGTCGCGTCCGTTGACTTCACTCGCTTCGGCTCGGGCGTTGTACGGTTCCGGGCTGCCGCTGGCTCGTTGCTTGGCGATCCCCGGTTGCCGGGGGCATTCCGGCGGAAGGTACCGGTAGACCGAAGGCAGTGACTTGCCGATGCCTCTCGGCTCGCGGCTCAGGGTCCAGGTCGACTCTCGCGCAGCCAGTAGGCCACAGCTTCCACAGGGCGACCGCGAAGAAAGTCGGATACTCCACGTCAGGCAGGGTCAAGCGCTGTCTTCGGGCGACCTGTTCGTGGCATACCAACCGGATTGCTAGGAATAAATGCTGCCCATCTCGAAATACGCATGCTGCCGGCTGGATGTCGTCCGTCCCCGCAGCACGAACGGCTGCCCGGAATCAGTCAAATTGAGGGTCATGGTTTCCCCTGACTTACTGTCGGTGATTCGGATGTTCACCGTGAACCAGCATTCGGCATCGCCAGGCATCACCACGAACGACGGCAACCGGCCACCCCGAGCCCGTTTCCAGCGAAAGCCCGAGAAGCACCGCTGGGGCCGACATCGAGCCACTCGTTGGTGGTGACCGGGAGTTCCATGCCGACGGCGGCACCAGCCAGACTAACCGCAAGGTCGTCTGACACCAGGCGGCCCGTTCGTCCCCCGATCTGTGAGCACGCGTACCCAACTCCGGCCCGAAGCGGACGGACTCGCTCGATCTTCAAGGTCACGTCAACAATTGCGGGCACTTCGCTGGAAGAGGCTACCACCGCCTCAAAGGAACTATTCCCTGCCGGGCGCACACCCTCAGCCATCAGCGCGCGTTGCAGCCGGCCACATGCCTCCCCCGGGACGCGGGGACGTCCATCTACGTGGCGAGCGACCGCACCGCTGGGACCTCTTGGTGAGCGGATAGTGCCCACGAATCCTCACTGCTCCAGAAACCACGGACGGAGAACAGGCCGGATACTGTCGGCGGGCTAGTGCTTCGTCTTTGAACGTTGATCGTGTAATCCGTCGGTTCTGACGGGCCTTCGGGCATTCTGTCTCCCAACGCATGTTGCTTGGGGAGGTGGTGCCGGGTGGGTAGACGCGCGGATGTGTTCGCGTCCGGCAGGTGTCGATGGCCGAGAGCCAGCGGTTGCAGCGGATCACCCGCACAGCGAAGGACCCGGTGAAGCTGCGCCGGGCGATCGTGGTGCTGATGTCCGCCCAGGGGCAGCCTCCGCCGGACATCGCTCACCTGCTCAAGACCAGCGAAAACTACGTCCGAGACGTGATCCACGCGTTCAACGAACGGGGGTTCGACGCACTCGACCCAAAATGGAGCGGGGGCGCACCGAGACAGATCGATGAGCAGACCCGCGACTGGATTTGCGTCATCGCCCGGTGCGACCCCCGCTTCCTCGGCAAACCCTTCTCCTGCTGGTCCCTGGCCAAGCTGCGCGACTACCTGATCGACGCCGGCTACGTCACGGCGGTCAGCGTCGAGACGATCCGGCGGATCCTGCATGAGCGGGGCGTGTCGTGGCGGGCCACCAAGACGTGGAAGGCCAGCAACGACCCCGACTTCACGGCCAAGATGCGCCGGATCCTGGACCTCTACGACCATCCACCGGCGGACGGGCGGGTGATCTGCGTGGACGAGTTCGGACCGCACCTGCAACCCCGTCCTGGCCGCGCCTGGCGACCTCACGGGCAGCCGGCGCGGCTGCAGGCCACCTACGGGCGTGCGGCACATGATCGCCGCCCTGGACCTGGCCGCCGGGCGCCTGCACTACCGCATCCGTGACCGCAAACGCTGGCGCGAGTTCCTGTACTTCCTCAAGACCCTGCGCCGCCGCTGGCCTAACCAGCGTCTCTACCTGATCTGCGACAACTTCTCCCCGCACAAGCATCCCGAGGTCCGCGCCTGGTGCGCCGCGAACCAGGTCGAGCTGGTGTTTCTACCGACCTATGCGTCCTGGCCGAACTGGATCGAGGCCGAGTTCGCCGCCGTCCGCTACTTCGCCCTCAACGGCACCGACCACCGCACCCACGCCGGGCAGGATGCCGCCATCGGCAACTACATCCGCTGGCGCAACCAGCGAGCACGCCCGAAATCCGGATTCGCGATCAACTCCAAGATCCGCCACCCCGATTACCCGTTCAAGGTTGCATGACGCGGCACTAGACGATCCGCGACATGGCAGCCCGCGTCACCCGATGACCTTGGGCCTTCGCATTGGCGCACCATCCAACGGATGTGCTGCCGGGGCCTCCCCGAACGCCTGGCGCAGGTGCAGGGCGACCTCCTCTTGGGCGAGCGCGGCCTTGTCCAGCACCGCCGCAAGGCCGAAGAAGTCGTGCATCACTCCCAAGTAACGGACCGACGTGGCCCGCACGCTGGCGGCCTCCAAGCGGGCGCACCACTCGTCGCCCTGGCTCTGCAGCACGTCGCGGTCGGTGGTGACGATCAGCGTCGGCGGCAGACCGGCGAGGCCCTGCGCGGAGAGCGGGAGCAGATCGACCCTGGGGTCTTTCAGGCTGTCGGTCACGCCAAGGAAGGCGTGCATCATCATCCAGGACAGCAGTGGACGATTCAGCGGCCGGGCGTCTGCGGCGTCCCGCATGGACGCGCCGTACTGGGCGGTGGTGGTCAGCGGGCAGACGAGCACCTGCGCCACGGGCAGTGGCTCACCTGCCTGCTTGAGCTGACCGCAGGTCGCAGCCGCCATGTTCGCCCCGACGCCCTCGCCACCGATAGCGATGCGTGACGGGTCGCCGCCGAGCCCGGCGGCGTTGGTCCGGAGCCACCGGTAGGTGGCCAGCACGTCCTCGTGGGCGGCCGGGAACACGTGCTCGGGAGCCTTGCGATACTCCGGCGACACCACGATCGCGCCCGTCCGGTTGACCAGGGCGCGGCAGGACGCGTCATAGTCGTCGTTCGTGAACAGGATCCAACCGCCACCGTGCACCCACATCACGACGGGCACCGGATCGGAGGTCTGGCCGAGCGGCTTGTAGACGCGTACGACCAGATCACCACCCGGGCCGGGGACGGTGACGTCCGCTGCCGATCCGACCTCCTCGGGGTCCGTCGGCCGCCCGTCCTGCTGCAGGATCTCCATCGCCGCGTCGGCGAGGCTCGGCTGCTGGCGGGCCTGCTCGGGGGTGAGGAGCTCGTACGGGGCCAGTACCAGTCGGGACCAGGTGTCGAGGATCCGCTGCGCCTGGTGGTCGAGCAGCCAGGAGGCGTCGGTCGACAGGACATTGCTGCGGCCGGATACCCGGTCGCGGACCTTGTCCATGAACCCGGCGGCCACGCGCATGAGCCTGCGACGGCGTCCGGTGGGCGGGACGGTGGGATGCGAGCGGGCCGGGGCCGACCGCTTGGCGGCGAGGTACCGCTCGCCGAGCCGACCCATCTCCTCCGCGCCCACCGCCTGACGCAGCGCCGGCAGGAACTCCCGTTCCTCCTTCTCGATATGGTGCCGGATGCCGCCGATCAGCTTGTTCAGCGCCCGCTCGAATTTGCGACTGCCGGGATCCGCATGGTCCAGCAGGACGAGCAGCCTCTTGAGGGCCTGGTGCTCGTCCAGCCCTTCCTCGGCGTCCGCGGCGACGCCGATCTCGGCCAGTGCCGGATACAACACCTCCTCCTCGGCGTGGGCGTGCAGGGCGCGGCCGTAACTCACCTGGTCGACCAGCATGCGCCGGTCACCGCGTCCGGCCTCGAGGTGCTCGAAGAGGCGGTTCGCCACCACGTGCTCGTCGGCGATCAGGTGGTCGAGGTCGCCCGGCAAGGTCGCGTACGGCAGCGTCATCGGACACCTCCTCCTTCACACTTACCGCAACCGGCACCGCCTTCGCGGCATAACTTGGCATGTCGTCAAGAACCCGAACGGGCGGCTCGACGCTGGCCAGCGCACGTCCCGGCCAGGCGTTGGCGCCCGGCTCCACCCGCAGTGGCCATGGTCGGCCGCGTACACTCACGCCTGTCTTCCCGTCAGCAGAGCCGGCGTGATCGTGCGGCGCATGCGCCCTCCGAGGGGGACTTGCACCAAGAGTTGGTGATGCACGTTCCAACCGATGACTATCCGGCTTGGGCGGCCAGGCTGTTGTTTCAGGTGGCCGGTGAGATGGTGCGCCGCGGGGCCAGCTTGTCGCATGGCAGCTGATTGGTCCGCGCGGATCTCTCTTCCCGGGCGGCCAGACCGCAGCCATCGTGGCGGTCGGCCCGAGATACTTGCCGGAGTCCTTTGCCGTCTGCCATACCGAACCCGCGCCGGTGGTCTTCACGTGGTTGGTTCCGATCACCACTGGTGAAGCTGAGGTGATCCAGAAGTTCGGGTGGGGGACGCTTGAGTAGGCATTCGCGGCTCAGAAACCGGACCGGGCTGACCCCGGTCGGGCAGGACTAGTGCTGGATGGGTTGGGCTCGTAGGCCTCAGCAGGCGGGTGATCGAGTATCCGGATCTGCCGCGATTCGAGCAGCGGCTCGGGCACCGCAGGATGGTCTTATCGAGTGGGAACCGTGGCGTGGCCCACGCTGGTGGCTGTCGCGAGGACGGCGTCGCTGGGGCCGATACCGGCGTCGGCCAGACGGCGGGCGTAGGCCTCGCGCAGCTCGTCAGCCGTGGCGTGGTCGCCGAGGGCGATGAGCGTGTTGACCGCGCGGGTATGCAGGTCGGCGTTGTAGGGGTCGACGCGGAGGCCGGCCTGTAGCCATGCAAGGGCGTGCTGGGCGTCCGGCGCGGCGTCGGCGAGGGCCGCGTGGGCGTCGAGGACCTGCCGGCGGGTGGACTCGCGGATCGGGTCGAGCCAGGACCAGTTACGTCCGGCGGCGAGATCGCCCGGGTAGGCGTCGATGACGCCCTGCCACGCTGTCGGGGCATCGGTGACGGCGGTGGCGGCCTGGCGGACCGCGTGGTGGAACCGCCACAGGTCGACATCGACGAGACCTGGGGTGAGCCGGTACCGGTCGTCTGTGTGATCGATGATGCTCAGGCCGCAGGCGGTCCGGACGGCGGCGCGCAGGTCGCTCAGGGTCGTGTAGAGGCGGCCAGTCAGAGAGCGGCGGGGCAAGCCCGGCCAAATGGCGTCGGTCAGATGCTGGGTGTTCGCTCCGTCCGGATGTGCGGCCAGGAGGACGAGAACCTGCATCGCGGCGGAACGACGCACGGTCAATGGTTGACCGTCGACGAGCAACGCCGGCTCGCCCAGGACACGCAGCTCCAGCCGCCGGCTGCCGCCGCCGGGCCGGGCACCGGGTTCATGCCGATGCGGCTGCCGCCTCAGGCATGGAACGGGTTCCAGGGCGGAGCGCGGCATCGGATCCGCCGCGACAGGGTCGGGTGGCGTCTGGTCGGCGTGGGCGATCACAGTGAGCAGGTCGGTGGCCGTCACCTGGTCGAGCACGCACAACCGTGGCCCGGCCCGTCCGGTAGCGCCCCGATCGCTGGTGTGGCCCGCAAGGTCGACCTGCCACGTCTGACCGGCCGGCCACCGACCGAGCACGACCACGGTGCCGGCGGTGATGGCCACATCTGCCAGGGCTTCGGGGTTGCCGGTCGCGGCCGCTTCGTCGACGATCAGGGCAGGTGCGGGCCGAACAATATGCGTCGTCTGCTCCGCATGTCGCTTCACGTGGTTTTGTCCGCCATGGCCACGGCCAGCGGAAGGGAGCGTGAAGAACCGCGACGCCTCGTCGATGCCATCAACGACGGCCAGCCCGGGTAGGCGCTGGGTCAGCGCGTCGGGAGCCGAACCGAGCAGGCTTGCCAGGACGGTCCGGGTGATGACCAGCGACACGCCCGGGTGGCGTTGTCCGGCCAGCAGGGTGGTGACCAGCAGGCCCCGTCCCGCGGCCAGAGCGCCCGGCCCGGTGAACCCTGCGCCCGCTGGTGGGAGGGCACCCAGCGCTGCCGGCTGGCCCTGCGGCGACCCGGCTGAGGTGTCGGCGGCGCCGGTGGGCGGTGACGGGTGATCGGCGAGGGCGTTCCGCACGGCGGCGACGGTCGCGGGCAACGGAACCAGGTCCGGGTCCTCGCGGCCCTGTTGCCCAGGCGGGTGAGGCCGGTAGGCGCGGCGGCGGCGTAGCCAAACCAGTGCTGCCGCGGCACTGATCTGCTCGGCGACCTCGCGGGGCAGCCAGCCCCCGGCCACGGCGATCCCGTCGTCACTCCGACTCGTGGCATCGGCTACCTGCGCCGTGGTG
Source organism: Micromonospora avicenniae (assembly GCF_900156065.1). Taxonomy (GTDB): domain Bacteria; phylum Actinomycetota; class Actinomycetes; order Mycobacteriales; family Micromonosporaceae; genus Micromonospora; species Micromonospora avicenniae. Next base: position 64,925 of record NZ_FTNF01000026.1, on the reverse strand, counting down.
TCTTCGGAAGCGTCGAAAGATCCTGCCGTCACGGGTAGCGGTGGCTGCGGTGGCGGTGTGGTCACGGCGTTGGCGCTGACGCCGAGGACAGCCGCGCCGGCCATCCCGCTGGCAGTGGCCTGCAGGGGCGTCGGCAGGGGAAGGTGCCGCAGCCAGGCCACGGTCGCGCGTAGGCGGGTCAGGACCCGGATCGTAACCGTGTAGGCGAGCACAAGCCACACCAGCCAGGCCGCGATGGTCAACGCGATAGTGAGGCTCTGCTCGGTCAGCGGCTGCACTACCCACACCCGCATCTGCTCCGCGGTCGGCCAGCCACGTACGGGTGGGCCGAACAGGGACAGCAACACCACCGGTGGGCCGGCCAGAAGCGCGAGGACGAACAGCAGCGACATCAGCCGCCGCGGCCACCGCACCTCATCCACCCCCACCCGGCGGCCGGACGCCGGTCACGAGTACCCGTGCCTCCCCCGGCGGTGCGGGTTGGGTAGGGCGGAGGATGCGGGTCCACAAGCGGGCCGCCCACCACACCGCGACGGCGAGGGCGTAGATGACACCAAGGATCCCGGTGGAATAAGGACCGACGATCGCCGCCGAGATCACCACGAGGGGAGCGGAGAGGATAAGCCGGAACATCAGCGGCTGCACCAGCGCCATGACCACCCCAACGCCGATCAGCAGCCCACCAACCCTGCCGGCGACGTCGATCAACAGAGCCGTGTCCTGGGACCGTCTGGCGGTCAGCGCGTACTGCACCACCAGCATGCCGAGCGTGGCGGTGACGATCGAGCCGGTCGGCGCGGCCAGCAACGCCGACCAGCCGCCGTGCGGGGCGCGCCACTGCCGAGCGGCGACCACCGCCATCGCCACCGCCATACCAATGATCGGGGTGATCGGCCACAGCGCCCAGCTCAGGAACCGGCCCAACGTCTCACCGACGAAGTACTGGCTGGCGATCACCGCGTACAGGCCGGCGATCGCCGCGCCGAGGGACACCGCGGCAAGGATGCCGACACTGACCTTCCCACCTTCGGTTCGGGTGCCCGGTGTGGGACTGCGGGCGGCGATCAACGACCCGAGGACGGTTCCCGCAGCGAGACACGCCAGCAGCGCGAACACCGCCGCCATGGTGAACTCGCCCCAGTTCAAATTCGCCACCCACAGGTAGACACCAATGGTGTTGCGCTGCTCCGCAGTCATGAAGCACTGCCAGATCAGCGCCAGAGAGGCGAAGCCGGGAACCGCGATCGCGACGGCTCGCCGCACCGGCGGCACCGGCACCTCCTCCACCCCGAGCCCGCCCGCCTCGCTGGTGCCAGCGCCCGCGGCGCCCCGGGCCGCGGCCAATTGCGGCTCGGCGAGGACGGTGGGAGTGATGCCGATCTGCTCGGCGATGGCCTTGCCCAAGTCCGGAAGGTGGGCGCTACCCCCGACGCAGTACAGGCCCGCGAGGTCGCCGACGGTCAGCTCGGAAGCGGCGACGGCCTCCTGGGTCAGCTGCGCCACCCGCTGCAGGACGACGCGGGCCGCGTCGGCGAGCATGGCACTGTTCGCGATGACCGGCGGCCGATCGGGAAGAGGCACCGTGACGGCCGGATGGGCACCCAACGCTTCCTTCGCCGCGCGGACACTCTCCATCATCACCCCGGTCACCGCGTCGCCGCCCGCCACGTTCACATCCCCCAGCAGTGCGCCGACGAGCCGCCGATCGACGGCTGCGCCACCAGCGGCAGAGTCAGCGAGGGTCGCGAGGACCTCAAAGCCAGACAGGCCCCGGCGCAGCACCGTCACCTCCACGCCCCCGCCGATATCGCACACGACGATGAACGCCCCCACCGGCAACTGCACACCGGTGGCCAATAGATGCTCGGCGACGGCGACCGGGGCCTCGACCAGACGTGGCTGCGGCAACCCGGCCCGGTGAGCGACCTGCCGCAACCAGGTACGCCGCCTCGGCCCCCACCCCGCAGGCACGACCAGGCGGACATCCCGCACCGGAGCCCCCGCGACCCGCTCGGCCTCCGCCGCGGCCCTGCGAAGCGGTGCCGCCGCCACATCCAGCGCGTTCACCGCCGTCCCACCGACAGTGACATCATCGTCGACCGGCCGGCGGGGACTCGGGATAAGCCGGCTCGGCGCGGCGACACCAGCATGTCGGGCCTGCTGTCCCGTCCACACCTCGCCGTCATCGCAGACGTAGACAGCGCTGGGCAGGTAGGGCACCCCGTCGAAGGACAGCGGCGTCGAGGTGCCGTCAGGCCCTACCAGGAGCGCCTTGGTGCTGGTCGTTCCGCAATCGATCGCTAGCCGCGTCTCCCCCGCCCGCATAGACATAGTCAAACATGAGGATCACATTCACGTCATCTCCCGATCACGCACAGACAGCGAAGCTCGCGCCCAAGCCGGCTCAGCGAGACGCCGAGCCGAACCGCCACTGGGCTTCCTCGAGGAAATCCTCATGCTGAGCCGCTTCCCACGCCTGCATGCTCGGGTACCAGTCACCGCAGTACCGCCGCTCGAAACGCTCGACGAACCACACACGCTCACGGTCACCGGCCAGAAAAAGCCCTCGATCGTGGCCTCCCGCTCGGAGCAGGCAGCTGCCGTCGGGATTGACCGTCATGGTGATCTCGCCGTGGCGCGGCTCGGGAACACGCGCCGCGAGATACGCGAAGTAGATGTACCGGTAGCCGAACTCGTCGTGATGCCGGTGGATCCAGTCCAACCACTCGTCCACCCGATCCAGACTCCACGGGCCCATCCGTCCCCCTCCCACGACGTGCACCCACAGGTCGGCTGTGATCAATTTAATCGAGGGCGCCAAGGTCGTTGGCCGCGGCGGTGCCTGGGCAATCCTGCCGCGCCCGCAGGCTCGGCTGCGCCGCCGCTACCACAGATGCGCGGAAGCGGCGGCGTTATCCACGGTGAGATGCTCTGTCCCGCCCGGTCGGCCATGATCGTCGTGCTCCCGGCGCTGGTCTGACTCTCTATCCACCTGGCGCCACGGCTGCCCTTTGCTCTGATCTGTCGGCCGCGCCGGGTGCACGCGCCGAACGGACGGGTGTGACTTAGAGGTCCTAACGAAATGATGTTGGGCGTAACGGGCGGGACGTGAGGATCGTTCTGTCTGAACGTGAGGAGGGGTGAGCAGCCGCCGTGGATCGTCTCGGACGAGTTGTGGGCCGAGATCGCACCGCTGTTGCCGCCCCGTCCGCCCAGGCGGCATCGGTTCCCGGGCCGAAAGCCCATCGATGATCGCAAGGTGCTGTGCGGGATCCTGTTCGTGCTCTACACCGCGATCCCCTGGGAGTACCTACCCCAGGAACTCGGGTTCGGATCGGGAATGACGTGCTGGCGCAGGCTGCGGGACTGGAACGACGCCGGCGTGTGGCAACGACTGCATGAGGTTTTGCTCGGCAAGCTGAGAGCGGCCGACCAACTCGACATGTCCCGGGCGGTGATCGACGGTTCCCACATCCGGGCACTCAAAGGCGGCCCAAAACCGGTCCGAGCCCGGTCGACCGCCGCAAGCCAGGCTCGAAACACCACGTCATCACCGACGCGGGCGGCATTCCCCTCGCCGCGAGCCTGACCGGCGGCAACCGCCACGACGTCACCCAACTCCTGCCCCTGGTCGACAAGATCCCCCAGATCAAGGGCATCCGAGGCAGACCACGGCAACGACCCGACCGAATCTATGCAGATCGCGGCTACGACTTCGACACCTACCGCCGCGAGCTACGCACCCGCGGCATCACACCCGTCATCGCCCGACGCGGCGTCCCACACGGCTCCGGGCTCGGCACCCGACGCTGGGTCGTCGAGCAGACCATCGCCCTGCTGCACTGGTTCCGCCGCCTGCGCATCCGCTGGGAGATCCGCGACGACATCCACGAAGCCTTCCTCACCCTCGCCTGCGCCATCATCTGCTGGCGCCGACTCCAACGCTCAAAGAGTTAGGAGTTCTTAACAGGAGCCTGTGCAAGAGGTCCCATCACCGTGCCGTCCGTCCGTCCGTCCGTCCGTCCGTCCGCCCGACGGTGCGTGCTGCCCCTGGCTGGACACCTGGAAGGACAGCACCACCCACCATGACAGACCACCAGCTCGAAGTCATCGCCGGCGTGGACACCCACGCTGACACCCACACCGCCGTCGTCATCGACGAGGTCGGCCGGATGCTCGGCCACCGCCAGTTCCCCACCACGGTCGCCGGCTACCGGTCGCTGCTGGCCTGGGTGAGCGAGCACGGCGGGGTACGCGCCATCGGCATCGAGGGCACTGGCAGCTACGGCGTCGGCCTGGCCCGCTACCTGCGAGCCCAGGGCGTCCACGTTGTCGAGGTCGACCGCCCGAACCGCAAGATGCGCCGCCAGCGCGGCAAGTCCGACCCGATCGACGCTGAGGCGGCGGCCCGCGCCGTGCTGGCCGGCACCGCGACGACCACCCCGAAGACCCGGGACGGCCAGGTCGAGGCCATCCGGGTGATCCGCACCGCCCGCGCGTCGGCTGTGAAGTCCCGTACCGCGGCGATGAACGCACTGATCGGCATGGTCCGCACCGCCCCCGAGCCCCTCCGCACCCAGCTCCTGGACCTGCGCAAGACCGCACTGATCATGGCTGCCGCCGCGCTGCGTCCGGCCCTGGACCGGTCCGACCCCGTCGCGGCGACCAAGACTGCGGTTCGCCGGTTGGCGCGGCGCATCATCGACCTGGACCGAGAGATTCGGGACGCCGACGTTGACCTGCAGGTGCTCCTCACGCAGGCGGCACCCCGCCTCATGGAACTGCCCGGCGTCGGCCCGGACGTGGTTGCGCAACTCCTCATCAGCGCCGGGGACAACCCCTCGCGGATCCGCGATGAACGGGGGTTCGCCGCCCTCTGCGGCGTCTCACCGATCCCCGCCAGCTCTGGCCGCACGGATCGGCACCGGCTGAACCGCGGTGGCGACAGGACGGCGAACAGGGCGCTCTACATCGTGGCCATCAACCGGATGAGAAACCACGAAGAGACGCTGGAGTACGTCGCCCGCCGGCGGGAGAAAGGACTCAGCAGCAGAGACATCTCGCGCTGCCTCAAGCGTTACATCGCCCGTCAGGTCTACCCCATGATCTTGGAATCTCTCCGCATCCGGCCACCGTCATCCACAGCCCTCGCGGGAGCCTGAACAGGCCGGCTTGCGTTACAGGAGCATCAGGCCGACGAGTTATCCGCAGACGCTGCCTCTCAAATTGGCGCGCTCGCCGCGGCTGCTGATGAAGTACCCCTGGGCGTCACCGGGGCATCCCACCCGGTCGGAGGTACGCGCATGACCAAGCGTCGGGCACGAGGGGCACGTCGAGCGGGAAGGCCGGCCCGTCTGGAACCGTCTGGTCGGGTGGCTGGCGTGATCAGCGCGGTCGCGAGCCTCATCACCGCGATCGCGGGGCTGATGACCGCGATCAGCGCCACGGTGGGAGGCCGCTGATGCCCGCAGTTGAGGTCTGGTTCCTCGGGGGCCCGATCGACGGCCGCCTCGCCCCAGTCGAGGTCGACGAGACGGGCACGCTGCCTCAGGTCGTGCAGCTCCTCCAGGCAGGCTTCTACCTCGGCGTCGCCGACAATCCCAGTCAGCCGATCGAACACCAATACGTCCACGACGAAGCGGAGACCTGCCCGCCGGTGTACCGCTATGCCGGACCTGCCCAGACATGAGGATCCCATACAGCCACGGCGCGATCTGATCCGGCGCGCTCTGACGCCGACGCTACGCAACGACAACGGTCTCCTGAGTCAGCTCCAGGGCGCGCTTCGTGGTTCCCATCCGCCGATAGCAATAGCGCAGCCCGGGTGGTAGCTCGATTCGAACGCCTGCTCGAACGCGGCATGCTGCCTGGTTCCACGCGCCCCGACCTCCCGGCGTCTCGCATCCTGATAGTCATGACACGAACTGGGCCGGTGTTACAGCCGCATAAGAATTCACAGCGAGGGGCGCGACGTCAGATCAGCGGGCGAGCCGCCGTGCGGCACCGCATGGAGACGATATCGCCGGTACGAACATCGATGGCGACCTCCAGGTGAGGCTGCGCCACGTCGGGGGCCGCCACGTGATCTGACGCAGTTGCGGAAGAGCGGCATACGATCGCCGGATCGGGCGTGTCAAACCGTATCGGTCCGGTCGGCTCACCCGTAAGGACCCCAAGACTCAGCACCGCCCCCACAACGGGGATCAGCCTCCGGCGGGGGCGTCGTGAAGGCGACGAGATGGCCGGCCGTACGTCCAAGTCGATCACGGGCATACGAAACACTAGCGCCCGGATCTGCCTAAGAGGTCCTAACGAAATGATGTTGGGCGTAACGGGCGGGACGTGAGGATCGTTCTGTCTGAACGTGAGGAGGGGTGAGCAGCCGCCGTGGATCGTCTCGGACGAGTTGTGGGCCGAGATCGCACCGCTGTTGCCGCCCCGTCCGCCCAGGCGGCATCGGTTCCCGGGCCGAAAGCCCATCGATGATCGCAAGGTGCTGTGCGGGATCCTGTTCGTGCTCTACACCGCGATCCCCTGGGAGTACCTACCCCAGGAACTCGGGTTCGGATCGGGAATGACGTGCTGGCGCAGGCTGCGGGACTGGAACGACGCCGGCGTGTGGCAACGACTGCATGAGGTTTTGCTCGGCAAGCTGAGAGCGGCCGACCAACTCGACATGTCCCGGGCGGTGATCGACGGTTCCCACATCCGGGCACTCAAAGGCGGCCCAAAACCGGTCCGAGCCCGGTCGACCGCCGCAAGCCAGGCTCGAAACACCACGTCATCACCGATGCGGGCGGCATTCCCCTCGCCGCGAGCCTGACCGGCGGCAACCGCCACGACGTCACCCAACTCCTGCCCCTGGTCGACAAGATCCCCCAGATCAAGGGCATCCGAGGCAGACCACGGCAACGACCCGACCGAATCTATGCAGATCGCGGCTACGACTTCGACACCTACCGCCGCGAGCTACGCACCCGCGGCATCACACCCGTCATCGCCCGACGCGGCGTCCCACACGGCTCCGGGCTCGGCACCCGACGCTGGGTCGTCGAGCAGACCATCGCCCTGCTGCACTGGTTCCGCCGCCTGCGCATCCGCTGGGAGATCCGCGACGACATCCACGAAGCCTTCCTCACCCTCGCCTGCGCCATCATCTGCTGGCGCCGACTCCAACGCTCAAAGAGTTAGGAGTTCTTAACCCGGGCCGATCGACAGAGCATCGACTCAGCACCAAGCTGGGTTCACCACGGCGCACACCAGTAGATCAGCCGCGCCGCCAAGTCACGTAAGTCGTCCCGCTCTCGAAGGTTGAGATGGCAACCGGTGGCAGCGACCTGCAGCACCACCTGCTGGCCTGGATACTGAGCCCGGTGTGTGCAATGAACAGGGCGTTCTCGTCCTTTGCTCAGTGGCCTGGACTTCGGTTCAGTGCGGCGGTCAGAGATATTCTCGCGGTTGCTTCCTGTTCAATAGCGTAGCCGCGGTCAAGGCAGCTGCGGGCGAAGGCTCCGATCTGGTCCGGTCTGGTCGTGAATGTTTTTAGCTGAGCGCGACTGTGAGCCGAGAGAGCTCTGCCGGGCTTGTGCTCGGCAACGCCGACGTCGATGACGTGAACGGTCGTGTCTGCGGCGAGGCGGTCGCGGATCCGGGCTGCGATCCGTACGCCACCGAGGTCAGCGTCGGTGCAGATCAGCGTCGACCGGGTCTGCGCTGCTGCTTCGGTGATCAGCTCGACGACGAGATCGGGTGGCTGGCCATGGCACCAGATGACCGGCAGATCCGGGTCCATATCGCAGATCGTTTCGGCGGCCTGCCGGTTCTCGATGACGAGTAGCGGGCCGGCGCCGGCGCGGACGTCGATGTTGATCGAGTGACGTTGGCTGAGGCGGATGTCGTGTGGTCCAGGTAGCGGCGATAGGTCGACGCGAGTGTTGCCGGTGCGTAGCCGGATCGGGCCGCCGATGCCGATGTACGGACTGCGGGACAGGCCGAGCGCGGCGAGCGCGTCGGGTTCGAACCCGAGGTCGGTCAGCAGCCGCTGGACGTCGTCGCGCGCCTTGGTGTTTCCGGCATGGTTTTGCACGAACGCGCGGACGGAGTCGTGGACGACGCCGGCCGCTAGGTCGGCGGCGGCGTTGACTGCCCATCCGAGCCGGTCCGGGTGATCGGTAGCGCGCAGGGCCTGGGCGACGCCGGGCCATTCGTCGCGCAGGTCGGCGGCGAGGTCGGCGGCACGGGACTGCAGCGTGGTTCGTCGCTCGCGGCGAGCGGTGCGCCGGTCCTGCTCGGCAGCGGCGAGGTCGGGGTGCGGGTAGACCCGCTTGGGTGTCGGTGCGAGGCTGCTGCCTTTGAGGTCGTACCCGATGGTGACGCAGCCCGCTCGGGCGAGGGTGAGCACGATCGTTTCGGCTTGGGTACCGAGTCGGGCGGCGACGTGGGGCCAGGTGTGTTCGCTGCGGATCATCCACGCCCAGTCGGTGTCGCTGAGCAGCCCGGAGGGCCGGTGCGGCGGCAGGTGTGGGGTTTCGGTCCGCAGGCGGGCCGTCCGTGGGCATGGCCGGTTCCGGCTGTCGCGGGGGTACCGGCCGTTGGCCGGTACCGGCGCATAGGCGACAAGCCCGGGCCGGTCGATCCAGGTGAGGGTGATCTCGGTGTCCTGGTCGGTGTCGGGGGTGGTCACGTCTGCGGCTCCGGACGGTAGGAGGTCATCCACTCGGTAAGGAGTTCGACGCGGGCTGCCTCGGTCTCGCTGCCGACGACGACGGGTGCTTGGTTGTACGCGTACGCATCGGAAGTTCGCCGCAGCTTGATGTACAGGCTCGAAGAGCCGATCGCGTACCGCTCCATATCGTCCTGGAGGGCGCCGACAACGCTGATGGCGCGGTCCCGCCCGATGTTCTCGAACAGGGCCACCGCGTCGCGGCGGTGGGCCGAGCCGAGGTTACGGCCGAGTTCGTCGAGGACGAGTAGCAGCGGCCGGTCCTGGGATCCGGCGAGCGCGGCGGCGCAGACGAGTTTGACGGCTTTGTCGTCCATCTGTGCGGTGTTGCCGCGTAGCCGGTACGACGACAGGGGTTTCCCCTCGCCGCGTCGCCAACGTGGGGTGACCGTCCACTGCCACGGCTTTTGCGGGTCGGTCGGCGGTTCCGGCTCGGGGTAGTCGAGGCCGGCGCCGTACCCCCCGTATGCCTGGTCGAGATTGTTGAACTCGTCGGATACCTGCTTCAGCTTCGCTTTGATGGCCTTCGCCAGGGTGGCGCGCAGAGCTGTGGAGGCCAACCGTGCCTCTCTCAAGTGTTCTTGAGCGCTGTGCAGCGTGCGGGTGAGGTTGGCCCGGTCGTTCTTGATCTGGTCGAGTTGCTGCCGGTCGATGTCTTCGAGGTCGTCGAGGTGCGTGCCGATGATCCGAAGTACTTGAGGGATAAGGCGGATGTGGGCAGCCAGCCTACGGTCGCGGCGCTGCTGGTCAACGACCTTCAGTTCCTCTGGAAGCGCGTCATCCGGGGTCCCAGGCGGGAAGCACGCGCGGTGGAGCTTATCGGTCTGCAAGGCGCACAGGTCGTCCCACTCTGCGGTGGCGCGTTGCTGCTCCTGCTCGGTGAGGGTGAGCAGGTGCTGTTCCGCTGACGCGACGGTTCCCGCCCACGCCTCATGCCGGCGCGGCAAGTCCAACGCCGCCCGCGCCTCAGTCTTTTCCCGCCATGTCTTCCGGTTTTGCTCCAGCTCCCGGCGCAACGCTTCTAGCTGCGCCCTCGCCGCCGCGATCCGCTCGTCGCGGGCGTTCTTCTCCCCCAGCGCGGTCTCGTACGCCGCCTTGGCCTGGGCGATCGGCCCGGCGAGCTTGGCCAGCTCGTCACTGAGCTGCGTGTTCTCCTTCCGCAGCTTCCGGACCTGACTATCGAGGTCGTCCGCTTCGAGAGCAGCCTTGGCTGCCGCGACGCGTTCGGCGGCACGTGCCCGCCCACGCTCGGCAATCTGAAGGCCGGCGTCAGCGGTCCGATCGTCGGCGGACGCACCTTCGAGGGCGCCGCGAGCGGCCTGGATCCGGCCGGCGCGGCCAGTCATCGCTTCGGCGAACCCGGCGATGCCGTGCACCCCGGCGGTCGTGTCGATCAGACCGGTGCCGTCGTCGGCACGGTCGCGCAGCGCGGTCAGGAACCGGCTCACGGTCATGGTCGCGTCTGCGGAAGCGGGCAGGTCTCGGCCGCCGGGCTCCCCGTCGCGGTCCGCTTCGACCAGCAACGAGCCGGGCACGGCCGTGAGCACCTTCATCGCCTCAGCCGCGTCGGTGACAACGACCGCGTGCCGGTACGGCAGCAGTCGCGCCTCCCACAGGGGCCGCTGCTGCTCGATCAGTGTGATCGCGTCCACGAGCGGAACCGCCCTAATGCCGTGGCTGCGCAGCTTCTGGACCTGGGCCACCGCGACGTCCTCGCCACGTTCTGCCGCAGCCAGAGCCTCGCGTGCCTGCTGGACGGCCTGTTCGGTGACACCCTTTTTCCGCTGTGCGGTCTGGATAACGGTGACTGCTTCGCGGAGTTCCTGCTCGGCTTCGGGCAGCGTCCGCCCGTCCGCAGCCGCTGCGGTCTCCCTCAGCGCACGGAGCCGGCTGGAAAGCAGGTCGATCTGCGCGACGTTGCGGTTCTCACGGTCCTGCAGGTCTTTTGCGGCGGCTTGGGCCTCCTCGTACGCCTTCACTCGCTGGCGATAGCTGACCTCGAACGTCTTATCGTCGGTGAGCCGCTCCAGGTTGCCGTCGGCGATCTCGATGCTCGCTTCGAGTTCTTCGCGCCGGGTTTCAAGCTGGCCGATGTCGTGGGCCAGGTCGTCGTCCGCGGCGATCCCGTCGATGAGGTAGCGTGCGCACCGCGACCTCCAGCTGTCATATGCGTCGGCTTTCAACGTGCGGGCTTCTTCGCGAGCGTGGATCATGTCCTCGGTGACGGTGACCCGCCTGTTCCACTCGTCGTACTCGTCCTGCGCGCGCTGGGCGTCGACCGCGTGCTGGTACTCCTTCTGTCGGGCCTTCTGTTCGTCGTCGATCTCCCTGTTCAGGCCGGTCAACGCACCGATCGCGTCGAAGATCCGTTCCGGGGTCAGTTCGTTCAGCGGCTGGGCGAGCAGGTTCGCGGTCGCGCTGGCCCGCACTGACGTCGACAGGAACGACACGCACCGCACCGTCCTGCCGTACAACGTGCGGGCGAGCTTGTTCGCGCGGATGTTCGTGCGGCCGTTGCTGGGCTGCAGTTTGTCCCACAGCTGGTCGGCACTGGCGGCGCGGTCGTTCTCCGTGTCGCCGTACGCGACGTGCAGCTGCGGCTTCCAGCGCAGCTCGACGTGCGGCGCCTGCCGGTTGATCCGCAACCACGCCGTCAACGCGTCCGCCTCGATCTCGGCGACCGTGTGGCTGTCCGGCGGGACGAACACGCCGATGATGTAGCCGTGGTCGGCGTTGGCGTGCACGACTTCCTGCCCGGCTAGCTCTGCGGTGAACAGCAGCTCAGCGGCGGCCTGCGCACCTGACTGCAGGCGCCATTGGTCGTCGGCGTGCAGCAGGCTGAGCCCGGCGATGAATGACGACTTCCCGGCACCGTTGGAGTCCGATGGGCCCTGTCCCGCGATGGTGATCAGGCCTCGGGACGTGATCGGGACGGGGTGGGTCGACAACCGCGAGATGTTGATCATTTGGATGCCGGCGAGGACTCGAGGCCCGACGATGTCAGTGAGGCCGTCGTCGTCGAGGATGCTGCCTGGTGCCGTCAACGAGGAGTCTCCCTGCTGTTGGTGCGGTTACGACGCTCGCGGATTACGGCAGCGAGCGGATGGTTCGGGGCGGCGGCGAGGATCAGCTGGTCTTGTAGCCGCTCCCGCGCGGCAGGGGTCAGCCGCAGAAGTTGCGGACCGGGCACGTACCCACCGTCGGCGTCGACGCGGTCACGGACCCGGCCGAGCAGGCCGCACGCGACGAGTTTGCTCAACGCCGCCTTCGCCGCGACTGCCGGAGCCTTGCTGGCTCGCAGGATGTCCTCCTCCGCCGTCGGATAGGGGCTCGTCCACACGTCCTGCGCGAGGCGTTCCTCGCTGCGCGGGATCGCGACCGAGTAGATGAGCACGAGTACGAGCACAGCCCGTTCGACCACGGTCAGCGGCTGCCAACCGCTACCGGTCAACTGCATGGCAACAGCATCGTCGTACCCGGAGGTGAACCGCAGCCCGTCGACCTGAACGAGGACCCGACCGGTGCGGCGCAGCAACTGCTCCAGCCGGTCCCGGCTTGTCGGGTCCTGCAACGCGAGCAGTTCCTGCCGGTGGACCGGTTCTCGGCTGTGTTCCAGCAGCGCGTACGCCGCTTCGACGTGCTCCCGCTGCCGGTCTGTCAACGTGGCCAGCACGGATTCGAACAGCCGGTTCTGGTCGCTGCTCACCGCGCCTCCTGTCTCTGCGGCCGTATATCAGGGTCCGAGTAGGGGATCATCCGCCACAGCTCCCGAACCGTGGACAGCTCCAGCGGCCCCCACGTCGCGATTCGCGGCCCCAGCCGCACCCTCCCCGCGGTTTGAAGCACCCAACGGGCGGCTTCCAGCCTGCGCAGGGCGGCGGTCAGCAGCCGCTGTCGACTTCTCTGGTCCCGGCCCGGGGTGAGCTGCTCCAGGACCCGATCGACGTGTGCGAGGTCCGCTGGCCGGCCTGGCCACGGATCCGTCCCGGGATCGGGCCAGCAGCAGCGCAGGCAGGCGGCGAGAACCCGTAGTGTGCCGGCGGCGTCCTGCAGCGTCACCGCCTGCTGCCGGTACTCGGCGAGAACCTGCGGGCCTGCGCTGGACGGAATGTTCGGCAGTAGCCAAACCGATTGCGCGTCCGCTTCGATCAGCCGCCGCATCCCTGTCGGTGACGGGCTGCCCGCCGAGGCCCGCTGCGGGCCCCCGGAGCGAACCTTCGCCCACCACACTGCGGTATCCCGCTCGTTCACGCTGGCACCTCCACCGGCTTCTGCCGCCGGAACCGGCCGTCGGTGACCCACGTCAGGTCCCCGGCAACGTCGATCCTCAGCCCGTCACCCCACGTCAGCGTGTACGGCAACTCCGGCCGTAGCCCGATCGCGGTCAGGTCCGACAAAACTCGCCGACCCGCCCGCCAATCCCCTGCCGCAGCGAGCAGCTCAGCGACGGTGACCTCGTCACGGCCGGCGAGGAGGTCCTCCGCACGCGCGGCAAGCCGCCCAGCCTCGACATCGACACCGACCTGGTCCGGGACCTGCAGGTCGTCGTCGATCCGCGGCCGCGGCGGCGGTGTCCGCCCTGTATCGGTCCGAAGGCCTTCCTCAACCGCACCCAGCAGGTCATCGGCGGTGAAATACGGGTCCGGCGCGTCGAACAGCAGTCCCTCAACCGCAGCAGCCAACTCATCCACATCGGCGTCGCGGGCGAAGCTTCGCCACCGCTCCGCAGGCAGCAACCCCAACGCCCGGGTCTTTCCGGCCTGATCGATCAACCGCCGTGCCGCCGTGGTGACCGCGTCCCGGTAGGCGGCCAGCGCCATCCGCAGCTCGGTGCACTCCGGCAGCAGCTGCGGCCACTTCTCCACCGCCTGGTTGTGATACGCCGTCGCTTGGTCGAGCAGTTCGCTGTTGCCCAGCAGCGGCTGTGCCTGCGTTCGCAGTGACTCGATCGTCCCAGACTTCGCCAGCTGCATGATCGGATTCGCGAGGAGGCGGAACACGTTCGTCATCTCCCGCAGATGCGATCGCGCCTCCTCCAGCGTGGTCGTGTCGTCGTCGACCGCGAGACGGGCGATCGACAACATTCGGTGCAACTCCCCGAGCCCGCCGGTTCGCGACAGCCGGCGCAGGAACAGCAGCATCACGTACGGCGCGAACGCCGCCTGGTAGAACATCTCGTTCGGTCGCTCATTAACCCTGGCCACCGCCCGGTACGAACGCAGCACCTCGAACCGACGCCGCACCGCAGGCGCCGGAACTTCCCCGCACGCGGCCACCACCTGCTCCACCGTCAACCCGACCGGACCCGCAGCCGCGAACGCGCTCAGAATCAGCTCATCGACACGAACCAACCCGGCGTCGTCGACCATCCCGTTCGCTTCTCGCGCCAAGACAGCGAACACCTGCCGATACACACCCAGGACAGCGGACTCGGCGGCGTACTCCTCGAACGGTAGCTCCGCGATCTCGGTCATCTAGGCCGCACCCGCGGCGGTCACCCAGCAGATCACGCGGCCGGTAAAGTCTCCGTGCGGCCCACGCAGCAACTGCTGCAGCCAGGGCAATGCCCACCGTCGGCATCTCGACCCGCAACCGCTACGAGGAACCTCGGCTCGTACCATCTTTCCCCCGGCTGATCGACCGTGCGGGCGTTGCGCCCGTCCGGCTCGACACGACCAAGCAGACACCGGCATTACTATCAGCAGGTCCAAGGTCACCGTCCGATTGTGCACCCATCGCAGCCAGGCAACAGTCCCTCGCTATTCCGAACCGCCTTCACCGCACTGCCTCAGAGGGCGGAATCGCGCTGATCATCAGGTGCAAGACGCAGCAGAAGCAGTGTCATGGCAGTCGCCGCCCCTTGGCGGGGGAGTCCGATGAGATGATCAAGGAGTCACTCCGGCGGGAGCAGCCGCCTCCTGGGCCAACCCGATCGAGGCCCAGTTCGGGCCGCTACGCACCTTCTCATCGCCGGCTTGAACGACCCCAACCACACCGCGCTCACCCGGAAACTGCAGGCCTACCTGCGCTGGCGCAACGCCAACGCCCGCCACCCCGACGTCCTGTCCGCCCAACGCCGCGAACGCGCCCGCATCCGCATCCGCATCCGCATCCGCATCCGCATCCGCAGCGAACGACAACACCGATGGGGCCAACCCGCCACCCGCGCAGCCTGAGCCAACACCGTGAACGTTCATGGTCAGGGCACTAGCGCTGCAGCGAGCGCGAGAATCATGAGAGTGAGGACTTCTCTCAGTCGGGACAGGGGGCCCTGTGGACGTCCAGGAGACGGTGGACAACTTCATCAAGGCGCTGGAGCACTGCCAGAACATCATCAAGGTCCACCGTGCGGTCGGCGACGGTGGCCGCGGTCGTCGCGTCGAGGAGACATCGCTTAACCGGGGTCTGGTGGTCATTGCAGCAGCAACCTGGCAGGCGTTCGTCCAGGATTTGGCCGCTACGCTTCGGGACGCGACCCTGACACAGGTCAAGGCGGTCGCGCCTTCGCCTCTGCTCGCGGGCGCGATGCGGCAGTGGGAGACCGACTTCAACTCATCGCTGGAGAAGTTCTCGACGCCCGGCCCCGACCAGACCCGGCAGCTCCTCTTGCGGGTTGGGTTCGACCCTCGACCGCATTGGATATGGCAGCAGCGCGTGGCCGGGAAGAAGGTGCTCGTCGAACACAGCCACGTTGTGAAGGCCCTGAATCAGTGGTTGACGGTCCGGCACGGGGTGGCACACGGGCACGCCAGCATGCCGCAGGTCAACGTCCTGCAGGGGGTACGCGAGCGGTCGTCGACGGTAGCGGTGCGACTCACCGACGCGATCGACTGCATGCGGTTCCTCCGGGCGGTGGTCAAGGTGACCGCCGACGCCGCTGCGGCGTACGTCGGTCAGCCGGTGCCGACCTGGCCCTACAGAGTGCCGCTGGTGCTGGGGCTGAATCCCGCGAAGCTCTGACCCTTGCACCGCTACGGACGTAGGCAGAGCTGGCCCGACCGGTAGGGGCCGACCCGGCGGCCCGATGGCCAGGGGACGACGCGGGTGGTGCGAGTCTCCTCGCCGGCCGTTGCTGGCGAACGGGATGTCGTGGTGGGTGGGGGTGATATCGATCCGCCATCCGCCGTTGCCTCCGGCCGGTGTCGACCTGCGTGGCTACCCCTACCGGCTGCTGTCGGTCGACAGTGGTGAACCGAGACACCGGCGCCGGCCAGCTGACCCAGGCGACAGCAGCGGCCCAGGCGCTCAAAGCAATGGCCGGGAATTCGTGACGATCACCGAGGTCGGTAGCAACAAGACTGGTCCTACGCCGACGCTGACACCCACGTCAGCCTAGGCGTTCACCGTCTAGAAGCGCGGCGGAGCCGAGCCCGCAGCGCACGCCTTGTGCGCTGCGGGCTGGTTACTCTCGTGGTGTCCGCCGTCTATCTGGTCCCGGTCGACGGCCGACGCACCTACAACCTCGCGGTGGCAGCTCGCCGTCGCGGTGGCAGACCCCCCGCGTCACGGCGCGAGTGAGGGACGTTTGGCTGGCTCCGCGTATCGGAATGACGAGTATGTTGCGGTTCCGCCATCCGCTGCTGCGTGTCGCGCCCAGTGGCTCAGCACATCGTCCAGTCCTCGACGGTCAGAACTAGTTCCTCGGCGCGGGTGGTCGGGATGTTGTGCCGTTTGGCGATTTCCGTCAGTACCGCTTCCTCGCTGATTTCTACGTCGTCCTCGGTTGCCTGGTTGAACTCGTTGTTGAGCATGTATGCCTGCTCCGTCGGGACCTTGCAGGTGTTGGGCTGCGTCAGCTTGTCCCGGACGACGGTTTGATTGAGCCGGTAGCCTCGCCAGGACGCGGCGTCTCCCTTGGCGGCGTCCGACCAGCGCCCCTCTGGCGCCCATTCGTAGACCGCGTAGCTCGGCACGACCTCACGCCGGTCATAGGTGACCACGATCGACAGCGCCTGCCATCCCTGGCCTCGATGGCTCTCGATAATCTGTGACGCCACGTCAGTGACCTGCTGGCCGGTAACGGGGTAGACG
The DNA here is from genome assembly GCF_900156065.1 of Micromonospora avicenniae. Classification (GTDB taxonomy): domain Bacteria; phylum Actinomycetota; class Actinomycetes; order Mycobacteriales; family Micromonosporaceae; genus Micromonospora; species Micromonospora avicenniae. The sequence continues at coordinate 48,172 of NZ_FTNF01000026.1, read as the reverse complement.
CGTAGTTCCACCCGGAGGGCGAGACGACGATCGCCGGAGCCGGCGCTGACGTCTCGTCGTTCAAAGACTTCGTAGGCAGCTGCGGGATGTTCAGGCTTCGCCTCGCGAGTTGTCGCTGCCGGGGGCGTGGTAGGCGTAGCGGTTGGTGAGGTACGCACAGTGGTGGTGGAGGCGGGCTCCGGCGTGCGGGCGCTCGGTAAGGGTGCCGGTTCGGTAGCAGGGCTGGCCGGAGCAGGGCGAGGGAGCGTGGGGTCGCCGATGATCAGACCAAGAGTGGCCAGGCCCGTTCCACCTACGCAGCACATGAACAACCCACCCACGACCACCACCAGCAGGACGAGGCCCACCCTTGCATTTCGAGATGGGGTCCCTGCGGCCACGGCTGGTACCAGTGAGGGATCTACGGCCGCCAACCCATCGGGTCCCGGCGACTGTTGCGCTGAGGGCTCAGGCGGACCGGGCATCTGCGGCACGGCATCTCCAGTGAGAGGGCGTACCGCGATTGTCGCCGCCCCTGCAGCCCCGCGCGCTCCGTCGAACAGCGGAACCATCAGCCCCACAACGGCACGCGCGTCCGTCGAACGCCTACTGCGGCGGGCCAGCCGAGTCCATGAGCTCGATATGGCTACTGATCCACATCAGCGGGAAGGGTTGGATCGCCGTCCTGCCATGCCACTGGCGCCGGTGACCGGTTGTGCTGCGCCGGCATTCCCCGGGCTGGGTCAGCCCGGGGCGAAACAGCTCAGGTGACCAGGAATCGCGCCGGCTCGTCCACCACCATGGCCGCCCGGTCCAGGTCCGCCAGTCGGGCCGCCAGGGTCGCCGTGGCAAGCCGTGTCGGCAGGGCGGCGTTGAATTTGAGGCCGACCAGCGCCTTCTCGTCGACCTCCGGCAGGCACAGCCGGTCAGCGACGTCCGCCGTCAGCGACCGCCAGGCTCGTGGCGTCAGGTCTTCCCGGAGCCGAATACTGCAGTCGTCGAACCTCTCCACCGGGTCGACGACCTCGCCGAGGGTCGCGGTCAGGGTGGCGTTCGCCCGGAAGCCGGCCCAGGTCCACCAGCGCAGGTCGCCGTCCTTCTCTCGCACGATGACCGTTCCGCCCGGATGCACGAGGTGCGCCTTTTCGGCACGTACCTCGGCCAGTCGGGCCGCCGCCCGGCGGGTGATGGCGACGGGCGGGTCCGCACCGAGCAGGACATCCCGCATGGCGCGGTTCAGCTCGAAGCCCAGGTAGGCCCAGCCGCTGCCCCGCCACCGGGCGCGGCCGCCCCCGTCGGCGGGCTCCACAAAGCACCGCCGCCGACGCCAGTCGATGTAGGTGACGCGCCAGCTTCGGCCACCCAACAGCAGCCGACGGTCGCCTCGGACCTCCTCGGTGAGCAGGCTCGGGTCGATCCGACCGAGCTCGTTCCGTCCGGTCAGCACGGTGAATTCCGGCGGTCCGGTGAAGACCGCGGTCAGGTCCATGAAGTGCCGGCGACCGAAGCGCTGCTCGGCGGCCGGGCCGATGAACAGCATCCCACCGTCCTGGTCGAGGTAACCCTGCTCCACCAGATGACGGACGATCGGGCGGCCACTCTCGCCGAAGGGCGGCAGCCCGTTCCACGCCTGCGTCCACAGCTGGTCGCCGACCCGATGCTCTTGCAGGCAGAGCGCGAGCACCTGCTGGGCGACGATGTGCCGCGGCTCGGGTGGTGCGTTCACCGGCTCCACCCAGCCCCTGGCCCAGAGCTGCAGAAGCGCGGCCGCCTCGGTCAGCGCGTCGCCGTCGAGGGTAAGGAAGAGGCAGTTGCGGCTGCTCCCCGGACGCCGGCCGGTGCGGCCGAGGCGTTGGAGGAACGACGCCACCGTGCCCGGCGCGTCAATCTGGATCACCCGGTCCAGGTCACCCACGTCGATACCCAGCTCGAGGGTGCTAGTGGAGACGATGACGCAGTCCCGGGCTTCGCTGAACGCCTGCTCGGCGCGGCGACGCTCGTCGACGGAGAGCGACGCGTGGGAGAGGAAGGTCCTAATTCCCTTCTCCCGCAGCAGTTGCCCGAGTTCTTCGACGGTCTGCCGGGACTCGCAGAAGACGAGGCGCTTCTCGCCGGCGTGCAATCCGGCGATCACCGTCGCGGCGTTGGCCAACGAGCCAACGTAGTCCAGCTCGATATCGCCGGGCGGCGGGCGATCGACCACCGCGACCACATCCGGTGCCACCACCTGTGCCGGCCGGCTGCCCGCGCCCGATCCCTGTAGCCAGGTGAGCAGTTCCCCGGGGTTGCCGACGGTGGCGGACAGTCCGATCCGCTGTAGGGTTCGGCCCGCCACCCGGGTCAGCCGTTCCAGCACCGCAAGCAGATGCCAGCCCCGGTCATCACCGGCGAAGGCGTGCACCTCGTCGACGACGACGGCCTGCAGGTCCGCGAAGAACAACCGATGGTCGACCTTCGTGCTGACCAGCATGGATTCCAACGACTCGGGCGTGGTGAGCAGGATATCGGGCCGTTCGAAGAGCACCGCCCGGCGGCGGGAGGTGCTGACGTCGCCGTGCCAGACGGCGGCCCGTCGTCCGAGCCAGCCGGCGTAACGCTCGATCCGGGGCTGAAGGTTGTTGAGCAACGCCTTCAGCGGGGCGAGGTAGAGCACCGAGGTACCCGTCCACCGCTGTTCCGCCATCCGACTGAGCAGCGGAAACAGCGCCGCTTCCGTCTTGCCGCCGGCGGTCGGGGCGAGGAGCAGGGCATCCATGCTGCCGCGTATCGGCGGGATGGCGGCCCGCTGCATCGGGCGCAGGTCACGCCAGCCCAAGGTGTTGACCAGATGGTGCACCACGATCGGGTCGAGGTCCGGCGGCATGTCAGATCGGCAGTTCGATGTCGTCGGCCGAGGCGGCGGCGTTGCGTTCGACCTCGGTCAGCTCGTCGGCGCGCAGGGTCAGCGCGTAGTGCCGCCGTGGTTCCCAGTCGGCGAACTGGTCCACCCGGTCGAAGACATCCGCAACGAGCTTCTTGAGATAGACGCGGGGTGCCACCCCGACCTGGCCCCCCAGCGCGCCGGTGACCGCCCGGGCAAGCGTGGCCAGGTAGTCGTCGTCCACCCGGGCGTCGACCTGAGCGCTGGCGTAGATGGCGCGGACCCTGCTGCCGAGTTCCACCAGGGCGTCGACGGTGAACCCGGGCAGGCGCAGTTGGGTGGCCCGGGGGTTGTCCCAGCGCGGGTCGGGGCCGAGGTCGGTCGCGAGCCGTTGCGCGAGCGGCGCGAGGCGCTGGACGCCCTGCGGGCCGTCGAAGAACGTGGGTGTCCCGGTGATCACCAGCAGCAGGCCGGGGAAGCGGTCCGCATGCACCTCGTCGATGAGCTGCCGGAGGGCGTTGAGTGCCTTGTCCCGCGCGTCGGAGCGCACCCGTTGCAGCGTCTCGACCTCGTCGAGCACCAGCAGCAGCCCCTGGTGGCCGCTGTCACGCAGGACGGTGAGCAGCCCCCGCAGGAAGCTCAACGCGCCGTAGTGGTCGAGGTCGCCCTTCACCCCGGCGACCCGGCGGGCGGACGCGGCGACATGCGGCTGGCCACCCAGCCAGGCGGCCAGGCCGTCGGCGGTGAGGTGGTCACCGCTGGCGGTGGCGGCCCGGTAGCCGCGCAGCGCCGCGGCGAAGCCCGGCGTGCTGCGAGAGATGTCGCCCAGCCGGCGCTCCAGCAGCTCGCCGACGGCCCGGTCCAGCGCCTCGGCATCGTCCTCGACGACCGCACCGCCGGCAAGGACATCCTCTTCGAGCGCGAAGATCCAACCATCGAGTACGGGCCGGAAGGCGCTCGGCGCGAACTGCTCGGTGCTGAGGTGTTCGACCAGCCGACGGTAGACAGTCTCCATCCGGTGCAGGGGTGTCTCCAGTTCGGAGATCTGCACCTCGGCGGCGGCGAAGCCCCGCCGCTTGGCGCGCTCGGCCAACCAGCGGGTGAAGAACGTCTTGCCGGCGCCGTACTCGCCGCGCACGGCCTTGAAGACGCTGCCGCCGCTGGCGACGCGGTCGAGGTCGTCGTCGAGTGCGGCGGTGAACCGGTCCAACCCGACCGCGAGCGCGTCGAGTCCGTTGCTCGGAACCACACCGCGCCGCAGCGCGTCGACGATGTCCCGACGGCGGCGGGCCGACAATTCCAGGGTCACCGCGGCTCCAGCTCGAACTGTTCGATCAGCAACGCCCGGTTGAGGTGGACGGTGCGACCGTCCGGGTCGAGGGTGATGACGGGATAGCCCTCGACCTGGAGCAGCCGGCGCAACGCGGTGACGGTGCCGTTGATCCGATGGGCCGGGACCCCGGCCCGGGCAGCGAGGGTGTCGAGGGTGGCCCGGTCGCCGCCGCCGAGCAGGGTGCCCAGCAGCGCGGCCACCCGTTCGTCTGCCAGCGGCATGCGGGGATCGCGCCGCTGGGCGTACCGGTCGCTGGCGAGCAGGGCGGTCACCAGGTCAGGCCCCGTCGCGGCGGGCTGCGGGGCTGCGGCGGGCACGGCGGCGACCGGTGCGAGATCGAAGAGACCCTCGGACTGTTGCTCTACGGGACGACGTGAGCGACGTCGAGTGGTCGCGCCGGACTCGGAAGGCGCCGACGAATCGGCCAGGGGTTCCCGCCACCAGTCGGGGCTGGCCACCGGGGCGCCCGCCCAGCCCGGTACGGCCTGGTCGTCACCGGCGGCCAGCACCACCAACGGGATCACCGCTTCCGCCGGTGCGGCCCCACCGTGGTAACCAGCCTTGCGCGGGCCGTACCGCACCTCCTCCCGCCAGGGCAGGACGACCGTGCCGCCGCCGAGCGCCACCCGACTGCCGGTCACGGCGACCTCGGCGTCGCCGGCCGGGTCGGTCGGCAGGCGCCACCGGTTCTCGCTGCCGGCGCTGGGCAGGGTGACCGACTCGGGGCCCCGGTCGACGACGTGGCCGTGATCAGAGACCAGGACGACCACCCGATCGGCGGCCGACGCCAGCAGGTCTGCCACAGCCGTGATGGTGTCCTCGCCCCAGACGGTGGTGCCCGGGTCGCTGCGGTCGAGGGCGTCGTCGATCGTGTTGACCACCGCGGCAACCAGCGGGATCGACCGGTCCTCGAGGGGAGCCAGCACATCCGGATCGAGTGCCGCCCCGGCTCCGGCCCGCAACGCCGCCTTGTGCAGCAGCCGCCCGGCGGGGAAGCGTTCCTGGAACGCCTTCTGCTCGGCCTGCCGGTTCCCGGCGACGATGCGCCCGCTCAGCAGACTGCACCGGCTGACCTCAGTCACCGTGGGCAGGGCCGCCAGCACGCCGGTCCGGGGGCCGCCGCCGGGGGTGAGTTCCACCCACGCACCGGTACGGGTGACCGATTCGGCCAGCTCCGTGGCCGCCGCGACGCTCATCCCGTCCATCACGAGCAGCAGCACGCGCCGGCCCTGGTCGACGATCGGCTGGACCACCCGGTCGAGCACGTCCTCGACCCGCAGCAGGGCACCCGGTTCGATCTCGGCGCTGGTCGCGGCGGCGAGCAGCGTGGCGAACTGCTGGTCGTGCCGGGCCCGGCGGGTGTCCACGGCACGGTGCAGCAGCCGGTACGCCTCGGCGACCTGCTGGTCGGGGTCGCCGGCGAAGACGTCGAGCCGAGCCCGGTCCACCCACCCGTCGTGGCGGACCTGCCGGTGCAGCGCGTCGAGCAGGGTGGCGGGCGACGGTCCGTCGGCGGTGTGGAGCCAGCGCAGCAGGCGTACGGCCATCCGCGCGGTTTCCACCCGGCGCGGCTCGGCGGCCCGGTGCGCCTCCACGGTGGCGAGCGCCGACTGCGCCCGGGCCACCGCGGCGGGCAGCGCCGATCCGCCGGCCGGCACGGCGAGGCGTACAGCGTCGGCGAAGGCCCGCAGCCGCTGGACGAAGCCGCTGGGAAGGACGTTCGACGCGCCGAGCAGCCCGGCGATGCCGATCTCGGCGGCGATCGCCTCGGCCCGGCGCAGCATCCGCATCGCCTCGGCCCGGCCGTCGTCACCGGAGTCGACCGTCCGGTAGACCCACGCCTCGGCGGCCTGGTGCAGCGCCTCGGCCTGCGGCGGGGTCAACCGAAGCCCGCCGAACCGGGGTTCCAGCCGGGTCCGGCCGACGGCGGCCTCCACCTCGGCGGCCCGCTCGCTGCCGGCGGGCCAGAGCAGCCCGGCCAGCAGCCCCAACGGGATGACGTCCACCCCGTGTCCGGCCCGTACGGCGGCCATGATCGGGACGGCGGCGCGGCCGGCGGTGCCGGTCAGGTACGCCGTGACGCCCTCGGCGACGACGTCGGGCACGGTGGTGAACCGCAGTTGCCGGCTGGCGTCGGTGCTCCACTGCACCAGGCCGCTGTCGTCGAGTTCGGCGGGTGGCAGGTCGAGCAGTGCGGAGGTGAGGCTGCGCAGCGCGTGGTCGCGGGTGAGGATCGCGCCGGGCGGGGCGGGCCAGCCGTCCGGCGGGGCGTGGTCGCTGAGCGCGTTGGCGACCCAGCGTCCGACCCGGACGAGGGTGGGATCGAGACCCTTGACCCCGCCGAATATCTGCCGGACCAGGTCCCACGGGTCGATCTTGCGGACGGTCTGCTTGCTCAGGTGGGCAAGGAGCCCGTCGCCCAGCTCGCTGTCGGTCAGCTCGGTCAGCAGCACCAGCCGCTCGCCGTCGGCCCGGTCGTGCAAAGCCGCGCGGGCGGCCAGCGGGGTGGGGCAAGGAACCACCCGGACGCGGCTGCCGTCGATGTTGAGCACCGGCTCGGCCGGCCATTCGGGGCGGGCGGTCAGCGCGATGGCGTCCGCCGGGTCGTCCTCCGCCAGCCACGCCTCGACCTTGCGGCGGACCGCGTCCGGCTGAGCCACGCTGACTGGCGCGCTCACGACCCCGCCCGGCGTGGCGCGATCTTGGTCTGCAGAGCGACGGCGCGAGCGGTCATTGAATCTCCCAGGTAATGGTGACCCGCCGTCCGGTGGCGACCTCGGCCGCGATCTCAGCGGCGACCTTCTCCCAGGTGGCCGCGTCGGTAACCTCGCGGCGCTGCGGAACGACCGACAGCGCCCCGGCACCCGACCCGTCGCCATTCCCACCCGAGCCTCCGGGCTCGACGCCCTTGCCGTCACCGACCGGCACGAGTGCGGGATCGGAGTCGACCGGCGGCCTGGCCGGCGGGATGACCGGCGGATTCGCCGGCGGCGTCTGCCCCCCGGGCGGCCTGACGACGGGAGGCGTCACGAGCGGGTCGACGGGTGTGGGCTTCGTCGGCTGCTCGGCGGCGAGCAGCGCCGCCGACGCCGCCGTCGCCGTCTGAAGGGCGTCGACCAGGTCCTTGCCATGCTGCTCATGCCGGGCGACGTCCCGGAGCTGCCCGATGATCGCCTGCGCCCGGGCGTCATGGGCAGCCCGGGCGGCAATCGCCTCGAGCAGCGGCCACTGGTGGCCCTGCGCCAGCTCGGCGCTGAGCCTGCCCGCCTGACTGAGCACCTCACCGACAGCCTGGTCGTCGACGTCGCCGAGATCGGCGCGGGCCACCGTCTCGACCAGCACCACGTCGTCACGCTCGGCGGCGAGGTCGGTCACGAAGCGGTCAGCCCGCCGCGCGGTGGCGAGCCGGCCGGTCGGGGCCGCGACGTCGAGGCCCAGCACGTCGGCGTGCGCGGTCAGCGCGTCGAGGAGGTCACGGGCCGCCTTCTTTCGCGCGCTCGCCGCGTCGCGCAGCGTGCCGGCGAGCTTGCCGAGGTTAGCCGGGGTCCGCCAGACCGGCAGCGCCCCGCCGAAGATCGCCGAGCCCCGGCGCACCGCGTCCGCCCAGGCCTGCTCGTCGGGCATTGGCGGGTGCCGCAGCTCGAGGTCGTCCCGCACGGCGGCCAGGCTGGGCACCTCGACCTTGCCGCTGTGCTGGTACCAGGCGAGCTGCTGTTCGAGCCCGAAGACCATGATGATCAGGTTTTGCAGCTCGCGGTCGAAGCCGAACGCGGCCGGCTCGTCGATGAGCTCGCGCAGCAGCCGCACCGGGAATCGGTCGGTGTAGCCCTCGTTGGCGGCGGCCTGGAGCAGGTGCTGGCTCCACCGGGAGGTGGAGGTGGTGAGCACGTAGCGGCCGTCGACCAGCTCGCCGAGGCGCAGGTGGTTGCAGACCCGCCGGAGGGTGCGCTGGTCGGCCGGGTTGGGCACGGTGACGCCGCGGGTGGGTTCAGCGGCGGCCTGCTTGGCGTACTCGAGGATCTTGTTGAGTTCGCTGCGGGTGACGGGCTTCTCGTCGTCGGGCATGGCCGGGCGGCCCGGGTAGGACCAGGCGAGGAGTTCCCCGGTGAGATTGGTGAAGGCGTCGGCGAGGGTGCCGCCGCGCGGGTCGCCGACGTGCAGCCCCTCGGCGAGGGTGTGGAACACCCCGATGGCGTCGTCCTGCACGTCCGAGCCCTGCGAGGTGGCCGACCCGTACGCCTGCATGAGGGCGCTGATCAGCGTGCCGCGCAGCTGGGTCTGCCGCTGCTGGAGGTAGACCTTGCCCTGTTGCCGGTCGGCGAGTGGCCAGTCGGCGGCCAGCGAGTTGAGCCGGTCCCCGGTGCCGTTGCCGAGCAGGTAATTGATTTTGGCGAGCTGGGCGACCTTCCCCATCACCTCGTCGGTGAGGTAGTAGGGCAGCCAGAAGACGGTGCGGGAGCCGCGTTCCAGGCTCTCGATCCGGGCCCGGTCGGCGCTGCGCTCGTAGCCCTGCGGGTCGAACGGGTAGTCGATGACGACCCGCCACGCCTCCCCGGTGGCGAGCAGCGCGGCGACCGGCATGGTGTCGGGGTCGCGGACGTTGCCGAACTTGACTTGGACGGTGTGCCGGCGGCCACGCCAGTCGCGGTGGTGCAGCAGCTCACCGAGCTGTCCTTCGGCGCCGGTAATGTTCAGCTCGGCGGTGACCAGTTCGCGGATGAGCTGCTGCCGCACGCCGGTGGTGGTGACCTCGCCCTCGGGGACCAGATCGAGCAGCTTGTCGTAGTCGACGGTGTGCAGTTTGAGGCTGACCACCGGGTCGGGGGTCTTGGTCAGGTGCAGCTCGCCGGCGGCGTCGGCGACCCGGTTGAGCCGGTTGAGCACGATCTGCCGCTCGTAACCGGGGATCGGCGAGGTGATCGAGCCGAAGTTGAGCGCGTGCAGCTTGGCGGCGGTGAGGTTGTGCAGGGCCGGCACGTCGGGCACCAGCGCCCCGAGCAGCACTGTCTTAATCAGCTTGTCGTCGAGCTGGAACTGCTGATGCCCGGCCGCCTGCTCCTCGCCGATCTCGTTGATCTTGAGCAGGATCGGGCGCAGCTTCTGGGTGTAGAGGCTCCGGGCGGACTGGAAGAGCTGCTTGAGCTTGGGCCGGTCGGGCAGCTCGCCGTGCAGCACGAGGGGATCGAAGAGCGCGGCCACCCCGATCAGGTCGTTGACCCGCAGGGTGTCCCGGCGGTCGACGAGCAGCTCGGTCATCACCTTCAGCGCGGTGCGCTCCCGCTGCAACGCCTGGGAGAGGGCGACCAGGGTGGCGACCAGCGCCGGGGAGAACGGGTAGAGCTTGCGGAAGGCGGCGGCGTCGGAGCCGATGCCGGCGTCGCCGTACTGGGCGCCGAGCAGCAGGGCGTCCCACACCTCCCGGTTACCCTTGACGGCGGCGAAGGCATTGTCGATGACTGCTCGACCCTCGTCGGTGAGCGGCTTGAGCAGCCGCTTCTCGGTGATCTCAGGCAGGTTGGTGTCGGCGAGGGCGATCTCGCCGAACCGGCCCTGGACGCTGCGCATGACGTGCGCCAGGGCCTCCCGCTCGGTGCCGCCGACCTGCGGGCCGAGGAAGTCCTCCAGGTTGCGCTGCCGGGCGACGAACGAGATCAGCGGCAGCGGCCGGGTCGCGTCGGCCGACTCGACGAGCTTGTTGAGCTTCGCGCCCTCGGTGTTGACGAAGACGTGATCGCTGATCTTCGTGGAGAGCCAGAGGATCAGCTCGTCGAGAAAGAGCACCAGCGCGTCGTACCCGAGTGACTTGGCGTGCCGGGTGATCACCGCGAGACCGGTGTCCAGGTCGAGGTACTCCCCGCTGCGGACCGCGCCGGTGAAGAACGTGCTGGTCAACGCGCTGACCAGCCCGTCCCGCTGCTCGGTGCCGGGCGGCGCGGCCGCGGCGGCGGCGTACCGGTCCGGGGTCCACCCATCGGCCTGGGCACGCAGCGCGGCGAGCCCGAGGCCGCCACCGGCCGCGGGCGCGCCGCCACCGTCGCGCAGCGCGGCGAAGAAGGCGTCGTCGCCCATCCGCTCGCGCAGCCGCGCGGCGTCGTCGAGCAGCGCGTCCGACCGATGTACGGCGGGAACGGGAGCCTCCGGGTGCAGCGCGGTGATCTGGTTGAGGTAGCCCTCCAGGACGGCCTGCTCGACCGAGCGCGCGTCGAGCATGTGGAAGGTGAGGGTGAGCAGCTTGCGGTCGCGCAGCCACGAGTCGGCGGCGAGCACCGGCTCGGCCAGGCCGCGCACCTGCCGCGCCTCCGGGTTGTGCTGAAGGATCTCCCGCAGCACGGCCATGAAGTGCGACTTGCCGGAGCCGAACGAGCCGTGCAGGAACACCGCCTGGGAGCGGCCGGTGGTGACGGCGTGCCCGATCCGCCGCAACGCGTCGGCGAAGTTCTCCCGGAGCTGGTCGGTGACCACGTACCGGCGCAGGTCGGCGCCCTCGGCCGCGCGGACGACGAAGTCGCCGTCGCCGACCGACGTCGGAATGTCGATCACGTCCCGTAACAGGGTCATCGCCGCTCCTCGCCCCCACTGCTCCCCGTGATGCCAGCACCACCGGCAACCCGACGATCCTAAGGTTTGAAAGCTCAGGGTCCCAGCCCACCCACGCGCGGCGTTACTTCCGCTCAGCGCCGCCGGGGTCGCCGCGAGCAGTCGCCGTCGTGGTCGGGCCAGAGCAGGCAGCGCAGGCCACCGGGCATGATCCGGTCGCAGAAGACCCAGTGGCGTACGTTCTGCTCGTCCTCGGCCGACACGGTGGTGCCGCCGGGATCGAGCTGCGGCAGGACGTGCGCCCAGTGCGCGACCACCCGGGCGAGCCGCTGGGCGGAGAGCAGGTCACCCGCAGCGGCGGGCAGGTGGATGACCCAGCGCTCGGTCACCGGCCGGACCCCCGCTCGTGGCGGGCGCGGGCCTGCTCGGACTGCCAGCGGCGCAGCGCGTCCTTGACCCGCTCGGTCTCCCGCCGGCTGCGGGCCAACGCGTCGTAGACGGCGGCCAGGTCACCGGCGATCCGGTCGAGGAACTCCCCCACCTCCTGCGGGTCGAGCCCGCGCCGGCCCAGCGGCGTCGACCGGAACCGCCGCTCCCGCACCTGCCACGGCCGCAGCGGATGGTAGGCCGCCGAGCGGTAGCAGGTCGGCCCGAGGACCGACCGCTGACGACGCCGGGCACGCCGAAAGAAGACGCGCATGACAGCACCTGCCTCTCACCGTCGAGATCGACCTGTGGAAGGGGCGGGCCCACCGACCCGCCCCGCACCGGCGGACCCACCCCGGCACCTGCCACCGCAGCCTGACGATCAGCAGTACGAAAGCAGGGCCCGACAAGGCCGCTGAGCAGTACGAACTCCACAGTGGCCGCAGAGGCAGTGAAGCAGCGCATCGAACTAAATGCAACGTCTAACAAACATCGTCTTACGACGTCCTGACATTGCTAGGAGAACCCAGCGTGACGTGTCTATTGTTTCTGATACATCGGTGGCGTTTAATTGGGCAGGCGCACGTCAACGTTGAGCAGACCACCAGAGGCACAGATGTCACAGGCCGTTACGGGATCAACGATGCTTCGTCGACAGCTCGGCAGGAAGCTCGAAGCACTTCGTAAGGCCGCCGGGCTGACGATGGAGAAGGCAGCCGAGGACCTGGATCGAGCGCGGGCCACCCTCTACCGAATCGAGAGCGGCGCCGAGAACGTCCGCTTCCGCGCGGCGGACGTCAAAGAGATGCTCAAGCTCTACGGCGCTTCGGATGAGGACACCGAGCTGGTTCTGGCGATGGCAGCAGCCACCCGGGAGAACAAGAACTGGTGGCACGACTACATCGGTTCGGGCCTGCCGCGCTGGTTCCAGCTCTACATCGGCTTGGAGGCTGCGGCGTCCAACATCAGGCAGTATCAGGCGGAGCTTGTTCCCGGCCTGCTCCAGACTCGCGCCTACGCGGAGCAACTCTTCCTGATGCCCAGCGGTGCGATCGAGGCAGAGGACCGCGATGGGCAAGAGCGAGCAATCCAGCTCCGGGTCGAACGGCAGGCCCTTCTCACGCGCTTCTCCGCCCCGCAACTGAGCGTGATAATCAACGAAGCCGTGTTGCGCCGCCCAGTCGGCAGCACCACGATCATGGCTGAACAACTTCAGCAGATCTTGAAGGCTGCGGAACTACCGAACGTAACCGTGCAGGTGCTGACTTTTTCTGCCGGGCTGCATGCCGGGGCGATGTCCGGAGCCTTCTCGATCCTGGAGTTCCCGCGGGACGGCAACGGCAGGGAGGTGGAGCCGCCGGTGGCGTACCTGGAAGCCGCAACGGGGGCGATCTACCTCGACAAGTCGCATGAGACGGCCGCCTACAACGCCATTTGGGCTGATATGGCCGGCCGCGCCTTGAACCCGTCCCGGTCCAAGAGCCTGATCCAGCAAGTCGCAGAGGAGTACTCCCGTGCCTGACCTCACCGGTGCCGTCTGGCGCAAGTCGAGCCGCAGCAACAACGGCGGCGAGTGCGTCGAGGTCGCCGACAACCTTGCCGGCATCGTCGGGCTCCGCGACAGCAAGGACTCGACCGGACCCGTTCTGACCTTCGACTCTCGGGCGTGGGCTGCCTTCATCCATGGCGTCAAGACCGAGACCCTGGGCCACTGATCGACATCCCTGCCGCCTTCGAGGCCCCTTGGAGGCGGCAGGATCGCCTCGGATCGAGGGCTCGACGCCGCCCGCATCGGTCGCAAGAATTGACCCGTGGGGATGAGCGATCGACGTTACGTCAGGCGCAGGGGCCAGAACGGCAGCAAGGACGCCCAAGCCGTGCCCGTGCAGCTCGAGAATCCCTGGCCGGCCGGTGGGACTCGCGGCATAGTCACCACGGGGGGCCGGACCTTCCACCGAGACACAACCTGCCCCGGCTACCGGCAGGGCGTGCGACAGGCGGAGAAGAAGGGCCGCAGGGTCAATGAGGTCGAGCGTGTCACCGCCGCCACCGCGCAGGACCGAGGCAAGTCGGCCTGCCGCATCTGTTGGCCCCGCACCTGACTTCGACAAGCATCCGGTAACCCGCTACGTGGAGCACTGGAAAGATCCCAGTTCGGCCGTCGACCAGCACAACTGGCCGCTCGGCTGATGTTTATGAACCTTGCCGGCGGTCGGCGGCCGTACGCAGGATCAAGACATGCCGAACATCGACTCAATCTGGAACGCCATCGCCCTCCACGCAGGACAGGACTTCCGAACGGTCACCGGCCTGCCGTTTCGCTATGTCGTTGACGGCGATCGGCTGATGCCAGACCGCACCGACTATTGGATCCATCGGAGCCAGGTCCATGCAGCCCTGGAACTGTGGCCGGTCACCGGACCAGGCGCACTGAACAAGGTGGTTCGAGGACCGAGCTACCTGTACGCCCTCCTCGCTGATCGGCGCATCATGCCGGACTCTTGAGACGTCATAGCAACTCCGGTACACCGCGGAGCAGGGTCAGCGCCGAGCGGTCAGAGCTGAGCTGGGACAGCTCGGCGTTGATGAAGTCAGTGAAGAACTCGGCCGGTGACCCGGGGAATGCGGGGTGCTCGCCCGAGTGCCACTGATGCAGCCACGGCTCGATCTCGACCAGTCCGGCGAGCAGCGGCAGCAAGCGATGCGCCGACCACGCCTCCTGCGTCTTCCGGTCAAGGTAGACGGTGGCGAGCGCCTGCGCCTGCGCCAGGTGGTCCCACCCGGTCCAGCCGAGCAGTTCACTGCCGTCGCTGTCCCGCCCCGCCTGCGGGTACGAGATGAACCGCTCCTTCGGCACGTCGAGCTTGCCCCGTGCCCGCCAGTACGACGGCCGGACGAAGTCCGCCGACGTGTACTTCGGCGGCACCTCGATCTCGACCTTCTCCCCCGCGTCCTCCCTGCGCTGCAACGCCCACGTCCGCTCCCACTGCGCCCGCTTGCGCAGCCCGGACGGCTTGTACCGCTGTGCCGGCAGGTACGGCACATGCTCGTCGGCAACCAGCAGGCCGAGGGTCTTTGTCAGGTCGTAGTTGTCGTGTCCGACCCACAGGTCCAGCACCGCCCGGAAGTCCTGGTCGCTGCCGACCCGGTCGGCGAGCTGCGCCACCGACAGCGGCATGGGCTGACCACGCCACACCTCGGGCGTCTCCAACCGATCGAGCAGCCAGTCCCTCAACGCGGCCTTCTCCTGCTCAGCCCAACTCCACCTCTCCTTGTCCCGCTTCTGCGACCAGCGCCGCTTACACTCGGGCCGCTCAATTAGCTTGATGTGTTGGTTGGACTCGATCATGGCGATCCGCCGCTCAACCAAGGATCGGTACTCCGCCGACCAGTGCGGTTGCGGCCGATCGATCGACTTTGACTCATGCCTGTCAAACCATGCTGTCCGTGCCCCACTGGCACACAGGATAATCTCAAAGGCCCGCTCGCCCAATGCCAGCTCAGGCGGGTTCTCGCACGTCAAGTCCTCATCGATGAGCCCGTAAAGGCGGTAAACTTCCCAGTCCAACTCCTCTTGAAGCGCAATCATCCGCGCTCGCACCGACTGGTACTCCGCTTCAGCCTCAAGAAGTCGTTGTCGAGTGGGCACTCCAGATGAGGCGACCGCCGCAGGGCTGGAGTCTGACAGCCGCTGCGCCAGCCCATTCAATTCCCGTGCCCGCCCCAACGGGTACTTCGAGGGCAATGGAAACTCCTGCAACTTGGTTCCTGTGAGCTCGTAACGCTCTTCCCAGGCTTCGTCTTGCATTCCCCGGCCAACGCCGCCGCCCGCCTTCGGCTGGCTGACCTGCTTGAGCCAGAAGCAGGCGGTAGAGCTGTTCAGCAAACCGAGCAGCTTCAGGTAGTCATCGGGCGTTGCATGTTCTCCCAACTGCAACAACGTCGCGTGACGATTGAAGACCTTGCCCCCCACCTCGAGGACGAAGTGGTTATGAGTTGAAATGTCAGCAAAGGCGATGGAGGTCCCTCGGCGGTATCGCTTGTCAAAGAACATCGAGAACTCATACCACTTCAATCCTCGCTGAATTTGGGTCGCTCCGTATGCAACGCGATCTTGCAGTCTTCTTCTTGCGAGCCAAAGCACACGCGCAGCACTCGGAGCCAACTCTGGCTTCAGGGTCTTCTCGTTATAAGGCCACAAGACATCTTCAGGCGCATGAATTGCCCAATCGCGTACGTCCTCGCCCTCGACGAAAGGCCGCCGGAATCTCTCTGGCACACCTAGACGGTCCAGCGCACCCCGGCTGAACATATAAATGCCGTCCTCACGGGTCACGGCCCCGCTCCCGATATCAACGGAGAGGTCCGCCAAACGACCAGCGGAGGCAGCATTCAGCAAGTCCATGACGCCACTAGCACCACCACCGGAAAGGCTCCAAGGGTGATTAAGAATCCGGCTCCTGGGTAGATCCGTAACGCTGACCCAGTCGGACTCAGATCCTGGCTGGTCCACTTGATCGAGGATTGCTCGCCAGACGTGACCGTCTGCGGCATTGTCAGGGGTCGTCGGTTCACCTCGAATGCCGAGGACAGTGCGGACCACTGGTGACCGACGACGTTTGTTAGCACGACCGATCAAAATCGCGGTCGGCGTACCGTGTCCCGGGATGTAAGCGCCTGAGGTGTCGATCACCTCGGTGAGCTCGACCTCATGTGCAAAGTAATCGTTAATTAGCTTCTTTCCAAATTCACGCTTCATGAAGCCGTTGCCGGTGATCTGGCCTACATAGCCGCCACCCTCACCGTGCTCATCAGACGACTTAACTAAGTCAAAAAACCGCTTCGCGAAAGGAACTGTCAGCTGATACTGCCTATGACAAACAGTCGGATACAGTTCCCGGTATCTCTGGTTCCGTGCAGGGTCGGAGACTGTGATGTAGGGCGGATTCCCTACCACCACCGTATACTGGCCCGGCCGAAGATAGGGCGTCAGCAGATCGTCGTCCTCACTTGCGAAAGCGAATGGCTTCTCTGTCTGCCACTTGAACACGTCGGTCTGTTCGACCGTCTTACCCGCCCCCCACGGAAGCAACGAGTCACCCGTCGCCACTCGGACCGGAAAGGCCGGAGTCCGTTCAAGCCGGTTTAACTCACACGCCTTCATCGCGGCGATCAGCAGGCGAAAGCGCGCGATCGCCACTGCGAATGGGTTGATATCAACCCCGGTTACCTGCCCCAGCGCCCGTTCCGCCAGTATTTTGACGTCGGTCGCCGGCTCCCGATCCCGCCACTTATCGAACAGGCGATGAAACGCTCCGAGCAGGAAATGGCCAGAGCCGCAGGTCGGGTCGATGACCTTCGTCGCCGGTAGGCCGAACTCCCGGACGGCCGGCTCGAACGTTCGATCAAGGATGAACTTCTCTACAAAGGGAGGCGTCTGAAGCAACGCATACGTCTTTTGGGCGTGGGCCGACAGATGTTCATATAGGTCACCAAGATCCCGCGTGTCAAGCTTCGGATCACGTAGGGAAGCGGATCCCGCGCCTCGGCGGAAGAAATCGCTCAACTCTTCGGCGGCCGGGCCGGAGATGTCGAACCGCCAGGCCGGGTTGTGCCCGTCGAAGATCTTGCCGGTGGCCTTCAGGCCGCGCAGGTAGGCGAACGCCTCCCGAAGCCAGTGCCGGTCGTTGTGCCGGGGGTTGGCGATCAGGTACGCCTGCCGGTGCTGCACCGCCCGCTCGGCGGGCGCGGCCGGGTCGGCGCCACCAATCCACAGCCCGTCAACCAGCGAGTTGTCCTCGCAGAAGCGGACGAACACGCAGCCGAGCACCCAGGCCACCGCCGCCTGGTCGAGCACGTCCTCCAGCCAGGTCTCGAAGCTCGCCCCGACCCGCTCGGCCGCCTGCGCCCTCGCATGTTCCTGCCGCAGCTCGGCACGCAGGTCCGGCGCCTCTGCCACCTGCCGACGGAGGTCGTCCACCAGGTTCTTGACCTGCGCCTGCAGCGCCTTCAGCTCGATCACCGCTAGATCCTAAGGTCTGCGCCCGCGTAGTCCGCTACTCCGAGTCGTCGTCGGCCATACCTTCCATATTGCCGCCGACCGGCACGTCAAGGCGAGCGGCGAAGATCCGAAGCCGTTGCGCCAGATACTCGGTGCGGTCGTCGACGAAGATCTGGTTACCGTTGCCGCCCTCGCACAGTCGCCGCCACGCCTTGAGCGGGATGCCGTGGCTCTCCAGGATCTGCTCGGTCATCGACCGGCCGACCAGGCCGTTCTGGTGCGGGTTGCCGTCGAACAGATCGGGCCCTCTGGTGGGGCTCAGACCCTTGAGCGCCGCGAGCACGCCGATGTTCGGGGTGGTGGGGAAAATCAGCCGGTTGGCCGGGCGGCTGTCCTTCGGCACGACATGCTTGAAGACCTGGATGTCGGCGGTGGCGAGCAGCTTCACCACGTCGAACGGCTGCCCCAGCATGTCGAGCCGGCGGGGGAACTCCAACGCCTCCCAGGTCACGTATGCCTTGGTGCGGGCGCTGTTGAGGTTGAACAGCTCCGGCATGGGCTGCACATCGCTCGGATCCGGCTCCAGGTCACCCTCGCCGATGCCGAACGACCGCATCTCCCCCAGCGCCTTCCGGAGGGTGGTCGACGTCGCCCCGGCGAACGCGCTCGACCACGAAGTGAACCAGAACCACCGGCGTAGCCGGTCGTACTGCCAGCCACTCGGCTGCGGACGGACGTGGAAGAGCATGGCCAGCAGGACGAGCTGGTGCGAGTACGGCAGGAACCGCGCATGCGGCACGCCGACCCCGGTCCGCAGGAACTGCGCGGCCAGTCGCACCGCCTGCGCGGTCTGCGGTAGGGCGTCGTGCAACCGGTTCTGCACATAGTCGGCCACCAGGCTCCACCGGGGCGACATGATGTCCGCTTCGCCGGCGATCGCCAGCAGCGACCGGAACACCGCGAGCCGCGGTAGCTCCCCGAAGCCGGTGTCGGCGATGGCGGTGACGATGTCGTCGATCCGGCTCGCGAGGGAGGGCTGTTCCTTCCGGTACGTGAGCGCGGAGACCATCTGGTCCGGGTCCATCCGCGTGCCGGTGCGGTTGAGCCGGGCGTAGACGTTCACCGCCTGGTCCAGGCTGGCCCCCTGCAGACGTACCAGGGTCAGCTTGTAGCCCTTGATCCGTTGCGTGACCGCCTCCGCCTCACGGATCAGCGCATCCGCCTGGCGGGTGTCTCTGACTTCCAGCTCCACCCGGTGGAAATGCCGGAGGAAGTTCCGGGTCCGCATCACCGCGGCCAGCGGCAGCAGGTGCGGCGCGAACTTGCCGGATCGGTGATGGCGGTACCGGTCCGAGCCGAGCGGATCGGGACGCAGGTCGCGGTAGATCTGCCAGATCCAATCTCGCTCGTCCTCGGCTGGCCCGTCACGCAGGGGCCGGTTCAAGACACCGAAGAGAGTCGACACTCGCTGGTGACCGTCCAGCAGGTAGGAGATCTGCTTGCCGGCCGGCGGCGGTGGGACTTCCAGGCCGCCGATCCGGTCCAGCGACGGCACCTGCACGTCGGTCTGCCAGAGCAGCAGGCTGCCGATCGGGTAGCCGCGCTCGATGCTGTCGAACAGCTCCAGCATCTGTGCGGGCCGCCACACGAAAGGCCGCTGGAAGGCCGGCACCCGGATCTCGCCTCGGCCGATGCCGCCCAGGAGGTCATCGACGAGTGCGATGGTCGGGTCGGGCCGAATCTCGGCCTGGTCGGCGCGCATGGCCCCCAGTCTCCTACAGGATCCGGTGGATCATCGCGAGCAACTCCCGCAGCTCCGCCACGACGTCCGGTCCCAGCTCGGCGAAGTCATCCTCGGCCAGCGCCAGATCGGCCGGGAAGACCCGCTTGGGCACGTGGCAGCGGCGCTCCTTGAACCAGGTCTTGAGGTGCAGGTAGCCCCGCTGCTCCGGCTCGATGGCCCGCAGTGCCTCGACGTGGTCTGGCCGGTGCACGAAGTGGTGTTCCCAGATCCGGAAGGGCGCGTAGTTCTCCATCATCCGCCAGGCCAGCAGATGCACCTCGGCGACGCCGTGCTCTCGGCACTTCTGGACCTTGTCGTGGTTGCGACCGGCGTGGCCGGCGTGTTCGCGGTCGCTGTCGAACAGCACCGCCACTCGAACGAGAACCGTGAAGCCACTTCGCTCGTCGGCCGCCAGCTCGGGGATGTCGCCGCTGCCCCCGCCGTGGCTGAAGCAGAGCCACTGCCGGCCCGGGGACAGCGCCTCCACCACCCGGTGGTCGCCGAGAGCCGCCGCAACCGCCCGGACGAAGCCACCATCGGCGATGCGGTTCTCCACCACCAGGGTGGCGGGCCGGCGCAGGTCCGCCACGAACTCCTTGAGCTTGGCGGCGGTGATCTGGGCGACCGCCGGCGCGTCAGGGGCCGGGTTCGCCGCCTCGACCAGCGCCTTCTGCACGAACTCGGAGAGCACCGGGGCTTCCTCGTTGGCGAACCGTTCGGCGCTGAGCGCGACGGGCAGGGTGGGCCGCCACTCGTGTTGTCCCTCGATCACCATCGCCAGCAGGTGGATCACCGACAGCCGATCGCCGGAGGTGAAGACCTCGGGTTCGATGTCAAGACGCATAGCCACCCTGCCTGAGCTGTGCGGCCGCGAGCGCCCGTACCTCATGGTAGTCCTGGGAGAAGTAGCCCTCGGGCCAGTCGTCGTCGAGGTTGCCCAGCCGGTCGATGCCGACCTGCCGTACGTCGGAGACACCGTCGTGCTGCTCGACGACGTACACCGCCACCATCTCTGGTGGACACCCCTCGGCGATGTGCCGTCGCAGTCGCAACAGCAGGGTCTCGCTGTGGGTCTCGATGAGGAAGCGGGTGCCGGTGGCCCGTGCGGTGCTCAAGTAGAGATCGGCCAGCGCGGCGTGGGCACCGGGGTGCAGGTGCATCTCCGGCTCCTCGATGATCTGCAACGCCGGCGGTGCGTCCACGCCGCGCAGTTCGTCCAGCGCGCACTGCACCAGAATCGGGAGCACCTGGGACAGGCCGGTGCCCGTGTCCGCCAGGTTGACCCGCACGCGGCTGCCGCTTCGTGTCAACACCGTCGACCACAACGGCCCGGCCTCGATCTCCTCAATCCGCCAGCCCGGCACGATCGCCGCCAGCCGCTCGTTGACGTTGGCGAGCAGCGCGCCACCGTTGCGCGCCTGGTCATGAGCGAGGATGCCGAGGGTGCCCTGTCCCTGCTCACCGATGCCCCGGGGCACGCCGAGCGGCAGTCGGTGCTGCCGCTCGGGCCGGTCCCGGTACGCGCTGAGAAAGCGGATCGGCCCCAGAGTCAGGCCGTTGCGCCGTTCAGCGAGGAGCCGCAGTTCCGGGATGCCAGCCGGGCTGGGGCGTAGCCCGGCGAACGGCACCGCCCGCACAACCGGCGTCCGCCCCGACACCTGAATCTGGTACTGGAAGCCCTCGTAGCCGTCGGTCATCGTCGGCTGCCAGGAGAGCACGAACTCCTGATCCGCCAACGCGACCCGGAGGTCTGAGACAAAGGCTGTCCGCTCCTCGTCGACCAGTTGAACGGTCGCGTCCATCGAGAAGGGAGTCGGACCGTCCACCTCGAAGCCGAGGAAGAACCTGCCGTGCGGGCTCTGCTCGAAGACCAGATCCGCGAAGCCGTCCACCGGCTGCGGTTCGAGCCGGTCCAGGTCGAGCGGCGCGGTGCTGGTGGTGCCGAACCCGGTCGCGATGACCAGGGGTGCCCGGGTGAGCACGCTCTTGCCGGAGTTGTTCTTGCCGAGCACCACCGTCACCGGGGCCAGCTCGATTTCCTGCCGGTCCCGGAAGCAGCGGTAGTTCTCCAGCACGATCTTGCGCAGGGGCATTCCTAGAGTCGTACCACAGAAAGTGAGCGGCCACTGACCCACAGACGTCCATTCTGGAATCGTCTTACCAGCCGCCGCCTGCCTCCGAGCCGGACGCCGCCTGGCACTGACGTGAGGGCGGCTCCACGGCGTGGAGCCGCCCTCACGTCATGCTGCTGATATGCCTACGGGGCGGTGCGGCGGAGCCGCCCGACCCACCACGAGTGGGCGATCAACATGTTGTGATCGTCGCGACGCACCAGGACCCGCAGGGTTGGGGCGTTCGCTGAGGAGTCAAACACCTGGTCGGCACGCCGGATATCGGCTTTGTGCAGGTGCGCGACACCGCGCACGGCATCGAGGTCGTCGACGGTTGCCCGGGCCGACTTCTGCCCGGGCTTCGGGATGAGCGCGGCGTAAAGGTTGGCGTCCAGGTCACTCTCGGCGAATTCGAGCAGTGGATAGTAGGAGTTCGCACTAGTGGTCTGCCGGAGGAACACCACGACCCGCCCCCGATCCGCCCGTCGGTACGCCGCGCGTCCCCCCTCCTCGGCACCTACGACGAAGACGTACTCGTTGTCGTCGCACCGCACCGTGTACCGGATGGCGTCGACGTACTTCGCCTCCCCGGTTGGCCAGCGGTAGGTGAACGACCGTGGGGTCAACGGCTGCGCATCGACAACCGAAAAGTCGATCGACCCGGCTGCATTCGTCGCGTCGTCCACCCCGGCGGGTTGGCCACCCTGCGAGTCATGATCACCGAGCAGAGCTTGGATACGTGAAGATGCCCGGGCGATGCCGTCGAGAAGGATCTCGATCTCGGAACGGGCCTGGTCGGAGATGTACATTCCACCCTCCAAGTAAGAACTACTTGAGAACAGTGTCTTTCACTTACAGGCCACTAAGCAACACTCTGGAGGAGTTATTATTACTTGAAGGACGGGTCCGGTAGGTAACCCGGGCGCCTCGGCCTGCTCACGTCCGGTTGAGCTGCCCTCTGGAGGCCGTTTGCCGAAGGGATGCTGCTGCGTCGGCTACGGTACGGCCGTGTCGTGGCTGACCAGAACGAGGTGGATCCTTATCGGGGCCGCCCTGCTGGCTCTTGCTGTCGGTGGCGGCCCGTTCGTGGAGTGGCGCTGGCCGCAGTTTGCCGACCGGTCCCCGTTGGCCGCCAACATCCTCGCCGGAGCCATGCTGGTTCCGCTTGAGCTCTACGTTGCGGGCGTGCTGTTGACCGGCTGGCAGGACCGCCGCCGGCGTCGGCAGTGGCAGGTAGCCGCCGCTGAACTTACTGATGCGGTTGGTGCCACTTGGGAACGGCTACGTGACCTGCTCGTGTACCAGTACACCGTCCAGGATGTGACAGGACCGCTCAGCTGGATCAGAGACGCTCGTGAATCGTGGGAGCACCTGCACCGACAGGAAGCCGCCCGCCCGGGTCACGACCCGTGGGCCGAGCGGCCCACCTGGCAGCTAGTGCTCTGACCACGAACGTTCACGGTGTTGGGTGACACGCCGTCCGGCCTGTCGGGCTGCTGGCCTGGTGGCGGTCAGGCTGTGGCGGTGGCAGAACCCGTTCGCGTTCGGCGGCTCAGTGACCAGGAGGGTCAGCAGCTGCTGAGGATTACTCGTAGAGGTACCGGTTCACCGATCCGGCTTCGGCGGGCGATGGTCGTGCTCGCTTCGGCTGGTGGGAACACCGTGCCGGCGATCGCCCGTCTGGTCCAGGCTGACGAGGACACGATCCGGCAGGTCATCCACCGGTTCAACGAGATGGGGATGGCCAGCCTGGACCCTCAGTGGGCGGGTGGCCGTCCCCGCCAGATCAGTCCTGACGAGGAACAGTTCATCGTCGAGACGGCCAACACCCGCCCCGAAACGCTGGGGCGGCCGTTCACCCGCTGGAGCATCCGCAAGCTCGCCGACCACCTGGGCTCGCATGCCGTTCGGCGGGTCCGTGTCGGGCGGGAACGGCTGCGGCAGATCCTGCACCGGCACCGGATCACCTTCCAGCGGACCAAGACGTGGAAGGAGTCCACCGACCCGCACCGCGATGCCAAGCTCGCCCGCATCGAGTACGTCAGCGCCCGATTCCCGCAGCGAGTGTTCGCCTTCGACGAGTTCGGGCCGCTGGTGATCCGCCCCCAGGTCGGGGCCGGGTGGGCGCCGGCCGGGCACCCGCGCCGGTTGCCAGCGAACTACCACAAGCTGCACGGCGTCCGGCAGTTCCACGGCTGCTACTCCGTCGGTGACGACCAACTCTGGGGCGTCGTCCGGCGCCGTAAGAGCGCCGCGAACACCCTCGCCGCGCTCAAGTCGATCCGCGCCGCTCGTCCGGACGGGGCGCCGATCTACGTCATCCTGGACAACCTGTCCGCGCATAAGGGCTCGAAGATCCGAGCGTGGGCGGCTCGGAACAAGGTCGAGCTCTGCTTCACCCCGACCTACGCCTCCTGGGCCAACCCGATCGAGGCCCAGTTCGGGCCGCTACGCACCTTTGTCATCGCCGGCTCGAACCACCCCAACCACCAGGCCCTGACCCGGAAACTGCAGGCCTACCTGCGCTGGCGCAACGCCAATGCCCGCCACCCCAACGTCCTGGCCGCCCAACGCCGCGAACGCGCCCGCATCCGCAGCGAACGACAACGACGCTGGGGCCAACCCACCACCCGAGCGGCCTGACCCCCAACACCGCGAACGTTCGTGGTCAGAGCACTAGCTGAAGGCGCCACCGACGTGATCAGCCGCGTCTCCGCTTTGTGGATGCTCATGTGGCCTGCCGGACTTCACCACGACTGGAAGCTGCTCCATCGCAAGCTCACACGGGTTCTCGTCCCGCGCCTATCCACCGACAATCCGGACATGGTCTCCGCTGGTCGAAAGCTTGTCGATGCCATCGGCGACCTGCACGACCTCGTAGATGAGCTACTCAGGCAAGACAACGCGTTCGACCTGCCCGTACCCCCCGAGGAGGATGATCCGACAGCCAGCGACCAGACGTCAGGTCCGGAGCCGGATGACGATGGCTGGACGATCTGGATCGCTGACGGCGAGCCCGAGCAGCGAATGCGTAACCTCGACGACCTCGCCTCTGCCTTTGTCACCGCCCGTCAGGTTGTCGAACGGGGCGACCGGCTCATGGCCCTACTGCTCGCGGCAGACCCGCGGCGGTATCGCATGGCCTTCCTCGTCCGACCAGCCCGCCTTGACGGGCCGCGACGAACTGCCTTCGATGAGATCGAAGAGTCGTGGGTGCCCCCGCAACCCCGATCCGAACAGGTCGCTCCCGCAGTCGCCGCCGACACCGGCTGAGGCAACGCCATCCCGCGTTACGGTTTCCTGCCTGCCGGCAAGTGCACCGCCTCAATCCAGTCGCCGGCTAGCCAGAGCGACTGGCTGGCCGGGGACGTCAGCGGCACCTGCACCCCATCCAGCAATGCCGGCTCGGGGCGGCGGGCCGGGATCAGCAGCAGCCGGGCAGCCGGCCGGGGCCGGGTCGGGTCGGCCAGTTCCTGGAGCAGCCCGAGCTGCCCGTACCGGGTCAGCGGCGCCGCTTCAGTGAGCAGCACCGGCCCGTCGGCGGCGGCGATGGCGGCGCTGACCGCCGGCACCACCTGGTGTTTGACCAGGTCGACCAGGCTCCGGAAGTCCGCGTCCTGCGGCGAGCCGTTGTCAGCCGACACGATCGCCTCCCACGGAAAGCCGAGCGAGCGCAGCCGCTCCAGCAGGATGGCCGTGACGTCCACTTCGGTCAGCGACAGCCGGGCCAGCAGCGCCCGCCGGGCCGGGCCGAGCCGGCGCAGCGGCGCCAGCACCGCCAGGAACGCGCGCCGCTCGATGGCAGAGGCCAGCTTGTCCCCCACCTCGTCGGCGGCGGTGAGCCCGAGCAGCGGGGCGTGGGTGCTCGCCAACCGGGTGCCGGTCACCGAGGCCGCCGTGCTCGCCGGCCCATACGCCTGGTCGTAGGCATGCCAGGTCAGCGGCACCTCGGCCGTCGCGAGCAGGTCGGTTAGGGCGGGGCGGTTGGGCACCTTCTCCGCCCGAGGGAAACGGCTGTGCACCCGGTCGCGGATCTGCTTCTCGCTGAGCCGCTGGCCGATCAGGCTCCCCACCGACAGCCGCAGCGCCCGCTCCGCCGACATCTCCACCGGGTAGAGCTGCCCCTGCGCGTTGACGTCGACCCGGTCGTTGCTTCCCGCCGCCGCGAGCTGCAGCAGCCGCAGGTCGGCCATCGCCGGCATCCCCGTCGGCGCGGGCAGCCGGCGTAGCTCGTCGACGGCGCGTTGCCGGGTCGGCAGCGGGTCGGCGGCGGCCAGCTCGGCGGCCCGGCCGCCCAGCTCCACCACGTACCCGAGGAAGTCGGCGGCGGTGACGTCGGACGCCGGGTCGTCCGGCTCCCGGCCGACCAGGACGGTGCCGGAGGCGCGGAACCGCTGGATCGCCACCCGGGCGTCCCCACCCGTGCTCAACTCGGCCTCGACGGCGGCCCGGACCAGCCCGATCGCCTGCGGCAGCCGCTTCGGCGCGGGCGTGTAGGAGCCGCGGGCGGCGATCAGCGCCTGAGCCAACTCCTCGGCGGACATCACCGCGCCGCGGGCGTCGAGCAGCGCCACGATCTCGTTGCGCACCGCCCCCAGCGCCGGATTGTCCAACCAGACCCGGGCCTGGTTGCGAAGCAGCACCGAGATCTGCGGTTGCTTCTTCCCAGCGGCTCGGGCGACGTCGCTCTGCGCCGGCCAGCACAGGAACGTGCCATCGTCGGTGGGGGCCTGCCCGAGCAGCAGCGCCACAGTGCGGTGATTGCGGGACGAGGCGGCCGGCAGCAGAGTCGCGCACAGGGCCTCGACGCCCTGCGCCAGTGCCCGCTCGTCGGTGGGCTCCCGGTCGGACTCGGAGGGCAGCACGGCGCGCAGCGCCCGCGCCTGGGCGAGGATCTCCTTGCGGGTGGCGTCCGGTACGCCCTTGGCCCGTGTCAGCGCCGACGGTTCCGCGTCCAGCAGCTCACCGACGGTGTGCAGGCCGAGCCGTTCCAGCGCCGAGCGGGCCCGGGCAGTCAGCTCGGTAACCTCCAGCGGCGACTCGCGGGTCAGCCCCACCACCGACGGCATCGGACCGACCGGAGTTACGGCCGGCTGCGGGACTTGCTGGAAGATGGCTCGCCAGGCGTCGGTCATCTCGTCGACCGTGTCGAACCGGGCCGAAGCGTCCCGGGCCAGCGCCCGGCCGAAGAACTCCACCAGCCGGTCGGCTACCGCCGGGTCAAACGCCGCCGGGTCGAGCGTCACCTCGTCGCTGATCGCGGCCGGGTTAGCGTTGTCGCCCCACCTGGGCAGCACGCCGGTCGCCATCTCGTAGAGCACGACGGCCGCGGCGAACCGCTCGGCCGCCGCGTCGAAGCGCAGCCGGCGCGGGGGGCCGAGGAACGGGTCAAGGTAGCCGACGGTGCCCGCACCGAGCTGGTCGGCGGGAGCCGCCGAGAGCGAGAAGTCGAAGACGCACAGGTGCGGTTGCTTGTCCTTCGGCCTCGGCCGGGCCGCCAGGTTGGCCGGCTTCAGATCACGGTGCCAGACACCCTGGCTGTCCAGGTAGTTGACAATGTCGAGCAGGTCCCGCCCGTACCGCTCCAGCAGGTCCAGCGCGAGCCGGCCACCGCGCAGCTCCTCGGCGAGGGTCCGCGGCCCGGCGCTCTCCATCAGCAGGGCGGTCCGGCCGCCGACCCGCACCGGGCCGTCGACCAGCGCGGCCACCTGGGGATGCTTCAACTTCGCGAGGGTACGCGCCTCCGCGGTCAGCCGTTCCTCGTGCTGCTCGTCGCGGGCCACCTTCAACACCAGCTCGCGGGACTCCCCGACCCGGTTGACCAGCAGGGCGACGGCGGTGGCACCAGAACCGAGCCGGTCCTTCACCTCCAGGCCGCCGTCGAGCAGGTCGCCCCGGTGGGCCGAAAGGGGATCGGCCACCGGCTCCGGCTCCGGAGCGGTCAGCTCCTCCCACACCTTCTCCAGCCCGGCGCGAATCGCCGACACACCGGCGAGCCGCTGCCCGGGGTCGCCCCGGGTCGCGTCGTAGACCAGCTTCACGAGTTCGAGCGGCATGCCGTCGACCGCGGCGTCCAGGTGCAGGCCGCCGTCGCGGACCGCGCTGACCAGCTCCTCCGGCGTGGCGGCCGGGGCCGCCCCAGCGAAGATCCGGTACGCCAGCGCGCCGAGGGAGAACACGTCGAGCTGATGGCCGGGCAGGCGGGTGGCGTGCTCCGCCTCCGGCGCCTGGTAGCGGCGGACCTCGTCGTCGAAGAACAGCTCCAGGCTGGCCGGGTCGCTCGACGGACCTAGCCGGGTGAGCTGGGTACTGCCACTCAACCGTCCACCGGTCTGCCAGTCGGTCACCACCAGCGTCGGGCGCGACCCGTCGGGGTCGCCCACGTAGATCGCCCGAGGCGAGAGCGCCCGGTGGGCCAACCGGCGGGAATGCGCGTAGTCGATGATCTCGGCGAGATCCTGAACCAGTTGCAGCCGCTGGGCCAGAGTCAGCGAGTCACCACGGCGCAGCAGCCACTGGTCGAGGCGTACCCAGTCCGGCTGGTGGTCGAAGACGACCGCCGGGCCCCAGGCGTGCTCGACCAGGTCGTGCGCCCGGGCCACCCCGGGGTGGTGGATGCCCTGCAGCAGGCGGAACTCCCGCTCGGCCGCCCTGCGGATGGCCGGCACCTCGTGCTCCGCGGCCCGACTGGTCAGGTAGAACCGCACCCGGCGCACCAGCGAGGTGTCCAGGGCGTGCCCGGCGAGGAAGTCCTGCCAGCCGAGCCCCTCCGCGAACGGCTTGGGGTGCAGCAGCAGTTGGCCGATTTTCCGGTCCGCCACCGACGGCCGGATCTTGGCTCCGCGCACTAGCTCGACGATCTGCCGCCCGCGCGCCTCGTCCACCCGGTGCGCCGGGTTGCGGGGCTGCGTGATCAGCAGATCCTTCAGGCCGGGCAGCCCGGAGTCGTGCCCCTCCAGGCCGTAGACGTGCTGACCGCCGATCGCGTCCAGGCTCGCCCGCATGCCCCTGGCGTGCAGGAACACCGCCGCGCCGACGTAGGGCGACTGGCCCTCCCTGCCGTGCTGGCGGGCGTAGTAGCGGATCAGGCTGGCCAGCCGCTTCGCCTTGCGGTTGGCCAGGATGTACGGGTTGTCCTCGGGGATGAGCCGGGAGTTGGGTGCCCGGCGCACCCACTGGGTGCCGTCGCCGCGGATCTCCCCCTGCCAGTGCTTCAGCTCCAGCACGTAGAGCCCGCTGGGGGTGAGCACCAGCGCGTCGACCTCGTTGATCGACCCGTCGGCGCCGACGAACTCGACGTTCGCCCAGACGTGGTACGGGTCGGCGTCGGGCAGGTAGCTGGCCAGCTCACGCAGCCCGTCCTGTTCCCAGGTGTAGGAGCTCGCGTTGATCTGCTCCCAGCGCGGCGAATCCTCACGCATGCACTGGCTCCCTTGACCTCCGTCTGAACTCTGGCACCTTACCTGCTCTCCCAGCAGCTGTTACTACGAGCAACGCACTGTCCACGCCCACCGTCAAGAGCAAACCGCCAGCGCATGCTGCAACTCAGCAGACGGTGAGCCACGGCGTATCCCCGCTTCCCGGAGCGGCGACCAACCAGGCAGGCGTGACGGCCCCAGAGCCGGCAGTCACGCCGGTCGCGGCAGCTTGGCAGCGAGAGACGATTCGGACGTTGGCGTTGCTAGGGACAGCGCCGAAGGGTCACCGCCGGCATGAACTTCATCGATGGAAATCGGCGGCACTGTTATGGGAATCGCCAACCCCGCCGCCAAGCCCCGCATGAACCGCTCCATAATCCGCCGGGCAGGCCGGGATGTGAGGGAAGCTCGTCGTACGAGCATCCACCGAACAGCACGAATCGCCGCCCGCTCCGCAGCAGCCGTCACGCGGACCGCTGCAACGGAATGCCAGCGTCTCGCCGCGACCCCGAAGCAGTGCGGTGTTGGATGTAGCTGGAGTTATTGACCTCTTCTGAACTTGGCCCACTTGGCGGCTGTGCGCTGGGCGACGATCCGTGCTCCTGTTCCGTTCATGCGCCAGCGTGCAACCGGGAGGCTGACGTCGAAGATGTCGGCCACGTCTTCGTCGGTCCTGTGCTCCTTGGCCGCCTTGTATGCCGCTGCTTGGGGCAGGAGCAACTCGGCGCCGAGTTCGGCGGCTTCCCACTCCTGGTCCTTGTTGGTGGGGTTGGCGCAGCCCCGTCGCCCCTCCGCGCTGAACATGACCCGGTCGAACTCGTGCTCGAGGAGCACGTGGGCCATCTCGTGGGCGATGTTGTATCTGCGGCGGCGCGGCAGGTGTGCGGTGTTCTCGACGATGAACTGGCCCGCCCCGGCGGGAACGAGCGCAGCCGACCAGACGTCCGGACGTTCGGAGGCGAAGAAGATGACCGACTCTTCTGGACAGCCCACCGCGACAAGGCCCTCCAGCGGGTGCACGTCGACTCCGTGCTCACGAGCGAGGTCGTAGGGGCAGAGCCGGTCGTATTCGGTGAGGCCGAGGTCGGTCGTGCGGATGTCGATCGCTCGGCGCCGGATCTCGGCCTTGGAGAGCCTCTTGGCCACGTGTCACCGGTTCCGAGCCGCGCGTTGGGTGGCGTGCAGCTTCATGGCCGCCTCCAGCACGTTCTGCAGGTGCTGCTTCTCCTCCTCG
The DNA here is from genome assembly GCF_900156065.1 of Micromonospora avicenniae. Classification (GTDB taxonomy): domain Bacteria; phylum Actinomycetota; class Actinomycetes; order Mycobacteriales; family Micromonosporaceae; genus Micromonospora; species Micromonospora avicenniae. Next base: position 18,490 of record NZ_FTNF01000026.1, on the reverse strand, counting down.
CCGAGGTCTTTGCGAGCCCGGAGAAGTACCCCTACCTCGGCGAGGAGCTCGGGCTGTTCGTCGTCCTGGCTCGCCCCTTCCTCGGAAATCCAGAATTTCTCCGCCGGCATCTTCAGCCACTGCGTGAGGGTCATGAAGGCGTCGGCGTCCGGCCGATAGCCGTTGGCCAGGCGGGTCATCGTCGAGGGACTGCACCCCACCTCAGCGGCGAGTTGTCGCCAGGAGAGGTTCTTGCTCTTCCGCGCGGCGTCGAGGGCGGCGTACAGCGCCGGCACGTTGATCCTGGTCTGGGCCATGGGCGGGACATCTCCTCGCAGGGTTGCGCGAACCACCTTTCTACCACCGTTCGACATGTCGAACGCTCGCGTGGTAGCGTTGATCTCGTTCGACAAGTCGAACGGTGTCCTACTTGTAGGACATCCACCGTACCTGCTGCGCTCCAACCGCAGCAACGATCTGAGGAGATCAATATGACGACCAGCGCCGCCGAGAGCGTCAACGAGAACCAGCGCCCGCCCCGGACCATCACGGTCTCGGTCAACAACCAGCAGGTCGAGTTGCCCGAGCACCGGGTCACCGGCCTGGAGATCAAGCAGGCCGCCATCGCGCAGGGCGTCCACCTCCAGCCGAACTTCCAGCTCTCGGTCAAGCGAGGCAACCGCTACGAGGTCGTCGGCGACAACGACACCGTCACGGTCCACCCGAACCAGGAGTTCCTCGCCGTCGCGCCGGACGACAACTCGTGACCGCGTTGACTCCCGCGGTCGCCACAGCGGTCGACGCCCTCCGGGAACACTTCGCCGGCAAGCCGGTCGAGGTCACCCCGGACGGCGCCGGCGGCGCCTTCGTGATCGTCAACGACATCGAGGTCGGCCCCAGCTACACCCCGTCGACCACCTGGCTGGGCTTCCAAGTCAGCGCCGCCTACCCGAGCGCGGACGTCTACCCCCACTACACCGGGAAGCTGACCCGCACCGACGGGCAGCCCCACGGGCCAGCCATCCAACAGGTCGACTGGCAGAACCGGCCGGCCATGCAGTTGTCCCGCCGCTCCAACGGCTGGCGGGCCGGGATCGACAACGCGGCACTCAAGGCCGAGAAGGTGATCACATGGCTCGTCACCCAGTGAACCCACCGACCGATGGCTGGAGCCTCACCCTGCCGCCCCGACTCTGGGCCGCCTTGGCCGATCACCTGTTCCGGGGCGACAAGGAGGAGCACGGCGCGGTCATCCTCGCCGGACGCGCTGACGGCCCTCGCGGACCTCGCCTGCTAGCGCGGGAGCTGATCATCGCGAAGGACGGGATCGACTACGTTCCCGGCGAGACCGGCTACCGGGCACTCGCGCCGTCCTTCGTGCGCGACGCCGCCGTCCGGGCGCGGAACGAAGGGCTCGCCTACCTCGCCGTCCACAACCACTTCGGCGATGTCAGGGCCGGCTTCTCCCCCATCGACCTGGCCAGCCACGAGCGGGGTTACCCGGCGCTGCGGCAGATCACCGGGCAGGTCGTCGGTGGACTGGTCTTCACTCCCCAGGCCGCCGCGGGTGACCTGTGGTTGCCCGACGGGTCCCGCGTCAACCTGGCGGAGACCGTCATCCCCGGCGGAAACCTCATCCGCCTGCGGCCTCGGCCCGCCCGCGAGGGAGCGATCAACCTCGTACATGACCGGCAGGCGAGGCTCTTCGGGCAGCTCGGCCAGGAGTCCCTTAGCCGCATGCGGGTCGCCGTCGTCGGCCTCGGCGGAGTCGGCAGCATCCTCGTCGAAGGACTCGCCCGACTCGGCGTCGGCAACCTTCTCCTGATCGACAACGACACCGTCGACGAAACCAACCTGCCCCGGCTCCTAGCCGCCGAGCGCGACGACATCGACAAACCGAAGACCGTCCCCGCGGAACGCAACGCCCGACGGGCCAACCCCCAAATCCGTCTCACCGTGCTCGAGGAGCGAGTCGAGACCAGCAGGGCGAGGCAGGCCTTGACCTCCTGCGACTGGATCTTCCTCGCCGCGGACAGCCACTCCGCCCGCTTCTGGGTCAACGCCACCGTGAACCAGTACTTGATCCCTGCCACCCAGATCGGCGTCAAGATCCCCGTGGACGACCAAGGCAACGTCGGCGAGATCCACGCCGTTAACCGGTTCTTCGTCCCGGGAAGCGGCTGCATGTGGTGCAACGGCCTCATCGACCCGACCGAACTCGCGATCGACATGCACCCCGAACACGAACGGGCCGCCGCCCGCTACGTGGCAGGCGTCCCAGCGCCCAGCGTCATCGCCCTCAACGGCCTCGTCGCCATGGAGGCCATCAACCACTTCATGCTAGCCACCACCGGCATGCACCACGACGCCGGCGACACCACCTCCACGATCCACCTTCCTCGACAGCGCAAACGCTCAGCCCAACTACCACGCCAAGACGAGCACTGCCCATGGTGCTCCCCACACGGGCACCTCGGGCAGGGTGAAACCTGATCAGGCTGAGACCCAGGACTGCGTCAGTACCCGGCCCGGCGCACGAGGGCGGATGCGCGGTCCGCTGGCCGACGGTCACGTGGAAGGGCGGAGGGCGATGTCCCGGCCTGGGCCGATCTACTCGGCGTCGCTGACCGCGTTGGCGGAGGCGTTCGATTCATGGGCGCTTCTCCTCTGCGACGTAGACGCTGAGGAGAGCCACCATGCGGACGAAGGCCTGCTACGCGTCGGGGTGAGATCGCTGAAGTTGTGACCGCACGGATTGCGCCGTCGATGACCAACGCATGGTTGCGGAGCAGACGCTCGCCCGATGCACGCTCCGCTGCTGGGGCGGACGGCTGTAGTATCAGCGCATGCGCACTCAAAGTGCGCACCGATGCGGAAAATCTGTGTCCGAGGGGGGACTTGAACCCCCACGCCCTATACGGGCACTAGCACCTCAAGCTAGCGCGTCTGCCATTCCGCCACCCGGACTTACTCATCCAGCCTACCGTGTCGGCCTCGGTGATCTCGTCACCCGATGGCCGCCCCGGCGGGCCGCACGGGGAGTTACTGTACACGGCCGACGTGGATCATGCACATCGCGCTCCCCCGCGCCGCAAGGCGCGTCGTTAGCCCAGGTCACGGCGCAGCCGTCCGCCGCGCACACACGTCCGGGTAGCGTCCGAAGGCGTTCTACCGGCAGCATGACCATGTGTCCCATCCCTCCCCTCTGGCCGCCGTTCAGCACCAGGCGCTCTCTCTGCGTGCCGCGGGCGACTTGACCGCTGCTCGTCGGGTGCTGACCGAGGCCGTCGAGTCGGCCCGCCCGCCGTACGGGAAAGACCACCCGGACGTGCTCAACACCGCGCACCTGCTGGCCCGGCTGCACCGGGAGGCCGACGACCCGCTCGCCGCGCGTCGGGTGCTCGAGGAGGCGTACACCGCGGGTGAGCGCCGCTGGCACCCGAACGACCCACTGATGCTCGCCCTCATCTACGACCTGGCCGGTGTCTCGGAGGAGCTCGGCAATCGGCACGAGGCTCGCCGCAACTACAGCCGGATCGCCGCCGCCGGACCGACGGTGCTCGGCGCGGACCATCCAGCGGTACGCGCGGCGCACCAGTACCTCGCGCAGCACGCCGGCGCCGCCCCGCCGGTCGCCCATCCGGCTGCCCCGGCACCGCCGGACCCGGCCCAGGCCGGCGCGATGGCGGCCCTGACCGGCCCGACGCTGGCGTTCAAGGCGCTGCCGCCGATCCAGCGCACCGGTCCGTCAGCGCCCGGTAACCAGCCCCCGGCGGTGCATCCGCCGGCCGCCGTACCGCCGCCGGCGGGGCGGACCCCGCCGGTCTCGCAACAGGCGCCCGGTGCCGCGGTGCCGTGGGCGCCGCAGCCCGGCGCCTCCGCTGCCCCGCCCCCGCCGCAGCCCGTCGCCCCGGTCCCGCCTGCGGCCGCACCGGTTCCACCGGCCACGCAGAGCGCCGCCGCAGTACCGTCCCCGCTCCCGCCGCAGCCCGGCACGCCGGTCCCGCCCCCGCCGGCCACGCCGGGTGCCACCGCGGTACCGTCCCCACCCGCGTCGCCCTGGGCGCCGCAGCCCGGCGCTGCCGTCCCGCCATCCGCTCCTCGGCGGCCCGGTCCGGCCGAGCCGCCGCCTCCGCCCGCCACGCCGTGGGCCCCATCCGCGCCCCTGGCCCCCGCCGGACACTTCCCGTCACCGACCGCCCCTGTGTCACCGGTGACGCCCCCGGTCCCGGCACCACCGGCGACCCCGGTCGCACCACCCCCGCCGCCGGTCGCGGCGCCGACGCAGCCCACCGCGCCGCCCGGGCACGTCGCGCCGCCACCACTGGTCACCCGGGCAGTGCCCCCGCCTCCGGCTCCCACCACCGGGCCGGCACGGCCAACCGTGCCCCCGGTCGCTGCGCCGCAGGCGCCCGGCAGCGTGCCGCCACCGCGCTCCGGCGTACCGCTGCCTCCGCCCCCGGCAACCCCGGCGCTGCCGCCACGCCCGGTCGGGCCTCCGCTGCCCGGAGTGCCGATACCTCCGGCCGTGCCGCCGCGCCCCGGCGCCTCCGCGGCGCAGCCCGTAACCGGGCCGGTGCCGCATCCGGTGCCGCCTGACCGAACGGAGACCGGTGCGGAGTCCGGCCCGGCCCGGCCCGAGCCCCGGCAGCCAGCTCCCGACGCGCCCGGCGGACGGGCCGCGGGCGGCCAGACCCCGTCCCACCCGGCCAGCGCCGGCTCGCCCGGGTGGGACAAGCCGACGATCCGAGTGCAGCAGATCGAGCCGCTGCTGGCCGACGAGATCGCTCGGGCCAGGGCAGGCCAGCGTGATCGAGTCCAGGAGCCGGGGCCGGAACCGGCCCGCCCGGACGAGGCTGGACGGGTCTCACAACCGGAAGGCCCGCCCGCGGTCGGCGGAACGCCCGGCCAGTCAGTTCCGACGTCGGCTCCGGCTGCCCCCGCGCGGCCGGTGAGCGCCCCGCCTCACCAGCCGGGGCCAGGGCCCGTGCCGCCGCCGGTCAGCGCACCACCCCACCAGCCCGGACCGGGATCCGCCCCGTTCGACGAGCACGGGCTCTGGCCGGGCCACACGCAACCGGCCGCGGTGCCGCCGGCCGTCGAGTCGCCGCCGACCGGCGGACCGGCGGACGGCGTGCCTGCGGGGTACGCGCCAGCAGCCGGCGGGGCGGGCGGTGAGTCGCGGCCGGCCGGCGAAACACAGGTGCCGGCGTGGGGTGAGAACGCGCCGCAGTGGGGCGCCACCGCCGAGCTGCAGGTGCTGCCGACCGCTCAGGCAGGCGAGGCCGCCTCGCCGACAACGGTGGATCCGCCCGCGGCACCCGCACCCGCACCTCAGGTAGGCGGGGCCGCCCGGCCGGCACCGGCGGATCCGCCCGCGGCGCCCGCACCGGCGCCTCAGGCCGACCCGGCGCCGCACCCGTCGACCGTGCCGGTGAACTTCTCGGCGAGGCAGGCGAAGACTGCGGCACTGCCGCGGTCGACGCCCCGGGTCCCTGTCGCGGAGGTGGCCGTTGACCCGTCCGCCCCGGGCACCCTCGCGGGTGAGCCGCCGTACCCGCCGCTCGGCTCGACCGACCCGATGTTCGAGGACGCGGGAAAGCGTGGCCGAGGCCGAGCGGCGACGACAATGGCGGTGACCGCGGCCGTGGTGGTGGCCGCAGCGGCGGCGGCGACGGGTGTGGGCGCGATGGTGCTGAGCGGCGAGGGTGGGTCGACGGCGAGCACGCCGTCGGCCGCGGAGTCGACGGTGGCCGGACCGCCCCCGGGCGACGTACGGCTGCGCGACGAGAAGAGCACGATCACGTTGACGTGGGCGGACCCGTCCGGCGGGAAGGTGCCGTTCACGATCGTCGGCGGTCGCGCGGGGCAGCCGATGCGGGCGATGGCCACGGTGGACCCGGGCCAGACCAGCTACACGGTGAACGGGTTGAATCCTGGGCTGGACTACTGCTTCACGGTGCTCGCGGCTTGGCCGACGGGGACCTTCGCCACGTCCGCTCAGGTGTGCACGGGACGCGCGGGCGGCGCTCTGCCGAGGTGACCTGAAAGGTCTTCCGTACACGCTCGGTGTCCACAGGCGGACTCTGCGGGTTCCCCCGGCTGTGACCTGGACCATATGATGGCACCGGTTCAGGGCCGGGGGCATCGACAGGGTGCGCCACCTGGCACGACGACACGGAAGGCAGCCGGTAGTGGCCACCATCGACGACGCGGTGCACGCCGGGTCCGGCGCCTCCCGCCGTCGGCGGAGGCCGCGGGGTGGGCTGGTCACCATCGCGACGGTGGTCGCGCTGCTCGCGGCGATGGGGCTCACCGTGCACGGGCTCGGTGCCGCCGACAACGCGGTCGCCAACTACGACGCGAGCGCCTGGCTGTGGAGTGCGGCGCGCAGCGAGTTGGCCCGGGTCAACGGGGTCACCGCGCGCGTCGACACGCGCACCGAGGTGCCGGGCACCCGGCGGCATCCGATGGAGGTCACCCAGACCGACCGGATGCTCATCCTGCGCGACCGGAGCACGGGGCAGGTCAGCTCGTTGGACCTGGCAACGTTGCAGATGACCGGGACCACGCGGACCACGCCCGGGCTGGGGGTCAACGTCGCGTTGCACGAGGACGCGGCCTTCGTGATCGACGCCGTGCAAGGCGTGGTGCGGCAGTTGGATCCGCGTTCGCTCATGCCCGTCGGCGAGCCGGTCCGATACCTCCCGGGCATCACCGGCGGCTCGTTCGACAGTGCGGGTCGACTCTGGATCGGGGTGCCGAGTGAGGGCACGGTCTCGGCGGTCACCGCCGCCGACCTGCCGGACAATGCCGCGTCGGCGTCTCCCAGGGCCGGGCTCAGCCCGCTTCGGGTCGAGACGTACCGCGTGGCAGATCCCGCGCACGAGCTGGTGATCTCCACCCTGGATGACGGGGTCGCGGTGCTCGACCGCACCGCGGGTGCCCTGGTCACGGTACGCGAGGGCACGGTCCGGCCGACGAGGCTCACGGTGACTTCGCCGGGCGCGCTTCCGGCGCGTACCAGCGGGCCGAGGGTGCCCGTCACGGTGCCCGGGGAACGGCGGGTGCACGTGGTGGCCGAGGGTGGCGGTGAGGTGGGCGCCTTCACCGTGCCGGGCAGCGGCGACCAGCTCAGTCCGGCGGTCGCCTGGGCGGACCGGTTCTACTGTGCCGACGAGGCGACCGGCACGATCTACACGTTCGACACCCAGGGCAGGCTCGTCGACACCATCCGCGGTAAGGCGACCGGTCCGCTGGAGCTGGAGGTGCGGGAGAACCACCTCTTCATCAACGCGCCCGACTCGGCGACCGCCCGGGTGGTGGACGACAAGCACCAGGTCCGCGAGGTCGACAAGTACGCCAACGACGTGCTCGGCGGTGACCCGCCGCCGGCTCCCCCGCCGCCACCGCCGCCGAAGAAGCCGAAGGTCGGCAAGCCGGGCGCGCCGCGCAGCGTGACCGCCGCCGCGGGCAACGCGCAGGCTCGGGTGAGTTGGCGGCCGGCACCCGCCAACGGCGCCGCGATCATCCGCTACGTGGTGGAGGGCGCCGGGCAGCGGCACGAGGTGGGCGCCAACCAGCGGGCCGTGGAGATCAAGGGCTTGACCAACGGCGAGACCTACCGGTTCTCGGTGCACGCGGTCAACGCCAAGGGCGCGGGCCCGTCACGGAGCAGCAATCGGGTCACGCCGACGGCCGCCGTGCCCGACCCACCGGCCAGGGTCACCGCGCAGGAACGGCCGGACGGCACCGTCCTGGTCAAGTGGCCGGCCGCGAACGGGCAGGGCAACAAGATCGCGCGGTACGCGGTGACCGCGTCCTCGGCAGGCGCGAACGCCCCGGTCGGCGAGTCCACGAAGACCGAGCTCGTGGTGCCCGCGGGTGAACTGGAGTACGGGACGCAGTACGCGTTCACGGTGGTCTCGGTGAACGACAGGGGCGTGGCGTCGGCAACGTCCCCGGTGAGCAACACGGTGGTGCCGTACACGGCGCCGGGACGTCCGGCCGGACTGCGGGCCGGCACGGTGCCGGACCGGCCCGGCACGGTCTCGCTGCGCTGGGCACCGGCCGAGCCGAACGGCCGACCGGTCACGAAGTACCTGCTCGACGTGGGCGGCAGGACCAGCGAGGTGAACGACACCCGGGCCACGGTGGACGGGCTGGGCAACGGACGGAACGTCACCGTGCGGGTGAAGGCGGTCAACGAGGCCGGAGCCGGCCCGGAGGCGACCGCGACCGCCCGTACGGTCGCCGAGCCGCGGGTCACGGTGACCGGCTCGTCGGCGACCGCCACCTCGGCCACGGTGTCGTTCACCGTGGACGCCGGTGGCGGCAAGGCGACCTGCACGTTGAGCGCGCCGGGCGAGCCGACGAAGGCCGGCAACTGCACCGGCATCACGATGAGCGGTCTGGCCCCGGGCACGAAGTACACGTTCACGGTGACCGCGAGCAACGCCGCCGGCCGCGGCACGGCCACCCGCGCCCAGACCACGAACAACCTGCACGGCATCGCCACCTGCAACAACGGCGACTCCGGCGAGGAAGCCACGTACTGCGACAAGGACGTGGACGGCCGCAACGGCAACGAGATCTTCGCGGTGACCCGGCAGGACAACGACCGGCAGGTCGGCTGGGCGAAGCCGGGCACCCGGCTGAAGGCGTACTGCAAGAAGCGGGGCGAAGAGGTGTACGCCTACATCTACAACAAGAACAAGCGCAGCACCTGGTGGGTGCAGGTCGCGTACGAGGGGAAGAACTACATTCCCTGGGCCTGGCTGAACCTGGAGGGCGGCGACAACATCAACGTCCTGCCCACCTGCTGACCCGCCCCAGGCAAGGAGCGCCACGCACGTGAACACCCACGAACCGCTCACCCAGCCGGAGGTGCAGGGCTTCGCCGCTCTCGCCGCCCGGCTGGCCGAGAACGTCAACGCGGTCGTCCTGGGCAAACCGCAGGTGGTCCGGCTCGCGCTCACCGCGCTCTTCGCCCAGGGGCACGTACTGCTGGAGGACGTCCCCGGCGTCGGTAAGACCACGCTCGCGCGGGCGATCGCGGCTACCGTGCAGGGCAAGTGGCGGCGGATCCAGTTCACCCCGGACCTGCTTCCCTCGGACGTCTCCGGGGTGACCATCTTCAATCAGGCCACCCGGGACTTCGAATTCCACCCGGGGCCGGTGTTCGCCAACATCGTCATCGCCGACGAGATCAACCGCGCCTCACCGAAGACCCAGTCGGCGCTGCTCGAGGTCATGGAGGAACGCACGGTCACCGTGGACGGTGTCCGGCATCAGGTGCCGCAGCCGTTCCTGGTGGTGGCCACGCAGAACCCGGTGGAGATGGACGGCACCTACCGGCTGCCGGAGGCACAGCTCGACCGGTTCCTGGTGAAGCTCTCCGTCGGCTACCCGGACGAGGCGGTCGAGGTGGAGGTGCTGCGCGGGGCGACCGTCCGCTCCCCGGAGGCGCTCGCCGCCGTCACCGACACGGCCACCGTCGGAGAGATGATCCAAATGGCCCGCCGGGTGCACATCGCCGAGCCGCTCTACGCGTACGCGGTGCGGCTCGCCGCGGCCACGCGGACCCATCCGCAGGTACGCGTCGGCGTCAGCCCGCGGGGAGTCATCGCGTTGACCCGCGCCGCGTGCGCGTACGCGCTCATCGACGGCCGGGGCTGGATCATGCCGGAGGATCTGAAGACGCTGGCGGAGCCGGTCTTCGCGCACCGGCTGCTGCTGACCCCGGAGGCGCAGGTGCGTGGGGTGACCGCCGCCGAGGTGCTGCGTCAGGCGATCGCCTCGGTACCGGTCCCGCTGCCCTCCGGCCAGCCGGCCCCGGTGCAGGGGTGACCGGCCGCACCGGCATGGCTGTCACCGCCCGGGGGATCGGGCTGCTCGTCGCGGCTGTCGTACTGCTCGGCGTCGGCGGCCGGTTCGCGTACCCCGAGTTGACGCTGCTCGGCGCGGCGGCCGGCGTCGCGGTCGGCTACGCCGCCCTGGTCGCGGCCTGGCGGCCCCGGCTGACCGTCATCCGCACCGCCTCCCCCGACCGGGTGGGGCGTGGCGAGCCCGCCACCATGGAGCTGACCGTCCGCAACACGGGGCGGCTGCGGGCGGTGAACCTCCTCGCCGAGGACCGCTGCGACGACCGGTGGGTGCCCGTCCCACTGCTCCGGCTCCGACCGGGCCGGGACACCGCCGTCCGGTACGACGTGCCCACCGTACGCCGGGGTGTGGTCCGGGTGGGACCGCTGCGGGTGACCCGCCGGGATCCGCTGGGGTTGGTCGCGTCGGCCCGCCCGTACGGCGGCAGCGTGCCGATCTGGGTGCACCCGCGGATCCACCCGCTCAACGCGGTACCGACCGGCGCGGGGCGCAGCCTCGACGGCCGCACCGACGCCGTACCGCACGGGTCGATCACGTTCGATTCGCTCCGGGAGTACGTGATCGGCGACGAGTTGCGCCGGGTGCACTGGCGCACCAGCGCCCGGGTGGGCGAGCTGATGGTGCGGGAGAACGTGGACACCAGCCTGCCCCGCATCGTGGTGCTGCTGGACAACCGCGCCGCCGCGCACCCGTACGGCGGCGGGCCGTCCGAGTCGTTCGAAGCCTGCTGCGAGGCCGCGGCGTCGATCATCACCGCGGCGCACCGGGCCGACCTGCCCGCGATCCTGCTGCTCGTGGCCGAGGACAGCGTCCCGGCGACGACGGGCAGCGGCACGACGGTAGGCGCCGTACGCGGATGGGCCGGCCTGCGCGCCCGCCGCCGTCCGGCCGAACACGCCGACGCCGCCCCGGACGGCGGGGCCTCCCCGGCCGGCCCACTGGACCGGCTCGCCGCTGCCGAACTCGTCGCCGGTGACGGCGACCTGCAGGCGACCGTGACGCGCCTGCGACGCGACCGGCTCGGCGACACGCTGGTCTTCCTCACCGGGCCGGGCGGCCGGGGCGACCTCGGGCACGTCGGGGCGCTGCGCGGCGCGTACCCCTCGGTGGTGGTCGGGGTCGTCGGCGCGGCCGACCCGACGCCGCCGGGAGCGGCCGGCCTGGTGGTGATCGACGCCGCCGACGGGGCCGCATTCGCCGCCGAGTGGGACCGGGTCAGGCGATGGTGACCACCCCCGACGGACGGACACCGGCCGAGGTGGACCCGGACGGCCGGGCCGCCCGGCCGAGCCGCCGACCGGGCAGGTGGCATCGGATGGCGGCCGCGCTGCGGGCGGTGCCCGTTCCGCTCGCGCTGATCGCCATGACCGCGCTGGCGGGCGAGGTGCTCGGCCGGGTGTACGCGGGACCACTGCTACCGCGACTGGTGGCCGGTGCCGCGTTCGGTTCGGTGCTGGTCAGCGTGGCCGCCCGGCGGCTGCCGTCCTGGCTGGTCGCGCCGCTGTCGGTGCTGGCGATGGCGGGCTGGACCGCCTGGTCGATGCGGCAGGCCGCCGTGCTCGCCGGCCTGCCGGGCAGCCTGGCCGACGTGACCGTGGACGCCGCGCGTAACGGCATCCCCCGGCTGCTCACCGCGATGATCCCGATCGAACCCACGCCCGACACGGTGCTCGTACCGCTGGTGGCAACCTGGCTGGCAGGGCTGACCGGTGCCGAGGTGGCGCTGCGGGCCGGCCGGGTGCTCGCCGGTTATCTGCCCCCGGTGCTGCTCTACGCGGGCGCGCTCTACGTGGTCGGGCCGAACGCCGCGCCGGCCCTCTGGCCCACCGTCGTCTTCGTGGCGATCGCGGCCCTCGGCCTGGTCGCCTCCGCCCGACCGGGCCCGGACGCCCGTGCAGCCCTGGACGTCGGGATGGCACCGGCACTGCGGGCCGCCGTGCGGATCCGGCTCGCGGCCGGCGCGGCGTTCGGGACGGGGATCGTGGTCGGCCTGGTCGCCGCGATCGGTCCGACGGTCGTCGCGCAGGTCGACGGCCGGCCCGTGGACCCCCGCCGGTATGTGGAGCCGCCGCAGGTGGAGACGTTGGACGAGAATCCGCTGGTCCGGATCTCCGGTTGGGCGCTGCACCCGGAGCAGGAGCTGCTGCGGGTACGTACCGACCGGCCGGACGGGGTTCCGGCGCCCGGTGCGGCCGCGTCGCCCGGCACCGATCACACGGGACCGGCCGCTGACCTGCCGCGCGGGGACGGCGTCCGGATCCGGCTGGCGGTGCTGAGCGACTACGACGGGGTCACCTGGCGGGTCGGTGCGACGTACCGAAACGCCGGGCGGATCCTGCCAACGGCCACCCCAGCGCCCGGCAGCACCGTGGAGACCGTCCGGCAGGAGATCACCATCGGTGAGCTGAGCGGCCGGCTGCTGCCGGCGGTCGCCACACCCCGTGAGGTCAGCGGCGCGCGGGTGGCGTACGACCCGTCGACGGGCACCTTGATCCGGCCGGAGGGGCTGGCCCCGGGGCTGCGGTACACGGTCACCTCGGACCGGGAGCGTCCGGACGAGAACCTGCTCGCCATCGCGAACGTACCGGCCGGTGACCCGGTGGCCCGGGTGCTGCGGGTGGCCGACGGGGTGCCCGAGCCGCTGCGCCGCCTCGCCGCCCAGCTCGCCGAGGAGAACGGCGCACCGTACGCACGCGCCACGGCAGTCGAGCAGTTCCTCGCCGAGCACTACCGACTGGTGGCGGACGCGCCGAGCGGGCACGCGTACCCGAACCTGGCCTTCTTCCTCTTCGGCCCCCGCAACGCCGGCGGGCAGCGCGGCACGTCGGAGCAGTTCGCGGCCGCGTTCGCGGTGCTCGGCCGGCTCACCGGGTTGCCGACCCGGGTGGTGGTCGGCTTCGAGTCGACCGGGGACGGGCCGGTACGGGCAGGTGCCGCGTACGCCTGGCCGGAGGTGCTCTTCGACGGGCTCGGCTGGGTGCCGTTCGACCCCCTGCCCCGCCCCGACGAGGAGCCCCGGCCGGTGGAGGAGGACTTCCGCCCCGTACCGGACGACCCACCACCGTCCGAGGCGCCGGAACCGACCGTGCAGCCCACCGCCGCACCCGAGCCGGCGGCCGCAGCGGACAGGCCGACCGAGGACCGGGACGTGCCGACGCCGGTGCTGGTCGGCGGCGGTGCCGGCGGTCTGCTGCTGCTGGTCGGGGCCGTCCTGCTCACCCTGCTCGCGATGCGCCGGGCGCTGACCCGTGGCCGGCTCGAACGGGGTGACCCCGGCGAGCGCATCGCCGGCGCCTGGCGGGAGGTCACCGACGCGCTGCGGCTGGCCGGCCAGCCGGTCGGCGCCGATCTGGCCGCCACCGAGGTGGCCGTACGCGCCCGCCACGCCTTCGAGCCCACCCGTCCCGGCGCGGCAGCCACCAGTCCCGGCGGGCACGGGGTGGCCGCCGGCATCGACGAACTGGCCGACCTACTCAACCAGGTCGGCTTCGCGCCCAGCACCGTCACCGGCGAGCAGGCCGTCCAGGCCAAAGGCATCGCTCAGGCCTACGTGGACAGCCTCCGCGCCACCCGATCCCGCTGGCGCCGGCTGCTGTGGTCCATCCATCCCGGCCCGCTGCGCTGGCGCTGATCGATCGCGGAGGAGCTGGGCGGCGCCTCCTTCACTCGCCCCGGATCCGGCGGCCAATGGGGGCGACACCTCTTCTGTGTGAACGCGGGTTCGTGACTTCCTTTGATGTCCTCCGATGTCGTTCTGCCCTGCACAGTGAAGCTTCTTTACCGACCTGTGTCGTCTGGTGCCGCTCGTTGCTGCTGCTCTCGCTGCTCCTCGCTGCCTCGGCCCCCTGCCCTCTTACTTGGCATCAGCCTGTCGGCAGCCTGGACTTGGTCCTCGTCGAGGACGCGCTCGTGCCTGCGGCGCCTGTAGGCCACGAGGCTCGCGTCGGTGGCACCAGGTAGTTTGCCGAAAGTGAGTATGGGGATCTACTTTCAAGGGCTCGAAGCCTCGGAGCTGCCCGCGAACCCGACGGGTTTCGAGGCCCTGTCCGCACCGTGCGCTTCGGCGCTGGTCGCAGCACCTCAGCGGTACAGCTCGCCGGGGTATGAGTCCAGCTGGCCGTTGTTCCGCTTCACCATGAGGTGATATTGCGGCCTTCGGTGTTCAGCTTGTCGGTGGTCCTCGATCCAGATGGTCTCGCCGGCTTGGACCAGGACAGGGCGCTCGGGCACGAAGTTCCGCCAATGAGTGATCAACGTCAAGCGGTCCGCCTGCTCAGGCACCCCCCTGTATGGCCTGCTCATGCTGGGGCCGACGTATCGGCTCTTCTTGCTCATGTGTCCCCCAGTCGGTCGCCCGTCCGTCACGGTGCTACATGGCTTAGGAACTGTGGGTACGGCCAGACGTCGCGCGGCAGTGACGTGGGTTGACCTGCACCAGTCTGCCGGTGGGCACGTCCAGGAGCTGACCGCCGTCGACGGTCAGCTCCCATGCCAACGGGCACGGCGACCGAAGAATTATGAGATCAAAATGAGCGACCCGGCGAGCTGGGGACATGAGCGTCTAGCAGCGGAAACACCTCTCGACATCTCACACCAGTCCCCCGCCGTCGATCGACCTCTTGCGGACCAGTTGCGGACCGCCCGCGTCTGAGTGGATCAAGCGCCATTCGCCCGGCCGACAGCCCGCCCCGATCCGGCTACTCTCCTTCGGTCACTCGGAAGGGCGCGTAGCCGACGGGAAGTCGCGTCACTTCTAGGTCACTGAAGACCAAGGTGAGGTTGTGCCCGTTCATCTCAATGCGGACCTCATGGAAGTCGATTCCCACGCGCTCGGCCCACTCCTGGGCGCGCCGCGAATCGGCAATCCGGTGTGCTCCGGGGTAAAGAGACTGCCATCTCACCGCCCACACGTAGCCATCGAGATCCGGCCCGATCTCCGGGTCCGTCAGCCCTTCGTCCAAGGACTCGCGCCAGGTATCCGGGCTCAGGGCCGTAGTCGCCTCGGCCACGACGCAGCACTCGAAGAGGTAACGGAGGTCCGCCGGCTGGATGCCCGTGCTCGGGTCGGCGGTCGCGTAGACGATGACCTCGTAGTCGCGCATGTAGTCGGTGTAGGCGTGGTACAGCACCGCCTGGTCGAAGATGTCGTCCAAGGCCCGATCCAACTGGCTGATCTCCATGCCGCCGGTTCTACCAGCACGGGGACTCTTCGTCTGCCACGTACCGCTCCTCTGCCTGAAGCCCATCTCCGCCGTGAGTCCGCACATCGTGGAACGGGCCTGCTCCCCGGTGTCAACACAAAGATCCACCGTGTTGACACCGGGGAGCAGGCCCGTTCGGCTTCGCCCGGAGTCACGGTGGAGGTGGGCGGCCCCCATCTCTGTCGAAGATCCCCGCCGGAGGCATCGGTTCCGGGTACTTGGCGCAGTCTGCAATCGGCCGGCGCGCCGGCCGATGCCGGCGCTTGCGCCGCCAGCAGGCCGAGCGCGTCCGGCGCGGCCCGCTTGCGGGCCGCCTTGATCCTTAAGAGGGCAATTCGGCAACGCCTTCGGTTCTTGAATCCTCAAGACGCATCCCGGGTTCCAGCGGCTCGGCGTGCATGCGCTTCTAAAGCCGAGTACACCCACTTAGAGACTGTCGGGTTGCCAGGTAGGTCCGTAAGGTCGACGGCTGCCCATCGGGCTTCGGAGATCTCCCCATTTGGCCTGATCTCGTCCGAGGTTGCGTGCACGCGGACGATCTTCAGGTGCCCCTGTTTGCCCCCGCTGGTGGTCAGGTGTTCCTCCAGCACGATGGCGAACGAGTCCAACTCAATGCTCAGTTCCTCGATGCACTCACGCCTGGCCGCTTGCTCTGGGGTCTCCCGGGCTGGCTTGTATCCGCCTCCCGGCAGGCTCCACAGGGATTGGTCGCCGTAGCTGTGTTGGACGAGGAGCACTCGGTCAGCGTCGACCGGGTGCATGATCAGCGCTTTCACGCCGTAGGTGGTCGGCTTGGCGATCCGCCAGTACAGCCGCCGCATGCGGTAGAGCAGTTTGAACGCGAACGGCGGAATCCTCATACGGCCATCCAATCGGTGAGCCATGCGGTGCGGTAAGCGGACCCCCGGGGCTGTCGTATCAGCTCGGAAGATCCTGTGCGGCGCGGACGATGAGCCGCCGTGCGTCTTCTCCGGTGACGGCTTCATTCCAGAGTCGGTCGATGGCCTTGGCGTACGCGGCGGCTTCGTCGTCTCGGTGGGTCGTCTCGCCGACGAAGGTTTCCACGATGGCGACGTCGTCGTACATCTGGAAGGAGTTCTGCGGGGTAGTGACGAGTTGTACCCCAAGCGGCAGGATGCCGAAGCGGATGTTCGGTACGCCGACCACGGTTTGCAGCCGGTCGAGCTGGCCGCGCATGACCTCGGGCGAGGACAGCAGCCACCCCAGTACGGGCTCGGCTAGCAGGAACTCGAACCGCTTGCTGGTGTCGTACAACAGGTGCTGACGCTGCATGCGGGTGGCTACGGCGGCGTCCACGTCGACGATGTCGAGGTTGTGCAGCTCGACCATCTCGGTGAGGACGCGGCGGGCGTAGTCGGCGGTCTGAAGCAGCCCGGGTACGTACACGGTCTCGAAGTGCCGGATCAGGCGCGATTCGGCGACAAGCTTGTTGTAGCTGTCTTGAACGGCGGCTTGGCCTTGGCGCATCCGGCGGCGGAAGCTGCGGTGCGCGGCCTGGACCTCGCCGAGCATCCGCAACAGTTCCTGAGCGGCGGTGTCGTCGGCACCGCAGGCCCGTGCCCACGCGTACAGGTCGGCGGGCGCCGGCATCTGCCGGCCGTTCTCCAGTCGGGAGACCTTCGACGGTGCCCACCCGTTCGCGTCGGCGAGCTGCTTGCCGGACAGGCCGGCCTGCGTGCGCAGGGCACGCAGGCGATCGGCCAGTCCTTCGGGCTGGGTCAGCCACTCTTCGATCGGGTTCATCGCATGACTTCCTCGTGCTAGGCGGCTGCGCTCCGCGCTTTGGTTGGAGCGGCGTGGTGGACTGCCAGGTCCCGCCACGCACACGCCTGCACCACGGTCGCCGGGTCAGTCACCAGCTCATTGCTGATCCGGTGGCCGACCTCGTCGAACCGCATCATGATCAGTCGGCTGGAGTCCAGCAACCACCAGTCGACGTCGCCGGCTGCGGGCAGCAAACCGACCTCATGCGCTCTCGCCCGCGTCAGGTAGTGGATCTCCTCGCCGGCTTCGACGTTCCACCGGCCGATCCAACGTTCCCACCGCTGGTAGTCGGTCGGCGGGTCCTCGTGCACCCGCACGCGTTCGATTCGCTTGCCCTGCTGCGTCAACTCGGTGATCTGCTCGAACCAGGCGGCAAGCCCGGGAACCTCAGTCGGGGGCTCCGGGTCACCGGCCAAGAACTTCGCCACCGTGTCGTGCTCGCTGGGCTCCAGGTACGCCGGCTGGAGCTCCAACCGGAACGCGGTGTGATCGAACGTGCGGAGCTGGTCGGCGAACTCGTCGTCGGTGAGCGGTGTTCCCATGGTCAGCCCATCTCGCGCAGGCGGTCGAGCACGTTCGCCGGAACGAAGACGCCGTCCTCGTTGTCCGCCAGCTGGCGAAGCTGCGCGCGAGTCTCGTCATCGAGCTTGATGCCCTGGACGACGTAGCCGCCCTCGGTCTTGTACAGCGCCGGGCAGCCGCCGCCTCCGGAGGTGGCGTCTTTCCACAGGAACTCCAGGTTCCGCATCCTCAGGCCCCTTCCCATCGCTGCGCCCCGCGACGCAGATGACTCGATGCTGCACTGCTGAGCATCTTCACGCAATCGCCCCCGTTGCTGACTAGACAACCGGGGCGAGTTGGTGCGGGTGACGGAACCTGGCGAACCCGAGTCTAGAGCAATTGCGCGCAATTGCTTGACGATGCGCGAGACAGCAAGCATCATCGAACTGCGCCGCGAAGCCGGCGACGAACCAAGTCAAGGGCCGGGGAAGCCGGCCGACTCAACCAGGGAGGTGTGGGGCATGGCTGTCCCGAACTCGATCAAGATTCCGGTTTCGTTCGACTTCGTCTTCCCGCGTGGGGCGCTGTTCCTCGGTGTGGAGCCGGTGACGGACTTCGACAAACGCGGTCAGGGCGATGACCAGGCGCGGGACAAGGACACGGGCGAGCGCCTGTGGGTGGTCAGGGTCATGGACCTGGACCCGGAGGCCGGCAAGTTCACCACGAAGGAAGTGAAGGTGAAGATCGCTGCGCCTCAGCAGCCGGTGCCGCCGGAGTCGAGGGTTCCGGGCTATCCGCCGGCGGTGGAGTTCACCGACGTGACGTTGACGCCGTATGTGGACTCGCAGCGGTGCAAGGGCAACGCGCCGAAGTGCAAGGCCCGGCAGGCGTGGTCGATCCGCGCCGGGGCCATGACGGAGCCGGCCGCGATCCAGCAGGCGGCCTGACCAGATCACGTCGCGCGGGGCGGGACTCGCCCGCCAAGACAACTCCCGCCCCGCGCCTCACCCTCATCTCCCTGAAAGGAGCTGGGCTAATGCCCACGCTAGTGCCGCGTCAGGCAACGTTTGCCCTGTTGACTACCTCGCGTAGGCGTTCGTCGGCGGCGTGCTTGTTCCGCCAGATGATGTAGCGGCGGA
>NZ_FTNF01000024.1 GCF_900156065.1 Micromonospora avicenniae | reverse complement strand
GTGAGGACGGTCTTGCGGATCAGATCGGTACGCATGGTGTGTGCCTCTCTGTTCGGGGGTGCGCGTGCGGCATGGGGGTGTCGCACGGTGAAGACAAGGGGGGATGCCCGGCGGCGTGGCCTGCTCGGGTGCTCCGGGGTGTAACGGCGGGGGCCGGCCGGTCATTCCGCCTGGCGCGCGGCTCCGCGGGGTTGCCGCGCGGTGGGGGCTGCGGCGGCCGGGGGATTCAACGAGCTCAGGGCCGGTGGTGTTCCCGGCTGGGGCTCTCCGCCTGGCGCCGGCGACCCGGGGTCGCGCGGCACGCCATGTTCAACGACCCGGCTCGCGGCATGATTCCGCCGGGGTGGCCTCGGGAACGGGACAGCCGTCCCGGAACCGGACATCCCGCCTGGCCGGCCACCCTGCCGAACCGGACAAATAGCCCAGGTTGGGCGGCGGGTGATGTGATCGACTCGGCTTCGAGGAAGTCGCGGTAACCCAGCGTCTGGGACACCCCGACATCAATGAGCCCGAGTCGATCATCTCGCCGATCTCGCCGATCTCGCCGATCGCTTCGATCGCGTCGATCCCGCTGGTCGCGCCCGGTCCCGTCGACCCGCGTCGGTCGCACCGACCCGGCCGGTCGCGCCGATCCGGCCGGTCGCGTCGATCGCGTCGATCGTGCTGGCCTTGCTGGTCGCGTCGATCGCGCCGATCCGGCTGGTCGCGCCGATCCAGGCGATCGCGCCGGTTCGGTCGAGTGAGCGCTGTAGCCCGGTCGGAGCGCTGGGCCGCTGCGCACCGCCCTTCGGCTGTCGGTCTGCGTGCCGATCGGGTGTCAGACCGGATCGATCGCGGTTTCCGATGTCCTCTGGGTAGGAATCGGCGTGCTCTCCGCCACCGGATCGGTGGCCGGTGTCGTCGCGACGCTTGGGGACGGGGTCGTCGCCGGGCCGGTGGCTGGCGTCGTCGGGACGCCGGCGGGCGAGGTCGTCGCCGGAGCTGTGGTTTCGGCAGGGGCCGCCGGCCAGGGGATCTCCGGGGACGAGTGGTACGTGATCCCGGCGGCCGCCCAGCGTGGGCCGTGCCCGGCCAGCCGCTCCCGGAACCCGGCCCAACTGTGCGTCGACTGCGGTGACCAGCCCAGTTCCGCGATCGCGGGCAGCCGGGGGAAGAGCATGAACTCGATCTCCGGCAGCGAGGTCACCGACTCGGTCCAGAGCGGGGCCTCCACGCCGAGTATCGCCTCGGCCGGTACGTCGGCGACGTGGCTGCCCGGGTCCCAGTCGTACGCCCGGTGTACGTCGATCAGTCCGGCCCAGTCGTGCCCGAGCGGGGTGTCCGGGGCGTACTTCATGTCCAGGTAGGCGTGGTTGCCGGGGGAGAGGATGAGCCGTGCTCCGCGGCGTACCGCCTCGGCTGTGGCGGGGTCGTCGCCGTTCGTGCCCCACCACTGGAGGATCCGTCCTTCGGTGTGCGCCGCCGGGGCGATCTGGTGCCAGCCGACAGTGCTCTTGCCGGTGTCGGCGACGATGCGCTGCACCCGCTCGACGAAGCCCGTGTACGTCGCGCCTTTCACCTTGAACGCCTCGTCGCCGCCGATGTGCAGGTACGGGCCGGGGGTGTTCGCGGCCACCTCGCCGAGCACGTCGGCGATGAACTCGTAGGTCCGTTCGCTCGTCGGGTCGACGTAGCTGAAGCCCACCTCGGTGCCGGTGTACGGCGGTGGCGTGGCGCCGTCCGGGGCGAGTTCACCGTACGCGACCAGCGCGGCGTTGGTGTGTCCGGGCAGGTCGATCTCGGGTACGACGGTGATGTGCCGGGCTGCGGCGTACGTGACGATGCGCTGGTAGTCGGCGGTGGTGTAGTACCCGCCCGGGCCGTCGCCGACCTCGGTCGCCGCGCCGACGGTGGTGAGGCGGGGCCAGCCGGGTACCGCGATCCGCCAGCCCTGGTCGTCGGTGAGGTGCAGGTGCAGGCGGTTGAGCTTGTACCGGGCCAGGTGGTCGATGACCCGGAGCACGTCGGCGACCGGGAAGAAGTGCCGGGCCACGTCGAGCATCGCGCCCCGGTACGGGTACCGCGGCCGGTCGACGATCGATCCGCCGGGCAGCACCCAGCGTCCGGCGACCGGGGTGCGGCTCTCGATGGCGGGCGGTAGGAGTTGACGCAGGGTCTGTACGCCGTGGAAGAGGCCGGCCGGGGTCGCTGCCGTGATCCGTACGACGGCGCGGGTCACGGCGAGCCGGTATCCCTCGGCGCCGAGCGTGTCGTCCTCGGTGAGCGCGAGGACGATGCTGCTGTCCGTTTCCAGATCGGCCGTGCCGGTCACCGGCAGCGGGTAGCCGGTGGCCGGCCGCAGCAGTGCGGCGAGGTGCTCGGCGACGGCGAGCGCGGCGGTGCCGGAGCTGACCTGGATCACCGTGTCGGCGGCCAGTTGGTGGTCGTCGGCCGGTTCCGGACGTACCTGTTCCGGCATGGGCACGACGTCGGTGAGTCGTACCGGGGTGGTGGCGGTCAGCAGGTCGCCGGCGACCTGGGCGGCGGTCCGGGCGAGGTCACCGGCGGCGGGGGTGCGCAGTGACATCTGCTCGCGGTCGGCGGCGGAGGGGAGGGACGACACGGCGGCGGCTCCGGGGTGTATTCGCGTCGGTTGTGGCAAATATGACGTTCACCGAAATGCGTGCCGTCAAGGGTACGGCGGGCAGTGGTCTCTGCGTGATCGTGCGCGTGGGACCGTTCCCAAAAACCGGTACGAACGCGGATAGTGGTGATGGCTGTGCCTATTGTCACCGAACGGCCCCAGGCCACCCGAACTTCGCTTAACCTTCGCCCACCGATCGCTGACGACGCCGTGATTAACGGCGATCGCGCCCGGGGTATGTCCGAACTGAACCTTCGTTAAGTGTCGATGGCGCGCGGGAGGCTCTGGTGGCAGCGCAAGAGACGGTCGATCACAAGTACGTCTACGACTTCGCCGAGGGCAACAAGGACCTCAAGGACCTGCTCGGCGGCAAGGGCGCCAACCTGGCCGAGATGACCAACCTCGGTCTGCCGGTGCCGCCCGGCTTCACGATCACCACCGAGGCCTGCAAGGCGTACCTCGCCACCGGCGCGGAACCGGCCGGGCTCGCCGACCAGATCGAGGCGCACCTGGAGGCCCTCGAACGGGAGATGGGCCGGCGCCTCGGCGACCCGGACGACCCGCTGCTCGTCTCCGTCCGCTCCGGCGCGAAGTTCTCCATGCCGGGAATGATGGAGACCGTCCTCAACGTGGGCCTCAACGACCGCAGCGTGGTCGGCCTCAGCGCGCAGGCGGGACAGAACGACCGCTTCGCCTGGGACTCGTACCGCCGGTTGATCCAGATGTTCGGCAAGACCGTCTGCGACGTGCCGGGCGAGGAGTTCGAGCACGCGTTGGAGGAGGCCAAGCGCGCCAGGGGCACCACGGACGACCTCGACCTGGCCGCCGAGGACCTGCGCGGGCTGGTCGACGCGTACAAGAAGATCTTCGCCAAGCACACCGGGCGCGAGTTCCCGCAGGAGCCGCGGGAACAGCTCGACCTGGCCATCCGAGCGGTCTTCGAGTCATGGAACGCCGAGCGCGCGGTGGTGTACCGGCGGCAGGAGCGCATCCCGGCCGACCTGGGCACGGCGGTCAACGTGGTGGCGATGGTCTTCGGCAACCTGGGTCCGGACTCCGGCACCGGCGTGTCGTTCACCCGCGATCCGGCCAGTGGCGCCCAGGGCATCTATGGCGACTACCTCGCCAACGCCCAGGGCGAGGATGTGGTCGCCGGCATCCGCAACACCGTGCCGCTGCAGGAGCTGGAGCGGATCGACAAGAAGTCCTACGACGAGTTGCTCGGCTACATGGCCCGGCTGGAGGAGCACTACCGGGACCTCTGCGACATCGAGTTCACCATCGAGCGCGGCAAACTCTGGATGCTGCAGACCCGGGTCGGCAAACGTACGGCGGCCGCGGCCTTCGTCATCGCCGGCCAGCTCGTCGACGAGGGGCTCGTCGACCTGGACGAGGCGTTGCACCGGGTCAACGGCGCCCAGTTGGCCCAGCTGATGTTCCCGCGGTTCCGGCTCGACCACGAGTTCGACCCGGTGGCGAAGGGCGTCGGTGCCTCGCCGGGCGCGGCGTCGGGCAAGGCCGTCTTCAGCTCCGACCGGGCCGTCGAACTGGCCGCCCAGGGCGAGTCGGTGATCCTGGTCCGCCGGGAGACCAACCCGGACGACCTGAACGGCATGATCGCGAGCAAGGGAATCCTCACCTCGCGGGGCGGCAAGACCAGCCACGCGGCCGTCGTGGCCCGAGGGATGGGCAAGACCTGCGTCTCCGGAGCCGACGAGCTGGACGTGAACATCCCGCAGCGGAGGTTCACCGTCGGCGAGCACACGGTCGAGGAGGGCGACGTCATCTCGATCGACGGCACGACCGGGAAGGTGTACCTCGGTGAGGTGCCCGTCATGCCCAGCGAGGTGGTGCAGTACTTCGAGGGCACGCTCGACGCCGAGCAGAGTGACAACCCGCTGGTCCGGGCCGTACACCGGATCATGACGCACGCCGACCAGCGGCGGCGGCTGACCGTACGCGCGAACGCCGACACGGCCGAGGACGCCGCTCGGGCCCGGCGCTTCGGCGCCGGCGGCATCGGGCTGTGCCGGACCGAGCACATGTTCCTCGGCGACCGCCGGGAGCTGGTCGAGCGGCTCATCCTGGCCCGCACCGACGACGAACGCGAGAACGCCCTCGCCGCGCTGCTGCCGTTGCAGCGGGCCGACTTCGTGGAGATCTTCAAGGCGATGGACGGCCAGCCGGTCACCGTCCGGCTGATCGACCCGCCGCTGCACGAGTTCCTGCCGCCGCTGGAGCAGCTCGCGGTCAACGTGGCGGTGGCCCAGGAGCGCGGTGAGGACGTGGCCAAGGAGGAGGCGCTGCTCGCCGCCGTGCGGCGGATGCACGAGGAGAACCCGATGCTGGGCCTGCGCGGCGTCCGCCTCGGCCTGGTCATCCCCGGTCTCTTCGCCATGCAGGTCCGGGCCATCGTCGAGGCCGCGGTCGAGTGCGCCCAGCGCGGCGGCGACCCCCGCCCGGAGATCATGGTCCCGCTGGTCGGCGCGGTGCAGGAGCTGGAGACGGTACGCGCCGAGGCCGAGAAGATCATCGCGGAGGTGGTCGGGGAGAGCGGCGTCGAGGTGCTGATTGGCACGATGATCGAGGTACCGCGGGCGGCGCTGACCGCCGGGCAGATCGCCGAGGCCGCGCAGTTCTTCTCCTTCGGCACCAACGACCTGACCCAGATGGCCTGGGGCTTCTCCCGCGACGACGTCGAGGGCGCGTTCTTCTGGCGCTACCTGGAGCTGGGGATCTTCGGCATCTCGCCGTTCGAGTCGATCGACCGCGACGGCGTGGGCCGGCTGGTGCGGATCGCCGCCGAGGAGGGCCGGGCCGCCCGACCCGGGCTGAAGCTCGGCGTCTGCGGCGAGCACGGCGGCGACCCCGACTCGGTGCACTTCTTCCACTCCGTCGGGTTGGACTACGTCTCCTGCTCGCCGTTCCGGGTGCCGGTGGCACGGCTGGAGGCGGGTCGAGCGGCCGTCGAGACGACCGGCTCGGACAGCCGCTGACCGGGCCGGCGGCGGGGCGGTCGACGTCCCGCCGCCGGCTTGTCCGGCGCGGCCGGATCCGGGTTGCCGTGGCGGATTCACCCGGCCCCGACCCGGGAACTGTCATCCCGCGAGCGGGTATCGCCGGCAAGCCGCGCGGCGGTCGTGGGCGTAACCTTGGCTCGCTCGTACTCCGTCGATGCGGAAGGTGGCTGCATGACCAGCGTCTGGGAGAGCCTGACCGTCGACGCCCACGATCCGCCCCGGCTGGCCCGGTGGTGGGCCGAGGCCCTCGGCTACCAGGTCGTCACCGAGAAGCCCGACGAGGTGGAGATCCGGCAGTCGCCGGAGCGGCTTCCCGGCATTGTCTTCGTGCCGGTCACCGAGGGCAAGGAGACCAAGAACCGGCTCCACCTGGACCTGCGTCCCGACGACCGCGAGGCGGAGGTCGAGCGGCTGGTCGACATGGGTGCACGCCACGTCGACGTCGGGCAGGCCGCTGTCGACTGGACGGTACTCGCCGACCCGGAGGGCAACGAGTTCTGCGTACTTCGGCAACGTGACTAGGACGACCGGTTGAGCGGGCAGCCGTTCGACACGCCGGACGCGCAGCGGCGGGTCACGGAAGCGCCCAAGGACACCGGGCACGGCCGGTCCCCGTACGAGCGGGACCGCGCCCGGGTGCTGCACTCGGCGGCGTTCCGGCGGTTGGCCGCGAAGACCCAGGTGCACACGGCGGGCACCGACGATTTCTTGCGTACCCGGCTGACGCACTCGCTGGAGGTCGCGCAGATCGCCCGGGAGATGGGCGCCCGGCTGGGCTGTGACCCGGACGTGGTGGACGTCGCCGGGCTCGCCCACGACCTCGGGCACCCGCCGTTCGGGCACAACGGCGAAGCCGCCCTGGACCTGCTGGCCAGCGACTGCGGCGGCTTCGAGGGCAACGCGCAGACGCTGCGGGTGCTGATCCGATTGGAGGCGAAGGTGTTCGCCCCCGACGGTTCCTCCGCCGGTCTGAACCTCACCCGTGCCTCGCTCGACGCGGTCAGCAAGTACCCGTGGCCGCGCCGCCCGGAGCGCCGCAAGTTCGGCGTGTACGCCGACGACGCCGACGTGTTCGACTGGATCCGCGCCGGCGCGCCGCCCGGGGAACAGCGCTGCCTGGAGGCGCAGGTGATGGACTGGGCGGACGACGTGGCGTACTCGGTCCACGACGTCGAGGACGGCATCCATAGCGGGTACGTGTCGCTGCGGCCACTGCTCGACGACGCCGGCGAACGTGCCGCGCTCTGCGCCGACGTGGCGGCGAGCTACTCCCGCGAGTCGACGGCCGACCTCGGTGAGGTGCTGGTCGACCTCCTCGCCGATCCGGTGCTCGCTCCGCTCGTCGGCTACGACGGCAGCCACCGCGCCCAGGCTGCGCTCAAGGCCACGACCAGCGTGCTGACCGGCCGCTTCGTCTCCACCGCGGTCTCCGCCACGGAGGACCGCTTCGGCCCCGGCCCGCACCGCCGGTACGCGGCGGACCTGGTGCTGCCCCGGGAGGTGCGGGCCCGCTGCGCGCTGCTCAAGGGGATCGCGCTGCGCTACGTGATGCGTCGCCCCGGCGCGCGCGCCCGGTACGAGTGGCAGCGGCAGGTGCTCGCCGAGTTGGTCGCCGCTCTGGTGGCCCGGGCGCCGGAGGGGCTCGACCCGGTCTTCGCCCCGCTGTGGCGGGCGGCCCCGGACGACGACGCGCGGCTTCGTGTGGTGATCGACCAGGTCGCCTCGCTGACCGACCCCGCTGCGGTCGCCTGGCACGCTCGCCTGGCCGGAGATGGCGGACCCCGCCCGGCGGCCGGAGAAGGTTAGGGTAACCTAACCAATATGACGGAGCGCCGTACGAAGGTCACCAGGGCCGAGGTAGCGCGTGTCGAGCGGCCCGCCCCGCGCCTGATCCGGCTGGTTCTCGGTGGTGAGGAGCTGACCGGCCTGCCGGTGGGCGAGTTCACCGACCACTACATAAAGGTGGTCTTCCCGCAGCCGCACGTGGCCCACCCGTCGCCGTACGACCTGGAGGCCGTCCGCCGCGACCTGCCGCGCTCGCACTGGCCACGCCTGCGGACGTACACCGTGCGGGCATGGGACGCGCGAGCCGGGGAGCTCACCGTCGACGTGGTGCACCACGGTGACGAGGGGCTCGCCGGGCCCTGGGCGGCCGGCCTGCGTCCCGGCGATCCGGTGTACTTCGTCGGCCCGGGTGGCGCGTACGCCCCGAGCCCGGCGGCGGACTGGCACCTGCTGGTCGGGGACGAGAGCGCCCTGCCGGCGATCGCCGCGTCGCTGGAGCGGCTGCCGTCCGGCGCGCCGGCGAAGGTCTTCGTCGAGGTCGACGGCCCGGCCGACGAGCTGCCGCTGATCAGCCGGGGAGAGGTCGAGCTCTACTGGCTGCACCGGGCCGCCCGGCCGGTGGGCGAGGTGCTCGTGGAGGCCGTACGGACGTTCGACTTCCCGCCCGGCACCGTGCACGCGTTCGTGCACGGCGAGGCGACGTTCGTGAAGGAACTGCGTCGGCTGCTGCGCGTCGAGCGGGGCGTGCCCCGGGAGATGTGCTCCATCTCCGGCTACTGGCGCCGGGGCATGGACGACGAGAGCTGGCGGGCCTGCAAGCCCGCGTGGCGGCGGCAGGCGGAGGCCGAGGAGGCGCTGGCCGCCTGAGCTGACGGTACGCATCGTGGGGTGGGGCGGGTGTCCCACCCCACTGGCGTCTCCGGCCCGGAATGGCGAATCAGTGGGCGGCAGTGTGTCTACCCCGAGATGTAGTAGAGGTGCTACATTCTGGCGTAGTAGTTCGTCAGCCAGGGAGGGGTCATGACCGCCGTCGAGCTCCCAGGAACCGTTGCCGCTCCACACCCGCCCGACGGAGACGTCGTTCTCGACGTCCGCGACCTGCGCATGCGCTACGGCACCGTCGACGTGCTGCACGGCGTCGACCTCACCGCCCGGCGCGGCGAGGTGCTCGCGCTGCTCGGCCCGAACGGCGCCGGCAAGACCACCACCATCGAGATCCTCGAAGGCTTCCGGATGCGCTCCGCGGGAGATGTCCGGGTCCTCGGCGTCGACCCGAGCCGGGGCGACGAGCGTTGGCGCGCCCGGATGGGGGTGGTGCTCCAGTCCTGGCGTGACCACGGCAAGTGGCGGGTCCGGGAGCTGCTGGCGCACCTGGGCGCCTTCTACGCCCCCTACTCCACCGACCGGATCCGCCGGCCGTGGCCGGTCGACGAACTGCTGGACGCCGTCGGTCTCGCCGGGAATGCCCGCAAACGGGTCGGCCAGCTCTCCGGGGGCCAACGTCGTCGGCTCGACGTGGCCGTCGGCATCGTGGGCCGTCCCGAGTTGCTCTTCCTGGACGAGCCGACGGTCGGGTTCGACCCGGCCGCCCGTCGCGAGTTCCACGAGCTGGTGCACCGGCTGGCCGACCTGGACGACACCACGATCCTGCTCACCACGCACGATCTGGACGAGGCGGAGAAGCTCGCCGAACGGATCCTCATCCTGGCCGGCGGCCGCATCATCGCTGACGGTTCGCCGGACGAGCTGTCCCGCCGGGTCGCCGGGAACGCGGAGATCCGCTGGACCCGGGACGGCGAGCGCTTCGTCCACTCCGCAGCCGACGCCACGGCCTTCCTCCGCGACCTGTTCGGGCAGTACGGCGACGACGTGCAGGAACTGGAGGTCCGCCGGCCCAACCTGGAGGACGCGTACATGGCACTGGTCTACGAGCAGGAATCCGGGGCCCGAGGCAGCGCGGCGGCCCGGGCGTGGCAGCAGGGGAGGCAGGCATGAACCCGACCGCGGCGGCCGTGCGGGCCGGATTCCGGCGCGGCACGACGGAGCTGCGCAACACCTTCACCAACGCACAGGACCTGTGGGGCTACGCCTTCCCGACCCTGGTACTGCTGGTCACCATCTTCTTCATGCGTGGCGCCACGGTGCCCGGCACGGACTTCTCCCTCGGTTCCCGTACGCTGCCCAGCGTCCTCGGCATGGGGCTCGCCTTCGGCGGCCTGATCACGCTCGCCCAGCAGCTCGTCGTCGAGCGCGAGGACGGCACGCTGCTGCGAGCCAAGGCCACCCCGAACGGCATGCTCGGCTACCTCGTCGGCAAGCTCACCCTGATGTCGACGGTCGCACTGGTGAGCATGCTCATCCAGCTCGTCCCGTCGCTGTTCCTCGTGGACGGGCTCCGGCTGACCAGCGCGCCGGCCTGGCTCACCCTGCTCTGGGTGGCGGTGCTCGGCCTGGTGGCCACCCTGCCCCTCGGCGCGGTCATCGGGTCGCTGATCGAGAACCCGCGCAACCTCGGGCTGGTCATGCTGCCGATGATGGGGCTGATCGCGCTCTCCGGCATCTTCTACCCGATCAACGGCTACCCGGGCTGGCTCCAGGCCGTCGCCCAGGCCTTCCCGGTCTACTGGCTAGGGTTGGGCATGCGCTCGGCGCTGCTGCCGGACGCGCTGGCCGCGGTCGAGGTCGGCGGGTCGTGGCGGCACCTGGAGACGTTCGGCGTGCTCGGCGCGTGGGCGGTGCTCGGGCTCGTGCTGGCCCCCGTCGTGCTGCGGCGGATGGCCCGCCGCGAGTCCGGCTCCCGGGTGGCCGCACGCCGGGAGCGGGCCATGCAGCAGATCATCTGAGAGGACGGCGATGAGCGAGACCGTGCACAACCGCATCGCGGTGCTGCGGGCCGAGCGGGGCATCTCCCGGCGGCAGCTCGCCGACGCGCTGGGTGTGCACTACCAGACGGTCGGCTACCTGGAACGGGGCGAGTTCCGCCCCAGCCTGCACCTGGCGCTGCGGATCGCCGCGTACTTCGAGGTGCCGGTCGAGGTGGTCTTCTCGATCGAACCGTTCCCTCGCATCGGTGACGCCCCCGCGGAGGTCGGCCGTTCGGCGTGACCGCCGGCCGGCCCGGCGCGCCGCGGTGACCCACCCCGGATGCCGGGTCAGTCGGTAGCGGTGAGCTCCGTCCCCGGGGCGATCCGTTCCCTGGCCAGCATGAAGGTGAACAACACGGCGTACCCGACGATCGCCGCGCAGAGCAGCACCAGCAGCAGGAACGGCGAGGAGACCATCAAGGTGATCGCCCAGGCCGAGCCGATGCCGTACGCGGCGAGCAGCGTGGCGCCGGGCGAGACCCGGATCGCCAGCCAGTACAGGCCCAACCCGCAGAGGAGCCAGAGGGTGATCGAGCCGGCGAGCAGCAGGCGTACCTCCGTGGTCAGGGCCTCGTCGCGATGGACCGTCCGGACCGCCTGCCCGAGCGCCCAGCCGAGCAACAGCAGGCCGCCACCGAGCAGGTAGTGCAGGTAGGCGTAGGGCTGGCCGCCGCGCAGCCGGTGGATGGGGATGCCACTGGTGACGAAGGTGGCGTAGATCCACCAGATCGCCGCCGGCACGGTGAAGGCCAGCGCCGCGGTGAGGGCCATCTTCTGGTCGGGGTGGTTCGGCACGGTGGCGAGCAGATTGGCCACCGTGCTGCCGAGCACGATGATGATGAACTGGCCGACCCGTTCCGGCAGGTGCCGGACGTCCACCGGCCACCGGCTCAGCCAGCGGTAGCCGAACCAGGGCGTGACGAGCTCGATCGCCGTGCCGGTGATCCAGAACGCCGGCCGCAGATGCCCGGGGGCGGCCAGCGAGGCCAGCCAGATCAGCCAGCCGAGCCCGAAGCCGATCAGATAGACGCGGGTGCCCATCCGGGCCACCTCGGTGTCGGGGCGGCCCCGGAGGTAGAGCAGGAGCAGCACGCCACGGACGATCAGGTAGCCGACCGGCAGCATCTCGCCGGTGGGCACCTCGTCCACGCCGAGGGTGATCGCCCCGGCGCCGAGCAGCGCGAGCAGTAGCAACAGCCGGTGCGACAGATCATCCGCTTCGTACCGGGTGGCGTAGTAGGCGTGCCCCACCCAGGCCCACTGGACCACCAGGAAGAGCCCGAACACCGTGATCACGCTGCTCGGCCGGGGGGTCGTGTCCTCGCCGAGCCGGTCCACCACGGCCGCCAGCGCGAAGACGAAGATCACGTCGAAGAAGAGCTCGAACCAGGTGGCGTGCCGGTGGCCGGCCTCGTCGCCGGTGGCCATCGGCCGACCCAGGACCCGTCGGCCCCATCCTGCCGTCCGCTTCTGCCACCTCCTCATCTGCCCATGCTCGCCGCACCGGGTCGGTACCTGTGACGGATTGGACAAGCTCCTCGCGATCCGGCTCACCCGGCGTGCCCCCGGCGGCGGATCGTCGGTCCGGCAGGGCAGGATGTAACCCGAGGGGGTGGCCGATGGCGGGGCGGATCCGGGACGAGGACATCGCGCTGGTCCGCGAGCGCACCTCGATCGAGGAGATCATCTCCGAGACGGTGACGCTCCGGTCCGCAGGCGGCGGCAACCTCAAGGGGCTGTGCCCGTTCCACGACGAGAAGAGCCCCTCGTTCAACGTGTCGCCGGCACGCAACGTGTGGTACTGCTTCGGCTGCGGTGCGGGCGGCGACGCGATCAAGTTCCTGATGGACGCCGACCATCTCAGCTTCGTCGAGGCGGTCGAGCGGCTCGCCGGCCGCGCCGGGATCCAGCTGCGGTACGTGGAGACCGACTCGGGCCCGTCGCGGAGCCGGCCACAGCAGGGGCAGCGGCAGCGGCTGGTCGCCGCGCACGCCGCCGCGGTCGAGTTCTACCAGTCCCAGCTCACCACCGCCGCCGCCCGACCGGCCCGCGAGTTCCTGGCCTCGCGTGGCTTCGACCGCGCGGCCGCCGAGCGGTACACCTGCGGCTTCGCCCCGGACGCCTGGGACCAGCTCACCAAGCATCTGCGCCAGCGTGGCTTCACCGCCGACGAGCTGGTCACCGCCGGGCTGTCGCGTCCGGCCCGGTCGGGATCGCTCATCGACCGCTTCCGCCGCCGGCTGCTCTGGCCGATCCGGGACCTCACCGGAGACGTGATCGGCTTCGGTGCGCGCAAGCTCTTCGACGATGACGACGGCCCGAAGTACCTGAACACCCCCGAGACGCCGCTCTACAAGAAGTCGCACGTCCTCTACGGCATCGACCAGGCCAAACGGGAGATCGCCAAGCAGGGCAAAGTCGTCGTCGTGGAGGGCTACACCGACGTGATGGCCTGTCACCTGGCCGGCGTCACCACTGCCGTGGCCACCTGCGGCACCGCGTTCGGCGCCGACCACATCGGCGTGCTGCGCCGGCTCCTGCTCGACACCGACGCCGTGGCCGGCGAGATCATCTTCACCTTCGACGGGGACGCCGCCGGGCAGAAGGCGGCCCTGCGCGCGTTCGACGACGACCAGCGCTTCGTCGGGCGTACCTTCATCGCGGTCAGCCCCGACAACATGGACCCGTGCGAGCTGCGCCTGGCCAAGGGCGACCTGGCCGTACGCGACCTGGTCGCGCGCCGCGAGCCGCTGGTCGACTTCGCGCTGCGGCACGTCATCAGCCGCTACGACCTCGACACCGTCGACGGGCGGGTGGAGGCGATGCGCCGGGCCGCGCCGCTGGTCGCCAAGATCAAGGACCGGGAGAAGCGGCCCGAGTACATCCGTAAGCTCGCCGGCGACCTGGGCATGGAGATCGAGCCGGTGCAGCGGGCGGTGCAGACCGCGGCATCGGGCGCGGACGGTCGCGAGACAACCGCCCGGGCGCCCCGACCCGCCGCCGGGCCGGCCGTGGACAGCCCGCAGTCGATGGTCGAGCGCGAGGCGTTGAAGCTCGCCCTCCAGCAGCCGGTGCTCGCCGGACCGATGTTCGACGCGGTGGAGGCCTCCGAATACCGGCACCCCGTCCACGTGGCGGTACGCGAGGCGATCGCGGCGGCCGGCGGGGCGGCGGCCGCGCCCGGCGGGGCGGTGTGGATCGAGTCGGTCCGGGACGCCTGTGCCGACCTCGCCGGCCAGGCGCTCGTCGCGGAACTCGCCGTCGAGCCGCTGCGGATCGACGGCGAGCCGGACCCCCGGTACGTCTCGGTGACCGTGGCCCGGCTGCAGTGGGGATCGGTGACCGCCCGGATCAAGGACCTCAAGTCCCGGATCCAACGGATCAACCCGATCAGCAACAAGGACGAGTACTTCGCGCTCTTCGGTGAGCTGCTCTCGCTGGAGCAGCACGCCCGGGCGCTGCGGGAACAGGCCGCGGGAGGGCTGTAGATGGGACTGTTCAACCGTCGGCCCAAGCTGCGCCCGGCCGACCGGCCGCCACTCGACCGGGACGAGCGGGTGCTCGCCTGGGCCGCGGCCGGAGACGGTGCGGACGGCGACGTTCTGGTCGCCACCAACCTCGGGCTCTGGCTGCCCGGCCGGGCGGAGCGGTTGCGCTGGCACGAGGTGATCAAGGCGGGCTGGTCCGGCCGTGAGTTGACCGTCACACCGGCCGAGCTGGTCGCCGAGCGGGACGGCTACCTGGTGGTCGCCGACGCCGCGCCGCAGACGTACCTGCTGCTCGACCCGGGTGACGTGCCGCATCAGGTGCGGGCGCGGGTCACCCGGTCCGTCGCGTACACCCAGCACCACCGGATGGCCGGTGGTGCCGGCCGGATCGCCGCCCGCCGTGCCCCCGGCGTCGACGGTCTGACCTGGACCGTCCGGTACGACCCGGGGACCCTGCCGGACGACGTCGAGGTGACCGCCGAGACCGACCGGTTGGTGGTGGCGGCCCGAGCCGCGACCGCTCCCGCCGACGTCTGAGACGGCGGGAGCCGCCGGCGGGTCAGCGGGCGCCCAGGTCCTGCAATGCCTTCTCCGCGCCCCGGTGCAGCGGCACCGGGTCGGTCCGCCGGGCGTTCTCCAGGGTTATCCCCTCCGCGGCCTGGTTCGCCTGGACCAACGCGTCCTTGTGATCGAACAGGGTTCGCGTGATGGCACAGGCGACGTTCGCGTCCAGGTTCGTGCGTACCAGCAGCACGTTCGGCACCACGATCGTCGGGGTGTCCGCCGCCGTCCGGTACGCGTCCCGGCCGATCGTGCCGGCCTGGTAGGCCGGGTTCAGCTCGGCCATCTTGGGCAGCAGCGGGGTGATGTCGAGGAACCGCACCTTGTCGCCGGCGGTGGTGAACAGGTCGGTCACCCCGCCGGTGGGCAGCCCGCCGGACCAGAAGAAGGCGTCGATGCTGCCGTCCTTCATCCCCTCGACGGTCTTGGTCAGGTCGAGTCGCTGCGCCTGGATGTCCTTGGCCGGATCGAGGCCCGCCGCCTGGAGCAGCCGGTGGGCGATCACCTCGGTGCCGGACTTCGGCGAGCCGGTGGAGATCCGCTTGCCCCGCATGTCGGCGACGGAGGAGATGCCGGCGTCGTTGCGTACGACGACCTGGGTGTAGTTGTCGTAGATCCGGGCCAGCGCCTGCACCGGCTGCGCGGAGGTGAAGCTCTCCTTGCCCTGGACGGCGTTGACCGCGGTGTCGAAGAGCGAGAAGGCGACGTCGTACTGTCCGGCGACGAGTTGCTCGATGTTCTGCACCGAGGCGCCCGTCTCGGCGGCGGTACCGGTCAGCCGGCCGCCGGTGGCATCGGGAAGCTGACCGGCGAGAGCGTTGCCGACCACGTAGTAGACGCCTGTCGAGTTCCCGGTGGCGATCCCGACCCGGGTGTCCCGGGCCACCTCACAGGTGACCTCACTGGCGGTGTCGTCCTGGGCCGCCCCACCCTGCCGGCCGCCGCAACCCGCCACTCCCGCGGCCGCGATGGCGAGCACACTCACGCCCGCGAGGAGCCGAACGCTTCTCCCGCTCACTGTGTTACCTCCCTCAGCTCAGCCGGTGTCCCGGCCTGCCCGCCGGACCGACCGGCGGATCCGCGTCGTACGAGCACCCCCGCGACCGCCGCGGCCGACAGTCCGACACCGATCGCCACCGACACCGGCTCCAACCGGAGCAGGACCACCCCGGCCAGCGCGGCGAGCACGCGTTCCGGGGCGCCGGCCGGCCCTACTCCGGGCAGCCAACCGCCGGCCGCGACGGCGAGTACCGCGACGCTGAGGGCGAGGACCACGGTGGCCGTCAGGACCTGGCGCGGCCCGCCGATGCCCAGCAGCCCGCGCCCCGCGGGCGTGATCACGAAGGCGATCGGAATGAGGTACGCCGGAAGCGCGTAGCGCAGGGTCTGCCACATGGTCGGCACCAGCCGGCCGCCGGTGACCGCGGCCGCGGCGACGGCGGCGAGCGCGGTCGGCGGCGACGCCTCGGAGAGCACCGCGAAGTAGAAGACGAACATCGCCGCGGCCGGCGCGGCCACCCCCAGGTTGAGCAGTGCCGGCCCGATGATCACCCAGCCGATCACGAAGGAGGCGGTGACCG
This sequence comes from Micromonospora avicenniae, assembly GCF_900156065.1. GTDB lineage: Bacteria > Actinomycetota > Actinomycetes > Mycobacteriales > Micromonosporaceae > Micromonospora > Micromonospora avicenniae. The sequence continues at coordinate 69,530 of NZ_FTNF01000024.1, read as the reverse complement.
GCACGGCGAGCCCCAGCAGGGTGAGCGCGAGCGCGGCGAGTACCGCGGTCAGCACCAGCACCACGACCGGGTCGTCGGTGACCACCCGGGCGCCGTCCACCAGCAGCGCCGCCGCCTGCGGACCGAGCCCTGTCTTGGTGGTGGTCGCCGTGATGATTCCGGCGGCGGCACAGACGGCGGTGACGGCCAGGACTCCGCGTACGCCACCGGCGAGGGCGCTCGCCAGCCGGCGCGGGGTGAGCCGATGGCCGCGGTCCAGGAAGGAGAGCGCGGCGGCCAGCACGGTCGCGAGCACCACCGCCCGGGTGGCCGACATGCCCACGGCGAGCAGCACGATGATGACGATGAGGGACGCGAAGTGGTAGCCGAACCGACCGAGCAGCCGCCACGGGGAGGCCGCGTCGACGGACACCGCCCGTACGCCCGAGCGGCGGGCGTCGATCTCCACGGAGAGCAGGATGCCGAGGTAGTAGAGGACGGTCGGCACGGTTGCCCAGCCGAGCACCTGCAGGTACGAGACGCCGAGGTACTCGGCGATGATGAACGCCGCCGCGCCGAGCGTGGGCGGGGAGAGGATCGCGCCCACTCCGGCGGCCGCCAGCATGCCGCCGGCCCGTTCCGCCGGGTAGCCGGCCCGCCGCAGGATCGGCCAGGTCACGGCCCCGATGCTGACCGTCGTCGCCGCTCCGGAACCGGAGACGGTGCCGAGCAGGAACCCGGAGGCGACCGCCGTGCGCCCGGCGGCCGTACGCGACCGGCGGAACGCCGCGGTGGACAGGTCGACGAAGAACCGGCCCGCGCCGGAGAGGTCCAGCACCGCGCCGTAGATGGTGAAGAGCACGATGTACGACGCGGCGACGTCCAGCGGGGTGCCGTAGAAGCCGCTGTCGGAGTTGTAGAAGGCGTCGATGATCTGGCTGAAGTCGAGCCCGGCGTGGGCCACCGGCCAGGACTGCGGAAGCAGGCCGCCGTAGTAGCCGTAGCCGAGGAAGAGCAGGCAAACCGCGGGAAGGATCCAACCGGTGGTGCGCCGGCAGGCCTCGAGCAGGAGCACGAGCAGCCCGGTGCCCATCACCAGGTCGGCCGGGGCGAGCAGTCCCTGCCGGTCGAGGAAGGCGTCGTAGCCGCCGCCGCCCGAGCCGAACGGGATCGGCAGCACCGGGTAGAGGCAGGCGACCAGCGCGAGCGCGGCGAGTGACCAGTCCGCCGCGGTGGGCCGCGACCTGGTCGCCGCCGTACCGCCGCGGCCCGGCCGGAGCCGCAGGCCGGAGGGGTAGGCGAGGAAGACCAGCGGCAGGACACCCGCCAGGAAGATGATCAGGTAGTACTTGCTGCCCTGGGGCAACGGTCGGAAGACCTGCCAGAGAGCGAGTACGCCGACGGCCACCGCCGCCGCGCCGACGAGCAGGTTGGCCGAGCCGGTGAGTACGCGACCGGGCTTCTCGTCCTCGAACTGTGCGGCCAGTTCGGGCAACCCGTCCGGATCGCGCCGCGCCGCGCCGCCGGGCTGCCCACCGTGCTGTTCGTCAGGGATGGCGTCCGGGCCGGGGTGGACGGTGTCGCCCGGCGGGTCGGAGTCCCCGGACGCGCGGGCAGGGCCTGAGCCGGGCTCGGCCGGGTCGTTCGCGGCCTGGGCCGGGCCGTTCATGGCCTCCGTCGAGGCGGGGCGGCGGGGCGTCGGCGGCGAACCGTCAGAGGAGCGGGTGGGCGCCACAACCGGACGATACACGTCGATTGATGGTTGGCGGGTGCATCGACCGAGGTGAGCAGGTTCGGCGACCTCGCCGCGGCCCGGAGGGCTTCTTCCCGTGTCTCACCGGCCGCACCCGCGCCGGATCGGGGCAGCGGCGCGGGGACGGCGTCCATAAGATCAACTGCGCGGTTCCTGGCGAACCCACGAGGGGGAAATCATTGTCGAGTGTGGATACCGGCTGGCGGCGGCAGGAAGGGCTGGGTGCTCTCTACCTCGGCATCTTCGCGACCGTCTGGTTCAGCGTCCCGGCGGCGGAGCAGCCACTGCGCGGCCTGTTGGTGGCCGGCAGCGTGGCGGCGCTGCTCACCGCGGTCGCCGGTGGTGTCGTCACGGCGCGGTCCCGGGGCGCGGCGGCCGGTCCGCGTGACCGGGCTGGCGACCGTCGTTACCTCCTGATCGTCGTGGCCGAGTTCGCCCTCGCCGGGCTCGGCGCTGCGGCACTGGCCGTCGCCGGCTGGTCGGAGTACATCCCCGTGCTGGTCTGCGCCGTGGTGGGGCTGCACTTCTTCCCGCTCGCCCCGCTGCTGCGCAGCCCGCTGCTGCGACACCTCGGCGTCGCGACGTGCGCGGTGGCGGTGGCCGGGCTGCTGACGGGGGTGCCGGCCGGCGTCGTCGCGGGCACCGGCGCCGGAGCTCTGCTGCTCGGCTACGCCCTGCGATCGCTGGTGCGGAGCGTCCGCGGCTGAACCCGCGGGCTCGTGCTGTCGTCGGTCATCGCGCCGGCTCGCGTTGGCAGAGCACAGTCCGGCGCGGGTGCGCGTCAGCGGGCGATGAGCAGGCCGACACCGGTCAGCAGGCTCAACGCGAGCACGGCGGCGAGAGCGGCGGCGTGGCGGCGCGCGTTGGCGCCGCCCAGCAGGCGCAGGGCGAGGGCGAGAGGGCCGATGGGCTGCATGGTCCGTGTTCCCTTTCGGTCGGCGTTGGCGATCAGGGCTGCGGCGCCGAGGGTGCCGGCGGCGAGACGTAGTGGAGACATGCCCAGGTCCGTAGCACCGCGCACGTCGGCTTCCCACTGCTCGAGGTAGCGGGCACGCAGGTCGCGGGGAAGCAGCGCCACCGTGCAGCGCAGGACGACGAGCGCGACGCGGGTGGACGGTGTCATCGCGCCTCCCGTAGCCGTGCGGGACGCTGCCGTGCCTCCCGCGTCGCGGCCTGTGCGCACACCCGCCGCGCCGCCGGGGCGCCGTCGGCGGTCAGCTCGTACATCCGCCGCCGGGGACCGCGGCGCTCGGTCTCCTCCCAGTGCGACGTGACCCAGCCGTTGCGCTCCAGCCGCTCCAACAGGGGATAGACGCTGCCCGAGGGACGCCCGGTCAGCTTGATGATCTCCAACCCCCATCGTGGCCGGTCGCTGTCCACCAACACGCGAAGTACGTCGACCGTCGCGCCGCCGAGGCGTCCGAGTGGCTCCACGCATCCAGGCTACCTATGTAGTTTAAGCACGTCCAGGGGATACGGAATCAACGGCCGTAAGGTCGATTCGCAGGCGTAGCGGGCACCCAGGGGTGCTCCCCCGCTCGACGGCGTTGCAGGTGGCGCGCGGTGCGGTGCTCCGCCCGGTGAGGTTGATCGACTCGGGGTCATTGATGTCGGGGTGTCCGCGGCGTCGGATTACCGCGACTTAAGGAAGCCGAGTCGATCACGTCACCGCCGACCCCACGCCGGGGCGGATTGTCCGGTTCGACCGGCGGTCAATCGCACCGATTGCCCGATATTGGGGTGGGCATGGCATCCTCGCCGGCCGTACGTCACCCCCGGCATCCTCACCACGGACGCCGCCCTCCTGCTGGCGCACGACACGTTCGACGCGTGGTGGCGATGGGACCGCTGATGGCATCGCGCCGGATGGGGCCATTGCTCCACGGGTAGGTGGTTACCCGTCGTTTCGTCGGGGCATGCCCGCAAGGCAACGCGACGACGAGGAGGGGCGAATGGCCGCCGACAAGCGACCCGACCGTGACGACGACGCGGCGCGGGCGGCCGCCGACCGCCGTCAGGGAACCCGGGAGCCGGCCGGGCCGGAGGCGGGCCCGGAGAGCCCCGCCCAACTGCCGGGCACCGGGTGGCTGGCGGCGCTGCGCCGGACGGTGAAGGAGTTCCAGGGGGACAACCTGACCGACTGGGCCGCCGCCCTGACCTACTACGGCGTGCTCTCCATCTTCCCCGGCCTGCTCGTGCTCATCTCCATCGTCGGCCTGCTCGGGTCGGGGGCCACCGAAGGCGTCAAGGACACCGTGGGCCAGGCCATCCCGCAGGGCAACATCCAGCAGATCCTGGAACGGGCGATCGAGCAGGCGCAGAAGTCCGGGGGACTGGCCAGCGCCGGCGCGGTACTCGGTCTGCTCGGTGCCTTCTGGTCCGCGTCCGGCTACATCGCCGCCTTCATGCGTGCCTCGAACGCCATCTACGACGTGCCGGAGGGGCGGCCGATCTGGAAGACGCTGCCCACCCGGATCGGCGTGACCGCCGTGATCGGAGTGATGCTGCTGATAAGCGCGGTGATCGTCGTCTTCACCGGCCGCCTCGCCCGGGCGGCCGGCGAGGCGATCGGGCTCGGCTCCACGGCCGTGACGGTCTGGAACATCGCCAAGTGGCCGGTCCTGCTGATCCTGGTCAGCCTGATGTTCGCCATCCTCTACTGGGCCTCGCCGAACGCCCGGCACGGCGGCTTCCGCTGGGTCAGCCCGGGCGGGGTGCTGGCCGTGGTGATCTGGCTGGTGGTGTCCGGACTGTTCGCGGTCTACGTGAGCAACTTCGGTTCGTACAACAAGACGTACGGGACCCTCGCCGGCGTGATCATCTTCCTGGTCTGGCTCTGGCTGACCAACATCGCGATCCTGCTCGGCGCGGAGTTCCAAGCCGAGTTGGAGCGCGGCCGCGCGATCTCGGCCGGTCACGCCGCCGAGGAGGAGCCGTACGTGGAGCTGCGCGACGACCGCAAGCTCCGTAAGGCGGCGCGTCGACGCCAGGAGTGACGAGCGGGCCCATCCGTCCTGGCCAAGGAACCGCCTGCCGCTGACCGGTGTGCGCGTGGAATCGTCGGCGTCACGCGGAAAGCTGCGGGAGAGGGAACCGGTGCCGGCACCCGCCGGAAGCATCGTCGTTCGTATTCGACGCGGTCGGCGCGGGGCCCCGCCGCGCGGCGATCCGGTCTTTTCGCCGCACGGTAGGAGGAGCCCGCGGTCCGGCTCTCCAGGCGGGCGATGTCCCCACCGGCGGCCGTCGGGCCAGCTTGCGGCGCATCCGACGTCACCACGGGCGCGGACCCTGGCACGGGCGCCTCCGCTTGGCAGGTGGGCGCTCCGGTAAGCCTGGATGCCGCTGCCGCCGGCGCGTCCCATGCCGCTGCCGCCGCAGGCCGGAGCCGGTCGAGTCGGCGATCGCCGGCCGCCTCGTCGTGCGCGGTGTCGTCCGTACGGATGGTGATCGAAGCGCCGACGGCGGCCTCCGTGGCGCCAGTCGCTACCAAAACTTCTGTCCGAATGAGCAAAAGTTAGCGACGGATCAGCCGAAGCTCTGGACATCCGGCTCGGAAGACTCCTACTGTGTCGAGCACAACGCATAGACAGCCTCGTCGATGTGAAGGATGCCGATGTGGAGGTGAGCCCGGTGCGGACCGACGACCCCCTGCACGTACGCCTCCTGCGCTTGCTCCGCGACGAGGGAGCGGTCTCCCGGGCCGAACTCGGCGACCGGTTGCAGATGCCACGCCCCCGGCTCCTGGCCGAACTCGAGCGGCTCGTCAACCTCGGCTACGTCGCCGAGGCCGGGCTGGCGGCATCCCGCGGTGGCCGTCGGTCCACCCTGGTCGAACTGAACCCTCGGCTGCGCTTCGCCGCCGTCGACCTCGGCGCCTCGTCGATCGACGTCGAGGTGGTCAATGGGCGGCTCGAACCGGTCGCGGCGTACGGGGAGGCGGCCGACATCCGTTCCGGCCCGAAGGTGATCCTGCAGCGGGTCAACGAGTTGTTGCACAAGGCCAAGGTGGACGGCGCGTACGAGCGGCTGGACGCCGTCGGTGTCGGGGTACCCGGCCCGGTGAGCTTCCGTGACGGGCTACCGGTGTCGCCGCCGATCATGCCCGGGTGGGACCGCTTTCCCGTGCGGGAGCTGCTCACCCGTGAGCACGGCTGCCCCGCGGTGGTCGACAACGACGTCAACATCATGGCGATCGGCGAGCGGCACGGCGGCGTCGCCCACTCGGTCGACGACTTCCTCTTCGTCAAGATCGGTACGGGCATCGGCTGCGGCATCTACCTCAGTGGCGAGGTCTACCGGGGTACGGACGGCTGTGCCGGCGACATCGGGCACATCCAGGTCGACTCGCACGGGCCGATGTGCTCGTGCGGCAACGTCGGCTGCCTGGAGGCGCTCTTCAGCGGCGCCGCGCTGGCCAAGGACGCGGCCGCCGCCGCCCGCAACGGGACCTCGGCCGCGCTCGCCGAGCGGCTGGCCGCCAACGGCACGGTGACCGCCCTCGACGTGGCCGAGGGCGCCGTCGAGGGAGACGTGGCCTGCATCCAGTTGATCCGCGACGGGGGGCGGCGGGTCGGCGGCGTGCTGGCCGGACTGGTGAGCTTCGCCAATCCGTCCATGATCGTGATCGGCGGCGGCCTCGCCCAGCTCGGTCACATCCTGCTCGCCGAGATCCGCAGCGTGGTCTACCGCCGGTCGCTGCCGCTGGCCACGGGCAACCTGCCCGTCGTCCTCTCCGAGCTCGGCCCGCGGGCCGGGGTCGCCGGCGCTGCGGTGCTCGCCAGCGACGTCGCGTTCGGGGAGGCGTCGTGAGGTCGGAGTCGCGAGCCGGGCGGCCGCAGGCGGGGGAGACGTCGTGAGCGCGAGGAGTGAGCCGGGCTTGCGAGCCCCGCAGTCGCGATCTGGGGTGGTGCTGTGAGCACGAGGACCGAGCCGGGCCTGCGAGCCCCGCAGCCATAGGTGGAGTGGGTGTGACCGAGCGGGAGGAGGGCGTGGTGACCGAACCGGAAGCGAGTCCGACGGGCGGCGGTGCGCAGGGCGGGTCCGTGGACGCGCCACTGCTCGAGGCGCCGGCCGACACCGTCGCGGGCGAGGTGGTGCTGCGCCTCACCGACGTGGTCAAGACCTTCCCCGGCGTACGCGCCCTCGACGGCGTGCAGTTGGAGGTCCGCGCCGGCGAGGTGCACTGCTTGCTCGGCCAGAACGGCGCCGGCAAGTCGACCCTGATCAAGGTGCTCTCCGGGGTGCACCAACCCGACTCCGGCCAGGTCGAGTGGCGCGGCGAGCCGGTGACCTTCGCCAATCCACAGGCCGCCATGCGCGCCGGGATCGCCACGATCTACCAGGAGCTGGATCTCGTCGAGGACCTCTCGGTCGCGGAGAACGCCTTCCTCGGCCACGAGCCGCGTCGGTTCGGCTTCGTGCGCCGTGGTCAGATGGCTCGGCGTACCCGGCAGATCCTCGGCCGGCTCGGTCACGCCGAGATCCCGCCGAACCGGATGGTCCGCTTGCTGCCGGCCGCCGGCAAGCAGGTCGTCAGCATGGCCCGCGCGCTCTCGCACGAGGCGCGACTGATCATCATGGACGAGCCGAGCGCGGTACTCGCCCATGACGAGGTCGGCAACCTGTTCCGCATCATCCGTGAGCTGACCGCGCAGGGCATCGCCGTCATCTACATCTCGCACCGGTTGGAGGAGATCCGCGAGATCGGTGACCGGGTCACCGTGCTCAAGGACGGCGGGACCACCGCCGCCAACCTGCCGGCGCGCGACACCCCGACCCGCGACCTGGTCAACCGGATGACCGGCCGCACGATCGAGTACGTCTTCCCGGAGCGTCCGACCGGCGCGGGCCCGGCGGAGGCCGACCTGCTCGTGGTGGAGGGGCTCACCCGGCCCGGCGAGTTCGCCGATGTCTCGCTGCGGGTACGGCCCGGGGAGGTCGTCGGTATCGCCGGGCTGGTCGGCTCCGGCCGCTCGGAGCTGCTGGAAACCATCTACGGCGCTCGCCGGGCCGAGGCCGGTACGGTGCGAATGGCCGGCCGGGTGCTGCGCGCGGGCAGCGTCGGCGCGGCGGTACGGGCCGGGATGGGCATGGCCCCGGAGGAGCGGAAGAGCCAGGCGCTGCTGCTCGGCGAACCGATCTACCGCAACGTCACCCTGGCCACCTTCACCCGGTACGCCCGGGCCGGTTTCACCGACGTGGGACGCGAGCGCGCGGAGGCCGACCGGATCGCGGAGAGCCTGGAGTTGCGCCCGCGCGACGTGCGCCGCCCGGTGCGCACCCTCTCCGGTGGCAACCAGCAGAAGGTGGTGGTCGGGCGCTGGCTGCTCGGCGACACGAAGCTGCTGTTGCTGGACGAGCCCACCCGGGGGGTCGACGTCGGCGCGCGGGCGGAGCTCTACCAGGTCATCCGTTCCCTCGCCGAGCAGGGCGTCGGAGTGTTGCTGGTCTCCAGCGAGGTTCCCGAGGTGCTCGGTCTGGCCGACCGGGTGCTGGTGATGCGGGAGGGGCGGGTCGTCCGTGAGGCACCGGCCGGCGAACTTGACGAGAACACCGTCCTCGACCTCGTCATGGCGGGGTCCCTGATGGAAGGCGCGGCGGCATGAGCGACGTGACCGACACCTCCACCCCGGAGCGGCCGGCGCAACTACCGGCGCAGTCTCCGCCGGTGGACCCGGCGGAGACCGCGGCGGCGGAGCAGCGGGCCGCGGGCCGGCTCTCCTGGTGGCGCGGCGAGAGCGGTGAGGGCGCCCGCCGCAACCTCTGGTTGATCGGGGTGCTGGTGGCGCTGATCGTCATCGGCATCGTCACCCGACCCGACCTCTACGGGAACTCCAGCTGGGTGTGGAGCAACATCCTCGTCATCCTCAAGCTGGCCTCCGTGGTCGGTGTGGTCAGCGTGGGGATGACCTTCGTCATCATCGGTGGTGGCATCGACCTCTCGGTCGGCGCGATCGTCGCGCTCGCCGGGGTCTGGGCGACCACGGTGGCGACCCAGAGCTACGGCGCCGGCGGCATGATCTTCTGCGCGCTCACCGTCGGCCTCGGCGTCGGTCTGGTCAACGGACTGCTCATCTCGTACGGCCGGCTGGTGCCGTTCATCGCCACGCTGGCGATGCTGGTGGCCGCCCGCGGACTGGCCGCCGAGCTCTCCGACAAGCAGACCCAGGTGTCGAACAACGCCACCATCAACGACATCGCCAGCACGAATCTGCTCGGGATCCCGCTGCTGGTCTACATCCTCGCCGCGGTGGTGATCGCCGGGTGGGTGCTGCTCAACCGCACCACGTTCGGGCGGCGCACCGTGGCGGTGGGCGGCAACCCGGAGGCGGCCCGGCTGGCCGGCATCGACGTCAAGCGGCACACGCTGATGCTCTACGCGCTCTCCGGTCTGTGCTGCGGCATCGCCGCGATCATGCTCACCGCTCAGGCCACGTCGGCCCAGGCGGCGATGGCGAACCTCTACGAGCTGGACGCGATCGCCGCTGTGATCATCGGCGGCACGCTGCTCAGCGGCGGGCGGGGCACCATCATCGGTTCCCTGCTCGGGGTGATCATCTTCTCGACGATCACCAACCTCTTCGCGATCAACGGCCTCACCACCGAGGCCCAGAACATGGTCAAGGGCGGCATCATCGTCGCGGCCGTCCTGGTCCAACAGGTGCAGTTCCGCAGCCTCACCCAGTTCCTCGGACGTAACCGACTCACCACCAACTGACCCACCGCAGCACACCCGGTCACCGTGCAGGCGACGGTGACCGGGCCCCGCACACCCTTTTCCCGCTCCCATCACCGCGAATTCAGGAGGTCGTCATGACCGAGCACAGTCGCGACCTGTCCCGCCGCCGCCTGCTCTTCGGCGGGGCTGCCGTCGGCGCCGGCGTGCTGCTCGCCGGTTGCACCAGCAACGAGACCGAGCCCACCGCGGCACAGACCAAGGGTGCCGACGCCGCGGCCAGCGGCAACGCGGCGCCCGGCCAGAAGGTGGTCATCGGCTTCTCCGCCCCGGCCGCCGACCACGGCTGGCTCGCCGCGATCACCACCAACGCCAAGGCGCAGGCCGGTGCCTACTCCGATGTAGAGTTCAAGACGGTCGAGGCCGGCGCGGACGCGGCTGCCCAGCGGGCCGCAATCTCCACGCTGATCTCGCAGAAGCCGAACGTGATCGTCATGCTTCCGCACGACGGCAAGGAGCTCAACGCCGCCGGCCTGGAGGCGATGAAGGCCGGTATCCCGGTGGTGAACCTGGACCGGGCCTTCCCCGACGCGCTGGCCTACCGGCTTCAGATCAAGGGCGACAACTACGGCATGGGCGTGGCCGCGGCGCACTACATCGTCGATCAGCTCAAGGCCAAGGGCGTCAGCAACCCGGTGATCGGAGAGATCGCCGGCATCGACTCCCTGGAGCTGACCCAGGAGCGCTCGAAGGGCTTCGCCGACACCCTCGCCCAGAGCGGGTTGAAGGTGAGCAACCGGAGGGCGGCCGAGTTCACCGCCGACTCCGGCCAGCAGGCCGCCACCAGCCTGTTCCAGGCGCTGCCGAAGATCGATGCGGTCTGGAACCACGACGACGACCAGGGCATCGGTGTGCTGGCCGCGGTCAACCAGGCCAACCGCAAGGAGTTCTTCATGGTCGGTGGCGCCGGCTCGAAGAAGGCCATGGAGGACATCCAGGCGGACAACACCGTGCTCAAGGCGACCGTCACCTACAGCCCGTCGATGGCGTCCTCGGCCATCTCCCTGGCGCGGCTGATCGCCCAGGGCAAGGGCATGTCCGACCTGGTCGAGCTGCAGGTGCCCAAGGAGATCATCCTCGCCTCCGAGACGATCACGAAGGAGAACGCGAGCAACTACCTCAAGCTCGGGTTCTGACACATTGGGGGGAGACCCACCTTGTCCACTACAGGTAAGCAACTGCGGGTCGGCATGGTCGGCTACGCGTTCATGGGCGCCGCGCACTCGCAGGCGTGGCGCACCGTGAACCGGGTGTACGACCTACCGGCGCGGGCCCGGATGTCGTTGATCTGCGGCCGGGATTCCGGGAAGGTGGCCGAGGCCGCCGACCGGCTCGGTTGGGAGGCGTACACCACCGACTGGCGTGACCTGGTCAGCCGGGACGACATCGACGTTGTCGACGTCTGCACCCCGGGCGACAGCCATGCCGAGATCGCACTCGCCGCGTTGGCCGCCGGTAAGCACGTGCTGTGCGAGAAGCCGCTGGCCAACACGGTGCAGGAGGCGAGGGAGATGGCCGCCGCGGCGGCTACGGCCCAAGCCGCCGGCGTACGGTCGATGTGCGGGTTCAACTACCGCCGGGTACCCGCGGTCACGATGATGCGCCAGCTGGTCGCCGACGGACGGCTCGGAGTGATCCGGCACGTCCGGGCGGTGTACCTGCAGGACTGGATCGTGGACCCGCAGTTCCCGCTGGTCTGGCGGCTGCAGAAGGACAGGGCGGGGTCGGGCGCGCTCGGGGACATCGGCGCGCACATCATCGACCTGACCCAGTACGTGACCGGTCAGCGGATCACGGGGGTGAGCGCGGTGACCGAGACGTTCGTCAAGGAGCGGCCGCTGCCCGCCGAATCGAGTGGGCTGGCTGCCACGGCGAACGGTGCCGACGGTCAGGTCGCCGACGGGGCCGCTCCGGCCACCGGACCGGTGACCGTGGACGACGCGGCGCTCTTCGTGGCCCGGCTCGACGGCGGTGCGCTCGCCACCTACGAGGCGAGCCGCTTCGCCACCGGCCGCAAGAACGCCCTGCGGGTGGAGATCAACGGCTCGCTGGGCAGCGTGGTGTTCGACCTGGAACGCCTGAACGAGCTGGAGTTCTACGACGCCACGCGACCCACGGCCGAGCAGGGCTTCAGCCGCATCCTGGTGACCGAGGGTGAGCACCCGTACATGTCGGCCTGGTGGCCGCCGGGGCACATCATCGGCTACGAGCACTCGTTCACGCACCAGATGCGCGACTTCATCGAGGCGATCGCCACCGGTGCCGACCCGGCTCCCTCTTTCGCCGACGCGCTGCAGGTCCAGTTGGTGCTGGACGCGGTGGCCCGCTCGGCGGAGACGAGTTCGTCGTGGACGGAGGTGGAACCCGCGCTCACCGCGGTGCCCGCCTGACGTCCTCCGGCCCGGCCGGGCACCCTCCGGCCGGGCCGCACATTCCCGATCCGCCTGCGGGGGCGTCGACGCCGCCCCCGCCCGATGAGTACCTCCGGACCGACCGGCGAGGGCCGGCCGCGGTTGCGCCCCGTGGCCGGGACGAGGTCGAGTCCGGAGGGCGTGCACCGGGCCGGCGCCCGGTGGCACACGCAGGACGGCCGTCCGGTGCGGCCGGACCGGGATTCCCCGGCCGCACCGGAGGACCGCCACCATCCCGACGATCCGGAGGAGCAGATGGCACCGTCCATGTCTCGCGAGACCGTCATCGAGCGTTCCCGCCGACCCGGGGTGCACGTCGGCCACTGATACGTCCGGCCGGGGCGGTGGGCCACCGCCCCGACGCGGATGCGGGGGAGGCAGGGTCGAGACGCCGACCGACCCTGCCTGCCACCCCGTCCGTCCGCACCCGACCGGGATCGGCCGGCGACGTTGCCGCCGACTTCGACGCCGGACCGTCCCGGCGGACGGGCGGACGGGGCCCATCCGTTCAGACCCATAGTTTTCCGAGGCAACTTCTGATATCAATGTAATTCGATACACAACGGTCCTCCTGATCGGGGAAGGAGCGCCATGCGTACGGGTGTCTGGCTGGTGGGAGCACGCGGATCGGTCGCGACCACGAGCATCGTCGGAGGGCTCGCTCTGCGGGCCGGCCTCGCCGGGCCGGCCGGCTGCGTCACCGAACTTCCCGAACTGCGCGGGCCCGCCCTTCCCGCCTTCGCCGACCTGGTCTTCGGGGGCCACGACGTGGTCACCACCCCACTGACCAAGCGAGCCGAGGCGCTGGCCGCCGCCGGTGTGCTGCCCGGCCGGCTGGTCGCCGCGCTCCCGGACGAGCTTGCCGCGGTCGAGGACGAGCTGCGTCCCGCACCGACCGGCGCCACCCAGGCGGTACGAGCCGTCGCCGCCGCCCGGGATCTGATCGGCTTCCGCGACCGGCACGAGCTGGACCGGCTGGTCGTGGTCAACGTCTCGGCCACCGAGCCGCCCGCCCACCCCCACCCCGGGCACGCCGACCCGGCCGCCCTGCGCGCCGCGCTGGCCGGCCCGCACGAGGTGCTGCCCACCAGCTCCCTCTACGCGTACGCGGCCCTGGAGGCCGGCTGCCCGTACGTCGACTTCACCCCGTCGACCGGGGCGCGGCTGCCCGCCCTGCACGCGCTGGCCGTCGAGCGCGGACTGCCGTACGCCGGGCACGACGGCAAGACGGGGGAGACCCTGGTGAAGTCGGTGCTCGCCCCGATGTTCGCGATGCGGCACCTGCGGGTGCGCTCCTGGTCGGGGCTGAACCTGCTCGGTGGCGGTGACGGCGCCAACCTGGTCGACCCGGGCGCCAACGCGGCGAAGGTGGAGAGCAAGCAGCGGGTGCTCGGCGAGACACTGGGCTACGTCCCGCAGGGCGAGACCCGGATCGACTTCGTCGAGGAGTTGGGAGACTTCAAGACCGCCTGGGATCTCATCACCTTCTCTGGTTTCCTCGACACCCGGATGCGGATGGAGTTCACCTGGCACGGCTGCGACTCCGCGCTCGCCGCGCCGCTGGTGCTCGATCTGGCCCGGCTCACCGCGGCCGCGCACGCGGCCGGCGAGGTCGGCCCGCTGACCGAGTTGGGCTTCTTCTTCAAGGACCCGCTCGGCTCGCCGTCCCACTCGCTCACGGAACAGTGGGTCCGGCTCGTGAACTTCACGCGGAGCCTGCACGCCGGGCAGGAGAGCGCCGATGGCCACGCTGGCTGACCTGGTCGAGCTGGTCCGCGCGCCGGCCGCCCTGTCGGTTCCCGGGGACGTCGTCGCCGGCGCCGCCGCGGCCGGGGTGCTCGATCGGCGTACGCCCGCACTGGCCGGAGCGTCGGTGCTGCTCTACTGGGCGGGGATGGCCGCCAACGACTGGGCGGACCGGCGGCTGGACGCCGTCGAACGGCCGGAACGGCCCATCCCCAGCGGCCGGGTCCACCCGGGCACGGCGGTCGGCCTCGCGGCGGGCCTCACCACCGCCGGGGTCGCCCTGGCTGCTGCCGCCGGCGGTCGGCGCGCGGCTGCGGTCGCGGTGCCGCTGTCCGTCACCGTCTGGGGCTACGACCTGCGCGCGAAGAACACCCCAGCGGGTCCGGCCGTGATGGCCGCCTGCCGGGGTCTGGACGTGCTGCTGGGCGCGAGCGGCGGTCGGCTGACCCGCGCGCTGCCGGCGGCGCTCACCGTGGCCGCGCACACCTGGACGGTCACGGCGCTCTCCCGCCGGGAGGTCACCGGCGCCGACCCGGCCCTGCCGCTCGGCACGCTGGCCGGCACCGCCGTCGTCGCGGCGGCCGCCGCGCGGGCCGCCCGGCACACTCCCGACGGCGACCTCACTGGCCGCGACCTCTTCGGGCGGGTCGGCGCCGGCCGCGGCGACGACCCGGCCGGGCGTGACCCCGACGCGCAACCCGCCACCTCGTCCCGTGCGGACGCCCGGCCGTGCGGCGCCCACGCTTCGCGCCGGACCGACCGGATCCGGGCGCGCCTGAGCCCACAGCGCGGTTCCGGGGACGGAAGAGCGGCGTCGTTGCGCGGCACGCTCGCCGCCGTGGTGCCGGCGGCGCTCGCCGCCTGGTACGCGGCCGGCTACGGCGCCGCGCAGGCCCGGGTGGTGGCCGAGCCCAGCGCCGGTCGCGTCCGGGCAGCGGTCGGCGCGGGCATCACCGGGCTGCCCGCGCTGCAGGGTGCGCTCACCGCGCGGGGCGGCGCCGGCCTGCTGGGCCTGGCGGTCGCGGCCGCGGCGCCGCTGGGGCGGCGGCTTGCCCGGATGGTCTCCCCGACATGAGCACCGCGACCGATCCGTCAGCCCGCCGGACCGACTCGACCGACCGCCCCCGGGGCACCGGCCCGCGTTTCGGGTACGGCACGAACGGCTTCGCGAACCACCGTCTCGACGATGCGCTCGCCGTGCTGGCCGACCTGGGTTACGCGGGGGTGGCGCTCACCCTCGACCACGACCACCTCGACCCGTTCGCGCCGGGGCTGGCCCGCCGGGTGACCGCGCTCCGGCGGCGGCTGGACGCGCTCGGCCTCGCCGTGATGATCGAGACGGGTGCGCGCTACCTGCTCGACCCGTGGCACAAGCACGCTCCGACGCTGCTGCACGACGACCCGACCCGCCGCGTCGAGTTCCTGCGCCGGGCCGTACGGATCGGTGCCGACCTGGGCGCGGAGGCGGTGTCGTTCTGGGCCGGCGTACGTCCCGAGCACGTCCCGCCCCGGGCGGCCTGGGACCGGCTGGTCGCCGGCTGCGCGACGGTGGTCGACGCCGCCGACCGGGCGGGCGTACGGCTGGGCTTCGAGCCGGAGCCGGGCATGCTGGTCGAGGACATCGCCGGCTGGAGACGGCTGCGCGCCGCGCTCGACGGACCGTCCTGCTTCGGCGTGACCCTCGACATCGGACACTGTCGCTGCCTGGAGCCGCAGCCGGTGGACCGCTGCGTCCATGAGGTCGCCGAACACCTGGTGAACGTCCAGATCGACGACATGCGCCGGGGCGTCCACGAGCACCTCGAGTTCGGCGAGGGTGAGATCGACTTCCCGCCGGTGCTGCGGGCGCTGGACGACGCCGGCTACCACGGTCTCGTCGCCGTGGAACTGCCCCGGCACTCGCACGCCGCTCCCGCCGTCGCCGCCCGCTCACTGGAGTTCCTGCACGCCGCCGCGGCGCGGGCGGGCATCCTGCCGGACGCGCCGGCACCACCTGCGCGGGTGGCCCAGCCCGCCGTGCCGGCCCAGCCGGACGCCACCGCGCCCCTCCGCTCTGCACCCACCGACGCGCCGTCGACCGGAACGGCCCCGGTGCTTATGTAGGTGCAGAGCAGAGGGAGGTCCGAGGCGTACCCACGCCGGTGCCGCGGCCTTCGTCGCGAGCACGCCGCGGTTCCGGCCGCGGCACGGCGCACGGCGATGCGGTCGCGGCGTCGCGACCGGGCCACGGCCACCGGCGCGGCTTCCGGCCGCGGCCGGGGAGGCGACGCTCGGGCACCCACGGCGATACGCGCAGGCTCCGGGATCCGGAGCGGCGCCGAGGGGAGGCACGATGACAGTGGATCATCTCCGGGTGGCCCTGCGGGGCGTACCCGACCCGGACTGGCTGGACGAGGCGCTGCGGCAGGTGGCGGTCGACCCGGCCACGATCACCAGGTTCTTCCCGGCCGCCGGCCGGCGCTGCGGTCGGGCCGCGCTGCCCGGCACACCCGGCTGGACCGCTGACGAGGCCGCCCGCGCACTACTGCTCACCACCCTGCCCGCCGACCACGCCGAATACGCCGACAGCCTCTACCGGCGGGGCGACGCGGCCGAGAAACGGGCCGTGCTCAAGGCCCTGCCGCTGCTGCCGATCGGCGCGGCGGCGGTGCCCCTGCTGCACGACGCGATCCGGACCAACGACACGCGGCTGCTCGCCGCCGCGCTCGGCCCGTACGCCCGGCACCTCGACGCCGCCGCGTGGCGGCAGGCGGTCCTGAAGTGCGTCTTCACCGGGGTGCCGCTGGCCGCCGTGGCCGACCTCGACGTCCGCGCCGACGGCGAGCTGGCCGTGATGCTCGCCGGTCTCGCCGACGAACGGCACGCCGCCGGGCGGAACATGCCCGCGGACGCCACCGACCTGCTCGGCCGGCTCACCGCCGGCTCCGGCCGACCCACCGCCACGGAGGCGTGATGCGCATCTTCGACCCACACATCCACATGACCTCGCGCACCACCGACGACTACGAGCGGATGGCCGCGGCCGGAGTACGAGCGGTGGTCGAGCCGGCGTTCTGGCTCGGGCAGCCGCGTACCAGTCCCGCCTCGTTCACCGACTACTTCGACTCGCTGGTCGGCTGGGAGCCGTTCCGGGCCGGGCAGTTCGGCGTACGGCACTACGCCACCATCGCGTTGAACCCGAAGGAGGCCAACGACCCGCGCTGCCGGCCGGTGCTCGATCTGCTGCCGAACTACCTGGAGAAGGACGGTGTGGTGGCGGTCGGGGAGATCGGGTACGACTCGATGACCCCGGAGGAGGACGACGCGTTCGCCGCGCAGCTCGCGCTCGCCGTGGCGCACGACCTGCCCGCGTTGGTGCACACCCCGCACCGCGACAAGGCCCGGGGCGTGGAGCGCAGTCTCGCGGTGGTCCGCGAGTCCGGCATCGAACCCGGCCGGGTGGTGCTCGACCACCTCAACGAGGTCACCGTGAAGCTCGTTCGGGACACCGGCTGCTGGCTCGCCTTCTCCATCTACCCCGACACGAAGATGTCACCGCCCCGGATGGTGGAGATCCTGCGGGAGCACGGCACCGAGCGGATGCTGGTCAACTCGGCCGCCGACTGGGGGCGTTCGGACCCGCTGCTAACCCGGGCCACCGCTGAGGCGATGCTGGCGGCCGGGTTCACCGCCGACGACGTCGACCAGGTGCTGTGGCGCAACCCGGTGGAGTTCTACGGCCAGTCCAAGCGGCTCGACCTGACCGACGTGGAGGTCACCGACCTCGATCCGCCGCCCGCGACCTTCGCCGGCAACTCGATCCTGCGCGGGGGGAGCTGATGCGACTGCGGCACGCGTCCGGCGAGCTCGTTCACCTCGGCTACTGCACCAACGTGCATCCGGCCGAGGACCTCGCCGGCATCATCGCGCAACTGGA
The DNA here is from genome assembly GCF_900156065.1 of Micromonospora avicenniae. Lineage (GTDB taxonomy): Bacteria > Actinomycetota > Actinomycetes > Mycobacteriales > Micromonosporaceae > Micromonospora > Micromonospora avicenniae. The sequence goes on along the minus strand of NZ_FTNF01000024.1, from coordinate 51,990 downwards.
CACCTACGCCGTTCCGGTCCGCCAGCAGCTCGGCTCCGACCTGCTGGGGCTCGGGCTCTGGCTGGCGGCCCCGGTCGCCGCGGCGCTCGCCGCCGAGCCGGCGGCCCGCCTCCGGCTGCGAGCCGAGCTGACCGCGCGGGGCCTGGAGGTGGTCACCCTCAACGGCTTCCCGTACGCGGCCTTCCAGGCCCCGGTGGTCAAGGGCGACGTCTACCACCCGGACTGGACCACGCCGGACCGGCTCGCCTACACCCTGGACCTGGCCCGGGTCCTCGCCGATCTGCTTCCCGACGACGCGGCCCGCGGCTCCATCTCCACCCTGCCGCTGGCGTGGCGATCGCCGTGGGACGCCGCCCGCGCCGGGACGGCCCGGGCGCGGCTGGACCAGCTCGCCGCCGGGCTGGCCGAGGTGGAGCGGGACACCGGTCGACGGATCCGGGTCGGGTTCGAGCCGGAACCCGGCTGTCTGGTGGAGAGCACGAAACAATCCGCTGCCATGCTGTCCGCAATGGACACCGAACGACTCGGCGTGTGCGTCGATCTCGCGCACCTCGCCTGCGCTTGGGAGGAGCCGGCCGAGGCGCTGACCCGGCTGCGCGCGGCCGGCCTGCCCGTGGTGAAGGTGCAGGTCTCGGCCGCCCTGGAGGCGGCCGACCCGGTCGGCTCCGCCGAGGCGCTCCGACGTTGGGTCGAGCCGCGCTTCCTGCACCAGACCCGGGCCGCCGGTTGCGCGGTCGGCGACGACCCGGCCGATCCGGCGTACGCGGCGGACGACCTCGACGCCGCGCTCGACGCGCGGCTGCCGGGGCGGTGGCGGGTGCACTACCACGTGCCGTTGCACGCTCCGCCCGAGGCGCCGTTGGAGTCCACCGTCCCGGTGCTGCGCGCCGCGTTGACCGAGCTGTTCAGCGGCCCGGACGCGGGCTGCGACCACCTCGACGTCGAGACCTACACCTGGGGGGTGCTGCCGGAGGCGCGGCGCCCCCGCACCGACGCGGAGCTGGCCTCGGGGATCGCCGCCGAGCTCGCCTTCGCCCGGGCCGAGCTGACCGCGCTCGGCCTCGCGCCCGTCGGCCCGGCGGGCGTGCCAGATCAGGGATCGCCGCGCAGCGGCGTCGAGCGGAGCGAGGTGCCGGCATGAGTCGTCGTCTGGTGGTGCTGGACGTGGTCGGGCTGACCCCCCGGTTGCTGGCGCACATGCCGCGGCTGCGGGCGGTCGCCGAGCGTGGCTTCCAGGCCGAGCTCGGTACCGTGCTGCCGGCGGTGACCTGCTCGGTGCAGTCCACGTTCCTCACCGGGGAGCCGCCCGCCGGGCACGGCATCGTGGGCAACGGGTGGTACTTCCGGGACCTCGGCGACGTGCTGCTCTGGCGGCAGCACAACGCCCTCGTCGGCGGGGAGAAGCTCTGGCAGGCGGCCCGGCGGGTCGAGCCCGGCTACACGGTGGCCAACGTCTGCTGGTGGTACGCGATGGGTGCGGACGTCGACTGGACGGTCACGCCCCGGCCGATCTACCACGCCGACGGGCGTAAGGACCCGGACTGCTACACCGACCCGCCGCAGCTGCACGAGGCGCTCACCGGGCGGCTCGGCACCTTCCCGCTCTTCAGCTACTGGGGTCCGGGCGCCGGGCTGGCCTCCTCCGCCTGGATCTGCCGGGCGGCCGAGCAGATCCTCGCCGACCAGGCACCGGACCTGACCCTGGTCTACGTGCCGCACCTGGACTACGACCTGCAACGGCACGGCGCCTCCTCGCCCCGGGCCGCGGCCGCCGCGGCCGAGTTGGACGTGGTGCTCGGCCCGCTGCTCGACGCCGCCGAGGCCCGGGACGCGACAGTGGTGGTGCTGTCGGAGTACGGCATCACCGACGTGTCCCGCCCGGTCGACGTCAACCGGCTGCTGCGTGCCGAGGGGCTGCTGCGGGTGCACACCCAGGCCGGCATGGAGTACCTGGATCCGTGGACGTCCCGAGCGTTCGCGGTCGCCGACCACCAGGTCGCGCACGTCTACGTGCGGGACGCGGCGGACGTGCCGGCGGTGGCGAAGCTCTGCGCCGGCCTGCCCGGGGTGGCCGAGGTGTTGGACGCCGACGGCAAGGCCGCGTACGGGCTGGACCATGAGCGGGCCGGAGAGCTGGTGCTCGTGGCCGAGCCGGATGCCTGGTTCACCTACTACTACTGGCTGGACGACGACCGGGCGCCGGACTTCGCCCGGCTCGTGGAGATCCATCGCAAGCCCGGGTACGACCCGGCCGAGCTCTTCTTCGACCCGGCCGCTCCCGCGGCGGCCAAGCGTCGGGCAGCGGTGGCGCTGGCCCGGAAGAAGCTCGGCATGCGTTACCTGATGAGTGTGGTCGGGCTGGACGCGGGCGCGCGGGCGGTACGCGGTTCGCACGGACGGCTGCCGGCCGACCCGGCGGACGGGCCGGTGCTGCTCTGCTCGGACCCGGCCGCGGCCCGGGAGCGTCTCGCCGCGACGGACGTGAAGCCGCTGCTGCTGGAGCTCGCCGGGCTCGGCGCGGCCACGAAGGAGGACACCCGGTGACGGTCACGGTTGCGCCGACCGACGCGAGTGGCCTGCGGGGCCGTTTCGACGCCGAGCTGGCCGCGTTCCTCGACCGTCAGGGGCCGGACTGGCCGGACGGCGCGCCGCGTGGCGTGTTCACCGCGTTGCAGCGGTTCGTGCTGGCCGGTGGTAAGCGACTGCGTCCGCTCTTCTGTTACTGGGGCTGGCGCGGTGCCGGTGGGGAGGATGGTGCGCCCATCGTGGTGGCCGCGGCCGCCCTGGAGTTGTTCCACGCGTTCGCCCTGATCCACGACGACATCCTCGACGGCAGTGACCGCCGCCGGGGGGAGCCGTCGGTGCACCGTCTCTTCGCCGACCTGCACGCGCGTTCATCGTGGCGGGGCGACCCGGAGACGTACGGGCGGAATACGGCCCTGCTCTGCGGGGACCTCTGCGCCGCCTGGTCGGACCAGATGTTCCACGAGTGCGGCCTGCCCACCGAGCAGGTGCACCGGGGGTACGCGATGTTCGCCCTGATGCGTACGGAGGTGATCGCAGGGGAGTACCTGGACCTCGTCTCCGGGGTCGGGGACGGCTCGGTGGCGAGCGCCCTGACCGTGATCCGGATGAAGGCCGCCCGCTATACGGTCACCCGGCCGTTGCAGATCGGCGCGGCGCTGGCCGGTGGCCCGCCGGAGCTCATCGAGAGGCTCGCCGATTTCGGCGACCCGTTGGGCGACGCGTTCCAGCTCCGCGACGACGTGCTCGGCGTCTTCGGTGATCCGGCGGTCACCGGCAAGTCGATCCTGGACGACCTGCGCGAGGGCAAACCGACGGTGATGATGGCGCTGGCCCGCAGCGCCGCCGACCGGACGCAGACGGCACGGCTGCGCGAACTCTTCGGCAATCCCGAGCTGGACGCCGACGGCGCGGCCGAGCTGCGCACGATCATCGAGGCGACCGGCGCGCGGACCCGGATCGAGCAGATGATCCGGGTGCGTACCGAGCAGGCGCTGGCGGCGCTCGAGCGTGCGCCGGTGGACACCGCGACCCGCGCGGCGCTGATCGGCCTCGCCGAGCAGGCGATCGACCGCCGCTCCTGACCAGCCCCTACCCGCGACTTTCGACAGGTCGAGCGGAAGTCCGGTTCGGCCCGGCAGAAGGTATAGACACATTCAAGTGTGTAACTTAATGTCGTGGCCAATACCACACTGTTTCGTCGAGGCGAACCGGCGGCGCGGTAACCCATCGACTGGTGACCTCCGCGCGGGTGGCTCCAGCGTCGGAGTGTTCACGGCCGGCCGGATCGGCACCCCGGCGGGCCACACCGCAACCCCCCCGCTACGGCCCCGGCGCGTCGGCGCGCGCCCCGCCTGGCAGTCAGTCGTCAGGAAGGGACAGCCCCACCATGTCCAGATCGGACAGAATCCACCACCGACCCCGACGTCGGCTCACCGCCGGTTCGGCCTTGCTGCTGGTCGTCGCGGCCGGCACGGTCTCCCTCGGCGCGGGCCCGGCCGCCCTCGGCGGCCCGACTCCGGCTCAGGCCCATCCGATCAACGCCACCGACTTCCAGCAGGTCGAGCTCGCCCGCGGCGTCGCCGAGCTGGGCGAGCCGATGTCGTTGGCCGTGCTGCCGGACCGCTCGGTACTGCACACCGCGCGCAACGGCACACTGCGGCGCACCGACGCGAACGGCACCACCACCGTGGCCGGCACCATTCCCGTCTACACCCACGACGAGGAAGGCCTGCAGGGCGTCGGGGTGGACCCGAACTTCGCCAGCAACCGGCACATCTTCCTCTACTACGCGCCGCCGCTCGCCACCCCGGCCGGCGACGCGCCGGCCACCGGCACCGACTTCTCCGCCTGGCAGGGCGTCAACCGGCTGTCCCGCTTCACCCTCAACGCCGACTTCACCATCAACCAGGCCAGCAAGGTCGACGTGCTCGACGTGCCCGCCGACCGGGGCCTCTGCTGCCACGTCGGTGGCGACATCGACTTCGACGCCGCCGGGAACCTCTACCTCTCCACCGGCGACGACACCAACCCGTTCGACTCATCCGGGTACGCCCCGATCGACGAACGCACCAACCGCAACCCCGGGTTCGACGCGCAACGCAGCGCCGGCAACACCAACGACCTGCGCGGCAAGATCCTCCGGATCAAGGTGAACGCGAACGGCACGTACTCGATACCCTCCGGGAACCTCTTTCCGGCCGGCACCTCGGGCGCCCGCCCCGAGGTCTACGCGATGGGTTTCCGTAACCCGTTCCGGATGAGCGTGGACAAGGCCACCGGCATCGTCTACGTGGGTGACTACGGGCCGGACGCCGGCTCGACCAGCGCCACCCGCGGCCCGTCGGGTCAGGTCGAGTTCAACCGGGTCGCCGGGCCGGGCAACTACGGCTGGCCGTACTGCACCGGCACCAACACCAGCACCGAGACGTACAACGAGTGGAACTTCGCCACCAACGCCACCGGCCCGAAGTTCAACTGCACCGGCGGCCCGACGAACAATTCGTTCCGGAACACCGGTCGGCCCACCCTGCCGCCGGCGCAGCCCGCCTGGATCCGCTACGGCGGTGACGCGGGCAGCCCGTCCGAGTTCGGTGGCGGCTCGGAGTCCCCGATGGGCGGCCCGGTCTACCGGTACAACGCCGCCAACCCCTCGACCACGAAGTTCCCGCAGTCCTTCGACGGTCAGTTCTTCGCCACCGAGTTCGGCCGCGGCTGGATCAAGCCGATCCACGTCAACGCCGACGGCTCCCGGGGCACCATCGACGCCTTCCCGTGGACCGGCAAGCAGGTGATGGACTCGGCCTTCGGCCCGGACGGCGCGTACTACGTCCTGGACTACGGCACCGGCTACTTCAACGGGGATGCCAACTCGGCGCTCTACCGCTTCGACTACATCGGCGGCGGCAACCGGGCACCCACGGCCCGGGCGGCAGCCGACAAGACCTCCGGCGCCGCCCCACTGACCGTGGCGTTCTCCTCGGCGGGCTCGTCGGACCCCGACGGCGGGGCGCTGACCTACCAGTGGGCCTTCGGGGACGGCACCACCTCCACGGCGGCCAACCCCACGAAGACCTACACCGCCAACGGCACGTACACGGCAACCCTCACCGTGCGTGACCCGCAGGGTGCCACCGGCAGTGCCAACGTGGTGATCAACGTCGGCAACACCGCGCCCACGGTGACCATCACCAACCCCGGGAACGGCAAGCTCTTCTCCTTCGGCGACTCGGTGCCGTTCAGCATCACCGTCACCGACCCGGAGGACGGCACGATCGACTGCACCAAGGTCAAGATGACCTACGTGCTCGGCCACGACCAGCACGGGCACCAGATCACCTCGCAGAACGGCTGCTCCGGCACCATCACGATCCCCGTCGACGGTGAACACGACTACGCGGCGAACATCTTCGCGATCTTCGACGCCGAGTACACCGACGCGGGAGGCCTCACCACCCACACCCAGCACACTCTCCAGCCCCGGCACCGCCAGGCCGAGCACTTCAAGACCTCGTCGGGGATCAACACCTTCGACAAGGCAGCGGCCGAGGGCGGCAAGACGGTCGGCGACATCCACAACGGCGACTGGATCGCCTTCGAGCCCTACCAGGTCGGCAACGTGACCTCGTTCACCGCCCGGGTCTCGTCGGCCGGTGCCGGCGGCACCCTCCAGCTGCGGACCGGCTCGGCCACCGGCACCGTGATCGGGTCGGCCACCGTGCCCGTGACCGGCGGCTGGGAGACCTTCACCACGGTCACCGGCACGGTCACCAGTCCGCCCGCCGGCACCACGACGCTCTACCTGACGTTCGCCGGGTCGGGCACCGGGGCGCTCTACGACGTGGACACCTTTACCCTGAACACCGGCGGCGGCACGTCCGGCACGGGTCCGATTCGGGGTCTGGCGGGTAAGTGTCTGGACGTGCGGAGTGGCGCCACGGCGGACGGCACCCAGATCCAGCTCTACACCTGCAACGGCAGTGCCGCGCAGACGTGGACGGTGACGCCGAATTCGACCGTCCGGGCGTTGGGTAAGTGCCTGGACGTGTCGGGTGGTGGGTCCGCGGACGGCACGAAGATCCAGTTGTGGACGTGCAACGGTACGGGTGCGCAGAACTGGTCGGCGCAGGCTGACGGGACGTTGCGTAATCCGCAGTCGGGCAAGTGTCTGGATGTGTCGGGCAACAATTCGGCCGACAGCACGCCGGTGCATCTGTGGACCTGCACGGGTGCGGCGAATCAGAAGTGGATCCTGCCCTGAGTTGAGTGGAAGGGCCCCTTGTCGACGCATATCGTTGGGCAGGGGCCCCTCCAGACCAGTCTGAGGAGAGCTGAGATGCGCAGACTTCTGCGATCCGTCCTCGGTGGGGCCACCGCTGCCCTCGCCGTCATCGCCTGCACCAGCCCGGCAACCCCGGCCAGCGCGGCCGACGCTCCGTACGACGTGCTGGTCTTCTCCAAGACCGCCGGTTTCCGGCACGACTCGATCGCGGTCGGCACCCAGGCCATCCGCGACCTCGGCGCGGCGAACAACTTCACGGTCACCGCGACCGAGGACGCCGCCGCCTTCACCACCGGCAACCTCGCCCAGTACGAGGTGGTCGTCTTCCTCAACACCACCGGTGACGTGCTCAACGCCAGCCAGCAGACCGCCTTCGAGTCGTACATCGGCTCGGGTCGCGGCTACGTCGGGGTGCACGCGGCCGCCGACACCGAGTACGGCTGGTCCTTCTACGGCAACCTGGTCGGCGCGTACTTCGCCTCGCATCCGGCCATCCAGCAGGCCAACGTCAAGGTGGAGAACCGAGGCCATGCGGCCACGGCGCACCTGCCGCAGACCTGGACCCGCACCGACGAGTGGTACAACTACCAGACCAACGCCCGCTCCACGGCCCGGGTGCTGACCACCCTCGACGAGTCGTCCTACTCCGGCGGCGGGATGGGTGCCGACCACCCGCACTCCTGGTGCAAGACGTACAACGGCGGCCGCGCCTTCTACACCGGCGGCGGCCACACCCAGGCGTCGTACGCCGAGCCCGCGTTCCGCGCCCACCTGCTCGGCGGCATCCGGTACGCGGCCGGCCGGACGAAGGCCGACTGCCGTCCCGAGACCGGCTACACCGCCCTCTACAACGGCTCGACCACCGGCTGGTCGCAGGCCGGACCGGGCAACTTCACCAACGCCGACGCCACCCTCACCTCGGTCGGTGGGATGGGTCTGCTCTGGTACAGCGCCAAGCAGTTCACCAACTACTCGCTGAAGCTGGACTGGCGGATGGCCGGCGACGACAACTCCGGTGTCTTCATCGGCTTCCCACCGTCGAGCGACCCCTGGTCAGCCGTGGACAACGGGTACGAGGTGCAGATCGACGCCACCGACGCGGCCGACCGCACCACCGGAGCGGTCTACACCTTCAAGTCGGCCGACATCGCTGCCCGGGACGCGGCACTGAACCCGCCGGGGGAGTGGAACACCTACGAACTGCTCGTCGAGGGGGAGCGGCTCCAGGTCTTCCTCAACGGCACGAAGATCAACGATTTCACGAACACCGACCCGGCCCGCTCGCTCGCCGGGCACATCGGCCTGCAGAACCACGGCACCGGCGACGACGTCTCGTTCCGTAACGTCCGGATCAAGGAGCTCGGCGGTACGCCCCCGCCGGGCGGCAACGCCACCGTCCAGGCGGAGGCGTTCAGTTCGGCCGGCGGGGTCAGCGCGTTCGGCAAGCCCGGCGCGAACGGCGGTCAGACGCTCGGCTACATCGACCCGGGCGACTGGGCGGCGTACAACGGGGTCGACCTGACCGGCGTCACCTCGTTCCGGGCGCGGGTCGTCTCCGGCGGCCCGGGCGGCACCATCCAGATCCGTACCGGTTCGACCACCGGCCCGCTGCTCGGCTCGGTGGCGGTGCCGAACACCGGCAGTTGGACCACGTTCGCCGACGTGACGACGACGCTCTCCGGCGTGCCGTCGGGCGCGCAGAACCTCTACCTGACCTTCACCGGCTCCGGTGGCGGCCTGTTCGACGTGGACGAGTTCACCCTGGTGAAGGGGACCGGCGGCGGCACGTCCGGCACGGGTCCGATTCGGGGTCTGGCGGGTAAGTGTCTGGACGTGCGGAGTGGCGCCACGGCGGACGGCACCCAGATCCAGCTCTACACCTGCAACGGCAGCGCCGCGCAGACGTGGACGGTGACGCCGAATTCGACGGTCCGGGCTCTGGGTAAGTGCCTGGACGTGTCGGGTGGTGGGTCCGCGGACGGTACGAAGATCCAGTTGTGGACGTGCAACGGCACGGGTGCGCAGAACTGGTCGGCGCAGGCTGACGGGACGTTGCGTAACCCGCAGTCGGGCAAGTGCCTGGACGTCTCCGGCAACAACTCCGCCGACAGCACGCCGGTGCACCTGTGGACCTGCACGGGTGCCGCGAACCAGAAGTGGATCCTGCCCTGACCCTTACCCTGCCCCGAGGCTGTCGTGCGGGTGGTCGGCGGGCGCGGTGGCCGGCACCGTCGCCGGTGGCGTAGAGCTGGCCGGACGCCGACAGGTCACCGCCGCCCGTCGCACCTTCTCTGGAGCCTGATGACTCAGCGGCATATTTATGCCTCTGAGTCATCAGGCCCAGCCGGGTCTTCCCACCCGGATCACGACACGCCGGCACCGGGTGCGCCCGCACTGAAGGGCCCCGGGAAGCTCGCCGCCGCCCGCCGCCCGCCGCCCGCCGCCTGCCGCCTCCGGCCGCTGCCGGTCGCCGCTCACGGGCGAGGCCTTCCGTGGCGGTGGCGGCGGCCATAGAGTGGGGGCGGCGATCGTGGAGGTGGCCGGCGATCCGGCGGGAGGCGCAACCCGGCGGGTCCAGGTGCGTACGCGTACCCGTCGGCATCGCCGCGCTCGCCGGGCACCACCGGTCACCCTCGCCCCGGTCCGCAGGTACGGAATCCCCCATCACCACAGGGGAGAGAAGGACAATGGCGCGACCAATCACGCTCTTCACCGGCCAGTGGGCCGACCTTCCGTTCGACGAAGTGTGCCGGCTCGCCTCCGAATGGGGGTACGACGGTCTCGAGATCGCCTGCTGGGGCGACCACTTCGAGGTCGACAAGGCGCTGGCCGACGACTCGTACGTCGAGCGCAAGCGGGAGACCCTCGCCAAGCACAACCTGAAGGTCTACACGATCTCCAACCACCTGGTCGGCCAGGCCGTGTGCGACCACCCCATCGACGAGCGGCACCAGGACATCCTGCCCGCGCGGATCTGGGGCGACGGTGAGCCCGAGGGGGTACGCCAGCGCGCCGCCGAGGAGATCAAGGACACCGCGCGGGCGGCGGCGAAGCTCGGCGTCAAGACCGTCGTCGGCTTCACCGGCTCGTCGATCTGGCACGCGGTGGCGATGTTCCCGCCGGTGCCGCCGTCGATGATCGAGCGCGGCTACCAGGACTTCGCCGACCGGTGGAACCCGATCCTCGACGTCTTCGACGAGGTGGGCGTGCGCTTCGCGCACGAGGTGCACCCCAGCGAGATCGCGTACGACTACTGGACGACGAAGCGGACCCTGGAGGCGATCGGCCACCGCGAGGCGTTCGGGCTCAACTGGGATCCGTCGCACTTCGTCTGGCAGGAACTCGACCCGGTCAACTTCATCTTCGACTTCGCCGACCGGATCTACCACGTCGACTGCAAGGACGCGAAGGTGCGTACCGGTGATGGCCGGCGTGGCCGGCTCGCCTCGCACCTGCCGTGGGCGGACATGCGGCGCGGCTGGGACTTCGTCTCCACCGGCCACGGCGACGTGCCCTGGGAGGACTGCTTCCGGGCGTTGAACGCGATCGGCTACGACGGGCCGATCTCGATCGAGTGGGAGGACGCCGGCATGGACCGGCTCGTGGGTGCGCCGGAGGCGCTCCAGTTCGTCCGCCGGCTCGCCTTCGACGCGCCCGAGGCCGCGTTCGACGCGGCGTTCAGCAGCAAGGACTGATCCGCCGACGCGCACGGACGACCACCATCGCTCCCGCCGCCGGAGACGATCGGTCGTACGGGGCGCGTGGGCCCGGGTTCACAGCGGGCAGGGGCCGCATCCGTGCACCGGATGCGGCCCCTGGCGTTCACGTGCCGGGTCGGTCAGCCCCGCAGACCCGACATGTGCTGGTAGCTGATCTCCGCGTACCGCAGCGAGCGGCCCGGGTCGGTAGCGCCACCCGGCGCGTTGTCCTGCTCCCACATCGGGTTGTGGTAACCCTTCGCGCCCATGTTGGCGAAGAAGTTGCCGTAGTCGATGTCGCCCTCGCCGAGCGGCACCATCGCGTAGCCGGCCGCGCTGGCCGGGTCGTAGGTGCCGTCCTTGGCGTGGAACAGCGGGAACCGGATGGGCTGCGCGGCGACCACGGCCAGCGGGTCGAAGACGCTGGTCTGGGTCACCCCGTCAGGGTCGGTGTAGCTGCGGAACCGGTGCTGGGCCACGTGCGCCCAGTAGATGTCCATCTCGAACCAGACCCACTCCGGGTTGGTACGCGCGATGAAGTACTCCAGCTTGCGGACGCCGGACGACCGGGTCGGGCGGCCCTGGGCGTCCAGCGGCCCGCTGTCGCGCAGGAAGTCGTACGCCGCGTCGTGGTTGTGCGTGTACAGCTTGAGCCCACGGGCGGCGGCCATCTCGCCGAAGGTGTTCCACCGGTCGACGGCGGCGTCCCAGTCGGCCTTGTAGTTGCTGCCGGTCGGGTCGCTACCCGTGCCGATGTGAGTCATGCCGAGGATCTCGGCGGTGTCGAGGGTCTGCTCGAACTGGGCGATGGTGGTCGGGTTGACGGTGCTGGGGACGGAGGCGTGCGAGCCGTTGGCGCGCAGCCCGTTGTCGTCGAGGATCTTGCGAATCTCCTCCGGCGTGATCTGCCGGCCGAGGATCGAGGTGTGCTGGGTGTAGCCGGCGAACTCGACCTCCTTGTAGCCGATCTCGGCGATTCGGGCGAGCACCCGCTCGAAGCCGTACGGCACGCCCGTGGCGTCCGGGGCCGCGCTGATCCGGTCCCGGACGCTGTAGAGGATGATGCCGCGCTTGCCGGTGGGGACGAGCAGGCCGTTGCCGGCGATGGCCGGGGTGCCCAGGCCGGTGGCGCCGACGGCGGCCGCGCCGGCGACGCCGGCCAGGGCGCCGAGCATCCGGCGACGACTCATTCCGTGCTGACTTTCGTTCATCTGCTGCTGCCTCTCTCGGTGCTGGTTTCCGGTGTTGCGGACGGTGGGCGGTGGCCGCGGGACCGCCCCTGGCGGCCCCGCGGCCCCGGCGTCACGGGGTGACGCCGATGCCCTGACCGGCGAACTCGATCCAGTTCAGGTTTCCGAAACCGCTGGTCGGGCCGCCGGGGACAGTGGTGAACCGGAGGTAGAGCCGGTGCGCGCCACCCGGGTCGGTGATCGGGACGGTGGTGCTCGTGTAGGCGTTGTTGCCGCTGGTCGCGTTGATCACGGCGGTGTTCAGCAGTGGGCCGGTGGGCGAGTCCAGCCGCAGTTCGACGCCGAACCGGGGCTGCCCGGCGGTGGCCGCGCTGCCGCCCGAGGTACGCAGGGTGACCGACTGCATGTTGAGCAGGTTCACCGTGCCGTTGATCGCGATCCAGTCGCCCGGGTCGAGGCTGCCGCGCTGCTGCCCGCCACCGCTGTCGGCGCTGGTGCCGACCGTGGTGCCGGACTGGTCGGCGGCGAACTCGACCTCCTGCCGCTTGTCCTGGATGACCTGCTGGTCCACGGTCGTCAGGGCGGGCTGCCCGTTGGCCCCTCGGTCGGTGTAGGACGCGCTGACCACGCCGTAGATGTATCCGCCGTGCGAGGCGTCGTCCGGATCTGTGGGCAGCACGCCCGAGCAGCCGAACTGGTTGGCCTCGCCGTGGCCGTGGCTGTCGTGACCGAGCACGAAGGTCACCTCGACCTTGGCGCAGTCCACTGCCCCGTCCTCGGGGTCGGTGACGGTCACCGACCACGGGATGGAGTCACCCCAGCTGAAGAAGCCACCCTCCAGCGGGGTCTCGACGGTGACCGTGGGCGCGGTGTTGCCGACCGTGATCGTGGTGTTGGCCGACGCCGTCTTGCCGCTGGAGTCGGTCACCGTGAGCCGGGCGGTGTAGACGCCGTTGGCGGTGTAGGTGTACGTCGGGTTCGGGTCGACGGAGTCGGTGGTGCCGTCGCCGTCGAAGTCCCAGGCGAACGAGATGGAGTCCGCCGGGTCCGGGTCCTTCGACCCCTCACTGCTGAAGTTGACGCTCAGCGGCGCGACGCCGTTGGTGCGGTCGGCCGCGACCACCGCGGTAGGCGCCCGCAGGCCCTTGACGTAGCTGAACTTCAGCATCGCCGCGTCCGGGTTGACGTTGAAGAATCCGTCCCCGTACGTCAGCAGGTAGAAGTTGCCGTCCGGACCCCACTTCATGTCCATCGGGTTGTCGCAGAGGAACGGCTTCGCCGGGGTGCTCGGCCCCTGGCCGCAGTTCAGCACGTCGTTGATCTTCAGGATGTCGCCCTGGCCGTCCAGCCGGATCTCCTTGAGCGTGTCCCGGGTGAACTCGCCGAAGAAGATCGAGCCGTCGAAGTATGCGGGGAACTTCGTCTCCGACCTCAGCTCCGGGTCGAAGTCGTAGCGTGCCGCGCCGTGCGGCCCGACCCCGCCGGTGCCCAACTCGGGAAAGAGCACGGGGCAGGTCTGCGTCGGGGTGGACAGGTAGGACTCCGGGCACGGGGTCGGTGCCTGGAACGAGTACCAGAGCTCAGACTTCTCCACCGCCGGCAGGTCGGTCAGGCCGGTGTTGTGCCGCGAGGTGTTCCGCGGTGCCGCGCAGTCGAACGGCGCGACCGGGGAGATCGGGTTGGTGGTCCAATTCATCTCGATGTACGGCAGGTTCGGCTGCACGCACATCGGCCAGCCGTAGTTGGCCGGCTTGTCGACCACCATCATCCGGCCGGTGCCTGCCGGCCCCCGCCCGACCGCCGGGGTCGACGAGTCCGGTGAGTAGTCGGTGACGTAGGCGCGGTCGTCCTTGTCGAGGGTGAGCCGGAATGGGTTCCGGAAGCCCATCGCGTAGATCTCCGGCCGGGTCTTGTCGCCCGGGTCCTGCGCCTCAGGGAAGAGGTTTCCCGCCGGCACCGTGTAGCTGCCGTCCGGCTGCACTGTGATGCGGAGCAGCTTGCCGCGCAGGTCGTTGGTGTTGGCCGAGCTGCGCCGGGCGTCCACGAACGGCGCCTGGTAGACGCCGGTGGCGCTCACCGAGTCGTTGTGCGGGGAGAAGCCACCGGACCCGCCGCCGCCGGCCGGGGTGTCGTCACCGGTGACCAGCCACAGGTTGTTGTGCGAGTCGAAGGCGATGTCACCGGCCACGTGGCAGCATGCGCCTCGGTCCACCGGCACCTGCATGATCTTCTGTTCCGACGCCACGTCCAGGCTCGGGGTCTCGCCGTCGACGAACTTGAACCGGGAGAGCTGGAAGTAGCCCTTCCACGGGTCCCAGGCCGCCGGGTCGGTGCTCGTGGTCGGCGCGCCGCCGGCCGGAGTGTTCAGCGGCGGCGCGTAGTAGAGGTAGACCCACTTGTTGGTGGCGAAGTCCCGGTCGATCGCCGGGCCGTACATCCCGTCCTCGCTGTGGGTGTAGACCGGGATCTGGGCCAGCACGCTGGTCGTGTTGGTCTCCGGGTCGTGCAGCCGTACGCCGCCACGGCGGTCGGTCTGGATCACCCGGCCGTCGGGAAGCACGTCGAAGCCGATCGGCTCGTTCACGTTCGGCTGCGCGCCGATGACCGTCATCTGGTAGTTGGCCAACACCGTCGCGCCGCAGTCGCCGTTCGTGGCCCCGGACGCCCACTGGATAGCTCCGGCGAGGTGCGCCCGCAGGTCGGCGCCACCGTAGCTTTCCGGAGTGGCGCCGAGCCCGGTGTAGAACGAACGGCCGCCCTGGTAGTCCTTGCACCAGGTGATCGGGTGGTCGAAGCCCATGCTGCCGCCGCTGTACGTCTTCTCGTCCACCGTGGCCAGGACGTGCGAGACACCCCGGACGTTGGCCGCGAAGTTGTACCACCGGTCGGTGGTGTTCCACCGCTCCGGCAGCGGTGCGGACGCCGGGTGCACCCGGTCGGCGACGGTCACCCTGGCGGCGCTGGCCGGCGTGGGCGCACCGACGGCCCGCGTGCCGAGCACGTTGTCGAGGAAGGCCCAGCCGGGCTCCGCCTCGATCGCGGAGTGCACGCCGACGAAGCCGCCGCCGTCGCGGTAGTACTGCTCGAATGCGGCCTGCTGGTCGTCGTCGAGTACGTCGCCGGAGGTGTTCAGGAACACCACCGTGCGGAACTGCTTGAGATGCGGCTCGTCGAACTTCCGGGCGTCGTCGGTCACCTCCACGGTGAACCGGCGGTCGTTGCCGAGTTCCCGGATCGCCTCCACGCCGGCGGCGGTTGCGGCGTGGCCGCCGTTCGCGGATCGGGTGAAGACGAGCACCTTGTACTGGATGCCGTTGTTGTCCGGGGCCGGGGCGGCCTGTGCCGGTGCGGCCCCGTGCGGCTCGGTCGCGACGAGCGTCGCGCCGACGAGGGTGAGAAGACTCAGGTAGGTGGCGGCTCTTCGGCCGATGGGTCTGCGCATCGAACCTCGCTCTGGTCGGGCGGGTCCGCCTCAGCGTCGTGACGTCGCCGAGGAGGTCGCGGGGGAGTACCGAGAGCCTGGCCAGGTTCTACGCAGGACGATATTGGCGCCCGCCACTGAATAAAAGAGGCGAGCGCCAAAAGTTTTCGTCTATGCGGCTGAACTTTTGCTTCAATCGGAGAAAGTCGTCAGGGTTCCGGCCGAACCATCTGACATGCGTGGACACGCCACAGACCCGACCGCCAGCATGGCGGCCGGGTCCGTACGCGCTGTTGTCAGAGGGTGCTGCCCGAGCCGGATGGCTTGGGCCTGGTCGACCCGGCGGCGGCACCGCCGCTGGCCGAGTTCGGGCCGGACTTCGCGCCCACGGTGGCCGGCGAGCCCGCAAAAGCGTCGTCGGCGGCGGTCAGGCCGTGCTTGCTGCCGTTGCCGGTCAGCTTCTCGCCCAGCTTGGTCTGACCGAGTTTGTCCTTGCCCTCGCTGTAGAGCCGGGTCGCCTGGGCCTGCGCGACACCCGCCGCTTCCTGCACGGTGGGGTGGTCGAGCACCTTACGGCCCCGGATCATCAGCTCCTCGTACTTCTCCCGGCCGGCACGGGCGCCCAGGACGAATCCCGCAGCCAGCCCGCCAAGAAACATCAGTTTTCCGCGCATGGCGGCTCCTTCCGTACCTGACGCGCCGTCGCCCGCCGGGCTCACTCCCGGCGGTACGACCAACTCGCGCCTGCGTTCCGTCGTCCGCAGCTAACTACCCATCCTGCTCCGCGCTCATACCTGCTTGTGCCCTGATGGCGATTTGTCCGACTTGCCGATTCTGCCACCCGCCCGGCCACCCGCGTGCTCGGGGCGGTAACCCCCTGGACCAACACCCCTGGGAGTCCTGTACTCTTGTCACCGTCGCACGGGGCCGGAGAGATCCGGAACTGGGCAACGGCGGTCCCCTGTAGCTCAATTGGCAGAGCAGCCGGCTGTTAACCGGCAGGTTATTGGTTCGAGTCCAATCGGGGGAGCCACTCGAAACGCCCGTCGGTACTGCCGGCGGGCGTTCGTCGTTCCCCGTCGTGGCCGTTGGCGGCCGACCGCACGGACGGCCCCGCTACGACGACCTTTCTGTGCCCGGGCGTCCGGCTTGTACGGGGACCCCTGGGGCCCATGATATTTAGCCCGTTTGGCCCGAAAACGCCCGCTTGGCCGGGCAGGATGAGCGGTGCCGGCGTCAGGGTCGCCTACGTCCGCCGGCACGTCGAATCACGGGTGGGGGCGGATGTCCGGAGCGCTGGGTCGCGGCCGGGCCACACTTGTCGCGCTCGTCGTCGTGCTCGCGTGGCTGGTCGTCGGCGGGCTCGCCGGCCCGTACTCGGGACGGCTCTCCGACGTGGCGACGAACGACAACGCCGCATTCCTTCCCGCCGACGCGGAAGCCACCCGGGCACAGGAGCTCTCCCGCGGCTTCATCCAGCGGCAGACGACGCCCGCCCTCGTCGTCTACGAACGCACCACCGGCCTCACCGACGCCGACAAACGCAAGGTGAGCGCCGACGCCGCCCGCTTCGCCCAGGTCCCCGGCGTGGTCGGGCCGCTGCCGCCGCCCATCCCCAGCGCGGACGGGCAGGCGTTGCAGGTGGTCGTACCGATCGACGACGCCGAGGGGGAACGGATCGGCACGGTAGTCGAACAGCTGCGCGCCATCACCGGCGACGGTGGTGGCGGGCTCACCGTGGACGTCGCCGGCCCGGCCGGCCTGCTCGCCGACCTGATCGAGGTCTTCTCCGGCATCGACGGGGCGCTCCTGCTGGTCACCCTCTGCGTGGTGCTGGTGATTCTGCTCGTGGTCTACCGCAGCCCGGTGCTCTGGGTCTTCCCGCTGCTCGCCGCCGGGATGTCGTACGCCCTGGCGTCGCTCTTCGTCTATCTGCTCGCCGACGCCGACCTGGTCACCCTCAACGGGCAGGCACAGGGGATCCTCACCGTGCTGGTCTTCGGCGCCGGCACCGACTACGCGCTGCTGCTGGTGGCCCGCTACCGCGAGGAACTGCACCGGCACGACCGCCCGTGGGACGCGATGCGCGCCGCCTGGCGGGGCGCCGCCCCGGCCGTCATCGCCTCCGGCGGCACCGTCATCCTGAGCCTGCTCTGCCTCCTGCTCTCCAGCCTGAACTCCAACCGAGCACTCGGCCCGGTCGCCGCCGTCGGCATCGCCGCGACCCTGCTGGTGATGCTCACGTTCCTGCCCGCGCTGCTGGTGCTCGGCGGCCGGTGGGCGTTCTGGCCGCGACGGCCCCGGTACGACCCGGGCGGGACGCAGATCGAGCACGGGCTCTGGAGCCGGATCGCCGGCTTCGTGGCCCGCCGCGCCCGCCCCGTCTGGTTGATCACCGCCGTCGGGCTGGGCGTGCTCGCGATCGGTCTCATCCAACTCGGCACCACGACGCTGGGCCAGTCCGACCTGTTCACCAAACGCACCGACTCGGTGGCCGGCCAGGACGTGATCGCCCGGCACTACCCGGCGGGCACCGGCAGCCCGGCCACGATCATCGCAAACGAGGCCGCCGCGAGACAGGTCACCGAGGCGGCCCAGGGCACCCGCGGGGTGGCCGACGTCCGACCGGTCACCCGCGAGCGGACGGCGGGTACCGGGCCACCCGGCCCGCCGCTGGTCGTCGACGGCAGGATCCAGCTCGAGGCGACGCTCACCGACCCGCCGGACAGCACGGGCGCGGAGCGGACCATCCGCGACCTGCGCGCGACGGTGCACCGGGTACCCGACGCGGACGCCCTGGTGGGGGGTTTCACCGCCACCAACGTGGACATCACCGCCGCCGCGGAACGGGATCAGAACGTCATCATCCCGGTCGTGCTGGCGGTCATCGCCGTCATCCTGTCCCTGCTGCTGCGCGCCCTGCTCGCCCCGCTCCTGCTGATCGCGACGGTGCTGCTCTCGTTCACCGCCACCCTCGGGCTCTGCGGCGTGTTGTTCCGCCACGTCTTCGACTTCCCCGGCGTGGACGCCGCATTCCCGCTCTTCGCCTTCGTCTTCCTGGTCGCCCTCGGCATCGACTACAACATCTTCCTGATGAGCCGGGTCCGCGAGGAGTCGGTGCGCCGCGGCACCCGAGCCGGCGTCCTGGCCGGCCTCGCGGTCACCGGCGGCGTGATCACCTCCGCCGGCATCGTGCTCGCCGCGACGTTCTCCGCGCTCACCGTGCTGCCCCTCGTGGTCCTGGTCGAGTTGGGCACCGCGGTCGCGGTCGGCGTACTCATCGACACCATCGTCGTGCGCTCGCTGCTGGTGCCCGCGCTCGCGTACGACATCGGTCCGACCATCTGGTGGCCGGGCCGGCTGGCCCGGACGAGCCGTGCGGAGGGACGCCGTGACACTGGCTGAGACGGACGTGGTCATCGTCGGCGGCGGGCTGGCCGGCCTCGCGGCCGCCCGCCGGCTGCACCGTGCGGGCGTGCCCTGGCGGCTGCTGGAGGCCGGCGGCCGGCTCGGCGGCCGGGTCGCCACCGACGAGGTCGACGGCTACCTGATGGACCGCGGCTTCCAGGTGCTCAACACCGCCTACCCACGGCTCGGCGCCCTGCTCGACGTGAACAGCCTGCGACTCGGGTACTTCACCGCCGGTGTGCTGGTCCGCAAGGGTGACCGGCTGGTCCGGCTCGTCAACCCGCTACGCGAACCGGTCGCCGCCCCGGGCACCGCGTTCGCCGGGGTCGGCACGCTGCTCGACCGGCTCCGGTTCGCGGGGCTGGCCGCCGGCTGCGCCACCCTGCCCGCCGGGAGGCTGCTCGACGCGCCGGAGATCACCACCGAGGTCGCGCTGCGCCGCGCCGGGCTCTCCGACGCGCTCATCGAGGAGCTGATCCGCCCGTTCCTCTCCGGGGTTCTCATCGACCGGGAACTGGAGACCTCCAGTCGGGTCTTCGCGATGGTGCTCCGCTCGTTCGCGCGCGGCCGCAACGGCCTGCCCGCCGAGGGGATGGCAGCGCTGCCGCGGGCGGTAGCCGCACCGCTGCCGGCCGACCTCATCGACCTGGACACCCCGGTCGCCGAGGTCGCTCCCCGGCGGGTCCGCACCCAGGCCGGCGACATCCGCTGCCGTGCCGTCGTGGTCGCCGTCGACCCGCCGGCGGCGACCACACTGCTACCGGCCCTGAGAGCGGTACGCATGCACAGCTACACGACCTACTACCACAGCACCGACCAGCCCCCGGTCGACGAGCCGATCCTGCTCCTCGACGGCGATCGTCGCGAGTTGATCACCAACACGGTGGTCGCGAGCCGGGCCGCGCCCACGTACGCGCCGGCCGGGCGGCACCTGGTGGCCACCTCGGTGGTCGGTCCGACGCCCCCACCCGAGCCGGCCGTACGGCTGGAACTGGAGCGGCTCTACGGACGGTCCACAGCCGACTGGACGCACCTGACCACCGTCTCCGTTCCCGAGGCGCTGCCCGCCGCACCGCCGCCGCAAGGGCGGCTGCGCAAGCCCGTGGCGCTCGGCGACGGGCTCTTCGTGGCCGGTGACCACCGGGACAGCCCGTCCATCCAGGGGGCGCTGACGAGCGGCTGGCGGGCCGCAGGCGCGGTGCTGAGGCAACTCCGGGACGGCGGGAGGTGAGCGACGACTATCCGACCCCGGCCCGATCCGGATGAGCGCGCGGCTCCGGCCGCTCCGGCTCGTTCCGGCTCCCGCTCCTTCCGGCTCCGGCCGCTCCGGCTCGTTCCGGCGGCGGCCGGAGCGACGAGGACCGGTTATGGGGCGTCGCCCCGGCGGGCAGGCTGCGCGCTGTTATCCTCGCGTTGCCCATCGTGCTGCTACACCGGCGACGCCGATGAGCGACAGCGCTGGTTCCGCCCCTGGCCGATGATCGACCGGCCAGGATAAGATCCGCGCGGTGCCGGGGCGGTAGCTCAGCCGGTTAGAGCAGGGGACTCATAATCCCTCGGTCGCGGGTTCGAGTCCCGCCCGCCCCACCTTGTTGATCTCTCGTGTGAATCAGTCGACCTCGGCGTGTTATGACGCGCTGCTCGGCTCCTCGGCGAGGACTGTGGCTGGCCGCGAGTTCGCCGTCGAATGTACTAGCGTCAAGGGAGTGAGGAACCGCGCCGCGAGATACGAGCCACTGACGGTGGCACGCCTAGCTGCTCTGCTCGTCGGATCCGACGAGACGCGACGGTGGCGGTTGGTGGCCGAGTTCCTTGAGGAGTACCGCTGGGAACCAGCCGAGATGCGCGCCGGTCTATTGGACCAGGAACCGACGACCACCGGCGACGAGCGCTGGGACGTGTTCCTGGCGGCATTGACGGAACACCTGGCAGCCAAGGATGGGCGGGGTGCTCCGCCGTGGGTCGAGGCGCGGTCGCTCCGGCAGTTCTGGTTCCCCTTCAACACCCCGGCCGCCCGGGTCGACGCGGTGGTACACGCGCCAGCAGCATTCCGTCGTCGAGGCGTGTACGTCTCGGCGCAGGAGTTGAACGTCGCGTGAGCGTCAGTGATCCACTGCTGGACCGCGCCGCGATCGAGGATGCCTTCCGCCGGCTCGGGGACCGGCTGTCGAGGCGAGGTGTGGTCGCGGACCTCTATATTTTCGGCGGGGCGGCGATGGCCTTGGCCTACGACGCCCGGCGGGCTACTCGGGACATCGACGCGGTGTTCCAACCTCATGGCATCGTGCTCGATGAGGCTCGTGCGGTGGCGGATGAACTGGGCCTGCCGCATTGGTGGCTCAACGAGCAGGCGAGTGCCTATGTCGCTCCAGGGGGCGATGCGACGGCTCCCCGCGTCTTCGACCACCCCGGTCTGCGGGTGGCGGCGGCGTCTCCGGAACATCTGCTGGCCATGAAGGTGCTTGCCGCACGGCGGCGGGACGCCGAGGACATCCGCTTCCTGGTCGACCACCTCGGGTTGACCAGCGCGGAGCAGGTCCTCGCCCTGTGCACGGAAATCTTTCCGGAGGAGGAGGTCCCCGGCCGGGCACGACTCGTGCTCGAAGACATCTTCGACGACTCGTAGCTCCGCCATCAGGCTTCCAGCACCCTTCAGGAACTATGCGAATGCAGCGGCAGCGGCTCACCGGCGATCGTGGCGGTGTGGTTCGCCTGGTGGTACCTCCGGCCCACGCACCTTCCTGACCTGCTGGTTCGTGGCGGAATGTGGTCACCATGCGAACCGTCGGCGTGGCATCTAGAGGAACGGTGGATGTTCCGACAGGTTTGGTCATACTTGTGACCATGACGATGCTGCCGTTGGGGGAAGTGAAGGCCCGGCTCTCTGAGCTGGTGGGGCGGGTGCACGACCACCACGAGCGGGTGACTGTGACCGTGCATGGTCGGCCGTCCGCCGTGCTGGTTTCGGTGGAGGACTTGGAGCGTCTGGAGGAAACCGTCGCGGTTCTCGGGGATGCGGGCACCCTGCGACGGCTGGCCGAATCCGACGCGGAACTGGCCCGAGGTGAAGAGGTGTCCGCCGACCAGCTTGCGGAGACCATTCGCGCCCGTCGCGCCTCGGCCGCGTGAGTCCCCGGCTGCCGGAGGATCCGTACACGCTGCGCACCACGCCGACCGTCCGTCGAGCGCTCGCCGAACGGTTGCCGGAGGCCGTCGCGGTCGCCGCGTACGAGTTCATGACCGGGCCGTTGGTTCGAGAGCCCTATCGAATCAGGAAGCGCTTGCTGCCGCCGTTGTCTGATCGGTTCAGTGCCCGGCGAGGCACCTACCGGATCATCTACCGCATCGACGACGACAACCACACCGTGACCGTTGTGGACATTGATCATCGAAGGGATGTGTACCGTTCGTGACGTCCCTGGGTCTCCGTTCCTGATTCTTCTGTCGCTCAAGGGCTGGGCTCGTCTCGCGGCTCGGTAGTAGTTCGCGGCCACCCAGCCTACGAGGGCCTCACGAATGCGGAGCGGCCGAGGCAACCAACATGTCGCCGAGGTCGGAGCGGCGGTAGAGCACCGATCGGCCGTGTCGGGTGCCGACCAGCAGTCCGCCGGCACGCAATGCTCGAAGGTGCTGATTGACCGCTGTCGGGGTGACGCCGAGGCGGGCAGCCAACTCGGTGGAGGAGGCGGGCGTGTCGAGATGGCTGAGCAGACCGGCCCGAGTGGTGCCCAGAAGTCCTGCGAGACCGTCCGGCGCGGGCAAAGCCTGCGGCTCCCACAAGGTCGCCGCGCCACGCGCTGGATAGAGGATCATTGGTGACTCGTCGGCCGAGATGGGTGTCGAGGCGTTGACGGCCCACAGGCTCGGCACCAGGGTCAGCTCGCCATTTGCCGGTCGCGCGTAGTCGAGCTTCGAGCGCAGCCGTACCTCGACCACGTTTCCGACGAGCCGCACCGTGTCCGACAATCCGCTGAGCATCGTGGCGAGACCCCGCTGGGCGATTTGTCGTCCGCGGAACGTGACGTCGCCTTCGAGGATCGCCCGCATCCGTGGCCAGTGAGGCTCGAAGCACAACCGCCAGTACGCGGTGAGCGCATCGATGATCCGGTTGAGTACCTCTGTGGCGGAACCCTGTAGTGGTTCGGGAAGTGGCATCGCGCCGTGCACCGCTCGCAGGTCTCGTTCGATGACCGTCAGGTCGGTACCGGCCAGTTTCGCGAGTTCGTCGTCGAAGCGGGTCAGCGGTGAGTGCGGACGCGGGTTGAGAAAATCGGGTGTCCACAGCCGTACGTCCGTCAATGCGAGCAGCATGGCCTCGTCAAGTCTGCCGCGCACGGCTTCGAGCGTGCGTAGCCAGCGCAAATGCAGCGGAAATCGCCCTGGATCGCGCCAAGCCCGCAGGGACAGCACCGCCTCGTTGAGCGGGGACACCGCGAATCGGAGATCGGCCACATCCATGCCGAGCAGCTCGTACCGGACCATGAAGCAAAAGGCTACATCGTTGGCGTGGTCGGCCGGTACGCTGCGACAACTGACGGCATGCTTCTTGTGACAGACCGCCACAGGTCGGCGGCGGCCGGCTGGGTTCGGCGGTACCTACGTCCGGACGATCCCATCGCCCGCGCGCTGACCTGGGCCACCATGACCAGCTCGCTTTCCAAGGGAGTCTTCTTCAGCGTCAGCGTGCTGTTCTTCACCCACGTCGCCGGCTTCGCCACGACCACGGTCGGGTTCGGGTTGGCGATCGCCGGGGCGGTCGCCGTCCCCGCTGCGTTCGCTGCGGGCCACCTGGCCCGTGTCGTCGGCGCGCGCCGGGTGCTGCTCGTCACGACCGCCGGCCAGGGCCTGGCGCTGGTGGCCTACCTCCTGGTGCACACCCCGGCCGCGTTCGTTGTCGTCGCCTGCGCCGCCGTCGGGCAACAGGCCATGCAGCGCACCGCCCTGACGACGATGATTGCCGAGTCGTTCACCGGCCCGGACCGCGTGGAGATACGCGCCCGTCTGCGAGTGGTCACCAACGCCTTCATCGGCGCGGGAACCGGGCTGGCAGCCGTCGCCCTCGTGCTCGACACGAAACCGGCATATCTGCTGGCGATGCTCACCACCGGAGCACTGCTGTTCGTCTCCGCACTCTTGCTGCGCCGGATGGACCGCGGTGCCGAGCCCCGCGCGGCCAACGGGTCTCGGCCGGCCGGCGTACGCCAATCACCACTGCGCGACCGGACCTACTTGGCCATCACCGGCCTCTACGCCGTGATGAGCATGCAAGTCGGCATGCTCACGGTGGGGGTACCACTCTGGGTCGCCGGTTCGACGAAGGCACCTGCGGCGACCATCGCGGCGCTGCTGGCATTGAACACCGTCATCGTGTCGCTACTTCAGGTCTGGGCGGCACGCGGAGCGAAAGCCATCCGCTCGGCGGGCCGCGCGGTCGCCGGGGCCGGTACCTTGCTCGCGCTGGCCTGCGGCCTGTACGCCATGTCCGCCCACGGCGCGATCGCTGTCGTCGTGGTGATGCTGACGCTCGCGACCGTGGCACACAGCCTCGCCGAGATCCTGTCCGAGGCAGGCAGTTGGACGCTCGCCTTCGAGCTTGCCGACCCGGCCAACGTCGGCGCGTACCAGGGTGTCAGCCAGACCGGAGCGGCACTGGGCTCGATGCTCGCGCCGCTGGTCGTGACGGCGACCGCGATCGAGCACGGTTTGCCCGGTTGGATCCTTCTCGGCGTGCTGTTCCTCCTCGCGGGGTCATTGACGATGGCGCTGGTCCGACGACAGCTGGACGGGTCGCTGTTGGCTGACTGAAAAGTTCTAACCCTGTGCCGACTGGTGCCCTGCCGAAAGGCTCCACAGGCGGGCCTCGGCCGACAACTGCGTCATCATTTCTTCCTTCGCGGCGCCGTACTGCGCCCGGCTGTGGGAATGCAACTCGGCCGCACGCCTCTTTGCCGCCTCGTAGCGGCGGGCAGCGTCGGGATTGGCCGCGACGTAGGCGCGAAAGACTCGGTTCGCCTCGGGCACCAGCGACGTGGCGCCGAAGACGTGTAGGTGGTGGCTTCGCTTCCCGTCGGTGTCTTTCGCGAAGAACAAGTGATCATCGTCCTCGGGGAAGGCCATCGGACGGTAGACGTACCCAAGCTGCTCAAGAGGTCGGAGGTCGGCGACTACCCCGTCAACCTCAGCTACTACCGCCAGGATGTCGATGATGGGCTTGGCCGCTACTCCGGGAATGCTGGTAGACCCGAAGTGCTCGATGCTCAGCGCCGAAGGCAGCACCTCCGACAACAGCCGCTGCTGACCAGCTCTACCGTTCGCCTGCCATTCCGGCCGCGCAACTCGTGGCGCGTCCCGCACGGGGTCCGGTCGCGGTCAGTCGTGGATCGCCGGATTGCTGCCGCGGTCCCGTCGAAACTGCGCCTTGAGCTGCTCCCGCCGAAGGTGGTCGGCCATCCGCCAGGCAGCCATGTCGGTCTCGGACCGCCTGTTCAGCTCCACCGACGCGTCGAAACCCGGCTCCAACTCCTCGACACAATGCGCCGCGTCCTCCATCGGCACGCCGTTGGCGAGCAGGTGCACCAGCACGTCACCCGGGTAGCGAAGGCCGCCGGTGACCTGCGCCCCGTGCGTCACCGACAGCTTGCCGTCAGACCGGCGCAGGTGAACGCTGTACTGGTCGCCCACGCGCTCGACGCGTACGGCGACGACGGGGTTGTCAGCTGATGGATGAACCACGCGACGAGCGTAGTGACTTCCCAGCCTCCGGCGAGCGGGCGGCGGGTCGGCGAGCGGGCATCAGTGTGGGTTCGCCGGCTTGCGTGCGAGGACGAGCTGACATCGAGGGCTGCCGTCCCGGCGTCGCCCCAGGGCCGTCAACGGGACGGCTCGCACGGTGAAGCCGGCCGCGGTGAGGTCGTCGCGTACCGCGACCAGCGGGCTGGTGCGGTAGTACATGACGAACGGCGGGCGCCAGACGGCATTGCGGACGCGCATGGCCAGGTCGAACCCGAGCACGGCCCAGTGCGAGAACGAGAACGGGGACGGCGGTGCGCCGATCGGGAAGGCGAGTAGCCCGCCGGGCCGTAGCGCGCGGTACATCCCGTCGAAGAGCGCGGGGCGTTCGGCGGGCAGGAAGTGCCCGAGCGCGCCGAAGGTGACCACGAGGTCGAAGTCCCCGGCGAACGGGAGGGCCCGGGCGTCGGCGCGTACCCAGGTGGCGTCCGGGTGTGCGTGCCGTGCCTGCGCGAGCATGCCGGTGCTGAAGTCGACCCCCGTGACCTGGCCACGGCACAGGGGCTTGAGGACGAGCATTCCCGCGCCGGTACCGCAGCAGACGTCCAGGCCCCTGTCGAACGGCCCGAGGTCGGACAGCTCTTCCACGGTGGCGCCGAGGATGCTCTCCGGCGTGCGGAAGGGCGTGTGGTCGAACTTCGGTGCCAGCAGGTCGTAGCCGCACTCGACCGAGGAGAGCGCCTGAACGCACAGTTCACGCAGTGACGGGCCGTGGGGCGAGAACATCGACCGAGGCTACCTGCCGGACCTCGGACCTGTCGGCCAGCCGCGGATTCCGCGCGGGACGAACGCGCCCAGCAGGCCGACGACGCGCAGCCGGCCACCGTGTCAGCGGTCGTGTCAGGAGCGTGTCAGGGGCATGTCCGGGCGGACGCCGATGGTGGTCACATGACGAGTTCAGCGATCACCGCCTCCGGGCTGCGGAAGGCGTACAAGGACAAGGTCGTTCTCGACGGCATCGATCTCGATATCGCGGCGGGCACGATCTTCTCCCTGCTCGGCCCGAACGGGGCGGGCAAGACGACGACGGTCAACGTGCTGACCACGTTGACGAAGGCCGACGGCGGCACGGTACGCGTCGCCGGCCATGACGTGGCGACCGAGACCCGGGCCGTACGCGCGGCCATCGGGGTCACCGGCCAGTTCGCGGCAGTGGACGAGCTGCTGACGGGCCAGGAGAACCTGCAGTTGATGGCGGATCTCAAGCGGTTGGGATCGGGTGAGGGTAAGCGGGTCGTCACGGACCTGCTGGAGCGGTTCGACCTGACGGAGTCGGCGCGGAAGATGGCGTCGACCTACTCCGGGGGGATGCGCCGGAAGCTCGATCTGGCGATGACCCTGGTCGGCCGGCCCCGGATCATCTTCCTCGACGAGCCGACGACGGGCCTCGATCCGCGCAGCCGCCGGACGATGTGGGACATCATCCGTCAGCTGGTGGCCGAGGGCGTCACCATCTTCCTCACCACCCAGTACCTGGAGGAAGCCGACCGGCTCGCGGACCGGATCGCGGTGCTCGATCAGGGCAGGCTGGTCGCCCAAGGCACTCCCGCCGAGCTCAAGCGCCAGATCCCCGGCGGCCACGTCCGGCTCCGGTTCGCGGGCGAGCTCGAACTCGACGCCGCGGCGCGGATCCTGCCCGACTCCACCCGCGACGACGAGGACCTGATCCTGCGGGTGCCCAGCGACGGCGGAGCCAATTCGCTGCGCGCCCTGCTCGCCCGACTCGACGAACTCTCCATCGAGGTCGAGGAGTTCTCGGTGCACACGCCGGACCTCGACGACGTCTTCCTCGCCCTGACCGGCCGTACCAACACGAAGGTGAACGCATAATGAGCTACGCGACGACCATGCTGGGTCGCAACTTCAAGCACACGCTCCGCAATCCGGTCGCGGTCTTCAACGCGGTCCTGTTCCCGATCGTCCTCCTGCTGATGTTCGTCTACGTCATCGGCGGCGCCTTCGACATCCCCGGCAAGTACATCGACTACGCGACCCCGGGAATGATCGTGTTGACGATCTGCTACGGGTTGAGCGCCACCGCGCTGGCCGTGAACTCCAACATGACGAAGGGGATCATCAACCGGTTCAAGGTGATGGACATCTCGCGCAGCGCCGTACTGAGCGCGCATGTCGCCGAGAGCATGCTCCGCACCGTGATCGCCATCGCGGGCCTCGTCGGCGTGGCCCTGGCGCTGGGATTCCGCCCGGCGGCCGGTCCCCTCGAGTGGCTCGGTGCGATCGGTTTCCTCGTGCTGGTCTCCTTCGCGACCACCTGGCTCACCGTCGCCCTGGGGTTGTTCGCCAAGACCCCCGAATCGGCGGGGATGGTCTCCGTGCCGCTGGTCATGCTGCCCTTCCTGAGCAGCGCGATCGTGCCGGCCGAGACGATGGGGCCCGGTGTGCGGCAGTTCGCCGAGTACCAGCCCTTCACGCCGATCATCGAAACGGTGCGCGGGCTGCTGGCCGGCGAACCCTCCGCCGACAGCGTGATCGTCGCCGTCATCTGGTGCGTCGGGATCGCCCTGGCCGGATACGTGTGGTCGCTCTCGATCTTCAAGAAGCGCGCCTGACGAACCGGCGCTGACACCCCACGAACAGTCCACGTAAGAGCAAGAGGAGAACACCCATGCCCACCTTCGCCACGCCAGGGCCCATCGCCGCCATCGTGGAAGTCGCCGGCGCCCAGGTACGGGTCGTCGCGAGCGACCGGACCGACACCGTGGTGCTGGTCGAACCGATCGACCAGACCAGCAAGAAGGACATCAAGGTCGCCGAGCGGACCACTGTCGACCTCTCGGATGGGAAGCTGTCGGTCAAGACGACAGTCTCCGGGGACCGGGCCGGTTCCGTCGCCATCACGATCGACCTGCCCACCGGTTCGGGCCTGGCCGCCTACCTGGCGCACTCGGACGTCCACGGCGACGGCGCGCTGGGCCGATGCGAGCTGCACATGGCATCGGGCCGGGCCCGCCTGGACCGCGTCGACGCGCTGCGGGCGAACATCTCCTCCGGTGAGGTCGAGATCGGCCATGTCGCCGGGCGGACCGACGTCGACGGCGGGGCGTTCACGCTGCGGATCGGCGAGGTCGAGGGCACGATGCGGCTCGCCAACTCGGGCGGGCGGGCCCGGATCGGCCACGCCCACGCCGACCTTGATCTCAGCAGTGCCAGCTGCGACTTCGACATCGACCGCGCCGACGGCAGCGTCACCGCCGGAACGGCCAGCGGCGCCATCCGGATCGGCCGGATGACGAACGGTACGGCGAAGCTGACGAACGGCTCGGGAGACATCGAGGTCGGCATCGCCGAGGGCGCCGCCGCCCACATCGACGTCAACAGCGAGCGAGGGGCGGTGCGCGACTCGGTCTCGGCCGAGGGGAACGCCGACCCCGCGGACACCCAGGTCTCGGTCCACGCCCGCACGAGGCACGGCGACGTCGTCATCCGGCGCGCGGCACGTTGACCGTCACAGGGCGAGCGCGACCTCGACCAGCGGGGCCGCGCTCGCCTGCGTACCATCCCGCGTCACCTCGGCGAACCGCGCTTCGCCGAGGTGACGCCGCGCATCCCGTTCGATCCGGTCCGCATCCGGGTGAGCACGATCCGGCAGACCGCGCACAGCGACGCTGGCCGCCAGCAGCCGCGCCGCCTGCTCGTGCTGGTCGTGCCGGAGCGCCAGGTCCGCGACGCCGACGAGTATCTGGGCGGTCAGGAACGGGTGGCCCGCCTCGGACGCCGCCTGCCAGGCCGCCACTCGGTGCGAACGAGCCTCACGGAGGTCGTCGGCCAGGTAGCCGAGCAGGTCGTGGATGCTCGCGCGGATGTGCGCCTGCTCCGCCTCGTCACCCAGGACCGCGGTCGCGATGCCGAGTTGACGGCGTGCCTCCGCGGCGTCACCGCCCCACCGTGCGAGTTCCGCCTTGGCGAGCGCCAACTCGACCAGCGCGTGCGGCCAGGTGACCCCTTCGGCGTGCCGCTCGGCCTCGGCGATGGAGGCCGCGCTGGAGTCCCGATCGCCGTCCCGCCAGTGCAGGAGGGCCTGCTGCGTCCGTAGCCGGATGACATCTTCGACGGCGCCGACCTCGGTGACGACCGTGATCGCCTGCTCGCAGTACTCACACGCACCGGCGAACTCACCGCGCAGCGCGAGTTGGCCCGCCAGCTCGGACAGCGCCAAGGAGATGCCGAACCGTTCACCGAGCGCCCGGAACTCGGCGAGCGCCAGCTCCAGATTGGCCTCCGCCTCCCGGCCGCCCCGGCCGAGCATGATCCGCATCTTGCCTGCCTGCCAGCGGGCCAGGGCGCGTACCCAGGGATCCTCGCTGTCCAGCAACGACTCGAACGCGGACACTGCGGTCTCCGGCGCCTGCAGCATGCGTTCCAGCGGAGTGACCAAACCCAGCAGCGGGTTGCGGTGCCGGCTCTGCTGGCTGAACCGGTACGCCTTGTGGATCCATTCGGCGCCCTGGTGTTCGTCGCCCCGCCCGGAGGTCACGAAGAGCACCACCAGCCCGTAGGTCATGGCCCGGACGTCGTCGGTCACCTCACCGGGGATGTCGCTGGCCGCGATCATCAGCTCGAGGCCTTCGGCCCGGCGTCCGCCGAGCCACCAGTACCAACCGGTGGCCGCTGCGAGCCGCATCGCCGGCTGTGCGTGGCCGGCCGCGATCGCCCCCCGCAGTGCGGCACTGATGTTGTCGTGTTCGGCTGCGAGCGTGGCGAGCCAGACCAGTTGCTCGGCGCGGCGCAGATGCGGCTCCGCGGTCTCGGCGAGTTCGGTGAAGTAGGCGAGATGCGCCTGACGAGCCACGTCCGATTCGCCTGCTTCGGCGAGCCGCTCCGTGGCGTACTCCTTGATCGTGCCGAGCATCCGGTAGCGCGGGGCGCCGTCGTCCTCGGTCACCAGCAGCGACTTCTCGGCCAGCGAGGTGACCAACTCCAGCACCTGATCCTGCTCGACGATGTCGCCGGCGCAGACCCGCTCGGCCGCCTCCAGGCTCGCCCCGCCGGAGAACACGGACAGCCGGCGAAGGACCGCCCGCTCCGCGTCGGTGAGCAACTCCCAACTCCAGTCGACCACCGCGCGCAGCGTCTTGTGTCTAGGTAGAGCGGTACGGCTGCCGCTGGTCAGCAGCCGGAACCGGTCGTCGAGCCGGTTGGCGAGTTGCTCGATGGTCATGGTGCGCAACCGGGCGGCGGCCAGTTCGATGGCCAGCGGCATCCCGTCCAGCGCCCGGCAGACACGCACCATCGTCGACAACGTCTGCGCGTCGTCGCCGAGGTCCCGGCGTACGGCGCCCGCCCGGTCGCGCAGCAGGCGGACGGCGGGCGAGGATGCGATCTCGGCGAGGCCGGCGTCGGTTGGCACGGCCAGCGGCTCGACCAGCCACAGCGCCTCACCGGTGATGCCGAGCGGTTCCCTGCTCGTCGCCAGGATTCGTAGCCGGCGGCATTCCCCGAGCACCCGGTCGGCGAACCTCGCCGCCGCTTCGATCACATGCTCACAGTTGTCCAGGATCAGCAGCGCCTCCCGCTCGCGGATCGCGGCGATGAGCCCGTCCGCCAGATCGGCGCCCGGCCCTGCGCCGAGCAGAGCGTCCCGGAGCCCGAGCCCGGTGAGCGTCGCCTGCGCGATGTCGCCGTCGGCGCCGATGGCGGCGAGTTCCACCAACCAGACCCCGTCCGGCAGGTCACCGATCAGCGCGCGTGCGGTCTCCGTGGCCAGCCTGGTCTTGCCCGAACCGCCGGGCCCGATCAGGGTGGTCAGCCGGTGCTCCGCGACGAGTTGGCGGACGGCTGCGACATCGGCGTCCCGGCCGACGAAGCTCGTCAGCTCGGCGCGCACGTTGGTCTTCCGGTGTTCTTCCCGCCGTCCCAGTTCGCCCCGCAGGATCGCGACGTGCAAGGCCGACAACTCGGGTGAGGGGTCGACGCCCAGCGCGTCGGAGAGCCCCTCTCTCGTGCGTTCGTAGGCGAGCAGGGCCTCGGAGTCCCGGCCGGCTGCCACCAGGGCCCGCATCAGCGCGGCGACCAGCGGCTCCCGCAGCGGATGCGCGGCCACCGCGTCGGCCAGTTCCGCTACCACCTCCGCGCCGAGGCCGAGACTGACCTCCGCTGCGAAGCGATCTTCCATTGCGGTCAGGCGCAGCCCCTCAAGCCGCGTCACCGCCGCGTCGAACGCCTCGCTGTCCGCCAACCCGACATCCTGCAGGGCCGCACCGCGCCACAGGCCGAGAGCTTCGCGCAACAGCCGAACTCGCTCCTGCCCCTCCTTCTGACGGGCCCGGCCCAGGAGGCGCTCGAACCGAAGGGCGTCGACGGCGTCGGGTTCCACCGTCAACCGGTAGCCGCCCGCGTGCCCCTCGATCACACCGCCCGGTAGGGCCTTCCGCAACCGGGAGGCCAGGCGTTGCAAGGCGTTCGCCGCGTCGGCCGGTGGGTTCTTACCCCAGATCCAGTCGACGAGCACCGTCCTGGGGACCGTGCGGCCCGGTTCGAGGGCGAGGGCGATCAGCAGTGCGCGCAGCCGGGCGCCCGGCACGTCGGCCAGGGTGCCGTCGTTCGTGCGAACCTCGAATGATCCAAGCATCCCGACCTGCACCGGCTGATCCTCCCATGGTGGTGTGCGGTTGCCTGCTCCTGCTCCTGCTCGGTGGGGTGGGAGCCGCTACGGCGCGCGTCCGCCGTCGACGGTGGCCGGGTCGGAGGTCTCGTGCTCGGGCGTTCGGGAATGGCCGCGCATCTGGCGATAGGCGATCGCGCCCATTCCGACAGCCAGTAGACCGCCGCCGAGGATCACCGGACGCGTGCCGTCGATGAGGAAGTCATCGCCCCGCAAGTGCACGGAACGGCGTCCGACCAGTGTCACCAGTAATGGCGAGAGGGCCACGGAACAGCCCAGGACGACCTTCAACATCGACTGGTAGAGAGCGTTGATACGGCCGCGCATCGAGTCTTCGACGCGGGAACCGATGATGGTCGTACCCGTCAGGAACGCGGTGCCGGCGCAGGCTCCGACAATCGACACCGCCACCAACGAGACGGCCAGGTGCGGGGAGAGCGCCACCAGGACGAGTACGAAACCCGCGGCGATGACGGCTATGCCGAACAACCGCTCCTGCGTCATCCGGTACGCCACTCTCGGGGTGCCCACGATGCCGACGACCAGGCCCAGGAACGCGGCCAACAGGAGCAGCCCGAAGGCGGCCTGGCCGCCGAGCAGGCTCAGCGCGTAGGGCTGGGCCGAGCCCACGACCGCGCCGCCGGCGGCGAGGGCACCCATCATGCCGATCAGCAGACCGCGCACGAGCGGGACTTCCCGTAGGTAGCTGACGCTCTCGCGGAGCATTCCCGCGATACCGGGGCGCTGGTTGACCGTGGGTGACGAGGCCGGCCCGGCGCGACCCGCCGGTGCGCTCCCGTCGAGCGGTCTGGAGAGTTCGGGCAGGAGAGCGGTGAGCGAACTCGCGCTGGCCAGATAGAGCAGCGCAGCGACCACGATCGTGATCCGGGACAGACCGTTCATGCCGATCACCTCGGCTGACACGCCGAAGAGGGTCCCGGCCCCGGTGATCAGGGTGAACAGGCAACCGGCCGTCAACACGGTGATCCCGTACGTCATGACCAGACCCAGCTGTACCGCCGAGGCGACCTCATCCGGTCGACGGAGCAGGCGGGGTAACGCGGCGTCCTTCGCCGGAATCCACATCGTCGTGGCCAGCTGCACGAAGAAGTTGCCGGCCAGGATCCACCAGTAGCTGTTGGCCACCGCGATCGACAGCAGCAACGCACAGCGAGCCAGGTCGGCGACGACCATCACGGTACGTCGATCAAAACGGTCCGACATCAGGCCGGCGATCGGCGCGAACAGCAGGCCCGGCAGCAGGTTGACGAACAGGATCCCGCTGAACGTGAAGTTGACCCCCGTCGGGCTGGAAGCGAGGGTGCTGCCCAGCGCGGCGAGTCCGAACAGAGCCAGCCAGTCTGCGGTACTGCAGTAGCCGGTGACAACCCACAGCCTGCGAAACGGCCGCTGCGTAAGTAGCGCTCGGGCCCGGGCCAAGGAGGAGGTCCCAGCTCCACGCGAGACAGCTGCCCTGGCTCTCGGTCCGTCGTCCACCCCGATCCGCATCCAGCGAACGCTAGACCCACCTCCGAGGTGGGGCCGGGCACCCCCGGCTCCGGAGCTCGGGCCGTGGCGTGGCGACGTTCACCCGCGCCGAGTCTGGTGCCGGAACGCCGCCGGCCGTCTCCTCGCCTGACGAGGAGACGGCCTTCACCACGGACGGTGTGGCGGGGGCCGGCCCGCTGAGCGGGTGGCCCCGGGTGTCGGGCCTGCCCTCCTTCAGGGCGAACCCGACGATCGGTGACCTTTCGGTCAGTTCTTGGCGATCTCGTCGAGGAGCGCGGCCAGTTCGGCGGGGCGGGACAGGTGGGGGGAGTGGCTGGTGGGGATCCGGTGGACGGAGTTCGCGCGGGGGGCCATCCGCTCCTGCAGCTCGACGGGGAGCGAGGCGTCGTTCTCGCTGAGCACGTAGGTCGACGGGACGGTGTGCCACGCGGCCCGGGTCGCACGGTCGGCCCACGGCTGGAGGCGCTGGTCGACGAGCTGGCTGATGGCCATGTCCGCCACCGCCTTGGGTACGTCGGCGTAGAGCTGGGCCCTCGGGTCCGAGCCGATCGGGAACAGGCCCTCCGACGAGTCGGGGTCGGGCATGCCGTGCAGGGTGAACATCGACTCGTTGACGTCGGGAACGTAGGCGGCCAGGTAGACGAGGTGCCGGACGTTGGGCAGGCCGCCGACGCCCTCGGTGGCCGGGATGCCGCCGTAGGAGTGGGCGACGACGACGACCGGGCCGTCGATGGCCTCGACCGCCGCACGGATCGCGGCGGCGTCGTCCTGCAGGCCGCCGCGTGGGTTGGGGCCGGTGGTGGGCAGCTTGACCGCGCGGCTGGCGTAACCGAGGGCGTCCAGCTCCCCGCGCAGCAGATCAAAGGTGGACGGGAGGTGCCAGGCACCCGGAACGAGGACGAATGTGGGCCGCTGCGCGGTCATGTTGCTTCTCTCCCGGAAGGGTCGGACAGGTCGTCGAGGCATGGTGTCTTGTAATCAGCGTAGGGCCCGCATCTAAAATTGCGATATGGCCTCTGTCACCCGCCGAACCTCGCCCGGGCCAAACCGCCGCGCCGCCGCCGACGCCAAGATCCTGGAGGCGACCGAGCGGCTGCTGGCCGGCGGCGCGAGCTTCACCGAGCTGGGTGTGCAGCGCATCGCGGCCGAGGCCGGCGTCGTCCGCTCGACCTTCTACCTGCACTTCCGGGACAAGACCGAGCTGCTGCTGAGGCTCATCGACACGCTCGCGGACGGCGCCTTCAACCTGATCGGATCGGCGCCGCCCGCTGCCGGTCGGGATGGGCTGGTCGCGGCCATGGTGCGGGACATGCGTTACTACCGGGAACGGCGGCACCTGCTGGCCGCGGTGCTGGAGGTGTCCGGGTACGACACGGTGGTGCGCGAGTTCTGGAACAACCAGTTGCAGCGCTTCACCGACCTGGCCGAGGTGTGGCTGCGCAGCGAGCAGGAGGCCGGCCACACCGCGCTCGACCTGGAGCCGGCCACCGCGGCCCGGGTGTTCACCTGGGGCGGATTCCAGGTGCTGGCCAACCACGTCCTGACCGGCCCCGAGGAGCAGGACGAGATCGTGGCACGGGAGATCGCCCTGCTCGAGTGGTACGGCGCGTTCCGGCGGCCGGCCCAGGATTGAGCCGTGCCCCCGCGCCCCGGCCCCCTCAATCGTGACCGGCGGCGGCCTCCGACCCGTTGACCACCACAGGAGCCGGGAACAATGACGGAACAGACGATCGGGGTCGACGACGTGCGCGCGGCGTTGGTCGAGGCATGCCCCGGCGTCCGGATCGCGGACATCCGCCGGCTCGACGCCGGCTACACGAGCCGGCAGTGGGTCGCCGACACGGACGAGGGCCCGTTGCTGGTCAAGACACCGGCGCGGAACTCTGACCCGGAGCACCTACGGCGGTTGATCGCCACCACCCGGCGGGCCGCGGAGGGCGGCGTCCCCGTGGTGCGGTTCCGCGCCTTCATGCCCACGAGCAGCAGCCTCGCGGCGCCGCTGCTCGTGCAGGAGTACCAGGACGGCACGCCCGCCAACGAGGCGTGGGAGACGATGGACCCGGCCGAGCGCCTGACGTTCGTCAAGGAACTGGGTGGACTCGTGGGCCGCCTCCACTCCTGCTCCGGCCCCTGGTTCGGGGACGTGCTCGGCGCGGAGAAGCACCCCGACGTCCGGTCGTTTCTGCACACCCTTGTCGACAGTCGGCTCGCGGAGGCGCCCGAGGACATCACCTCGGCCGGACGCGACGGCCTCTCCGCGGCGCTGCACCACGCCATCGACACCGTGCCCTCGGACGGCGTACCGGCGCTGACGCACGGCGACCTGTGGCGCCAGAACATCGTCCTGCGCGGCGGGCGGATCGCCTGCCTGCTCGACTTCGAGCACGGGCTGTACGCGGACCGTTTCCTCGACTTCGGCAAGCTCGACGAGCACATCTTCGACGCCTTCCCGCAAGGGCGCACGGCGTTCCTCGACGCGTACCACCAGGTGTGCCCCCTGCCCGACGACTGGGCGGCGAGGGTGCGGCTCGGTCACGCCGTGCACGCGCTGTCGATGAGCGTCTACTTCCTGCGCTGGACGCCCGGGTACGCGCCGCAGTACGTCAGCGAACTGGAGGAGTGGCTGGCCACCCGGGGGTGACCGGTGGCATCGGGGCCGGTCGTGGAGCCCCGCCGCAGGCGGACGCTACGCAGCCGTGCCGAACTTGCCCCTGACCGCGTGGGCGGTGTCGGTCACCTCGCCCGTCTCAAGGAGTTGTTTCAGCCGGCGCAGGTTGGCTGCCACCTCGGCGGCAGGAGGCTTGCCGACCAGGACAAGGGCGGCATGGCCGAGCCTGCCCAACGGCATCTCCAGCACCTCGCGGACCTCCGTGCTGCCCGGACCGACCTCGGTGAACCACACCGTCCAGCGAGCTCGCAGGCCGGGCGGTCCCGTCGTCTCGTAGCGGATCAGCTCGCTCGTACGCTCCTCGGTCAGCCGGATCACGGATTTCAGCTGGATACCGAGCGGGCCCACTATCGTCCACCGGAATGTCGCGGGGTCGACCCGTTCGATCGCCGTGACGTCGCCCAGGAATCGGGGGAGGTTCTCCAGGTCGCGGTAGAAGTCGTAGACGTCCGCGACTGAGCGCTCGATGGTCACGCTCGCCTCGACCGCGTGCTCCCCGGGACGAGACGGGTTGCTCATGGCTGCCTCCGACAGATTCGTTCGGCTCCGCCTCCCAGGGTGCGGCGTGCATCGGCCCGCTACCTGGTCGCCGGCGTTGCCGGTCAGGTACGGCGGGCCGCCCGGCCTGCGGCGCTTCCCCGCGTGCCAGCCCGCTAAACCATGGTGCGGAGTGCACCGGCTCGGCCCGCAGGCCGCGTACGAGGAGCACGCTCGGATGCCCCTCGCGTGGCTGCTGCAGACCACGCCGGCCGAACAACTCGACTGACGCGCCCGCAACCACGACTTTCGGCGTTCGAGAGGTGCTGTCCGATAGCTGACAGGACGCCGGGGGTGTTCGCGTCGCACTGTTGTAGCAGGTGAGAGGCGTATGGATGGCGGGCCACATCCGATTCCTCCGGCCCGGCGGCGACAGCAGCGTCCCGCCGGCGCCGTGATCACCGGGTCCGGCCCCGCCGCCGCGGCGGTTCCGGCGTAGCGCAGCGCCGGCCCGTACGCATCGGCGAGATCGCGTCCGGTGGACACCCGTCCCGGGCGCCCGGGACCGCCGTCCGACATCGACGTCCCCACCCTCGCCGCCGTACTTCCGGCGCGTCGGCGTCCGCTCGACGCGAACCGGCCCACCGCGACCCCGAGACCGGCGCAGCGCCGCGGCACGGCTCGACGCGCGATCACGCCGACCCCGGACGACGGGGTGTGCGTACCCAGGGGATCCCACGCCGGAGCACCGACGCGCCCGGCGGCCCCGGTCGTTGCCGCAACCGACGACAGTCCGCCCGCACCGGTCAGGAACCGGTCCGGCGCTGAACAAGGAAGGAGGGGCCCGACATGGCCGCTCCCACCGCGTCCGCATCCCTCAACGCGTCGACCTACTCACCGGGTGACCAGATGAACCTCACCGTCACCTACGGCGACGCCGACACCAGACCGCTGACCGTCACGATCGTGGTCACCGACGCGCAGGGCAACAGCAGCGCGCCGGTACGCGTCGCCGCGGTCATCGACCCGCTCACCGTCACCGTCACCGACGACTCCGGCCGCAGCTGGACCCGGCTGTCGGACAACGGTGCGGTGGCTGTCTACCGGGCGGTGGCGTGATGCCCCAGGTCACCGTCACGGTGCGCGACTCCGGCGGGCGTACCGCCACCGCCACCGCCAGCTACGCCATCGCCCCGCCGGTGCTCGGCGGCTACTACCTCTCCGGCGGCGCCGACCCGACGGCCGACATCGCGGGCGGCAACTTCCGTTCACTCACGCAGTACCGCAGCTTCGCCGACGGCTACATCTTCCCCGGGTACCAGCGGCAGTGGCTGACCACACTCGGCAAATCGGGCATCAAAATCAACATGGTGCTGGAGCTGAAGCACTACGGAGCGCCGAACGCCGGACCGCAGACCTTCACCGTGGACGGTACGTCCTACACCGTTCCGGCGCCTGCGATGACCATCCAGCAGCGTCCGGGGACGACCTGGCCCAAGGCGTACGGGTACGGCCAGGTGCTCGCCGGGCAGTGCGACGGGCTCTTCGCCCGAGCCCTGTCCCAGTACCGCACGCTGGGATTTCCGGTGAACATCCAGCTCGCCTCGGAGCTGGACACCGATCACGAGTTCGGCACCAGTGAGGCGGGCAAGGCCTACAACTGGGCCGAGTCGGACGCCCGCGCGGTCCAGGCGGTGACGTACATCGTGAACTGGTTCAAGGCACGGCCACTGCCCGCGGGCAGCACGTTCTCCGTCGGGCTGGGCGGCTTCGACCGGGCCTGCTTCCAGCGCACCCACCCCGAGTCGCTGATGGCGCGCCTCGATCACCTGCAGTGGAACGTGTACGCGACCAGCCCCACCCACACCGCCCTCGACCGCTTCCGGCGTACGAAGGACTGGGCGGTCGCCGACCTCGGCCCGGTCGCGCTCTCCCGGCCGGTGATCATCGCCGAGTGGGGTGTACGGGTGGCCGAGATTCCGAACCAGGCCGCCTGGATCGCCACCGTGCCGGCCGCGATCGCCAAGCTCAACGCCGAGCGGGGACCGCGGATCGTGCAGACGAACTACTTCAACTCCGGCTGGGGCACGCTCTCCCCGAAGGCGACCGGCCTGTCGGCGTTGAAGGCCGCCTACGCCACCCGCCCGTACGTCTGACGGGTTCGGCGTCATCGGTCGGTCCGCCTCGCCCGAACCGCCCGGGGCACCCGCGAAAGGCATACGCGGGAGGATGCCCCGGGCGGCTGGACAAGCGTTCACGCCTCCCGGGGCGGGCCGGCCTGCTCCGCCAGCCAGCGCCAGTCGTGCCAGGTGGCGAGCCGCATCTCGTACAACGTCTCGGCGATCCGGTACGGGTACGGCCCGAGGAACAGGCGCAGCGGCGGCTCGGCGGAGTCGACGAGTTGCAGGATGACGCCGGCGGTCAGCGCCGGATCGTCGGGTGTACGGGTGGACGCCCCGGCGCGGCGCGCCTGTCGTACCTGCTCGTACGCCTCGATCGGCGCGGTGTGTTCGGCCGAGGCCCCGGACCAGTCGGTGCCGTACGGTCCCGGCTCCACGATCGTCACCTTCACCCCGAGCGGGGCGACCTCGGCGGACAGCGCCTCGCTGAGCCCCTCCAGTGCCCACTTGGAGGCGTTGTAGAGCCCCAGGGTCGGGAAGGCGCCGATGCCCCCGATGCTGGAAACCTGGAGGAGGTGGCCGGTGCCCTGCGCCCGCAGCACCGGCAGGGCGGCCTGGGTCACCCAGAGCGCGCCGAAGAAGTTCGTCTCCAACTGGGACCGGGCCTGCTCCTCGGTCGTCTCCTCGACCATGCCGAACAGGCCGTAACCCGCGTTGTTGACGACGACGTCGAGCCGGCCGAATGCCGTCGCGGCCCGGGACACCGCGTCGAACACGGCCGGGCGGTCGGTCACGTCGAGGGTCAGCGGCAGGATCCGGTCCCCGTACGCCTCGGTCAGATCCTCAAGCGTCCGGCGGTCCCGGGCGGTGGCGGCGACCTGATCGCCGCGTTCGAGTGCGGCCTCGGCCCAGATGCGGCCGAAACCCCGGGACGCGCCGGTGATGAACCATGTCTTCATGACTCGACCCTGCGCGGGCGGACGACGGGCTGCCAGCACCCTGACAGGGCTAGCCTGGCGGGAATGAACGGCGACAACGCGCTGGGCGACTTCCTGAAGGCGCGTCGCGGGCGGGTCCGGCCGGACGAGGCGGGGCTGACCTCGTTCGGGCGGCGACGCGTACCAGGACTACGCCGTGACGAACTTGCCCGTCTCGCCGGCGTCAGCCAGCACTATCTGACCCGCCTGGAGCAGGGCACGGATCGCAACCCGTCGCCGCAGGTGCTGAACGCCCTGGCGAGCGCGTTGCAGTTGAACCAGGACGAGCGGGCACATCTCACCGCGCTGGCCACCCCCGCGCCGCCACCGCGTGAGCACGCCGTGGCCTCCGCGGCGGTGCGGCAGCTCATCGACTCGTTCGGCCAGACACCCGCGTACGTCCGCGACCGCCGCTTCGACGTGCTGGCGGCCAACAAGCTCGCCATGGCGCTGTCCCCGCTCTACACCCCCGGTCAGAACCTGGTCCGCGACATGTTCCGCGACCCCACGGTGCGCACGCTGTTCCCCGACTGGGCGCAGATCGCCGCGCAGAGCGTCGCCGCGCTCCGCGCCGAAGCCGACGCGCGCGACCCCGCGACGGCCGACCTCATCGCCGAGCTGCTGGCCGACAGCCAGTTCCGCGACCTCTGGACCGCGCACGACGTCCGGCCGACACGCGACGAGGTCAAGCGATTCCACCACCCCGTCGTCGGGCCACTCACCCTCCGGCGGGAGACGCTGACCGTCGCCGGAGCCGACGGCCAGGTGATCATCGCCTACCAGGCGGCACCGGAGACCCCCTCCGCGTACGCCCTGGCCAGGCTGCTCTGAGGTACGGCGTACGGCCGCGCCCGTCGGATCGCTCCGGGCGGACGAGGCGCCGGCCGCCGCGTCAGCCCTGGCCGAACCGTTCGGCGTACGCGTCGCGCAACTCGGCCCAGCCGAAGTCCTTGGCCTCCGCGCCACGGATGGGGCCGACCGGGTCGCCGTCGAGCAGCCGGTCGGCTACGTCG
This sequence comes from Micromonospora avicenniae, assembly GCF_900156065.1. Classification (GTDB taxonomy): domain Bacteria; phylum Actinomycetota; class Actinomycetes; order Mycobacteriales; family Micromonosporaceae; genus Micromonospora; species Micromonospora avicenniae. The sequence goes on along the minus strand of NZ_FTNF01000024.1, from coordinate 11,293 downwards.
AGGCAGAGGTGCCACCCGGCGGCGACCATCGGCAGCACGCCCCGGTCCGCCACGGTGTGTCGCAGGGTGAGCCGGGTGCCGTCGCCCGCGGGGGTCAGCTCCCAGCGCAGCAGGTCGTCGCCCCAGGTGTACTCCAGCAGGTGGGGTGGCTCGGCCCGGCGTACCACAGCGGTCTGTTCGGCGGAGGTGTCGCCGTCGACAAGGGTGAGCACGGCAGCGCCGGGGCTGCCGAGGTCACGGTCGGCGAGGAACGGCGCCCACTGCGCGAGCTGGCCCGGGTCGGTCAGCGCGGCCCACACGGCGGCGGGCGGGTGTCGCAGGTCGCGGACCAGCACCAGGGTCGCGCCGCCGTCGGCGTGCTCGGCGTACGCCTCGGCGGGCGGGCTGGGGCGCAACGAGTCGCGGTCCATGTCACTGCTCCTGACTGTCGAGGTGCCGTTGCAGGGCGTCCAGGTGCCGGTTCCACAGCCGGCGGTACGGGTCGAGCCAGCCGTCGACCGCCCGCAGCGGGCCCGGGTCGAGGCGGTAGATCCGCCGCCGGGCAGCTACCCGGCACGAGACGAAGCCGGCCTCGCGGAGCACCCGCAGGTGTTTGGAGACGGCCGGTTGGCTGACGCCGAGCCCGTGGACCAGCTCATTCACGCTGTGGTCGCCCTCGCGCAGCGCGTCGAGGATGCGGCGTCGGGTGGGTTCGGCGAGCACGGTGAACGCGTCGGTGGACACCCGCCTAATATGCCTCCTCACTCATATGTCGGTCAAGTCATATGACGGCGGGTTGCCGTCCCGGAACGGCACCGAAGGCCACTATCTATGCTCGGAGCATGGAACTGCGGATCTTCACCGAACCCCAGCAGGGCGCCACCTACGACCAACTGCTCGCGGTGGCCCGCTGCACCGAGGACGCTGGCTACGGCGCGTTCTTCCGCTCCGACCACTACCTCAAGATGGGCTCGGTGAGCGGCGACCCCGGCCCCACCGACGCGTGGACCACGCTGGCCGGCCTCGCCCGCGACACCAGCCGCATCCGGCTCGGCACGCTGATGACCGCCGCCACCTTCCGACTGCCCGGGCCGCTGGCGATCACCGTGGCGCAGGTCGACCAGATGAGCGGCGGCCGGGTCGAGCTGGGCATCGGCACCGGCTGGTACGCCGAGGAGCATGCCGCGTACGGCATCCCGTTCCCGCCCCTGGCCGAGCGGTTCGACCGGCTGGAGGAGCAGCTCGCGGTTATCACCGGCCTCTGGACGACGCCGCGGGGCGAGAAGTTCAGCTACGACGGGCGCTACTACCCGGTGACCGACTCACCCGCCCTGCCGAAGCCGGTGCAGGCGCCGCGTCCGCCGATCCTGATCGGCGGGATGGGCAGGAAGCGGACCCCTCAGCTCACCGCCCGGTACGCCGACGAGTTCAACCTGCCGTTCGCCTCGGTGGCGGACTCGGCGGCCCAGTTCGAGCGGGTACGGGCGGCGTGCGCCGAGATCGGGCGTGACCCGGCGAAGCTGTGCTGGTCGAACGCACTGGTGCTCTGCTGCGGGCGCGACGACGCCGAGGTGGCCCGCCGGGCCGAGGCGATCGGCCGGGACCCCGAGGAGCTGCGCGCCAACGGAATGGCCGGTACGCCCGCCGAGATCGTCGACAAGATCGGCCGGTACGCCGAGATCGGCGCCCAGCGGATCTACCTCCAGGTGCTCGACCTCGCCGACCTCGACCACATCGAGCTGGTCGCGGCCGAGGTGATGCCGAAGATCTGACGCCCGTCCCGTGGGTCGTCCCGCTGGTCGTCCCGGCGGGGCGGCGGGGCGGGTGTCGGCACCGGGGTAGGCGCGGGCGGGGGAGCCGGCGTCGGGCGCGGCCCGGGCGACGAGGCGTCCGGGCCGCAGCTGCGGACGTCGGGCGTCTTCGGCTGGGCCGACGGGTCGAGGTGGCCGGCGCGGGCGGGCGGCGCGCCGCCGCTCGGGGCGGGGTCGAGGTGACTGTTCATGGGCGTAGGGTTCCCGTCGGTGCCGGTGCCAATCGTGGCCGAATGACCGGTGCCCACCGGTTCCGGGCTGTCGGAGGATGCGCACGTCGACTAGCGCGGTCAGAACGGGGGCAGGACGTGGAACTACGGCGGATCCGTGGATCACTCGTGCTACCCGTGGTCTGCGTGCTGGGCGGCGTGGCCCTGCTGGTGGTGCCACGAGAGGGCGCCCTGCTGCGCAACCTCGTCGCCGTCGGCGCCGTCGCTCTTGGCGGTCTGGCGCTGCTCGGCGCGTTCCGGCCGTTCCGGTTCGGCATCGGCCCCGAGGGGCTGACCGTACGGCGACCCGGGCTGCGTCGGATGATCAGATGGGCGGAGATCGACGCGCTCGTGCTCGACGAACCACCGCCCGTCGAGGGCACCCCCGCCTCGCCCCGCCTGCTGGCGGTGCCCGCCCCCGGCCACCCGCTCGGCCTGCCCGGCACCGCCCGGCACCCGTTGGACGGCCGGGCCGCGGTGGAGCTGCTCGACCTGGGCCAGGTGCGGGAGAAGCCCGAGGAGGTGTCCGCCGCGCTCACCCGGTACGCCGGTGGTCGCTTCACCGACGCGCTGGCCTGCCGCCGTGCCGCCTTCGCCGTCGAAGAGTTCACGATCGGGTTGCGTGGCTACCGGACCGACCAGGTCGACGAACTCGTCCGGCGGGGCCAGGAGGCGCTGGCCTGGGGTGGGGAGCCGGAGCGGGAGTCCGCCCGCGCGAAGATCGAACGCGTCCGGGCGGGCGGGCTGACGATCGCCATGCGCGGGTACAGCACATTTCAGGTCGACGAGGCGCTGCTCGCGCTCAGCACAGCCCTCGCCGGGAACCGCTCGACCGATCGGGAGACCACCTCGTGACCACCGCCGACGAACTGACCAATGCCGCCATGCCCGGCGGGCCGACCGGCTCGGCCGGCAGGTCGGTTTCGGACGCCTCCGTGCCGACCGGCGCCGGTGCCGACGTGCCCCGCCGCAACTGGGCCGGGAACGTGCGTTACTCGGCGCGCCGGTTCCACCGGCCGACCAGCGTGGACCAGTTGCGTCGGCTGGTGGCCGCCGCCGAGCGGGTCCGCGTGGTCGGCACCGGGCACTCCTTCAACCGGCTCGGCGACACCGACGGCGACCTGGTGAGCCTGGCCGGGCTGCCGTCGGAGATCACCATCGACCGGGATCGTCGGCAGGTCACGGTCGCCGCCGCACTGCGGTACGGGGACGTGGCCACCCGCCTGCACGCCGAGGGGTACGCGCTGGCCAATCTCGCCTCCCTGCCGCACATCTCGGTCGCCGGGGCGATCGCCACCGGCACCCACGGCTCCGGCGAGGCCAACGGCAACCTGGGTACCTCCGTCGCCGCGCTGGAACTCGTCACCGCCGACGGCGATCTGCTCCGGGTCGACCGGGACATCGACGGAGACACCTTCGCCGGGATGGTCGTCGGTCTCGGCGCGCTGGGCGTGGTCACCCGGGTCACCCTCGATCTGCTGCCCACCTTCGAGGTGCGCCAGTACGTCCAGCTGGACCTGCCGCGCGAGCACGTCGACGCGGCGCTCGGCTCGGCGTACAGCGTCAGCCTCTTCACCGACTGGCGAACGCCTCGGTTCAACCAGGTGTGGCGCAAACAGCGGGCCGACGAGGCGGCGCCGTCACCCGACTGGCTCGGTACGACGGCGGCCGACGCGCCGCAGCACCCGGTGCCCGGAATGCCGGCGCAGAACTGCACGCCGCAGCTGGGCGTGCCCGGGCCGTGGCACGAGCGGCTGCCGCACTTCCAGCTCGGCTTCACCCCGAGCAGCGGCGACGAGTTGCAGTCGGAATATCACCTGCCCCGCGCCGCGGCGGCGCAGGCGCTCGCGGCGCTCGACCCGATCGCGCACCTGATCGCGCCGGTGCTGCAGATCTGCGAGCTGCGTACGGTGGCGGCCGACCGGCTCTGGCTCAGCCCGAACCACGACCGGGACAGCCTCGCCGTGCACTTCACCTGGGTCGACGACCCCGCCGTGGTGCTACCCGTGGTGGCCGCCGTCGAGGAGCGGCTCGCGCCGTTTCAGCCGCGACCGCACTGGGGCAAGGTTTTCGCGATCGACCCGGCCGAGGTGGCCGCCGCCTACCCGCGGTACGCGGACTTCGCCGCCCTGCTGGCCCATCTGGACCCGCGCGGGGTGTTCCGCACCGAGCTGCTCGACAGGTACTTCCCGCGCTGACCGGTCACCCCGGCACTCGCCGTCCGGTTGGTCCCGCTCCCGGGCTTCCTGCGGGCGGATTCCGGACTATAAGTCGGGTCGCTTTTCGCGCGCTCGTCGGGATGATTGCCTGAGACATCCCCTCTCTGCGTCCATTGAGGAGCAGCATGGCTCAGGAGATCGGCGAACTCGATGGCCGCCTCGTACCGATCGTCAACCGTGACCTCGCGCCGATCACGGTTGTCGCCCAGTGTCTCGACAACCAGTGGGTGACCCAGGATCTGCTCGGGCAGATGCTCCGGCGCAGGCAGTCCTATCGGGACATCGAACGCCGCCGCCGGCAGGACGCCCGAGCCGAGTACCTGCGCTCCATTCTGAACGCCGAGCAGGTCGTGGTGAACCGGGCCTACTTCTTCAACAATCCTGTCGTCTACCAGGACTTCATCGACTCCGGCCCGCAGCGGGACGCGTTCCGCACGATGCTGGCCGAGAGCGTCCTCGTCCCGTTCCTGCTGCGCGAACGCGATCCGGCGGCGGCGCCCCGGTTCGGCGTCGACGCAGCCGGCTGGCGGGCGTGGCTGAGTGTCCTCGACGAGGTGGACGAGCTGCGCTGCATCCGGCTCTCCTGGGACGACGCGGAGAACGAACGGCTCACCCAGCGGCTGATGTTCGCGGAGTTCCGCCGGTTCCTGCTTCAACTGCCCGCGCTCGACCTCGGTGAGCTCCAGCGTGACCTGAGCCTGGACGACGAGGCCGTGCCAGTACTCAAACGCCGGTTTCGGGACGTCAACCAGTGGGCGCTCGACGCCGACCAGGCCGACCGCGACGGCTTCTACCGCGAGTTCCTCGTCGAACCCGAAACCAATCCGGCCGACGGCAAGTTCAGAGCCGAGGCGCCGCTGGTCGCCGAGCTCAAACAACTGGTCGACCTGCGGTACAACACCACGCTGCCGGACGCCGTCGACGGGTACGCGTTGATTCCCACGGACTCGCTGCGGCGCACCGCGATGCAGGAGTACCGCCGGGAGCGGCCGCCCGAGCGGGGGATGGACGACCTCCTCACGCTGCTGCGTACGCTGCGGCCGTACGCCTTCGACCTGGCGCAGCTGCCGCTGCGAATCGACCTCACCGGGATCGACCTGCACCACGTCCAGCAGGCGCGGGCGACCGACGAGTGGCGAGCCTACGTCGACGGCCTTCAGGAACTGCTCGACGACCCGTTCGACTTCGTGGCCCGGGGCCAACTGGTCTACGACCGGTACGTCGCCCTGGCCCGGCGCCTCGCCGGCATCGTCGGGGAACGGCGGTTGGAACGCATGCAGGCGTGGGAGCCGGCCATCCGGGTCACCGTCGAGGTGCTCGGTTCGAGCGTCTCGGTCGTCTTCGACGGCGACCCGCGGATCGAGCTGATCGGCGAGGTGGCCACCGAGGTGGTGGCCCGGGGCGCGACGGCCGTGGTGCGCTTCGCGGTGGTGGGCCGGGACCAGCGGCGGGCCGAGGCGGAGCTGGGGACCGGGATCGACGTGATGCGGGTGCATCTGCTGCGCGCGGGGGAGGATTGGCGGGAACTCGTCCGCCGGTTGCGGGAGGCGGGCTTCCCGCTGGTGGACGGGGCCGCCGGACGGGACTCCAACGCCAACATCGACCGACCGCAGGGAGACGACGGTGAGTAGTGGCTGGGATGACTACCTGGACCTGCGGAAACGGCTACCCGAATACTTCGCCGACCCGGCCGACGCCGCCATCCGGATCCTGGACGACGTGGAGCAGGTGACCGCCGCGGAGCAGGCGAAGGCCGCCGCGTTGCGGGCCCGCGGGCTGCCGCCGGAGTGGAGCCGCGTGGGCGTGGTCTACCAGGACGAGTACCTGACGCTGGTCCGCGACCCGGTCCGGTTTCCCGGCGGCGGACTCGGCACGTACATCCGCAAGATGCCCAGCGGCGGAGCGGACGGGGTCGTGCTGCTGCCGGTGCTCGACCGGACGATCGTCCTGATCGAACACTTCCGGCACGCCACCCGCCGCTGGCACCTGGAGGCGCCCCGCGGCTTCGGCGAGGCGGGTGTGCCGCCGGCCGAGCAGGCCGCCCGGGAACTCCAGGAGGAGATCGGCGTGGTTCCGGCCCGGCTGGTCGAGCTCGGGTCGATGCACCCGGACACCGGGACGTCGACGGACGAGGTGCGGCTGTACCTGGCGGAGATCACCGAGCTCGGGCCGCCGGACGCGGACGAGGGCATCCGTGCGGTGCGCACCTACCCGGTGCAGCGGGTGGGCGACCTGATCCGGGACGGGGTCATCACGGATTCGTTCACCATCGCGGCGTGGAGCCGGGCCACGCTGCGCGGGCTGCTCACCGTTGCGGCACCGTGACGGTCGGGCGCCCTGTCCGCGCGGTGGCCGCCCGGGTCACCTTCGGTCGCCGGCCATCTGGTCGCGCAGGCTGCCCCGCTGCACCGCCCGGCTGATGTCGCTGGGCGAGACGATGCCGACCAGTTGCCCCTCGGTCACCACCAGCGCGCGTCCGTCGGCGCACTGATTGAGGCGGGGCAGCAGCTCGTTCAACTGTTCGTCCGGTTTGGCGAGCACCAGCTGCTCCTCCCGGCAGGCCACCTCGGCCAGCGTGGTCGCCGACCGGCGCTCCGGCGGTATCCCGCGTACGCGGTCCAGGGTCACCAGCCCGATCGGCCGCCCCCCGTCCTCGGTGAGCGGCAGCGCCGAGTGCCGGTACGCGAAGAGGTACCGGTCGACGAAGTCGGCGACCGTCATGTCCGCCGACACGGTCTGCGGCTGCGCCGTCATCACGTCGCCCACCCGGACACCTTGCAGCGCGCTGCCCATCCGGGCCTGCCGCTCCTCCATCGCGGCGGCGCCGATCAGGAACCAGCCGATCAGCGCCAGCCAGAGCCCGCCGAACCCGACGCCGGCCAGGAACTGCCAGAGGCCCAGGCCGATGAGCAGCGCTCCGAACACCCAGCCGGCGCGGGCCGCCACCACCGTCGCCTTGGTCCGGTCACCGGTCCACCGCCACACCCCCGCGCGTAGCAACCGTCCGCCGTCGAGCGGGGCCGCGGGCAGCACATTGAAGACCGCCAGCAGGATGTTGATGCCGGCCAGCCAGGCCAGCACGCCGAGGGCGAGCCCGCGGTACCCGACCTGGGCGAGGATGATGGCGAACGCGCCGAAGACGAGCCCGATGCAGAAGCTCACCAGCGGGCCGATCCCGGCGATGCGGAGTTCCGCGCCCGGGTCCTTCGCCTCGCCGCGCAGCTCGGCCACCCCGCCGAAGAGCCACAGCGTGATGCCGCCGACCTCCAGCCCGTTGCGTTTGGCGACGATCGCGTGGGAGACCTCGTGGGCCAGCAGCCCGACGAAGAAGACCACCGCCGCGACCAGCCCGGCCAGCACGTACAGGATCACCGGCCGGTCGGGGTACGAGCGGGGGAACTGGCTCGCCGCGAGGCCCCACCAGATCAACGCGAAGATGACCAGGACGCTCCAGTTGACCCCGACGGGCACGCCCGCGACCCGCCCGAGCCGAAAACTCGCCCTCATGAGCGAGTGATACCCGTGCAGCGTCCGGACATGCCAGGGGCAACCGTCACCCGGTGGGCGGTGTGACTGCTAGAACCCATCGGCATCGAGAACATCGTCCGGCCGCCCCGTGCGGCTGGTAGCACGAAACGACCCGCGCGTCCGCTTCCTGGCCCGGCGCTCTGGCTCGCCCGCGAGGGGTCGACGGCGCCGGTGAGTCGCCCAGCGGATGGTGAGCCGACGTGCGTCGTCATGCCGACAGGTACCGGCCACGAAGCCGGCTCGCCTATCCGGGATAGTTGCGTAGGTGACGGAACGGATCGATGAGGATGATGACCCGTACCTCTGGTTGGAGGACCTCGACGGGGCGGAAGCTGCCCAGTGGGTTCGGGATCGCAGCGCGGAGACCCTCGCCGCGCTGACCGGTGGCGAGCGGTTCGCCGCGCTGCGGGCCGAAATCCGCCAGGTCCTCGACGCCGACGAGCGCATTCCCTACCCGGGCTGGCGCGGGGATCGCTTCTACTACACCTTCTGGCGGGACGCCGCGCATCCGCGCGGGCTCTGGCGTCGAACCACTCTCGACCAGTATCGCCGGCGGGAGCCGGAGTGGGACGTGCTGCTCGACGTCGACGCGTTGGCCGCCGAGGAGGGGGAGAGCTGGGTCTGGGGCGGGGCCACGGTGCTCCGGCCCGGATACCAGCGCTGCCTGATCAGGCTGTCCCGGGGTGGCGCCGACGCGACGGTGATCCGTGAATTCGATCTGAACCGCCGGGAGTTCGTGCCCGTTGGCTTCACCCTTCCGGAGGCGAAGAGTGCCGCCGGCTGGATCGACCAGGATCACATCTACGTGGCCACCGACTTCGGGCCCGGCTCGCTGACCACCTCCGGCTACCCGCGTGTCGCCAAGCGATGGCGGCGGGGCACGCCGCTGGCCGAGGCCGAGGTCGTCTACGAGGCCCAGACCGATGATGTCGCCGTTTACGCCTCGCACGATCCGACGCCGGGGTTCGTGCGTGACTTCGTGGGCCGCAGCCTGGACTTCTACCGGACGGAGAACTTCCTACTGACGGAGGCGGGGGAGCGGGTGCGAATTCCTGTGCCGGAGGACGCCTCGTGGGACGTACACCGGGAGTGGTTGGTGGTCCGGCTCCGCTCGCCGTGGCGGGTCGGTGGGGTGACCCATCCCGCGGGTGCCCTGCTGGCGACCCGGTTCGACGCGTTCCTCGCCGGCGAGCGGGAGCTGACACCGCTGTTCCGTCCCGACGAGCGCACCGCCCTGAGCTACCACGTCTGGACCCGCAACCATCTGATCGTGGCGACCCTCGTCGACGTGCGGAGCCGGTTGACGGTGCTGACGCCCGGCGAGACCGGGTGGCGGCGGGAGCCGCTCGCGGGGGTGCCCGTGGACGAGCACAGCCGGCTCGTGGAGACCGACCCCGACCTGGGCGACGAGTACCTGCTCGCCTCGGAGGGCTTCCTCCAGCCCGCGACGCTGCGACTCGGCCGGATCGGTGGCCCGGTCGAGGTCCTCAAGCGGGAGCCGCCGTCCTTCGACGCCGCAAATTTGGCGGTACGTCAGTGCTTCGCCACGTCGGCCGACGGCACTCGGGTGCCGTACTTCGTGGTGGGGCGCGAGTCCACCACCACCGGCCCGACGCTTCTTACCGGGTACGGCGGATACGAGATTCCACTGACGCCGGACTACGACGGAGCCGTCGGCCGGGGCTGGCTGGCACGCGGCGGCAGTTTCGTGGTGGCGAACATCCGCGGCGGCGGCGAGTACGGCCCACGATGGCATCACGCCGCGATGCGGGAGAACCGGCCGAGGGCGTACGAGGACTTCGCGGCGGTGGCGTCCGACCTGGTCGCGCAGGGGATCACCACGCCGGCGCAGCTCGGCATCGAGGGCGTCAGCAACGGCGGTCTGCTGATGGGCGTGATGCTCACCCGCTATCCGGCGCTCTTCGGCGCGGTCGTCGCTCAGGTGCCCGTGCTGGACATGCGCCGCTATCACCGGCTGCTCGCCGGCGCCTCGTGGATGGCCGAGTACGGCGACCCGGACCGGGAGGAGGACTGGGCCTACCTGCGGGAGTACTCGCCGTTCCACAACATCCGCAGCGGGTCGGCGTATCCGCCGGTCCTGTTGGTCACCTCGACCCGGGATGACCGGGTGCATCCGGGTCACGCCCGGAAGATGGCGGCCCGGCTGCGCGAGCACGGCCACGACGTCTCCTACTACGAGAACATCGAGGGCGGGCACGGCGGGGCGGCCGACAACGAGCAGCACGCGTTCGTCTGGGCGCTGACGCTGGAGTTCCTCTGGCGCAAGCTGACGCCGCTGGGCCAGGGTGTACCGCGCCAACCTGCTGCCGACGCGAGCGAGCGCGCTCAGGTCTTCCAGCGGTAGCTGCGGGTGTGCGCGGCGGCTGAGGTCGCGGTGAGCGGCCGGCGCCGGGCCGGAGTCAGCGTCGCGGGCTCTCGCTCGAAATGGTCTCTGCGCGCGGCATCGCGGCCGCCTCCAGCGCCCAGTTCAGCGCGTAGTCGGCGACCTCCTCCCAGCCCTCCTGGCCGACGGTGAAGTGCGACCGGCCGGGGAACGGGTGGTACGCGGTCAGCGCCCGGGACTTCGTGTAGAGCGCGGCGTTGCTGCGTACGACCCCGGGCGGGACGACGTGGTCGGCGCCCCCGGCGATCAGGAGCAGGGGAGCCCGGTCGTCGCGGCGGGTGTACACGTCGGCGGCCGAGTTCGGGTCGAGGTTGGCGAAGGCGCCTTCGAAGAGTACGTGCCCGGCGCCGGGGACCGCGTAGCGCTGCCAGGCGCGGTCGGAGTCGGCGCGGTTCATGGTGTTGCCGAACGCGTAGTGGAAGTCGTCCTGGGTGAACGGGACGGCCCGGTGCCGGTTCGCCGGGTTGCGCAGGATCGAGAACCCGGAGCGCAGGGTGCTGAGCGGCAACTTGGCCACGCCCTTGATGGGAGCGGGGTGGACGCCGACAGCGGCTGCGCCGAGCCCCCTGTCGACGAGGATCTGGGTGATCAGACCGCCGAAGGAGTGCCCGATGATGATCGGTGGCCGGGGGAGGCCCTGGATGATCTGCTTGTAGTGGTCGACGATGTCGGCGATCCGCTGCTTCGCGATCGGCGTGGGGTCGTCGCGTAGCTGTTCGACCTCGCCCTCCATGCCGGGCCAGGAGGGGGCGAGTACCCGCAGGCCGCGCGCCTGGTAACGCTCGACCCAGTGTTCCCAGCTCCGCGAGGTCATCCACAGCCCGTGGATCAGTACGACGGTGTCCACGTTTCCCTGTGGTGCGCTGCCCATCGACGTCCCTCCCCGGTCGCGACATGCGGACCCCGGCGGTTACCCGGTTGGCGCGCCGAGATTCCTCCAGCCGCCGGCCACCCGGCCGGCACGTGCCGCCGAGTCGGGCTCGGGATGTGCGCTAGCGGCCAGGTTGCTCGGGGGCCTGATACCTCAGAGGCATATTTATGCCTCTGAGGTATCAGCCCCACGCCGCAGCCCCACGCCGCAGCCCCACGCCGCAGCCCCACGCCGCAGCCCCACGCCGCAGCCCCACGCCGCAGCCCCACGCC
>NZ_FTNF01000009.1 GCF_900156065.1 Micromonospora avicenniae | reverse complement strand
TCCGCCGCTACATCATCTGGCGGAACAAGCACGCCGCCGACGAACGCCTACGCGAGGTAGTCAACAGGGCAAACGTTGCCTGACGCGGCACTAGCTGTCAGGCCCCACCGTTGGGTGCACCGTGGCACCGCTTGTACTTACGGCCGGAGCCGCACGGGCAGGGCGCGTTGCGGGACGGTCCGTTGCCGGCATCGACCTGACCCGGTGCCGGGCGGCGGGCGGTGCCGGCCGCGACGGCAGGCCCGCTCATCCCGCTGGCGGGGCGCTGCGGCGCGGTGGGAGCGGTCGTGCCCGGCGCGGCCGGGGCGGCCGTGGCGCGTTGCCCGACGCCGAGAGCCGGCGCCTGCTGGTCGGCCTGCTCGACGGCGACTCCGCCCGCACCCGCCTCACCGTCGATGGTGGGCGAGGAGTACTGGAAGCCCTGCTGCTGCGGGGTCCGGTTGAGGCCCTTCGCCCGCAGCTCGACCGGCTTCTCCAGCAGCTGGACCTCTTCCGCCTGCGGCTCCGGCTCGGCGACCTGGACCTCGAGGTTGTAGAGGAAGCCGACCGTCTCCTCCTTGATGCCGTCCATCATGGTGGCGAACATGTCGAAGCCCTCGCGCTGATACTCGACTACCGGGTCGCGCTGGGCGTACGCACGGAGGCTGATGCCCTCCTGGAGGTAGTCCATCTCGTAGAGGTGCTCGCGCCACTTCCGGTCGATCACCTGGAGCAGGACCATCCGCTCGAGCTGCCGTACGGCCTCCTCGCCGAGCTGCTCCTCGCGCCGGTCGTACGCGGCGTGCGCGTCGTCCTTGAGGCGGCCGACCAGGAAGTCGGCGTCCATGCCGGCGCGGGAACCGCCGGCCTCCTCCTCCAGCTCCTCGATGGTCAGGCCGACCGGGTAGAGCTGCTTGAGGCTGGCCCAGAGCTGGTCGAGGTCCCAGTCCTCGCCGTACCCCTCCGAGGTGGCACCCCGCACGTATGCCTCGACGACGTCGTCGATCATGTTGCGGACCTGCTCCGAGAGGTCCTCACCGTTGAGCACCCGCAGCCGCTCGCCGTAGATCACCTGGCGCTGCTTGTTGAGCACCTCGTCGTACTTCAGGACGTTCTTGCGGATCTCGGCGTTCTGGCCCTCGATCTGGGCCTGCGCGGTCTTGATCTGGCGGGTGACCATCTTCGACTCGATGGGCACGTCCTCCGGGATGTTGAAGCGCTCCATCACCGCCTCGACCGCGCCCGCCCGGAATCGCCGCATCAGCTCGTCCTGCAGCGAGAGGTAGAAGCGGGACTCGCCCGGGTCACCCTGCCGGCCGGCACGACCCCGCAGCTGGTTGTCGATCCGGCGGGACTCGTGCCGCTCGGTGCCGAGGACGTAGAGACCACCGGCTGCGGCGACCTCCTCCGCCTCGGCGTCGCAGGCCTGCTTCCAGGTGGGCAGGACCTCCTCCATCGCCTTGGCGTACTCCTCCTCGTTCTCCACCGGGTCGAGGCCGCGCTGGCGCAGCTCGCTGGCGGCGAGGAACTCGGCGTTACCACCGAGCAGGATGTCGGTACCCCGGCCGGCCATGTTGGTGGCCACCGTGACCGCGCCCTTGCGCCCGGCCTGGGCGACGATCTCCGCCTCCCGCGCGTGGTACTTGGCGTTCAACACCTCGTGCGGGATGCCGCGGCGGCGCAGCAACTGGGAGATGATCTCGGAGTTCTCCACCGAGACGGTGCCGACCAGCACCGGCTGCCCCTGCTCGTGCCGCTCGGCGATGTCCTCCACCACGGCGTTGAACTTGGCCTTCTCGGTCTTGTAGATGACGTCGGGCCGGTCCTGCCGGACCATCGGACGGTGGGTCGGGATGGTGACCACGCCGACCTTGTAGACCTTGTTGAACTCGCTCGCCTCGGTCTGGGCGGTACCGGTCATCCCGGACAGCTTCTCGTAGAGGCGGAAGTAGTTCTGGAGGGTGATGGTGGCCAGGGTCTGGTTCTCCTGCTTGATCTCCACCCCCTCCTTGGCCTCGATGGCCTGGTGCATGCCCTCGTTGTAGCGGCGGCCGTGCAGGATGCGACCGGTGAACTCGTCGACGATCAGGACCTCGCCCTCGTTGACGATGTAGTCCTTGTCGCGCTTGTAGAGCTCCTTGGCCTTGATCGCGTTGTTCAGGTAGCCCACCAGCGGGGTGTTCACCGACTCGTAGAGGTTGTCGATGCCCAGCCGGTCCTCGACCTTCGCCACACCCCGCTCGGTGACGGCGACCGTCCGCTTGGCGTAGTCGACCTCGTAGTCGCCCTCGCCGTCCGTGCCGGGCTGGAGCCGGGCGACGACTCCGGCGAACTCGCTGTACCAGCGGGCGGAGTGCTCGGCGGGACCGGAGATGATCAGCGGCGTCCGGGCCTCGTCGATGAGGATGGAGTCGACCTCGTCGACCACCGCGAAGTTGTGGCCGCGCTGGACCAGCTCATCCTTCGACCAGGCCATGTTGTCGCGCAGGTAGTCGAAGCCGAACTCGTTGTTGGTGCCGTAGGTGATGTCGCACTCGTAGGCGGCCCGGTGCTCGGAGGCCGGCTGGTTGGGCAGCACCACGCCGACGGTGAGCCCGAGGAAGTCGTGCACCCGGCCCATCCAGGCGGCGTCGCGCTGGGCCAGGTAGTCGTTGACCGTGACCACGTGCACGCCCTTGCCGGAGAGCGCGTTGAGGTAGACCGCCATGACCGAGGTGAGGGTCTTGCCCTCACCGGTCTTCATCTCGGCGATGTTGCCGAAGTGCAGCGCCGCACCGCCCATCACCTGGACGTCGTACGGCCGCTGGCCGAGCACCCGCGCTGCCGCCTCCCGCGCCACGGCGAACGCCTCGGGCAGCAGGTCGTCGAGGGTCTCGCCGTCGGCGAGCCGCTCACGGAACTGCAGGGTCATGCCGCGCAGTTCGTCGTCGGTGAGGTTGACGTAGTCGTCCTCGATCGAGTTGACGGCGGCGGCGATGGCCTTGAGGCGGCGCACCATGCGGCCTTCGCCCGCGTTAAGGACCTTTTCCAGAATCGACACGGATCAACGCTCCCCTAGACAGTCTCGAACCATCGTAGGCGCTACATCGGGCCGATGGTCACTGGTGGCGGTGGCCCGGTTCATCGGAAACCGACATACCGCGCGCCCGGCGCCGGATGCCGTGGATATCCGGTTACGCCGTGGGCGAACGATCCGGCACGATGCTCGGGTGGAGCCCACCGAGATCAGGGAAGACGGCCTGCTGCTACGCCCGTGGCGGGCGGACGACGCGGACGACGTGTACCGAGCCTGCCAGGACCCGGACATTCAACGCTGGACCACCGTACCCCGCCCATACCTGGCCGAACACGCACACGGGTTCGTCACCGACTTCACCGCCGGCGTCTGGCGGGAGGACTCCGGCGCCCCGTTCGCGGTCTGCGACGCCGCCACCGGCGAACTGCTCGGCTCCTGCGGGCTCGTCACGCTCGACACCCGCGCCGGCACGGGCGAGATCGGTTACTGGGCGGTGCCCTGGGCACGCAGCCGGGGCGTGACGACCCGGGCCGCCCGTGCCGTCGCCCGATGGGCGTTCGACACGTTGAAACTGCGCCGCCTGATCTGGCAGGCCGAGGTCGGCAACCACGCGTCGCGGCTGGTGGCACTCCGGGCCGGATTCCGGATCGACGGGCGGCTCCGGCTCGCCGACCCGTCCCCCGGCGGCCGGCCGGAGGGCTGGATCGGCTCGCTGCTGCCCGGGGAGGTGCCCGCGCCGGGCGAACCCGGCCCCGCCGCACCCGGCACCCTGGAGGCCCGCCGAGCCGCCGTCTTCGGCCGGCCGCAGCCCGTCCTCTTCGCCACCGCCGGCGCCACGGAGCTGCGGCTGCGTCCGATGGAGGAGCGCGACCTCGACGCGATCGTGCAGACCTGTCGCGACCCGGAGACCATCCGCTGGACGACCGTGCCGGACCCGTACGAGCGGGCGGACGCCGAGTCGTACCTCGAGTTCGTCCGGGGCGCCTGGGCCGCCGGTACCAGCGCCTGCTACGTCTTCACCGACCCCGACGACCGCTACGCGGGCTCGATCGACCTGCGGCTCTCCCCAACCGACCCGTTGCTCGCCGACATCGGCTTCATGGCTCTCCCGGCCGCCCGGGGTCGCGGCTTCACGCCGGCCGCGCTGGCCGCGCTCGGTGCCTGGGGCTTCACCACGCTCGGGCTGGCCCGGATCGAGTGGCGGGCCAACGTCGGCAACACCGCCTCCCGTCGAGCCGCCGAGAAGGCCGGCTTCACCGTCGAGGGCACCGCTCGTGGTGGGCTCACCCACCGGGGCCAGCGGGTGGACGTCTGGACGGGCGCCCTGCTCCCGGGTGACCTCGCATGACGCCCGAGGTGATCGAGGCGTACGGAGTGCGCCTGCGGCCGTCCCGGCTGACCGACGTGGCGGACACGACCGCCGCCTGCGCCGACCCGGTCATCCAGCGGTTCCTGCCTGGCCTACCGGACCCGTACACCGAGGAGAACGCCCGGTGGTGGATCACCGAGGGCGCGCCGGCGGCCTGGGCGACCGGCGGCGCGGCGTACGCGATCGCCGACCCGGCCACCGACCGGCTGCTCGGCTCGGCCGGCCTCAGCAACCCGGTGCCGGAACGCCGGCAGGCGGAGATCGGCTACTGGGTCGCGCCGTGGGCGCGCGGCCGGGGCGTCGCCACGGCCGCCACCCGAGCGCTGGCCGAGGCGGCCTTCGCCGCCGGCACCGTCCGGCTCGAACTGCTCACCCGGGAGGAGAACACGGCCAGCCAGCGGGTGGCGCTGGCCGCCGGGTTCTGGCACGAGGGCGTCCGCCGGTCGGCCGGCCAGGGCCGGAACAATCGGCACGACCTGGGCGTCTGGGTACGCCTCGCCGACGACCCGCCCGGGCCGACCCCGCGACAACTGCCCGACCTGCCGGACGGCACGCTGACCGACGGCGTGGTGACGCTACGCCCGCTCGGCCCGGACGACGTCGACGTGATGTACCGGCTGCACACCCGGGCGGAGGTGGTGGCCAACCAGGCGCCTCCGGTACCGCCGGACCTCGCCACGATCGAGCGGCGCTGCCGGCTGGCGGCGAGCCAGTGGCTCACCGGCGGGCTCGCGCGGATGCTGATCCTGGACGCGGCGACGGGCGACCCGGCCGGCAGTTGCGGACTCTCCGTGAGCGACCCGCACGCCGGTGAGGGCGAGGTCGGCTACGCGTTGCTGCCGCAGTGGCGTGGCCGCGGGTACGCCACCCGTGCGCTGCGACTGCTCGCCGGCTGGGCCTTCGGACCGGCCGGCCTCGCCCGGCTCACCGCCGGCACGATGCCCGACAACGTCGCGTCGCATCGAGTTCTGGAGAACGTCGGCTTCCGCCGGGAGGGCCTCCTCCGGGGTCGGCTTCCCGGCCTGGCCGGCACCCGGATCGACGATCTGGTCTTCGGCCTGCTGCCCAGTGAGCTCCGCTGACGGATCAGGAGGCCGTGGCGTCCACGGCCCCCTGATCGGCGTACGGCTCAGACGGCCAGCGAGATGATGCCGTAGTCGTACGCCCGGCGGCGGTAGACCACGCTGGGCCGGCCGGACTCCTTGTCGAGGAACAGATAGAAGTCGTGCCCGACCAGCTCCATCTGGAACAGGGCGTCGTCGACGGTCATCGGCTCGGCCGGATGCACCTTCTCCCGCGCGATGTGCCAGGGCTGGTCGTCGTACTCCTCCTCGGTCTCGACCCGTTCCGCGACCGCGGTGGCGGCCCGGCCGTTGTCGCTGAACGCGCCGAGCGGGTCCGCCCCCAGGTCGGTGACCGGCAGGTCGGCGGTGGCCGCTGCGACGGAGAGGGGTGCGTGCCGGCCCCGGTGCACGCGGCGCCGGTCGGCCGCCCGGCGCAGCCGGGTCTCGAGCTTGGCGATCGCGGCGTCCAGCGCCGAGTAGAAGTCGTTGGTGCAGGCCTCCGCGCGGATCACCGGACCACGGGAGACGCAGGTGATCTCCACCCGCTGGCAATGGTCGGACTGGCGCGGATTGCGCTCGTGGAACAGTTCCACGTCGACCCGAATGAGTTTGTGGTCGTAGCGTTCGATCTTGGCGAGTTTCTCGGCTACGTGCACCCGGTAATGGTCCGGCACTTCTACGTTTCGGCCCTTGACCACGATGTCCACGTGACCTCCCTGGCTCGGACGAATTTCAATCGGCGTCCGGTCGCTCGCCCCTAGGGATGAGGCCCCGCTCGGCGTCGACCGGTCAGTACGGCTACGCCTCCTTCCACCGCCGGGGGCGGTTGGGAAGACCTCCTACCCCCGACACGTCGACGCTAACTCCTGTTCTCCGGTCAGTCACCCCTGGTTGCGAAGAGCGCCATGATTTTTCGCAGGTCCTACACCATCGGGTGAAACCGAGACACGGAGAGTTATCGCCGCTGTCGCCTTTCGGTGGCGGCGAGCACCGCGGCGACGGCAGGTGACGGACCGATCGCGGTCAGCCCCCGGCTCACCGCGGCGAGGGTGACCCCCGTGGTCACGATGTCGTCGAGCACCACCACCGTCGCGTCGACCCGGCCGCCCCCGCCGCCCCGCCCGCCCGGACGGGGCTGGAAGGCGGCTTCGGCAGCGGCCGCCCGACCGGCGCTGTCCAACGTCACCGAGTCGGGTCGGGGCCGCGCACGCAGCGGCCGGATCACCCGCACCGACCAGCCGGCCCGGCGCAGCCGGTCCGCGCAGTGCCGGGCGAGACGGTCCAGGTGGTCGCCGTAGCGGGCGCGGGCCGCCGCCGCGGTGTCCGGAACCGGCACCAGCGTCACCGGGCGCACCGGTCCCACGGCCACCGCGACCACCTCGGCGAGCAGTGCGCCGAGCGGCCGCGCCAGGCCGTGCCGGCCGTGCTCCTTGTAGGCGAGCAGCGCCTCCCGCAGCGGGCCGGCGTACGGGCCGAGGGCGAAGCAGGGCGGCAGACCGGTTGGGGCGGGAGAGGGCCGCACCGACCGGGGGCGCAGCGCCCCGAGCGTGGATACGCACTCCGGGCAGACCCCGTGGCGCAGCCCCGGGCGGCGTTCCCGGCAGCCCGCGCAGTCGGCGGGCAGAACCAGGTCGCTGAGGTCCGCCCAGAGCCCGCCGAGGCCGCGCACGGCTCAGAACAGGAAGAACGGGGCGGACGGATTGCCTTGGCGTACGCCGGCCGGCGGCGGCGAGACGCCGGCCACCTGGGCCGACGAGATGCGCTCGTCGGAATCGGTCCGGTACGCCACCCCGTTCGCCTCGTACATGAAGGCAGAGGAAACCTGGATCGTCGAGTTGACGGGGAAGGCGGACAGGTGGGTCACCTTGGCCCGCGGGTCAGGGTCGAGCCGCGTCTGCGAAACGCCGTCCACACTGATCTGGTAGATCGCCGGACGCGCGGCCGACGCGGCCACGAGCAGCCGGTACTCGTCGTTCCAGTCGAGCGCCGAGAGGCCGGTCAGTGAGGTGCTCACCCGGCGGGACGGACCGATGGTCACTCCACCCCCGTCCAACAGGTTGACCGCCGCGACGTACAGCCCACCGCCGGCGATCAGCGCGATCCGCTGACCGTCGAGCGAGGCGGCGACAGCGGTCACCACGCCCGGGGGCAGGTTGAGCACGATCTGGGTCGTGTGCGCATTCTGGTCGAACCGGTAGAGCTTGCCGTCGGCCACCACCAGCCCCTGCGGTTGGCGCGGATCACTGGAGCGCAACCAGACGGGCGAGCCGATCTCCTTGAAATCCTGTCCCTTGGCGAACGACGTC
This sequence comes from Micromonospora avicenniae, assembly GCF_900156065.1. Taxonomy (GTDB): domain Bacteria; phylum Actinomycetota; class Actinomycetes; order Mycobacteriales; family Micromonosporaceae; genus Micromonospora; species Micromonospora avicenniae. Next base: position 251,598 of record NZ_FTNF01000009.1, on the reverse strand, counting down.
ACCGGTCCTCGTCCGGTGCCTACGGTCAGGCGCTGCTTCCCTCCCCCCGTGGTCACCACGAGCGCGGCCAGGATCTGCTCGCCGGAGCGCGCGAGCCCGGCGGACACCACGTTCTTGTTCGCCGTCGGGTCGATCGGCACGACGGCGGACGGCTCGTCGGCCAGTGGGTGGATCGCCCCTTCGAACACGCAGTATCGCTGCGGTCCCTCTAGCAGCAAGGGGTACAGGGAGCGTGACGAACGCCGCCCGGCCAGGTTCTCGACCTTCACGGAGTTGTTGCGGATCTTCAGCTCCAGCTCGCCGTCGAAGTCGCGCAACGACCACGCGAGCTGGGTGATGAGCTGATCGATCTGCGTCCGGTCGTCACCGGGCATGTCGAGGTTGACCTCCCAGCGGCCGTCGCCGCCGGTCGCGTTGTTGATCAGCTCTGTGCGGTCGGGCAGGCCCACCACGCCCGTTCGCAGCCAGTCCGACGGACCACCCACCAGCCACTTGACCACCTCGTTGAGCCGCCGCTCGTTGGGCACCGTGTCCGGGAGGTAACGCAGGTCGGGCACCAACTGGGTGCGGTCCGAGCTCCAGAAGTAGATCACCTGACTCGCGTAGTAGTCCTGCAGCGCCGTGTCGCTGAGCAGCAGCACGTTCGGCGGCTCGGTCACGAAGAAGCTGGCCCCGTTCTGCGTCGTACCGGGTTGACCGACACTTCGTAGCCCGAACGTGTACTCCGTGTCGCCGGACACCGGCGGCGCGAGCGTACCGTCGGTCCGCAGGACACCGACCTGTTGTACGACGATGGTCACCGTGACACGAGGGCCGTCGTACACGGACCTCGTGTCGGTCAGCCGGACGACGGTGAGTTCGACCTCGCTGCCCCGCTTCTCCTGGAGCCGGTTGCGGTACTGGGGGTCGATGAACTGCTTCACCCGGTAGTAGGCGCGGTCGGACTCACCCGCGGCAGCGGAGAGGAAGTTCCTGACGAACGCCTCGGGGTCGTCGCCGCTCATCATCCGGGTCGGCGGTTCCTGGCGCCCGGCGTTGACCGCGCCCGGCTCCGTCGCCGGCTCCTTCCGCCGGTCGATCTGTACCTCGGTGCGCTCCGGGATGCCGCATCCGGTGAACCCGACGAGTGCCAGGGCCCCGCAGAGCGCCCCGACCAGGAGACGTCCTCTCACGTACGCACCTCCGCCCGCGTAGCCTCCGGGTCTTCCGACGTCGCCGGGCCGATCGTCAACGCGCCACCAGCGCCCGGGCCGATCGCCAGCGGACCGGCGTCGCCCGGGCCGCCGAAGGGCAGCCGGGCATCCTCGGGCACCAGGCGCAGCGGCGAGGTGGTCAGCCGGTCCCCGGCCCGCGCCGGCAGCGTGAGCCGGAACTGGGCGCCCTGGCCCGGCGCGCCCCACGCCTCCAGCCAGCCGCCGTGCAGCCGCGCGTCCTCCACGCTGATCGACAGCCCGAGGCCGGTGCCGCCGGTCTGCCGCGCCCGCGACGGATCCGCGCGCCAGAACCGGTTGAAGACCAGCTTCTCCTCGCCCGGCTTCAGCCCCACCCCGTGGTCGCGCACGGTGATCGCCACCGCGGTCTCGTCCATGCCCAGACGGATCAGCACCGGTCGGCCCTCGCCGTGCTCGACCGCGTTGCCGACCAGGTTGCGCAGCACGCGCTCGACCCGGCGCGGATCCACCTCGGCGATCACCTCGTCCTCCGGCAGGTCCAGCTCGATCGGTACGCCGACCCGCTCGGCCAGGCCGGTCAGCCGCTCCACCACGCGGTGCACGATCGGCACCAGGTCGGTCGGCTCGGCGTCGAGCATGGCGAAGCCGGCGTCGAACCGGCTGATCTCCAGCAGGTCGGTGAGAAGCTCCTCGAACCGGTCCAGCTCGGCCTGGAGCAGCTCGGCGCTGCGGGCCACCGCCGGGTCGAACTCGTCGCGCTCGGCGAAGATCAGGTCGGCGGCCATCCGGACCGTGGTGAGCGGCGTACGCAGCTCGTGCGAGACGTCGGAGGTGAACCGGCGCTGCAACCGGGACATCTCCTCCAGCCGCAGGATCTGCCGTTGCAGATTGGTGGCCATCTGGTTGAACGACGCGGCGAGCAGCGCCAGGTCGTCCTCGCCGTTGACCACCATCCGCTGGTCGAGCAGCCCCGCGGAGAGCCGCTGGGCGGTGCGCGCCGCCACCCGCACCGGGTTCACCACCAGCCGGGTGACCAGGGCCGCGAGCAGCCCGAGCAGCACCACCAGGGCTGCACCGGTCCCGACCACGGTGGCCCGGGCCTCGGCCGCCGTGGCGTCCTGCCGGGTCAGCGGCACGAGGTAGTAGAGCTCGATCTGGCCGAATTTGGTCGGCACCGGGGAGCCGTACGCCAGGTACTTGGTGTCCTGGTTGCCGGTGAGCCGGCCGGTGCCGATCTGGCTGGCCACGTTGCCGTCGGCGACCGCCGTCCGCAACTCCGGGCTGATCAGGGGGCCGACGTCGATCGCCGGGGCCGCCCGGGTCTGGATGACCCCGGGATGATCCTCGGCGGTGATCGCCACGACCACCCCGCTGGTCTGCTGGGGGTCGCCGCCGGCCAGGTAGTTGACCGTGCCCTCGATGGTCTGCTGGAGCTGGGCCTCCTGCGGCTGGCGGTAGAGGAGGACCTGCTTGGCCGCGTACTCGGCGCCGCCCTCCAACCGCAGCCGTACGTCGGTCTTGGCGTTCTCCAGCAGGATCCCGGTGATCTTGTCGGCGATGAGGTACGCGAAGCCACCCACCAGCAGGCTGGACGCCACCAGTGTGATGGTGACCACCCGGACCTGGAGGGACCGTCGCCACGTCCGGTGCACCCAGGCCACCAGCCGTGCGGTCCGTCCGGCGAGCGCACGCCACAGCTCACGACCGGCGCCGCGTCGGCGGGTCGTCGCTGTCTCGGGGGGCGGGAGCACGGGGGAGGCCACAGTGCGCCCCAGGCTATCCGGTGCCCGCCTTGTAGCCCACACCACGCACGGTGAGGATGATTTCCGGTCGCTCCGGATCGGGCTCGATCTTGGCGCGCAGCCGCTGCACGTGCACGTTCACCAGCCGCGTGTCCGCGGCGTGCCGGTAGCCCCAGACCTGCTCCAGCAGCACCTCGCGGGTGAAGACCTGCCGTGGCTTGCGGGCGAGAGCGACCAGCAGGTCGAACTCCAGCGGCGTCAGCTTCACCTCCTCGCCGTTGCGGCTGACCGTGTGGGCCGGCACGTCGATGCTGATCTGGTTGCCGGGCGGACCGATGGTCAGCAGCTCCGGCGCGACGTCCTCGCCCCGGCGCAGCCGGGCCCGCATCCGGGCCACCAGCTCCTTGGGCTTGAACGGCTTGACCACGTAGTCGTCAGCGCCCGACTCCAACCCGAGCACCACGTCGACCGTGTCGCTCTTGGCGGTCAGCATGACGATCGGCACGCCGGACTCCGTCCGGATCGCGCGCGCCACGTCGATGCCGCTCATCCCGGGCAGCATGAGATCGAGCAGGACGATGTCGGGCCGGCTGTCGCGGAACGCGGCCAGTGCCCGCTCCCCGTCTGCCACGAAAGAGGGCAGGAAACCCTCGCTGCGCAGCACGATGCCGAGCATCTCGGCAAGCGCGGGGTCGTCGTCGACCACCAGAACCCGGGCTCTCATGGGATTAATCTTCCATCCCCATTCAATGTCGGTGGGACCGGCGTCACCCGGCACGGTATCGCCGCGGCAAGCTTGCCACAGCGTCCCCGGCGCTGGGTGACCGCGCGCCGACGCCGACCTGCGGGTCCACCGGATCGGGCCGGGCGTGACACCATGATCCCCGCGTGCGCCACCGCGCGCCACCACCGTTCGTCCCCCAGGAGTACGTGTGCCCGACGCCGGCCCGATCGCCGTGCTCCCGCACCGCCCGCTCACCGTGGGCGAACTGCTCGACTCGGCCGTGCTGCTCCTACGCGAGCAGGCCCGCGTACTGGTGCCGATCGCCTTCGTCCTCGCCGCCGCCGAGCAGTTCCTCGTACTGCAACCGCTGCGGCTCGCGGCCGGCACGGTACCGCCGATCTGGTGGCTGACCGACGGTTCGTTCGGCGCGTACTGGGTGCTGCTCACGACCGGCGCGACGGCCGAGGCCATGATCATCGCGCTGCTCGGCAATCCGGCCGCCCGGGCCGGCGCGGCCGCGCTGCTCGGCCGGACCGCCCGCCCCGGGGAGGTGCTGCACAGAGCCGGCGGCCGTTGGGGTGCCACCGTCCTGTTCGCGCTCGTCGTCGGCGGCCTGATGGGCGTGGCGGCGTTCTGCGGACCGGTCTGGTTCGTGGGCTTCGCCCTGCTGGGGGCCGTCGCACCGGCGCTCGTCGTCGACCGGGTGTCCCTGCCCCGCGTCCTGCCCCGTGCCACCGCGCTGGCCACCCGGTCCGGGATGCGCGCCGGCATGATCCGGTTGCTCGGCTACATCGGCTGGTGGATCCTCCGCGTCGGCCTGGCGAGCGGCGTCATCCTGGGACTGTCCCAACTCGGTCTCCTTGACAGCCGCTGGGCGCTGCCGGTCGCGCTGCTGGCCTGGGCCGCCGTGAACAGCATCGCCTATCCGGCACTCGCCTGCCTGGACGCCGTACTGCACCTGGAGACCCGGATCCGTACCGAGGGCCTGGACATCCTGCTCGCCCGCACCCCGGCCGGAACCCCGGAACCCGTCGTGCTGGCGGCCGACCGATGAGCTTCAGCCGGTGGTGGACGGAGACCACCGCGGCGCTCGGCGACCACGTCCCGCTGTCGCTGGTCGCGGCGCTGCTCGTCGTCGCCGGGGTGACGGCGGCGCTGGGGTGGTACACGTTCCCGGCCTGGGTTCCCCGCCGCCTCCCCCGACCGCGGCTGCGCCTGCCCAGGATCGGACTGCCCCGGATCCGGCTGCCCCGGCCACGCTGGCCCCGACTGCGCCGGCCCCGGCTGCGGCTGCGTCGCCGCCGGGCCGCCGGCAACGCCACGCCGGCGGCCGAACCCGCGGGGCCGCCCGACGAGACGCTCGATCAGTTCACCGCCCATCTCTCGCTCGCCGACCGGCTCGCCGCCGAGGGGCGGTACGCCGAGGCGGTACGGGAGCGGCTGCGCGACATGATCCGCGAGCTGGCGGCGCGGCAGGTGGTGCCCACACAGCCGGGGCTCACGGTGCTCGAGGTCGGCTCGACGGCCACCCGGAACCGGCCGCACACCGGCCCTCCGGTGGTGGCCGCCGGCCTGATCTTCTCCGAGCTCTGGTACGCGCAGCGGCCCGCCACCGCCGACCACGACCGGCGGATGCGGGAACTCGCCGCCGAACTGCACCGGGTGCTCGCCACCCCACCCCCGGTCGAGTCCGCCCCGGCGGACCCCGGCGCCATCGCGGCGGGTGCCGACGGCAGCGCGGGGCCTGGTGGCGGCGTCGTGCCGGCGAACCTGGCGGCCGAGCGGTCCGCCTCCGACGACCGGCCGGCCGTCCTGCGGGAGGAGCGACCGTGACAGCTGTTCCGCAGGCCACGGCCCGCCCGCGCACGGCCGCCGGACCGCCCGGCCCCGCGCCGCGGCGGCGGCGCTGGCACCGGTTGGCCATCCCGCTCGGACTCGTCGCCGCCCTGATCGCCACCACGCTGGTCACGCACGCGCTCGACCGCCCCGACCCGGACGACCGGGGTTACCTCTCCCCGGTGGAGACCGGCGAGCACGGCGGCAGCCGCCTCGCCGACTCCCTGCGCCAGCGGGGCCTCACCGTCCGACGGGAGACCGATGCGCGCGCGGCCCTGTCGACCGCCCGTACCGGGCCGCCGGCCACCCTCTTCGTGCCGGCGGCCGACCTCCTGCGATCGGAGACCCTGGCCCGGCTGACCCGGCTGCCCGTCGGGACCCGGCTGGTGCTGGTCGACCCGTCCGTCCGGGTCCTCCTCGCCACCGGCGTCCCGGTGGATCTCACCGATCGGCGCTGGGCGACGAAGGTGGTGGGGCCGCAGACCGACGGCGCGCCGTGCCCGCTCGATGAGCTGGGCCCGGTACGTCAGGCCGCCGCGCAGCGCCAGCGGTACGAGCCGGACGCCGAGGTCGACGCGGACCTCTGCTTCTCCGCAGGGCTGGCACGACTGCCCGGAGCGGTCGAGACCGTACTCGTCGGCGCCGACGACCCGTTCCGCAACGACCGTTTCGGGGAGCAGGACAACCAGGCGTTCGCCACCGCGCTGCTCGGGGTGCACGCGAGGATCGTCTGGCTGGACCTGGCCGGCCCCGAACCGCCCCTGCCGGCCCGCAGCAGCCCACCGCCGGTTGCGGACTCGCCCACCACCCCGGAAGCCGGCGCGGAGACCATGCCACCGGACGGCAACGGGCAGGGCGGCCGGCCCGGCACGCCGCCCGACGGCTCCGCCGACGGGCCACCCCGCGGCTCCGCCGGCGGACCGCCGCCGAACCCGCTCTGGGGGGCGTTCCCGCTCTGGTTCTGGGCGATCCTCGTTCAACTGGCGCTCGCCCTGCTGCTGGCCGCGCTGTGGCGGGCCCGCCGGCTAGGGCCGCCCGCGCCGGAACCGCTTCCCGTGGCCGTACGCTCGGCCGAGACGGCGCTTGGCCGAGCCCGCCTGTACCAGCGGGCCGGAGCCCGTGGACCGGCCGGACGTACCCTGCGCTCGGCTGCCCTGGCCCGCCTGCTGCCCTGGCTCAACCTGCCGGCGGACGCGCCGCAGGACCGGGTGGCCACGGCCGTGGCGGCGCGTACGGGCGGCGAGCCGGAGCAGATCGAGGAGCTGCTCTACGGCGACGACCCGGCCACCGACGAGGATCTGGTCACCCTGGCCCGTTCGCTCGACACGGTGACCCGTGCCGTCGTGGCCTCCCCGCCCGAGCGGTCGCAGCCCGTCCCATCGCCCCGCACCGACCCGACCGAAGGAGGACCGCGGTGACCCGACCTGCCGCAACCGCCGAGCCGCCGACCATCGGCCCCGACGATGCCCGCGCCGCCCTGCACCGGTTGCGGGCCGAGGTCGGCAAGGCTGTCGTCGGCCAGGACTCCGTGGTCACCGGGTTGGTGATCGCCCTGCTCTGCCGGGGCCACGTGCTGCTCGAAGGCGTACCGGGAGTGGCCAAGACCCTGCTTATCCGCACCGTGGCCACCGCACTGGACCTGGACTCCAAGCGGGTGCAGTTCACCCCCGACCTGATGCCCGGCGACGTCACCGGCTCGTTGATCTTCGATCCGCACACCGCCGCGTTCACCTTCCGGGAGGGCCCGGTCTTCACCAACCTCCTGCTCGCCGACGAGATCAACCGGACGCCACCGAAGACCCAGTCGGCGCTGCTGGAGGTCATGGAGGAGCGGCAGGTGTCGGTGGAGGGTGCCCGGCGTCCGCTGCCCGACCCGTTCATCGTGGCCGCCACCCAGAACCCGGTCGAGTACGAGGGCACCTACCCGCTGCCCGAGGCCCAGCTGGACCGGTTCCTGCTCAAGCTCACCGTGCCGCTGCCCAACCGGGAGGAGGAGCTGGGCGTGCTGCGGGCGCACCACGCCGGTTTCGACCCGCGTGACCTCGCCGCGGCCGGCGTACGGCCGGTGGCGACCGCCGCGGACCTGGCGGCCGCCCGCGCCGCGGTCGGCCGGGTCCACGTGGCCGATCCGCTCCTCGGCTACCTCGTCGACCTCTGCCGGGCCACCCGTAACACCCCCGCGTTGGAGCTCGGCGCCTCGCCGCGCGGCTCGACCGCGCTGCTGAACACCGCCAAGGCGTGGGCCTGGCTGGCCGGACGGGACCACGTGGTGCCGGACGACGTGAAGGCGGTGGCCCGGCCCACCCTGCGGCACCGGCTGCGGCTGCGGCCGGAGGTGGAGCTGGAAGGCGTGGGGGTGGACTCGGTGCTGGACGCGGTGCTCGCCACCGTGCCGACGCCGCGATGACCTGGCGGGCGGCGCTGCTGCTGGCGGCCGGGGCGCTGACCCTTCCGCTCTGGCCGTCGCCGTTCGCGGGCGTGCTGGTGATGACCGGCGGGGTGTTGCTGCTCGTGCTCGTCGACCGGATGCGGGCGGTCCCGCCGACCGCGCTCAGCGTGGAACGGGAGGGCGACCGGACGGTCCGGCTCGGCGGCACGGCCACCGTCGCGCTTCGCCTCGGCAACGGTTCCGGACGTACGCTGCGCGCCCAGGTCCGCGATGCCTGGGTGCCCTCGGCTGGCGCCCGCCCCGACGTGCCCCCGGAACGGATCGTCACGGTGCCGCCCGGCGACACGCTGGTGCTGCCCACCCGGTTGACGCCGACCCGGCGTGGCGACCGCCCGGCGGTGTCCCTGACCATCCGCTCGTACGGGCCGATGCGGCTGGCGTTCCGGCAACGCTCGGGCCGCCCCGCCACGCCACCGTGGACGCTGCGCGTACTGCCCCGGTTCGACTCCCGCCGGCACCTGCCCGAGAAGCTGGCCCGGCTGCGGATCATCGACGGCACCCAGGTCACCCGCGGGCGTGGCCAGGGCACCGAGTTCGACACGCTGCGCGAGTACGTGGTCGGCGACGACATCCGGTCGATCGACTGGCGGGCCAGCGCCCGGCAGGCGGACGTGCTGGTGCGCACCTGGCGGCCGGAGCGGGACCGGCGGCTGGTCTGCGTGCTCGACACCGGCCGCACCTCGGCCGTTCGGGTCGGCGACGAGCCCCGGCTGGACACCTCCATCGACGCCGCGTTGCTGCTCACGGCGCTCGCCGCCCGGGCCGGCGACCGCGTCGACCTGCTCGCCGCGGACACGGCGATCCGGGCCACGGTGACCGGCAGCGGCCGGCCGGCGCTGCTCCCCCGGCTGGTGCACGCGCTCGCCCCGCTCCAGCCGGCCCTGGTCGAGACGGACTTCGAACTGATCGCCGGCGAGATCCTGCGTCGGCAGCGTCAGCGCAGCCTGGTGGTGCTGTTCACCGCGCTGGAGGCGGGAGCCCTCGGCGAGGGACTGCTGCCGGTGCTGCCCCGGCTGGCCGCGCGGCACCGGGTGGTGATCGCGGCGATCCACGACCCGGTGCTGACCACGATGACCTCGACCACGCCGGCCAGAGCGGCGGATGCCTACGCGGCTGCGGCCGGATGGCGGGCGCTGGCCGAACGGGACCGGGTACGGGCGGCGTTGACCCGCCACGGCGTCACCGTGGTGGACGCTCCGGCCGGTGCCCTCGCCACCCGCCTGGCCGACACCTACCTACGCCTGAAGGCCCGAGCCCAACTCTGACCCCACCCCACCAGCGGGGTTGGCGGCCGGGTCCGGGACGGATTCCGGGTGGGTGGCGCGGCGGCCGAGGATGAGGACGTACGCCAGGAAGGCGAGCCAGACGACGGCGCCGAGGCCGACGCGCAACGGAACCGGCACCGGGGCCGGGGTGACGAACGCCTCGACGAACGCCGAGACCGCGAAGACCCCGACCAGGCCGAGCGCCACCACGATCGCCGAACGGCCGGCGCGAGCGACCGCCTGGCCCCTGGTCAGCTCGGCGGGCGGCGAGATCCACGCCCAGCCCGTACGCAGACCGACCCCGGCGGCCACGAAGACCCCGGTCAGCTCCAACAGTCCGTGCGGGGTGATGAGGCCGAAGAAGACATCCGACCGCCCGTACGAGATCATCACGCCGCCGACCACCCCGATGTTGAGCGCGTTCTGCCAGAGCAGGTAGAACACCGGCACGATCAGCACCCCGGACGCCAGGCACTGCGCGGCGATCCAGGCGTTGTGCGTCCAGAGGTGGAAGGCGAAGGTCGGCGCGGAGAATTCCGTGTAGTAACCGGCGAAGCCCGACTCGACCAACTCGGCCGCCGCGTCGTCGCCGATGAACGCGGCGGCGGTGTCCGGGTTGCCGGCGACGAACCACATCAGGAAGAAGCTCAGCACGCTGAACGCGGTCGCCACCGCGCACCACCAGGGCCAGGCCCGGTAGACCGCACCCGGAAAGCCGGCGAGCAGGAACCTGGTGACGGCCGAGAGGGACGGGCGGGACCGGCCGGTGATCCGCGCCCGGGCCCGCAGCACCAGCTGGGAGAGCTGACTGACCAGCGCGGGGTCGGGTGAGCGGCTGCGCAGCACGGAGAGCTGGGTGGCCGTCCGCTGGTAGAGGGCGATGAGTTCGTCGACCTCCTCGGCGTCGAGACGGCTGCGCCGGCACAGCGCCTCGAGACGCCGCCACTGTCCGCCGTGCTCCGCGACGTACGCGTCGAGATCCACATGCACCTCCGTGCGGGGATCATAGTGTTCACTGTCGGGGTGAGCGCGCAACCACCACCGCCGGCCCGTACCCGCCCCGCTGCCCGGGCCGTGCCGTGGAGCGACGCCGGCCTGGTCAGCGGCGAGGCGGTGGCCTTGGAGGTCCGGGTCGCCCGGCTCGGCTCGCGGGTGCTCGCGCTGCTGCTGGACGTCCTGACCCAGCTGGTGGCCGCCCTGCTGCTCGCCGTGCTGATCGCGCTGCTCTTCGCGGCTCTGCCGTTCGAGCTGGTCGACGCGGCGCTGAACAGCGCGACCGGCACCCTCGCGCTGGTCCTCGTGCTGGTCGGCTACCCGGTGCTGATGGAGCGCTTCAACAATGGTCAGACGGTGGGCAAGCTCGCGGTCGGCCTGCGGGTGATCAGCGCCGACGGCGGCCCGGTCGAGCTCCGGCAGTCACTGACCCGGGCTCTGGTCGGCGTCGCCGTGGAGTGGCCCGGCCTCATCCTGCCGCTGATCAGCTGGGTGGCCGGGGTGACGGTCATGCTGACCGACCGACGGGGACGGCGCCTCGGTGACCTGGTGGCCGGCACGCTGGTCGTACACACCCGCACCGCGTCCGTGTGGCGCCCCATCCCGACCGCAGTGCCGCCGCTGGTCGGCTGGGCGTACACGCTGGACCTGAGCCGGCTCGACGACAAGCTGGTGCTGGCCGTGCGGCAGTACCTGGCGCGGGTGCACCTCTTCGCGGAGCCGGCGCGGACCCGGTTGGCCCGCGGGCTCTGGGCCGAGGTGGCCGAGGCGGCCGCGGTGACCACGCCGCCGCCACCATTGGCCGCGCCGGAGACCGTCTACCTGGCCGCCGTGCTCGGGGAACGGCACCGCAGGGCGGTACAGCGGCTCCAACGGACCCGGGCGGTGACCTCGGCGCTCTGGCCGGAGCTGGTTCCCTCCCCGCCGACCATGCCGATCCGCCCGGCCTCGCCGGAGCCGGCAACGACCGGCCGGGTAACGCCGAGCCAACCCAGCCTTCCGGTGCTGCGCCCGGCGGCGGCACCCCCCACCCAGCCCGACACTCCGGCCGCACGCCCGGCGACCGTTGCCGGCGAGCGACCCGGTGCCTGACCGTGGGGCACCGGACCCTCGTGCCGTCCGGGACGCGGACGGTGCGGGCCGGCAGGCTGTGCGGGACGCCAGCGCGCGGCGGCTGTGGGAGGATCCGGAACCGCTCCTACGCGTAGACAGGACGACCGTGCCCGACGACCCGTTCACCTTCACCGTCGCGTCCGCCCCGGCCCTGCCGGGAGGGCGACCGTGAGGGGCTTCGGCCCGTGGCTGGCGGTGCTGGCCGTGGTGTTCCTGCTGAGCGCGCTGCGGTTGCGGGCACTGGCCACCGCGGTCTCGTTGGCCTGGCTCGCCTGGTGCGTCTGGACCTGGGTCCGCCCGAGCCGCCGCGGCCCTGGTTGATACCTCCGGGAAGCGCGAACCGACCGCCGTGCCCTGGTTGATACCTCCGGAATGCGCGAACCGGGCCGGCCGCTCGCGCGGCCGGCCCGGTTCACATCGGGTCAGTAGCGGTAGTGCTCGGGCTTGAAGGGGCCCTCCACCGGCACACCGAGGTAGGCGGCCTGCTCCTTGCTGAGCGTGGTCAGCTTGGCGCCGAGCGCGTCCAGGTGCAGCCGGGCGACCTTCTCGTCCAGGTGCTTGGGCAGCACGTAGACGCCGATCGGGTACTCGTCGGTCTTGGTGAAGAGTTCGATCTGCGCGATCGTCTGGTTGGAGAACGAGTTCGACATGACGAAGCTCGGGTGACCGGTCGCGTTGCCCAGGTTCAGCAGGCGGCCCTCGGAGAGCACGATGATCGCGTGGCCGTCGTCGAACCGCCACAGGTCGACCTGCGGCTTGATGTTCTCGCGCTGGACGTCCGAGCGCTTGGCCAGGCCGGCCATGTCGATCTCGTTGTCGAAGTGGCCGATGTTGCCGACGATGGCCTGGTGCTTCATCCGGGCCATGTGCTCGTGGGTGATGACGCTGAAGCAGCCGGTGGCGGTGACGAAGATGTCCGCCTTTTCCACGACGTCGTCCAGGGTGGCCACCTGGTAGCCGTCCATCGCGGCCTGCAGCGCGCAGATCGGGTCGACCTCGGTCACCACGACTCGGGCGCCCTGGCCGCGCAGCGACTCGGCGCAGCCCTTGCCCACGTCACCGTAGCCCATCACAACGGCCATCTTGCCGCCGATCAGCACGTCGGTGGCCCGGTTGATGCCGTCGATCAGCGAGTGCCGGCAGCCGTACTTGTTGTCGAACTTGCTCTTGGTCACCGAGTCGTTGACGTTGATGGCCGGGAAGAGCAGGGTGCCTTCGCGCTGCATCTCGTAGAGGCGGTGCACGCCGGTGGTGGTCTCCTCGGTGACGCCCTTGATGCCGGCGGCGATCCGGGTCCAGCGCTGGCCGTCCTCGGCGAGCGTGCGGTGCAGCAGGCCGAGGATGACCGCGTACTCCTCGGAGTCGGCGGACTCGACGGGCGGCACTGCGCCGGCCTTCTCGAACTCGACGCCCTTGTGCACGAGCAGGGTGGCGTCACCGCCGTCGTCGAGGATCATGTTCGGGCCCTGCCCGTCCGGCCAGGTGAGCACCTGCTCGGTGCACCACCAGTACTCCTCGAGCGTCTCACCCTTCCAGGCGTAGACCGGGACGCCGGCCGGGGCGTCGGGGGTGCCGTTCGGGCCGACCACGATCGCCGCGGCGGCATGGTCCTGGGTGGAGAAGATGTTGCAGGAAGCCCAGCGGACCTGCGCGCCGAGCGCGACCAGGGTCTCGATCAGGACGGCCGTCTGGATGGTCATGTGCAGCGACCCGGTGATCCGGGCACCGGCCAGCGGCTGTGCCTCGGCGAACTCGCTACGGATCGCCATCAGCCCGGGCATCTCGTGCTCGGCGAGGCGGATCTCCTTGCGCCCGAACTCGGCGAGCGACAGATCCGCCACCTTGTAGTCGCCCTCGGCGACGGTGTTCGGCCGAGCCTCGGACGGCGTACCGCTGGACGCCGGGAGGGTGCTGGTCATGGAAGCTCCTGTCGGACGATGTGCTGCGCGACCCTCCACCTTACGCGCGCCGGCGTGCGGGCACCCCGGCCGCCCGGAGACGCGGGATCCCGGACAGCGCACGGGGCGGTCGGTCGTGAACGGACTTTCCGTCCACCAGCCGGCCGCCCCGCGCATCCCCCCGGTTTGGTTCCCCGCGCGTTCTCGGACCGTCGTCGCGATAACGCTGCGTACCCATAGAGTCACACTGAGCTAGCGTCGCGTCAAGCCATTCCGGAAAAGTCGGACTTGCCGATTCTGCACTTCGGGCCGCTGTCGGACGCACGTGCCGCCCCGGCACTCGGGCCGCCCGGTCGTGGGCGGCCCAGCCAGGCCGTCAGCTCACTCCGCTGGAGGCCACGTACGCCGCACCGGACCCGGTGATCCGCAGCGCACCGCCAGCGGCGCTGCCGATCCCGGCCTGACCGCGCTCCAGCTTCAGCACACCGGCCCCGTCGTCCACGGTGACCTGGCCGGTCAGGCAGAGAACCACGCGCGGGCCCGCGACGGAGAGCTCCACCTCCGGCACCTCGCCACCCACGGTCACCCGATACAGCGCGAAGTCGTCCACCGGCACCGGCCAGCAGTCCACCCCAGCACCGACCGGCCGGGCCGCGAGCACCGGGTTGTCGAGCACCTCGAAACGCAGCACCCGCAGCAGCTCGTCGACGTCCACCCGCTTCGGGGTGAGGCCGCCACGCAGCACGTTGTCGCTCGCCGCCATGATCTCCACACCGGTGCCGCGCAGGTAGGCGTGCAGGTTGCCGGCCGGCATCCAGATCGCCTCACCGGGCACCAGCCGGACGTGGTTGAGCAACAGCGCCACCAGCACGCCAGGGTCGGCCGGGTACTCGGCCGCCAGCGACCGCGCCAGTTCGGCGTCCGGACCGTCGACCGGCGCGGCGACCACCGCGGCCACCAGCCCGGCCCGTTCCTCCTGCGGCCAGGTCAGCAGGGTGCGGACCGCCGTGCGCAGGCCCGCCAGGCCGGTACGCAGCGCGTCCACGACCGGCCCCAGCGACGGTACGTCGAACTCGGCGAGCGCCCGCGCCGACTCCGCCGGGTCACGGAACCCGCAGAGCGCCTCGAACGGTGAGAGCGCGACCAGCAGCTCCGGCTTGTGGTACGGGTCGACGTAGTTGCGCTCCCCCGCCGGACGTGCGATGTCGGCGGCGTGGCCGGCCCGCGCCTGCTTGGCGTCCGGATGGGCCTGAAGGCTCAACGCGCCTTCCGCGGCCAGCACCTTCAGCAGGAACGGCAGTCGGGTACCGAACCGGTTGACGCCCTCCCGACCGAGCCAGTGCTCCGGCTCCGCCTCCAGCACGTCCAGCAGGCTGACCCGGTTGCCGTCGCGTTCGACGGCGGCCGGGGCGCCCGGGTGGGCGCCGAGCCAGAGTTCGGCCTCGGGGCCGTCGCTCGGCACCGGCCGTCCCTGCAGAGCGGCGATGGCCGAACGGGATCCCCAGGCATAGTCCCGAACAGGGCCGTACAACAGTTCCACTTGTTTCAGCTCCCCGGCCTCTCGGCCGTCTCGTCCGCCGCGCCCTGCGTCGGCGGTACCGCGGTTCGCGACGCGGACCCGGTGCCCGCGCGCTCAGCGGCCGCGCTGTAGATGTCCGGCTCGAGGTAGATGACCCGCGCGATCGGCACGGCGGCACGGATCCGCGCCTCCACGGCGTTGATGCCGCGGGCGACCTCCTCGGCGCTCTCGCAGGCCGACACACCGACCTTCGCGGCCACCATCAGCTCCTCCGGCCCCAGGTAGAGCGTCTTCATGTGGATGATCCGCTCGACCTCCGGCCCCTCGGTCACGGCCCGCTCGATGGCGGCCAGGTCGTGCGCCTCGGCACCCTCACCGAGCAGCAGGCTCTTCGTCTCGATGGCGAGCACCACGGCGATGGTGACGAGCAGGATGCCGATCATGGCGGTGCCCAGCGCGTCCCACTCGCCGTTGCCGGTGACCAGCGTCATGCTCACGCCGAAGAGCGCGAACACCAGGCCGATCAGCGCGCCGAAGTCCTCCAGCAGGACCACCGGCAGCTCCGGCGCCTTGGCGCGACGGATGAACTTGACCCAGGACTGGCCGCCCCGGAGATGGTTCGACTCCTTGATGGCCGTACGGAAGGAGAACGACTCCAATGTGATCGCGATGAGCAGCACCGCGATCGGCACCCACTGGTGATCGTGGATGCCCTCCTTCTCCTGGTACTTGTGGTACGCCTCGTACAACGCGAACAGGCCACCGACGCTGAACAGCACGATGGAGACGATGAACGCGTAGATGTAGCGCTCGCGGCCGTAGCCGAACGGGTGCTGCGGGGTGGCTTCCCGCTTGGCCCGCTTGCCGCCGAGCAGCAGCAGCCCCTGGTTGCCCGAGTCGGCCACCGAGTGGATCGCTTCCGCCAGCATCGACGACGAGCCGGTCAGCAGGAACGCGACGAACTTCGTGACGGCGATGCCGATGTTGGCCAGCAGGGCCGCGATGATCGCCCTGGTTCCGCCTTCAGCGCTCACGCCGCCGCTCCGCTGAGCCACGCAACCCCGCTACGAGACGGGGTCCCGCGCCGCTCACAACGTTCGATCACTGGTTCGACAGCTCCTTCATTTCGGTGATGGCGGGCACCGCCATCGGGTCCAGCCCGTGGGCCAGGGCCAGGTAGATCGAGGCGAAGTCCGGAACCGCGGTGAGCGAGGCGAGCCGCTCCAACGCGGACCCGCCCTCGGCGGTCACCACGTCGCAGCGCACGCCACGGCGCTCCGCGAGGGTCTGCACCGCCTCGGCACGACGTTCCTCGACGGCGAGTGGTTCGTCGGCGTCGTCCTCGGCGTTCAGCCCGCCGTCGCGCAGCAGCACCAGCCGCAGCCGGGTCGCGTCGCCGACGGTCTCGTCCGGGTCGGCGAAGATGTCCCGCTCGCCCTCCACGAGACCACCGAAGACCCCGTCGAGCAGGCCGACCCGGCCCCGCCCGGCCTCACCCAGCGCCCCGGTCACGACGGGGTACCGCGCGTTCGCCGAGAGGGTGTCGCCGAAGCGGCGGGCCGCGACGGTCGCCAGCGGTGACGAGCCCCAGACGATCGGGATGGACCCGGCCAGTCCGAGGGCCAGCGACTTCGCCGGGTTCACGAACGACTCGGCGGTGGGTCGGCACCGGTCGGCCTCCGCGTCGAGCCGGGCCGCGGTCTCGGCCAGGTCCGCCTCGTTGACCTTGACCAGCCCGAGCGTACGGGCGGCGAGCAGCACCGGCACGGTGAGCGCCCAGAGGCTGGCCCGGGCCGGGGCGCGTCGGGGCACCGGGATGAACGGCGCGCGCGCCCGCTCGGCGACCGACTGGAGTTGGGAGTCGGGGGCACCGACCGCGACCAGCCGCGCCCCACGCCGGTGCGCCGCCTCCGCGGCGCCCAGCGCCTCGGGGCTGCGGCCGGAGGCGCTCACGGCGATGACCACGTCGGCCGCGCCCACCCAGCCCGGTACGCCGGCGCTGCGGTGCGGGATGACCGGCACCGGGCAGCGCGGTCCGGCGACCGTCGCGAGGACGTCACCGGTGCGGCCGGCGGTGCCGATGCCGGCGATGACCACGGCCCTCGGCCGCCCCTCGTCGGCGAGTACGGACAGGTTCGCCTCGGCGGCGAGCGCAGCCGACTCGCGGACCTGCGCGCCGGCCGCGGCGGTGTGCCGCAGCATGCCGCCCGGGTCGCGTTCGGCGAGCGCGTCGGCGTTGTCGAGCAGGGCCTCGTCGGCTTCCCGGTGGCCGCTGACCCCGGCGGTCCCGTCGATCACGACTGCTGCCCCGGGCCACCGCGCGCCTCGTCCAGCAGCAGCACCGGCACGTCGTCGCGGACCTCGAAGATGCGGCCACATTCGGTGCAGGTCAGCGTCTGCGCCTGCGCGTCGTAGTTCAGCGGTGCGTGGTGCGTGTCCGGACAGGCGAGTATCTCGAGCAACTGCGGATCCAGGGCCACGGCGCGGCTCCTTCCACGTGTGCGGCTTCACCGTCGGCGGTGCCGAGCGGCGCAGGCGATCTTATCGGCGAACCCGGTCGAGCACCTCGTCGCGGAGGGAGATCATCCGGTCCCGGGTGGGTGCCTCGACGTTCAGCCGCAGCAGCGGCTCGGTGTTGGACGCGCGCAGGTTGAACCATGCCCCGTCGGGGAAACGCAGGGTCAGCCCGTCCAGGTCATCGGCCACGGCGTCCGGGTACGCGCCGCGTACGTCACTCATCGTCGCGGCCTGGTCGGTCACGGTGGAGTTGATCTCGCCGCTGGCGACGTACCGCTCGTACTCGCCCGCCAGCACCGAGAGCGGCAGCGACTGCTCGCCGAGCGCGGCCAGGGTGTGCATGGCGGCGAGCATGCCCGTGTCGGCGAACCAGAAGTCCCGGAAGTAGTAGTGCGCGGAGTGCTCGCCGCCGAAGACCGCGTTGGTGCGGGCCATCTCCGCCTTGATGAAGGAGTGCCCGACCCGTGCCACCACCGGCTCCCCGCCGTGCTCCCGGATGATCTCCGGCACCGCGCGGGAGGTGATCAGACCGTGGATCACCGTGGCACCCGGGTACTTGCCCAGCTCCCGCGCCGCGACCAGCGCGGTGATCGCGGACGGCGAGACGGGTTCGCCCCGCTCGTCCACCACGAAGCACCGGTCGGCGTCGCCGTCGAAGGCGAGCCCGATGTCGGCTCCGTGCTTCACCACCGCCCGCTGTAGGTCCACCAGGTTGGCCGGGTCGAGCGGGTTGGCCTCGTGGTTGGGGAAGTTGCCGTCCAGCTCGAAGTAGAGCGGCACGATCTCCAACGGCAGCGTCGAAAGCACTGCGTCGCCGAGCACGCTCGGCACGGTGTGGCCGGCCATGCCGTTGCCCGCGTCGACCACCACCTTCAGCGGGCGGATCTGCGACAGGTCGACGAGCTCGCGCAGGTACGCCGCGTACTCCGGCAGCATGTCCCGCCGCTCGACCGCCCGCGTCGGCTCGCCGGCCGGGCGGGGCTCGTCCTTGTCCAGCAGCGCCTGCGCCCGGTCACGGATCTCGGCCAGCCCGCTGTCCTGCCCGATCGGGCGAGCCCCGGCACGGCACATCTTGATCCCGTTGTAGCGGGCCGGGTTGTGGCTCGCGGTGAACATCGCCCCGGGCAGGTTCAGCGACCCGGCAGCGAAGTAGAGCATGTCCGTCGAGGCGAGACCGATCTCGATGACCGAGCGCCCCTCCGCGCGTACGCCGGCGGCGAACGCGGCGGCCAGGCCGGGCGAGGTGCCCCGCATGTCGTACCCGATCGCGACGGCGTCGCCGGGCTCGTCGGAGCCGTTCAGTAGTTGCGCGAACGCGGCGCCGAGGGCCTCGGCGGTCCGCTCGTCCCACTGGTCAGGCACCGTCCCGCGGACGTCGTACGCCTTCACGATCTGGGACAGATCAGACACCGGTTCACTCCTTGGCCGCAGGTCGTCACGCACCCTGAGCGTATCGGAGGGCACCGGTCACGCCTCGGTCAGTCGGGCAGCCTGGGCATGAGCACGGTGTGTTCACCACCGGTGGCGGGCATCGACGGGACCTGTTCCTGCCCGTGGCCACCCCGCTGCCCGGGGACCGGCCGGGTCTCGTCCGGCTCGACGGCCGGGCGGCTGCCGTAGACACCGCCGCCCACGGGCCGTGGGGAGGGCACGCCGTAGACCGCGCCGGACGCGGGCGGCTGGCCGTACACCTGGCCGGGGCGGGCCGGGGCGGCCGGCACCCCTGCCCCGGCCCGGTAGGTGGTGCCACCCGGGAAGCCCGGCGACGGCACGGCCGGCTCGCCGGCGGCCGACTTGTCCTGCCGGGACCTGCGCACCAGCAGCCCGATCAGCAGCGCCCCGAGGGCGACCAGGCCCAAGCCGATGTACATGATCGAGGACATGCCGGAGGACTCCTTGGCGTTGTTCGTCGTGCTCGGTCCGGTCGGTGCCGCCAGCACCGCCGGGGTCGAATCGGGTTCGGCGGCCGCCTCGGTGGCCACCGGAGTCGGGCTCGGTGACGGCTTCTTCGACGGGGTCGGGGACGCGGTCACGCGCGCACCGTCCACGCGCGCCGAATCAGAACCCCGGCCCAGCGTCCGGCCGGCCGCGCTGGTGGCCTCGCCGATCACGGTGAGCCGCCCGCCCGGCGCCCCGGCCACGAAGGCGACCCGGTAACGCATGGTGATGCGCTTGCCCTTGCAGAGCGACGGCTTGGCCGGTGCGACCTGCGACGTGCTCACCGTGCCACCGCCGCCGCTGGCGGGAACCGGGAACCAACGGCCACCGTAGTCGACCTGGATTCTCACCTGGTCCGCCCGCAGGCCGTCCAGCCGCAGGCTTAGCGCCGTACGCAGCATCACGCAGCCGTCGCTGCGCTTACGCACCTCGACGTTCACACCCTCGGCCGAGCCACCGGCCCGGAAGCTGCCGGCCGAACCCACCCGCACCGAGTCGTCGTCCGCGAGCGCCGGCGACCCGCCGAGCAGCACCAGGCCACCGAGCAACGCGCCGACGGTCGCGAGCCGCGCCACCTGCCGTACCGACATGATCACCTCGCCGTTCGCTTCCGCGTCAGGCTACTACCGCCCCACCTGACCCACCTGTCATAGAGCGCACCGGATGTGTGCCTCATTACTCGCCGATACCTCCACCGCTCGTCCGCCCGGGTCGGGGCGTGGTCGGTAGGTCAGCGTCGTTCGGGTGGCGGCGCGGTGCGCGCCGCGGCCAGGGCGTCCCGGCAGAGCCGGTCGGCGGTCCGGGTGGTCTCGGGCAGCCGGTAGCGCGGGGTCAACGCGAGCACCTGGGCCACGGCGTTGTCCAGACTCATCCGGTGACCGACGCTGACGAAGACCGGCTTCACCCCGCTGCGCGTACGCAGCACCCGGCCCACCACCTCGTTCCCGTCGCGCAGCGCCGACCACGCACCCCGCTCGGCGGCCGGCGCCGCCCAGGTACCGATCAGTGGGGTCTTGCCGACGCCGATGGCCGGCAGGCCGGTCACGACACCGAGGTGACAGGCGAGCCCGAAACGGCGCGGGTGGGCGAACCCGTGCCCGTCACAGACCAGCAGCTCGGGCCGGCTGGTCAGCCGGTCCAGCGCGGCGAGCAGCGCGGGCAGTTCCCGGAACGCGAACAGACCCGGGACGTACCCGAACGCGGGCCGGCCGACGCTCACGGCCTGGTCGAGCACCGCGAGGGTGCGGGCGTCGAGCACGGTCACGGCGGCCGCGAGCAGGTCACCGCTCTCGGCGTACGCGACGTCGAGCCCGGCCACCGTCGCCGGCTCGGCCGGGCCGGGCCCGACGAGGTCCACCCACGATCGCAACTCCTCCTGCACGGCCACCGCGTCGGCCACACTGGCCGGCGTGGCCGCCGGGTCCGGCACGGTCATCGCCCCCGCCCACTCGATCCACCCGTTGATCCACCCGGCTTCGCGGAAGTCGGGTGATCATCTTCCCCTCGACAGCCCAACTTCACTGATCCCGGGTGGATCGAAGCGGGCGCCGTCGCGTCACACCTACTGGCCGACCCGGCCGTCGATCAGCTCGCGCAGCAGATCGGCGTGCCCGTTGTGCCGCGCGTACTCCTCGATCATGTGCACCAGCAACTCGCGCAGCGAGATGACCTCCCCGTTCCGCTTGCGACCCGTTACCCCGAGGTCGGACGCCCGCTCCACCACCTGCTCGGCGAACTCGACCTCGGTACGCCAGTTCCGCCACGCCTCGGCGACCACCTCAGGATCCGCGACCGCACCGTTGAAGTCGGCGTCCCGGTCGTTCTCCGTGCGGTAGACAGCCGGCGCGTCCTCGCCGGCCATCACCCGGCGGAACCACCCCCGCTCCACCTCGGCCATGTGCCGGACCAGGCCGAGCAGCGACAACGTGGACGGCGGTACGGCCCGACGGGCCATCTGCTCGGCGTCGAGGTTGGCGCACTTGAGCTGCAGAGTGAGCCGCTGGTCACGTAGATACTCGACGAGGACCGTCCGCTCGTCGTCGAAGCCGCCCTCCGAGCGCGGGTCCTCGTCAGGGTGGACGAACATGTTCGACCAGGCGAAGCTCTGCGCGGGTGGGGCGTCGGGCTTGCCGGTGGCGGGCGAGTCAGCCATACCGCGACACTCTTGCACGCCCCGGCCGTTCGCAAGCTGTTTAGGGCTGCCGCCCCAGGGACGGGTCGGCACCAGGATCACCCGCCCGCTGCAACTCCTCCTCGAACATCACGAACGTCCTCCGGCGCACCCCCTCGATCAGAGCGATCTCGGTGGGCGTCGGGTAGCGGCGTTCCCGAGCCAGGGCATCCGTGATGGCCCTGACGGTCTCGTAGAGAGCGAAGATCGGACCTTCACCGGTGAGGTAGTAACCACGCTCACGCTCCGTCTGCTGGACGAACTCCTCCCGTGTCAGCTCGTCGATCTCGTCCCCGCCAACGAAGAGCAGAGTGTCGATGAGCTTGTTCGCCGGAGTCCAACCGCCGGTGTCCTTGGAAAGGCGCCACGCCGCCACGCCACCGTCCGTCGTCTCCACGAGCTTGATCGGTGATTCGTAGTAGCTGAAGAAAGCTGGGAGCACCAAACCTCCGGGTCGGTTCATCCCTCCGACACCCCACCTCTGTCGTTGCCCAACGCACGCCAGTAAGCATCCTGTCCGCGCCGGAGCAGGCCGTCTCGCACCGCGCGTTCAGTCAGTGTCAACGGCCGGCCCGCCGCTCCAGCGATTGCATCCAGGTCCCGCCTGATCTCGTACAACGCATGTTCCCATTCCGCCACCCCCTCCAGCGCGACGAGATGAAGGCGCAGCTCGGCGACGTGCCCATTCGACATACGTAGCTTGAGCAGCACATCCCGGTATCCACTCGACGGCGGGCGAACGAAACGGTCCTTGATCTCGAGCACCACCACATCCGGGTCTCGGCTCAGCTCGTGTAGCGCGTCGTACAAGTCGTCCAGCCGCCGAAACTCCAACTTCGCGGCCGCGAGATCCGTCAGGCGCGACGCATCATTGTCGTATTCCACGAGCTTGTCCAGAACTCGTCGGTGTGCCTTCGGCGCGCGACGCCAGCCAGGCTGCCCGCGGTCGCCGGCCAGCCGCACGACCATGGCGTTCAGCTCCAGCTGCGCTGCCGCAGCTTCGTCGTAGAGGCGTCGCAGGTAGTCGGATCGGAATTGGTCGTCGTGGCACCGGGCCACATCAAAACCGGCCTGGATGCTCTCCTGCCGCCGGGCGCGCAGCCTCTGGCTGACCTTCAACTGACGTGGAGTGAGCGCGGTCGGCCGGGGTGGCGGTGGCACGTCCCGGGCGGCAACCGTCTCGGCTCCCCGCTCCGATATCTCGGCGAGTACGTCACCGAGGACGTCGATCGCCTGTTGGTGGCTCGCCAGGTGGTGCAACGTCAGGGGGCGAGAGGTCAACGAGTCGAACAGCTCCGGCGTCGCGAGGATCATGCGCGCCAGGTCTGGCCGCTCGGCCATTTGCCGGATCAGGGCCTCGGCGAGTAGCGGCTCGTCCGGTGGCGCATCCCGCCACGCCCCGTCCAGCAGCGCGCGCGCCCGCGGGTCGGCGAAGAAGGCGGCCACGTCCCCGGCGTCGGCGTCGCTCAGGTGCGGTACGAGGCGCCGCAGCGTCGGCGCGTCCAACGCTGCGGCCAGATCCGGCGGCGGCACGCCTGCCTGGAGGGCACTGTCGAGGTCCGACGCGCCGGTGATCACGTCGGTCACCGGCGCTCGCTCGGCAGCGGCCGATCCGGGGCCGGCAAGAACGTGCAGGCGGTTGAGGTACGGCTGCCCGTACCCCTCGTCGTGCTCGGCGGGTGGGTACTCGGGCAGGTCCGGGAGGACGCTCTGCCTCCCTCGAGCCAGCCCGCCCATGGGCATCGGCCGGGCGTCCGACCCGAGCACCAGGACCTCGAGGTTTATCGAGTTGTACCGGTTGGGCGTCCCGGTGTGCGGGTAGAGCGGCCGGGTGGCGATCCCCCCGGTCTGCGGGTCGAGGTAGAGCACGGTGCCGTTCTGGTTGAGGGCGACCGAGATGTGGGAGCCGCCGCCCTCCCACGTGTTGATCACGAATGCGTAGCTGCCGTGCCCGCCGAGCACCAGTTGGTCGCGCAGGTTGCGGTACCCGCGATCGATGGCGTACCGCCGTTGTGCCGGCGGCATGTCGTCGCCGGGCTCGCAGAGCCGCTGGAACCGACCACCGGTGACCTGCTCGACCCGACGGGGTCCGTTCAGTTCACCGTCCAGCGGCCGGTTGACGTCTCCCTCGGCGTACGCGTCGAAGGTGCGGGGCGCGGACACCCGTGGACGGCCGTGCACCCACGTGTCGAAGAGCGAGAGCGTGCAGTCGACGCAGTTGATCCCCCGCGTCGGGTCCGCAGCCGGGCCTCCGTCATTCAGCAGCCGGAACCAGTCGCCCTGGCGCGGATCCGGGGTGCGTGTCACCCGCCCGTCGGGCTGCCGGGGCACCCGTCGCTCGACGTCGGTCTGATGCAGCGCCAACGGCGGACGCAACCCGCCGGGCCGGCCGTAGCGGCGTGACCTGTCGATCGGCGGTGGCTGGCGGTCGCCGGTGAGCGCCGAGCGATCGGACGTCTCGACCGCGCCGGTTGCGAGGTCACCGACGTCGTCGTTGATGCGCTGGAAGTTCTCCTCGTCGACGCCGATCCTGGGCGATGCCACCGTGCCGGCGAGGATCTCCTCGGCGAGGTCCCACTGCTGGTGGTACCAGCGTTCCCGGTCGCGGGCCTCCGCGAAGTACCGCTCGGCGGTGGCGTGCCGGCCGGCCTGCGCCAGCTCACGGCCCTCGCTGATCAGCCACCGGATCTCGTCGTACGTGCGCTCGGCGTCACGGCGCCGCTCCGCGGCCCGGTCCCGGCGCCGATTCTCCTCGTGGGTACGGCGCTGGTGTTCGAAGTGGCCCCGGTGGCGGCGCAACTCGAAGGCGTCCCGGTCCGCGGCCCAGGCGGCCGCGTACCACTCGGGAGTCGTCGGCCGTGGCCCTTGCATGCCGACCGGCCCCGGCGAACCGTCGGCCGGCGGCCGAGGGTCCGGCGGCAGCGGCTGATCCGGCGTCCATGATCCGCCCACCGCCGGCCGGCGCGGCGGCGGTCCCCCGCCGTCCACCGACGGCACGGTCGACCTGTGCCCCGGGACTGGTTCGGGCACGCGGGTGGCCGGGGCCGACGCTACCGGCGGCGGTGCGGGTGCCGCGGGCTCAGCCGGCGTGGGCGTCGGCAGCACGGGGGTGGGCGTCGCCGGCTGGGCTGGCCAACCGGTCGAGATCGAGGCGGTTGGCCCTGGAGCCGTGGCGACCGCGGCCGAACCGATCGGGGAGGTTGCCGGCGGGGCCGTCGCGGTCGATCCGGCCGTCGCCGTGGCTATGCCGGCAGAACCCGAAAGGGACGGCGGCCCGGCCGTCATCGGTGGGGACGCCGTTCCGGCCGTGCTCAGCGTCGGGCTGTCGGTCAACGTCGCTGTGACCGGCGGCTGCGCCACCACGGTCGACGGCTGCACCGGCAGCACGGGTTGCGCGCTCGACGTCGGGATACCGGCGTTCGTCCCCGGGACCGACGGCTGCGCGGCCACGGCGAAGGACTGCGGCGGACCCGGTTCCACCGGTGGGGTCGATGCGGTGGGCGGATGGACGGCGACGCCCGTGGAGACCGCCTCGGCCAGGGTGACGGGTGCGGACGCCTCGTCGGTCGGCGGGCGGGGTGCGGTGGGAGGCACCGGCTCGGTCGGCCCCGGCAACCCGGGGTCGGGTGGTAACCCCAGGTCCATCGAGGCCAGCGCGTCCAGCCGGCCGTCGAGTCGCGCCTGGAGCGCCGCGTCCGCCCGCGCTGTCGCCGCTCCCGTGCCGCCGGAGACCGCGGCCCGTGCGGCGTCCTCCAGAGAGGTCGGGCCCGCCCCGGTGGCCAGGCCGGCGGCATTCTCCGCGATCACCTCGCCGGCCATCTCCCGGGCGAACTGCTCACCGATGCGCGCCCCGTGCCCGGTCGCGTGTCGGCCCAGCCCGGCCAGCGGTGCGGCGGCGCCCCCGGCGAGGCCGCCGAGCGCCGAGGCGCCGAGGTCGGTGAGGTCCAGCCCGTCGCGCCGGCCCGTGGAATTCTGGTACGCCTGGGTGGCGAGGCTGATCCCAGCCTCCTCGCCTGCCTCGGCGAGTCCGCCGAGCGCCGAGCGCCGGGCCAGTCCCCGTACGCCGCCCTCGGCGACCTGCCGGGCGGCCCGCTCGCCGGCCTCCTTCAATCCGTGCCGCAGCGACTTGCGGGCGAGCTGACCGGCGAGTCGCTTGAAGATCTGCTGCACGATCACCCGGCTCGCGGCGATCGCCGCGCCCGCAGCAGGCGAGGCGGCACCGGCGGTGAGAACGGCCGCGACCGCCAGCGACAGCAGCTCGACGACCAGGATGCCGAGTTCGATCCAGACTTCGAGTTTCGCGGCCTCGATGTCGCAGCCGCACTCCTCGACCATCCGGCCCAGGTCGCTGCTGACCACGAGCAGGACCGGCAGCGGCGCCTCGTCGCCCTCGGCCAACCGCCGCCAGGCCGCCTCGAATGCCTCGGGGACCGCGCCGACAGCGCCGTAGCCGCTCTGCACCTCGGCGGCGGCTTGGATCGCGTCGGCCCGGGGTGCGGCGAGCGCGCCGGCGACCGCGTACCACTGGTCGGCGAGGTCCCAGACGGCGCGCTCGTTCCCCTCCGGCCATTCGACGCCCACCACCCAGTCGAGGGCCTCGTGGATCCAGCCGGGCAGGTCCCACGGCGCGTAATCGAGTGGGTGCGGCACCGGGCTCGGCAGCAGGGTCATCGGGACGCCCCGCGGTCAGCGCTGACCGGTGACGCGGGAGAGGCGCTCCGCGGCGGCCCCGTCCGTGGCCACGTTGGCGCCGACCGAGCGCACCACGTCGGCGCCGAGCACGCTGAGGTGGTTGCCGACCCCCTCCCACGCGCGCAGGACGACCTGCTCGCAGCCGCGGTAGCTGCGCTCGAAGGCCGCTCCGATGTCGTCCCGGCCCCAGGGCTGCTGGGCGCTTGCCGAAACGATCCCGTCGCCGATCTCGACCCGCCGGGCGGTCACCGCCGCACCGGCGGCATCGAGGTCCGCGCCGCCGCGTCGGGCCCGGGCGGCGTCGAGCCACAGCTGCCCGTCGTCGGCCGCGCCGGTCACCTGCCGCCGCCCAGTGCCGCGTCGGCCCGCTCGAGCAGCGCGCCGAAGTCACCCGTACGCAGGAACTCCATCGAACCGGAGCCGGCGGGCAGGTGGTCGGCGACCAGCTCCTGCGTGGCGGTGACCGCGCGGGTGGTCGCCCGCCGAACCGTCTCGGTGATCGTCCGGCTCAGCGCGGCGGCGTCCCGCTCCCCGTAGATGGCGGACGTCAGCTCGACGGCGATCAGCTCGCCTCGGGCTCCCACCGTGGCGGTCACCCTGCCGTCGGCCGAACGTTCGGTCACGCGCAGGCCGGCGAGACGGTCGCGCAGTTCGTCCAAACCGGACCTGAGCCGCTGGTATTGACCGTAGACCTCGTCGAATCTGACCCGTAGCGGGTGATTCGCCGACCG
Organism: Micromonospora avicenniae; assembly: GCF_900156065.1. Classification (GTDB taxonomy): domain Bacteria; phylum Actinomycetota; class Actinomycetes; order Mycobacteriales; family Micromonosporaceae; genus Micromonospora; species Micromonospora avicenniae. The sequence goes on along the minus strand of NZ_FTNF01000009.1, from coordinate 224,839 downwards.
GTCCGCCTCCTGCGCCACGCCGCCTCCCCGTCACCGTGTGTAGGCCGAACCATACCGGGCGCCACGAAACCTGTGGGGTCCGGTAGTTTTTGTGGGGTGATCGACCGTCATCAGGCCGAGCAACTCGCCGCCGCGTGGGCCAACCGCGACTCGCAACGCCTCGGCTACGAGTGCGTGCCGACCGTCGACGAGTTCGACCTGGGGTTCGTCATCACGTCCACTGTGTCCACCGGCGCCCGGGCGCTCCCGGGCGACCTGCCGACGACGGTGGTCGACCGCGAGACCGGCGAGGTGAGTACCTGGCCGCGGGTCCCGCCGAACGTGGTCGAGGAGCTCTACCGGCGTAACCGGCCGACCGGCCCGAGGGCTCCGCGTACCGTCGATCCGGCGGGCCAACTCCTGCGGGAGATCCGCCGGCTGCCCACCCCGGGCGCCGTCGCCCACCTGACCCTCGACGGCCGGTTGTTCCGGGCGCGGGGCGCCAAGGGGGACGTGGAGCTACGGCATCACCCGCTGGTCCGCCGCTACCTCGACGAACTACCCGCCGGTCACCTCGGCCGTGGTGGCGACCGGCACGCCGAACTGGTCGTGGTCTCCGACGTGCTGCACGAGTACGACCACCGCCGCGACACCGAGGGCATCGCGCCGATGGGCATGGGTGACGCCGAGATGCTGTTCGCCGCGGCCCGCTTCGAGGTGTTCCGCGTGCGTGAGCCGGGCGACCCGGCCGGTGGGCTCGCCGAGCGCCCCTGCGACTCGTGCCTGAACTTCCTCGTGCACTTCAACGTCCTCCCCTGGTCGACGCTGGCCTACACGCAGGAGTGGCGGCCCGACCACCAGCCCACGCACCGGCCCGAGCGGTTTCCCCCGGAGGTGGCGGATTCCCTCATGGACGGTGGCTGGGCGGACGGCCCGCTCAACGAGGTGCTGTGCGCCGGAGCGATCCGGGAGACCTCCGAAGTGCGGGGCCAGCGGCACCGCCACGTTCCGTTCCCGGCAGCCGTACGCGCGTTGACCGACTTCCCGGCGATCCTCAGCCGGCGGCGGGGTCCTGGCGAGCGGGTGTGGGTGAGCCGGTTCACCACCAACCCGCTGCGCGGTGCGCACAGCGCCGACACCCTCGCCGACTTCGCGGCCGTGCTCGGCAGCCGGCTGTTCCCGTTCGGCTCCGAGCACGGGGACAGCATCTTCGCCGTCGACGAGCAGGGCCGGGTCTTCGCGCTGGACCAGGCGGGCGAGTGGTTCCTCGGCTCGGACGTCGACGCCGCGCTGACCACGTTGCTGCTCGGACGGGACGCGCCCCGCGTCCGGGACGACGGCACGTGGTGAGCGACGGGCGGCCTAGAGGCGCACGCCGGTGAGCACGAGCACGCGGGGCTCGGTGTAGTCCTCCATGGCGCTGCGCAGCCCCTCGCGGCCCACGCCGCTGCCCTTCACCCCGCCGTACGGCATCTGGTCGGCGCGGTACGAGGGCACGTCCCCGACGATCACCCCACCCACCTCCAGCACCCGGGCGGCCAGGAACGCGGTACGTACGTCGTGGGTGAAGACGCCCGCCTGCAACCCGTACGCCGATTCGTTCACCGCGGCGAACGCGGCCTCGTCGTCCTGCACGCGGGTGACCACCAGCACCGGCCCGAAGATCTCCGCTGCGTTGACCTTGGCGTCGGCGGGCACTCCGGAGAGCACGGTCGGCGGATAGGTGGCGTCCTCGCGGCGGCCGCCGACCTCGATCGTCGCGCCGGCCACGACCGCCTCGTCGACCCACGCCTCGACCCGGCGGGCCGCGTCGGCGGAGATCAGCGGCCCGACGTCGGTCCGTTCGTCGCTCGGATCTCCGGTGCGTAGTTCCTGCACGGCGGCGAGCAGCCGGGGCAGGAAACCGTCGTAGAGCCATTCGTGCACGTAGACCCGTTGAACCGCGATGCAGGACTGCCCGGCCTGGTAGTTCGAGAACGTGGCGATCCGCTGCGCGGCGAAGGTCAGGTCCTCGTCGGCCGCCCAGTCCGCGCAGATGACGGCCGCGGCGTTGCCGCCCAACTCCAAGGTCACGTGCTTCTCCGGCACCGAGCGGCGGATTTCGGCGCCGACCGGTCCGGAGCCGGTGAACGACACGACCGGCAACCGCGGGTCGGCGACCAGCTCGGCGGCGCACTCGTTGGGCAGCGGCAGCACCGAGAACATCCCTGCCGGCAGGGCGGTCTCGGCGAGCAGCTCGCCCAGGAGCAGTGCGGTGAGCGGGGTGGCCGGCGCCGGCTTGACCACGATCGGCGCACCGACCGCGACGGCCGGGGCGACCTTGTGCGCGACCAGGTTGAGCGGGAAGTTGAACGGCGTGATGCCCAGCACGGGACCGCGGGGCACCCGGCGCACGAGCGCGATCCGGCCCGTGGCGGACGGGTCGGTGTCGAGGCGTTGCAGTTCGCCGGAGAAGCGCCGGGCCTCCTCGGCGGCCCAGCGGAAGGTGGCGACGGCGCGCGCCACCTCCGCACGGGCCCACTTCAGCGGTTTGCCGTTCTCGGCGGTGATGAGCCGGGCCACCTCGTCGGCGCGCTCGCTGAGCCGGCGCGACACGTGGTCGAGGGCGCCCGCGCGCACGTGCGCCGGGAGGGCCGCGGCCTCCGCCGCCACTTCGGCCGCGGCCGACACGGCCGCTTCGACCTGGTCCGGCGTGGCCACGGTGGTACGCCCCACGACCCGCCCGTCGTACGGATGGAGGACGGTCAGTTCAACCTCGCCGTGAGCGGGGCGGCCGGCTACGTAGAACGCTCTCGACTCCACGATCGAAGCCTAGACCGGCCCTTCGACCGACTGATCCGGCTGCTCGGCGGCGTGCGTGTCGCGGACGGGGCACCCACGAGACCCCATTCCATCCTATAGTCCTAGTGTCGTAGGACTATAGAGAGGGCTCAGGTGATCGAGTTCGTACTGGACGCCCGGTCCAAGGTGAACACGTACGTGCAGCTGATCCAACAGGTGAAGCAGGCCCTGCGCGTGGGATTGCTGGTGCCCGGCGACCAGCTGCCCAAGGTGCGTGACGTGGCTCAGTCGCTTGCGATCAACCCCAACACGGTGCTGAAGGCGTACCGCGAGCTGGAGATCGAGGGTCTCGTCGAGGGACGTCCCGGCGTCGGCACCTTCGTCCGCCGCACGCTCGGCGGGCCGCCCCTCGCCGACCAGGCCGAGCTGCGCGAAGACCTGGTGGCCTGGCTCCGCCGCGCCCGCACCGCGGGCCTCACCCCCGAGGACGTCATCGCCCTGGTCGAGACCACTCTGCGGGCCACGCTCGCCGCTGAGGCGGCCCGCACGCAACCCGCCGCCTCAGCCGGCTGAAAGGGAGAGCAGATGGACATCGCGCTGGAGACCGAGCAGCTCGGCAAACGGTACGGAAGACGGTGGGCGTTGCAGGACTGCTCGTTCCGCCTGCCGGCCGGTCGGATCGTCGGCCTCGTCGGCCCGAACGGCGCCGGCAAGAGCACTCTCCTGCACCTCGCCGTCGGCCTGCTCCAGCCCGACGCGGGTGAGGTGCGGATCTTCGGTCGTTCGCCGTACGACAACCCCGCCACCCTGCCCGACATCGGCTTCGTCGCACAGGACACCCCGCTCTACCGCGACTTCACCGCGGCGGAGCTGGTGCAACTCGGCGGCCGGATGAACGTGCGCTGGGACGCCGCGTTGGCCCGGGAACGGCTCGCCCAGCTCGGCATCCCGCCGAAGCTGCCGGTCGGCAGGCTCTCCGGCGGCCAACGCGCTCAGGTCGCGCTCGCACTCGCCCTGGCCAAGCGGCCCCGGCTGCTGCTGCTGGACGAACCGGTCGCCAGCCTCGACCCACTCGCCCGCCGCGAGTTCCTCCAGTCGCTGATGGGCAGCGTCACCGACTCCGGAACGACGGTGCTGCTCTCCTCCCACCTGCTCGCCGACCTGGAACGCACCTGCGACCACCTGGTCGTCCTGCACTCCTCCCGGGTCCGGCTCGCCGGCGCGGTCGACGACCTGGTCGACGCGCACCGGCAGCTGGTGGGGCCGCGGCACGTCGGTGAGACGATCGCCGGGGTCGGCACAGTGGTACGGGCACGGCACACGGAACGTCAGTCCACCCTGCTGGCCCGGATCGACGGCGTCGTCGATCCGGAGTGGACGGTGCACGACGTGACGCTGGAGGACGTGATCCTCGCCTACCTCGCCGATGGCGAGACGACCGTCGCCCGCACCGACTGGGAGGTGCCGGCATGATCTGGCTGACCTGGCGCCAGCACCGCAGGCAGGCGTTGTTCACCCTGGTGGGCCTGGTCGCGCTCGCCGCCCTCATGATTCCGACCGGGCTGATGATGCGTGCCTCGTACGCCGACAAGGGCCTGGCCGAGTGCCTCCGGGTGTTGAACGCCGCCCAGCCGGACCCGGAGCGCGCCCGGTTGTGCAACCGGGCCCTGAACCAGTTCGCCGACCGGTTCGACTCGATGTCCCTGATCGGCGTGCTCTTCCTCGTCCTGCCGCTGATCGTCGGGCTGTTCTGGGGGGCCCCGCTCGTCGCCCGCGAGGTCGAGCAGGGCACCCACCGGTTCGCCTGGACACAGGGGGTCGGACGCCGGCAGTGGGCGCTGGTGAAGTTCGGGTTCGTCGCGGTCGTCGCGGTGATCGTCGCCGTGGTCTACGGGCTCGGCATGTCCTGGTGGGCCACGCCGCTGACCGGGGCCGCGCAACAGAGCCGTTTCGACGTCATCTTCTTCGACATGCAGGGGATCGCCCCGATCGGGTACACCCTCTTCGCGATCGCCCTGGGCGTCTGCGCCGGGGTTCACTGGCCGAGGATGATGCCCGCGATGGCGGTGACGCTCGGCGGGTTCGTCGGCCTGCGCATCCTGCTGACCGTCGTGGCCAGGCCGCACTACCTGCCGCCGGAGACCCGGACCATTCCGATCCAGGGCACGATCGGGGAGCCGGGTGGCGCACTGGGCGACTGGATCCTCGAGAAGGGCATCCGGAACGCCGGCGGCAGGATGGTGCTCTCCGACGCCCAGGCCGCGTGCTCGGGCGCCGCGGGCCCTGCGGGCGGAAAGTGTCCACCCATCGTCGAGTTCGGCGAGGGCGCCTACAACTGGCAGCTCTACCAGCCGGCCGACCGGTTCTGGCTGTTCCAGGGCATCGAGTCCGGCATCTTCGTCGCGCTGGCCGCCGTGTTGCTGTACCTCGCCCTGCGAGGGATCCGCCGTGTCGCCTAGACCGCCCCGACCGGCGGCGGGATGCGGGCGGGCGGGAACGTCGTGGCGGTCCCCTCACGGGGGTGGCCGCCACGGCGTTCCCGCCGGCCCGGTCAGCTCAGCACGGCGGGCAGGACGTTCAGCGGCGCGCCGGAATCACAACGGACCGTAACGGGTGTGTGGGGCGCCGGTCATCAGGGCCCAGTAGCGGTCCCCGTACGACCAGTGCCACCACTCCGTCGGATAGTTCACCATTCCCGCCCCGCTGAGCGCGGCCACCAGGATCTCCCGGTTCCGCCGCGCCGCCGCCGGTATGTTGTCGGCCGCGGTGAAGCAGGCGTTCGCGCTCGCCTCCGGGGTGGCGTCGACGACCGTGCCCATGTCCAGCTCGAGACCGTCCGCGTCGCAGAGGGTCAGGTCGACCGCCCCGCCGGTGCTGTGCGGGGCCACCTCGACCGGCGAGACGAACTTGGTGGTCTCCACGTGCAGCCGCTCCGGCGACCACTCTGGGTACCGCCGGCGCAGCTCGTCCCGGTAGCCGGTGAAGATCTCCAGCTGTGCCTGGTACGGGCGGTAACCCTCGATGACCAGCAGACGCAGGCCCGTCGGGAGGGCACGCTGCGCGGCGAGCAGCCGGTCCGCGACGCCGCGCCGTACCCGGGCGTACGACCCGGCGGCATCGGCGGCGCGGACGTCGAGCCGCAATTCCGGCACCTCCCGCAGGTCGACCAGCTCGTCGCCGTCGTCCTCGCTCCGCACCGCGGCCACTCGCGGATCGGAGAGCAGGATCATCGGGGGTCTTCCACTGGGGTGCTCACCGGACGCTCGGCGTGCCGGACGAAGGCGAGCTCGACCAGGCGGCTCACGAGGTCCTGGTAGCTGACGCCGGACGCCGCCCACACCTTCGGGTACATCGAGTGCGCGGTGAAGCCGGGCATCGTGTTCAGCTCGTTGACGTACAGGTCGCCGTTCACCTCGTCGTAGAGGAAGTCGACCCGGGCCAGGCCCCAGCCGCCGATCGCCGCGAACGCCCGTACGGAGAGTTCCCGGATTCGCTCGGTGACCTCCTCCGGCAGCGACGCCGGAACGATCATCGGGTCGCTGTCACCGAAGTACTTCTGCTGGTAGTCGAACCAGCCACCCTTGACCTGGACCTCGCCGACCGCCGAGGCCTCCGGGCGCCACCCGCCGAGCACGCCGGCCTCCAGCTCCCGGCCGGTCACGCCCTGCTCGACCACGATGACGTTGTCGTGCTTCAGCGCCTCCTCGATGGCGGCCGCCAGGTCGTCACCCTCGGCCACGCGGGAGATGCCGATGGAGGACCCCATCCGGGCCGGCTTCACGAACAGCGGCCGGCGCAGCCCCAGCACCAGCTTCTCCGGGTCGTCCACGGTCCGGTAGGTCTGCGCGTCGAACGACACCTGCGGGGTGACCGGTACCCCCTCGGCGCGCAGCGCACGCTTCATGGCGACCTTGTCCATACCGATCGCGGAGGCGAGGATGCCGCACCCGACGTACGGCACGCCGAGGGACTCCAGCAACCCCTGCAGCACGCCGTCCTCGCCGTACGGACCGTGCAGGACCGGGAACACCACGTCCAGCTCGGCCGCGACGGTGCCGGGGGCGTCGGCCGCGGTCACCGCGAGGGTGCCCGCGCGGTCACCGGTACGCAGCTCCACCACCGGCCCGGTCACCGTGAGCCGGTCTTCGATGGCCAGCCCGGTCCCGACAGCCGCGCGCAGCTCCGCCAGCGTGGCGTCCGGCACCAGCCGGAAACCGCCGGTGCGGGTCACGCCGATGGCGAACACCTGGTGGCCGGCGTCGGCCAGGGCCCGGGCCACGCCGAGCGCGGAGGCGCAGGACACCTCATGCTCCGCGGACGGGCCACCGAACAGGATTCCGATCCGGACAGGCGTGCTCATGCCGCCACCCCTTCCATAGTCGCCAGGCTGGCGAACTGCCGGGTCGCCAACCGGGCGACGAGTTCTGCTTCGACATTTCCGCCGGTCAGCACCACGCCGACGGTCCGGTACCGCTCCCGCCCCTCGCCGCTCTGCACGGCGCCGGGCTTGGTGACCGCCTCGCCGAGGTCCGCCGCAAGCCGCAGCGCACCGGCGAGCCCGGCCGCGCCGGACGGCTCGGCGAGCACCTTCAGCTCCAGCAGGAGCATCTGGAACGCCTCGGCGATCTGGTCGTCGTTGACCCGTACGACGCCCCGGATGGCGTCGCGTGCGACCGCGAAGGGTAGCTCACCGACACAAGTGGGGCGAAGCCCGTCGGCGATGGTGGGCGCCGGTGAGACCGCTGTGGGCCGGCCGGCCGCGAGGCTGTGGGCCAGGGAGTCGCAGCCCACCGGCTCCACCCCGTACACCTCGATCGGGGTGCCCGAGGCGGCCAGGCAGGCACCCGCCACGCCGCCGCCACCGCCGACCGGCACCACCAGCGCGTCCAGCGGCGTGCCGGCGCGCTCCGCCTCCTCGATCAGTTCCAGGCTCGCGCTGCCCTGCCCGGCGATGACGTCCGGGTGGTCGTACGCGTCGATCAGTGGGTGTCCCTGGGCTTCGCTGATCTGACGGGCGGTCGCGATCCGCTCCTCGAGCGTGCTGCCCGCGAAGACGATGTTCGCTCCCGCCGCCCGCGCCCGGGCCACCTTGGTCGCCGCCGCGTCGACCGGCAACACGACCGTCGCTGCCAGACCGTGCCGGCCGGCCGCGAGGGCCACTGCCACCCCGTGGTTGCCGGTGCTCTGGGCCACCACGCCGGTGTATCCGGCCGCGGCGAGCCGGCCCACGGCCAGCATCGCGCCACGCATCTTGTACGAGCCGCCGGTCTGGAGGTTCTCCGCCTTCATCAGGATCCGGACCCCGGCCAGCCGGTCGATCGCCGGAGAGTTGAGCACCGGCGTCCGCACCACGCGGCCGGCCAGCCACCACGCGGCCTCCTGCACCCGCGCCCGGTCCGGTACGGCCCGGATCGGGACCGTCTCCGGCACCGAAGCTGCAGGTGGGACCTCGGTCGGCCGTTCTGTGCGCGACATGATCTCTCCTTCACGGTTGCGCTTCCGGCCGGTACGCGGTGGCAGCTGGAACATCCACCACGCGCCGACCGCCAGCAGTCCGCGGTGGATGGCCAGGCTCAGCGCCAGCACCGCCGCGGTTACCAGGACCGGATATCCGGCCACCAGCAGTTCCCGTCCCGGCCCGTTCAGCTCCGCGACCGGGCCGGCAAGGAGCCGGTGCAGCAGAGCGAGCACCGGCATGTGAATCACGTAGACCGGCAACGTCTGGCGCCCCAGCGTGGCGAGCATCGCGCCGGCTGCCCGCGCCCGCTGGGCGACAATAGCCGCCGCCGTGATGCCGAACGCCACCGCGGTGACCGAGACGACCGGCCACACGCCGAACCACTGCTCGGCGGCGGCCAGCCCCATGAAGGCCAGCGCGGCCACGTACACCGCGGCGGTCCAGACCAGGCGCCGACGGTTCGCGGTCGCCGCCCAGCGGGTCAGGTACGGCCGCAGGTGCACGCCGGCGAGGAAGAACACGAGGTTCTGGTACACACCGCCCCGATTGCCGGGTGTGTCCAGCAGCCCCGCTGCGGCGACGGCCGACAGCACGCCCGAGACGCCGAGCAGCACCGCCGGGTGGACCCGGCGCAGCGCCTTGGCCACCACGAAGTAGAGCGCCAGCGCGTACAGGTACCAGAGGTTGGACGGCGTGATGGTGAGCTGGGCCAGCAGCCCGCCGAAGCTGGTGGCCCGGTCGGTCGGGAAGCCCGGGGAGAGGGCCAGCAGCGCGGTGTGCACCAGCAGCCAGATCGCGTACAGGTACAGGTTGCCGGCGACCCGGGGGCGGGCGGCGGTCCGCCACGACCGATTGACCGCGTTGGCCGCGAAGATCCCGGAGATGGTGAAGAAGAGCGGCATCCGCAGCGGCAGCAGCTGCTCACCGAGCAGTCCCCATGCCCCCGGCACCGGAATGCCGACCCGCCAGTCGATCTGGAGGTAGTCCTTCACCACCACGTGCCAGAGCACCACGAGGATGATGCAGGTGCCTTTGGCCACGTCGGCCCACGCCTCGCGCCCCGCCTTCGTTGGCACCGCGGGCGCGGTCGACGTCTCGGTTGCGATGGTCACAACGTCCTTTCCTCTCCGGCTCCGGGCGGTGCCGGCGGGCCGCGGGCGCGGACCGCCTGCCTTTCCGGGCAGGCCGGAGTCGGGGATCCGCGTATACACGGATCCCGGGGCCGATCGGTTCGGTCTCTGGTCGGCGGCGCTGCCGATCTAGTGCGGTACGGGTAGCTGGACGTCGACGCTCAGGCCGCCGCCCTCGAGGGGCCGGGCGGCGATGATGCCGTCGTGTGCCTGGGTGATCGAGCGGGCGATGGCGAGCCCCAGTCCGGCGCCACCGCTCTGGTTCGTCCGGTCACGAGCCAGCCGCCGGAAGGGCTCGAACAGGCCGGCGACGGCCTCCGCCGGCACGATCTGCCCGGTGTTGGCCACGGTCAGCGCCGGTGTCCGCCCGACCGTGACGGCGAGCCGACCGCCGGGCCGGTTGTACTTGATCGCGTTCTCCACGAGGTTGGTCACCAGGCGCTCCAGCAGCACCCGCTCCCCCATCACGACCCGGGGTGCGAGCCGGCTCTCCACGGTCACCCCGGCCGCGGTCGCCCGATCCTGGTACGCGGCCAGCACCGCGCGGGTGATCTCGTGCAGCGGCTGCGGGGTGGAGGAGCGGAGTCCCTGATCGCTCTCGCTGAGCGCGAGCAGCCCCTCGATGAGCCGCTCGTTGCGCTCGTTGGTCTGCAACAGCTGGGCGGTCAGCAACTCGAGCTGCTCGCCGGTGAGCGCCTGAGCCATGCCGACCTCGATCAGCGTCCGCTGGACCGCCAGCGGTGTACGCAGCTCGTGCGAGGCGTTCGCGGCGAACCGTCGCTGCCCGTCGTACCCAGCGGCGATACGTTCCATCATCTGGTCGATGGCCCGGGAGAGCTGGGCGAGTTCGTCACGGCCACGCCGCCGGATCCGGTAGCCGAGGTTCTGCGGCCCGACGTGCGCGATCGGCTCGGCGAGGTCGCGTACCGGCCGCAGGCACCAGACCGCGGCACCCCAGACCCCGACCACCGCGACCACCGCGAGGACGAGTTCGACCAGTTGGGGGATCGCGTTGTCGAGCTGGCGCGCCGGATCGCACGCCAACCGCAGTCCGGGGGCCGGCAGACCGCAGATCTCCTCCGCGGGCAGCCACAGCATGCCCAGCACCCATTTGCCGAGGCCGGGCAGGAACAGCCCGGCGAGCAGCGCGAGCACGCCCACGAGCACGACGCGGCGGCGCGGACTCACTCCGGCCCGCCGATGCGGTAACCGGCCCGGGGCACCGTGTGGATGATGGCCGGCTGCCCGAGCTTCTTGCGCAGGGTCATCACCGTCACCCGCACCGCGTTGGTGAACGGGTCGGCGAACTCGTCCCACGCCTGTTCCAGCAGTTCCTCCGCGCTGACGACCCGACCGTTCGCACGCATCAGCACGTGCAGGACGGCGAACTCCTTCGGGCTGAGGTTGACCGGACGTCCGTCGCGGGTGACCGTGTGCCGGGCGACGTCCAGCGCCATGTCGTACTGCTCGAGCACCGGCGGCACGGCCGGCGCGGACCGGCGGCCGAGCGCCTGCACCCGGGCGACGAGCTCGGCGAACGCGAACGGCTTGGTCAGGTAGTCGTCGGCGCCCAGGCCGAGGCCCTCCACCCGGTCCCGGATGCCGGCGGCCGCGGTGAGCATCAGCACCCGGGTGCCGGCGTCCGATCCGGCGAGGCTGCGGCACACCTCGTCGCCGGTCCGCCCCGGCATGTCCCGATCGAGCACGGCCACGTCGTACCGGTTCACGGCGATCCGCTCCAACGCCCCGTCGCCGTCGTAGCAGACGTCGACCGCCATGGAGACCCGACGCAGCCCCTCGGCGATCATGTCCGCCAACAACCGCTCGTCATCCGCCACCAGCACCCGCACGCTTGCCGCTCCCGTGATCCTTCGTTGTCCGGCATACGGTCTCAAGCGGGAGATAAGCGTTTTGTAAACACCCGCCCGAGCAATCGTCCACGACCCGGGAGCAGGGACAAGCGGGGGCGAATCGGCGCTGTCCTGTTCGTACCGTACGAGGCGATCCGTCCCGGCTCTGGACGCGCGGCGACGTCACGAAGTGAACCGGATCACGCCGAGGGCTCACTCCGACTCCGTCGACCGCGCACTTGGCGGGCAGGGGTGACCTGGGTCACCATGGGCGCAAGGAGGTCGCCGGTGGCTGACCCGTGGCTCGCCCTGGAACTCGGCGCCGATCCCGCGGAGCGGATCGCGCAGGTCGCCGCCGCGCACGAGGCGTTCCTCACCGTCGGCACCGCCCCCGGCCGGGTCCGCGACGTGGTCCGGCGGTCATGGGAGCGATCCGCCCTGCTCGACCCGGAGGCCACCGCGCCGGTCGACCTGACCGACGACGCGCTGGTCGACTACCGCGCCGCCCACCCGCTGGCCCGGGTGCTGCCGCTCTTCCGGGACCTCCTCGGCGGCATCGCGTTCGACGGCGCGCACCTCATGGCGGTCTGCGACGCGCACGGACGACTGCTCTGGGTCGAGGGCCATCCGGGGGTGCGCCGGCGCGCGGAGGCGATGAACTTCGTCCCCGGCGCCCGGTGGGACGAGGCGCACGCGGGCACGAACGCCCCTGGCACCGCGCTGGCCGTCGACCACAGCGTGCAGATCTTCGCCACCGAGCACTTCAGCCGCCGGGTGCAGCGCTGGACGTGCGCGGCCGCACCGATCCACGATCCGCGCACCGGGCGGCTGCTCGGCGCGGTCGACATCACCGGCGGCGACCACCTGGCCAACCCGCAGAGCCTGGCACTGGTACGAGCCACCGCCCGCGCCGCCGAGGCGGAACTCGCCGCGGAGCGGCCGTCCGAACCGGGCGTGGCGACCGTCCTGGCGCTCGGCCGGGACGAGGCGGAGTTACGGGTGGACGGGCGGCGGGTCCGGCTCGGGCGCCGGCACAGCGAACTGCTCGTGCTGCTGCTCGAGCACCCCGAGGGGCGTTCCGGGGAGCAACTCGGCCTCGACCTGTACGGCGACGACCGGCTGCACCCGGTCACCGTACGCGCCGAACTGTCCAGGCTGCGCCGGGTACTCGGCCCGGAACTGCTCGACTCCCGCCCGTACCGGCTACGCGGGACCGTACGTGCGGATTTCCGCTCCGTCACCGCCCTGCTCGACCGGGGCGACCCGGCCGGCGCGCTCGACGCGTACACAGGTCCGCTGCTGCCCACCTCCGACGCGCCGGGAGTGGCCCGCCTGCGCCGGCTCATCGACGGCCAACTCCGGGCGGCCGTGCTCGCCACGACGGATCCGGCGCTGCTCGCGGCCTGGACCACAACGCCCGCCGGCGCCGACGACCTGGCCGCCTGGCAGGCGCTGGCGCGGGCGCTGCCGCCGGGCGCGCCGCGCCGACCACTCGCGGTCGCCCGCGTCCACCAGCTCGCCCGGGAGTACGGCCTGCCGCGCGCAACGTCGTTGCAACGTTCCGGTGACTAGCGTCGCCGCCGTCACCGCACCTCGACGGCGGAGGTAACCATGACGCGCTACGACGCGCCCACCCACTGGCAGTCCCGCTACGACCACTTCATCGGCGGCGAGTACGTCAAGCCGCACGGCGGACGGTACTTCGAGAACCCCACCCCCGTGACCGGCGAGACCTTCTGCGAGGTGGCCCGGGGCACCGCCGAGGACGTCGAGAAGGCCCTCGACGCGGCGCACGGCGCCGCCGACGCGTGGGGCCGCACGTCCGTGGCCGAACGGGCCCGCATCCTCAACCGGATCGCCGACCGGATGGAGGAGAACCTCGAATCCCTGGCGATCGCCGAGACCTGGGAGAACGGCAAGCCGGTACGCGAGACGCTGGCCGCGGACATCCCGCTCGCCATCGATCACTTCCGCTACTTCGCCGGGGCGATCCGGGCCCAGGAGGGAAGCGTCGGCGAGCTGGACGACGACACGGTCGCCTACCACTTCCACGAGCCGCTGGGTGTCGTCGGGCAGATCATCCCGTGGAACTTCCCGCTGCTGATGGCCACCTGGAAGCTCGCCCCGGCCCTCGCCGCCGGCAACGCCGTGGTGCTCAAGCCGGCCGAGCAGACCCCGGCGTCGATCCACCACTGGCTCTCGCTGGTGGCCGACCTGCTGCCACCCGGCGTCGTCAACGTGGTCAACGGCTTCGGTGTCGAGGCGGGCAAGCCGCTCGCCTCGTCGGCGCGAGTGGCGAAGGTGGCGTTCACCGGCGAGACCACCACCGGGCGGCTGATCATGCAGTACGCCAGCGAGAACATCAAGCCCGTCACGCTGGAGCTGGGCGGCAAGAGCCCGAACATCTTCTTCGACGATGTGAGCGCCGCGTCCGACGACTTCCTGGACAAGGCGCTGGAGGGCTTCACCATGTTCGCGCTCAACCAGGGTGAGGTCTGCACCTGCCCGTCGCGGGCGCTGATCCAGCAGGGCCACTACTCGGACTTCCTCGCGGCCGCGGTGGAGCGGACCAGGGCGGTGCGGCAGGGGCACCCGCTGGACACCGAGACGATGATCGGCGCGCAGGCGTCGAACGACCAACTGGAGAAGATTCTGTCCTACCTGGACATCGGCCGGCAGGAGGGCGCGAAGGTGCTGACCGGCGGGGCGCGGGCCGACCTGGGCGGTGAGCTGTCCGGTGGGTACTACGTGGAGCCGACCATCTTCGAGGGCGACAACTCGATGCGGATCTTCCAGGAGGAGATCTTCGGTCCGGTGGTCTCGGTGACCTCCTTCGCCGACCTCGACGAAGCCGTGAAGATCGCCAACGACACCCTGTACGGGCTCGGTGCCGGCGTCTGGACCAGGGACATCAACACCGCCTATCGGGCCGGACGGTCGATCCAGGCCGGACGGGTGTGGACCAACTGCTACCACGCGTACCCGGCGCACGCGGCGTTCGGCGGGTACAAGCAGTCCGGGATCGGCCGCGAGAACCACAAGATGATGCTGGAGCACTACCAGCAGACCAAGAACCTGTTGGTCAGCTACTCGCCGAAGAAGCTCGGCTTCTTCTGATGGGCACCGACCCGTCGGGCGCCGCGGTTCCCGGTCCGCCGGGCGCCGCGGCGCCGCCCGGCCCCGTTCCACTTCCTCGGGCGGCGGCACCGATCTCGCTGCCTCGCCCGGCGGAACCGGTCTCCGTGACGCCGGCCGCGGCGGAGCTGCTCCGGTCGCTACGGGAGCAGCACGGGCCGCTGATGTTCCACCAGTCCGGCGGCTGCTGCGACGGCAGTGCCCCGATGTGCTACCCGGCGGGCGAGTTCCGCACCGGCGGCTCGGACGTGCTGCTCGCCTCGCTGCAGATCGACGGTGTGCCGGAGCCGGTGGAGTTCTGGATGTCCCGTGCGCAGTGGGACCTGTGGAAACACACGAGGCTCACTGTGGACGTGGTGCCCGGCCGGGGCAGCGGCTTCTCCCTGGAGGCCCCGGAAGGCGTCCGCTTCCTGATCCGCTCCCAGCTCGCCGGGGCCGCACGGCCGGACGACCTCGCTTGACCCGGGTCGGCCGACGGCGATCTGCCACGGTGAGGTGGCTCAGGTCGCTGACACTTTCGCCGGTCACCCGGACGCTTCCTGTCCGGTCGCGCCACCGCCGCCGTCCACCGGGCCGGCCGCTGGATCCGCCTCCGGCCCCTGCCGTTCCCGGTGCAGCCGATGCAACACGTAGCCGACCAGCACCGCGATTGCCAAGACCACGAGGGCCAGCATCAGCGCCCAGAACGTACGCAGGTCGTAGCCGGCCTGGATCAGTTGCATCACCCCGGAGAGACCGATCGCCGCGACCACGCCCAGCAGGATGTCGATCCGACGGCGGTTGACTCGCTCACGCTCCGCCCGCCGCCGCGCAGTCGCCTCCTCGCGCGCCAATCTCAGCCGCAGCTCCCGCTCCTCCCGCTCTCGCGCGGCCCGCGCTGCCGCGATCGCCCATTCCTGCTGGCGACGCATCGACGCCTCGACCAGCGCACCGGCCCGGTCGGCGACCTTGTCGACCATGTCCTCGAACTCGGCGCGAAGCTCACCGAAGCGCGCGGCCGCGAGCAGCTGGTCGATCGTCACCCGGATCGCCGGGGACGTGACCAGCGACGGCGCGGTGAGGAACATCAGGACGGTACGGCTCGACATGACGAAGGCGTGCATCCGGAGCTGCAGGGCCTCCAGCCGCCCCTGCAGTTCGGTCAGCTCCTCGACATCGTCCCGGTGCGCGGACGAGGAGGCCGCCGCCGGGCCCAGCCCGGTGCGCGTCCGGTCCAGCCGTGTGGTCATCTCGGCCAGTTTCTCCAGCACCACCTGGTGGTAACTGGCCAGCTGGCCCTGCCAGCTGGCGAACATGCCGTCTAGGGAGGCCACGAACTCTGCCGTCTCGGCGATCGACCGCATCTGGTAGCTGGGGGTGCCCGGCGTCATCATCAAGGTCGTGTTGCAGCTGGACATCAGCAGATCACCATGGAAGCGGGACACGTCCACGACGGGGAGCCGCGCCGCGTCGACGGGATAGCGCAGCCACTCCGCCACGGCGCTCAATCCGTCCCGTACGGGGTTGCAGAGTGGTTGCGCGCCGAACGCCGAGAGCAGTTCCGCAGCCGTACGAACCGGCTCGACTGCGCCGGTCGATGGCGAGACGAGTGCGGCCCGGCCGACGGAGAGCAGCACGTGGTACATGCCCGGGCGCCCGCTGCACCGGACCCGCCGGGCCGTGGCCCGGGCGAGCTGCCCGGTCAGATCGGAGATCACCCGGTCCGCGAAGTCCGACAGCCGATACCACTGCGGGGCCGACGGGTCCGTCTCGACCATCCGCAGCGGAATGCCGAGTTGGGCCAGGTTGCCGGACTCGGGGGCGACCCGGACCATGGCCGCGTACACCTGCGGTGGGGTGGCCCCGGAGAGCTGCCCGGCGATACGCAGGAAGTGGTTGCCCAACTCCGACAGCCGCAACTCGACAGTGAAGGTCTGCGGCTCCGCCTCGGGCCGGTCGACGTCCCTGATCTCCAGGTCTGGCAGCATGATCGTCATGCCGCGGTACTGGCGCGCGTGCGGGTCGTCGCCCTTCCAGACATCGCTCAGTGAGAGATCGGCCGACACATCGGCCCGCGGATGGTCCCGAATCGCGCAGCCCGCGAGGGTCCAGTCGCGCGCCTCCCGGCGAGCAGCGCTGATCAGCTCCTGGGGCAGGTTGACGCTCGGCGGCGCCCCCATCCACGTTCCGTCACCGGGTACCTCCTCGAAGAGACCGAAGGGGTAGAGGTAGACGATCTGACCGTGCTCGACGCGGAGCCAGGGTTGCTCGACGGAGGCGGCGAGCGCCTCCAATGCGTAGCGGTGCGCCCGCAGCTCGCTGCGCTCGATGCCGTCGGGCAGGCTCTCCTCCGCTTCACGCAGGGTCCCGATCGCGCCGCCCACATCGCTTCCGCCGGTGGTGAAGTGGTCGTGGACCGCCCGCGCCGCCAGGGAGACCGCGCGGTAGTAGCGGACGTCGCCGCCGGCCTGGTCGGTCACGAAGGCCGACAGCGGGGACGGCGGGCAGGATGCGGCGTCCGCCAGCATCCGCTCGGCCCGGCCGGCCACCCGTCCGGCCAGCTCGGACCACGCGGCGAGGGAGCCGGCGTACCCGGCGTCGTAGCAGACCATCTCGAGGGCCAGTAGTTCGATCATCTGCAGCACCAGCCCGGCCGTCGCCACGTCGACCGCCTGCCCCTGCGCCGTGAGTCGCGACCACCCCTCGCCCACGAACCGCATGTGCTCCAGCGCCGGTTCGATGTCCCAGGCCTCTTCCCAGTACTCCTCGAAGAGCGCCTCGAGGTAGAGCAGCAGGGCCGGTGCCGCTCCCGGCAGGGGTGCGGCCACCGTCAGCGCATGCTCGATCGCCGATCGTAGCCGCAGCTGCTCCACCAGCGCCGAATCCCAGGTGGAGAGCGAGGCCAGCAGGTCGAACTCCTCGACGGCGAGACCGCCGGGCCGGCACAGCAGCCCGGAGAGCCAGCGACGCAGTGGCCGCAGGTCGCCCTCACCGAGCGCGTCGAGATGCTCCGCACCGATCTCCGCCACGATGTCCACTGAGCACTCCTCCGCTGCGGGCCGGCGTCGCACCGGGCACTATGCCAATTGACCGCAAGGAATCTCTACCCGGTGACGCCACGTCGGGCCCCGCACGACCCGGCCGCCATACGCTCCGGCCCGGCTCCCCGCGGCAGGCGCCGGCCGGCCGACGGTGGCCTGGCGGCTCTCGCCGAGGCGTCCGGCCGCCTCGATCACGAGGCGGGAGATCGTCGCTGAGTGGCCGGTGTGCCGGAACCGGCACCGAGGCGCCCTCCGGATACCTAGCCTGACAGGCAGGAGCGGCTCAGCGACGTTGACGGAGGCTCGCATGAGCATGGAGGCCATGGACGCGTTCGCCCGCGAGCGCGAAGTCGAGATCACCGTGACCGGCCGGAGGACGGGCCGGCAGATCTCCCACCCTGTCTGGTTCGTGCAGGAGGAGCAGAGCATGTTCCTGGTGCCGGTCTCCGGCCCCGACAGCGACTGGTACAAGAACGTCCGGCAGACGCCGGTGATCCGGGTGGCCGCGAACGGTACGGCGGTCAACTCGACGGCGACCCTCATCCAGGACCCGGATCGGGTCGACCACGTGGTGTCGCTGTTTCGCGAGAAGTACGGCGCGGACCAGGTGGAGAGCTACTACCCGAGGCACGACGTGGCGGTGCAGGTGCCGCTCGGCTGACCGGGGTCGGCGAGCGGCGGCGACGCGAGCCCGCCCGCCCGCCCGGCCTCAGAGGTTCGGCGGAATGACCCGCAGGTGACCTCGGCGGCCGGTCGAATGGGACTGCTTGTCCTGGTCGTCCTCCGGCGGACGCGGAGTCGGACGTGCCGCCTCACGGACCGCCTCGGCCAGTGCGACCAGGTCGTCGGTGGTGGGCGGGGGCGGCTCGAACTCGCCCTCGTGGCGAACGACGTCCCAGCCCCGCGGGGCGGTCAGGCTGCGGGCGTGCGGCTCGCAGAGGTCGTACGTGTGCGGCTCGGCGAAGGCCGCCAGGGGGCCGACCACCGCGGTCGACTCGTTGTAGACATAGGTCAATGTGGCGACCGCTTGCCGGGGGCAGCCGTTTCGGGAGCAGCGCCGTGGTGACCTCACGGCGGCAGGGTATCTCCATTACCGGGTCCGGCGCACCGGTTCGCGTTGCGACACGCCCGTCACGGTGATCACAATTCCCGGGTTCGGTGCCGGCCCGGCCCCGGCACGCCCGAACGGAGGCGCTGCCACCGGCCGAGGTCGCCCGGGGCTACCCTTTGCCTCATGACGAGCCCGGAACACCGCCGCCCCGGCTCCGGCCGGCGCGCACACCGCGACCGGCACGGGCGCGGCCTGCGCGGACGGCTGGTGCCGGCCACCGTACCGCTGGCCCGGACGAAGGCCGAGGTCTTCGACGACCTGGTCCTGGACACCGTCGAGACGCTTGAGCGGCGCTTCGCGAAGGAGCTGGCCGGGGTCGAGTTCGCGGTGGAGGACGTCCCGCCGGAGCTGAACGTCTACGACTCCGACGTGCTCGAGGACGGCGAGGTGCCGCTCGCACGCCTGCTGCCCGGGCGGCCGGGCCGGCAGGAGGTGCCACCCCGGATCGTGCTCTACCGGCGGCCGCTCGAGTTCCGGGCGATGGACCGGGAGGACCTCGCCGACCTGGTCCACGACGTGATCATCGAACAGGTGGCGAATCTGCTCGGAGTCGATCCGGACGAGTTGGCCTGACCGGTCCGGCCCCCACCGGACCCGGTCACGACTCACCCGCTCGCGGAGACCCTGGTCACACGCCTGCACCCGGGCGGCCCCCACCGCCCGGGCTCCGCGTCGATCAGGCGGCCCGCCGCTTCAGCTTCCGCCGCTCCCGCTCGGAGAGACCGCCCCAGATCCCGAACCGCTCGTCGTGGCCGAGAGCGTATTCGAGGCATTCCGTCTTGACCTCGCAACGCGAGCAGATCCGCTTCGCCTCACGGGTCGAGCCGCCCTTCTCGGGAAAGAACGCCTCCGGGTCGGTCTGCGAGCAGAGCGCCCGCTCCTGCCACTCCGGCGCGTTTCCGAGCAGGTCGGCCACCTCAAGCTGGCCGTCCATCAAATGCCTCCTTGTCGCGCACCGGCGTCATCGCCGCTGCAACCCCCCACGCGAAAGGCGTGCGTGTCCGTCCGGTCCGGTTTTGATGCGTTCCGCGCGAACAACCCCATTCAAATTACACGCGTGTAATACGTGCGCCGTCAAGCCAAACTTGATAATGGAGTCGTCCTCCCGACATGACCCGGACGGCCATCCGACCACCCGGCCTCGCAACCTGCCCTATCGATTCAGACCCCGGCCGAGTAACGCCCTCTCCGGCGAGTTGCCGGAGTTTTTCCCCGTGGCGCACCGGCGCCGGCCGCGCCGGAGCGGTCGCGAAACGCCACGGGGGCGCACCCGGACAGCACTGCTGATCTTGGTGGGGCACCAGGTTAACGCGACTCGCGACGGACCGCCCGTCGAGCGACCGCCGACGATCGCGGCTCGCCCACATTGTGGACGAGGCACCACGGACGAGAGTGGACGAAGATGCGTACGACGCGGGCGCGTCCTGCTCCGACCGATCACCACGCCTCCGCCAGCCCCGCGAAGGCCAGTGCCGAAACTTCCCACCAGACGGTACGGACCTCGACGCGGGTTCGAACGCGGCGCACGGTGGACCGCACGGCGGCCCGGCCTGCGGCCGGTCCGCACGGGGGTCCCGCCCGCCCGGCCGGCGAGACGATCCCGGCCAGGGACGAACATCGAACGCCCTCGGCATCGTGAACAACTGGTTGCCCGACCGCGCCCACCCCCGCCGACACCCGGCTTCGCCGATCGGTGCGACCAGGCGGTGGCGCGGAAGCCATTCGACCCGCATGATCCGGAATCGAATTCGCCCCGGCACGCAATTGTCGAGATCCACTCGCCTTCCATGATGTCGGGGTATCCCGATCAAGGCGATACCCCGACTACAAGGAAGGCGAGTTGACCATGACGGCGTTCGACACGGCGGAGGTCCGCCCGGATACCCAGGTGGCATCCGGGCGGACCGACAACGCCGCCGCGCGTCGAATGGGGCCGGCGCAGCGGGCACGGCCTTCTCGATCGCCCTCTCAGGACCCGACGGTTCCGTACGCGGTGCTCCGCCGACGCGCCGGACGTCCGGCGGCCGCCGCGATCGCCCGCAACTGCTCCTCCGTCCGGGCCGACCCGTTCGCCGAGCCGGCCATCCGGGAGATGGTCTCCTCCATGAGGGTGCCGCCCAGGTCGTTGCAACCGCCCTGGAGCATGGCGACCGTGCCGGCGTCGCCGAGCTTCACCCAGGAGCACTGGATGTTGTCGATCCGGCCGTGCAGCAGCAGCCGCGCCATCGCGTGCACCACCCGGTTCTCCCGCCACGTCGGACCGGGCCGGGCGATCCCGGCCAGGTAGATCGGGGCGTTGGTGTGCACGAAGGGCAGCGCCACGAACTCGGTGAAGCCATTCGTACGGTCCTGCACCCCGGCGAGTACCCGGAAGTGGGCGAGCCACTGCCCCGGGTGGTCGACGTGTCCGTACATCATCGTCGAGCTGGACCGGATGCCCAGCTCATGTGCGGTGGAGACCACCTCGACCCAGGCGGCCGCCGGCAACTTGCCCTTGGTCAGCACCCAGCGGACCTCGTCGTCGAGGATCTCGGCGGCCGTACCCGGGATGGTGTCCAGCCCGGCCTCCCGCAGTTGCGTCAGCCACTCCCGCACCGGCACGCCGGCCTTCGCGGCCGCGGTGACGATCTCCATGGGCGAGAACGCGTGCACGTGCATCTCCGGCACCCGCGCCTTGATCGCCCGGACGATGTCGGCGTACCCGGTCACGGGCATCTTCGGGTCGATACCGCCCTGCAGGCAGACCTCGGTCGCGCCGGCGGCCCACGCCTCCTCGGCCCGGTCGGCGACCTGGTCGACCGAGAGGCGGTACGCGTCCGCGTCCCGCTCGCGCTGGGCGAACGCGCAGAACCGGCAGCCCACGTAGCAGACGTTGGAGAAATTGATGTTGCGGTTGACCACGTACGTGACGTCGTCGCCGACCGCCGAGCGGCGCACGTCGTCGGCGATCCGGCACAGCTCGTCCAGGGCCGGGCCGTCGGCGCCGAACAGTGCCAGCGCGGCGTCGGTGTGCCGCGGCTCCAGCAGGGCCGCCGGATCGTCTGCGGCCAGTCGCAGACCGGCGCGCAGATCGTGGTCGCCCGCACCGGCCGGCGCCGGTGCGGCGGTCACCTTCGTGGCGACCTCGGCCCAGTCGCCGTACACGTTGTCGAAGTCGCCCCGACGGTCGCCGGTGCGGCCTGTCGTGTCGATCGTGACGTGCAGATCGGTACGCCCGCCGAAGACCTCCTCCGGCTCCTGCCACGGCCGGCCGACCGGGTGGGCGTCCTCGACGGCCAACCCGGTCTCCGCGTCGGCCAGCGCGGTGACGTGCGCCAGGACGCGCGGATCCAGCCACGGATCGCCGGCGCGGACGTACTCCGGATAGATGGTCAGCCGCTCCCGCAGGGTGAACCCGCCGTCGGCCGTACGCCGGGCCAACTCGTCCAGCTGCGGCCAGGGACGCTCCGGGTTGACGTGGTCCGGGGTCACCGGGGAGACCCCACCCCAGTCGTCGATGCCGGCGCGCAGCAGCAGGTCGTACTCGCCCTCGATCAGGTTCGGCGGCGCCTGGATGCGCATCCGCGGGCCGAGCAGCAGCCGGGCCACCGCCACAGTGGCCGCAAGGTCGTACAGTTCCGCGTCCGGCATACCGCGCATCGCGGTGTCCGGCTTGGCGCGGAAATTCTGCACGATCACCTCCTGGAGGTGGCCGTACTCCCGGTGGGCGCGGCGGATCGCGAAGAGCGCGTCGACGCGCTCGGCGTGGGTCTCCCCGATACCGATGAGGATCCCCGTCGTGAACGGGACGCCGACGCGGCCGGCGTCGTCGAGCACCCGCAGCCGTACCGCCGGTTCCTTGTCCGGCGACCCGAAGTGCGGGCCGCCCGGCTCGGACCAGAGCCGGGTCGCCGTCGTCTCCAGCATCATGCCCATGCTGGGGGCGACCGGCTTGAGTCGTTGCAGCTCGGACCAGGAGAGCACACCGGGGTTCAGGTGCGGCAACAGCCCGGTCTCCTCCAGCACCGCCACCGCGCAGGCACGCAGATAGTCCAGTGTGGAGTCGTAGCCGCGCTCGTCCAGCCAGCGCCGGGCCGCCGGCCAGCGCTCCTCCGGCCGGTCACCGAGGGTGAACAGCGCCTCCTTGCAGCCCTGTGCCGCGCCCTCCCGGGCGATCGCCAACACCTCGTCCCGGTCGAGGAAGGGCGCCGGGAGGCGGTGTGGCACGGTGGCGAAGGTGCAGTAGTGGCAGCGGTCCCGGCACAGCCGGGTGAGTGGGATGAAGACCTTCTTGGAGTATGTGACGACCCCGGGCCGGCCGGCGTCACGGAGTCCGGCGTCACGAATTCCGGCGGCAACGCCGAGCAGCTCGTCGAGGGCGTCGCCGCGCGCGCCGAGCAGCGCGGTCGCCTCGTCGACGTCCAGCGCCCGGCCGGTGGCGGCGCGGCGCAACGCCCGGCGCACACTCGCCTCGGTCGGCGCGGAGTCGGTGCGATCAACCATCCGCCCAGCCTAAGCGGTCATCGGCGGCGCCTTACCGCCCTCGTGGGCAACCACACCCCCGACACGCGCCACACCCGCCCGGGCGCGGAAGGACACACGTTCACCGAAAGAGTGGCCTACCCAGCTCAGAAGGCCACTCTTTCGGTGAACGCGTGCGTACCGGTCAGGCTCGCGCGTCGCCGGGGTTCAGCGGGTCGTCGCCCGGGTTGATCGGCTGGGTCCGGTCGCTCTCGCCGTCGCCGGGGCGCGGGATGGCCTGGGTGGGCTCGGCCGGTTGACGCGGAATCGTCTGGGTCGGCTCCGCCGACGGCGGCTGCCCGAACGGCGGTGCCGACGGCGGGGCCGGGTTCGCCGGCGGGGCGGACTGCGGCACGACGTTGGCCGGCGGAGCCGACTGCGGCGCCGGAGTGAACGGCGGCGTGGGCTGACCGTACTGCCCGTACTGGCCGGGCTGGCCGGGCTGGCCGGGCTGACCGGCGTACGGGTAGCCCGTCGGCTGGCCTGGCGCCGGGTACGCGCCAGGCTGGCCGGGCACCGGGTAGCCGCCGGGCTGGCCCGCGCCCGGCCAGCCACCGGGCTGCGGCGGCCAGCCGGGCTGCGGCGAGCCGTAGACGCCGGGCTGCGGCTTGGGCTTCGGCACGTAGTAGAACGCCCGCCAGATCGTGTACACGACGTACACGGCCACCGCGAAGAGCGCCAGCTGGGCAAGCCGAGTGAGCAGGCCGAGCAGGGTGTCGAGGACCGCGCCCTCGGCCAGCCGCCCCACCGTCGCGATCAGGAACGTCAGCGCGCCGAACAGGGCGCCGACGGCGTACTCGACCAGCGCCACCTGGGTGATCGTCTTCGCCTTCGACAGGACCGGCTCGATGTGCGTGGCGAGCAGCACGGCCAGCAGCGGCAACGCCGCGGCCTCGAAGCCGACGAACGCGAAGAAGGAGCTACCCGCACGGTCGCTGAAGCTGCCGTAGTCGGTCGGTGTCAGCAGCCGGATCAGGCCGACGAACAGGAACACGGCGTTCGCGCCGAGCAGCGCGAACGCGGCCAGTTCGCGTAGCGGCTTGGTCAGCTGGCGGGCCCGGTTCGCGTCGGCGGACGCGGGCTCGGCGGGGCTGGTCACTAGCTCTCCCAGGGGCGAGGCGGACGGTTTGCCGGACGTGAGCCTAGTCTCCCGGGCCACCGGAGGACCGCAGGCGTGGCGTGCGGGAGGATGGTCGGCATGCGCATCGTGGTTCTCGCGGGTGGCATCGGAGGCGCCCGGTTCCTGGTCGGCGTACGGGCGTACGCCCGCCAGGTGGGTGCCGAGGTGACCGCGGTGGTCAACGTCGGCGACGATCTCTACCTGCACGGGCTGAAGATCTGCCCCGACCTGGACAGCGTCATGTACACCCTGGGTGGCGGAGCCGACCCGGAGCGGGGCTGGGGACGGGTCGGCGAGACCTGGACGGTCAAGTCGGAGCTGGCCGCGTACGGGGCGGAGCCGACCTGGTTCGGCCTGGGCGACAAGGACATCGCCACGCACCTGGTGCGCACCACGATGACCAGCGCCGGCTACCCGCTCTCCGCCGTCACGGAGGCGCTGGCCACCCGCTGGCAGCCGGGCGTACGGCTGCTGCCGGCGACGGACGACCGGCTGGAGACGCACGCGGTGGTCGACCTCGACGGCGCCCAGCGGGCGATCCACTTCCAGGAGTGGTGGGTACGCCACCGGGCCGAGGTGCCGACCCACCGGTTCGTCTTCGTCGGCGCGGAGACTGCCAAGCCGGCGCCCGGCGTGTTGGACGCCATCGGGTCGGCCGACATCGTGCTGGTCGCGCCGAGCAACCCGGTGGTGAGCATCGCGCCGGTCCTGGCCGTGCCCGGGCTGCGGGAGGCGGTCACCGACGGGCCGGCCCGGGTGGTGGGCGTCTCGCCGATCATCGGCGGCGCGCCCGTGCGCGGGATGGCCGACCGCTGCCTCGCGGTGCTCGGGGTCGAGTGCAGCGCGGCCGGGGTGGGCGGCCTCTACGGCGGACGGTCGACGGGCGGCCTGCTGGACGGCTGGCTGGTCGCCGAGGAGGACGAGGGCACGGTGGTGCCGGACGTGACGGTCCGCGCGGTACCGCTGCGGATGACCGACGAGGCGGCGACGGCGGCGATGGTCCGCGCCGCGGTGGAGATGCAGTGAAGCTGGAGATCCTGCCGGTGCTGGGCATCGGCCACGTGTCCGAGGGCGACGACCTGGCGGCGCTGATCGCGACGGCGGCACCCTGGCTGCGCGACGGCGACGTGCTGGTGGTCACCAGCAAGATCGTCTCCAAGGCGGAGGGCAGGCTGGTGGACATCCCAGCCGACGGGCCCGAACGGCAGGTCGCTCGCGACGAGGTGCTGGCCGGGGAGACCGCCCGGGTGGTGGCCAGCCGGGGCGCGACCCGGATCGTGCAGACCCACCACGGTTTCGTGATGGCCGCCGCCGGCATCGACGCCTCGAACGTCGACAAGACCCGGCTCGTGCTGCTGCCGAAGGACCCGGACGCCTCGGCCCGGGCGCTGCGCGCCGCGCTGCGTGAACGCTACGACCGGGACGTCGCGGTGATCGTCAGCGACACCATGGGCCGGCCGTGGCGCAACGGGCTCACCGACGTGGCGCTCGGAGTGGCCGGGATGGACGCCATCCGCGACCACCGCGGCGAGACCGACCCGTACGGCAACGAGCTCAACCTGACCGAGATGGCGGTGGTGGACGAGCTGGCCGGCGCCGGCGAGCTGATCAAGGGCAAGATCGACCAGGTGCCGGTCGCCGTGATCCGCGGCTACCTCGGCACCACCCGGGACGACGACGGCGCCGGCGCGGCGGTGCTGGTCCGCGACGCCACGCAGGACCTCTTCTCGCTCGGCACCGCCGAGGCCAGGGCGGCCGGCCTCGCCGCCGGCGCCACCCTCGCGGACGGCCCGGGTGAGACACCGGCCGACCCGAACGGGATCCGGCGGGCGGTCGGCGCGGTCGCACACACGGTCGCACCCGGCACGGTGTTCACCCTCGTGGACGACGACGCACACCCCGGGCTGGCCGCCGCGGTGGCCGGTTGGCCGTCGCAGGCGACCCGGCTGATCCTCGGCTCACCGCCGACCCCGGTGAACAGTCTGGACCTGGTCCGCTTCGGCGCCGACCTGCACCGGCTGCGTATCGCGCTGGCCGTCGAGGGCATCCCGTCCCTGCTCCTGCCGCCCCCGGCGGCGAGCACCGCGAGCGCCGCCCTGGCCGTCTGACCGGTCCTGGCCGGTTCCGCCGCCGGCCCACGGCTCCGTCCCGGCGATCGGCGTGGACGGTCCTGATCAGGCGTCGAGGACGGCGCGGCCCAGCGGGGTCAGGGTGTGCAGCACCGTGTTGCGGTCCCGCTGGCTGACGAGCAGTCCGGCGTTGCGCAACACGGCCGTGTGCTGGCTGGCTGCCGCCGGCGAGATGTTCAACCGCCGGGCCATCTCGCCGGTGGTTAAGCCGTCGTCGCTGGCCTCCAGCACCGCGGCCCGGGTCCGCCCGATCAGCGCGGCGAGCGTCTCCCGACCGGTTACGGGCCCGGCCTCGTCGCCGGCGGGCAGCAGCCCACCCAGCCGGTCCACCGGATAGGCGAGGACGGGCGGCAGCGCCGGGTCCAGCAACGCCACGGGGGTACGCGCGCAGAAGAACGACGGCACGAGCAGCAGCCCCCGCCCGTCCAGGTGCAACTCGCGGCTGTCCGGGTAGTCACGCACCTCCAACACACCCGAGTCCCAGCGCATGTTCGGCCGCAGACTGGCGAGCAGCCCCTCCACGCCGCCGTCCAGCACCGCGCGGGCCCGGCGCACCCGGTCGGCCTCCACCGCCGCCTGGATCCGCCCCCAGTACGGGCTGATCGCCACCGACCGGTAACGCTCCATCGAGCCGGTCAGCGCGCGCAGCGCCTCCGGCTCGCCCCTGGCCAGTGCGGACGCCGACGGCGGCAACGGATTCTCGCCGGCGAGCACGGCCAGGTCACGACGCAGCAACTGGGCCGGCGTGCTGCGGACCGCGTCCAGTCCCGCCTCGAAGCCGCCAACGCTGGCGTACGGGGTGAGGAAGTCGGGGAAGTATCCGCGTGGCGGGTTCAACGCGAGCAGGAGATGCAGCTGCTCGGATGCGCTCTCCCGGCGCAGCCCGCCGGCGACGGTACGCCGCCAGGCGGCCATCATCGGGTCCCGGCTGCGGCCACGCAGGAGGTGCAGACTGAGGACCAGCTCCCAGACCGGATCGGCGGCCGGGGCGACCCGGGTCCGCAGGATGTCCTCGCCGGAAAAGTAGATCTTCAACATGGCGCGCTCCCGCTCGTCTGACCGGGGTGTGTCAGGCGACCGTTTGCACTCTACCGGCCGGCACTTATCTCCATCTTTAAGCGTGGGCTGAAAAACCTCGACGTACTCCGGGCGGGTTGGGCATGCTTCCAGTGCCCGTCGGTGCCGGCGCGTTCGTTGCGCGACGCTTCCGAGGCACCGGGCCGGGGAGGACCGGCGACCGGGCGGCGCCACGAGGGTCTGCGGCCCTTGCACCGCAGGGGTGCCGCCCGGCCGTCTCGCCGGGCGTTCAGGGCCAGCGGCTCGCGAGATCGATGCGGGGGCGGCTCGTACAGTGTCGGGATGCCCGACGTCGCGCCCGCGCCGAACAGCGCACCCAGCCATCCGACAATGCCCGCGATCACCGGCGACGACGACCCGTACGCGGCCTTGTACGCCGACGCGACGGCGCTGCTGACCGAGTGGACACCCACCAGCCCCGCCGCCGGCATGGCGCGGGAACGCACGCTGGCCCTGCTCGCGGCCGGACCGGTTGCGATGAGCCGGGCGCACCGCCCGGGGCACGTCACCGCGAGCGCGCTGGTCCTGGACGCCACCGGCAGCCGGGTACTGCTCTGCCTGCACGGCAAGTTCCACCGCTGGGTGCAGCTCGGCGGGCACTGCGAGCCCGGCGACCGGACGCTCGCCGGCGCCGCGCTGCGCGAGGCCACCGAGGAGTCCGGGATCCCCGGGCTGCGGATCGACCCGGTGCCGATCGACGTGGACATCCACCCGGTCACCTGTCAGGGTGGCTCACTGCACTACGACGTCCGGTTCGCGGTCCTCGCTCCGGCCGGCGCGGTGGAACACGTCAGCGACGAGTCCACCGCGCTCGGCTGGTTCCCGCCGGGGCAGCTGCCCGAGCCGCTGGCCGACGGGACAGTCCAGCTCGTGGCGCCCGCCCTCGCCACGCTCAGACGTAGTCCTCTTCGCCCCGCTCCTTGAGCTCGTCCACCAGGGCCTTCACGTCCTGCGCACGCTCACGGGGACAGACCAGCACCGCGTCCGGGGTGTCCACCACGACGAGGTCGTGGACGCCGATCGCGGCCACCAACCGGCCCGAGTGCGGCACCACCACGAGACCGGTGCTGTCCCTCAGCAGAACGCCCGGCTTGGCGGCGCCGAGCACCACATTGCCCGTGTGGTCCGCCGGCAGCACGTCACCCAGCGTGTGGAAGTCGCCGACGTCGTTCCAGCCGAAGTCACCCGGGACCGTCGCCACCCGTCCGGCCATCGCCGCGCCCTCCATGACCGCGTAGTCGACGGAGATCTTCGGCAGCGTCGGCCAGACCGCACCCAGCACCTCGTCCTGCTCCGGGGCGCCCCACGCTGCCGAGATGGCGGTCACGCCGGCGTGCAGAGCCGGCTGCTGCCGGGCCAGCTCGGCGAGGAACACGTCCACCCGCCAGACGAACATGCTGGCGTTCCAGAGGTGCCGACCGGAACGGAAGTACGCCTCGGCCACCTCGGCGGCGGGCTTCTCCTTGAACTCCGCGACCATGCGCAGCGGGCCGTCGCCGAGCAGGTCGCCGCACTCCAGGTAGCCGTAGCCGGTCTCCGCGCGGGTCGGGGTGATCCCGACCGTCATCAACAGCCCCTGCTCGGCGCCGCGCATCGCCTCGCGTACCGTCTCCGCCCAGCTCAGCGGATCACCGATCAGATGGTCGGCCGCGAAGGAGCCCATCACCGCGTCTGGATCCCGCCGCGCGATCACGGCCGCGGCCAGCGCGATGGCCGCGCACGAGTCCCGTGGCGACGGCTCCACGAGGATGTTCTCCTCCGGCAGACCGGCCAACTGCCGTGCCACCGCCGTCACGTGCGCAGCCCCCGTGACCACCATCGTCCGCTCAGGTGTGGTCAGCGGGGCCAGCCGCTCCACCGTCGCCTGTAGCAACGAGGCGGACGTCCCGGTGAGCGGATGCAGGAATTTGGGGTGGCCGGCACGGGACAGTGGCCACAACCTCGTGCCACTGCCTCCCGCCGGGATGACGGCATAGAGCATCAGCACATCATGCCCGAACGGCGCACACGCGAACCGGCGGTTTCGATGGACGTCAGGACCGGGCCCGGCTCCACGCCGCGATGTGCACCTCGGCGCTGGACTCCCAGGTGAACTCCTTGGCCCGGTCGAAGCCCGCCTTGGCCAGCGACAACCGGCGCGGCTCGTCGTCCAGCAGCGCCGCGAGGTCGGTCGCGACCTGGTCCGGGCTCTCACTCGTGTACGCCACGGCGTCACCGCCCACCTCGGGCAACGAGAGCCGGGGCGTGGTGAGCACCGGGGCGGCGCAGGCCATCGCCTCCAGGATCGGCAGCCCGAAACCCTCCCCGTAGGACGGGTAGGCGGCCACCAACGCCCCGCCGAGGAAGCCGGGCAGGTCCGCGTAGCGCAGGTAGCCCGGACGCAACAGCCGCAGGTGCGCAGGCACCTCGGCGACCGCCCGGTCGATGTCGTCGTCGTGCCCCTGGCCGCCGGCGATCACCAGAGCCGGCGGGTTGGGACGATCGGCGACCGCCTGCGCCCAGCCCCGGATCAGGTTGGGCACGTTCTTGCGCGGCTCCTTGGCGCCGAGGAACGCGATGTAGCTGCTGCTGCCCAGCCCGAGCCGGGCCCGCACGCGGGCCTTCTCCTCGTCGCTGGGCGCGTGGAACGCGGCGTGGTCCACCCCGTGGTAGGCGACGTCGATCCGGGTCGGGTCGGCGTCCAGCAGGCGGATCAGCTCGTCCCGGGTGGCCTTGCTCGGCACGATCACCCGATCGGCCCGGCGCAGCGACGTCTTGATGGCGCTGCGGAAGAACGTGCGGCGGGACTTGTCGTAGTGCTCGGGCTCGGTGAAGAAGGTCGCGTCGTGCACGGTCACCGTGACGGGACAGCCCGCACGTAGCGGACACGTGTAGAAGGGAGAGTGCAGCACCTGCGCGCCGAGCTGCTGGGCCAGCAGCGGCAATCCCGTCTGCTCCCAGGCGAGCCGGGCCGGCCGGTGTGCCACAGCCGCCGGCGCCGGCACGATCTCGGCGCCCGGCAACATCCGGGAGTATCGCTCGAGGTCGGTGCGGAGGCTGACGACGGCCAGATCCACACCCGACCCACACACCTTGCCCAGCGCCCCGAGCAGGCCGTCGACGTATCTCCCGACGCCGCCACGGTCGGCGGGGACACTCGTGGCGTCGATGAGCACGCGGGGCGGGCGACCGGCGGTCACGGGGCGACTCCTTGCTGGCGGGTCTGTGGGGAACAACACTCCGGTCGCAAGCCTACGCCGGAGCCCCCCGCCGACGCTGACTGCGACCCGACGGTACGCGTACTTGTCATCGTCGTCAGGTACGTACCGTGGCGGCGTATCGTTCGCGCCGATGGCCGAGAACATTGCCCGGGTCTTCGCCGACGCGATCGCACCCGATCCGACCCGACCGTTGCTCACCTGGTACGACGACGCCTCCGGCGAGCGCACCGAACTGTCCGGCGCCACGCTGGCCAACTGGGTGGCCAAGACGGCCAACCTGCTGGTCGACGGGGCCGCCGTGGGGCCCGACGACACCGCCGGAGTGCTCCTGCCGCCGCATTGGCAGACCGCCGCGGTCCTGCTCGGCTGCTGGTCCGCCGGGCTCACCGTGGCCGAGGTGCCGGGTCCGGTCGACGTGCTCTTCGCCGCCCTGGACCGGGTGACGGAGACGGACGCCTGGCCGGCGGACGAGCGGTACGCGCTCGCGCTCGACCCGTTCGCCCTGCCGCTGCGGGAGGTGCCCGCCGGTTTCGCCGACTACGTGGTCGAGGTGCGTGGCCACGGCGACCACTTCAGCTCGCACGGCTTGGGCGGCGGGGCCGACGCGGAGCTGCTCGGGCGGGCACGGGCCCGCGCGACGGAGTTCGGCCTGGTCGAGGGCGACCGGGTACTGATCGACGCGGCTCGGCACCCCGAGCCGGTGGACTGGCTGCTCGCGCCACTCACGGTCGGGGCCAGCGTCGTCCTCTGCGGCAACCTGGACCCGGCCCGCGTCGCCGACCGCGTGGCGGCGGAGAAAGTCACCCGGACCGTGGCCTGACACCCGGCACCGCTCGCGTCACCGTCGCGCGACGACTGCCGGAGTGCGGCACGCCGAGGGGCGGGGAGCGGGGGCGTCAGGCCGGGGTCGGGTGGTCCAGCGGGGCGCGACGTTGGGCCAGCTGCGCGAAGGCCGTGAGCGACTCCGGGTTGGCCAGGGCCCCCTTGGCCGCGGCGCGGTCGATCGGGGTGCCGGTGAGGATCCTCTTGACCGGCACCTCGAGCTTCTTCGCCGACAGCGTGCGCGGCACCGCCCGCACCTGATGGATCTCGTCGGGGACGTGCCGCGGCGACAGCGCGGTACGCAGCTCACGGCTGATCTTCTTCCGCAGCGCGTCGTCCAGCTCCAACCCGTCGGCGAGCACCACGAAGAGCAGCAGCTCGCCGGCACCGCCCTGGTCGTCCTCCAGGTGCACGACCACCGAGTCGACCACCTCGTCCAGCCCCTCCACCACGGAGTAGAACTCGGCGGTGCCGAGCCGTACGCCACCCCGGTTGAGAGTGGCGTCGGAGCGTCCGGTGATCACACAGCCGCCCCGCGAGTTGATCGTGATCCAGTCCCCGTGCCGCCAGACTCCCGGATAGACGTCGAAGTACGCCTCCCGGTAGCGGGAGCCGTCCACGTCGTTCCAGAAGCCCACCGGCATGCTCGGCATCGGCTCGGTGATCACCAGTTCGCCCAGCTCGTCGATGACGGCGGTGCCGTCGGCCGAGCGCGCCTCGACCTTCGCGCCGAGGGCCCGGCAGGTGATCTCGCCGGTGTGCACGGGGAGCAGCGGCACCCCGCCCACGAATCCCGTGCAGACGTCGGTGCCGCCGGAGAGGGACTGGAGCTGGAGGCGTTCGCCGACCGTCTCGTACACCCAGGTGAAGCCCTCGGCCGGCAGCGGCGCGCCGGTGGAGCCGAGGCCGCGCAGCGCGGAGAGGTCGGCGATCTCCTTCGGCACCAGGCCGGCCTTGCGGCAGGCCAGCAGGAACGGCGCGGACGTGCCGAAGTACGTGGTGCCGGTCTCCTCCGCCAACCGCCACAGCGCGCCGAGGTCGGGGTGGCCCGGGTTGCCGTCGAACAGCACGATCGCCGCGCCCACCGCCGGCCCGGAGACCAGGAAGTTCCACATCATCCAGCCGGTGGTGGTGAACCAGAAGAACCGGTCGCCGGAGCCCAGGTCGTGGTGCAGGGCGAGCATCTTCAGGTGCTCCAGCAGGATCCCCCCGTGCCCGTGCACGATCGGCTTGGGCAGCCCCGTGGTGCCGGAGGAGTAGAGCACGTAGAGCGGGTGGTCGAAGGCGACCGGGGTGAAGGTCAGCGGCTCGTCGGTCGGCGCGGCCAGCTCCGCCCAGGATGTCGCCGCATCGGGCACGGCCGCCGGGTCGAGGTAGCCGATGCCGACGGTGTGCCGCAGTGACGGCAGCGCGGCGCGGATCGCGGCGACCTCGGCGCGGCGGTCCACCGCCTTCTCGCCGTACCGGTAGCCGTCGACGGCGACCAGCACCGTCGGCTCGATCTGCTGCCAGCGGTCGGTGACGCTACGCGTACCGAACTCGGGGGCGCAGGACGTGAAGATCGCGCCGAGACTGCTCGTGGCGAGCAGCAGCACGTACGTCTCCGGGATGTTCGGCGCGTACGCCGCCACCCGGTCGCCCGCGGTGACCCCCAGCCGGCGCAGTCCCGCCGCCACCCGCCGGACCTGTTCGCGCAGCTCGGCGGCGGTCAGGGTGACCGGCGTACGGGTCTGGCCGTGCGCGATGACCACTGGATCGGCGTCGGCCCGGCCGGGCATGCGCAGCACGTTCTCGGCGTAGTTCAACGTCGCGCCCGGGAACCAGCGCGCTCCGGGCATGCTCCGGCCGGTCAGCGTGGCGGTCGGGGGAGTGTGCGCCACCACCTCGAAGTGGTCCCAGATCGAGCGCCAGAACGCTTCCAGATCGGTGACCGACCAGCGCCACAGCGCGTCGTAGTCGGCGAAGTCCAAGCCACGGTGCTCCCGCAGCCAGCGCAGGTAGCCCCCGATCCGGGACCGCTCGCGTACGTCCGCCGGCGGCGTCCACAGCACGTCACCCACTGCTCTGCCCTCCCCTGGCCCCGGACACGACTCTGTGCGATGGGCCGTGGCGCCATCTTGCCCTACGTCGAAGCGCCATTCTCCGCACCCGTCGCCACCGAAGGCGCGTGGCGGCCCCACATGTCAACCGGCTCTCCTGTGTGGGACCAGGGCGAGGAGGGGACACCTCGTCACGTCTCGCGGTCCCACCGGGGGTGCTCGTCGATCACCGGCTGCCGGCATGGCCCCCGCCCGCCGGGGAAGGCCGAGCAGGGGCCGCCTCCGCGCAGGTCAGCCGGCGCGGTGGGCCTGGATCGCGCGGCGGCGGGCCAGACGGTGGGCCCGCCGGATCTCCGCCTCCCGGAAGCGTCGCTCGTCCTCGGTCGTCTCCGGCAGCACCGGCCGCACCGGTCGCGGCGCGCCGCCCACGTCGACGCTGACGAACACCAGGTACGCGGTGGCGACCCGGATCGGCTCGTCCTCGGCCGAGTCCCACCGTTCCGCCACGACCCGGACACCGACCTCCATGGAGCTGTGACCGGTCCAGTTCACCTGGGCGTGCGCGTGCAGCAGGTCACCGACCCGGACCGGCTCGGAGAAGACGATCTCGTCGATCGCGGCGGTCACCGCCGTGCCGCCACTGTGCCGGGCGGCGGCTGCTCCGGCCACGTCGTCCACGAACTTCATCAGCACACCGCCGTGGACGGTGCCGTACAGGTTGACGTCCACGGCGGTCATGATCCGGCTCAGGGTGACCCGGGAGTACGACGTCGGCTTGCCGGCCGGCGCGGTGGAGGGGTGCTCGGTCATGACGGAAACGGTACGGTGCGCGGATGCGACATCTCTGGAGCTTCCTCGCCGGTTTGGTGGTGGCGCCTGTCACCTGGGTGCTGGTCACGCTCGGGCAGGACGGGTCGAGCGGCACGATCGGCCGCTGGGTGGAGATCGGAAAGTTCAACACGGCCAACCTGATCGAGCCGGCCGTCTACCTGGGAGTCGGTGGCATCCTTCTGGGCCTGCTCGGCACGCTGCGCATCTCGCCGGTCGGTCCGCTGGTGGCCGGACTACTGATGGTCGTCCCGTACATCGGGATGTTCGTGGCGCCGTTCGAGGTACGCGACACCGTCCCGGACGGCTGGAAGGTGTTCGGCGATCCGCTCCCGCTGCAACTGCCGGTGGAGAACGGCATGCTCTTCCTGCTCGGCATGATGTTGATCATGGCGACGTTCAGCCTGCAACGTTGGCGGCGCTGGCCGGCATCGGCAGGCGCGCCGGTGCCCGCCGAGACGGAGAAGAACACCACGGACAACGAGGTCACGTTGACCGACTGGCCGCCGGTCGCCTCCCCGGAGCGGGACACCGCCGCTCCGATCACCCTGGCCTACCCGGACTCCACCCCGACCGAGCCGCTCCCCCGGCGTACGGGTGGGGAGTCGCCGTGGTCGGCCCCGCCCCGTAAGCCGGAGGACAGCACCGGTATCCGCTGAGAGTGGGGCGGGTCGGCACCGCCGGCCCGCCCCCGACCCCGTGTCCACGGGAGCGGGGGCAACCCGACGGCGTACCTCGCGTCAGCCGCGCAGCAACTGGCGGGCCATCACGATGCGCTGCACCTGGTTGGTGCCCTCGTAGATCTGGGTGATCTTGGCGTCCCGCATCATCCGCTCGACCGGGTAGTCCTTGGTGTAGCCGTAGCCACCGAGCAGCTGCACCGCATCCGTGGTGATCTCCATGGCGGCGTCCGAGGCGAAGCACTTGGCCGCCGCGCCGAAGTAGGTGAGGTCCGCGTCGCCGCGCTCGGACTTGCCCGCCGCGGCGTACGTCAACTGCCGGGCCGCCTCCAGCTTCATGCCCATGTCGGCGAGCATGAACTGGACGCCCTGGAACTCGGCGACCGCCTTGCCGAACTGCTTGCGCTCCTGGATGTAGCCCTTGGCGTAGTCGAGCGCGCCCTGCGCGATGCCGAGCGCCTGCGCGGCGATGGTGACCCGGGTGTGGTCCAGAGTGCGCATCGCGGTGGCGAAACCGGTCCCCTCGGCGCCGATCATCCGGTCCGCCGGGATCCGCACGTCGTCGAGGTAGACCTCGCGCGTCGGGGAGCCCTTGATCCCGAGTTTCTTCTCCGGCGCGCCGAAGCTCACGCCCGGGTCCGACTTCTCCACCACGAACGCGGAGATGCCCTTCGACCGGGCGGACGGGTCGGTGACCGCGAAGACGGTGTAGTACTCCGACACCCCGGCGTTCGTGATCCACCGTTTCACGCCGTTGAGCACCCAGTGATCCCCGTCACGCACCGCCCGGGTGGTCATCGACGCCGCGTCGCTACCGGCCTCCGGTTCCGAGAGGCAGTACGAGAACATCGCGTCGCCGCTCGCCACCGGCGTCAGGTAGCGACGCTTGAGCTCCTCGGAACCGGCCAGCAGCAGCGGCATCGTGCCGAGCTTGTTCACCGCCGGGATCAACGAGGACGCGGCGCAGGCCCGGGCCACCTCCTCGATCACGATCGCGGTGGCGAGCGCGTCCGCGCCGGCGCCGCCGTACTCGACCGGGATGTGCGGCGCGTGGAAGTCCGCAGCGCGCAACGCGTCGTACGACGCCTTGGGGAACTCGCCGGTCTCGTCCGCCTCGGCGGCGTTGGGTGCCACCTTCGCCGCGCAGACCTCCCGGACCGCCTCACGGATCGCCTCGTGCTCCTCGGGCAACCGGTAGACGTCGAACGACTCCTCTGCGGCCATGCCGGCCCCTCCCCTTCACCGCTATCATGCGCAGTCTGTACCGTCTCCTGACCGCGGACCGCGCAGACTGAAGGATAGCGACCAAGGTTCAGGTACAAGTTACCGCGGCGTAGGCTCGTCCTCGACGGGTACCGCCGCCGCCCGGCGACCATATAAAGACGAGCAGTTCCCTCCGGTGCCCGGCCAGGCGCCGCAGCAGTAGCGACGCGACGTAGCGCCGCCCAGTGCGAGCGGAGAAGACAGGCGTGACGATTCCGTACCCAAACAGCCAGCCGGTGACCCCCATCGCCACGGTGACGCCGCCGTCGGGCGCCGCCCGGCCCCGGGTGACCTTCCTCGGCACCGGCTACCTCGGTGCGACCTACGCCATCTGCTACGCAGAGCTGGGCTACGAGGTGCTCGGCTTCGACGTCGACGCCGACAAGATCGCAATGCTCAACGCGGGTCAGGTGCCGATCCACGAGCCAGGCCTCGACGAACTGCTCCGGCGCAACCTCGCGGCCGGCCGGCTGCGGTTCAGCACCGACATCGCCGAGACCGCCGACTTCGGTGACGTGCACTTCATCTGCGTCGGCACGCCGCAGCGCGCCGACGGCATGGGCGCCGACCTGTCGTACGTCGAGGCGTCGGTGACCGGCCTCGCGCAGCACCTCACCCGCAAGGCGCTGATCGTGGGCAAGTCGACGGTGCCGGTCGGCACCGCCGAGTGGGTGGAGCAGCTCGTCGGCAAGCACACCCCGGCCGACCTCGGAGTCGAGGTCGCGTGGAGCCCGGAGTTCCTCCAGGAGGGCTTCGCCGTCGACGACGTGCTGCGCCCCAACCGGATCGTGGTCGGCGTGAAGAGCGAGTGGGCCAACGGGATGCTCTACGCCGCGCACAAGGGCGTCTTCGACCTGGCCGCCACCGAGGACCGCGAGGTCCCGCTCGTGGTCACCGACTTCGCCACCGCCGAGCTGGTCAAGGTCGCCGCGAACGCGTTCCTCGCCACCAAGATCTCGTTCATCAACGCGATGGCCGAGGTGTGCGAGGTCGCCGGCGGTGACGTCACCCAGCTCGCCCGGGCCATCGGCTTCGACCCGCGGATCGGCAACCGGTTCCTCCAGGCCGGTCTCGGCTTCGGTGGCGCGTGCCTGCCCAAGGACATCCGCGCCTTCCAGGCCCGGGCCCAGGAACTGGGCGCGGGGGAGGCGTTGCGCTTCCTGCACGAGGTCGACCTGATCAACCTTCGCCGCCGTACCCGCGTCCTCCAGCTCGCCGCGGACCTTCTCGGCCGCCGGACTGGTCCCGCCGGACCGGACCTCTCCGGTACCCGGATCGCCGTGCTCGGCGCCACCTTCAAGCCCAACACCGACGACGTACGCGACGCCCCGGCGCTCGCCGTGGCCGGGCTGCTGCGCAAGGCCGGCGCGGAGGTGCACGTCTTCGACCCGGAGGGCATGGAGAACGCCCGCCGAGCCATGCCCGAGCTGATCTACGAGGCCAGCATGACCGACGCCGTGACCGGCGCGGACCTGGTCTGCGTGCTCACCGAGTGGGCGGACTTCCGCAACGCCGACCCGGTCGCCCTCGGCGAACTGGTCGCCGGCCGAAAGGTCGTCGACGGGCGCAACTGCCTCGACGCAGCAATGTGGACGCAGGCCGGCTGGGAGTACCGGGGCATGGGTCGCCCCTGATTGAGATAGCCACGACGGCCGGCCGCGGAACTCATCCGCGGCCGGCCGTTGCCTTTTGCCGGAAGCCTCGTTTGTCCTGGACCCGCCGACAACTGTCGAAAATCGCGCCGGATTTGGGCATGCTGCGACAGTGGAGGTCCACAGTGCGGGTGGAGGGGTGTCGTGGCGACCTTTCAGTGCTCGTCGTGCGGTCGGGAGATCAAACCGGCCGACCGGTGCCCGCACTGCGGCGCCGAGCAGCCACAGTGGGTCGAACACCTGGCGGAGATCGAACGCTCCATAGCGGAGATGAAGGCGCGCGAAGCCGCCATCGCCCGTGAGCAGCGGCAGATCGCCGCGAAGATGCAGGCCGCGCTCTTCCAGCGGGACATCCTCGCGCACGCCGGCGAGGAGCGCACCAAGCAGGCGACCCGACCGCGCCGGGTGCTGCGTCGCCGCCCCGGCCGACGTCCGCCTACCGCCACCACCGGCGCGCCGCCTCGGGTCCCCCGGCAGGGCACCCCGCCCGGATCCGCCGAGCCGCCACCGCCACCACCGCCGGTGACCTGGTTGGACGCCGACGATCCCGAACACCCGCCAGAGGCGTCCTCGCGGGAGGTGCAGAACATCCCGCTCGGGCTGGGCGCGCTGCTGCTCGGCGTCGCCGCGGTGGTCTTCGCCGCGGTGGCGACGAGCTCGATGGACGCGCTCGTACGGCTCGGCATCCTGCTCGTCGCGACCGTGCTGCTGCTGCTCGCGCCGCCCGTGCTGGCTCGGCGCGGGCTCACCTCCACCGCCGAGACGATCGCCGCCGTCGGCCTGCTGCTGGTGCCCCTCGCCGGGTACGCGCTCTGGGCGGTGGACCGGATCGGCAACGGCGGCGCCTCCGGCGCGGTCTTCGCCGGGCTGATCTTCCTAGCGACCACCGCCGTCTCGGTCGGCTACGCCGCCTGGGCTGGGCTGCGCGCACCCCGGTTCGCCACGGTGCTCGCCGCCCAGCCGGTGGTGCCGTTGCTGGCGTACGACCGGATCACCGGGCCGGCCGGTTGGGCGCTGGCGCTGACCGCGGTCGCCCTGCTGGACCTCTGGTTGGCCCGTTCCGGAGTGGCGGTGGAACGCCCGGTCCGGCGCGACCTGCCGGAATCGCCACCCGCGTCCCCGGCACCGCCGACCGCGCCCCGGCAACGGTCCGCCGACACTCGTCCCGAGGCTGCGCCGGAGGAGGCCGGAGAGGTCCTCACCCCGCCGGAACCGACGGCCGCCGAGGCGCCACCCCGTCCGGTGCCCGGGCTGCGTGAGTTGACCTGGCTGCTGCACGGGGTCGCCGTCGCCATCGCGCTGGCGTACGCGGTGACCGCCCTGCTCCGGGCGACCACCGTGCCGGCCGCCACCGGCGCCGGGCTGGTGCTGCTGCTCGCCGCGATCGTGGGGATGGCCAGCACCCTGGCGCTGCGCCGCCCGCCACTGCCGGACCTCGGCGCGGGCGTCCTCACCCTCGCGGTCATCGGCGCGCTGAGCCGAGTCGCCTCGGTGGCTCTGCCGGGCCGGGCGCTGCTGCTGATCGCGGGTGTCATCGCGGTCACCGGCCTGGCCGTCCGGGCCGTACCGGAGGCAGCCCGGCGCGGGCCCCAGCTCGCCTCGGCGGTGGCGCTCACGGTGAGCGGTCTGGTGGTGGCCGGGAGCGCGCTGCGCGCCG
This sequence comes from Micromonospora avicenniae, assembly GCF_900156065.1. Lineage (GTDB taxonomy): Bacteria > Actinomycetota > Actinomycetes > Mycobacteriales > Micromonosporaceae > Micromonospora > Micromonospora avicenniae. The sequence goes on along the minus strand of NZ_FTNF01000009.1, from coordinate 185,408 downwards.
GCGTCGCCCCGCTCCGCGCCGCGCTGCCCGCCTGGGCCGCCGACCTCGACCGGTACCCCGCCGAACTCGCCGCCGCGGTCGGCCCGGCCGACTGGCAGTTGGCCGCGAGCGCCTTCCTGCTCACCATCGCCGCGGTGCTGGCCCTGCCGCCGGAGATCCGGCGCGAGTTCGCGGTGACCGGAGCGGCGCTGACCGCCTTGGCGGTCCCGGCGTCGTTCGGTCTGGGCTGGGCGGCCGCGCCCTGGCCGATGGTGCTCACGGCAATCGGCATCGGCGTGGTCGGACTATCCGCCCGCACCAGACGGGCCGCGCTGGCACACGCGGTAGGCGCGGCAGCAGTGGGCCTGTTCGGGGCGGGAGCCGGCCTCGCGCGACCCACGCTGACCGCGGCCGTGCTGGTGGTGCTCTTCCTGGCGGGCGTACTCGTCGCGGTGGCGCCCCGGATCCGGATCGCCCCGGCACCGGCCGACGTCGTCTCCGCGTGGGCCGCCGGCGGCGCGGCGTTCGCCCTGCCGGGCGCGGTGGCCGCCTTCGTCGCCGCCACCACACCGGCGGATCCGACGCCGACCCCGGCGAGCCTGCGCGAGGAGACCGTCCCGGTGCTCGCGGCGGCCTTCCTGGCGGTGTGCGTGACCCTCGGATACACGGCGATCGTCCAGGTCTCGCAGCGGCACATCCCGGCGCCACTGGCGGTCGGCACCGGGCTCGGCGCGCTGCTCGTGACCGCCGCCGCGTTCGGCGCTCCCGGGGCGACAGTGGCCGACGCCTGGGTCGGCGCGCTGTTGCTGGTGGCCGCGGTGCTGCTCTTCCTGGCTCCGTCGATCGACGCGGGCCGCCGCTCCGACCTCACCCTGGACGGGTCGGACCTCGCGGCCGCCGCGGTGACGGCGGCGCTGATCGCCACGCTGGTCCGGATCACGGCCGTGCTCGCTCCCGGCGGCCAGCTCGCGGTCGCCGCCGCGCTGGTGCTGCTCGTGGCAGTGGCGGCTCGGGCGATGCCCGAGGAGTGGCGGCGCGGCCCGATCCTCGGCGTCTCCGTGGGTGGCCTGCTGATCGGCCTGGCTGCCGGCTGGATGGCGCTGCGCGGTGGGGTGGGTGTGCTCGCCACCCCCGGTCCGATCTGGAACGGAGACCTCTCCGGCTGGCCGGCCGCGCCCACCGGAGGATCCACCTGGCAGGCGCCGGTCGCCCTGGGGCTGCTCGCCCTCGCGGCCGCCGTCCTGCTGCCGCCGCCCTGGAGGTACGACGTCGCCGGTGTCGCCGTGGTGCTGGCCACCATCGGGGCACCGGCCGCGTTCGCCCTGCCGTGGTGGTCGCCGGTGCTGGTCGGCGGCATGGTCGCCGCCGTCTTCGGGATGGCCGCCACCGCCTCGTTCGATCCGCGCGCCGCCCTCTCCCGGGCGACGGTCGCCGGGGTGGTGGCCCTGCACGCAGCCGGGGCGGGACTGGTGCGCCCGTGGACGACCGCGCTGGCGCTGGGCAGCATCGCGTTGATCGGTGTGGTGGTGGCCGTGCTGGCTCGCAATTTCGCCGGCACACTCACCGAGGACGTCGAGACCGAGGGCATGCCGCCGCACCTGGCCCAGATCGGGGGCGCGGCGGCGGGCGCGGCGTTGCTCGCCCTGCCGGGCGCGCTCGCGGCCCTGTCCGCCGAGTTCGACCGCTCGGCGCAGGTGGTGCTGACCGCCGCGCTTGCCGCGTCCAGCCTCGGGTTGGCAGCGGTGGCCGCGGCACGCCGCCGCATCCCGCAGTACCTGCCCTGGGCCAGCGTGGCCGTGGCCGGCGGCGCGACGATCAGCGCCCTGGCCGCCTTCCCCACCAGCCTCGCGGTCGGCGTGTACGCGGCCGCGGCCGCCCTGCTCGGCGTACTGGCCGAGTTGGTCCGCGCCGCCACCGTCCCGCCCGCCGGTGCGGCGCAGCCGGTACGACGCTGGTCGGTGCTGCTGGACGGGGCGCTGCGCCGATCGCCCGACGGTCTCGAGCGGCGCCGCTGGCGGGTCAGCCCGGCCGCCGGGGCACTGGCCGCCGCCGTGCTGCCCACCGCCCTGGCGCTCGCCTCGATCGCCCACGCTCTGGAGGTGGCGCTGGTCGAGCCGCACCGGACGCTGGCCCGGATCTGGCAGGGGCCACCGCCGGAGCTGCTCACCCCGCCGCCCGGCGCGGTCGACCCCACGCACGTGCTCACCGCGCTCCTGCTCACCGCGACCGCGACGCTCGCGGCCACCGGGTTCAGCGGCGGTCGGCCTACCCGGGCGGTGCCGGTGGTGCTGCCGGGCGCGGCCGTCACACTGCTCATCGCCCCGACGGCGCTGGGCGCCGGCTGGCCGGCGAACGTCCTCGCCGCGCTGTCCGTCTTCACCATCTCGATGCTGGGGCTCGCCCTGACTCCGCCCCCGCCGCTGGTCGAGCCGGCGCGATCCCTGCGCCTCGCGCGGGTGCTGGTCTTCGTCATCGGCCTGGCAGCGGGCGGCGCGGGGCTCGCCGGCAGCCTGGCCACCCGGGAGCTGACCCTCTTCACCCTCGGTGGAGCGGTGGGCGTGGGCGCGGTGGCGGCGGTCTTCGGCACCACGCAACGCGCCCGGATCCTGGGCTGGCTCTTCGCCTCGTTGATGGCGCAACTGTTCGTGCTGACCGCCGGCCTCGTCGCCGGGCTGGCCGCGGTCTGGTCGGCGTTCGGCGTGCTCGCCGTCGGCGCCGCCCTGCAGGTCTTCGCCGCCGTGCTGCCCCGGCTGCGTCGTCCGGAGGCGCAGCGCGAGGCGGCCACGGTGGAGTGGAGCGGTCACGCTGCCGCGCTCATCGCGCTGGCGCTGGCGTTCGACTCACCTCGGCACATCGCCGCCCTGCTGGCGGCCTGGGGTGCGGTGCTCGGTGTGGCGGCCAGCCGGCCCAACCGCCGGCCGATCGAGCGCCGAGTCCTGTTCTGGGCCGTGGTGGTGTGTGAGATCACCGCCTGGTGGATCCTCATGCGGGTCGCCGACGTGGCGCTGCCCGAGGCGTACACGCTGCCGTTCGCCGCGCTGGCCCTGCTCGTGGGAGTGCTGGAGCTACGCCACCGCCCGGACCTCAGCAGCTGGGTGGCGTACGGCCCGGCGCTGGTCGCCGCGTTCGTGCCGAGCCTCGCGATCGTCCTGGCCACCGGCTCGACCACGCTACGGCAGGTGCTGCTGCTGCTCGGGGCGGTCGCGGTGCTCGTCTTCGGCTCGTCGAGCCGGCAGCAGGCTCCCGTGATCGTCGGGGCCACGGTCACCGCGATCACCGCGATCCATGCGCTCTTCGCCTTCGGGCCGTGGCTGGTGCTGATCCCCGTCGGCATCCTGCTGCTGGTCCTCGGAGCGAGCAACGAGCGCCGCCGCCGCGCTCAGGAGCGCCTCCAGACCGCCCTGCGCGGCATGCGGTGAGGCCGAGGGCGCGCCGGGCGGAAGCTTCGCTCATGGCCGGATGAGGAGCTTCCCCGCAATGACTGTCAGTGATGTCGCTCGCTAGTCACCGAACGTGACGGGCAGCTCCGCCGGACTGCCACCCACTTCGGAGACTTTGCTCTGCACCCCGATACGCACCACCCACCTGGGCAGGGGAATCACCAGCCGCAGTCGCCCGACCGCACAGCAGCGATGGTCACGCACCGCGTCTGGTGCGTATGTGGGTGCAGAGCAAAGGATGGTGGTGGGGGTTGCCCGGTAGCGCGCGAGGATCACCGATGGTCACGGTGGTTCACGTTGGGCGCGGTGGTTGCCGCCGGGCGCGGCGGCAGGGGCGGCGCGGCGGGTCAGGCCACCGCGTTGACGCTCGCCTGGAGCTTCGCGTCCTTCTCGTTGATCATCTGCTCCAGGTTCTCCTGGAAGGAGACCATCCGGGCCCGCAGCTCCGGGTCGGTGGCGCCGAGGATACGGACGGCGAGCAGGCCCGCGTTGCGGGCGTTGCCGATCGAGACCGTGGCAACCGGGATGCCGGCCGGCATCTGGACGATGGAGAGCAGCGAGTCCATGCCGTCCAGGTGCTTGAGAGGCACCGGGACCCCGATCACCGGCAGCGGCGTCACCGAGGCGACCATGCCCGGCAGAGCGGCGGCGCCGCCGGCCCCCGCAATGATCACCTTCAGGCCACGGTCAGCGGCGGCACGGCCGTACTCGATCATCTTCACCGGGGTGCGGTGGGCGGAGACCACCCCAACCTCGTAGGACACGCCGAACTCGTCGAGGACCTCGGCGGCGGCCTTCATGGTCGGCCAGTCCGAGTCGCTGCCCATGATCAACCCGACGGTGGTCACGCGGTTCTGCCTCTCGTTCATCTTTGCGGGGGACGCGAGCTCGCTCCTCGCGTTCACTCATGCCCCTCGCGCAGCCAGCGCGCCGCTCGCACGGCCCGCGCCCGTACGTCGGCCAGATCGTCGCCGAGCACCGTGACGTGCCCGATCTTGCGGCCCGGGCGGACCTGCTTGCCGTAGAGGTGCACCTTCGCGCCCGGCTCGGCGGCGAAGAGGTGGTGCAGCCGCTCGTCGATGGAGATCCCGCCCGGCTCACCGCCGAGCACGTTCGCCATGACCACCACCGGCGCGGCCAGCGAGGTGTCCCCCATCGGATAGTCGAGCACCGCACGCAGGTGCTGCTCGAACTGCGACGTACGCGAGCCCTCGATGGTCCAGTGCCCCGAGTTGTGCGGCCGCATGGCCAGCTCGTTGACGACGATGCCGGGCTTCCCCGAGGCGTCGGCCACCTCGAACAGCTCGACCGCGAGCAGGCCCACCACACCGAGCGAGGTGGCCAGGTCGATGGCGAGCTGCTGGGCGGCGACCGCCAGCTCCTCCGGCAGGTCCGGCGCCGGGGCCAGCACCTCGACGCAGATGCCGTCGACCTGCACGGTCTCCACCACCGGGTACGCGGCGACCTGCCCGAACGGCGAGCGAGCCACCTGCACGGCCAGCTCCCGGCGCAGCGGTACCCGCTCCTCGACGATCAACTCGGTGCCCCCGGCGAGCAGCGTGGTGGCCAGCTCGGCCGCCTGCGCCGCGTCCGTCACCATCCAGACGCCCCGGCCGTCGTAGCCACCGCGGGCCGCCTTCAGCACCACCGGCCAGCCCACCTCGGCGCCGAAGGCCACCAGGTCGTCCGGCGCGCCGACCGGCCGCCAGACCGGTACCGGGGCGCCCAGCTCGGTCAGCCGCTCCCGCATCGCCCGCTTGTCCTGGGCGTACCGCAGCGCGTCGGCCGGCGGGTAGAGCTTCGCCCCTTCCGCCGCGAGGGTGCGGACGTGCTCGTTCGGCACGTGCTCGTGGTCGAAGGTGACGACGTCACAGCCCTTGGCGAAGGTGCGCAGCGCCGCGAGGTCGGTGTGATCGCCGTACTGCACGTCGGCGGCGACCAGCGCGGCACCGTCGTCCGGCGCCAGCGCGAGGACGTGTAGCGACTGACCGAGGGCGATCGCGGCCTGGTGGGTCATCCGGGCCAGTTGGCCACCACCCACCATGCCGACAACAGGCAGACCGGTACGGGAATCCATAGCGGCGCAAGCCTATCCGGGCCTCCGGTCACGGCCACCCCCGGATGGCGAATCGCACGTTCGGCCGCCGTGACGGCGCACTGCCCGGCGTGGCCTGGTAGCACCGGGCCACGCCGGTCGGCCGACGCCCCTCAGCGCCGGTCGAGCTGCGCGACCAGGTCGTCGACCTCGTTGACCGGACGCTCGCAGACGAAACCCCGGCAGGCGTACGCGGTGGAACGCCCGTCGACCAGGGGCCGGTCGGCGAGCAGCGGCACCCCGGGCTGGTCGCTGTGCCCCGCCACGATCACGGCTCCGGGCGGGGCGTGCCGGTGCGCAGCCGAGAGCAGTGGCTCGTCGGCCGGCTGATCGGTCACCACGGCGATCTCGTACGGGCCGGAGACGAGCGCCTCGCCGACGGCCGCCGCGTACCCGGTGAAGCGGGCGTGTCGGGCGACGATCGGCGCGACGGTGGCCAACGCGGCCTCAGCCGCCTCCCGGTACCGGGGCGCGCCGGTCAGTGCCCCGTACGTCACGAGCGCCGCGACGATCGCCGAGCGCCCGGAGGGGGTGGCGTTGTCGGTCGGGTCGGCCGGCCTGGTGACCAGCCGCTCGGCGTCGTCGGCGGTGTCGTAGAAACCGCCGCCCGGTGCCGCGAACCGCTCCAGCGCCACGTCGAGCAGCTGCCCGGCCAGTTCCAGCCAGCGCCCCTCGCCGGTCAGCTGGTGCATCGCGCAGAACGCCTCGGCGACGCAGCCGTAGTCCTCGAGTACGCCGGCGGGGGCACCGACGACACCGCCGCGGGAGACGCGGCGCAGCCGCCCGTCCACGATGTGCGCGGTCGCCAGGTGCTCGGCGGTGTCCCGCATCGCGCCGTCGATGACGATGACGACGCCCTCCATCAGGTTCGCGTCCTCGTCGTCCGGGTTCGCGTAGAGCCTCGCCACCTGCTGGAACTCGGCGATCGCGGTGATCGCGAGCCCGTTCCAGGACGCCACCACCTTGTCGTCCCGGGCCGGCTGCGGGCGGGTGTCCCGGGCGGCCAGCAGCCGGCCGACGACACCCTGCCAGCGGGCGCGGACCTCAGGGTCGGCGTCGTCCACGTCGCGGGCCAGTTTGAGCACGCTGGTGCCGTGCTCGAAGGTGCCGTCGGCGGTGACCCCGAACAGGTCGGCCGCCCAGCGGCCATCCTCCTCGCCGAGCGCCTCGACGAGCTGTTCCGGCGTCCAGACGTAGGTGAGGCCCTCCACGCCCTGGGTGTCCGCGTCCAGGGCGGAGGCGAATCCCTCGCCGGGCCGGTGCAGCTCGTCGGCGAGGAACCGGGCGATGTCCCGGGCCACCCGCCGGGCCAGCCGGTCTCCGGTCAGCCGCCAGAGCTGGGTGTACACCCGCAGCAGCAGCGCGTTGTCGTAGAGCATCTTCTCGAAGTGCGGCACGGTCCAGTGCGCGTCCACCGAGTACCGGGCGAACCCGCCGGCCAGCTGGTCGTAGATGCCGCCCCGAGCCATCGCCTCGCAGGTGTGCCGGACGATCTCCAGACTCCGGGCCGAGCCGGTGCGCTGGTAGTGGCGGAGCAGGAACAGCAGGTTCATGTGCGGCGGGAACTTCGGCGCGCCACCGAACCCGCCGTGCGTCTCGTCGTACTCCTCGGCGAGCTGTGCGGCCGCGGCGTCGAGCAGGTCGGCCTCCAGCGGCGCGGTGGGCCCACCCACGGCCTGGGCGCCACCGATCGCCTCGACCACCGCGCCGCCCTGGCGCACCACGTCATCCCGCTGGTCACGCCAGGCGGTGGTGACCGACTGGAGCAGCCGGACGAAGTTGGGCTTCGGGAAGTAGGTGCCGCAGAAGAACGGGGTGCCGTCGGGCGTGGCGAAGACGGTCATCGGCCAGCCGCCCTGGCCGGTCATGGCCTGCGTGGCGGTCATGTAGACCGCGTCGACGTCCGGGCGCTCCTCCCGGTCCACCTTGATCGAGACGAAGTCGGCGTTCATGAGGGCGGCGACGGACTCGTCCTCGAACGACTCGTGCGCCATCACGTGGCACCAGTGGCAGGCGGCGTAGCCGACCGAGATGATCACGGGTACGTCGCGCCGACGCGCCTCGGCGAACGCCTCCTCGGACCACGGCCACCAGTCGACCGGGTTGTCGGCGTGCTGGAGCAGGTACGGGCTCGTGGCTTCGGCGAGTCGATTCACCCGACGACCTTAACCAGGCGGCCCGGGGTCAGGACGCGCCGTCGGCTCGAAGAGGGAAGACGTTGGGGCGGGCCCGGTCCAGCAGGGTGCCGAGGACAGCGCCGATCTTGTCCGCCGGCATCGGCTTGAAGAAGTGGTAGCCCTGGGCCGCGGTACAGCCCAGCTCGGCCAGCGCCAGCCGCTGCTCCGCGGTCTCCACCCCCTCGGCCACCACCCGCAACCCGAGCTCGTGTGCGAGCCCGACGGTGGTCCGCACGATGGCCGCGGCCTCCGGCGACTCGGCCATCCGGATCACGAAGGAGCGGTCCACCTTCAGTTCGTCGACCGCGATCCGGGTGAGGAACGTCAGGGACGAGAAACCGGTGCCGAAGTCGTCCACCGCGAGCTGCACACCCATCGACCGGAGCGTCGCCAGCACCTCGTCGATGATCTCCAGCTCGCTCATCACCACCGTTTCGGTGATCTCCAGCACCAGCCGGTGCGCCGGCACCTGGTGGCGACGCAGCGCGTCGGCGATCTCGCCGGGCAGCCGCGGATCCAGCAGGCTCCGCGCGGAGAGGTTCACCGAGATCGGGATGTCCAGCCCTTCCCGGGCCCAGCCGGCGGCGACCGCGAGCGCCTTGTCCAGCACGTACCGGGTGAACGTGCCGAGCTGCTCGCTGTTCTCCACCGGCCGGATGAACTCGACCGGGCTGAGCCAGCCACGGCGCGGGTGCCGCCAGCGGATCAGTGCCTCCACCCCGGTCGGCGCCCCGGTGGCCAGGTCGACCGCCGGCTGCAACGCCAGCACGAGCTGGTCGTCCACCTCCAGCGCCTCGCGCAGTTCGGCCAGCAGCGCGAGTTGGTCGGTGCTCGCCGCGTCGCGGGTGCTGTCGTACGCGGCGACGTTGCCGCCGCCCTCCTTGGCCTGGTACATGGCGATGTCGGCCCGGCGCAGCAGCTCGGTCAGGTCGGCGGTGCCCGCGTCGGCCACCACCACCCCGACGGAGACCTCGACGGACATCCGCACCCCCGGCGATCTCGGTGGGTGCGGCCAGCCGCTCGGCGATCTCGCGGGCCTGACGCAGCGCGTACGCCATCGGGGCACTCCGGTCGCCGAGCACCGGGACCGACGCCAGCAACAGCGCGAACTCGTCGCCGCCGAGCCGGCCGAGCAGGTCTCCCGAGCGGGCGAGCGCGCCCAGCCGGCTGGCGGTCAGCCGCAGCAGCTGGTCGCCGGCCACGTGCCCGAGGGTGTCGTTGACCTCCTTGAACTGGTCGATGTCGAGCAGCAGCAGCGCCACCGGATGATCGTGTGCGACCCGGCGCAGCAGCTGGTCGCCGCTACTGAGCATGGCTGCCCGGTTGACCAGGCCGGTAAGCGGGTCGTGCACCGCCTCGTACGACGACCGGGCAGTGACCTGGCGCAGCTCGTGGTGGGTCGCCGCGTCGTGCAGCGCGGCGGCGAGCGCGTCGCCGAAGGCCGCCACCGCATCCCGTTCGCGCCCGCTGGGCGGCGCCGACCGCGGGAAGCGGACCCGCAGGCGCCCGACGGGGAGGTCGCCGACGGTGAGCGAACGGACCAGCTCATGGTCCTCGGGCTCCCCGGGCCCGGATTCGGTGATCTCGCGGTCGACCAGACCACCCGCGGCGTCGCCGCGGTAGCGCCACCAGCACCCGTCGGCACGGACCACGTCGACCTCGACCAGCTCGGCGTGGAACATCGCGAGCGCACCAGCAACCGCCGCACCCGCCACCCCCCGCTCGTCGAGCTGGTTGAGGGCGGCCGTGGACTCGGCGAACGTCCGCCAGGTGCGCCGTTCCTGATCGGCCCGGAGCCGGTGCCGGTAGGTCTGCTGGAGAAGCCAGAGCGGTGGCGGGAGCAGCAACAGCCAGCGCGCGTCGATGTGGAGGAGGACCACCACGACCAGGCCGACCGCCACGTTGCCGACGAACATCAGCAGCTTGCCGCGAAGCGCCGCGAACAGCGGGGGCCCGATCGGTACGCCGTGCCGCAGGCCGAGCGTGACCCCGCTGAGCCAGGCGGTGACCAGCAGGTACGTCACCGCGCCGGCGACCATCGCGGCGGCGAGTCCCGGCGCCGGGGTGGCGAGCAACGGGTGCGCGAGGGTGGTGGTGACCGCCACGGCGAGCGCGGAAGCGGCCGCCAGCGACGCCGCGATCCGGACGGTCTCCAGCACCGGCCGTCGCTCGCCGAACGCCGAGAGCGCCGACCAGGCGAGCCCGGTGCCGACCAGGGTGGCGGAGGGGATCCAACCGGCGGGCACCAGGTAGAGGCAGATGATCAGAGCTGCCTCGCCCCAGGTGATGCTCACCATCCCGGCGGGCGCACGGAACCGCAGTCGGGCCAGTTGGGCGAAGGCGAGGACGGCGACCGCGATGCCATAGCGCGCGGGCGCGGGAATCGGATCGTCGGCGGGCAGGCGATGCGGCAGTACCAGACCTACCACCGCGGCGGCGAGAGCGGCCACGACCAACGCCGCCGTGAGCATCAGGACCTGGGGCGGGATGCCGCGCAGCCCGAGCCGGTCGGCCTGCTCGGGGGCCCGATCGGAGGTCACCGACCCGCTCCGTGGACCGGTACGCACGCCGTACGACGGGCGGGCGCTGCTGTGACGGTCATCGGCGCCCCCTCCCGCGCACGGTTCGGGGACGCGTGGTCCCCCCGGCGAGAGGCTAAGCCAAACCCGGTGGCCGCAACAGGGGTCGACCGCCGGGTTCGGCGTGATTCACGCTCGGACTACCCGTTTCGGTGCTGCTGGCGCCCGGTGGGAGCGTTCAAGGATGAATCCTGTCCTTCACTTCCGTCCGTCGGCTCCACGACCACCGCGTCCGCAGTGCCCGAGTTGCCCGCCGGACCCTGTTGCGCGAACCGATCGGGCAGCCGGCGCAGCCGGGAGTTCATGTTGCGGATCAGCAGGACGGTGGCGGTGCCCAGCACCAGGATGAGGAGAAGACCCATCGGGCCGGCCAGGCCACCCGTGCGGGTGTCCCCGAAGTTGTTCTCCGCGAGCACCTGGGCAGCGGTCAACATGGCGTTCCTCCGATGTGCGGTTGTACACCAGCGTAACGCCGCACCAGATCAGCGGGCATGCGCCGTCTCACGTACACCGGCGAAGAGGTCCGACTCGGGCATCGAGCTCTCCACCAGCGAGCGCGCCAGGTGGAAGTCCTCGGTCGGCCAGGCACTCTGCTGGATCTCCATGGGCACCCGGAAGAAGAACCCGTCCGGGTCGACCTGGGTGGCATGGGCGCGCAGCGCGTCGTCGCGGACCGGGAAGTACTGCGCGCAGGGCACCTGCGTGGTGATCTGCGGGCGATGATCGTTCGGGTTCTCCTCCCAGCGCTTGAGCCAGTCCTGGTAGGGCGACTCCAGTCCGGCGGCGAGCACCGCCTCGTGCAGCGCCATGATCTTCGGCTTGGAGAAGCCGATGTCGTAGTAGAGCTTCAACGGCTGCCAGGGCTCGCCGAGCTCGGGATAACGCTCGGCGTCACCCGCGGCGTCGAAGGCGGCGACGCTGATCTTGTGACACATGATGTGGTCGGGGTGCGGGTAGCCACCCTGCTCGTCGTACGTGGTGACCACGTGCGGGCGGAACTCTCGCATCAGCCGCACCAGGGGGCCGGCAGCCAGCTCGACGTCCTGGAGCGCGAAGCATCCCTCGGGCAGCGGCGGCAGCGGCTCGCCCTCGGGCAGCCCCGAGTCGACGAAGCCGAGCCAGGCTTGCTCGACGCCGAGGATCGCACGCGCCGCGTCCATCTCACCGCGGCGGATCTCCGCGATGTTCGCCCACACGTCGGGCCGGTCGAGCTTCGGGTTGAGCACGCTACCGCGCTCGCCCCCGGTGCACGTCGCGACGAGGACCTCCACGCCCTCGGCGACGTACTTGGCCATGGTTGCGGCACCCTTGCTGGACTCGTCGTCCGGGTGAGCGTGGACGGCCATGAGGCGCAGCTGTTCTGCCAACTTCGGCACTCCTCGTCTGGGTCGGCCGGCCGGCCCGGGACTGGGCCGTTGACCTGCCATGATCCTCCGCCCGATACCCACCGGGCGGTCACCTCCGACAGCCGACCCGCCGTGCTTGACCAGGAGCCGGGCTGGGAGGATGGACTGAGTCATTCTTACTGATGCCACTGACAACGACGCCAGGAGATACCCGCCGGTGAGCGAGACGCACACCACAGTTGCACCGGAAGTCCCGGTGTTTCCGCCCGGGCGGTACGGCCGCCGCCGGGAGATGGGCCGTCGCCGCTCGAAGGTGCCGGCCATCCTGGCGCTCGTCGTCCTGCTGGCCGCGCTGAGTGTGATCTCCGTGCGGCTCTATCGCCAGTACGGCGATCCGAACTATGACGCACAGGTCATCACTTACACCGACATAACCGACAACCAGGTACGACTCGACTTCCGGCTGACCGTGCCGAGCGGCGGTTCGGCGGTCTGCCTGCTGCGTGCCCGTGACCGGGCCGGCAACGAGGTGGCTCGCGAGGAAGTCACCGTGACCGCGCCGCCGGGCGAGAAGCACCTCACCGTCCAGCACCGGCTGTCGACCACCGGCCGCGCCTTCATCGGCGAGGTGCTGCGCTGCCGCCCGGCGGCCTGACCCCCGTGACCGGCCCGAGCCGGCGAAGCGACCGCGCCCGTACCCGAGCGGCGGACGGACCGCGCCGCCGGCCCCGCGCGGCCATCGACCGGCACCCGCCTTCGCCCCGGAACCGCACCTGACCAGCCCGTACCCGGCCGCACGGTAGGCGCGCAGGTGGACGGATGGGCGTGCCGGCGGACAGGCTCTGGATGATCCGCTGCTGGTGTTCGTCGCCACCTCGTGTCGTATCGCACTGGTAACTTGGAGATTCACCTGTCAGCCAGCCACGCACAACTGAGGAGATCGCCTGTGTCCACTGGCAACGAGGCGCCCGCCACCTGGCTGTCGCAGGACGCTTACGACCGGCTCCAGGCCGAGCTCGACGAGCTGATCGCCAACCGGCCGGTCATCGCCGCCGAGATCAATGCCCGGCGCGAGGAGGGCGACCTGCGCGAGAACGGCGGATACCACGCCGCCCGCGAGGAGCAGGGCAAGGCCGAGGGGCGCATCCGCTACCTCCAGGAACTGCTGCGCACCGCGCAGGTCGGCGAGGCCCCGTCCGCCGACGCGGTGGCGCCCGGCATGGTGGTGACGATCTACTTCGACGACGACAAGGACGACACCGAGACCTTCCTGCTCGGTTCCCGCGAGATCGCGTCCACCACCGACCTGACCGTCTACAGTCCCGAGTCGGCGCTCGGCAAGGCCATTCTCGGCGGCCGCGCCGGGCAGACCTGCACCTACACGGCGCCCAGCGGGGCGGACATCAAGGTGACAGTGGTCAAGTTCGAGCCGTTCGGCGGCTGAGCCCCGGGCCGGACGGCCCGCACACCGTGCAGCGAGGCGTGACACCTACCGGTGTCACGCCTCGCTGGTATGGACCGCCTCGCTGGTATGGACCGCCTCGCTGGTATGGACTGCCTCGCGCTCACCCCTCGCCGGCGAAGACCACCTGGTAGCCGCTGGCCCGCAGCGCGCTGATCAGAGTGTCCGAATGCTCCACGCCGCGCGTCTCCACCGAGAGCGCCACCTCCACCTCACCGAGGTGCAGGTGTGGGTGGACCCGCTGGTGCTCCACGTCCACCACGTTCGCCCGGTGCTCGGCGATCTCGCTCAGCAGCGAGGCGAGCTGACCGGGACGATCCGAGCAGCGCACGGTGAAGCGCAGGTAGCGTCCGGCGGCGGCCAGTCCGTGTTCGATCACCCGCAGCATCAGCAGCGGATCGATGTTGCCGCCGGAGAGCACCGCGACCACCGGCGCCTCCACCTGCACCACACCGGCCAACAACGCCGCCACTCCGACCGCGCCGGCCGGCTCGACCACCTGCTTGCCGCGCTCGAGGAGCATCAGCAGCGCCCGGGAGATGTCCTCCTCGGAGACGGTGACCACCTCGTCCACCAGCTTGCGTACGTGAGTGAAGGTGAGATCGCCGGGACGGCCCACCGCGATGCCGTCGGCGATGGTGGCGAACGCCGGCAGCCGCACCGGCTCCCCCGCGAGCAGGGAGGGCGGGTACGCGGCCGCGCCGGTCGCCTGCACACCGATCACCCGGATGTCCGGACGCAGTGCCTTCGCGGCCACCGCGATCCCGGAGACGAGGCCACCGCCGCCCACCCCGGTGATGATCGTCTTGACGTCCGGGCACTGCTCGAGGATCTCCAGCGCCACCGTGCCCTGACCGGCGATCACGTCCCGATGGTCGAACGGGTGGATGAACACCGCGCCGGTCCGCTCGGCGAACGTCTGCGCCGCCACCATCGACTCGTCGACCGTGTTGCCGATCAGCTCGACCTGCGCGCCGTACCCCTTGGTGGCGGCGACCTTCGGCAGCGGCGCGTTCACCGGCATGAAGACCGTGGCGTGCGTACCGACCAGGCCGGCGGCGAGCGCCACCCCCTGGGCGTGGTTGCCGGCGCTCGCCGCCACCACACCCCCGGCGCGTTCCTCCGCCGACAGCCGGGAGATCCGGACGTACGCACCGCGCACCTTGTACGACCCGGCCCGCTGCACGTTCTCGCACTTGAGCCAGGCCGGTCCACCGAGGGCTGCGCTCAGCGGCCGGGAGGGTTCCAGCGGGGTGGTGCGGGTGACGCCGGCGAGCAGCTCTCGCGCGGCCTGTACGTCGGCGAGACCGACCAGTTCCGTCATGCCCCGATCGTGCCACCCGCCGGTCGGACCTCCGGCGGCGACGCCCGCGAAGCGTCGCCTACCCGACGCGTCAGACGATCATGCGACGGCGGGTGACGCCGTACCGACCCGGGGGTAGCCGGGGGCATGCCGGGGCCACGGCGACTCCATCTCGAACTGCCCGGCGACCCCGAGCAGCAGCAGCTCCGAGCCGGGCGGCCCGACCAGCTGCACGGCGACCGGCAGGCCGTCCGGACGCCGCCCCACGGGCACCACGATCGACGGCAGGCCGGCGACGTTCCAGGGCGCCGCGAACGGGGCGTACCGGATGTTGGCCGCCATGTTGGCCCGCCAGGAGCGGGACGACCAGCTGATCGCCTCCGGCGGCACGGACGCCAGCGCCGGGGTGAGCAGCAGGTCGATTGAGTGGTCGCCGAAGAAATCGACGGAGCGGACCCGCCAGGCGGCACGGTCGGCCTCCCGGACGTACCCGCGTCGCTGCGCCCACTCGCCGAGCGCGACGTGGCGGCGGCTGCGCCGCTGCAGGTGGCGCCGGTCGACACCGCTGGCCCGCACGTCCGCGGCGGCCGCCGCGAACCAGGTGGCAAGCCCCTGGAGGCCGAGGCGGGTGGGGTAGACCGGGTCGGCCGGTACGGTGTCGTGGCCGGCGGCGGCGAGCAACCGCCCCGCGGCTGCCACGGCGTCCCGGTTCGGCTCGTCCGGCGACACACCGCGCACCGGCGAGCGCAGCGACACGCCGACCCGCAGCCGCTGCGGCGGCACCAGCTTCTCCGGGCGCCGCCCGGCCAGCACCGAGAAACCCACCGCCGCGTCGGCGACGGTGGTGGTCAGCACGCCGTGCTCGGTGAGGCCGAACCAGTCGTCCGCGCCGAGCTCGCAAGGGATCACGCCGCGGCCCGGCTTGAGCCCGATCAGGCCGCAGCAGGCGGCCGGGATGCGGATGGAGCCGAGGCCATCGTTGCCGTGCGCCATCGGCACCAGCCCGGCGGCGACCGCGGCGGCGGCTCCGCCGGAGGAGCCACCCGGGGTGCGCCGGGTGTCCCAGGGATTGCGGGTCACCCCGGTCTCGTCGTCGGTCAACGCCCAGAGGCCCAGCTCCGGCATCCGCGTCACGCCGAGGATCACCGCACCGGCGCCGCGCAACCGGCGGACCACCTCGTGGTCGGCCTCGGCCACCGGGGTACGCGCCGCGGCCGATCCGTTCCAGGTGGGCAGCCCGGCGACCGGTGTGTTCTCCTTCACCGCCACCGGCACCCCGGCCAGCGGAAGGTTGGCCAGGTCCTCCTGCTCGTCGACCTTCTCCGCCTCGGTGATCGCCTCCCCGCCGCGCAGCGCGCGGAACGCGGCGAGGTCGGCGTCGGCCCGGGCGATGTGGTCGAGGTGGTCCGCGACGACCTGGGTGGCGGAGACGTCACCCCGCCGTACGCCCCGGGCGATCTGCTTGGCGGTCGCCCCGACCCAGGTCGGCATGATGTCCTGCACGGCCACCCTCCCCAGCCAGCGGTCAGCCCAGCGCCTGCTCCAGATCGGCGAGCAGGTCGTCGACCGTCTCGATGCCGACAGACAGTCGCACGAGATCGCCGGGAACTTCAAGCGGTGAGCCCGCAGCACTTGCGTGTGTCATCCGGCCCGGGTGCTCGATCAGCGATTCCACCCCACCGAGCGACTCGGCGAGGACGAAGAGCTTGGTCCGGTTGCAGATCTCGACGGCGTGCTCCTCGCCGCCCGCCGCCCGGAAGGAGATCATGCCGCCGAACCGGCGCATCTGCTTCGCCGCGATCTCGTGACCCGGGTGCGCGGGCAGGCCGGGGTAGATCACCTGCGCGACCTGCGCGTGCCCGTCGAGGTAGGCGGCCAGCCGCTCGGCGTTGTCGCAGTGCCGGTCCATCCGTACACCCAGGGTCTTGATGCCCCGCAGGGTCAGCCACGCGTCGAAGGGACCGTTGACGGCGCCCATCGCGTTCTGGTGGTAACGCAGCTCCTCGCCCAGCCCGGGGTCGGCCGTGACCAGCGCACCGCCGACCACATCGGAGTGGCCGCCGACGTACTTCGTCGTCGAGTGCACCACCACGTCGGCGCCGAACGCGATCGGCTGCTGCAGGTACGGCGACGCGAAGGTGTTGTCGACCACCAGCAGCGCACCCGCCTCGTGCGTCACGGCGGCCAGGGTGGCGATGTCGGCGATGCCGAGCAGCGGGTTGGTGGGCGTCTCCACCCAGACGATCTTCGTGCTGCCGGGGCGGATCGCGGCCCGGACGGCGTCCGGGTCGGAGACCTTGGCCGGCGTGAAGTCCAGGCCCCAGCGCTCCAGTACGCGGGAGAAGAGGCGGTAGGTGCCGCCGTACGCGTCGTCGGGGATCACCACGTGGTCACCGGGCTTGCAGAGGGTACGCAGGACCGTGTCCTCGGCCGCCAGGCCGCTGGCGAAGGCGAGCCCGACCGAGCCGCCCTCCAGCGCCGCCAGGCATTCCTGGAGCGCGTCGCGCGTCGGGTTGCCGGAGCGGCTGTACTCGTAACCGAGCCGCGGCGCGCCGACGGCGTCCTGCGCGTACGTGCTGGTCTGGTAGATGGGAGGGATCACCGCGCCGGTACGGGCCTCAGGGTCCTGACCGGCGTGGATGGCGAGCGTCTCGAAGCCGTGACTCATTCCCGTGACGTTAGTCCGCCATCCTCGCCGGTCGGGCGCAACCCAGCGCGTCGCGTCGGCGGGCTGTCCCACCGGTCGGCGATAATGGCTCAGTGACCTCGGCCGCCCTCCCCTCCCGTCTGCTCGGTGCGGCCGACCGCATTCCGGCCTCGCTCGCGGAGCTGTCCGGCCCCGAGCACGGCCGGGTCGAGCTTCCGGTACGACTGGCCTGGTCCGGCCTGACCAAGTTCGACGTCAGCGACCCGCGGCAACGGCTGACGCTCTACCGGACTCTGATGGACTGCGGCCAGCGCGAGGACATTGTCCGTTATGTCAACGCGTCGCTGCTGTGTTCCGACTGGCCTCGGATCAAGCGCCTGACCGCACGGCGCACAGTGGCTCTCTGGGAGCGCAAGCTGCCCGGGCTCGCCGCCTGACAATGGACGGCCTGCATCTGCGGCTGCTGCAGATCGGCTTCGCTGCGGGCGACGACCTCGGGCTGGTCCTCGCCGGTGGTTACGCGCTGTCGGCCCACGAACTCGTCGACCGACCCTCGCGAGACATCGACTTCGCGACCGCCACGGTCCTGCCGCTGCCGGTCGTGGCTGCCCGCCTCACCGAGGCGTACGCATCCGCCGGGTTCATCGCACGCGTCATCGAGGCCACGCCCCGCATGGCTCGCCTGATGGTGCTCGCGGGACCGCTGGCGTGCGAGGTCGACCTACTCAAGGAAGCGATCGGCCCGCCTGCGTCGCTCGCGGTCGGTCCGGTCCTCGCGTTCGAGGATGCGATAGGCCTGAAGGTGCGAGCACTGCATGACCGGGCGGCGCACCGCGACTACATCGACATTCACGCCGCCCATCGGCGGCTGAGTTGGCGAGAGCTGGAGTCCCAGGGTGCGCGGCACACCGTCGCGTTCTCGCTCCTGGAACTGGCCGATCGGCTCGGCGGGATCACTGAGCTGGACGACGAGACCTTCCTGTCCTACGGCCTCAGCGACTCGGACATCGACGAGCTGAGAAGTTGGGCTCTCGCCTGGGAGGCGGACATTCAGGGGCGCCTCGCCAGCGGTGAGACCGGGCCGGTCGGGGTGCCGGACGACGGCTGGGACGCGTACCTCGACCCGGCCTGATCCCATCGCCGGCCCCGGCATAGCCTGGCCGGGTGGCCGGGTGCGTGTTCTGCGGGATCGTGGCGGGTGAACTGCCCGCGATACGGGTGACCGACGAGGCCGACGGGGTGGCCTTCCTGGACACCCGACCGGTCTTCAAGGGGCATTTGCTGGTTGTGCCGCGTGCCCACCTGGTGACGCTCGCCGACCTGCCGCCGGCGACCCTGCCCGGCTACTTCGCCCTCGTCCGGCGGCTCGCGGTGGCGGTCGAGTCCGGTCTGGGCGCTGATGGGACCTTCGTGGCGATCAACAACAAGGTGTCCCAGTCCGTCCCGCACCTGCACACCCACGTCGTGCCCCGGACGAAGGGCGACGGTCTGCGCGGCTTCTTCTGGCCCCGCACCCGCTACACCGACGACGCCGAGGCGCAGGAGTACGCCGGTCGGATCACCGCCGCGCTCGCCACCGGGTGAGCTTGGGACCGCCGCAGCCGCCGCAGCTCGCCACCGGATGAGCCGGGGCCGCCGCCGCGCTCGCCACCGGGTGAGCCGGAGCGCAGCGGGTAAGGATGAGGCACCCCGCGGTGTTGCATGCGCTGGGAAAGCCACGAAAGGAGTCCCACTGTGTTCCTTCGCCGCATGAAGGCCGAGATGATCTCCGCCGACCAGGCCCTGCCGGGCCGCCTGATCGCGATGCCGGTGGCCGACCGGCATGAGGTCCTCGGCACTCCGCTGAAGGGCCCCTTCCCCGAGGGCAGCCAGGTCGCCGTCTTCGGGATGGGGTGTTTCTGGGGAGCCGAGCGGCTGTTCTGGACCCTGCCCGGTGTCATCACCACCTCCGCCGGCTACGCGGGCGGCTACACGCCGAACCCGACGTACGAGGAGGTCTGTTCGGGCAGGACCGGGCACGCGGAGGCCGTCGAGGTGGTCTACGACCCCTCGAAGATCACCTACGAGGACCTGCTGAAGGTCTTCTGGGAGAACCACGACCCGACCCAGGGCATGCGCCAGGGCAACGACGTCGGCACGCAGTACCGGTCGGCGATCTACGCGACCACTGACGAGCAGCTGGCCACCGCGATCGCTTCCCGCGACGCGTTCGCGCCGATCGTGGCCCGCGCCGGCAAGGGTGAGATCACCACGGAGATCGACCGGCTCGGCGCGTACTACCTGGCCGAGGACTACCACCAGCAGTACCTGGCGCCGACGAAGAACCCGAACGGCTACTGCAATCACGGCCCGAACGGGCTGAGCTGCCCGGTGGGCGTGGCCAAGACCGCCTGACCCAGCGCTGGCGCGGTTCTGCGGATCCGCGCCAGCGCCAGCTTGGCGTGACCGGCCACGGGCCACGATCGTGACAGACTCACCCCGTGAGGATCAGTCAGGCGCGTCCGGACGACGTCGGAGGGCTGGCCCGGCTGTTGTGGCTGGACACGCTTCACGAGGAGCCACCCCGGCTCTCCGTTGACACGTTCACCGCGGAGCTTGCGCGGTGGTGGGCCGCCCGCCAGGACTCGCATCTCGCGTTCGTCGCTCGACTGCACCGACCGGAGATCGTCGGCATGGCCTGGGTCGCGCTCGTTCCTCGCGTCCCGCGACCTGGAGCGACAAGCCGGCTGTCCGCCGACATCCAGAGCGTCTTCGTGAAACCGGACCAGCGAGGCCAAGGGATCGGCTCGGCGCTCGTCGAGGCTGCTTCAGCGCATGCCGCACACCTCGGATCGCTCCGCGTGACGGTTCAATCCGGCCGCAAGGCGGTGCCGGTGTACGAACGGCTGGGCTTCGAGTCGTCCCGACAGCTCCTACAGCGATCGCCAGCCGGACCAGCCGGCCAGTGGCACACCGTCT
Source organism: Micromonospora avicenniae (assembly GCF_900156065.1). Taxonomy (GTDB): domain Bacteria; phylum Actinomycetota; class Actinomycetes; order Mycobacteriales; family Micromonosporaceae; genus Micromonospora; species Micromonospora avicenniae. Next base: position 165,422 of record NZ_FTNF01000009.1, on the reverse strand, counting down.
CACCACCGACGATGAACCCGAACGGCTACCGCAACCACGCCCGAACGGGCTGAGCTGCCCGGTCGGGGTCGCCCGGGTGCCGTCGGACCTTCACCAGGTCTCTTGGACAGAGCCGGTCCCCGCCCGAGAACGCAACGACAACCGTACGCGTCGCTCGGCACGTGGACCGGTGACGGACCCGCACCGCCGCTCCCCGGCCAACATCGAGGTGGAAATTTTCGGCCTGAGGTGTCGTATCCGCCCGGCGCCGTTCGTGGTGAGGATGGAGGCAGACAAGGGTCCGCCCGAGACGAGGGAGCAGACATGGCCGAGTACCTCATCTACTTCAACCAGCAGTGGGTGGGCGACCACAGCGCCGAGTGGTTTCGCGGGCGCGGGCCACTCGCTGCGGCGGTCGTGGACGAGATCAAGGCCGCCGGGGCGTACGTGTTCGCCGGGGGCCTGGAAGAGGACGGGCCCGTCTTCAGTGCCGACGCCACGAGCGGCACATTGACGTTCACCGACGGACCCTACGCCGAGACCAAGGAGTGGCTGGGCGGGCTGACCGTGGTGGACGTGGCCGACGAGGAAACGGCCCGGATGTGGGCCGGCAAGATCGCGGAAGCATGCGGCTGGCCCCAGGAGGTCCGACGGTTCGGGCGGCAGCCCGCCACCCGGTGATGAGTGAGGGCTCGCATTCCCGCCCGGCGTGTGATCGAAATCCGTTGCCGCGCCCCTCGGCAACTGGATAGCGTGGCGGTACACGGGAAAGGAGGTGGTCCAGACTTGTATAGCAATCGGACTCGTGAGGTGGCTGTCCGCTAGCCGCTGTCCTCGACAGTGATTCACGTCCGCCGCGAGGCGGGCACAGGCACCATCGTCGAGACCGTGTGGCAGCGGTGCGGCGAAACCACGACAGCCACCCGACCCCCGGGGTGCCGGCCAAAGTCCAGCCGGCCCGCGCGAGAGCGCGGACACCCCGGGGGTCGCTTCATATCCGGCGGAGGAGCCCCCGTGTCCATGCGTGAACTGGTGGTGCTCGGGACGGCCAGTCAGGCGCCGACACGGGCGCGTAACCACAACGGGTACGTGCTGCGCTGGGACGACGAGGTGATCCTCTTCGACCCGGGCGAGGGCAGCCAGCGGCAACTGCTGCACACCACGGTCACCGCGACCGACCTGACCCGCATCTGCGTCACCCACTTCCACGGCGACCACTGCCTGGGCCTGCCCGGCACCATCCAGCGGCTCTCCCTGGACCGGGTACCGCATCCGGTGGCGGTCCACTTCCCGGCCGGCGGGGCGGAGTACTTCGCGCGTCTGCGGTACGCCACGAGCTTCCACGAGACCGCCGAGCTGCGCGTCGAGCCGATCGAGGCCGACGGACAACGGTTCGAGCTGCGCTGCGGCACGCTGCAGGCCCGCCGGCTGCGCCATCCCATCGAGACGTACGGCTACCGGTTGGTCGAGCCCGACGGCTGGCGGATGCTGCCGGAGGAGCTGGCCGCGTACGGCATCAGCGGTCCGGCCGTCGGTGAGCTGATCCGCGTCGGCCACCTGGACGTGGACGGACGACGTGTCACCCGGGACGAGGTGAGCGTGCCCCGGCCGGGACAGCGGTTCGCCTTCGTGATGGACACCGGCCTGTGCGACGGGGTGTACGCCCTGGCCGAGCACGCCGACCTGCTCGTCATCGAGTCGACCTTCCTGGAGCCGGAGGCCGCGCTCGCCGCCGAGGTCGGGCATCTCACCGCCGGCCAGGCCGCCCGGGTGGCGGCCGAGTCGGGCGTACGCCGGTTGGTGCTCACCCACTTCTCCCAGCGGTACGCCGACCCACGCCGTTTCCACGACGAGGCCCGGATGCACTTCGACGGCGACCTGATCATCGCCGAGGACCTCACCACCGTTCAGGTCCCGCCACGCCGGGTAGCCTCGGCCCGGTGACCGTCACGCTCCGCCGGGCCGCCGCCGACGACCTGATGGCGATCGGCGCGCTGCACCAGCGTTCCCGGGTCGCCGCGTACTCCTCTTTCCTGCCTGCTGAGGCACTGGCCGAGCCGACGGCGGATGCGATGGGCCGCTACTGGGTCGAGCGGTGGGGCTGGGAACGCGACGACCACCTGATGACCGTCGCCGAGCGGGACGGCGAACTCGTCGGGTTCACCTACCTGGGCCCGGACGACGAGGGCGACCCGGCCACCGGGCTGCTGAACGCCATCCACCTCGACCCGGCCGAGCGGGGCCGCGGGACGGGGCGGGAGCTGATGATCGACGCGCTAACCAGCATGCGGAAGCGGAGCTGGCGGCGGGCGGTGCTGTGGGTACTGACGAAGAACGCCTCCGCCCGCCGCTTCTACGAGCGGGGCGGCTGGTCGCCGACCGGCGTCGAACGGGACGAGTTGATCGGCTCCGCGGTGACCGGCCAGCTCCGGTACGTTCGTCCGCTGTAGGCGCCGCCCGGCCGTGTGGTCCGGGGGCGTGGTCGGGCTCCCGACCGGGCCACCCCGACACAGCGGGGTGACCCGATCGTCCGGTCGTCAGCTCAGCGAGCGCCGAGGTGTGCCAGCAGGTCCTGCCGGGTGAGCACGCCCTTGGGCTTGCCGTCGACCAGCACCAGGGCGGCGTCGGACTTCTCCAGCAGACCGACCGCCTCGCTGACCGGCTGCCCACCGCCGATCATCGGCAGCGGCGCGGCCATGTGCCGCTCGATCGTGTCGTGCAGGTGTGCCTGGCCGGTGAAGAGCGCGTCCAGCAGGTCCCGCTCCGCGATCGAGCCGGCCACCTCACCGGTGACCACCGGCGGCTCGGCCTTGAGTACCGGCAGCTGGGAGACGCCGTACTCGCGCATGTAGTCGATCGCGTCCCGGACCGTCTCGGTCGGGTGCACGTGCACCAGCTCGGGCAGGCCGCCCGGCTTGCTGGCCAGCGCGTCGGCGACGGTCGGTTCGGTACCCGAGTTGTCCAGGAAGCCGTACCGGGCCATCCAGGTGTCGTTGAAGATCTTGGAGAGGTACCCGCGGCCGCCGTCCGGCAGCAGCACCACGACCACGTCGTCCGGTCCGGCCTTGCGGGCGACCTCCAGCGCGGCCACCACTGCCATTCCGCAGGAGCCACCGACGAGCAGCCCCTCCTCGCGGGCCAGCCGCCGGGTCATCTCGAACGAGTCCTTGTCGGAGACCTCGACGATCTCGTCAGCGATGCCCCGGTCGTACGTCTCCGGCCAGAAGTCCTCACCGACCCCCTCGACCAGGTACGGCCGGCCGGTGCCGCCGGAGTAGACCGAGCCCTCCGGGTCCGCGCCGATCACCCGCACCCGCCCCTCGGAGGCCTCCTTCAGGTACCGGCCGATGCCGGAGATGGTGCCTCCGGTGCCCACTCCCGCGACGAAGTGGGTGATCCCGCCCTCGGTCTGCCGCCACACCTCCGGGCCGGTGGTCTCGTAGTGCGACCGCGGGTTGGCCGGGTTGCTGTACTGGTCGGGCTTCCACGCGCCGGGGATCTCCCGGGCCAGCCGGTTGGAGACGTTGTAGTAGGAACGCGGATCCTCCGGGGCCACCGCGGTGGGGCAGACCACGACCTCGGCGCCGTACGCCCGCAGCACGTCCTGCTTGTCCTGGCTCACCTTGTCCGGGCAGACGAATACGCAGCGGTAGCCCTTGAGCTGCGCCACGAGGGCCAGCCCGACGCCGGTGTTGCCGCTGGTCGGCTCGACGATCGTGCCGCCCGGCTTGAGCAGTCCGGCAGCCTCGGCGTCCTCCACCATCCGCAGCGCGATGCGGTCCTTCACCGAGCCGCCCGGATTGAGGTACTCCACCTTCGCCAGCACGGTGGCCTGGATGCCCTCGGTGACGTTACGCAGGCGCACCAGCGGGGTGTTGCCGATCATGTCGACGACGTTGTCGTAGTACTGCAACTCGATCTGTCCTTCTCCTCGGCGCCGGCGCCGGGCGGCCGGGCAGCTGGGCGGATTCCCAGCGCCCAGGGTACGTGCCGTCAGGGCACCGCATGCCCAGGGATGACCTGGCCACGACGCGTCTCCCACTCCAGGAACCGCTCCGTCTCGGCCAGGACGCTGCCGGCCAGCCAGGCGACCAGGACCGCGTCGTCGGCCAGCCCGAGGACCATCAGCGGGATCTCCGGAACCAGGTCGATCGGCGAGGCGATGTACGCCGTGGCGGCCGCCATCATCGCCAGTCGGAGACCACCGTCGTACTCCCGGCGGGCGGTCGCCCGGATCATCCGGGGCAGCGCGGCCAGCCGGGCACCAAGCGACGGACCACCGCGTGCTCCGGTGGCCAGCGCCCGGGCCAGCGCCGTGAAGGCCGCGCTCCGCCTCAATGTCTTCGCCATCCTCGTGCTCCCTTCCCGCGAGCAGCATGCCGTCCCGGCGCAAGCGGGCCGGGCAGGCCCCGCCGGCCGAAGCCGAACGGGAGTCGCATCGGCCGTGGTGGAGTCGCGCCGGGCACCACGGATCGCGCCGGACCGCAGCCGATCGGAGGAGTTGGTACCCGGAACGGTCGTGCGTGTCCCATGGCCGTCTGCCCGGTCTGACGACAGCGGTCTGTCGGGGTGGCGCGATACTGTCGCGGTATGGGGGTGGCTGGTTCCGTCGCACCGGTCGGTCCGCGCTGGCAGCGCGCCCGGCAGATCGCCCGCTTCACGGCGATCGGCACGGGCGCCACAGCGGCGGCCGTGGTCGCCACCGTCGGAGTGCTGCTCGGTCAGGCCCGCCAGGCCCGCCGCACCATCCCGATGGCCGAGGCGCCGCCACCACGCGTTGACGGTGTCTACGGTGCCAAGTTTCCCGGGCCACCGCTCACCATGGTGGTGCTCGGCGACTCCTCGGCCGCCGGTTACGGCGTGCACCGCCGCCGGGAGACGCCCGGCGCGCTGCTCGCCACCGGCCTGTCCCGCCGCGCGCAGCGTCAGGTGCGGTTGCACCGCTTCGCCGTGGTCGGGGCGATCTCAGCCGGCCTGAAGCACCAGGTGGACGCCGCCCTGGAGTGCCAACCCGACATCGCGGTGATCTTCGTTGGTGGCAACGACGTCACCAACCGCACCCCGCCGGCGCTGGCCGTGCGCTACCTGGTCGAGGCGGTCCGCATGCTGCGCGCCGCCGGCTGCGAGGTGGTCGTCGGCACCTGCCCGGATCTCGGCGCGATCCAGCCCATCCAGCCGCCGCTGCGTTGGTTGGCCCGGCGGTGGAGCCGGCAGCTCGCCGCGGCCCAGACGGTGGCCGTCGTCGAGGCGGGCGGCTGGACGGTCTCCCTCGGCGACCTGCTCGGCCCCCGGTTCGCCGCCGAGCCGGCCCGGATGTTCGCCTGGGACCGGTTCCACCCCTCCGCCGAGGGCTACGCGGTGGCCGCCGCCGCGACGTTGCCTACCGTGCTCTCCGCGCTCGGCATCGGGCCGGAACGCCAGGCAGCGCCGGTCCTCGATCGGGGCGTACGGTCACTGCCCGAGGCCGCCCAGGAGGCGGCCCGGCACGCCGGAACCGAGGTCAGCGGCGCCCAGGTTCGCGGCCGCGACCGTGGGCCGACGGGTCGATGGGCGCAGTTGCGCCGGCGGGCGTTCTTCGGGGTCGGCGCGGTGCCACAGTCCGGTCCCGCCGCCGACTCACCCACCGTGGAGGGACTGGCATGAGCGAGCGTGACCTCGCCACGAGGTTCGCCGGCCGGCTCGGCCGGGCGGCCCTGCTCACCCTGATCGCCGGCACGGTCGGCGGTGCCGCCGTCCTGGCCGGCGAGGCTTTCGTCGCCCGGCACCGCCGTTACGCCGAGCCCGAACTCGGACTGGCGCTGCGCGCGACGGTCGGGCGGGCCGGCGCGCCGCCGCTGCGACTGGTCCTGCTGGGCGACTCGTCCGCCCTGGGCGTCGGCGTCGACCGGCTCGACGACACGATCGGCGGCCAGCTCGCGAACCTGCTCGCCGAGGGGCCCACCGGTCGCTTGGTGCACCTCTCCAGCGTCGGGGTCAGCGGCTCCCGCTCGACCGACCTCGCCACCCAGGTGGCTCGGGCCCTGCTCGGCAGGCGGCCCGACGTGGCGCTGATCCTCATCGGCGCGAACGACGCCACCGGGCTGCGCCGCTCGCGTGACGCGGCGGCGTACCTTGCGGCGGCCGTGCACCGGCTGCGCGAGGCGGGCGTGGAGGTCGTGGTCGGCACCTGCCCGGATCTCGGCGCGGTCCGTGCCATCGCGCCACCGCTACGGCAGGTGGTCGGCTGGTCGGGACGGCGGGTCGCCCGCGCCCAGACGGCCGCCGTGCTGAACGCCGGTGGGACGGTGGTCGACCTGGCCACCGAGACCGGGCCGGTCTTCCGGGCCGACGCCGGCACCCTCTGCTTCGACGGCTACCACCCCTCGGCGGACGGTTACCGGGTGTGGGCGCACGCGCTGCTCCCGGCGGTCGCCGCGGCAGCAGCCATCGCCTCGCGGCACTGATCTTACGTGGGCGGCTACCACACCAAGTTACCGACGGGTTAACGTTGCCCCATGTCGACTGAGTCGTCCCGCGACGCCGTCATCGTCGCCACCGCCCGCTCCCCCATCGGCCGGGCCCACAAGGGTTCGCTGCGCGAGGTACGCCCGGACGATCTGGCCGCCACCATCGTCCAGGCCGCTCTCGACAAGGTCCCCCAACTCGATACAGGCGAGATCGACGACCTCTACCTCGGCTGCGGGCTGCCCGGCGGCGAGCAGGGCTTCAACATGGCCCGCGTGGTCGCCACCCTGATGGGCCTGGACGGCCTGCCCGGCGCGACCCTGACCCGCTACTGCGCCTCGTCGTTGCAGACCACCCGGATGGCGATGCACGCGATCCGGGCCGGCGAGGGTGACGTCTTCATCTCCGCCGGTGTGGAGACCGTCTCCCGGTACGCCCGGGGCAATTCCGACGGCCTCCCACCGGAGGCGCAGGCGCTGGTCGGCGGCGGATGGGAGAATCCGCGCTTCGCCACCGCCCGGGCGCGGTCGAAGGCCCGGGCCGAGGGCGACGCCGAGATGTGGACCGACCCGCGCGAGTCCGGTGAACTGCCCGACATCTATCTGGCGATGGGGCAGACCGCGGAGAACCTGGCCCAGGTGTACGACGTGACCCGCGCCGACATGGACGAGTTCGGCGTACGCAGCCAGAACCTCGCCGAGAAGGCCATCACGGACGGCTTCTGGGCCCGCGAGATCACCCCGGTGACCACTCCGGACGGCACGGTGGTCAGCACCGACGACGGCCCGCGCCCCGGGGTGACCCTGGAGGGTGTGGCCGGGCTGAAGCCGGTGTTCCGGCCGGATGGCCGGATCACCGCCGGCAACTGCTGCCCGCTCAACGACGGCGCCGCCGCCGTCGTGGTGATGAGCGCTCAGCGCGCTCGGGACCTGGGCATCACGCCGTTGGCCCGGATCGTCTCCACCGGTGTCACCGCCCTCTCCCCGGAGATCATGGGTCTCGGCCCGGTGGAGGCGTCCCGGCAGGCGCTCAAGCGGGCCGGGATGACCATCGACGACGTCGACCTGGTCGAGATCAACGAAGCGTTCGCCGCCCAGGTGATCCCCTCGTACCGGCAGCTGGGCATCCCGTTGGAGAAGCTGAACGTGATGGGCGGCGCGATCGCGGTCGGCCACCCGTTCGGCATGACCGGTGCCCGGATCACCGGCACCCTCCTCAACGCCCTCGAGTGGCACGACAAGACCATCGGCCTGGAGACGATGTGTGTCGGTGGCGGGCAGGGCATGGCCATGGTGATCGAGCGGCTCAGCTGAGCCGGGCCCGCGTGGTCGTCGGGACCGGGCGGGTTCAGAGAGCGCCGCGGGTCGCCGCCACCTCGGTGGCGGCCCCGGCCAGCACCTCGGCCGCCGCGCCGGCCGCGACGAGGTCCGCAGCGACCACCCGGAGCTGATCGGTCAGGGCGAGGTCGTTGGCCAACCTGGGCACCGTACGCCGCGGCTCGCCCTCGGCATCGGCCGCGAGATTGGCGACCTCCTGCACCAACCGGTGCACCACGTCCGCCCGGGACACGTTGCTGGTGGCGGCGGTCGCCGCCCACCGAGGCTGCTCCCAGTGCCCGACCTGGCGGATCAGCAGCTGCACCGCCCGTTCCAGTTCTGCTGCGCTCACCGCCCCGAGTCTACGGATCGGCCCGCGACGCGTTGGCCGCCCGTGGCAGGTCCCCGAACGACCGCGGGTCGTGCCACGACTCCGGCGCCTGCCGCAGACCGGTTCAGCGGCGACGCCGGGGTTCATCGGCGCAGGTAGCTGAGCAGCCGCAGCAGCTGCCAGTAGAGGAAGACCAGGCCGGTGAGCAGCCCGAACGCGCAGAGCCAGGCGTACCGGCGAGGTCGGCCGGCGCGCACGGAGCGTTCGATGAGATCGAAGTCGAGGACGAAGCTGAACGCGCCCGCGATGATCGCGATGACGGCGATCACGTACGGCAATGCGCCGACCTCGCCGGTGAGGCTGTAGACCACCAGCCCCTGCCGGCCGGTGACCAGGTAGACCACCAGGTTCACCAGACTGATCGCGACTATGCCGAGCAGGGTCCCGATGACCAGGCGGGCCAACCGGGGCGTGGCGCGGATCAGGCGGGCTCGGTAGAGCAACGCCATGCCGAGGAAGACACCGAACGTCCCGGCCACTGCCAGCGCGACGATGCCCGGGTAGACCAGCTCGAACGCTCGGCTCGCCACACCGAGCAGCAGCCCCTCGATCACCGCGTACCCGGCCATGGGTAGCGGGTTGGTGATCCCCCGCAGCGAGATGACCAGTGCCAGCACCAGCGCGGCGAGGGCGCTGCCGCCGAGCGCGCCCGGCACCCAGACCGCCGCCGGTATGAACAGCCAGGAGAGCAGCGCCGTGACGCCGGTGAGCAGGAGCAGCCCGACCGTACGGACGACGACGTCTTCGACTGTCATCTCGTCCGCGACGTCGAGCACCCGGTCGCGCCGCCAGGTGGTCTCGTCGAGCCGGTTCAGCACCGGGTTGCTGCTGCGCACCACGCCCCCTCTCGCCGCCGTACCCCTCGCAGTCACTGTGCACCGGTGGGTCCGACGGCGGCGGGAAAACCACCTCCCTGTTTCGGAAGAACGGGCATTACCTCCGCCGGTGCGACCGTTGCTTGCGGAGGGTAGTCACGGCATCGTGAACACCCAGCGTCATCATGCGCGGGGGCGGCCAGCATCACTTTGCTCGCTTTGCAGAGCAAAGCGTCGACAGGGGTATGCCTGGAGGGGCGCCTATGTTGCGCTGTGTAATGCCGCAGCAGGTCAGGTGAGCGCTCTTGCGCAGGCCGTCCGTGACGGATCAACACGCGAGCCACCGCAGCGGATCAGTACGCCCTGCGGGTCGGGGCCGAACGCACCGGCGCCCGCCCCGCAGTGCGGGACGGGCGCCGGTGGTACGCGGGCGGACGGGTCAGTCGTCGCCCTGGAAGTAGCTCAGCAGGCGCAGGAGCTCCAGGTAGAGCCAGACCAGGCTGACCAGGATGCCGAAGGCGGCGACCCAGGAGTAGCGCTGCGGCAGGCCCATCCGGACGCCGTCCTCGACCTCCTTGAAGCTGAGCACGAAGCTCAGCGCGGCCACCACGATGCAGATGAGGCTGAAGCCGATGGCCAGCTTGCTGCCGTCACGCAGGTGGGTGTTGACACCGAAGAGCGCCAGCACCAGGTTGATCAGCATCACGGCGAAGAGGCCGGCCATCACGGCGACCATGCCCTTGACGAACGCCGGGGTGGCCCGGATGACCCGCGCCTTGTAGAGCATGGCCATCACGAAGAAGACGCCGAAGCTGGCGACCACGGCCTGCAGCACGATGCCGTCGTACGCCCGCTCGAAGGCCTTGCTCACCATGCCGACGAAGACGCCCTCGACGACGGCGTACGTCACGACCAGAGCCGGATTCGCCATCCGGGAGAACGAGATGATCAGGCCGAGGACCAGACCGACGACCGCGGCGCCGATCCAGGCCACCCCGACCAGAGCGTCGGGCACGAGCACCCAGGCGGCCGCGGCGGCGACGCCGAGGATGCCGAGGAGGGCGACCGTCTTGACCACCACGTCGTCGATGGACATGGGCGCCACGGTCGGCGGTGCCGCCGGGTAACCCGCCGGGTATCCGGCCTGGCTCGGGTACTGCTGCGGAACGCCGGGCGCGCCGTACGGCCCGGTCGGGGCGTACCCGGCGGAGCGCTCGCGCTCGGCCGCCTGGCCGAGCCGGGCGAGCACCGGGTTCGAGGTCTTCACTGTCTGGCCTCCCTCAGGGGGTCGTCATGCACGTGAACGCGCACACACAAGAGTAAACCGCCCGGCCCAGCCGTGGAGATCATCGATCGGATGTGGGAGTCGAAAGTGTCGGTGCCCGGGGCGGGGGTCGAACCCGCACGCCTTGCGGCAGCCGCTTTTAAGGCGGCCGTGTCTGCCGTTCCACCACCCGGGCAGGGCGGCACCGGCGCGTCGACACGCGGCGGTGCAATGCCACGTTAACCGGTCGGCCGCGACTCGGCGCACCCCGTCGCCGTTGCCGGATTGTGAGCAGCGCAGCCCCCCCGGCTACCGACGCCGTACCCGAGCGGATTCCCGGCCCCGCCGACCGGACCGCCCGCCGCCTCCGCGCGGCCCGGATCCGGGCCGCCCTCGGCCGGCACCGCACCGACCTCGCGGTGGCGCTGTTCTTCGCGGTGTCAGCCGGTTGGCTCACCCACGAGCTGTGGCCGGATCCCGGTGCTCGGACGCTGGCGCTGAACCCTGCGGACCAGACCCTCTACGAATGGTTCCTCACCATCGACGCTCGGGCTCTCCTCGGTGACTTCGGCCTGCTCACCGACCGGCTCAACGCGCCGGAGGGGGTGAACCTGATGGCCAACACCTCGGTCATCGCGCTCGGGATCGTGCTCGCCCCGGTCACCCTGCTGCTCGGCGCGCCGGTCACCTTCGCGCTGCTGGCCGCAGCCAATGTGGCCGGCACGGCGGTCGCCTGGTACCTGTTCTTCACCCGGGTGCTGCGGGCCCGCCGGCTCGCCGCCGGGCTCGGGGCCGGCCTGTGCGGCTTCGGTCCGGGCATGGTGTCGCAGACCAACAGCCACCTGCACATGACGGCACAGTGGCTGGTTCCGGTGATCGTCTGGTTGGTGGTACGGCTGCTACGCGCCGCGGACCCACGGCGGCTACGGGCCGCCGGCCCGCCGGGACGGGGCCTCCGGACGGGCGCGGACCGCCGGCGGATCGTGAGTTCCGCGGTCGGCCTCGCCGGGACGGTCAGCGCGCAGGTCTTCATCGGCGAGGAGGTGCTCTTCCTCGCCGCGCTCACCCTGCTGGTCATGGCCGTGACCTGCGCCGCGGCCGACCGGGACCTGGCCCGCCGCGCCCTGCCGGGTTTCGCCGGTGGCCTGGCGCTCGCCACCGGGCTCGCCCTGCTGGTGCTCGCGTACCCGCTCTGGTTCCAGTTCGCCGGCCCGCAGGGGGTCGCCGACGGGGTGTTCAACCCGCGCCACTTCTCGGCCGACCTGCGCAGCTGGTGGGCGATCTCACCGCTCTCGGTGGCCGGGAGCGAGAACTCGGCCACGCTGACCACCGGACCGGCCGAGTACAACACCTTCCTCGGCTGGCCCCTCCTGCTCGTCACGGCGGGCTGTGCCGTATGGCTCGGCCGCCGCCGGCTGGCGGCCCTCGCCTGTACGGTCGCCGCGCTGGTGATGGCGGCGCTGGCCCTCGGCCCGGCCGTGGTGCTGGGCGGTACGCGTACCGGGCTGCCCGGCCCGTACGTCCTGCTGGCCGGTCTGCCGGTGGTGGACGGCGCGCTGCCGATGCGGTTCGCTCTCGCCGTGCTACCGCTGGTCGGAGCGCTCCTGGTGCTGGCCGTGGACCGGGCGCTGCGGAGCACCGGTCTCGCCCGCCGGCTGGTCCCGGCGGCGGTCGGCGTGGCGCTGTTGCCGCTGGCGCCCACCCCGCTGCCGGCCATCGAACGCCCCCCGGTGCCGGAGTTCGTCACCGGCGGTCACTGGCGGGAGTGTGTCGAGCCGGGAGGCGTGCTGGTGCCCGTGCCGCTGCCCAGCCCGAAGGATCCCTGGCCCATGCGGTGGGCCGCCGCCGCGGATGCCGCGTTCCGGCTGCCGGAGGGCTTCTTCATCGGCCCGTACGGCCGCCGCGGCACCGCCGCCTTCGGCGCCTACCCGCGGCCGACGTCGCGGCTGCTGGCCGAGGTCGCGCGCCGGGGCGAACGGCCGGTGATCGGGAACGAGGAGCGCCGGCAGGCCGCGCGGGACATGGAGTTCTGGAACGCCTCCTGCGTGGCGCTGGCCGACGGGACTCCGCACGCGGAGAGCCTGCGGATCACCCTCGAGCAGCTGTACGGGCCGGCCACCCGGATCGCCGACGCCTGGATCTGGCGGGTCTGACGCACACCGGCCCGGTACGACGAAACCCCTCCGGCGGTTGGCCGGAGGGGTTTCGCGACAGGTACGTCAGCCCTGGCGAGAGGGCACCGGCGCCGACGCCTCGAGGAACTCGACGCGCGGCTCGTGCAGCTGCCCCAGAGCGATGGCCTCACGCCGGAGGAAGAACGCCAGCGTCCAGTCGACCACGACCCGGACCTTCCGGTTGAACGACGGGATACGGCTCATGTGGTACGTCCGGTGCATGACCCAGGCGGGCAGGCCCTTCACCTTGATGCCGTACACCTGGCCGACGCCCTTGTGCAGGCCGAGGCTGGCCACGCTGCCGGCGTGCTTGTGCTTGTACTCGACCGGTTCGCGCCCGCGGATCACGTTCGCGATGTTGTCGGCCATCCGGGCGGCCTGGCGCACCGCGTGCTGTGCGCTCGGCGAGCAGTAGGCGCCCGCCGGCTTGGTCAGGTCCGGCACCGCGGCGCAGTCGCCCGCGCTCCAGGCGCCCTCGACGACCTTGTCACCGTCGACGACCTGGAGCGTCGGGATGCAGGTGATGTGCCCCCGCTCACCCCGGGGGAGGTCCGTCTTGTCGAGCAGCGGGGACGGCTTCACACCGGCGGTCCACACGATCGTGCCGGCCGGGAAGCTGTCGCCGTCGGAGAGCTTGACGACCCCGTCGACGCACGAGTCGAGCCGGGTGTCCAGCCGGATGTCCATGTTCCGCTTGAGCAGCTGCTGCACCGTGTAGGCGCCCATGTCCCGGTCCACCTCGGGCAGCACCCGCTGGGTGGCCTCCACGAGCACCCAGCGCATGTCCTCCGGCTTCAGCTCCGGGTAGTAGCGCAGCGCGTCGCGGGCCATGTCCTCCATCTCGGCCAGCGCCTCGATGCCGGCGTAGCCGCCGCCCACGAAGACGAAGGTCAGCTCGCGCCGACGGACGTCCGGGTCGGAGGTGGCAGCCGCCAGGTCGAGCCGAGCCAGCACGTGGTTGCGGAGGTAGATGGCCTCGCCGATGGTCTTGAAACCGATGCCGTTCTCGTGCAGGCCCGGGATCGGCAGGGTGCGGGAGACCGAGCCGGGGGCCACGATCACGTGGTCGTACGCGATCTCTCGCGTCGGCCCGGCGATCGGTTGAACCGTCGCGACCTTGCGGTCGTGTTCAAGCCGGGTGACCGCACCAGCCACGACCGTGCAGCGACGCAACTCCCGACGCAGCGGCACCACGGAGTGCCGGGGAGAGATGTTGCCCGCCGAGGCCTCCGGCAGGAAGGGCTGGTAGGTCATGTGGGGCTGGGGGTCGACCACGATGACCTCAGCCTCGAGGGAGCTGAGCTTCTTCGACAGGCGCAGGGCCGCGTAGAGGCCGACGTGACCAGCACCCACCACAAGGATCCGCTTCGGATTCACGCCGACTATCTTTCCCCGGGCCGCTCGGCTAATCCCGATCGCGCCCCCGTTCTGTGACGGAGCACAACCGCTGTGACCTGCGCAACTCCTTCAGGCCACTGGTGTCACCGCCGTCTCAGCAGCCAGCCGAGCAACGCGGCCACACCCACCGCGACCAGCAGCCCACCCACCGTGACCAGCTGATGGCCGGCGGTTCCGCCCAGACCGCCCGCCACCATGATCAGCACCCCGAGCACCGAGGCCCCCAGCACCACCGCGCCCGCACGCGACAGCCAGCGTGTGATCACGTCCGGATCCACGACGGCGTCGTACGGCAGCAACGCGGCCAGCGCGCAGAGTGTGTGCGCCAGGTAGAGCAGAGCGGCGAGGGCGAGCAGCCGCCACAGCTCGATCGGCCGGTCGTACCCGTCGGCGGCGACCAGCCACCCGCCCACCGCGACGAGGGCGGCGAAGGTCGGCCAGACCCGGCGCGGGCCGACCGCGGGCAGCAACGCCGCGATCGCCAGCAGACCGAGCGTCCGGCTGGAGAGCATCTCGGCCGGATAGGCCAGCACGAAGCCCGCCAGCACGGTGAGGAAGATGCCGGCCCGGACGATCAGCGGCACCGGACTGATCCGGGTGGCTGCCGACCGGAGCGTACGCACCCGCTCGGCCAGGGCGTCGATCATCGCGGCCCACCTCCGTCCACCGACCGGCGCCCCGCGCTCACCGGCCGCCCACCCGAGGCGCGGTGGCGAGCCGGGCCACGTCGCGCAGCACCTGGTCCAGGCTGCCCGCCCCGGCCCACCGCACCACCGGCACACCGTGCTCACGCAACTGGGCGATCATCGTGTCCCGGTCCAGCCGCCACAGCCGGTACGCCACCTCGGCCCAGCCCCGGTCCTTGGGCGGCGCCAGGTCGGCGGGAAGGGTGTCCACCGCCACCACGAACCGGCCGGAACGGGCCAATCGGGCCAGCATCTGCGCCGACCGCTCGTCCAGCAGTGGAGTCAGCACCACCACCAGCGCGTCCGCGGAGAGCAACTGCGGGCCGAAGACCTGGTCGTACGGTTCGGACGCGCCACCGACGTCCACGTGCACGTCGAGCAGCCATTCCAGCACGGTCAGGTACTGCCGGCGACCGGTGGCGGGGCGCAGCCGGCGCGCGGCCGGCCCGTACTCCAGCAGGGACACCCGGTCACCGCGGTGCAGGTAGTGCTCGGCGATGGCGGCCGACGCCCGCACCGTGGTGTCCAGTACGGACGCCGCGCCGTCGACGCCACCCGAGCGGCCCGCCTCGGCGAGCACGTCGAGCAGCACCACCACCTCGGCGTCCCGGTCGGAGAGGGTGGCCGCCACGTGCAGCTGCCGCGCCCGTAGCGACACCCGCCAGTCGATGCGGCGCAGCCGGTCCCCCGGCGCGAAGATCCGTACGCCGGCGAGCTCCCCACCCTCACCAGGACGCCGGGAATGGTGCGCGCCGACCAGGCCCGCGGCCCGGGGCATCGCCTCCACCGCCTCGAACGGCTCGGTCTTCGGGTAGACCTTCACCTGGACCGGTTCGGTGACCACCGCCCGGGAGATGAGCAGCCCGCCGGCTGCGGCGACGCGCGCGCCCGCCGGACCGATCGGGTGCCGGCCCCAGCGCAGCGCGGTGCCGGCCAGCTCCAGGTCGACCGCCGCCAAGGTGGGCACCGACGTGACGAACGGACGGTCCAGCACCACACGCCCCTCGGCCCGGGCACCGCTGGCGAATCCGGCCCGGTCGATCCGCAGCCAGGGTGAGACCCGGCTGCGGATCACCGCGATCTCGTAGTCGACCGGGTCCGGGTTGCCGACGGTGACCGCGGTGGCCAGTTCGCTGCCCTCGACCAGGTGGCCGTCGTCGGTCTCCACCCACACCTGGGGCAGCGCCGCGGGCCGGCGGCGCAGCGCGTACGCGGTGCCGAGAGCGAAGGGAGCGGCCAGCACGATCAGGTCGATCCGGCCGAGCACCACTCCCGCCACCAGCAGCAGGCCGGTGAGCAGCACCGCGCGGCCGAGCGCCCGGGTGGGCGCCCAGCCGGTCGCCGCCGGCTGCTGGTCCGGCATGCTCACCCGGGCCATCAGCGCGTGGGCCCGCCGGCCGCGTAGCTGGGCAGGGCGCCGCTGGCCGGTGCGGGGGTGCCCTCCAGCACCTCACCGACCACGAAGGACGGATCGACCCGGCGCAGCCACATCTCCGGCCGGAGCGTGATCCGGTGCGCCAGTGCCGGAGCTGCCACCTCCTTGACGTCCTCCGGTACCACGTAGTCGCGCCCCGCGAACACGGCCCGGACCCGGGAGAGCAGCAACAGCGCGAGCGATCCACGCGGTGACGCGCCGACCAGGACCGACGGGTGCTCACGGGTGGCCGCGGTGAGCGCCACGATGTACCGCCCGATCGAGTCCTCGACGACGACGTCCTCCAGCGCGGACTGCATGGCCCGCAGCGTCGCCGCGTCCACCACCGGCTTGATCTCGGCCTCCTCCCGGCGGCGGGCCATCCGCCGGCGCAGCACCTCCCACTCCTCCTCGTGCTCGGGATAGCCGAACGAGACACGTAGCAGGAAGCGGTCGAGCTGCGCCTCGGGCAGCGGGTAGGTGCCCTCGTACTCGACCGGGTTGGCGGTGGCCAGGACGTGGAACGGCTCGTCCAGCCGGTAGGTGACACCCTCCACCGAGACCTGCTTCTCCTGCATCGCCTCGAGCAGCGCCGACTGGGTCTTCGGCGGAGTCCGGTTGATCTCGTCGGCGAGCAGCAGGTTGGTGAAGACCGGTCCGGCCCGGAAGGAGAAGTCACCGCTGCGCTGGTCGTAGAGGAACGATCCGGTGACGTCGGCGGGAAGCAGGTCGGGGGTGAACTGGAGCCGGCGGAAATCCAGCCCGAGCGCCTGTGCGAACGAACGCGCCGTGAGTGTCTTTCCGAGCCCGGGCAGGTCCTCCAACAGGACGTGCCCGCCGGCCAGGATCCCGGCGAGGACCAGTTCCAGCGCGTCCCGCTTGCCGACCACGACCGAGCCGACCGCGTCCAGCACCGCCCGGGCCAGGCGGCCGACCTCGGCGGCAGGCATGCTCCGGTCCACGTCGTTCATCAGATCTTCTCCAGTTCGGCGACGATCGCCGCGATGTCGCGCGGCGACGGTGTGCGGCGGGGGGAAGTCTCCAGGAACACCCAGAGCCGCTCGCCCAGCAGGTCACGGGCCCGGGCCGGGTCCGACTCGCGGGTGACGCCGTGCCGCAGGCGTAGCCGCTCGTCGGCCAGCTCGCCGAGGCGGGGCAGGATCACCCCGGTGAACCGCTCGGGCCGAGTGTTCGACCACTCCAGCGGCCACTCCCAGCCGTTGATCGCTCTGCGCAGCGCGTCCTGGGCGGTCCAGTTCCAGGTGCCGTCGTCCGCCCGGGTGACCGGGCGCCGGGGCGGGGGTGGAAGCGGGCCGGGAGCGAGCGCGGCCACGATCCGGCGTACGAGGAACAGGGCGAGCACGCCGGCGATCAGGATGAGCAGCGAGACCTGCATGCCGACCGCCCGTAGACCGACGATCACCACGACGACGACCGAGGCGACACCGGCCAACAGGCGCAGCACCCCACCCAGACGGCTGCGCCCGGTCCGCTCGTCCGGCCGGGGCCGCTCCTCCTCGAAGGTGAGCAGGTCGTCGATGCTCGCGCTACCGCTCATGTGGCAGCACCGCTCTGCGTGGCCGTGGTCAGTTCGCCGCGCAGCCGTCGCAGCGCCGCCCGGGCCTGGTCGCGGGTGCTTTCGTCGACCGGGCGGGTCGCGTACCGCGCCTCCCGGTAGACGTGGGCGAACTCGGCCAGCACGTCGGCGCTGGCGATCGCCGGCACACCGGCCGACGGGTCACCGCGCAGCAGGCGCAGCACCAGATCCGTCGAGGTGTCGCCGGCCAGCCGGGGTACGCCGGCCGCGGCGGCGGCCTCCTCCAGCCGTACCCAGCAGGCGATCACCGCGACCCTCGGGTCGACGGCCTGGTCGTCGAGTTCGACGAGGCCGGCGTCGACTGCGGCCACCACGTCCTGGGTGGTGCCCTGGGCAGTGCGTCGGTGCCGCTGCTGGGGTAACGCACGGGTACGCCGGCGCAGTGTCCCGCGGAGCAGCACCCAGAACAGGTAGCCGAGCGCGGCCACCACGGCCAGACCGCCCAGGACGAGCGCCGCGGTGACGATCCACTTCGGGATCTCGCGCCCGTCGGCCTGGCCGGTGTCGCGGGGCTCCACCGGAATCGACGGCTGCGCCGACGGGTACTCCGGGAGGAACGGGACCTCCTTGACGGCCGGCGGGATCCGGCTCGCGCCGATCGACGAGTGCCCGGCCGCCACCGCGGCGACGCCCAGCAGCAGGGCCACCGCGACCACCGGCCACCAGCGACGCACCAGGTCGAGACCGGTACGCGCCGGCGCCTCGTCGCCCGGAGCGTACGACGTGGGCTGACGCCCGCCGTCCGTCATCGCCACCGCCCCACGCAGGTTCAGTCCACTCCGGCCAGCTGCTTCGCCCGGGCGAACACATCGTCCAGCATTCCTGGTGTCAGCCGTCCCGTGAAGGTGTTCTGCTGGCTGACGTGGTAGCAGCCGAGCAGATCCGGTACGGCCGTGCCGGACCAGTGTGCCCCATGCGTGAAGGCCGGTCGCGGGCTGGGCGGACGGAGGCCGTACACCTGGCGCAGCGTCGGCCACCACGCGGCCCAGGCGAACGCACCCAGCGCGACCACGACACGCAGCGTGGGGCGGATCAGTGTCACCTCGCGATGCAGCCAGGGCGCGCAGTTGTCCCGCTCCTGCGGCGTCGGCTTGTTGTCCGGTGGTGCGCAGCGCACCGCCGAGAAGATCCGGGTGTCGCGCAGGGTGAGCCCGTCGTCGATGGCGACGCTGGTCGCCTGGTTCGCCAGCCCCGCCCGGTGCAGCGCCGCGAAGAGGACGTCTCCGGAGCGGTCGCCGGTGAAGATCCGACCGGTCCGGTTGCCGCCGTGCGCGGCGGGGGCGAGGCCGAGGATCGCGATCCGGGCGTCGGATGCGCCGAACCCGGGCACGGGGCGGCCCCAGTACCGTTGGTCGCGGAACGCCGCGCGACGGGTGCGGGCCACCTCCTCGCGCCAGTCGACCAGGCGTGAACAGGCGAAGCAGTCACTGACGGCCGCGTCGAGATCAGCGAGGTCGGTCGCCCGCGCCGCGCGGTCGACCACCTCCTCGCGGGTACGGGGCTCAACCAAGCTTGGCCCGGAAGAGTTCGAGGGTGCGGGCCCAGGCGGTCGCGGCGGCACGCTGGTCGTAGTTCTCCGGCCGGTCCTCGTTGAAGAACGCGTGCGCGGTGCCCGGGTAGTCGTACGTCTGGCAGGTGCCGCCGGCGGTCTCGATGGCCCGGCGTGCGGTCTGCACGCCCTCGTCCGCGGAAGTGCCGTCCGCTTCGGAGCAGTGGATGATCGCTGCCTTACCGGCGTAGTCGGCCCACTCGGTGCGCATCCCCTCCCAGGGGAGCCGCGGGTAGAAGGCCGCCGTCGCGACGATCCGCTCCGATCGGGTGGCCGCCCACAGCGCAAGGCTGGCTCCGGCGCAGAAGCCGGCGCAGCCGACCTTGCCGGCGACCTCGATGCGACCGGCGAGGTAGTCGGCCGCGGTTGCGATGTCCGCCGCCGCCTCGTCCATCTGCACGCTGTTCAGCATCTGCCTCGGCTCACTCGGCTTGCTGGCCGGCTCCCCGTGCCGGAAATCCGGAGCGAGGGCGACGAATCCGGCCTCGGCGAACCGGTCCACGACGGCCCGCACGTGAGGCACGAGGCCCCACCAGTCCTGGATGACGATGACCGCGGGGCTGGCCGCACCGCCGGAGGGTATCGCGAGATAACCCTCGCCTGCGCCCTGGCTGCGGTACCTCACCATTTCGCCCATCGGACGTCCTCCTAGCGGTCAGTCATCGTTGGCTGGTCGCCCAGTGCCGGTAGCCTGCCATGCCGCGACCGCCCCGGGAAGACGCCGGAACAGTGGTATTCACCTCCTGTTCCCCTGTCGTCGGATCCGGGACACGCCGACGGCGGCGCGAACACTCGCGCCGCCGTCGGGGGCCTGCGTCGGGTGATCCCGGCAGGTAGGTGCGATCAGGCCTTCTCGGTCAGGCAGAGCAGGTAGCCCTTCTTCCCCGGCTCGATGCTGTAGAAGAGGTAGCCGTCCTGACCCTCCTTGAAGAACGGCTCGCACGCGGTGCCGGCCTGCGCCTGCGCCTCGGTCTGCCCGTCCACCCGACCGACCACGTTGTACGCGGCCTCCGTCGAGGTGCAGTCGACGATCTTGGCGTCGTCGACCTCCTCCTCCTCGGTGCCGAGGACCTCGGGCAGCTCGGCGATGCAGTCGCCGACCTTCGCCTCGGCCGTCGCGTCCTTGTCGAAGACGTTCCTGATCGCGGTGGCGACGCCGAACTTGAGTCCCGCGATGACCACGAACACGACGATCGCGCCGATGATGCCGAGCGCCTTCTTGCCGCCGGACTTCTTCGCCTCCGGCTCGGCCGGGGGCGGCACCTGCCCTGCCGGGGGTGGCGCCTGCTCGGCCCACTGGGCCTGCTGCGCAGGGTGAGGCTGCTCAGGGTTGGCCGAGGGGGGCGGTGCGACCTGCTCTGACACGGGGGTTCCTTCCGGGGGGTAAATGAGCAGACGACACGCTAGCGATCATGGGCGTCGTCCGTCGCCCCTCGAACCTCATCCGTTCAGCTATTTCTCAGCTTTTACAGCAAGCTCACAGCTTGCGGCAGACGCCGGAACTCCTGGTCACCGGGCAGACGGCGACCAGGAGTCCGGCGGCGCTCAACGGGTGGCGCCCGGGGTGGGCGTCGCGGTCGCCGTCGCACCCGGATCGGTACCGACGGTCGGCTCCGGGGTGATGGTCGGCTCCGGGGTGGTCGTCGGCTCCGGGGTCGCGCTCCCGGACGGGCCGGACAGCGGCGGAAGGACCGGCGCCACCGAGGGTCCGACCGGCGCCCGTGGCGCGAAAGGCGCCTGCGCCGGGCAGTACGGGTACGGACGCAGCAGCGGGTTGGCGTTGTACGGGTCCTGCTCGTCGAGACAGTCCGGGTAGCCGAGCCGGATCGGGTTGCCGTTCTGGTCGAAGAGCCGGGCGTTCTGCACCAGGCGCCCCTCGCTGTCGTAGACGAAGACGTCCCGGATCTGTTCGTACGGGTTGTTGACCGCGATCGGGTCGTAGGGGTAGTAGCCCGCCCGCTCCTCGGCGTCGGCCAGCCCGGCCAGCCCGAAGACGACGAGGACGAGGCTGCTGGCGTGCAGGGCCCAGCGGCGCCAACCACGCAACCGCGCGGAGCGGCGGCCCAGCCAGATCGATGCGAGCAGGAACCCGACGAGCATCACGAGGCCGGCGAGCAGTTCGCCACCGAACCGCGGCAGGAGTCCGAGCGAACCGCCGGTGCTCACCACGGTCACCAGCATGGCGGCCAGGTAGGCCCGCAGGACCCACCAGGCGGGCCGGAGGAGCCGCAGGAAGTCGGTGGCGCTCGCGTATCCCAGCGGCGGGCCGAGCCGGGCGTCGACGGTGTGGAGTCCACCCCCGATGCGGCGCGCGACGGCGGCCACCCGCTGGTCCAGGTTCCACCCCTTCCGCACGGGAGCACCGGCGGCGGCCCGCAGCTCGGCGGCGTACGCCTCGGGTGCGCCGAGCCGGTCGAGCAACGAGCCGTCGGCCTCCGCGGCCACCTCGGCCAGGTGCTCGGGCAGGTCTTCGGTCAACTCCTCGCGTACCGCCGCCGGCAGGTCGGCCAGCGCGGCCCGGACCCGGCCGACGTACTCCGCGATCTCCTGCTCCGTGACGGTCATGCCGCCGCCCCCCGTTCGTCGAGCAGTGCGTCCATCGTGGTGGCGAACGATCGCCACAGCTTGCCGGAGCGAGCCAACTGGTCCCGCCCGGCCGCGTTCAGCGAGTAGTACTTGCGGTGCGGGCCGGATTCGCTCGGCACGACGTACGTGGTCAGCAGGCCGGCCGCGAAGAGCCGGCGCAGGGTGCCGTAGACCGACGCGTCGCCCACCTCCTCCAGGCCGGCCTCCCGGAGCCGGCGGAGGATGTCGTAGCCGTAGCCGTCCTCGTCGCGGAGCACGGCGAGCACGGCGAGATCCAGCACGCCCTTCAACAACTGCGTGGTGTCCACGCCCCGGACACTACTCCGCTATACGTAGTACCGTCAACGAAAGACTAGTGGGCGAGCCGCAGCGCCGGCGCGCAGGCACGAAACCGGAATAACTGGGAAGACCGCTCCCGACCTGTGATCCGCACCGCTCACACCCGCAACCGGAGGGATGCCTCCATATAATCGGAGGCATCCCTCCGCATAGTGCGGGGGAACCCCGGTCAATGAGGAGATGACGATGGACGCACGCGACAACCGGCGGACCTGGTTGGTGACGGGAGCCTCCCGAGGTCTCGGTCTGCACCTGGCTCGGGCCGTGTTGGAGAGCGGCGACCACCTGGTGGCCACGGCGCGCACCCCGGCCCAGCTGGACGGCCTGGTCGAGACCTACGGCGAGCAGGTTCGGCCGTTCGCGCTGGACGTCACCAACCCCGAGGCCGCCCGGCGTGCGGTCGACTTCGCGATCGAACAGTTCGGCCGGCTCGACGTGGTGGTGAACAACGCCGGTTACGCCAACAGCGCACCGATCGAGGAGATGCCGGAGGAGGACTTCCGGGCGCAGATCGAGACGAACCTGTTCGGCGTGGTCAACGTGACGCGGGCGGCGCTGCCGGTTCTCCGTCAACAACGCAGCGGCACCTTCGTGCAGGTCTCATCGGTTGGCGGCCGGGTCGGCGGCAGTCCCGGCCTGGGGGCCTACCAGGCCGCGAAGTTCGGCGTCGAGGGCTTCTCGGAAGTGCTGGCGAACGAGACCGCGCCGTTCGGGATCAAGGTGATCATCGTGGAGCCGGGGGCGTTCCGCACCGACTGGCAGGGCGCCTCAATGCAGCTGCACGACGTCGGCGCGGACTACCAGGACTCCGTCGGCAGGATGCACCGACTGCGGCGGGAGACCGACGGGGCGCAACCCGGCGATCCGGCCCGCGCGGCGGCGGTGATCGTCGACATCGTCGGCCACGACGCACCGCCGCGACGGCTGCTGCTCGGCGCCGACGCCGTCGAGGCCGCACTGCGCAGTGGAGCGGAGCGCAACGCGGAAGCCGAGGAGTGGGCCGAGATCAGCCGCTCGACCGGCTTCCCCACCTGAGACGGGCGGGGGCCCGAGCGCGACGCCGTGGCCGGCGGCGGGTCAGCCGGCGCTCGGTGCGAGGCTCCAGGCGATGCCGTCGAGGATGTCGTGCTCGGACGCGACCACCGACGGCATCCCGGCCCGCTCCATGATCACCTTGAGCACCAGCGCGCCGGCCCCGATCACGTCGGCCCGGCCCGGGTGCATCACCGGGATCGCCAGCCGCTGCTCCCGCGTCTTGCCGAGCAGGTCGGCGGTCACCTCGGCGACCTGCTCGTACGACACCCGGGCATGGTGGATACGGGCCGGGTCGTACGCCTGGAGGCCCTGCGCGATCGCGACCACGGTGGTGACCGAACCGGCGAGCCCGACCAGGGTGGCCGCCTCGCGGCCGGGCACGACCTCCAGCGCCCGCTCGACGGCGACCGCGATGTCGGCCTGCGCGGCGGCGATCTCGTCCACGCTCGGCGGATCGCCGTGCAGGTGCCGCTCGGTCATCCGGACACAGCCGATGTCCATCGACACCGCCGCCTGCACCCCGCCCTCGCGCGTGCCGACCACGAACTCCGTGGAGCCACCGCCGATGTCCACCACCAGGAACGGCGCCTTCGCGTCGGCGGGCAGCCCGCGTACCGCGCCGGTGAAGGAGAGGCGTGCCTCCTCGTCGCCGCTGACCACCTCCGGAAGGACACCGAGGGTCCGCTCCACCATGGCGCGGAACTCGTCGGCGTTCTCGGCGTCCCGGCTCGCCGAAGTGGCGCACATCCGCACCCGTTCGGCCCCGAGCTTCTCGATCTCGGCCGCGTACTCGACCAACGCGATCCGGGTCCGCTCGATCGCCTCGGGCGCCAGGCGTCCGGTGCGGTCCACGTCCTGGCCGAGCCGCACGATCTCCATCCGCCGGCTGAGGTCGGTGAGCGGGCTGTCCGGCCCGGCGGCCGGGTCGGGCAGGTCGGCCACCAGGAGCCGGATCGAGTTGGTTCCGCAGTCGATGGCGGCCACGCGCGTTGTCACGCCGCAACCCTACGACAGCGATCAGGTCCGAGCCGTGGTCACCGCCCCTGCGCCGCCGCGCCCAGCAGGTGCGTGCCCAACGACGTCAGCCGGTGCCGCACCGTTCCGCCCACCCGGACCGTGGTGAGCAGACCAGCGGCCCGCAGGGCGGTGGCGTGCTCCGAGGCCGACGCCAGACTGATCCCGGTCGCGCGGGCGAGGGCAGTGGTGGTGTGTTCGCCCGGCTCGGCGAGTCCGCGCAGCACAGCGGCCCGGGTACGGCCGAGCAGCCGGACGAGGGGATCCACCTGCGGCGCGACGGTCACCGGTGAACCGATGGCGACCGGATAGACCAGCAGGACCGGGCGGTCCGGCTCCACCAGCACCCGTGGCCGTGTGCCGGCCAGCGGGGACGGCACCAGGATGAGGCCGTACCCGGTACCGGTCAGGTCACCGCTCCACCAGGTGTCGATGTCGAGCACCGGTGCCCGCCAGCGGATCAGTGGGTGCAGCCCGCCGAGCAGACCGTCCAGCCCGGTGGACGCGAACCGCTGCGCCGCCGTGTCCACCTGGTGCCGGTGGGCGAACGTCAGGTACGCCCAGTGCGGCGCGAGCACCGTGTCGAACCAGGTGCGGATCGCCTGCGCGAGCAGATCGAACACCTCCGGATCGGCCGCCGCGAAGCGTCGCCGCAGCGGGGTGGCCGGCAGGTGGGCGTACGCGGCGGCGACGTCCGCCCGTATCCGCCGTACCGGCGCGGATCGGATCGCGTCGAGGCCGGCCTCCAGCGATTCGAGGCCGTCGAACGGGGTCAGGAAGTCCGGCAGCCGGCCACGGGCGGGCAGCAGGTGCCGCAGCGCGGCGGTGGCGGCCCGGACTTCACCACCGGTGGCCTCGGCGGCCCGGTCCGCCAGGGCGGGGGCGTACGCGGCGACCGTCGGCCCGCGAAGCGCCTGACTGGCCAGCAACGCCGTCCCTACCGGGTGCAGGCGGTCGGCGAAGCGGATCCGGCCGAGGTCCGCCGGGCGGAGCCGTAGGCGAAGCATGCCTGAAGCCTGCCCGCCTTCGGCCAGGACCGAAAGGGTTGACCAGGTGACGGCCGGTGACCGAGGGTTTGCCGATCGCGGCGGAAGGGGCAGGCATGCGACGGGTGTTGGCGGTGGCGGTGGCGGCGGGCCTCGTGTTGGCCGGTGCCGCGTGTGACGGGGGCACCGCCACGCCGGAGTCGCCACCCGCTGACCAGACAGCGGAACCGGCGCCCGGGGACCACCGGCTGACCCTCACGCACGGAGGGAAGGAGCGCACGTACCTGCTGCACGCCCCGCCGACGTACGACCGGGCGAAGCCGA
Source organism: Micromonospora avicenniae (assembly GCF_900156065.1). GTDB lineage: Bacteria > Actinomycetota > Actinomycetes > Mycobacteriales > Micromonosporaceae > Micromonospora > Micromonospora avicenniae. The sequence goes on along the minus strand of NZ_FTNF01000009.1, from coordinate 140,111 downwards.
GCGCAGTGGTCGTCGCGCTGCACTACTACCCGGGCAAGGGCAGCTCGATGCAGGAGATGATCGGCCTGGACGTCATCGCCGACCGGGAGAACGTCCTGGTCGCGTACCCGGACGGGCTCTCCGGTGGCTTCAACGCGCTGACCTGCTGCGGTACCGCCGACGACGTCGGCTACCTGACCGCCCTCACCGAGCAGCTGGTGAAGAACTGGGGCGCCGACCCCGACCGGGTCTACCTGACCGGGATCTCGAACGGGGGCGACATGAGCTTCCGCGCCGCGGTGGAGGCCGCGGGCGTCTTCGCCGCCATCGGCGTGGTCAGCGGCGGCTACATCGGCCCCTCGGCGCAGCAGGACGACTACGTGCCGAAGCAACCCGTCTCGGTGATCACCTTCATCGGCGGTCAGGACCGGTACTTCGACGCGTTCCGCAGCGGCGTGCAGACCTGGCAGCGGCGGCTCGGATGCAAGCCGGCGCCGGCCGCGCCCACTGGAGCGCCGGGAGTCACCCGCACGGACGCCCGCTGCACCGACGGCAGCGACGTCACCGTCTACACGCTGCCGGAGATGGGCCACTCGTGGCCCGGGGCGACCGCCGGGCAGCTCGCCGACGCCGACGCCGGAGTGAAGGCGACCGACCTGATCTGGGAGTTCTTCTCCGCCCACCCGCGCCGCTCCTGAGCGGGGCGCGCCCAGCGGTCAGAGCCGCAGCAGCATACGGGTGTTGCCGAGGGTGTTCGGCTTGACCCGCTCCAGGTCGAGGAACTCCGCGACGCCCTCGTCGTACGAGCGCAGCAGCTGCTCGTAGACCGGCTGTGGCACCGGGGCGCCATCGATCTCGGTGAAGCCGAACGAGCCGAAGAAGCGGGTCTCGAAGGTGAGCACGAAGATCCGGGCGACGCCCAGCTCGCGGGCCGAGTCGATCAGCTCGCCGACGATCCGATGCCCGAGCTTCAACCCCCGGTACGCCGGGTCGACCGCCACGGTACGGATCTCGGCGAGGTCCTCCCACATCACGTGAAGTGCGCCGCAGCCGACCACCGTCGCGTCGTCGGCCCGTACGGCGACGCGGAACTCCTGCACATCCTCGTAGAGGGTGACGGTGGCCTTGCTGAGCAGCCGACGGTCGTCGGTGTAGGTGTCCACCAGCCGGCGGATCCCCCGTACGTCCCCGGTACGGGCCCGCCGCACCACGATGTCGTCGGTCACCGCGCTCACTCCGCCGCCGGCACGTCCACGCAGGGTCCGGCCGTCCACCAGGGCTCGATCAACGCCAGCGTCTCGTCGCCGAACGGGTTCACCCCGGGCCCCGCGCCGAGCGCGTGGCCCAGGTGCACGTGCAGGCACTTCACCCGCCCCGGCATCCCACCGGCGGAGATGCCGTCGATCTCCGGCACGTGGCCGATCGCCTCACGCCGGGCCAGATAGTCCTCGTGCGCGGCCCGGTACCGGGCCGCCAGCTCCGGGTCGGCCGCCAGCCGATCGGCCATCTCCTTCATCAGCCCGGCCGACTCCAGCCGGCTGCACGCCGCGGTCGCCCGCGGGCAGGTGAGGTAGAAGAGCGTCGGGAACGGGGTGCCGTCGGCCAGCCTGGGCGTCGTCTCCACCACGTCGGGCAGCCCGCACGGGCAGCGGTGTGCCACCGCCCGCGTGCCGCGGGGTGGGCGTCCGAGCTGGGCGGCCACCGCCGCCAGGTCGGCCTCGGTGGCTGGTTCCCGCTGCGGCGGGGGTACGGAATCCGCCGCCGGCTGCTGCGGTGGTACGACAGTCACGATCCCCATCTCTCGTTCGGTGCGGCCGGTGCTCACTTGGCGGGCTGCTCGTTCGCCGCCCGCACGCTCGACCAGAGCGTGTCGTACCAGGGGTCGGGTGTGGCCGGGGCACCCGGCCCGGCCTTACCCGCGTCCCGGGCCGCCCCCTCCGGGTCGTTGAGCACGATCACCAGCTTCTCCCCCGGCCGGCCCATGAAGAACCGGTCCCGCGCCTCGGCCTCGATGAAGGCCGGGTCCTGCCACTTGGCGGCCTTCTCGGAGAGGTCGGCGATCAGCTTCTCCTGGGCCGCCTGCGAAGCCTCCATCCGCTCGATGTCGGCCTGCTGGTCCAGGTAGACCCGGACCGGGTAGGTGTACGCCAGGGCGAGCGCGATCAACACCGCGAACAGCACGGTGGCCCGCCCGGTGAGGCGTCGGGGACGGGGTGCGGAGAGCCGTTTGACCGGACCGCCGGCACCGGTGCGCCGGGCGGCGGCGGGCCGGCTCGCGGAGCGTACGCCCTCGGCGCCGCGGGCGACGCCCGGAGCGCGACCGGCGGCTCTCGGCTCGGCGCGGACGCCGACCTCCCGGAGCGACCCCCGGGCGCGGGCCCCGCCCGGCCGGCCGGACTGGCCGGGCCGGCGGGCGGGACGCTGACCACCCGGTGTGCGGCGCTGCTGCATCGTCACACCCCTCCCCGAGGCCTCGCGCGTCTCAGGCGGAACGGTAGCGCGGGAATGCGCCCGCGCCGGCGTACCGCGCCGCGTCGCCCAGCTCCTCCTCGATCCGGAGCAGCTGGTTGTACTTGGCGACGCGGTCCGAACGGGCCGGCGCGCCGGTCTTGATCTGGCCGCAGCCGGTGGCCACGGCGAGGTCGGCGATGGTGGTGTCCTCGGTCTCGCCGGAACGGTGGCTCATCATGCACTTGAAGCCGGCCCGGTGGGCCAGGTCCACCGCGTCGAGGGTCTCGGTGAGCGAACCGATCTGGTTCACCTTGACCAGCACCGCGTTCGCCGCCTTCTCCGCGATACCGCGCGCGATCCGCTGCGGGTTGGTGACGAACAGGTCGTCGCCGACGATCTGCACCCGGTCGCCGATCGAGGCGGTCAGCGTCTGCCAGCCGCTCCAGTCGTCCTCCGCCAGCGGGTCCTCGATCGACACGATCGGGTACTCGTCGGCCAGCTTCGTGTAGTAGGTGCTCATGTCCTCGGCGGACTTCGCGGAACCCTCGAAGGTGTAGGTGCCGTTGTCGAAGAACTCGGTCGCCGCCACGTCGAGCGCGAACACGATGTCGGTGCCGAGCCGGTAGCCGGCCTTCTCGACCGCCTCGGCGATCAGGTCCAGCGCCGCCGCGTTGGTCGGCAGGTTCGGTGCGAAGCCACCCTCGTCGCCGAGACCGGTCGACAGGCCCTGCTTCTTCAGCACCGACTTCAGCGCGTGGTAGACCTCCGCTCCGGAGCGGAGCGCCTCGCGGAAGGTGGGCGCGCCGATCGGCGCGATCATGAACTCCTGGATGTCGACGTTGGAGTCGGCGTGCGCGCCACCGTTGAGGATGTTCATCATCGGCACCGGCAGGAGGTGCGCGTTCGGGCCACCCAGGTAGCGGAACAGGCTCAGCTCGGCGCTACCGGCGGCCGCCTTCGCCACGGCCAGGGAGACCCCGAGGATCGCGTTGGCGCCCAGTTCCGACTTGGTGTCGGTGCCGTCGATGTCGAGCATCTTCTGGTCGATGAGGCGCTGCTCGCTGGCCTCGTAGCCGATGATCTGGTCGACGATGCGGTCCTCGATGTTCGAGACGGCCTTCTCGACGCCCTTGCCCAGGTACCGGTCGGCGTCACCGTCGCGCAGCTCGAGCGCCTCGAAGGCGCCGGTGGAGGCGCCGGAGGGCACCGCGGCGCGGGCCACCGTGCCGTCGTCCAGACCGACCTCGACCTCGACGGTCGGGTTACCCCGCGAGTCGAGAATCTCCCGGGCGACGATTCCCTCGATGGTTGCCACTGAGTCGCTCCTCGTATGTGTGGTTCGGGTGCGGCCGCGACGGTGCGGCTGAGGCAGGTGTTGAACGCAGCGTAGCGGGCGACCGTTGCACGCGGGCCGTCCGGGCGTACGCGGGCCGCTTCGAAACCCGACCATCGCAGCACCGTGACCGGACATTCCCGGATTCTCCGGCCTCAACCGGCAACGGGTTTGCATAGCGTGGACCCGATCTATAAGGCTGGGTCACATGCCCGCCGCCTCGACCAAACTTCGGATGCTCGCCGTGTCGGTCATCGCGTCGCTCACGGTAACCGGCTGCCAGACCCTGGACGATGCCGGACGGGTGGTCGGGCGAGCCGATCTGGTCAACGACCTCGCCGTCCGGCTGGACCGGGCGCTCGAACTGACGTACTCGGCCGACTACCAGCTACCCGGCGGGCAGAGCGCCTCGATCGCCCAGGCGCAGGATCCGGCCCGCTCCGCGTACAGCTATCCGGGCGGCAAGCTCACCGTCACCGACGAGGCGACCACCCAGTGCGAGATGACCGGCGGCCGTGCGCTGTGCACGCTGGCCGCGCCCCCGGCCACCGGAGGCAAGCCCTCGGTGGCCGTCTTCGCCGAGGCGAAACGGCGCGGCCTGCTCACCCCGCCGGTCGTGGTGGGGATGTTGACCGAGGCCGCGCTCGACCCCGAGGCGATCATCGAGCAGGACGACACCACGGTGGCCGGGTACCACGCCACCTGCGTGGACGTCGACCGGGCCGACGACGACTTCACCGCCTGCGTGACCACGGACGGCGTACTCGGCAGCTTCACTGGTCAGGTCGACGGCAAGCCGATGGAGGTGACGTTGAGCCGGTACTCGGAGACGATCGACAGCTCGGCGTTCGAACTGCCTCCCGGCGCCGGCGTCATCGACCGGCGAACGACGAAATCTTGACCGACGAGCCGGTCTTCCTGCCCGGCGCCGGGGCGTCCGGGCCGCCGGAGCCGCAGCACCTCGCACTGGTGGTGGCCGGACGGAAGCTGCTGCTCGGGGCCGACGACCACTTCCCCCGGGTCGCCGACCTGCCCGACCACTCAGGTTGGGTGCCACTCGGCACGCTGGACGGCGTTCCGGCCTGGGGCACCGCACCTCCGGAGGGCGCAGAGCCGCCGGCCACCGACGCCTGGAACGGGGAAAACGGTCGCTGGACCAGCTGGCCGGCTCTCGCCGCCGAGCTGCCCGCGCCGCTCGCCGCGCTGGCCGGGCGGGCCGTACAGGTGATCACCTGGCGGCACAGCCACCGCTGGTGCGGCGCCTGCCGTGCCGAGCTCGCCGACGTGCCGGGCGAGTCGTCCCGTCGTTGCCCCGACTGCGGCCTGTATGTGCCGATGCAGCTCTCCCCCGCGGTGCTGGTCGCCGTCACCCGCCCCGGCCCGGCCGGTCAGCCCGACGAACTCCTGCTGGTGCGGCACTCGTACGGGCCGACCGAGCTGTGGGCGCTGGTCGCCGGGTTCGTCGAGGCGGGCGAAACGCTGGAAGCGGCAGTGCACCGCGAGGTCGGTGAGGAGGTCGGGCTGGCCCTGACCGAGCCGGCCTACTTCGGTAGCCAGCCGTGGGCGATGTCCGGCCCCGGCGTGCTGCTCACCGGCTTCACCGCCACCGCGGCCGACCCCACCGCCGAGCCGGTGGTGGACGGCCGCGAACTCGTGGCGGCCCGCTGGTTCCCGCTGGACGCGTTGCCGGCCGAGCTGCCGCCTGCGTACTCGCTCTCCCGCTGGCTCATCGACTCGGCCCGGGCAGGTACGGCGTTAGGCGCCGCACCGCCGCAGTAAACGTCCTACAGGCCGAGCAGGGCGCGCAGGTGCCGCGGTGGCGGGCAGTCGTGCGCGAGCATCGCGTCGTGCCAGTCCCGCACCGACACGCCGTCCGGCCGGGCGGCGGCGATCTCCGCGACCTCGGTGTAGCCCACGAAGTACGTGGAGAGCTGGGTGGAGGTGAGCAGCGCCCGCCGCCACTTGCCGGCCGCCTCGCCCTCCTCCTGGAACCCTCGCCCGGTCATCAGCGCCATCGCCTCGGCCTCGGGCAGGTCCTCGCAGTGCACCAGCTGATCCAGCAGCGCGTTGATGGTCATCCGCAGCTGCATCTTGAGCTGCTGCAACCGTACCGGCAGGCCACCGAAGCCGAGCCCGGTCATCACCTCCTCGGCGTAGACCGCCCAGCCCTCGATGAACGGACCGGACTCGGCCAGCGCTCGCACCCGGGTCCCACCGGCGTACCGGCGGGCGTGCGCGAGCTGGAGGAAGTGCCCCGGCATCGCCTCGTGCACCGTGAGGTTGCGGATCATGTGGTCGTTGTACTCGCGGTAGAACGACTCCACCCGCTGCGCCGGCCAGCTCGCCGGGGTCGGTGCGATGCAGTAGAAGGTGGGCACGTCGGCGGTCTCCAACGGCCCGGGCGCGTCGCAGTAGGCGACCGCCACGCCCCGCGCGAACTCCGGCATCTCCTGGATCACGCACGGGTCGTCGACGAGCGTGACCAGATCGTGGGCGCGGACGAAGTCCGTCGCCTCGTCGAGGGTGATCGAGGCGAGATCCACGATGGTCGCGTCGTCCGGGTGCTCGGCGGCGAGCAGGTCCAGCGCGCGGCGTACGGTCTCGTCGTTGGCCGGGCCGCCGACCAGCTCGACCGCCGCCTCCCGGATCTGCTCGGTGACCCGCTCCAGGTTGGCCCACGCCCGCTCGAGGATCTGCGGGGCGCCCAGCTCGGTGTCGAGGGTGTGCCAGAGCCGGGCCTCCCAGCGGCGCCGACCCAGCCGCGGGTCACGCCCGGGGCCGGCGTCGGCGGCCAGTCCGGTCCGCAGCCAGGCGACGAACTCCTCCAGGGCCGCGATCGCCGCGGTCGCGGCCGGCTCGACCCGGCCGTGCAGCTCCGGGGCCTGGGCGAGCAGCGCGGGCACCTCGTCACGGATCAAGGCCGCCGTGCCGGTGAACTGCCCGACCGCCGTTTCCGCGTGGATCCGCGGCATGTCGCGCAGCGTCCCGCGGGCGATGGCCAGCATGTCCGGTACGGCGGAGAGCCGCCCGGCGAGCTGCGTCAGCCGCACGTCGGCCGGAGCGTACGGACGAGCGACGATCGCGTGCAGCAGCGGACCCGGGTTGTGCCGGAGCGGGTCCCACTCGTACGACCGGATCTCGGTCAGCTCGAACAGTTCCCGGTCGACCCGGGCGCTGAGCAGAGCGTGGTCGACCCGTTCCTCGACTTCCAGCGCGTCCGGGTCGATCTCGGAGAGCGCGTTGGCGGCGTCGGTGAGCATGGCCTGGTCGGCCGTACGCCCATCGGGCGAGAAGTCGGGCAGCCGGTCGTCGAAACGGTGGTCGCCGGCGGACGAGGCGAGTTCGGGTCGACTCTCCAGCAGCGCCTCGACGATGCGCTCGGCGAGCGGGGCAAACGATTCCACCCGCCGACCCTACCGACTCTTCCCCCACTCCCCCGAGCCCCCGCCCGGCGCGACCCCGCCCGAGCCGCGGTGATCAAGAGGTTTGCGTCACCAGGGCGGCCGTTCATGACGCGTACCTCTTGATCAACCTGACTGGCTGGGGGGTTCGGGTTCGGTGCGGAGCCCCGGTTCGGTGGCGCGGATGGCGTCGGCGTAGGAAAGGGCGGCGCGGCGCAGGGCGGCCTCCGCGTCGAGGCCCGCCTCGCGGGCGGCGGCGACCGTGGCCAGCAGGCTCGCCCCCAGCCGGGCCTCCGCGTCCACCTGCCCCTCGGCGAGCGGCGGCGGCACCGCCAGCCCGAACCGGTCGGCGCGTTCCAGGATCTTCGCGGCCAGGGCGAGCGCCGGCTGACTGAGCGCGACACCTTCCAACACCGAAGCGCGCGGCTTCTCGGCCCGCTTGATCCGGTCCCAGTTGGCGGTGATCTCCTCCAGGGTCTCCGCCTCGACCCCGGCGAAGACGTGCGGGTTGCGCCGGATCATCTTCTCGACGAGGCCACCCGCCACGTCGTCCACGTTCCACCGTTCGCCCTCGGGCAGCTCCTCGGCGAGCCGGGCGTGCAGCACCACCTGGAGCAGCACGTCCCCCAGCTCCTCGCGCAGCGCGTCGGTGTCCCCGGCGCTGATCGCGTCGTACGCCTCGTAGGACTCCTCCAGCAGGAACCGGGCCAGGCTCTCGTGCGTCTGCGCCCGTTTCCACGGATCACCACCCGGGGAGGCCAACCGGTCCATCACGGCCACCGCGTCGAGCAGCCGGGCCCCCGGGGGGTCCCACGAGCCGTACATCAGCTCCAGTTCCGCCAGGCCGGGCTCCCGCGCCAGCCGCAGCCCCAGCTCCCGCGCGAGCGGCTCGTCACCGCTCGGCCCCGCCAGCCAGACGGCGGTGCCGTGCTCGCGGACCGCGTCGAGCAACGCCTGCGTCGCCGGACCGTCGACCACTGTGACCTGACCACCGGCGACGCGGATCGCCGTGGTCAGCTCACTCTCCGTGCCGGTCAGCACCGGCGCGGAGCGTACGACGTCCCAAGCGGCAGCGGTCAGCAGCCCGGCCGGCAGCCGGGGCGAGGTGACCAGCAGGACGATCCGTGCCGACATGCTCAGTTGCGGACCGGCTCGGTCACCGCGGACGGGTCGGTCGGCTGGGCCGACTCGCTCGACGGGAGCGGCTCAGGGGTGGAGATGTCGGTCACCGGACCATTCTGGTCGACGTACGGCAGGACGTAGATGATGGGTCCCTGCGGGCCGTTGACGAACGACGGCACGCCGAGAGGCCGGAACCGGGGGTTGACCGACAGGTCCGCCCGCTCGGCCTCCTGCTGGAGCGCGGCGCTGACCGCCGTCGCGCTGCGGACGAAGCCACCGTCGCCGAAGGCCTGGCGCACCTCCGCCACCGAGAGCCCGCTGTCGATCTGTCCGGTCTTGGCGATGGCCTGGTAGACGGCCATCACCGCGTCGTCGCTGAGGTCGGCCGGCGGAAGCTGCTGGTTGAGCGCCTGGAGGACGTCGAACCACTCACCCCAGAGCTTGGTGTACTCGGTCGTGGCGGGCACCCTCAGGACCGCTTCGAGCTGCTCGGGGCTGATCTGGTCCGCGACCTGGAGCTTCTTCTCCGCCACCACCCGCTTACCCAGCTCGAGACTGACCAGCAAGCTGAGCACGTCCTCCCGGGTCACCGTCGACCGCAGCTGCTCGGGCGACGGGCTGACGCCGGTCCGGCCGAGCTCCTGGCGCACGGCCTCCCCGAAATCCGCCTGGATGTCGTCGTAGATCTCGTCGACCCGGGCGGTCGACCAGCTGGTGTCACCGACGTACGCGGCGACGTCCGGCGCGGACTGACCGCAGGCCGCGAGGGAGAGCACAGCGAGGGCCGCGACGCTGGCGGCGGCGATGAGTCGGCGAGCACGCATGACGATCACTCTCTCACGCCGACCCTCCACCTGTGACGCCCCCCACCCACCCCACACCGCTCCCGCCCCCGTCCCCACTCCCGTCCCCGTGATCATGAAGTTGTTGCGCGTCGTGCCGGCGTGTCACGACAACAACTTCATGATCGACGCGGAGGAGGGTTAGGGAGGGAGGGGGCGGGGGTGGGGGTTAGCTGGCCGCGGTTGCCAGGGCGGGTTCGCCGAGGACGTCCTTCAGGAGTTGGGCACACCACTCCAGCAGGGCCTGGTCGCGCAACGGCTCGCCGCCGACCCGGCGGGTGCTCGGCCGGGGCACGCTGACCTGATCGGCGGCCGCCTTGTAGACCGCGTCCGGGTGGTAGCGCTTGAGCCGCATCTGCTTGGAGTCCGGCAACGGCAGCGGGCCGAACCGGATGTGCTTGCCCTGCATGGAGACGTCGGTGAGGCCGTACCGGCGGGCCAGCAGCCGGAACCGGGCCACCGCGACCAGGTTCTGCACCTGGGCGGGCGGCTCGCCGTACCGGTCGGTCATCTCGGCGACCACCTCGCGCAGCCGCTCCTCGTCGCGCGCCTCGGCAAGCTTGCGGTACATCTCCAGCCGCAGCCGCTCCACCCCGACGTAGTCGTGCGGCAGGTGCGCGTCGATCGGCAGGTCGATCTTGACGTCGGTCTCCTCCTCGGGACCCTCGCCCTTGAACGCCTGAACCGCCTCGCCGACCATCCGCACGTACAGATCGAAGCCCACGCCCTCGATGTGCCCGGACTGCTCGCCACCGAGCAGGTTGCCGGCACCGCGAATCTCGAGGTCCTTCATGGCCACGTACATGCCGGCGCCCAGCTCGGTGTGCTGGGCGATGGTGGCCAACCGCTCGTGCGCGTGCTCGGTGAGCGGCTTGTCCGGTGGGTAGAGGAAGTACGCGTACGCCCGCTCCCGGCCGCGGCCGACGCGCCCCCGGATCTGGTGCAGCTGGGCCAGGCCGAGCAGGTCGGCCCGCTCGACGATCAGGGTGTTGGCGTTCGGGATGTCGATGCCGGACTCCACGATCGTCGTGCAGACCAGTACGTCGAACTCCTTCTCCCAGAAGCCGACCATGACCTTCTCGAGCGCCTCCTCGCTCATCTGCCCGTGCGCCACTGCGACCCGCGCCTCGGGTACGAGCTCGCGGAGGCGCCGCGCCGCACGCTCGATCGACTCCACCCGGTTGTGCAGGTAGAAGACCTGCCCGTCGCGGAGCAGCTCGCGGTGGATGGCGGCGGCCACCTGCCGGTCGTCGTACGCCCCGACCGCCGTGAGCACCGGGTGGCGTTCCTCCGGCGGGGTGGCGATGGTGGACATCTCCCGGATGCCGGTGATGGCCATCTCCAGCGTGCGCGGGATCGGGGTGGCCGACATGCTCAGCACGTCGACCGAGGCCCGCATGGTCTTCAGGTGCTCCTTGTGCTCGACGCCGAAGCGCTGCTCCTCGTCGACGATCACCAGGCCGAGGGACTTGAACCGGGTCGCCGCCTGGAGTAGCCGGTGGGTGCCGATGACGATGTCGGCGGTGCCCTCGGCAGCCATGGCGAGGGTCTGCTCGGCCTCCTTCGGCGTCTGGAACCGGGACAACTGCTTGATGGTCACCGGGAACTGGCTCATCCGCTCGGCGAACGTGTTGTAGTGCTGCTGCACGAGCAGCGTGGTCGGCACCAGCACGGCCACCTGCTTGCCGTCCTGCACCGCCTTGAACGCCGCCCGTACGGCGATCTCGGTCTTGCCGTAGCCGACGTCGCCGCAGATCAGTCGGTCCATCGGGACCGTCTGCTCCATGTCCCGCTTGACCTCCTCGATCGCGGCGAGCTGGTCCGGCGTCTCCTGCCACGGGAACGCGTCCTCCAGCTCCCGCTGCCACGGCGTGTCCGGGCCGAACGAGTGCCCCTTGGACGCCTTCCGGGCGGCGTAGAGCTGGATCAGCTGAGCGGCGATCTCCCGGACCGCCTTGCGGGCCCGGGCCTTGGACTTCTGCCAGTCCGAGCCGCCCATCTTGTGCAGCGTCGGCTGCTCCCCGCCCACGTACCGGCTGAGCTGGTCGAGCTGGTCGGTCGGGACGAAGAGCCGGTCGCCGGGCTGGCCACGCTTGCTCGCGGCGTACTCGATGACCAGGTATTCCCGGCTGGCCCCGTTGACGGTGCGCTGCACCAGCTCGACGTACCGGCCGATGCCGTGCTGCTCGTGCACCACGTAGTCCCCGGCCTTCAACTCCAGCGGATCGATCGTGTTACGCCGCCGGCTCGGCATCTTGCGCATGTCGCGGGTCGACGTACCCCGGCCGCCGGTGAGGTCGTTGCCGGTGAGCAGCACGAAGCGGGACGCCTCGTCAACGAAGCCGGCGCTGAGCGATCCGCAGGTGACGAGCAGTTCACCGGCGGCCGGCGCGTCCGGCACCTGCTCGGTCAGCCGCGCGCCCAACCCGGCGTCGCGAAGCACCTCGACGGCCCGCGTGGCGGGACCGTGCCCCTCGAAGACCAGCGCGATCGACCAGCCTTCGCCGGCCCAGCGCTTCAGGTCGTCGACCACCCGGGCGGTCTCGCCGTGGTAGAGCGGCGCCGGCTGGGCGGCCAGGGTCACCGCGATGGCGTCGTCGGGGGTGACGCTGACCTCCTCCGGCGCGTCCTCCCAGGGCTGCCGCGCCGGGGCTGCCTCTCCCTCGATCAAGCCGAACGGGGAGAGCGTCCACCACGGCTGGCCGAGCTTCCCGGCGGCCGCGCGGACCTCGGCCAGGCTGCGGAAGGCGGCCGCGCCGAGGTCGACCGGCGCCTGACCGCCGACGGCGGCCGCGGCCCAGCTGGCCTGGAGGAACTCCTCCGAGGTACGCACCAGGTCGTGCGCCCGGGTGCGGATGCGCTCCGGGTCGCAGAGCAGTACGTGGGTGCCGGCCGGCATCACGTCCAGCAGCAGCTCCAGGCTCTCGTCGCCGAGCAGCGCGGGGACCAGGGACTCCATCCCCTCGACCGGGATGCCCTCGGCGAGCTTGTCGAGGATCTCGGCGAGCTCCGGGTGCTGCTCGGCCAGCACCGCGGCCCGTTCGCGCACCTGCGGGGTGAGCAGCAGCTCCCGGCACGGCGGCGCCCAGAGCTGGGTGACCTGCTCGATGGTCCGCTGATCGGCGACGGCGAAGGTACGGATCTCCTCCACCTCGTCGCCCCAGAACTCGACGCGGGACGGGTGCTCGTCGGTCGGCGGGAAGATGTCGAGGATGCCGCCCCGCACCGCGTACTCGCCGCGCTTGGTGACCAGGTCGACCCGGGCGTACGCCATGTCGGTGAGCCGCCGCGCGACCTCCTCCAGGTCCGCCTCGGCGCCTGGTGCCAGCTGCACCGGTTCCAGGTCGCCGAGCCCCTTGAGCTGGGGCTGCAGCAGCGAGCGCACGGGGGCGACCACGACCCGCAGCGGGCCGGTGCGACCGTGCGCGTCGGTCGCCTCCGGGTGGGCCAGCCGACGCAGCACGGCGAGCCGCCGGCCGACGGTGTCGGAGCGGGGTGAGAGCCGCTCGTGGGGCAGCGTCTCCCAGGACGGGTAGACCGCCACCTGCTCCGGCGGGAGCAGGCTGCCCAGCGCGGCGGCCAGGTCGTCGGCCTCCCGAGTGGTCGCGGTGATCGCGAGCACCGCCCGACCGGCCCCGCCGGCCCGCTCGTCACCGGCGCCGCCCTGGCCCGGGTCGGCCGCGACTGCGGCGACCGCGAAGGGGCGCAGCGCCGGCGGGGCGGTGATGTCGAGCCCGTCGACCTGCGCGGCACCGGAGCGCGCCAGGTCACGCGCCCGGGCCAGCCCGGGGTCGGCCAGGGCGGCGGTGAACAGTCCGGTGAGCATCTGCGATCACTTCCAGAGGAGTCGACGCGCGTGGTGCGCTCGGAGCACACGACAGAGACCCCGCGTCCAGCTGGACGGGGGGTGCACGAACACCAGCCTATCTCCGCCGGCTGACACGCACCCCCATCCCACGCCCCCGGCGCCGTCAGCCGGTCGAGATCGTGCTCGATCCTGGAAGTAGTGGCCTCCGACACGCGGTCAGGCCACTACATCCAGGATGTTTCGAGACCTTGACCGCACTGCCAGCGGCATGGTCGGGTTTCAGGATGAACGGCGCGTCCGGTGGCCACCGGTTCGTGGAGCTGAGTCACGTCATCCACGACGGGTCCGCGCGTTCGCGGTGGTCGACGCGGACCGGCCTCAGTAGCGCACGCTGATCCGGCGTTCGCCGGCGTCGATCCGCATCTCGCCGCCGTACGGGATGATCAACTGTGGGTCGGTGTGGCCGAGGTCGACGTCGAAGACCATCACGGCGTCCGGGTTGTACGCGGCCAGCGCCTTCGTGACCGCCGCCCGCTGCGCCTCGCCCCAGGCGATCCGCTCCTCCAGCGTGTGCGGCTTGTCGAACTCCCACGCCTTCGGCCGGCCGACCACGATCGCGGGAAACGCACCGAGCAGCCCGCGCTCGCCCATGTTGCGCACGATCCGGAAGACCTCGGTGTCGGACGGCAACTCCTGGGACGTCTCCATGATCAGCACCGACCCGGCCAGCTCCGCCGCCGACGGGACGCGATCGGTCGCCAGCAGCCAGTGCAGGATCTCCAGGTTCCCACCCCAGGTCGGCCCCTGCACCACACGCTCCGGGCCCTGCCAGCGCCACCCCTCGCCGCGGAACATCACCGGCTCCTCGGTCAGCGTCGCCGGGTCGCGCCAGTCACGCGGCTCGTCACCCCACTCCGTCGCCGGGGTCAGCTCGTACCAGCCGGAGGTGAAGAGAGCGGCCCGCAGCGAGTCGAAGGTCAGCCGGTGCGGCGCGCCGGAGCGGCCGAGGTGCACAAGCACCGACCCGCCGTGGTACGCGACCACCCCGAGCCGGTAGAGGTGGTTGAGGACGTTGGTGTTGTCCGAGTACCCGAAGTACGGCTTCGGGTTGGCCCGCAGCACCTCGTCGTCAAGGTGCGGGGTGACGGTGATCAGGTCGTCCCCGCCGACGGTCGCCAGCACCGCGGTGATCGACGGGTCGGCGAAGGCGGCGGTGAGGTCGCGGGCCCGGTCCCGGGGGTCGGCACCCGCCACCCGGGTCGTCGGGTACTCGACGGGCTCCAGACCGAACTCCTCGCGCAGGCGCCGCAGTCCCAACTCGTACACGTGCGGAAAGATCGCCGGAAGCCCGGCGGACGGCGAGACGACGGCGACGCGATCGCCCGGCTTCGGCTTCGGCGGGTATCGCAGAGGCGGCATGATCAAACGCTAATGGGCCGGACAATCCGTTTTCCACCGCCGGAATGCGACCCGGCCCCGAGGCGTACGACCGTCGCCTGATGATTGCAAGGGCCCCTGGCTATGAAAAAAGCGATAACGAGGGTCCCCTCCTTACATCCACGTCCACGCGGATACGATCCAGTAAGTCGGACAGCGCTGTCCTTCGTACACCACGTAAGGAGCGCCCCGTGACCGACCAGCACGTCCACGACGGCCCCGACGCCGCCCTGCGAGCCGACATCCGCCGCCTCGGCACCCTGCTGGGTCAGACCCTCGCCCGCCAGGAGGGTCGCCCGCTGCTCGACCTCGTCGAGGAGATCCGCGCGCTGGTTCGCTCCGACGCCCCGACCGCCGCTCAGCGGCTCGCCACGCTCGACGTGACCACCGGCACCAAGCTGGCCCGGGCCTTCTCCACCTACTTCCACCTCGCCAACATCACCGAGCAGGTGCACCGGGCCCGTGACCTGCGCCGCCGCCGGGCGACGCACGGCGGTTGGCTGGACCAGGCGGCCAAGATGATCGCCGAGCGTGGAGTACCGGCCGAGGAGGTCGCCGCCGTGGCCCGCCGGCTCGCCGTCCGGCCGGTCTTCACCGCGCACCCGACCGAGGCGGCCCGCCGGTCGATCCTGTCGAAGCTGCGCGCGATCGCCGACGAGTTGGACGCCGAGACCGCCAACGCGATCCTCTACGGGGCGAGCGACGAGGGGCCGGCGAACCGGCGGCTGGCCGAACTGCTGGACCTCATGTGGCAGACCGACGAGCTTCGGCTGGACCGGCCGGACCCGACCGACGAGGCCCGCAACGCCATCTACTACCTGCGCGACCTGTACGCCGAGGCCGCCCCGCAGGTCCTCGACGACCTCGCCGAGACGCTGCGCGCCCTGGGCGTGGAGACGTCGCCCACCGCCCGGCCGTTGAGCTTCGGCACCTGGATCGGGGGCGACCGGGACGGCAACCCGTTCGTCACTCCGGCGGTGACCCGCGAGGTCCTGCGGATCCAGCACGAGCACGGCATCCAGGCCACCGAGGCGGCGATGGAGGACCTGATCAACGAGGTCTCCGTCTCCCGGCGGCTGCGCGGGGTGTCGCTGGACCTCTCCGCCAGCCTCGCCGCGGATCTGGACGCGCTGCCCGAGGTGGCGCCCCGGTTCCGCCGGGTCAACGCCGAGGAGCCGTACCGGCTCAAGGCGCGCTGCGTGAAGGCGAAGCTGGCCAACACCCGCGAACGGCTACGGCAGGGCACTCCGCACGTGCCGGGCCGGGACTACCGGGGCTCAGCCGAGCTGATCTCCGACCTGGAGCTGTTGCGCGCCTCGCTGGCCCGCAACTCGGGCCAGCTCACCGCCGTCGGGCGGCTCGCCTCGACCATCCGTACCGTTTCCGCGTTCGGGCTGCACCTGGCCACGTTGGACGTCCGCGAGCACGCCGAGGCGCACCACGCCGTGCTGGCACAGCTGTACGCCGCGGTCGGCGAGGTGTCGGACTACCCGGGCCTCAGCCGGCTGGAGCGGACGAAGCTGCTCGCCGACGAGCTCAGCGGACGGCGACCGCTGTCCACCCTGGACACCCCGCTCACCGAGACGGCCCGCAAGACGTTCGACGTCTTCAGCACCGTTCGCGAGGCGCAGGACCGGTTCGGCAACGAGGTCATCGAGTCGTACATCATCTCGATGACTCTCGGCGTGGACGACGTGCTCGCCGCGGTGGTGCTCGCTCGCGAGGCCGGCCTGGTGGACGTGCACAGCGGGCGGGCCCGGATCGGTTTCGTGCCGCTGCTGGAGACGCCGGCGGAACTCAACGCCGGTGGCGAACTCCTCGACGAACTGCTGTCCCTGCCGGCGTACCGGGCGCTGGTGGCGGCGCGGGGCGACGTGCAGGAGGTCATGCTCGGCTACTCCGACTCCAACAAGGAGGCGGGTATCACCACCAGCCAGTGGTCGATCCACCGGGCGCAGCGAGCACTACGTGACGTGGCGGCGCGGCACGGCGTGCACCTGCGACTCTTCCACGGTCGCGGTGGCACGGTGGGACGCGGCGGCGGGCCGACGCACGAGGCGATCCTGGCCCAGCCGTACGGCACCCTCGACGGCGCGATCAAGGTGACCGAGCAGGGCGAGGTCATCTCCGACAAGTACAGCCTGCCGTCGCTGGCCCGGGAGAACCTGGAGCTGACGCTGGCCGCGGTGCTCCAGGCCACCCTCCTGCACACCGCACCCCGGCAGCCCGCCGAGATGCTGGAGCGTTGGGACGCCGCGATGGACGTGGTCTCGGAGTCGGCATACCGGTCGTACCGGTCGCTGGTGGAGGACCCGGACCTGCCCGCGTACTTCTGGGCGTCCACGCCGACGGAGCTGCTCGGCGCGCTCAACATCGGCTCCCGTCCGGCGAAGCGCCCGAACACGGGCGCCGGCCTGGCCGGTCTGCGGGCCATCCCGTGGGTGTTCGGCTGGACGCAGACCCGGCAGATCGTTCCGGGTTGGTTCGGCGTCGGCTCGGGACTGGCCGCCGCCCGCGAGGCCGGACTGGCCGACGTACTGGCCGAGATGCATCGCAACTGGCACTTCTTCGGGACGTTCCTGTCCAACGTGGAGATGATGCTGAGCAAGACCGACCTCGACATCGCCCGACGGTACGTCGAGACGCTCGTACCCGAGCAACTGCAGCCGATCTTCAACAAGATCGAGCAGGAGTACGAGCTGACCAGGCGAGAGGTGCTGGCCGTCACCGGTTCTCCCGCGCTGCTCGACAGCTCCCCGGTGCTCCAGCGGACCCTCGCGGTGCGGGACACCTACCTGGAGCCGCTGCACCACCTTCAGGTGGCGCTGCTGCGTCAGTACCGGGACTCGGGCGCCGCCGGTCGGGCGGTGGCCACCGCACCGGGCGGGCGCCGCGCCCCCAGCGACGGTACGGCGCTGGAGCGGGCCCTGCTCACCACTGTCAACGGCATCGCGGCCGGGATGCGCAACACGGGCTGACCGCCGGGGCGAACACGTGTCGTGGGCGTGCCGGCGGATACGCCGCACCGACCAACGAGAGCCTGATACCTCTGAGTCATAAAAATGCCTCGGCGGTATCAGGCTCTTTCGGGTCGGTCGGGGACGGCCCGGGTACGAATCGGGATCAGTCGCCGCCCCCGAAGTCGCCGCCCCCGAAGTCGCCCCCACCGAAGTCCCCGCCGAAATCCCCACCGCCGAAGTCGCCGCCCTGGTCACCGCCGCCCTGGTCGCCGAAGTCGTTGCCGTCGGCGAAGCCCTCCTGATAGCCGGCCTCGTAGCCATATCCGGGATCGGCGAAGGCGGGCGAGAAGAGGGCGTCGGCGATGAGCATGCCGCCGAGCACGCCCGCTCCGGCCCCGAGCGCGGTCTTCCACCAGGGCGTCGAGTACCAACCGGCCGGTACCGGGCGCCCCTGGAACCGTCCGCCCGGGTAGTAGTACGGCGTCTCCCGCCCCGGTTGGGGGCCTGCCTTGAACGTCTGCCCCTGCACCTCGACCTCGCGTGCCCGGGTCAACTCGCCGGTGCCTGCGGCGGCGGCCAGCGGCGGCAGATCAGGGCCGGGATCGATGCCGAGCGCGATCCGGGCCGCCCGCGCGTACGCCAGCCCCTCCAGCGCCGTCTCCCGGGCCAGCCGGTACTGGTGCACCGTACGGGCCTGTTCGAGCTGGCTTCCGGCGGCGTTGTACCGCTCGGCCGCATCCACCAGCGCCTGCCGCACCGCCGGATCGTCGCCGTGCAGGTTCATCACCTGGCCGCCGAGACGCTCGTACCAGCGCTGGGCGTCCGCCCGCACATCGGCCAGCTCACGGGCCGCCCGGGCCGCGGCTTCGCGCCGCGACCAGACCAAAACGCCCACGACCAGCGCCACAACGACGACCACGAGCAGAATTTTCATGGCACGACGGTACCCAAGCCGGCAAAGTCGTACGCGTTTGGCAAGCTTCGGTGATGGACTTCCCGACGCTGGCCGTGGTGGTGGTCTGTCTCGGCGCCGGTGGCGCGGTGGGATGGCTCGCCGCCCGGTCCCGCTCCGCCGCCGAGATCGCCCGGCTGGACGCCACACTGCGGGCCACGCGGGAGGGCGAGGGCCGGCTGGAGCAGTCCCTCCGGGCGCTGAGCTACGAGGCGACCGCCCAGTCCCAGGAGGCGGTGTCCCGGGCCGTCGCACCGCTGCACGAGACGCTGCGCCGCTACGAGCAGCGCGTGGCCGACCTGGAACACGAACGGGTCGACGCGTACGCGGAGCTGCGCGAGCAGGTGCGCTCGATGAGCGTTGTCTCGGGTGAACTGCGCACCGAGACGAAGCAGCTCGTGGCAGCGCTGCGCGCCCCCCAGGTCCGCGGTCGCTGGGGTGAGCACCAGCTGCGCCGGATCGTCGAGGCGGCCGGCATGCTGGAGCACTGCGACTTCGCCGAGCAGGTCACGGCCGCCACCGACCAGCAGGTCGTCCGTCCCGACCTGGTCGTACGGCTGCACGGCGGCCGTTCGGTGGTGGTCGACGCCAAGGCGCCGTTCGACGCGTACCTCACCGCGATGGAGGCGCGCGACGAACGCAGCCGGGACACCCACCTCGACGCACACGCCCGGCACCTGCGGGCGCACGTCGACGCGTTGGCTGCGAAGACCTACTGGGCCGCGTTCGACAGCACCCCGGAGTTCGTGGTGCTCTTCGTCCCGGCGGATCCCTTCCTCGACGTGGCGCTCCAGCGCGACCCGACGCTGCTGGAGCACGCTTTCGCCCGGAACCTGGTGCTGGCCACCCCCGCCACCCTGGTCGCGCTGCTGCGTACCGTCGCCTACTCCTGGCGGCAGGAGGCGTTGGCCCGCAACGCGGCGGCGGTGCACTCGCTGGCCCGCGAGCTGCACGGCCGGCTCGCCACGCTCGGCGACCACGTCGGCAAGCTCGGCACGGCGCTGGGCAGTGCGGTGACCGCGTACAACCGGGCGGTCGGGTCTTTGGAGGCCCGGGTGCTGGTCAGCGCACGCAAGCTCGCCGAGCTGGGCGTCTCCGACCGGGATCTGGAAGCCCCGGCGCAGGTCGAGCTGGCCCCCCGGCAGCCGCAGGCGCCGGAGCTGCTCGACGCGGCCGACGACGACGTTCCGTCCCGCTGACCCCTACGCACCCGGTCACGCCGGTCCGCCCGCCGCCGTGGGTCGCGAACCGGGCGCGGCCGACCGCGGCCCGGCGCACCGTGTCCGCAGCTCCCGAGGCGGCCCGGGCGCGCGGCTCAGGAACGCCGCGCCGCCTCCACGACGAACGGGGTGCCCTGCTGGCAGGTGGTCATCATGCCGCGCTGCACACGGCCGGTGACGGTCACCCGGGCACCCACGGCGAGCACGTCGCGCGGGCCACCGATCAGGAGATAGCCGTCGAGGAGCAGGCAGTTCGCCTCGACGCCGGCAACGATCGTGCCGGTCAGCTCGGTGCCGGCGACCGGCGGCGGAAGCGTCGGCCCGCCCGGCTTGATCGTCCCGCCGGGCTTCGTCGTCGCGCGCGGCGGAGTCGAGACGCTCGGCGGTGTCGGCGTGGCCGGGCCGGTCGACGGGGTCGGAGGCTGGTCGGTCACCGGAGACGCTCCCGTGGAGGTGGGCATGGTGGTCGGAGTGCCGGTGCCGTCCTGACCACCGCAGGCGCTCAGCGCGGCGACGGTGGCCAGGGCGACGGCGGCGAGCCGAAGGGTCCTCATACCGGTATCGGACGTGTCGGGACGGCCGGGCGTTCCGCGCCGGTCAGCCACGAGCCGCGGCGGCGGCCCGCATGTCCCGCTTGAGCTCCTGGGGCAGCGAGAAGGTGAGCCGTTCGTTGGCGGTGGTGATCTCCTCGACGTCGCCGAAGCCCCGGGCGGCGAGGTAGGCGAGAACGTCCTGCACCAGGTCCTCCGGAACGCTCGCCCCCGAGGTCACGCCAACCGTACGGGCGCCGGCGAGCCAGGCGTCGTCGATCTCGTGCGCGAAGTCGATCAGGTGACCGGCGCGGGCGCCCGCGTCCAGCGCGACCTCGACCAGCCGCACCGAGTTCGACGAGTTGCGTGAGCCGACGACGATCACCACGTCGCAGTCCGGCGCGATCTGCTTGACCACGTGCTGCCGGTTGGAGGTGGCATAGCAGATGTCGTCACTGGGCGGCGACTGGAGCATCGGCAGCCGCTTCTTCAGCCGGGCGACCGTCTCCAGCGTCTCGTCCACCGAGAGGGTGGTCTGGGAGAGCCACACGACCTTGTTCGGGTCCCGGACGGTGATCTGGTCGGCCGCGTCCGGGCCGTCGACGAGCTGGATGTGCTCGGGCGCCTCGCCGGAGGTCCCGATGACCTCCTCGTGCCCCTCGTGGCCGATCAGCAGGATGTCGTAGTCCTCGGCGGCGAACCGCTTCGCCTCGTGGTGGACCTTGGTGACCAGCGGGCAGGTCGCGTCGATCGCCTTCAACGAACGCGCCTTCGCCTGCTCGTACACCTCGGGGGCGACGCCGTGCGCGGAGAAGATGACGGTGGCGCCCGCCGGCACCTCCTCGTTCTCCTCCACGAAGATCGCGCCCTGCGCTTCGAGCGTCTGCACCACGTGCTTGTTGTGCACGATCTGCTTGCGGACGTAGATCGGGGCACCGTAGAGCTTCAGCGCCTCCTGCACGGTCTGCACCGCGCGGTCGACTCCCGCGCAGTAGCCGCGGGGCTTGGCCAGGAGCACGCGCTTACCGGTCCGGGGAGTCGCTTCATCCTGAGTCACCCGCCCATCGTACGTGCCCGCCCGGAAGCGGACATCGGCTGCGACCGTCGCCCCGGCCGCCGTCCGTGGCCTGACCCACATCGTCGATCATGACGTTGACCGCGGTTACAGAGATCGACTCCACCGTCAACATCATGATCAACGGTGGGATGGTCGGGGGTGGGCCGTAGGGTGGGCGGGTGAGTACGGGTGAGGTGGACCGGAGCACGTCGGAGGAGCCCTGGCCGGTCCGGGTGGTCAGCCAGAAGATCGGCGCCTGGATCGGGCGGCTCGGCTGGGTCTGGGTCGACGGGCAGGTGGCGCAGATCAGCCGCCGGCCGGGCGCCAGCACCGTCTTCCTCACCCTGCGGGACCCGTCGGCCGACCTGAGCCTGACCGTCACCACCAACCGCGACGTCCTCGACGTCGGCACCCCCGAGCTGCGCGAGGGCGCCCGGGTGGTGCTGCACGCCAAGCCCGAGTTCTACGCGGCCCGGGGCACACTGAGCCTGCGCGCCGACGAGATCCGCCAGGTTGGCCTCGGCGAGCTGCTGGCCCGGCTGGAGAAGCTCAAGAAGCTGCTCGCCGCCGAAGGGCTCTTCGACCGGGCCCGCAAGCGCCGCCCGCCGTTCCTACCCAACCGGATCGGCCTGATCACCGGCCGCGCCTCGGCCGCCGAGCGGGACGTGCTCACCAACGCCCGCCGGCGCTGGCCGGCGGTGGAGTTCCGCACGGTCAACGTGGCTGTACAGGGGCCGAGCGCCGTGCCGCAGATCATTGACGCGCTCAAGGTGCTCGACACCGACCCGACCATCGACGTGATCATCATCGCCCGGGGCGGCGGCAGCCTCGAGGACCTGCTCCCCTTCTCCGACGAGGCGCTCTGCCGAGCGGTCTTCGCCTGCCGCACGCCGGTCGTGAGCGCGATCGGCCACGAGACGGACGCGCCGCTGCTCGACTACGTCGCCGACCTGCGCGCCTCGACGCCCACCGATGCGGCCAAGCGGGTCGTGCCGGACCTGACCGAGGAGGTACGCCTCATCGGGCAGGCCCGATCACGACTGGAGCGGGCGGTCGGCAACCTGGTCGACCGGGAGCAGCACCGGCTGGACGCGCTGCGCTCCCGGCCGGTACTGGCCCGCCCCCAGGTCATGATCGACCAGCGGAGCACCGAGCTGACCCTGCTCCGTCAGCGAGCCGGGCGTTGCCTGCACCACCGGCTCGCCGCCGCCGACGACGAGCTGCGGCACACCCTGGCCCGGCTCCGCGCGCTGTCCCCGGCGGCCACGCTGGAACGCGGGTACGCGATCGTCCAGCGCGCCGACGGGCACGTGGTCCGGGCCGCGGCCGAGGTGGGCAAGGGCGACCCGCTGCGGGTACGCCTCGCCGACGGTGAGCTGGCGGCGACGGTGGACGGGTGAGCGGCCGGATGCCCGGCTGCGCTGCGAGACGAGAACTGAGCCCCCCGCGTCGCGGGACGGTCGTGTGCTGGGATGGAGCCGATGACTGAGCAGACCAAGGCTGGGCCGGACGAACGGCTCAGCTACGAACAGGCCCGCGCGGAACTGGCGTCGGTGGTGGAACGCCTGGAGGCCGGCGGCACGTCGCTGGAGGAGTCGCTGGCGCTCTGGGAGCGTGGCGAGGCGCTGGCGGTGATCTGCCAGCGCTGGCTGGACGGGGCCCGGGCACGCATCGAAGCCGCCCGGGAGTCCCAGACCTCCTGACTCGCACCTCCACCCGCGCCGCACCGATCAGGCGGTCGAGGCATCCGGAACAGGCTGCCGACAACCACGAGATCGGCGGCGCGGGACGGCGTGGGTCAGTTGAACAGGTTGTACAGCTCGGCCGGGGCCTCGACGACCTGGTCGGCCGGGGGCTTCTGGGCGGCCGTGGCGTTGCCGTAGTCCGAGTAGGTGATCCGTACGTCCTGGGCCTGCTGCTGGCCGGCCGCCGGGACCTGGACCACCAGCTCGCTGAGCCGGCCCTGGGCGTCCACCCGGGCGGTGAACGGCACCGCCTTCGCCTGCGCCCCGAGCGCGGTGATCATGTTGGCGTCGAGGGAGCCGGCCTCGGCCGCCTTCGACACGTCGAGGGTGCCGGCGTACGCGCCATCGCCGGTCCGCCGGACCTCCGTGACGCCCTGGGTGAGCACCTCGCTGCCGGCCGGGTCGAGCCGCTCGAAGTCGAAGCCGAGGTTGCGGTTCCCCTTGATCCGGGTCTGGTCGAGGTGCTGGTACTTGCCGAGGTTCAGCTTCTCCAACCCCGGTACGCTGCCCGCCGCCCGGCCACCGAGGTCCACCTTCACCCAGCTGTCCGGCCGGTAGTGGATCACGTCGAGCGTCATCGACAGGTCGGACGACGAGTCACCGATCGACACCTTCATCCGCGCGCTCTGGCTCGGCTCGTGCACCTGCCCCTCGGCGCTGCTCCCGCCGCCGGTCATGGTGAACCGGAAGTTCCCGTCGCGGATCGCCGCCGTGGAGGCGAGCAACGCCTGCTTCGCGTCGCCGGTCGCCGGCGAGGCCGTCCCCGTCGCGGCCGCCGTGCCGGAAGCGGTCGGCATCCCGGAGGCGGTCGGCGAGGCGGTGCCGCCCGGGGCGTCGGTGGCGTTGCACGCGGCGAGGCCCGGGGTGAACAGGGCGGCGGCCACGAGACCGGCGCCGAGTCGTCGTCGAACAGTCATCCGTGTCTCCAGAGGGTCACCCGACGCGGGCTCGTGCGCCGGAACCGGGCGACGCAGCGATCCACTGCTGCGCCGCGCGAGCCGGTCCGACCGGAAGGCCGACCTGTCCGGCCCGCCCCTCCTCTGTTCCCTGCCGCCGGGCCGGGCAATCGCCCGACTGTCCGGTTTCCCGGCAGGCAAGGGCCCGGAGGCGATGCTCGGAGGACACGAAAACGGGGGCGGCAGCTGCCGCCCCCGTTCCGCACGTACGGCGATTACTTGAGCATCTGGTAGGTCTGCTCGGAGGCCTCCACGACCTTGTCCGCGGCCGGCTTCTGCGCGGCGGTGGCGGCGCCGTAGTCGGCGTAGCTGACCTTGATCTCGTGCGCCTTGGTCTCACCGGCGGCCGGGATCGAGAGCACCAGCTCGGTGAGCCGACCCTGCGCGTCCAGCTTCGCGGTGAAGGGCAGGGACTTGGCCTGATCGCCGAGCGCCTTGATCAGGTCCTGGTCCAGGGCGTCGGAGTCGGTCACGCCGGAGGCGTCGAGCTTGCCGCTGTACGCGCCCTCACCGGTCTTCTGCACCTCGGTGATCGCCTTGATGATCGCGGCGCTGTTGCCCGGGTCCGGCTTGGTCAGGTCGAGCGAGAGCGAGCTGTCCTCGATCTTGGACTTGTCCAGGTGCTGGTACTTGTCCTTCATCGCGGCCGCGCCGGGGATCATGTCGCCGAGCTCGCCGAGATCGAGCTTCACCCAGCTCTCCGACTCGATGTAGACCATGTCCAGATCCATCGTGGCGCCGGAGCCGTCGTCGATCGTCATGGTGATCTGGGCACTGTTGCTCGGCTTGTGCACGAGCCCCTTGCCGGTCACGCCGTCACCGCCGAGCGTGAAGGTGAAGTTGCCGTTCTCGAGCTCCTTGGTGGAGGCGAGCAGCGCCTCCTTCGGGTCCGACGGGACGGCGGCAGCGGACGCGTCGGCCGAAGCACCGGCGTCGGCGGACTTGCCGGCGTCCGAGTTGCAGGCGGTCAGGCCCGGCACGAACAGGGTGGCGGCGAGAAGGCCGAGACCCCACCGTCGAATGTTCACGTCGTCTCTCTTCGCAGTAAGGGTCGCCCGGTCGACATCACGTCGCCGGGCGGGAGCCGACGCAGACTAGCCGATCCGATGCTCGGGTAGGTAAAGATTCAGCGCAGCGAGCCGGCGAGCTCGCGCAGCTCGTTCTCCCGAGCGTCGCCCACCACCATCACCGTTCGGTCCGGCTCCAGCAGCACCAGCGCCTGCTCGTTCTCGCGCGCGGTGTACCGCTGCCAGTTCCGCCCGTTCAGTTCGACCTGTCCCTGCGGTTGCGCCCGGTCGGTCAGCTCGGTCGGGATGAACTGCTCGGCGGGTACGTTGCTCTGCAGCAACTGGGCGCCCTTCCCCTCCGGCGTCACGTAGCCGATTCGCAGCGTCGAGCCGCCCTCCGCCGTCTGGTAGCGGGCGTTGACCGGGCGCCAGTCCTCGCCCAGACCGGCCGGTTGGCTCACCGGGAAGGCCTTGGCGTCCTGGGCCTGCTCGACGGCGGGCGCCGGGTCGACCGGGGTCGGCTGGTCGCCGCCGAGGAACCCCCGGTAGAACGCCAGCAGCAGCGCGATCGGAATCAGCAGGACCAGCAGCGAGATCGCCATGTCCTTCGGTGACCGGTCGGAGCGACGGACCTCGGCCGGGGCCGGCGGCGCGGACGACGTCAGCGGCGCGGCGGCCGGCTCAGGCTGGTCCTGCCGTGCGGCACCTGCCGACGCGACCAGGGCCGGTTCGCCGGCCGGCTGCCCGTCGGCCTCGATGCGAGCCTCGGTCGCCGGGGTCGGGCCGTCGGTCGGGGTCCGGTCGGCGGGTACGCGGTCGGCAGGCTGTGCGGGTTCCACCCTGCCATTCTCGCACCGCCCCGACGGGCGGTATCCAGGCCATCACCGCCCCGCCCCAGCGCCGTGTCCGGGATCGTGTGAGGATCAGCGACATAGCCGGCAGCGGAGGACACCCGCGACGCCGCACCACCCCGCACCGTCGCGAGGAGGAGCCGTCATGACGAACACCACGACCCGGGTCCCGCAGAATCTGGACCGCAACCTCGCCCTCGACCTGGTCCGGGTCACCGAGGCCGCGGCGATGGCCGCCGGCCGGTGGGTCGGCCGTGGTGACAAGGAAGGCGGGGACGGGGCCGCCGTCGACGCCATGCGCAAGCTGATCAACTCGATCCCGATGCGCGGCGTGGTGGTGATCGGCGAGGGCGAGAAGGACAACGCCCCGATGCTCTTCAACGGCGAGGAGGTCGGCGACGGGACCGGCCCGGCGGTGGACGTCGCGGTCGATCCGATCGACGGCACCACGCTGATGAGCAAGGGGATGCCGAACGCCCTCGCGGTGCTGGCGGTCGCCGAGCGGGGTGCGATGTTCGACCCCAGCGCCGTCTTCTACATGGAGAAGCTCGCCGTCGGCCCGGCCTACGCTGACGTGGTGGACATCAACGCGGGCGTGGCCGACAACCTGCGCCGCATCGCACGGGTCAAGGGCACCGACGTCTCCGAGGTGACGGTCTGCGTGCTGGACCGCCCCCGGCACAAGGACCTGATCGAGCAGATCCGGCGGGCCGGCGCGGGTATCCGGTTCATCTCCGACGGAGACATCGCCGGCGCCATCGCGGCGGCGCGGGGCGAATCGGACGTCGACGTGCTGATGGGCATCGGCGGCACCCCCGAGGGGATCACGTCCGCCTGCGCGCTCAAGTGCATGGGCGGGATGATGCAGGCGAAGCTCTGGCCCAAGGACGACGAGGAGCGGGACAAGGCCCTGGCCGCCGGCCACGACCTGGACCGGGTGCTCTTCACCGACGACCTGGTGACCGGGGACAACTGCTTCTTCGTGGCCACCGGCGTCACCTCCGGGGATCTACTGCGGGGAGTGCGCTACCGCTCGGGCGGGGCGTACACCCAGTCGATCGTGATGCGCTCGAAGAGCGGCACGATCCGCGTGATCGACTCGTACCACCGCCTGGAGAAGCTCGCGCTCTACTCGGCCGTCGACTTCGACGGCCGCCCGCTGGCCGAGCAGGAGTGAGCGCCGCCACCACCGACCGGCCCGTCCTGCCGGCGACCCAGCGGATCGCCGGGGTGGGTCTGGCGACCATCTCCGGCGTCGCCGTCGCCGTGCAGTCGAGGATCAACGGCGAGTTGGGCGTACGCCTCGGCGACGGGTTCGGCGCCGCGGTGATCTCCTTCGGCATCGGCCTGCTCGTGCTGCTGGTGCTGGTTCCCGCCTCCCCGGCCGGGCGGCGTGGCCTGGTCACCCTGCGCACGGCCCTGGGTAACGGCGCGTTGCGGCCCTGGCAGTGCCTGGGCGGGGTGTTCGGTGCGTTCCTGGTGGCCACCCAGGGACTCACCATCGGCACGCTCGGCGTGGCGGTCTTCACCGTGGCCGTGGTGGCCGGTCAGTCCGGCAGCAGCCTGGCGGTCGACCGGGCCGGCATCGGCCCCGCCGGCGCACACCCGATCACCGCCCAACGGCTGGCCGGGGCCTCGCTCGCCGTGGTCGCGGTGCTCCTGTCCGTCAGCGACCGGTTCGATCAGCCGGACACGCTGGTGCTCGCCGTGCTGCCGCTGCTCGCCGGCGTCGGCATCGCCTGGCAACAGGCGGTCAACGGGCGGGTGCGGGGCGCCTCGGGCAGCGCGCTGACCGCCACCCTGGTGAACTTCACCATCGGCACAGTGGCTCTGCTCGTGGCGTTCGCCATCGACGTGGCGGTACGCGGCTGGCCCACCGGGAGCCTGCCCGCCGAGCCCTGGCTCTACCTGGGCGGCCCGATCGGCATCGTCTTCATCGCGGTCGCCGCGGCGATCGTCCGCTTCACCGGCGTGCTGCTGCTCGGCCTGGCCACCATCGCCGGCCAGGTCGTCGGTGCCGTCCTGGTGGACCTGGTCGTGCCGACGGCCGCCTCGCACCCCACCCTCACCACCCTGGGCGGGGCCGCTCTCACGCTGGTCGCCGTGCTCATCGCCGCAGTGGCCCCGCAACGGTCGGCGCGGCACTGACGGCCTGGGTGGTGGGCCCGCCCGTCAGGCCGGTGGCCTGATCGGCACCCACGGGTACGGCGGGTCGACCAAGCGGGTGGGTGGCGCGACGAGACGGGCCGCGCGCCATCCCAGGAGCAGCCCCGGCACGCCGGCCAGGAGCGCCAGCACCAGCGCTGTCCACAGGTAAGCGGGCCGGCCGTAGAGCCACCCGACCAATGGCAGGGCGGCCATCGCCCCGGTCAGCGCGGCGGCCAGCGCAACCTCCAGCGCCCACCGGCGCGCGACGTTCGGGGCTCCGACCGGGGTCAGTGCCAGCGCGGCCACCCCGATCAGCAGCGGCACGAGCCCGACGGGCGCTACTGCGCCGAGCACGGCGGAATCGAGCCAGACCACCAGCAGCATCCCCACCACCAGCGCCCCGAGAAGCCCCAGAGTGACGGGCAGCCAGTGAGCCGCACCGGTTCGCCTCCCAGCCCGGGCACCGGACACGGCCAGGACGAGCACCGCCAACCCGGACAGCAGCAGCACCACCCGTAGCGGATCCTGACCCCGGGACTCGGGGCTGCTCTCGCCCAGCGTCGGTGCCCGCCCGTCGTACGGATGGTTGCCCACCGTCGCGCCGGCGAAGCCGATCCGCGCCCAGACACCGTCGGCGCTGCGGAGTGCGAAGCCGTCGCGGCCGTTGGCGACCAGCACCAGGTGCCGACCGTCCGTCGTGTCCCGGACGACCAGTTCCTGCCCGCTCACCCGCGGACCCCTGAGGCCGGACTCCTCGTACTGCCGGATCAGCTCCGACCGCTGCTTCTCGGTCACCTCCCAGGCTGTCCGCCATGTCCGGCCCGCGTCGTCGCTCTCGTCGACCCGGAGCCGTCCGGCCACGAGCCGGTAGCACCGCGCGGGGTTCGTCGCCGAACAGGCATGCCGGGCCGGCTCGCCCGCCGCGCCGATCCGGCTTCCCAACCCCTTCTGTTCCGTCTCGGTGGCGTCCCGCCAGGTGGCTCCGTCGTCCTCGCTGATCCGCCATGAGTCGGCTTCGGTCGCGTAGTCGCCGTAACCGCTGCCGATGGCGGCCACGAGACGATCCTCGACGACCGCGACCCGCACCGCGTCCGGGTAGTGGATCGCGCTGGTGGCCGCAGCCGCGAACGTCGCCGCCGGCAGCAGCACCAGTAGCCGGACCATCCGTGCCGTACGTAGCCGTACCCGCTCACGTCGAGCGCCGATCCAGCTCAAGGCGGCCACGGCCAGCGCGGGCAGGGCCAGCAGATCGGTGAGGTCCGCCCGGATCAGCGACGGTCCGCTCACGACGCTCCAGATCGCCGAGGCCGCGGCAGCGGCGCCGGCGTCGGACTTGACCAGAGTGAAGACGGCGCCGACCAGCCCGAACCCGAGCCCGACCGCCGTACGGGCCGGCAGGCGGGGTGCCAGCAGCGTGAGCAGGACGGCGGTCAACGGCGGCGCGACCACCAGACCCGCCACGTCGCTGAGCTTGCCGGTCACCGGTCCCGGGAACTCCACCTTGAGCAGCCGGTCGTTGACCAGGAGCAGGACGAGGGCGGCCACCGAGATGGGGTGCCCCAGCCAGGCCAGCATGGCGGAAGCGCTGTCCCGTGGCTGCGGACTCCGCTCGGTCATGCGCCCAGGCTGGCAGCGGTGCATCTCGATCCGGCCACGCGTTGAACAGCATCGGGTACCGGTGCGCGGTCAGGTGCCGTCCGAGGAGTGGCCCGGGAAGAGGTGGGCACCCGGGTCGATGGCGACGGCCGCGTTGTTCACCGCCGTGGCGGCCTCGCCGAACCCGGTGGCGATCAGCCGGACCTTGCCCGGGTACTCGGTGATGTCCCCGGCCGCGAAGACGCGGGGCAGGTTCGTGGCCATCGTGCTGTCCACGACGATGTGCCGGCGGTCCAGCCGGAGGCCCCACTCGGCGAGCGGGCCGAGGTCGGCGGTGAAACCGAGCGCCGCCACCACGGTGTCGACCGGCAGGAGCTCCGCAGCGCCACCCCGTACGGTGATCTCCGCACCGGTGACCGTGCCTTCGCCGTGCAGGCGGGTGACCTCGGCGTTGACCAGTATCCGGATCGGCAGCCCCAGCACCCGGGAGACGGTGGCCGCGTGTGCCCGGAACTTCTCCCGCCGGTGCACCAGCGTCACGGAGCGGGCCAGCGGGTGCAGCGTGAGCGCCCAGTCGAAGGCGGAGTCGCCACCGCCGACGATCAACACGTCCCGACCGGCCAGCTCGGCCGGCTGCGGCACGAAGTAGACGACCCCGGCGCCGACGAAGTGTTCGGCGACCGGCAACGGGCGTGGGGTGAAACTGCCCAGCCCGCCGGTGACGACCACCGCGCCGCAGTGGAGCCGCTCACCCCCGGCGAGGCCGAGCACCGGGCGCTCGTCGGCGTACGTCAGCTTCTCGGCGCGGGTGCCCAGCAGGTAGCGCGGATTGAAGGGCGCAGCCTGGGCGACCAGGTTCGCCACCAGATCCCGTCCCTTGATGGACGGGAACCCGGCCACGTCGAGGATGAGTTTCTCCGGGTACATCGCGGTGACCTGGCCGCCGGGCTCCGGCAGTGCGTCGATCACCGCCACCGAGAGCCCTCGGAAACCGGCGTAGTACGCGGCGAACAAGCCGGCCGGGCCGGCCCCGATCACGGCGACATCGACCTCGCGCATGGCGTACCGTCGCTTCCCACTCGCGGATCAACGCGTGCTGATGTCGACGGTATGGCCCCCGCGCGGCTCTGGGCAAGCGTGTCGCGCCGACGAAGCACCGGCAGGTCACGACGGGTACGCGGCCCGGCGGCGTGGCCCGGGATCGCGGGATCCGCGGCCCGGCCGGCCCGCCTCACGGCATCGAGAACGTGGACTCCGAGCGGCTCGGGTCGTGCCGGCGGCGCCGGAAAAGGATGGCGGCGACCACGCCGCCGAGCAGCCCGAACAGGTGCCCCTGCCAGGAGATCCGCTCGTCGGTGGGCAGGACGCCCACCAGCTGCCAGCCGTAGAGGAGCCCGACCAGCAGGAAGACCGCGAAGTTCCACCAGCTGCGTTCGAAGATGCCGCGGGTGAGCAGGATCCCCAGGTAGCCGAAGATCACCCCGCTCGCGCCGACCACCACCGAGTTGGGCGAGCCGGTGAACCACACGCCGAGCCCGCTCACCACGATGATCAACAGAGTGGACCAGAGGAAGCGGCGGGCGCCGGCGGCGAGCACGAACGTGCCGAGCAAGATCAGCGGAATGCTGTTGCTGTAGAGGTGGTCGAAGCCGTGGTGCAGGAACGGTGAGAAGAAGACGCCGTCCAGGCCGTCGATCCGCTTCGGGATGATGCCGGCGGAGGCGTCCAGTCCGAACGCGAGACCCTGGTCGACGACCTCGATGAGGAAGAGGAACGGCACCACCGCGCACATCGCGACGAAGGCCCGGCCGAGCGCGGCGTAGAACGCCTCGGTGCCGAACCGATGGGGGTCGTTGCTTCCGGAGAGCAGGGTCACCCCACCACTGCTATCAGTAAACCCGCCCGGCCGCCACTCGCGTCCCGCGCCGACGCACGGAAGAACGGGACGGATGTACGCCACCCGCCCCGTTCCCGACGTGCTCTCGGCTCAGTACCAGCCGCTGCTCTGGGAGTGCGCCCAGGCCTTGCACGGGGTGCCGTAACGCCCCTCGATGTAGCCCAGACCCCACTTCACCTGCGTGGCCGGGTTGGTACGCCAGTCGTCCGCGACCGAGCCCATCTTGCTGCCCGGCAGCGCCTGGGGAATGCCGTACGCCCCGGACGAGGAGTTGCTGGCCTTGTGGTTCCAGCCACTCTCCTTGGTCCAGAGCTTGTCGAGGCAGGGGAACTCCTTGATCGGGAAGCCCGCCTTGATCATCTCTGCGCAGCCGATCTTCCGGTTGCCGCTGTACTCCTCGCAGGAGGCGGGGATCGGTCCGTCGTACGGCTTCGCGGCCGCGTTCGCGGCCTCTTCGGCCTTCGCCCGCTCGCGCTTGCGGGACGCGGCTGCCTGCTCGGCCCGCTTGGCCCGCTCGGCGGCCTCCTTGGCGGCCTCGGCGGCCCGCAGCTTCGCCTGGTACTCGGCGGCGCGCTGCTGCGCGAACTGCATCTGGTGGGCCGCCTGGCGCTCGCGCAGGTACTCGTGCTCCGCCTGGTCGACCTCCGCGCTGACCTGCGCCGCCAGGCCATCCTGCTGGGCCTCCCGGTCGTCGCCCAGATAGACGCCGCCGGCAACGCCCACGGAGAGCAGCGCGACGGCGGCCGTGCGGGCGCCCAACCGGCTCCACAGCCGACTCACGAAGTGGTCCCTTCGTCGGGGGCAAGGACACGGCGGGGTCCCGGGCCGTCGAGGGCCGGGCCCACGCCGTGAGCGCCCCGACCGTCGCCGGCCGCAGCCGACGCACCAGTGTCGTGGCGGGTGTGACAAATGATCCGTGACGATCTTTCCGGTGCGTGGGCGCTCGTGGGACACGATTGCGCACGGTGAGGCCGATGGGAAACCAAGCGACGGATTTGTGACCTGGACCACACAAATAATCCGGACGAACCACCATCAAGGTGTCATTACGTCGGGATGTCCTCCAGCAGGTCGGTCACCATCGCCGCGATGGGCGAGCGTTCCGAACGGCTGAGCGTGACATGGGCGAAGAGCGGATGGCCCTTCAACGCCTCGATCACCGCGGTCACCCCGTCGTGCCGGCCGACCCGGAGATTGTCCCGCTGTGCCACGTCGTGGGTCAGCACGACCCGGGAGCCCTGCCCGATCCTGGACAGCACGGTGAGCAGGACGCCACGTTCCAGGGACTGCGCCTCGTCCACGATCACGAACGCGTCGTGCAGGCTGCGGCCACGAATGTGGGTCAGCGGGAGCACCTCGAGCAGCCCCCGGGAGGTGACCTCCTCCAGCACGTTCTCGTGCACCACCGCCCCGAGGGTGTCGAAGACCGCCTGCGCCCAGGGCGACATCTTCTCCGACTCGGTGCCGGGCAGGTAGCCCAACTCCTGGCCGCCTACGGCGTAGAGCGGACGGAAGACGACAACCTTCTTGTGCCGGCGCCGCTCCATCACCGCCTCCAACCCCGCGCACAGGGCGAGTGCGGACTTGCCCGTGCCCGCCCGGCCGCCCAGCGACACGATGCCGACCGACTCGTCGAGCAGGAGGTCCAGGGCGATCCGCTGCTCCGCCGAGCGGCCGTGGACGCCGAACGCCTCCCGGTCGCCGCGGACCAGCCGTACCGTCTTGTCCGGCAGCACCCGGCCGAGTGCCGACCCCCGTCCGGAGTGCAGCACCAGGCCGGTGTGGCAGGGCATCCCTGCCGCCTCGTCCAGGTCGAGCGTCTCACCGGCGTACAGCTGGCCGATCTGCTCCTCGCTCAGCTCCAACTCGGCCATGCCCGTCCAGGTCGGGTCGCTGGC
This sequence comes from Micromonospora avicenniae, assembly GCF_900156065.1. GTDB lineage: Bacteria > Actinomycetota > Actinomycetes > Mycobacteriales > Micromonosporaceae > Micromonospora > Micromonospora avicenniae. Next base: position 106,921 of record NZ_FTNF01000009.1, on the reverse strand, counting down.
CTGGCCGTGCCGGTACTCGTCGGCACGCAGACCCACCGAAGCGGCCTTGACCCGCAGCGGCATGTCCTTGCTGACCAGCGTGACCGCCCGCCCCTCGGCGGCGAGGTTCAACGCCACGGAGAGGATGCGGGCGTCGTTGCTCTCGTTCCGGAACCCGGGCGGCAGCACTCCGTCGTCGGTGTGGTTGAGCTCCACCCGCAGCGTGCCGCCGGCATCGTTCGCAGGTACCGGCCGGTCCAGCCGCCCGTGCTGTACGCGCAACTCGTCGAGCATGCGCAGCGACTGCCGGGCGAACCAGCCCAGCTCGGGATGATGACGTTTGCCCTCCAATTCGGAGATCACCACGAGCGGCAGGACCACCTCGTGCTCGGAGAACCGGTGGAACGCCGCCGGGTCGGAGAGCAACACCGAGGTGTCCAGAACGAAGGACTGGCCGGCTGGTGGGGGCTCCTTGGCGTCGGCCGGCGCGGTGGCCGCCGTGCGGCGGCTCCGGGTGGCTCGGCGGGTCACGGCAGTCGCAGCCGGGGTCTGATCGGCACCGGCAGTGGTACGGCGAGTCGTCACAGGCCTGCTCCGGCGGATGTGCACCCGGCCATCCGCGTTCCGCCTCCGCCGGTGCCCGGGGACACGGGGTCGGATGCGGGCCCCATGCGCGAGGGTCGCAGGTCCGGGCTTGCCGGTTGGCCGGGGGAACCCCGTGCCATGCCTAGACGCTAGCCCGGTACGGGCATCCCGGCTAGAGGTTGAAGGTTGCTCTCCGCCGACCGGTACCTGAACGGCAAGTCACCGGCACGGCGGCGCGCAGGTCCCCGACCGGGCTACCCAGCTCGTACGCCGGCCGCGCGGAGGACCCCGCGGCAGCCGGCGCGATCGGGCACGCCGGCTGCCGAACCGAGAGCGGCGGAGCCGGCCGGGATGCATGCCCCCTGCGCGCATCCCGGCCGGTGGGACCACCGTCACCGGTCTGACGTGGCCCCGACGGTGCGTGTCCGCCGCGGACGACGCACCGCGTCTTCGACCGGACCGCCGGGTGGCGGGCGGCGAACCCGGTCGACCGTCTCAACCGGTTCGCCTGACCAGAGTGCCGGTCGGGTGCCGCCCGGTGACCGGGGCGGCCGGCGCCGAGAACGACGAGCCGGTGTAGGTGGTGCCGGGACGGGCCACCGTCCCGCTCACCCGGATGGTGCTGGGCGGCGGGGGCGCGGAGAGCGCCGACGCGATGGCGGCCTGCGCGTCCCGGCGGCGCCGGTTCCAGGCGCCGCGGTCGCCGTCGAAGTAGCCCTGCCGGTAGCCGAACCGGTAGCCGATGCGGTAGCTCAGCTGCCCGTGCAGCCGGCCGGCGGCGTAGCTGGCGGCGCCGAGCACCAGCACGAGGAAGATCGCGAGGAAGGGACTCATCGGGCGGCTCCCGGGTGCCGCCGGGGCCGCGTCATCGCTCCTCCGGATCGACCGAGGCGGGATCGGCGACCAGCAGCTGGTCCAGGTCGCCGGTGCTGACCTCCTCGACCAGCTCGACGCTGACCCGGCAGCCGTCCAGGACCACCTCCGCCACCGACGATCGGCGGATCTCCCCGCCGGCGTCGTAGACCCGTACGCTCAGCTCCGGGCAGCCGAGGTGGGTACGCCAGGCGTTCCACTCGGCCCGGTCACCGACGCTCAGCGACAGGTAACGGCAGCCCCGGGCGAGGTAGAGGCGCCAGGGGGCGCTCAGGCCGGCGGCGACGCCCTCGGCGATCAGACCGAAGGCCTGGGCACGCGTCGCGAGTTCGGTCACCACACCCCCCTCGCACCGGGGGCGTGACGCATGTGAGCACCAATCGTCTCAGGCACGTGACACACCGTAGATTGTCCCATGGGCGTGACAGTATCAGCTTTTCGTCCGGTTACGGCACCACCAATGGTCATCTATTCTGCCCAGGTGACACCCCTCAGAAGCCGCACTGGATCGTTAACCGCAAAGCCGAGCCTGCCGTCACGTTCACGTGACAACGGCGTGCCAGAGACCGCGCCCGCAGCCGAGTGGCCGTACCGTCACGAGGTGACCGAGACCGCCAACGCACGGAAGATCGCCTTCGCCACCTTCGTCCGACGAGCGCTCGACGAGGCACGAGCCACCCGGGCCTGGAGCGGCACAGAGGTCTCCCGGCGCACCGGCGTCTCCAGGCAGACCATCAACCGGTGGGTGCGCGGCGACTGGGCCAGCGATCCGGAGGCCGAGCGGGTGGTCGCCTTCTGTGAGGGCCTCGGTCTGAACCCCGCCACCGCGTTCGCGGCCCTCGGCTGGGACCGCACCGCCGCTCCCCGCGACACCCGGGCCATCCCGCCGATGGACCCGGACGTGGAGGCACTACTGCGGCGACTCGTCGACCCGAACGTTTCGGACGCGGAGAAGTTCCACATTCGGGAAACCATTCGCTATCTCGCTTATCGCCCAACCCTCCCGGTCGATGTCCGAAAGCGCGGGAAACAGGCCGGGTAGTTCCTCAGATAGCGAAAGAACAGCAGGTCAGACTCATTCGTTTCGCTCCGGGGCCGTAACGGGCACGCTAGCGTCCCTATTCGTACTGCTTGGGCTCGTCGTCGGCGGGGGGACGGGACAAGGCCGAACCCAGCCCTGCGGGACAGAAGGAGGGGTCTGTCCATGACCCTGAAATGGTTGGCAGTCGTGGTGGCCACGGTGTCGATGACACTGTGCGTCACCGGGAACGCGGTGACACTCGTGGTCGACGGCGGGCAGCTTCCCCTGCTCGTCAATCTCCTCGCGCTCACCACCGCCGGCACCGCGGTCGTCCTGGCCGTCCTGGCCGAGCTGCACGAACGGCTGAACGACCGGGTCAGCGCGCTCACCGAGTTCCTCGTGGCGCGGCTGAACGAGATCGAGTCGCGCGCCGGCGACCGCAACACCGGCTTCGTGGAGGGCTACCTGCTCAGCCACGGCCAGGATGCGGCGATCGTACCGTTCGGAAGACGGGGAAGAGGAGCCGCCGAACGCTGATCCGACGGCCTCACCGCAGGGTCCGCTGGAGCACGAATGACCCCGCGGTGCCGGGGTACGCTGACGCGCGTGCCGCCGTTGAATCCGGGCAACCAGCAGCCAAGGGACCTGTCGAGCGCCGACGAGGCCTGGCGCGCGAACGCCGGCCGCGCGGCCGGGACCGTGCTCTTCTTCGACTTCGACGGCACGCTCGCCCCGGTCGGCGACGATCCGACCGCGGTCCAGCCCGCCCCGAGGGTGCTGACCGCGATCGAAGCGCTCGCGCCCCTGGTACGCCGGATCGCCATCGTCTCGGCCCGCCCGGTGGATTTCCTCCGTGATCGCCTCGGCGGCCTCGCCGGGGTCGACCTCTACGGTCTCTACGGCCTGGAGCACAGCCACTCCGGGGGTGACACGGTGACCGAGCCCGCCGCGCTGCCCTGGGTGCCCACCATGGCCGAGCTGGCCGAGCTGGCCCGCGCCGAGCTTCCCGCCGGCACGCTCGTCGAGTTCAAGCGGCTCTCGGTGGCGCTGCACTGGCGTACCGCACCCCAGCTCGGTGAGGCGGTGCGGGAGTGGGGCCAGGCTCAGGCCGACCGCCTCGGGCTGCGGGTGCAGGGCGGCCGGATGGTGCTCGAACTCAAGCCCCCGGTCGACCGGGACAAGGGCATGGTGATCGGCGAGGCGATCCAGGACGCGGACGCCGCGTGGTACTTCGGCGACGACGTCTCCGACATCAAGGCGTTCGCCGCGCTGCGCGCCCGCGCCACCGCCGAGCCGAGCTTCTTCGGCATGTGCGTGGCGGTCGCCAACCCGGAGACCGGTCAGGAGGTGGCCGACGCCGCCGACCTCACCATCGACTCACCCGCCGCGCTCGGCGACTTCCTCACCCGCGCCGCCCAGCACCTCGGTTAGCCCCGCACCACCTCGGGCAGAGGTCAGGCGCCGAAGCGCCGCTGGCGGTTGGCGTACGAGCGCAGCGCGCGGAGGAAGTCGGTCTGCCGGAAGTCTGGCCAGTTCAACTCGCAGAAGTAGAACTCGGAGTGCGCCGACTGCCACAGCATGAACCCGGAGAGGCGCTGTTCCCCGCTGGTCCGGATCACCAGGTCCGGATCCGGCTGGCCACGGGTGTAGAGGTGCTCGGCGATGTGCTCGACATCCAGCCCCTCGGCCAGCTCCTCGATGCTGCCTCCGGTCGCCGCGTGCTCCAGCAGCAACGAGCGCACCGCGTCGACGATCTCGCGCCGCCCGCCGTAGCCGACGGCGATGTTGACCTGCGCGCCGCCGCTGCGGCCCCGCGTACGTTCCTCGGCCGCCTTGAGCGCGGCGGCGTGGTGCGCCGGTAGCACGTCGAGCGCGCCCACCATCCGCAGCCGCCAGGGGTTGCCCTCCTCGGCCAGCTCGGTGGTGAGGTCTTCGATGATCTGGAGCAGCGGGTCCAGCTCGGCGGCCGGTCGGGAGAGATTGTCGGTGGAGAGCAGCCAGAGCGTGACGTGGCCCACGCCGGCGGCGTCGCACCAGCGCAGCAACTCCTTGATCCGCTCGGCACCCATCCGGTGGCCGTCGTTCGGGTCGACGTAACCCATTTCCCGGGCCCACCGGCGGTTGCCGTCACACATGACGCCGACGTGCCGGGGCACCGGCTTACCCACGAGTTTCGCCTTGAGGCGCCGCTCGTACGCCGAGTAGACAAGGTTCCGGAGAGACATCACCTAGCAGCGTAGCGACCTGCGCGGCGCATCAGCGTCGCGGAGCCTCATCACGCGCCGGAAGACCGATCCCGATCATCGCGAGGGTACGGGCGTTCAGCCGTCCGTCGCCCAGCCCGAGCTCCACGACGCTGCGGTAGACCCGGTCGTCGCGCCGGGCGGCACGGACCGCCGCGTCCACCACCCGCCGGTGCCGGGCCAGCGAGGCCGCCAACGAGCTGTGCCGCAGGTGGGTACCGAGTCGCCGGCGGAGCGAGTGGGCGTACCGCTGGGCGGCCCGGTCCGGCGTACCGGCCGCCGCAGCGCCGGCCAACGTCCCGGAGACCAGCGCGTAGAAGATCCCCTCTCCGGTGAACGGATTGATCAAGGAGAGGGCGTCGCCGGCCAGCACCACGCGCCGGCGGCCGGGCGCCGGACGGTGCGTCGACAGCGGCAGGTGATGGGCGCGCAGCCCGTCGACCGCGGCCGGGTCGATTCCCGGCAGCAACGCGGCGAGCCGGTCGAGCAGGTACGCCCGGGTCAGCGGCTCCCCCCGCAGCACCTCCCCGTACCCGACGTTCGCCCGCCCGTCGCCGATCGGGAACGACCAGGCGTACGCCGGCCAGCGCTCGCCCGAGGTGACGATGAGCTGCTCCGGTGACCCGGCCGGGGCCGGGGCGTACCCGCGCATGGCCAGCGCGAGGTGGCGGTCCGGGTTGACCGGGTGCCCGAGCAGCCGCCGGACCACCGATCCGGCGCCGTCGGCACCGACCACTGCCCGCGCCACGATGTCCTCGTCGAGCACCACCCGGTCGGTGGTCTGCTCCATCCGCCGCACGGTGTGCCGGCGCAGTTCCGCACCGGCCGCCACCGCCGCTGCGACGAGCCGGGCGTCGAAGACCTCACGGGGCACGGTGTACGCGGGGCGGGGCAGCGGGCGGGCCACCGTGCCGCCGCCCGGCCCGACCAGCCGCAGCGCCGGCAGCGGCGGATAACCGGCGACCGCATCCAGCACCCCCAACTCGGCGAGGGCGTCCACCGCGTGTGCGGCGATCCCGTCACCGCACGCCTTGTCCCGGGGGAAGTCCGCCCGGTCCAGCAGCAGCACCCGGGCGTGCGCCCGCCGGGCAGCCAGCGCGGCTGCCGCGCCGGCCGGGCCCGCGCCGACCACCACCACGTCGAACTCGTCGCTCACCGCGTCGCCCTCCTCCGGCCTGCTGATCGGGGTCGCGCTCGCCGGGTCGCACCCGCACGAAGCCCTCAGGTGACCAAGCTCACTGCCCCCATCCTGCCCGGTCCCCTCCCCCGACCGCTGACACCGCATCTCCGGCGCGTCCCGGTCGTGTGCCGGGACCGCAGGGAGGGTGGTCGGGCGAAGAGCCACCGCCCCTGCTCCGGACGCTGTCGGGCTGCCCCGGACATGCGGCGCTACCGTCACGGACGGTGCGAGCGCAGTGCAGTGCAGTGCGAGCGCCGTGCAGTGCCACCCCACCAGACGGCGGACGGCCGCCGGACCTCGGTCCCGGCGGCCGTCCTGACGACGAGCGATGATTCCCGTAACTCGGGAGCACCTAGCGGGTGGGCTGCTCCGCGTCGAGCCGGGCGCGCAGCGCGTCCAGCTCGGCCCAGAGGACACCGGGCAGCTTGTCGCCGAACTTCTCGAACCACTCGGTGACGAGCGGCAGCTCGTCGCGCCATTCCTCCGGGTCGACCTTGAGCGCGATCCGGACGTCCTCGGGCGTCATGTCCAGGCCCTCGACGTCCAACGCGTCCTGCGCGGGCACCATGCCGATCGGCGTCTCCACCGCTTCGGCCTGTCCCTCGATCCGCTCGACGATCCACTTGAGAACCCGGGAGTTCTCGCCGAATCCGGGCCACAGGAAGTTGCCGTCCGGATCCTTGCGGAACCAGTTGACGTAGTAGATCCGCGGCAGCTTCGACTCGTCGCCGTCGACGCCCTTGCCCATCTCGATCCAGTGCCGGAAGTAGTCGCCGCCGTGGTACCCGATGAACGGCAGCATCGCCATCGGGTCACGCCGCACCACCCCGACCGCGCCGGACGCGGCAGCGGTGGTCTCCGAGGAGAGCGTCGCGCCCAGGTACACGCCGTGCACCCAGTCGCGAGCCTCGGTCACCAGCGGAACCGTGTCCCGGCGGCGCCCACCGAACAGGATCGCGTCGATCGGTACGCCGTTCGGGTCGTAGTAGTCCTCGGCGAGGATCGGGCACTGCGTGATCGGGGTGCAGAACCGGCTGTTCGCGTGCGAGGAGAGGCTGTCGCTCTCCGGCGTCCAGTCGTTGCCCTTCCAGTCGATCAGGTGCGCGGGCGGTTCGCCCATCCCCTCCCACCAGATGTCCCCGTCGTCGGTCAGGGCCACGTTGGTGAAGATGGAGTTGCCCCGGTCGAGGGTGCGCATCGCGTTGGCGTTGGTCTTCCAGTCGGTGCCGGGCGCGACGCCGAACAGTCCGTACTCCGGGTTGACGGCGTAGAGGCGGCCGTCCGGGCCGAACCGCATCCAGGCGATGTCGTCACCGATCGTCTCGACCTTCCAGCCGGGGATCGTCGGCTCCAACATGGCCAGGTTCGTCTTGCCGCAGGCAGACGGGAAGGCGCCCGCGATGTGGTAGACCCGCCCCTCGGGCGAGGTGATCTTCAGGATCAGCATGTGCTCGGCGAGCCAGCCCTCGTCCCGGCCCATGACGCTGGCGATGCGCAGCGAGTAGCACTTCTTGCCGAGCAGCGAGTTCCCGCCGTAGCCGGAGCCGTACGACCAGATCTCCCGGGTCTCCGGGAAGTGCGAGATGTACTTCGTCTCGTTGCAGGGCCAGGCGACGTCCTGCTGACCGGGTTCGAGCGGCGCACCGATCGAGTGCAGCGCGTGCACGAAGTCCGCGCTGTCCCCCATGGCGTCGAGGATCTTCCTACCCATCCGGGTCATGATGCGCATCGAGGCGACCACGTACGGGCTGTCCGTGATCTCCACGCCGAACATCGGGCTCTCCGCCTCGACCGGTCCCATGCAGAACGGAATGACGTACATCGTCCGGCCGCGCATGGAACCGCGGTAGAGGCCGGTCATGGTGCGCTTCATCTCGGCCGGCGCCATCCAGTTGTTGGTGGGGCCGGCGTCCGCCTCGTCGACCGAGCAGATGAAGGTACGTTCCTCGACCCGGGCCACGTCCGAAGGATCGGTACGGGCGTAGAAGGAGTTCGGCTTCTTCTCCGGGTTCAGCCGGATCAGCGTGCCCGCCTCCACCAGCTCATCGGTGAGGCGACGCCACTCCTCGTCGGACCCGTCCACCCAGACGACCCTCTCCGGGGTGGTCAGTTCCGCGACCTCACGGACCCAGGCGAGAAGTTTGGGATGGGACGTCGGGGCCTGATCAATACCCCGAACAACAGCCGGAGCAACCATGACACATCTCCTTGTGGTCGACGCTGACCGATCTATGGGATGCACGAGTGTCGGCGGGCGGGAACCGCTTCGCCTTCGTGGAAACCTGGGATTGGGCTCAGCGTAAACCGGGCAGCCTCCCCAGTCAGTGGGACTGGTTGTGAAGAACTGCACAAGGTACGGCCACGCTGCGGCATCGCGATCTGATACCCGTTTTTGCGCGCAGTTTCACGCAAATCCTTCAGAGAACCTCTGCCGGCGCGGTATCTGATGGAGCGCGGCCCGGGACCTTCGGGCGTCGATGCGTCAGGCCGTGTGCCGCCGCGGACCCGCCCCGTGCGACGGATCGGGCGATTACACTCTGTTCATGTCGACCGCGGTCGCCGCGGGTACCGCCGATGCCAGTCGTCCCCGCTCGTCGTTGCTACCGGTGCCGCATGCCCTCACCCGGTAGGCTCAGCGCGTGGCCGCGACGATGACGGGAGAGCAACAGGGCTCTCCACGGACCGGTAGGGGCCCACTCCGAGCGCTCTTCGACCGTTTCGGTCACCTCGTCCACGAGCTGAGCAAGTTCGCCACGGTGGGCGGGATCGCCTTCCTGCTCGACTTCGCGCTCTTCAACTACCTGACCGCCGCGCAAGGTCTGGAGCAGGTCACCGCGAAGACCATCTCCACCGTGATCGCCGCGACCGTCGCCTTCCTGGGCAACCGGTTCTGGACGTGGCGGCACCGCCAGCGCAACAACCCGGCGCGGGAGTACGCGCTCTTCTTCTTCTTCAACGGGGTTGGCCTGGGCATCGCGGTCGCGTGTCTCGCCATCAGCCGGTACGGGCTGGGCAACGTCTGGCCGGAGGTGTTCCGCACCCCGCTGGCCGACAACATCGCCAGCTTCATCGTCGGCACCGGGCTCGGGACGCTCTTCCGATTCTGGTCCTACCGACGGTTCGTCTTCCCGGAAGCGGGAACCCCAGCCGTTCCGGAAGTGACGTACGACCGAGACCACGGGGCGTGACCTGCCGCCCAGTCAGTCCGGCCGGAGACTGCCGGCCCAAACCACTGTCTTAAGGTGTTTCGCATGCGTCTTGTCCGTCTGCTGCCCGAGCGCTGGCAGAAGTTCGTCCACGAGGCGCTCAAATTCGGCATCGTCGGTGGCATCAACACCGTCATCAATTACGCAGTGTTCAATGCGCTGGCACTCACCGTTTTCGAGGATGGCCAGCTGAAGGCGACCGTGATCGCCACCGTGGTGGCGACGATCACGTCGTATCTGATGAATCGCCACTGGACATACCGCGATCGCCCGAAGTCGGCACTTAAGCGCGAATATGTCCTGTTCTTCCTCTTCAACGCGACCGGCTTGCTCATTGAGCTCGGTGTCCTGGCCGCCGCCAAGTACGGCCTCGGCGTGACCAGTCTGCTGGCGTTGAACGTCGCGAAGACCGGTGGCGTGCTGCTGGCCACCTTGTTCCGCTTCTGGTCCTACCGGACGTTCGTGTTCCAGCCGGCGCCGGCTCCGGACGAGAAGACCTGGCACAGCGTTCCGCGGGACGAGTGGGACACGATGGCCGAGATGGACCCCGTCGCCGAGCTGGCCGAGTCCGTCTCCGAACTCGAGGAGGCCCAGCCTCCGACGGCCGGCGACCGGCACACGTCGACGAACGGCAACACCCCGCCGACTCAGAAGCGGCTACCGCGTCTGACCGACACGGACCTGGACGCCGCGCTGGCCGCCGAGTTCGAGCCGATCACCCGCCCCCGCCCCCGCCGCTAACCCCACCCCACCCGGCCCGGGGCCCCAGCCCGACCAAGCGGTGGGTGGGCCGGGTGAGCGCGAGGCGGGTCAGGCGGAGGGGTCGCGCAGGGGCTTGCCTTCCCGCATGTCGGCGAGGATCTCACGCATCTCGCCGTCGCCCAGCGAGTGCTTGTCGTGCTGCTCCTCGACCAACTCGTAGAGCTTCGTCTGCACCTGCCCCACCTGCGGCACGTCGACCAGGACGGACTGACCGCGCTCACCGGCCGACTCGATGGTCAGCGTGCCCGCGCCGAGCAGCCGCTCGATGAACTTCTGGCTCATCGAGTGGTCGTTGACCCGGGTGAGCGGGATGTCCCGCCGGTCGCGGGAGAAGACACCGTGCTGGAGCAGCACCCGCTCGTTGGTGAAGAGGTAGTGGGTGGTGCGCCAGACCAGGAACGGCCAGAGCGCGAACCAGAGCACCGCCACCAGGGCGAGCACACCGATCACGGCCAGCCCGATCGACCCGCCGGTACCGTCGGGAAGCAGGACCAAGCCGGCCACCACCGCGGCGACAGCCAGCACCAGCGCGACCACCGGCCCGATCAGGGCCTTCCAGTGCGGGTGCAGGTGCAACACGACATGCTCGTCCTCGGTGAGCACGTCTTCAGGGAACGCCACACGAACCTCCTCGCAGAAACGGACGCGGTGACCGTAACCGGCCACCGCACATCCGACCATCACCCGCCCGGTCGGCCCTCACTGACCCCCCGCGATCCTGCCGATCGGCACCGGGTGCGCCGCACGAACGTCCCGGCCGTACAGGTGGACACTCCGTCCGGCCAGCCGGCCCAGGTCAGCGCAGGTGCAGGACGTCGCCGGCGGCCAGATGACGCGGACCCTCCGAGGTCTCGACCACGAGTTGCCCGTCCGGGTCGATTCCGGTCGCAGTGCCGGTCAACTCACCACCGTCGGGAAGCAGCACGCGTACCGGCCGGTCGATCGTGGCGCAGGCGGCCACGTACGCATCCCGGAGGCCGCTGGCGGTCGCATCCCCACCGGCGGTACGCCAGCGGTCGTACCAGTCGGCCAGCGAACGCAGCAGCGACCGCAGCACCGGGTCACGGTCGGTCGCCGTGGCACCGGCCAGTAGCAGCGAGGTGGCCGGCAGCCCGGTGGGATTCTCGGGCAGCTCGTCGGCGCGGAGCGTCACGTTGAGCCCGATGCCGATGACGACGGCCGGCGGCTGGGCCGGCGACGTGCCCGGCACGGCCTCGGCGAGCACCCCGGCGCACTTCGCGTCGCCGATCAGCAGGTCGTTCGGCCACTTCAGCACCGCGTCCAACTCGGCCAGGCGGGCCACCGCCGACACGAGCGCGACACCGGCCAGCAACGGCAGCCAGCCGTACCCGGTGTTCGGTGCCGCCGACCAGCCGCGCTCCGCGACCGCCTCGCCGGGGCGGAGCAGCACGCTTGTCGCGATGCCCGCTCGCGGCGGCGACTGCCACGTCCGACCGCGCCGGCCACGCCCGGCGTTCTGCCGCTCGGCGACCACCACCAGCCCCTCGGGTTCACCGGCCCGCGCCGCCTCGGCCGCGTCGGCGTTGGTGGAGCCGGTCTCGGCTCGCAGCTCCAGCCGGGTCCACGGGCCGTACGGGACGACCAGCGCCCGGCGCAGCCGGGCCGCCGACAGCGGCGGTCGGTCCAGATCGGTGTACGGAGAGCCCGGCATTCCGCCAGCCTACGGCGGGGGTGAGCAAGCGTACTGAGGTGTACTGCACAGCGGCTCGGCCCTGAACCATCGTTATATTCCCTGGGTGACTACCGACACCGGGATCAACACCCACACCACCGCGGGCAGGTTGGCTGACCTGGAGCGCCGGGTCGACGAGGCGGTGCACGCCGGGTCGGCGCGGGCGGTCGAGAAGCAGCACGCCCGAGGCAAGAAGACGGCTCGGGAACGGATCGAACTGCTGCTCGACGAGGGCTCGTTCGTCGAACTCGACGAGCTGGCCCGGCACCGTTCCACCAACTTCGGGCTGGAGAAGACCCGCCCGTACGGTGACGGTGTCGTGACCGGCTACGGCACGGTGGACGGCCGGCAGGTGTGCGTCTTCGCCCAGGACTTCACCGTCTTCGGCGGGTCGCTCGGCGAGGTCTTCGGCCAGAAGATCGTCAAGGTGATGGACCTGGCCATGAAGATCGGCTGCCCGGTGATCGGCATCAACGACTCCGGCGGCGCCCGTATCCAGGAGGGCGTGGTCAGCCTCGGCCTCTACGGGGAGATCTTCTTCCGCAACGTACGCGCCTCCGGTGTCATCCCGCAGATCTCGCTGGTGATGGGGCCGTGCGCGGGCGGTGCCGTCTACTCCCCCGCCGTCACCGACTTCACCGTCATGGTCGACCAGACCTCGCACATGTTCATCACCGGCCCGGACGTCATCAAGACGGTCACCGGCGAAGACGTGGGCATGGAGGAGCTGGGTGGGGCGCTCACCCACAACACCCGCAGCGGCAACGCGCACTACCTCGCCACGGACGAGGAGGACGCGATCGAGTACGTCAAGGCGCTGCTGTCGTACCTGCCGTCGAACAACCTGGACGAGCCGGTCGCCTACGACGCTCCCGCCGAACTCGAGGTCACCGACGCCGACCGGGAACTGGACACGCTGATCCCCGACTCGGCCAACCAGCCGTACGACATGCACCGGGTGATCGAGCACGTGCTGGACGACGGGGAGTTCCTGGAGGTCCAGCCGCTCTACGCGCAGAACATCGTCGTCGGCTACGGCCGGGTCGAGGGGCGGCCGGTCGGCGTTGTCGCCAACCAGCCGATGCACTTCGCCGGCACGTTGGACATCGCCGCGTCGGAGAAGGCCGCCCGCTTCGTACGCACCTGCGACGCGTTCAACATCCCGGTGCTGACCTTCGTGGACGTTCCCGGCTTCCTGCCCGGCACCGGGCAGGAGTGGGACGGCATCATCCGCCGGGGCGCGAAGCTGATCTACGCGTACGCCGAGGCCACCGTGCCGAAGGTCACCGTGATCACGCGGAAGGCGTACGGCGGCGCGTACGACGTGATGGGCTCGAAGCACCTCGGCGCGGATCTGAACTTCGCCTGGCCGACCGCGCAGATCGCGGTGATGGGCGCCCAGGGCGCGGTGAACATCCTCTACCGCTCCGAGCTGGCGGGCGCCGAGGACCCGGCCGCGGTGCGGGCGGAGAAGATCGCCGAGTACGAGGACACGCTCGCCAACCCGTACGTCGCGGCCGAGCGCGGGTACGTCGACTCGGTCATCCCGCCGCACGAGACGCGGAGCCAGATCGTCCGCGCGCTGCGCGTGCTGCGCACGAAGCGCGAGACGCTGCCGCCGAAGAAGCACGGCAACATCCCGCTGTAGCCGAGCTGCCGGGGCGCCCGCGGGTGCCCCGGCAGGTCAGCAGCGTCGGTCGGCGTCGGCGCACATGCGGCCGGCCACCGTCCTCGCCAGCTCGCGCAACTGGTCGTCGGTGAGCTGCGGCTCGTCGATGACCGGACGGACGACTCCGGCGTTGGGCGTTCCGCCCACCGCTACCAGGTCACCGACCCGCACCACGAACAGCACCGCCGCCGGCTCTTCCCCCCGGGTGGACACCACTGGTGAGTTGTTCGGAGACGTGACCCGCCGGAGCAGGAGCGCACGATCGCCGGCGAAGTCGCGCGCCACCACCTGCCAGCCGTACTCGATCGCGGTTGCTCCGGACTGATCGTCCAGCTGGGTCGGCTGCCGCCACCACGGGCAGCTCGACACCGAACGGTCGAGATCGGCGAGGATCCGGTCGGCCTCGTCGGCGTTGACCCGGTAGAGATCCTGCGTGAGCACCGATTGCACATTGTTCAGGCGCCCGTCGATCTCCAGATGCCGCACCAGGCTACGAGACCGTGAGTAGCGGGAAACCACCGGAGTCACCGACAACCCGTGGTCCCTTGCGCACGCGTCGAGCAGCGGATCGACCCGCACGGATTCTCGGGCACCGGATTCGCCGATCTCGACATCTACCGGCACCGGCAGATCGGACTTCGACAACAGCGCTTCCGCGGGTACCCCCGAACTGGATGCGCCGGCCCGGCCCCCGTTCGCGGTGACCATGCCCGCCCCACCGGGGCGGTTGACCAACGTCACGGAGACGCCCGAGAGCACCAACACGGCGACCGCCGCCGCCATGACCCTTTGCCGGCTACGTCGACGGGCGCGGGCGCGCAGTTCGCTCGATTCAGCCCAGCGCACGCTCTGCAGATCGCGGTGCACGAGCTCCACGAACGACAGATCATCGTCACGCATCGGCGGCCTCCTCCAGGTCCGAGACGGCAAGCAAACGGGCGAGCGCGGTGCGCCCGCGGGAGAGCCGGGCCTTGACGGTCCCCACCGGGGCGTCAGTCTGCCGGGCAACCTCCGCTACCGGCATGCCGAGCAGGTAGTAGAGCGCGATCGCGGTGCGCTGCTCCTCGGGGAGCCGGCGCAGCGCGGCCACCACCTCCACGGTGTCGGTGCCGGGCGCCGGGATGCTCTCCGGCGCGCCGTGCCGCAGGTACGCCCTGGCCCGGCTGCGCAGGCTGCGCCACCGGCTCACCGCGATCCGGGATGCGACGACCCGGGTCCACGCCTCCGGGTCGTCGTAGCCGCTCACCGTCGACCAGCGCTGCCAGGTCCGGATGTACGCCTCCTGCACCGCGTCCTGCGCCTCGGCGAGGTTGCCGGTGAGCACGTACACGAAGCCGAGCAACCGTTGCCGGCTGCCTCGGTAGAACTCGTCGAACCCTTCGACGTCCGGCACCTGGCTACCTCCCCGTGTCGGGTCGCAGGGGACACGCGTCGGACGGTGTGCGTGGTTGCCCGGTCAGCCGAGCATTTTCTCCAGCTCTGGCGACGGGAACTCGCCGGCCGGGATCCGCTCCCGCACGGCCCGGCGGACCGCCTGCTGCACCGCGGCGTTGACCGGCGTCGGAACGCCGTGCAGCCTGCCCAGCAGCACGACCTCGCCGTTGAGGTGGTCTGTCTCGACCGAGCCGGCGCCCCGGGCCAGGCTCTGCCAGGTGGACCCGCCGGACCGTTGCTCGCCGCCGACCGGCCGGTGCTGCACGAGGTCGCCGCGTTCGGCCGCTTCCTCGGCCTGGTCGGTGTGCGGGATGCCGGCCGCGGCGAGTACCGCCTCGCCCTCGGCTCGGACCCGGCCGGTCAGCTCCGCGGGGATGTCCCGGCCGAAGAGCGCCTGGAGCCCGTTGCCGAGGTTCCCGAGGAGCTTGCCGTACTTCCAGCGCATCACGTCCGGCCGCACCGGCGCGACGAAACCGGCGACGGTCAGGTCGGCGGCGACCGCACGATCGGTGTCGTCCGAACCGGACGGATAGCGCCCGACGTGCAGCACCCCCGGATGCGGGTGACCGTTCGCCACGACCACGCCGGGTTCGAGGTGGGTGGCGGGGAGCCAGACGCAGACGCCGTGCACCCGGGCGAAGAGCCGCAGGGCAGCGGGCTCGTTGACCACGCCGTTCTGCGCGGTGAACAGGGGTAGCCGCTCGCCCGCGGTTCCGCCGCCGTCCACCGGGGCGTCGACCCAGGCGGCCAAGGCCCCGGCGGTGTCCTGCGACTTGACGGTGAGCACGAGCACGGTGTCGGGTGGCAGGGGACGCCGATCCGGACCGTCGACCGCCGGCAGCCTCACGGTGCGTTCCTGCTCCGGCTGACGAAGGGTCAGGCCGCGGTTCCGGAGCGCGTCCAGGTGCGCTCCCCGTGCCACGAGTGTGACATCGTGACCCGCCGCCGCGAGCCGCCCGCCGATGGTCCCGCCGACGGCGCCGGCCCCAATGATCACGTACCGCATGCGGCCCATTCTGCCCCGTCCCGCTCTGCCGGCCGACGCTCTCCACGGCCTCGCGCGGCGCGACGCACGCCCGACCGGCGGACGGCGAACCGGGCACGGTCAGCGGGTGGGGAGAAGGGTGCCGTCCAGGAGGGGGTCGGCCAGGAGGATGGCGCCGATGGCCAGCACGACCAGGTTGACCAGGGCGAAGACGGCGACCCAGAAGAACGCCGGGAACGGGGTCAGTCCGGCGAGCTGGTCGGCGTCGGAGGCGGGCATGCGCCCCCGGGAGCGCAGCCGTTGCAGCTCGACCACCGGCCGCACCCCGCCGAGCAGCAGGAACCACACCCCGGTGTACGCGAACGCGGCCTGCACCTGCGGTGAGGTGTACCAGGAGACGGCGAGCACCACACCGCCGGTGACGAGCAGCGACACCACGCCGAAGGCGTTGCGGATCATCACGAGCATCGCGAGCAGCAGCACGACGGCCACCCACAGCAGCAGCGTGATCCGGTTGCCGCCGAGCAGCCAGGCGCCGGCGAGCCCGACCAGCGGCGGGGCGACGTACCCGGCGAGCAGCGTGAGGATCATGCCCGGCCCGGAGGGACGACCAGCGGAGAGGGTCAGTCCCGAGGTGTCCGAGTGCAGCCGGATGCCGCGCAGCTTTCGGCCGGTGAGCAGGGCGACGAGCGCGTGGCCACCCTCGTGGGCGATGGTGATCGCGTTGCGCGCGACCCGCCACGGCAGACGGGTGGAGACCACCAGCAGCGCGGCGAGCCCGGTCAGCACGACCAGCAGCGGCGGCGGGTCGGGCTGCGCGCTGAACAGCCGGTCCCAGAGGTCGGTCAGCCCGTCGAACGACACCATGGGGCGCGAGCCTACCGGCCCGTGCCAGCAAAGATCACCTCCGTGACGCACGGTGACCCGTAGCGCACGTCACGTCCATACGTCGCGCCATCATGCCACCGCCGATGAAAGTTTCTTTTGCCCCCCTTGCGATCTTGGTTGCTTACCTCCAATGATTTTCATCAATGGATTCATCCTCGCCCCCCCCCCTGGAGGTATCCGTGTCCCGCACCGGATCGTCGCTACGTCGTCTCCTCGCAACCGGCCTCACCGTCGTCGCCACCGCCGCGACGGTCCTGGTCGCCACCGCCGGGCCGGCCGCGGCCGCCACCGTTCCCGGCATCGACGTCTCCCACTACCAGGGCGCCATCAACTGGACCAGCGTCCGCAACGCGGGCATCCAGTTCGCCTTCATCAAGGCCACCGAGGGCACCAGCTACAAGGACCCACGCTTCAACACCAACTACGTGGCCGCCTACAACGCTGGCGTCATCCGCGGGGCGTACCACTTCGCCCGGCCCAACATCTCCTCCGGCGCGGTCCAGGCGAACTACCTGGCCTCGAACGGAGGCGCCTGGTCCGCCGACAGCCGCACCCTCCCCGCGGCGCTGGACCTGGAGGCCAACCCGTACAGCGGCGGCTACTGCTACGGCCTCAGCACTACCGGGATGCGGAACTGGGTACAGGACTTCCTGAACACCTACCGCTCGCGCACCGGCCGCTACGCCGTCATCTACACCACCACCAGTTGGTGGAATCAGTGCACCGGCAGCTGGAGCGGGCCGTGGGGCAACCACCCGCTCTGGATCGCCCGCTGGGCCAGCGCTCCCGGCACCCTGCCGGCCGGCGCCCCGGTCTGGAGCTTCTGGCAGTACACCAGCACGGGCAGCGTCGCCGGCATCAGCGGCAACGTCGACCGCAACTACTGGAACGGCGACCGCTCGCGGCTGATCGCACTGGCGAACAACACCCCGTGACCCAGGTGGCGGCAGCGGGATCGACTGTCACCGTATGGTCGACAACCGGTCCGGCTGCCGCCACGCACCTGTGCGATCAGGCCCGACGCCGGTAGCGGACCGGCGCCGCCACCCGGGCGGGCAGCGCATCCTCGTGGACCTGGACGCCGCGCCGGGCCACCAGCCAGGCGCCCACCCCGGCGACGGTGACGGCCACGACGCTGAAGAGCGCGACGAGCGCCGGGATTCCGAGGCCGGCCAGGAGCAGAACGGCGTCACCGAACGCGACGAGCATCCACAGTGCCACCCGGGACCGAACGTCCCTCCGTCGGTAGCCCATGTCGTACCTCCTTCCGTCGTCAAGGTCCAGTTACCCCGGACGGCGGGAGGTCATGCGAGGACGACTCGCATCGGCGCGGTTAGCCGCTGTCAGTCCTGCCGATCCGGCACGAACTCGCGGAAGATCATCTCGAAGTCGGGCAGGCTGGCGTTCCAGTCCTTCTGCGCGACCTCCCAGCGGAGGGCGAACCCTCGGTTGTGGGCGGTCACGAAACCCCTGTTCCGGACGTGGATCCGGGTGCCGTCACGCGTCTCCAGCCAGTCCCAGTCCGCGCAGGTCCGCCACCGGCAGTCGATGGTCCGGATGCCGCGGTTCTCGTAGTTGTTGACCAGCCGATGCCGAGCCGGCTCGATGTCCCGCCACGCCTCTGCCGCGTCCGATCCCGGAGTGTTGGTCCGGTCGATCGTCAGCTCCCCGACGCCGTTCGGGTCCGCGTACCGCACCCAGGTGCCGCCGGCGCTGCGCGTCCAACCCTTCGGGATCGGCAGGGAGAAGCCGACCGGGTCCTTGCGCAACGACCAACCCGCCGGGAGGCCGCTGCTCGGGGAGACACTGGCGCTCGGCGTCACGCTCGGCGCGGCGCTGGTCGGCGGCGGCGAGGCGGGCGCGGACGTCGGCGGTACGGAGGCCGACGCCGAACCGACGCTCGATCCGGCCGTCGGGGTGTCACCACCCTCAGGGTCGTCGCCGCTGGTCAGCAGCGGCACGACCACCGCGAGGCCGACCAGGAGCACGGCCACCAGCACGCCGACGAGCAGGTTGCGCCGCTTGGTTTCGGAGGTCGTGCCGTCGGTCACCGGGATCGGCGCCCGCCCGGCCGGGGCGGCCGGTGGGCCCACCGGCAGCACCGACGTCGGGGTGGCCGGCCGGCGCGGTGTGGAGGCAGGCCGCTCGTCTTGCCGACCAGCGGACGGCTTCGCCGCAGTCCGGTCGGCCGCCTTTCCAGAGGCACCAGCACTCTTGGTCGGCTCACCGCCCCCCGCAGGTGCCGGACGGTCCACCTTGGCGGTGAGGTCGGCATCACGGGCCGGCAGGTCGACCTTTGTCGTCGGTCCGTCGTCAGTGCCCGACCGGTCGACCTTCGTCGTCGGCCCGGCGTCAGTGCCCGACCGGTCGACCTTCGTCGTCGGCCCGGCGTCAGTGCCCGACCGGTCGACCTTCGTCGTCGGCCCGGCGTCAGTGCCCGACCGGTCGACCTTCGTCGTCGGCCCGGCGTCAGTGCCCGACCGGTCGACCTTCGTCGTCGGCCCGGCGTCCACGGCCGGAAGGTCCATCTTCGCGGTCGCGCCCGCGCTCGCGGTGGACACCGACCGGTCGGCCTTCGTCGCGGCGTCCGCGGCCGAACGGTCGACCTTCGCCGTGGGGTCCGCGTCCACGGTCGAACGGTCCACCTTCGCGGTGGGCGCGGCGTCGGCACCGGCCGACACCTTCGCTGCGGCACCGGCTGCGGGGCCCGCCATGGCGGAGGCCGACGGCGTACGCGGTGCCGGCGGGGTGACCGGCGGGTCCGCCGGTTCGGCGGGACGCGGGGCCGGCACCACGGTCGGCCGCGGCACCCGTGGACCATTCGGCCCCGGCCTGCGTACGCCATCGAGCAGTGAGATCCCCCGCGCACGCCGGCCGTTGGCCCGCTGCAGCATGCGTTCCGCCGTCTCGGCGGTGATCCGCTCTCTCGGGTCCTTGCGCAGCAGCCCCTGCAGCACCGGCTTGAGCGGGCCGGCGTTCTTCGGCGGCGGCAGCTGCTCGGTGGCCAGCGCCGCGAGGGTGGCGATCGCCGACGGCCGCGCGTACGGAGACTTGCCCTCGACCGCGGCGTAGAGGGTGGCACCCAGCGACCAGAGGTCGGCCTCCGGCCCTGCGGTGCCGTCGTGCGCCCGCTCCGGCGCGATGTACGCGGGCGAGCCGAGCACCATTCCGGTGCGGGTCACGTTCGGGTCACCCGGGATGGTGGCGAGGCCGAAGTCGGTCAGTACCACCCGTCCGTCGTTGCCGAGGAGCACGTTGCCCGGCTTGACGTCACGGTGCATCACCCCGGCTTTGTGGGCGGCCTTCAACGCGCCGAGCACACCGAGGCCGATCTCGATCGCGCGGGCCGGCGGCACCGGGCCGGACTCGGCGAGGGTGTCCTGCAACGACTTCGACGCGACGTACTCCATGACGATCCACGGATCGCCGTCGGTACGCAGCACGTCGAAGATGCGGACGACGTTGATGTGGTTGAGCCGGGCGATGGCTCGCGCCTCCCGCAGCGAACGTTCCCGCATCTCACGGCGCTCGTCGTCGGTGAGGCTGGGCGGCGGAACAAGTTCCTTGATGGCCACGTCGCGGTGCAGCACCTCGTCGCGCGCCTTCCACACCCGACCCATGCCGCCCTGACCGAGCGGCGAAATCAGCCGGTATCGGTCAGCGACGAGTCGGGGAAGCGCGTTCGACATCGCAGAGACGGTACCCGGCCATGCTGACAGCCACACCGGCGGCACGCCACACTGAGGTGAAGCTGGAGTTCCTCGACGCGTACCCTGGCGTCCATGTCTGCCGAAGAGCCGCTGTTCCGGGTCGTCCGCGGGGTTCCGACCGCCGAGGAACTGGCCGCGCTGGTGGGCGCGGTCGTCGCCCGGTCGCGGCCGGCGGCCGTCGCCGCTCCGGTCGCAGCGTCCACCTGGGCACGCAGCGGTCGGCCGGCCGGCACGGGACCGGCCACCGGCGCCGGCGCCTGGCGCACCTCCGGCCTGCCCCGCTGACCCGGCGCGCTCCGCGCCACCGTTCCTTCACCGCAATCGTTCCGTCGCCCCGCATCGAGCCCACTCGCCATCGTGGGGCTGCCAAGGTCGCCTCCACCCGTTAACCTCACTCAGGGAAACGGAGCCGTCACGGCATGGGAGGGTCGATGATCCCTGAGGAGGACCGCCCCGAAGCCTGGCTGAGGGGCTACGGGGCCATCGACGCCGACATCCAGCAGCTGAGAGAGTTCGCCGACCGGCTCGCGGCCGAGGTCGAACGCAACTACGCGCCGCACCTGTCCTACATCGCCCAGGACGTGACGGCACCGCTGCCCAACCCCTGCGACGCATTCATCGAGCTGGTGCACTTCCTGCAGGCCCACCACGAGACGCAGCAGGCCAGCGTCGACATGGTCTGGGGCGTGTGCGGGGCCACCGGCCACCTCGCCGCCGCCGCGGGCACCGTCGCCGACCGGTACGCAGGCACCGACGCCCTCTCCGCAGCCCGGGTGGCCGACGTCGAGAACGCGCTCGCCGATCCGCGCGCGGTGCTGCCCGCCGGTCCGCCATCCGTGCTGCTCAGCGACCCGACCGGCCCGGAGACCGGCCTGGAGACCGGGCCGGTGGTGCGCCCATGATCGAGCGGGGCGGCGGCCGTACGTCCGGCCTCACCGACTGGCACCGGATGGACGTGAACAGCATGTGGGCCTGCCTGCAGGACCACGACACCACCAACCACTGGAAGCAGGTCGCCGGCTGGCGCAAGATCTGCGACCTGGCGCAGACCCACCTGAGCCGGCTCCAGGAGTACCGGCGAGGACTCGCCGAGGCGTGGCCTCCGGCCACCAGCGCTGCCGCCCACGCGTACCTCGCCCGACTCGACGAGCTGATCGACAAGGTCCGCCGCACCCACGACGCCGCCGCCACCAACTACACCACGCTCGCCGCCGCCACCCAGGCCATCAGCGGCACCCGGGCCAGATTGCAGAAAATCCACGAGGAGTACGCGGGCAAACTCCAGCAGAAGCAGGCGTACGAGGCGACAGCCGCCGACCCGAAGGCAGTCATGGGCAGCCGCCTACCGGATCGGCCAGTCACCGACGCCGACCTGGAGCAACTGAACGTACGAGCCCGCGGCATCATGTACGGCCTCAGCACCGAACTCCAACAAGCCCAAGCGGCACTGCGCCAACCACCATCAGCGCCGAAAGTCGGCCGGCAGCCCGAGGACCCGGACGTTTACGGATTTGGGCCGACACCCGTGATCCCAGCTATCGTGACGGCGCCGATGGCAACTAACCGCTCGACTCTTCGTAAACCGGCAGCGGAACGAGGCGGAGCAACTATTCACCCCTGGGGCTCACAATCTCCGGAGGCAGTTGGACCAATCTTAGGCGGAGTTGCCGGAAGCCCCGGGTTGCCAACAGGTGCCTCCACTCCATCCGGACTTCCGTCTACCACACCATCACCTACTCAATTCGAACTAGGCACGTCAGCACCCCCTCCCGCTAGGCCAAACGTTACGCCGGAACCGCCAGAGACATCAGCAAGGAAGCCTGGAATACCCAGGCCAGGAAATCAACTACTCCCAGACGGGTCGCTTCCATCGCAAAAACGGCCGCTGCCACACGGAGGCCTAATCGGTGGAATCCCTGGGATGGCGGTTGGTCAGCCCGCCGCGAGGACCAATCAATCATCTCGAGTCAGCCCTATCGGCGGTGTTATCGGTGGAGGAGGGGCCGGCACCGCCCCGACGGGCAGCGCAGGCTCACGTCCAGGCGGGAGCCGTGGTAGCTATTGCCCTCCACCCATTGACAAGTCGCCTCGTGGAGCGCCCGGACGATCCCACCATGAAGACGCCCGCGACCAACTCCGCCGATGGGACCCGGACCATCCGTGGCAGCTGGATCATGGAGTCGCCCCGGTGCTGCGGCCTCCAGATGAGGATGGACCCATCGACCCCGGCCCAGCCATTGGATTCATACGTTAATGCAGTCCAATTTTCCGATCGGCCTCGCCGCGATCGCGATTACCGCGACTCTCGCACCACCACCTCTGACGGAATCTGGGTTAGCCACTAAATTTGACGAGGCACGCAGGATCAGGAATGACCAATGGCACCTGCGCTATCTCCGTATCACCCAAGCCCACGAGTTCAATCAAGGCAAGGGCGTCATTGTCGCGGTCCCGGACACAGGCGTCGACCCACATCCCGACCTCCGCGATAACGTTCTTCACGGTACCGACATTATTGGCGGCGGCAGCGGAGAGGGGCGACAGGATAAAGACAGCCACGGCACTTCAATGGCTGGCCTTATAGCTGCTCATGGGAGATCCGAGAGCATCGGCGCGCTCGGAATAGCACCAAAGGCAAAGGTCCTACCCATCTTCGATAGCCCTCCCAACAGCGAGGGCAACCCGGATGATCTAGCATCGAGCATCGAGTTCGCACTGATGAAGGGCGCTGATGTCATCAGCATCTCCGCTGTGGCCGGTGCGAGCCCTCGCCTTCAACGGGCGCTTTCAGCTGCTCGCGCGGCTGATGTGGTCGTGGTCGCGGCGGCGGGAAATAGGCCGTCGGACGCGGGAGTCCGGTATCCGGCAACAGAGGAAGGCGTCGTCGCCGTAGGAGGCATCGACCGACTAGGGCAGCATGCCGCGGTTTCAGTCACCGGGTCACAGATTGATGTCGTCGCGCCGGCAGTAGACATCTACAGCACCAGCTACGACGGGAAATACTCAAAGGGGACTGGAACATCGGGTGCTACCGCGATCGTGGCCGGGGCGGTCGCTTTGATTCGGTCGAAGTACCCGTATCTGCCGGCGCGGGAGGTCGTGCATCGGTTGACCGCCACCGCCATCGACAAGGGCCCGCCCGGGCGGGACGACGAGTACGGCTACGGCGTGATCGACATCGTCGCGGCGTTGACTGCTGACGTACCGCCGCTTGGGTTCGAATCGCCGACGCCGAGCGCACCGGCCGGCGGTGGCCCGAGCACGACGGCGGCCGCTGCACCTCCCGACGACAGTCTCGGTAGCGACAGCGCGGCGACCGTCCGCGGGCTTGCCACGCTCGGTGTGATCGTGGCCGCCGGCGTGACGTGGGCGGTGATCGTGCGTCGACGGCGGCGCGGCGATGACCCGCCACCGCGGATCAGCCGCTGACGAGCCACGATGCGCGGTTTGTGGCAATCGCACCGAGGCGCGTGGCCTGGTGGCGGTTGGTCAACTCGCCTTCCTTGAAGTCGGGGTGTCCCAGGCGCGGCGATACCCCGACTTCAATGAGAGCGAGTTGATCTTGCCTTGCGTGACGCCAGGCCACGACAGGGCCGGCCGGGCGGGGCATGCGGGGTGCCGCACGGCCCATCGCTGACGTTGAGCCGGTAACGTCGACGAGGTGCGTGATCAGCTGCCGCTCCGCCTCGTGCTCGCATCTGCGAGTCCCGCCCGCCGAAAGATCCTGCAAGCCGCCGGCATCGAGCCGGATGTGCTGGTCAGCGGCGTCGACGAATCCCTGGTGGTCACGGACCGGGCCGACGAGCTCTGCCTGGAGCTGGCCCGGTTGAAGGCGCAGGCGGTGCTCACCCGGCTGCGTCCGGCCACCGACGAGCGCACTTTGGTGATCGGCTGCGACTCGGTGCTCGAGTTCGACGGCGAGATCCTCGGCAAGCCCGCTGATTCTGCGGACGCCGGGCGGCGCTGGCGGCGGATGCGTGGACGCAGCGGTGTCCTGCACAGTGGCCACTGCCTCATCGACGTCACGGCGGCGCGCCGCGCCGAGGCGGTCGCCTCGACGGTGGTCCACTTCGCGGACATCAGCGACGAGGAGATCGACACGTACGTGGCCACCGGTGAGCCGCTGGCCGTGGCGGGGGCCTTCACGATCGACGGCTTGGGCGGCCCGTTCGTGCAACGTATCGAGGGTGACCCGAGCACGGTCATCGGGCTGTCGCTGCCCCTGCTCCGCAAGCTTCTCGCCGACCTTGGCCTGCGGATCACCGACCTGTGGACGAAGGTCGCGCCGGGCGGCCAATCGGTCGAGCCGCTCGGTTAGCGTGCCACCATGACCACCAAGTCGATCCCGCTGACGGACGAGCTGCACGCGTATCTCGTCGGGCACGGCTCGCCGCCCGACGAGATCATCCGTGACCTCGCCGAGGAGACCCGCGCCGTGCTGCCGGACCAGGCGACCATGCAGGTCGCGCCGGAACAGGCGGCGTTCCTGACCTTCCTCACCCGGCTGATGGGGGCGCGGCAGGCGGTGGAGGTGGGCACGTTCACCGGTCTCTCCGCGCTGGCCATCGCTCGAGGGCTGGTCGAGGGCGGGCGACTCACCTGCTTCGACATCTCAGAGGAGTACACCGGGATCGCCCGGCGCTACTGGGCGCGGGCCGAGGTGGACGACCGGATCGACCTGCGTATCGGCCCGGCCGGGGACACCCTGCGCGAGCTGCCACACGAGCGGCACCTCGACTTCGCGTTCATCGACGCGGACAAGACGGGTTACCCGATCTACTGGGCGGAGCTCGTGCCCCGGATGCGCCCGGGCGGCGTCATCGCCGTCGACAACGTGCTGCGCGGCGGCAGGGTGATCGCCCCGCAGGACGAAGGCGACCGGGCGATCGCCGCCTTCAACGACGAGGTGCTCGCCGACGTCCGGGTCGATGCGGTGATGCTGCCGATCGCGGACGGACTCACGCTGGCCCGGGCGCGCTGACCGCACCACCAACGGCCGAGCCGACGGACTCACGCTGGCGCGGGTCCACTGACCGCGCCACCAATGGCCGAACCCCGCGGCCTGATCGACTCCAGTTCATTGATGTCGGGGTGTCGGACAGTGTCCGACACCCCGACATCAATGAAGCCGTGTGGATCAAGCGAGCCGCGGACCCCGAGCGGCCGCGAGCCGCGAGCCACCAGCCACGGACCGGCCAGATTTCAGCGGACGGTACGGGCGAACTGCCGGGCCGCCCAGTAGACGCCGAGCACGGCGAGCACGGCCACGATGCTCAACCCCTGCCAGACCTTGTCGTTGCCCAGGTCACCGGCGAAGAGCGCACGGGTCCCGTCGACGGCCCAGGAGAACGGGTTCCAGTCGGCGATGCCCTGCAACCAGCCGGGCGCGAACTGCAGCGGCAGCAGGATGCCGGAGAGCAGCAGCACCGGCTGAGCCACGGTGTTCATCAGTGGGGCCAGGGCATCCTCGCTCTTGACCTTGAGCGCGACGCCGTACGAGACGGCCGAGGTCATCAGCGCGATGAGGGCGAGCATCAGGTAGGCGAGCAGCAGGTCACCCAGGACGACACGCAGGTCGAACGCGAGGGCGAGCAGCGTGATGATGATCGCCTGCACGATCAGCGATACGACGTCCCGCAGCGAGCGGCCGAGCAGCAGGGCGAGCCGGCTGACCGGGGTGACCCGGGACCGTTCGATCACGCCGGCGCGCAGCTCGGCGATCAGACCGAAGCCCTGGAACAGGCCGCCGAAGATGGCCAGCAGCACCAGCAGACCGGGCACGAAGATCTTGTAGGCCGCGGCCTGGGTCGGCGCGTTGAGCGCCGGCTTGAGCAGCGGAGCGAAGAGCAGGAGGTACATCACCGGCTGGAAGACGCCGACGAAGACCCAGACCGGGTTACGGATGAGCAGCTGGAACTGCCGTTGGAAGATGAGCCAGGTGTCGCGGGCGAGCTTCATGATCAATCTCCTGCTGGTCAGGACTCGCGCAGCGAGCGGCCGGTCTTGGTGAGGAAGACGTCGTCGAGGCTGGGGCGGTGCAGCTCGATCGAGGAGAGCGCGACACCGACCTGGTCCAGCCGGCGGAGGATCTGCGGGATCGCCGTCGCGCCCTCCTCGACGTACAACCGCAGGCCGCCGTCGTCGACGGTCTCCAACTTCCGGACGTACGCCTCGCCGTCGAGCGCCTTCGCGGCCTGCGGCGTGGCGACGACGTCGAGGCCGACCTGAACCACGTCGCCGGAGATCTCACGCTTGAGGTCGGCCGGAGTCCCCTCGGCGACCACCTGGCCGTGATCCATGATGGCGATCCGGTCGCAGAGCGCGTCGGCCTCGTCCAGGTAGTGGGTGGTGATGAAGACCGTCATCCCATCGGTACGCAGCCGGCGGATCTCGTCCCACATGTGCGCGCGGCTCTGCGGGTCGAGACCGGTGGTCGGCTCGTCCAGGAAGACGATCTTCGGCTCGTGGATGATGCCGAGGGCGATCTCCACCCGCCGCCGCTGGCCGCCGGAGTAGGTCTTGCACTTGCGGTCGGCGAACTCGGCGAGCTGGAAGGCGTCGAGGGCGCGCACCGCGCGCTGGTGCGCCTCGGCTTTGCCGATCCCGTACAGCCGGGCCTGGAGCACCAGCTCTTCGCGGGCGGTGGATTCGTCCCAGGTGCTGCCACCCTGGGCCACGTAACCGATCCGGCGGCGCACCTCGCCCGGCGTCTTACGCAGGTCGGCGCCCGCGATGATCGCCTCCCCGTCGTCCGGCTCGATGAGCGTGGCGAGCATCCGCAGCGTGGTCGTCTTGCCCGCGCCGTTGGGGCCGAGGAATCCGAAGATCTCTCCCTCGGTGACGGTCAGGTCGACGCCCCGGACCGCTTCGACGGTCTTCGTCTCCCGCCCGGCGCGGGAGCGGAAGGACTTGCGTAATCCCCTGGTCTCGATCAATGCGTGCTCCTGGTCGTCCGGGCCGGTACGGCCGGTCGGCGGGGAAGGCAGCGCGTTCGGCCGCCGCCCGGGCCGCTGGTGGGCAGCGCGGGACGGCGTGCTTCCCCGTACGTCGCGAAGAGGCTAACGCGATATAGCTTTTCTGGTCAACGTTGATTATTCAGATTGGGACGGATGCCTGGGCAGGCGCTGCTCCCACCCGGACCAACCTTCCGCCCGTTCAAGTCCAGCAGGCAGGTACGACACACCGGAGTCGATACGTTCCGCGATGCGATCGCACCAGGCCGCCTCGGCTTCCGCCCGCCCCGTCCAGAGCTCGAACATCCACCCCACGTGGACCGGCTTGGTGTCGCGCAGCCAGTCCGACTCCAACGAGGTCCGCATCCACGCCATGCCGGCCCGCAGCAGGTTCGCCCGGTTACGCAGGGCGGCCGCCGCCTCGTCGCGCGGCAGCGCCGGCAGGAACGAGAAGGCCGCCGCGAACGGATCCGCCGGCTCGTTCAACTGCCACCAGAGCCCACGCAGCAGCGACTCGAACTCCTCCTGCCCCTTCTCGGTGATCTCGTACGTCGTACGGGCCGGACGGCCGCCGACCTGCTCGGTCGCGACCGTCCGCAGCAGCCCCTCCTCGGTCAGCTTGCGCAGTGCGTGGTAGATCGAGCCGGGCTGCACGTTCGCCCACTTGTCGGCGCTCCAGCTGAGCAGCTCGCGTCGCACGTCGTAGCCGTGCACGGGCTGCATCCACCGGACCAGACCGAGAATCATCATTCGCGTGGCAGACACGGAAGAAGCGTATTAGGCAAAGTTGACTAAGGCGCGATGTGACCGCGCCCCAACCCGCACTGAGCGATCGTTAGGGCCACTTCGGTGGCCTATACACTCCCGGGCAACGACCTCCCGGGAGGAGCCCCACGGTGCGTAAGGTACTCATCGCCAACCGCGGCGAGATCGCCGTTCGCGTCATTCGCGCCTGCCGCGACGCCGGTCTGGAGAGCGTCGCCGTCTACGCCGACTCCGACCGGGACGCGCTGCACGCGACGCTCGCCGACCAGGCGTACGCCCTGGGCGGCGACACCGCGGCGGACAGCTACCTGCGCATCGACAAGCTGATCGACGTCGCGGCCAGGTCCGGGGCCGACGCCGTGCACCCGGGCTACGGGTTCCTCTCCGAGAACGCCGACTTCGCCCAGGCCGTCATCGACGCGGGGCTGACCTGGATCGGCCCGACCCCCCAGGCGATCCGCGACCTCGGCGACAAGGTGACCGCCCGGCACATCGCCCAGCGCGCCGGCGCGCCGCTGGTCCCCGGCACCCCGGACCCGGTCGCCAGCGCCGACGAGGTGATGGCGTTCGCCGTCGACCACGGGCTGCCGGTCGCCATCAAGGCCGCCTTCGGCGGTGGCGGGCGCGGCCTCAAGGTCGCCCGCACCATGGAGGAGATCCCGCAGCTGTTCGAGTCGGCCACCCGCGAGGCGGTCGCCGCGTTCGGCCGCGGTGAGTGCTTCGTCGAGCGCTACCTGGACAAGCCGCGCCACGTCGAGGCGCAGGTCCTGGCCGACCAGCACGGCAACGTGATCGTGGTGGGCACCCGGGACTGCTCACTCCAGCGGCGACACCAGAAGCTGGTCGAGGAGGCGCCCGCGCCGTTCCTCACCGACGCCCAGCGCGCGCAGATCCACGAGAGCGCCAAGGCGATCTGCCGCGAGGCCGGCTACCACGGTGCCGGCACCGTCGAGTACCTGGTCGGCGGCGACGGCACCATCTCCTTCCTGGAGGTGAACACCCGGCTCCAGGTCGAGCACCCGGTCACCGAGGAGACCGCCGGCATCGACCTCGTCCGCGAGCAGTTCCGCATCGCGGACGGGGAGAAGCTGCGCTTCGCCGGGGACCCGACCCCTCGTGGGCACGCCATCGAGTTCCGGATCAACGGCGAGGATCCCGGCCGCAACTTCCTGCCCGCCCCGGGTGCCATCACCGCGCTGCGGCTGCCGACCGGCCCCGGCGTACGGGTGGACGCCGGCATCTCGGCCGGCGACGTGATCGGTGGCAACTTCGACTCGCTGCTGGCCAAGGTGATCATCGTCGGGGAGACCCGGACCGAGGCGTTGGAGCGGGCCCGCCGGGCGCTCGACGAGATGGTTGCCGAGGGCATGGCGACGGCCCTGCCGTTCCATCGCCTGGTGGTCCGGGACCCGGCCTTCACCTCGGAGCCGTTCACCGTGCACACCCGGTGGATCGAGACCGAGTTCGACAACACGGTCCCGCCGTTCACCGCGACTCCCGGCCCCGCCGCCGAGCCGGCCGAACGGGAGACCGTCGTGGTCGAGGTGGGCGGCAAGCGGCTGGAGGTCACCCTGCCGGCCGGTCTCGGTGCGGGCACGAGCACGGCCGCGCCGGCCGCCCGCAAGCCGGCCCGCCGGGGCGGTGGTGCCGCCAAGACCGGCGCCACGGTCAGCGGCGACGCGCTCACCTCCCCCATGCAGGGCACCATCGTCAAGGTCGCCGTGGCGGACGGGGACACCGTCGCCGAGGGTGATCTGATCGTGGTGCTGGAGGCGATGAAGATGGAGCAGCCGCTGCACGCGCACAAGGCTGGCACGATCAGTGGCCTGACCGCGGACGTCGGCGCGGTGATCACCGCGGGCGCCGCGATCTGCACCATCTCCTGACCTCTCCCGGCGGGGCCCGCCCAGGTGAAGGGGCCCCGTCCGGGTCTTGTCAGCGGAGGGTGTCGGCGGCCACCGCGCGTACGGCGGCGGTGAGGGCGTTCAGCGCCGCCGACTCCAGCCGCCAGTGCTGCCAGTACAGCGGCACGTCCACCTGCCGGCCCGGGGTGATGTCGACGCACGCCCCGGACGCCAGGTCGTCCTCGGCGATCTGCTCGGGCACCAGACCCCAGCCGAGCCCGTGCCGGATGGTTTCGCTGAACGCCGGCACCGACGGCACGTAGTGCACGGGCGGGTCGAGCGTCTGTCCGGTCAACGTGCGGATGAAGCGGTGCTGCAACCGGTCCTTCCGATCGAAGACGACCGCCGGCGCGGCGGCCAGCGCCGCCGGGGTCATCCCCTCGGCGAAGTGCGTCGCGGCCATCGCCGGGGCGGCCAGCGCCCGGTAGCGCATGGCACCGAGCCGACGTACCCGGC
This sequence comes from Micromonospora avicenniae, assembly GCF_900156065.1. GTDB lineage: Bacteria > Actinomycetota > Actinomycetes > Mycobacteriales > Micromonosporaceae > Micromonospora > Micromonospora avicenniae. The sequence continues at coordinate 76,615 of NZ_FTNF01000009.1, read as the reverse complement.
AGCCCTGGACCGCCTCGCGCTGCGCGGTCACCGCCGCCGTCACCACCCCGTCGCGGAGCAGTTCGGCGGTGTGGTCCTGATCCTCCTGCCGGATGTCGAGGGAGAGCTCCAGCCCTTCGGGCAGCCGGGCCAACGCGGCGGGGAACCAGGTGGCGAGCGAGTCCGCGTTCACCACCACGGCCAGCCGGGTCCGCGTACCGGCGCCGGTGAGCGGGCCGCGGGCGTCGGCCAGCGCCTCCCGCTCCAGGAGTACGAGTTGACCAGCGAGACGCAGCAGTGGCGCGCCCGCCTCGGTGGCCACGCAGGGGCGGGCCCGCCGGACGAGCACCTGCCCGACCGCCTCCTCCAGGGCCTTGACCCGCTGACTCACGGCCGACGGGGTGACGTGCAGCAGCCGGGCCGCCGCCTCGAAGCTGCCCTCCGAGACCACGGCGGCGAGGGTACGCAGCTGGACGAAGTCGAGCCCTTCCATCAGCACAGCTTAACTAGCCTCAAAATCTTTAGTTCGACTCATGCAATGCGCTCACCTACGGTCGGTGACGTGCTCAGCTCCGCCGCCGCCGGCTTCTCCGTCTCCATCGCCCTGATCGTCGCCATCGGGGCGCAGAACGCCTTCGTCCTGCGTCAGGGCCTGCGCCGGGAGCACGTCGTACCCGTCGTCCTCACCTGCGCCGCCTCGGACGCGCTGCTGATCGGGGCGGGCATCGCGGGAGTCGGCACGCTGGTGACCGGCCGGCCCGTCCTGCTCACCACGATCCGCTGGGGCGGCGCCGCGTTCCTGCTCTGCTACGCGGCGCTCGCCGCCCGCCGCGCCCTGCGGCCCGGCGCGCTGGTGCCCACCGACCGGCCGCCGGCCACCCTGGGCGCCACCCTGCTGGCCTGCATCGCCTTCACCTACCTGAACCCGCACGTCTACCTCGACACCGTGCTCCTCCTCGGCGGAATCGCCCAGCAGCACCCACACCGCTGGCTCTTCGGCGTCGGCGCCACCCTGGCCAGCGCGGTCTGGTTCACCGCGCTCGGCGGGGCAGCGCACCGGCTCGCCCCGCTGCTGGCGCGTAGGGCCGCCTGGCGGGTCCTGGACGGCGTGATCGCCACGCTGATGGCCGGGCTCGCGCTGGCCCTGCTGCTCGGCTAGCTCCCGACCACCGCCCCGTGATCAAGAGCTTTGCGTCAGGTCCGTGACCAGTTCTGACCGAAACCTCTTGATCAACGGGGTCCGGGCGGGGGGTGGGGGTGTTTTCCGCTACCAGTGGCGGCGGTAATGGTGCTCGCCAGCCATGATTGCCGGGTGCGGTTCCTTCATGGCGCGGTCCCCGCGCACGACCTGACCTACAACGACGTCTTCATGGCGCCGTCCCGCTCCGACCTGGGCTCCCGCCTCGACGTCGACCTCGCCAGCTCCGACGGCACCGGCACCACGATTCCCCTCGTGGTGTCGAACATGACAGCGGTCGCCGGCCGGCGGATGGCCGAGACGGTGGCCCGGCGTGGCGCGGTCGCGGTCATCCCCCAGGACATCCCGATCGACGTGGTGGCGAACGTCGTGTCCTGGGTCAAGCAGCGCCACCTGGTCTACGACACCCCGATCACCCTCGGCCCGACGGACACCGTCGGCGACGCCATCCACCTGCTGCCCAAGCGCGCGCACGGCGCGGTGGTCGTGGTGGACGGGACCGGCCGGCCGCTGGGCGTGGTCACCGAGGCGGACACCGTGGGCGTGGACCGCTTCGCCCAGTTGCGCCATGTGATGTCCACCGAGCTGCACACCATCCCCGCGGACGCGGATCCGCGTACCGGGTTCGACCTGCTCTCCGCCGGTCGCCGCCGGCTCGCCCCGGTGGTCGACGCGCAGGGTCGGCTGGTCGGCGTGCTCACCCGCAAGGGGGCACTGCGGGCGACCCTCTACCGGCCTGCGCTGGACGAGCAGGGGCGGCTGCGAATCGCGGCGGCGATCGGCATCAACGGCGACGTGACCGGTAAGGCCGCCGCGCTGCTCGAGGCCGGGGTGGACACCCTGGTGGTGGACACCGCGCACGGCCACCAGGAGCGGATGATCTCAGCGCTGCGGGCGGTGCGCAGGCTCGACCCGGCCGTCCCGGTGGCGGCCGGCAACGTGGTCACCGCCGAGGGCGTACGGGACCTGGTCGAGGCGGGCGCCGACATCGTCAAGGTCGGCGTGGGGCCGGGCGCGATGTGCACCACCCGGATGATGACCGGGGTGGGGCGGCCGCAGTTCTCGGCCGTACTCGACTGCGCGGCGGCGGCCCGGGCGCTCGGGCGGCACGTGTGGGCCGACGGCGGCGTCCGGCACCCGCGGGACGTGGCGCTCGCGCTCGCCGCCGGAGCGTCGAACGTCATGATCGGCTCCTGGTTCGCCGGCACGTACGAGTCGCCCGGCGACCTCTACACCGACCCGGACGGCCGGCGCTACAAGGAGAGCTTCGGCATGGCCTCGGCCCGGGCGGTCAGCGCGCGCACCGCCGAGGACAGCCCGTACGACCGAGCCCGGAAGGCGGTCTTCGAGGAGGGCATCTCCTCGGCGCGGATGCATCTCGACCCGACCCGCCCAGGCGTCGAGGACCTGATCGACGAGATCATCGCGGGTGTGCGGAGCTCCTTCACCTACGCCGGGGCCCGGAACCTGTCCGAGTTCCACGAGCGGGCGGTGGTGGGTGTGCAGAGCGCGGCCGGCTACACCGAGGGGATGCCACTGCCGGCCAGCTGGTGACCCGGGCTCGCGCGAGTCCGCTGGCCGGCCTCGCGAGACGGCCGGTCAGCCCTGCCGCAGCGGCGGCATCGGCACCGGGACGTCCAGCGCGGTCGCGCCGGCGCCGACCCCACCGGCGCAGGTGTACGGAGGAACGGTGCCGATGCCACGGGTGGAGGGGCGTTCGGCGGCCCAGAACATGAAGCCGAGCATGCCGGCCGTCGTGCCCGCGCCGTTGGGGGCGACCGTCTGGACGTACGGGGCGGTCGCTCGTTGCACTGAGGTGGCGTAGTCGACGCACTCGGGCAGCGCCCTGCCCCCGTAGGCGATGTAGATGCCGCCGGTGAACTTGGCGGGCGCTAGCGGCGGCACCGACGGGCTGAACTGCGGCTTGCCGTCGACGTGCTCCTGCCAGTTGTCCTGGGAGGCGTCGGCCGAGGCGGGCCGGGCGGAGACCATGGCGTTGGCGTAGTCCAGCACCGGTCGGTCCGTCCGCAGCCAGTCGGCGGTGGCCTTCCGGTTCAACGCGATCAGCCAGCGGTCACCGGCCGCGACGTCGATGGTGAGCCGAGCCTCCGGCCGGACGCCGGTGGCGTCGTACGGGTGCACCGCCCGGTACGCGTCGATGAAGGCCTGGAGCCCGGCGAGGTTCGGGTCGGTGTTCTGCTCGTAGTCGATCTCGATGCCGACCCCGAGCCGGCTGGCGACCGCTGCGGCGCGCTGACCGAAGAGCATCGGGTTCTCGGCGAGCGCGGCGTCCCAGTCGTCGGTGTAGGTGATGCCGCCGATGGAGAGCATCACCCGGACGCCCCGCGAGGTGAAGTAGTTGACGATCTCGGGGGTCATGCCCCGGGGAACGCCGTCGAGCGTGGCCTGGTCCGTGGTCTGGCGCAGCAGCGCCAGCGGGTTGACGAAGCTCAGTACGACCAGGTTGACCGAAGGGCGACCGTCGCCGCGGTCGACGAGCCAGCGGTTCTGGCTGTCGAACTCGGCGAGGCCACGGACCGTACCCCAGGTGCAGTAGTCGTTGCCGCAGTGCCAGGCGCCGTAGACCTGCACGGGGCTCGCTCCCGCGCTCACGGTGGCGGCGCGGGCTCCCGGGCGCGTTCCGGCGGGGGCCGGTGCCGCGGTCGCCGCCCCCGGCACGGCCGTGGCGAGCAGGAGCAGCACGGTCAGGAGGACCAGAGATCGTCGCATCGGGCCACCTCCGCGGACGCGCCATCAGTGCACCTTGTTTACAGCCGGATCACGACGTGCGTCAATATGTAGCGCTGGACGCCTTCCGCGCCTACTCGAAGAGGCGGCGGATGACGACCCGGGCGGCCTCGCGCGGGTCGTCGCCGACGCGGGGCGGCAGCGCGCCGGCGAGCCAGAGGGTGGCGAAGCCGTGCACGATCGACCAGGCGGCGAGGGCGTCCCGCCCGGGGTCGCCCGCGCCACCGTCGCGCGCCGGTAGGCCGGCCACCCGGTCGCGCAGCACGCCGCCGGCCCGGTCGCTGGCGGCCCGCACCTCCGGGTCGTGCGCTCGGTAGAGGTCCGGCCGGAACATCACCTCGAAGTGCGCGCGGTGCCGGACCGCGAAGTCCACGTACGCGACGCCGGCAGCGAGCAGGTCGTCGCCCGCGTCGCGCAGGGTCCCGGCGAGCAGGTCGAACCCCTGCACGGCGAGCGCGGTGAGCAGGCCGGCCTTGTCGCCGAAGTGATGCGCGGGTGCGGCGTGCGAAACTCCGGCCCGCCGGGCGAGGTCTCGCAGGCTGAGAGCGGCGGGACCGGATTCACCGATCGCCTCCACCGCGGCGTCGAGCAGGGCACGGCGCAGATCGCCGTGATGGTAGCCACGCGTCTGGGTCATGCCGCGATCCTATCTTGCCATTGACAAGATGGCACTCGGGGCGCAATCTTGTCGATGACAAGTTTCGCAGTCGAGGAGGACGTCATGGCTCCGCTGATCACCCTGATCGCCGGTTTCGCACTGGCCCGGATCGCCGGGCTGGCCGGCTTCGACCCCCTGGACGGCACGACCGACGCACTCCGGGTCGGACTGGCCGCCATGTTCGCGCTCACCGGGCTCGCGCACTTCACCGAGCCCCGCAGATCCGGCCTGGTCGCCATGGTCCCGTCACGCCTGCCCCGGCCGGCCCTCCTGGTCAGCGTGACCGGCGTGCTCGAACTGGCCGGCGCGGCGGCCCTGCTCATTCCGGCCACGGCCCGCTGGGCAGCGGCCGGACTGGGACTGCTGATGCTCGCGATGTTCCCGGCCAACGTCTCGGCGGCACGACGCCGGCTCAACCTGGGCGGACGACCGGTCACGCCACTGGGACCCCGTACGGCGCTGCAGATCGCCTTCATCGCCACCGCAGCGGTAATTTCGTTTGGTACCTGACCATCAGGTAGCTAACCTGTTGGTCGTGGATCTCGTCACCCTCAACGACGTACCGATGGGCCGCCTCCTGGCCCTGGCCGGTCACGTGGTCACCCAGCGGTGGAACCGCTTCCTCGCGGAGAAGTTCAACCTCACCCAGGCCGGGATGGTCGCCCTCATGACGCTCGACAAGCACGGCCCCCTGCCGCACCGCGAGGTGGCCGAACGCTGTTTCGTGCGGCCGGCCACGCTGACCGGGATCGTCGACACCCTCGAACGTGACGGGCTGGTCGAACGGCAGCGCAACGACAGCGACCGGCGCAGCGTACGGCTCGCCATCACTCCCGCCGGCCACGAACGGTTGGCGGGGTTGAGCGTCCTGATCCGGTCCGGGCGGCCGCTCACCTCGGTCGACGCCGACCCCGAGAAGGCGGCGGTGATCCGCGAGTTCCTGCTGGAGGTCATCGGTAGTGGAGAGGAACCTGGCATGACCGTGCCCGCAGACGGGACGGAAGGTCGGAAAAAGTGCTGATCCGACTGCTCCGTAACCATTTACGCCCGTACTCGAAGCCGCTGGCCGCCGTCGTGCTGCTCCAGTTCGTCGGCACCATGGCCTCGCTCTACCTGCCGAGCCTCAACGCCGACATCATCGACCTGGGCGTGGCTCGCGGCGACACCGGCTACATCATGCGAACCGGAGCCTGGATGCTCGCGGTGAGCCTGGTCCAGATCGTCTGCTCGATCGCCGCGGTGTACTTCGGAGCGCGTACCGCGATGAGCTTCGGCCGGGACACGCGGGCCGCGATCTTCCGGCACGTCAACCGGTTCTCCGCCCGCGAGGTCGCCCGGTTCGGCGCACCGTCGCTCATCACGCGCAACACCAACGACGTGCAGCAGGTGCAGATGCTCGTGCTGCTCAGCTGCACCATGCTCGTGGCCGCCCCGATCATGTGCGTCGGCGGCGTGGTGATGGCACTGCGGGAGGACCTCGGGCTCTCCTGGCTGATGCTCGTCTCGGTACCCGTCCTCGCCGTCGCGTTGTCACTGGTCATCCGGCGGATGGTGCCGGGGTTCCGGCTCATGCAGACCCGCATCGACACGGTCAACCGCGTCCTGCGCGAGCAGATCACCGGCATCCGGGTGGTCCGCGCCTTCGTACGCGAGCCGTACGAGACGGAGCGCTTCGGCGTGGCCAGCGCGGACCTGAGCGCCACGGCGCTCCGGGTCGGGCGGCTGCTGGCGCTGATCTTCCCGGTGGTGATGCTGGTGCTCAACGTCTCCAGCGTCGCGGTGCTCTGGTTCGGCGCGCAGCGGGTCGACTCGGGGGCCATCCAGATCGGCGCGCTCACCGCCTTCCTCCAGTACCTCATGCAGATCCTGATGTCCGTCATGATGGCCACCTTCATGCTGATGATGGTGCCGCGCGCGGCGGTCTGCGCCGAGCGCATCGTCGAGGTGCTCGACACCGACACCTCCGTGGCACCGCCCGCGACCCCGGTCGTCGAGGTGCCGGGACGGGCCGAGTTGGAGCTACGCGACGTGCGGTTCCAGTACCCGGGCGCGGCCGAGCCGGTGCTGCGGGACATCTCGTTCCGGGTGACGCCCGGCACCACCACGGCGATCATCGGCAGCACCGGTGCGGGCAAGACCACCCTGCTGTCGCTGATTCCGCGGCTGGTCGACGTCACCGACGGCGCCGTACTGGTGGACGGGACGGACGTACGCGATCTGGCACCCGACGAGCTGTGGCGCCGCATCGGCCTGGTGCCCCAGCGGCCGTACCTCTTCACCGGCACGATCGCGAGCAACCTGCGCTACGGCAATCCGGACGCCACGGACGAGGATCTCTGGGCGGCGCTGGAGATCGCGCAGGCCGCCGACTTCGTGGCGCAGATGCCCAGCGGGCTGGACGCACCCATCGCGCAGGGCGGCACAAACGTCTCCGGCGGCCAGCGGCAACGACTGGCGATCGCCCGGGCCCTGGTCCGGAAACCGGAGATCTACCTCTTCGACGACTCGTTCTCCGCGCTCGACCTGGGCACCGACGCGCGGTTGCGGGCGGCACTGCGACCGGTCACCGCAGACGCCGCCGTGGTGATCGTGGCTCAGCGGGTCTCCACGATCGTCGACGCCGACCAGATCATCGTGCTCGAGAACGGGGGGATCGTCGGAATGGGACGACACGAGGAGCTGCTGGAGAGCAGCCCGACGTACGCCGAGATCGTCGCCTCGCAGCAGACCGCGGAGGTGCCGGCGTGAGCGAGCGCACGGTACCGGCGCAGAAGCCGCCCGCCGGGTCGACACCGCGGCGGATGCCGGGCGGCCGCGGGCCGGGCTTCGGGGCCGGGATGCCCGCCGAGCGGTCGATGAACTTCGGGCCGTCGGCGCGGCGGCTGCTCGGCCGGCTCCGGCCGCATCGGCTCCAGCTCAGCGGGATCATCGCGCTGGCGGTGGTGAGCGTCGGGCTCAGCGTCGCCGGGCCGAAGATCCTCGGGCACGCCACCGACCTGATCTTCACTGGGGTGGTCGGCCGGAAACTCCCGGCGGGCAGCAGCGTCGATCAGGCCGTCGCGGCGGCCCGCGCGAGCGGCAACAACGCCTTCGCCGACATGCTCGCCCGGATGCATCCAGTGCCCGGGGCGGGCATCGACTTCAGTGCGCTGGGACGGATCCTGCTGCTGGCGCTCGGGCTCTACCTCGCCGCGGCGCTGCTGTCGTTCTGGCAGGGCTGGCTGCTGAACGGCGTGGTGCAGCGGACGGTGCTGAAGCTGCGTTCCGACGTGGAGGACAAGCTCAACCGCCTGCCGCTGCCCTACTTCGACAAGCAGCCGCGGGGCGAACTGCTCAGCCGGGTGACAAACGACATCGACAACATCTCGCAGAGCCTCCAGCAGACGCTGAGCCAGCTACTCACGTCGCTGCTCACGGTGATCGGCGTACTCGGGGCGATGTTCTGGATCTCGCCGCTGCTGGCGCTGGTGGCGCTGGTCGCCGTGCCGCTGTCGGTGCTGGTCACTCAGCGCATCGCGAAGCGGTCGCAGAAGCAGTTCATCGCCCAGTGGGCGCACACCGGCGAGCTGAACGGCCGGATCGAGGAGGCCTTCACCGGCCACGAACTGGTCAAGGTCTTCGGGCGGCAGCGCGAGGTCGAAGCCGCGTTCACCGAGAAGAACGAGCAACTGTTCAAGGCGAGCTTCGGGGCCCAGTTCATCTCCGGGATCATCATGCCGTCGATGATGTTCATCGGGAACCTGAGCTACGTGGCGATCGCCGTGGTCGGCGGCCTGCGGGTCGCCCACGGGTCGATGAGCCTCGGCGACGTGCAGGCGTTCATCCAGTACTCCCGGCAGTTCACCCAGCCGCTCACCCAGGTGGCCTCGATGGCCAACCTGCTCCAGTCCGGTGTCGCCTCGGCGGAGCGGGTGTTCGCCGTACTCGATGCCGACGAGCAGAGCCCCGACCCGGTCGAGCCGGCCCTTGTCGCCCAGCCGCGGGGCCGGGTCGAGTTCGAGCACGTGTCGTTCCGCTACGAGCCGGACAAGCCGCTGATCAACGACCTGTCGCTGGTCGCCGAGCCCGGTCACACCGTGGCGATCGTCGGACCGACCGGCGCCGGCAAGACGACGCTCGTCAATCTGATCATGCGGTTCTACGAGTTGGACGCCGGCCGGATCACCCTGGACGGGGTGGACACCAGCACCATGCGCCGCGACGACCTGCGTGGCCGGATCGGGATGGTGCTTCAGGACACGTGGCTCTTCGGCGGCACCATCCGCGACAACATCGCGTACGGCCGGCCGGACGCGACCGAGGAGGAGATCCTCGCCGCCGCCCGGGCCACCTTCGTGGACCGGTTCGTCCGCAGCCTGCCCGACGGCTACGACACGGTCATCGACGAGGAGGGCAGCAACGTCAGCGCCGGCGAGAAGCAGCTCATCACGATCGCCCGGGCGGCCCTCGCCGAGCCGTCGCTGCTGATTCTCGACGAGGCGACCAGCTCGGTCGACACGCGCACCGAGGTGCTGCTGCAGCGGGCGATGGCCGCGCTGCGTTCGGACCGGACCAGCTTCGTGATCGCGCACCGGCTCTCCACCATCCGGGACGCCGACCTGATCCTGATGATGGAGAACGGCCGGATCGTCGAGCAAGGCACGCACGAGCAGCTGCTCGCCGCGCGCGGGGCGTACCAGCGGCTCTACCTGTCGCAGTTCAGCCAGGCGCTCACGGAAGAGGACGAGCCCACCGACGGCGCCGCCCGGACACCGGCTGCGGCACAGGGGGCGCTGTCGGGGTGACCCGGCCGGCCACGGGCGCGCGCGACGCCCACGCCGGACGGCAGCACGAATTCCGCCCACCGGCCCGGCCGGCCGGTAGCACGGACACCACCCGTGCACCGGCCGGCTCGGGCGGCGCGCGGGCGAGTACCGGCCCGCGCCCACCCGTGCCCGGGTCAGTCGGGCAGCAGCTGCGCGGACCGGGTGGCCACCACACCGTTTACCAGGTCGAGCGCGGCCGCCACGGGCAACGGATCGAGTCCACGCCCGTCGCGCAGCCGCAGGGACACCCGCCCGTCCGCCGCCTCCCGGGCACCGATCACCGCGGCGTACGGGATGCGACGCCGGGTCACGTCCCGGATCCGGGCGCCCAGCGAGCCGGCGGCGTCCACCTCGACCCGCAGCCCGGACTCCTCGGCCCGGCGGGCGAGGTCGGCCGCGGCGCCGGCCTGGTCGGCGTCCACCGGGAGCACCACCAGCTGAACCGGCGCGTACCAGGCGGGGAAGGCGCCCTGATGCACCTCGATGAGGTAGGCGAACAGCCGCTCCATGCTGCCGACCAGGCTCCGGTGCACCATCACCGGCCGTCGCCGTGCCCCGTCCCGGTCGGTGTACGCCAGGTCGAAGCGTTCCGGCTTGTCGAAGTCGAGTTGCACGGTGGCGAGGGTCGACTCCCGGCCACGGGCGTCGACGATCTGGACGTCGATCTTCGGACCGTAGAAGGCCGCGTCCCCGGGTGCGACCGCGTACTCGACCCCGGTCAGGGCGTCGCGCAGCAGTTCCTCGGCGCGGGCCCACTGCGCGTCGTCGCCGACGTACCGCTGACCCGGCCCGCGCAGCGACAACCGGAACCCGGCCGGGCGTCCGCCGAGCGCGGCGTGTGCCTCGCGGATCAGCCGGAGGATCTCGGCGACCTCGTCCCCCACCTGCTCCAGCGCGCAGAAGTTGTGCGCGTCGTTGAGCGAGATGGCCCGTACCCGGGAGAGGCCGCCGAGCACCCCGGAGCGCTCCGCGCGGTACATCCCACCCAACTCGGCGATGCGCAGCGGCAGCTCACGGTAGGAGCGGCCGCGCGCGCCGAACACCAGGGCGTGGTGCGGGCAGAGCGCCGGCCGCAACACGAACTCGTCGTCGTCGGAGAGCCGCATCGGCGGGAACATGTCGTCGGCGAAGTAGCCGAGGTGCCCGGAGAGTTCGAAGAGCTCCCGCTTTCCCAGCGGTGGCGAGTAGACGTGCCGGTAGCCGGCCAGGCGCTCCAACTCCCGGACGTACTCCTCGACCGCGTGCCGGGCGGCGGCTCCGGCCGGCAGCCAGATGGGCAGGCCGGCGCCGGCCAGCGGATCGGAGACGAACAGCTCCAACTCTCGGCCGAGCCTGCGGTGGTCGATCATGTCGCTCTCCCTGATCGGGTACGACCCGGAGGCGATCTCGTCACCGAACGCCGCGCGGCCCCCGGGAGCGATCACCCCGGGGCCTCGTGGACGGAAACGTCAGTACGGCACGCCGGGATCTTCCGGCGTCGTGGTCCGTTCCGCACTGCGCATGCCCGAGACCGTACGCGCCACCCGCGAGCGAACGCACGCCATTTCCACCCCCTGCGCCCGCCCACCTCAGGATCGGCGCTCTTTCCCGGAAAGCGTGGCCTTCGCGCGCCGGGTGGCCACTTTTTCCGGGAAAGAGGCCACTGCTGAGGGGTGAAGAGGGGCGGGCCGCCGGCACGGGACCTGCCGGCGGCCCGATGCGGCCCGAGCGTCGAGAACGGGGGACCCGACGGTCGTATGGCCGCGCCCGACAACGGTACGCCGACGAAGGCCGATCCGCCGACCGTGACCGGGAGCGATGGACCGTCGTTGTACTGGGGTGGCCCTGCCGTGTCCATGGTCACCACCGGTCGGGTCCGTCCGTGGTGACGCCGGACACGTCGTCAGTCTCGGTACATCAAATCGGCCGCATATGGCGAGGTGGCGGGCGTGCCCGAACTACTCACTGACGTCACGTCACCGGCGTGGGCGTACCTCGCGCTGCTCGCTCTGCTGCTGCTGGACGCCTTCGTCCCGGTCATCCCCACCCAGGCCATCATGATCACCGGAGGGGCGCTCACCGTCTACGGCGGGCTGGACCTGCCCCTCACGATCGCCGCCGGAGCGGCCGGCGTCCTGGCCGGTGACCTCATCTGTTACCTGCTGGGCCGGAGCGCACCCGACCGGCGGGTACGCCGACATACCAGGCAGAGCCGCGCCCAGCGGGCCGCCGCGCGGTTCACCCAGGGCCTACGCCGTCCGGGGCCGCTGGTGATCCTGCTCTGCCGGTTCGTGCCCGGCGGCCGGATGGCGGCCTGCTTCTCGGCCGGCCGCAGCCGCTACCCGTACCGGCTCTTCCTGATCTACGAGACGATCGCCGCGCTGGGCTGGGCCACCTACGGGGCGCTGGTCGGGCACCTCGGCGGGACGGCGCTCGCCTCCTCCACCTGGCGTCTCGCGGTGGTCGCGGTCGTGGCGGCAACCGGTTTCGCCGCCGCCGGCTGGCTGATGACGGTCGTGAACGCCCGCCGCAACGCCGGCCTGCCGGTCGACTCGCCGGGCCCCTCTTCGGGTGCCCACGTCGCTGCCCGCCGGTAATGCAGGCATCAGGTCCTCGGCACGGCTCCTAGGGGTGGTCCCGGGGATCGAATTCGGTGGCACGCCCCGATCCGTTTCGGGTGGTGCCGGCGACAGGCTGAGGCATGCCTGGAACGCGGAGATCGGGCCTGCTGGCTCTCGGCGGTATCGCACTGGCGGCGCTGCTCGCCGTAATCGGACATCTTGAGGTGAACGAGGACCTGTCCCCCTGGTCATTGACCGTCAGCGACTTCGCCGTCTCCGACCGGGGCGGCGTCATCGACACCGCGATGGTGCTGCTGGCGGCGGCCACCGCGGTGCTCCTGCCCGCGCTGCGCCGCACCCCTGCCGCGACGACCGACGGCCACCAGGCTGCCCGGACCCGCCGAGCCCTCCGCCGGCGGCGGATCGGGTGGGCGGAGGGTCTGATGGCCGCCTGGGCGGCCGGCCTGCTGCTGGCCGCGGTCGTACCGACGAACGATCCCGGTACGCCGATGGGTGCCGCCGCCTACGTGCACCGGTACGCCTCGGTGGTCGCCTTCCTGGCGTTGCCGGCGGGCGGATGGCTGCTGGCGAACCGACTGCCCGCGACTGCGGCCCGCTGGACGCGCCGGTTCGTGATCGCCAGCGCGGTCCTCGCCGTGGCCATGGTCTGGTCGGCGTTCCCGGGTGACCGCGTGCTCATCGGGCTGGTGGAGCGCCTGCTGATCCTGGCCGAGGTCGCCGTGCTCACCATCTTCGCCCTGGTGGTCACGGGCTCGCCGGACGGCGGAGATCAGGCGGTCGTGGCGCCTCGGCGGAGGGCCACGACCGCACGGCCGCGTACGCCGGCCGGGGTACGGCCGGCAGAAGCGGCAGTCACTCCAGTTCGTGGAGCATGAGCTGGCGGGCCGACTCGGTGATCGATCCGGAGAGGCTCGGGTAGATGGTGATCGTCTGGGCCAGCTCGTTGACGGTGAGGTTGTTCTCCACCGCCATGGTGATCGGCAGGATCAGCTCGCTCGCCTTGGGCGCCACCACCACACCGCCGATCACCTGCCCGCTGGCCGGTCGGCAGAAGAGCTTCACGAAGCCGTCCGCCAGGTCGTCCATCTTGGCCCGGGCGTTGCCCGCCAGCGGCAGCATCACCTGCCGGGCCGGGACCGTGCCGGCGTCCACCTCGTTCTGCGAGACGCCCACGGTGGCCAGCTCGGGCGAGGTGAAGGCGTTCGCGGCGACGGTCCGCAGCCGCAGCGGGCGGACCGCCTCGCCGAGCGCGTGCCACATCGCGATCCGGCCCTGCATGGCCGCGACGCTGGCCAGCGCGAGCACGCCGGTGCAGTCGCCGGCGGCGTAGATGCCGGGCACGTTGGTCCGGGACACCCGGTCGACTCTCACGTAGCCGCCCCGGCCCAGCTCGACGCCGTACTCGGCGAGGCCGAGGTCGGCGGTGTTGGGGATCGAGCCGACCGTGATCAGCGCGTGCGAGCCGTACACCTTGCGACCGTCGGAGAGCTCGACCTCGACGCCGGTGTCGGTGCGACGGACCGCGTCGGCGCGGGAGTTGTTCAGGATGCTCATGCCCCGGGCGCGGAAGACCCGCTCGATCGCCTGCGCCGCGTCGGCGTCCTCCTGCGGCATGACCCGGTCCCGGCTGGACACCAGGGTGACCTCGACGCCCATCCCGAGGTACGCGCTGGCGAACTCGGCGCCGGTCACACCGGAGCCGACCACGATCAGGTGCTCGGGCAGCTCGGGCAGGTCGTACACCTGCCGCCAGGTGAGGATCCGCTCGCCGTCCGGGAGGGCCGTCGGCAGTTGGCGCGGGGTGGCGCCGGTCGCGATCAGGACCGTGGTGGCGTCGATCGTGTAGTCGGCGGCGCCGTCGGCGGGGCTGACCACCACGCGGTGCGTGTGACCGAGCATGTCCTCCCCCAGGCGGGCGGTGCCGGCCACGAAGGTGACGCCGGCCTTGAGCAGCTTGGCGTGAACGTCGGCCGACTGGGCGAGCGCGAGCCGCTTCACCCGCTGGTGCACTGCCGTCGCGTCGACGGTGACCGCCTCCAGCCCGTCCGAGTGCACCCCGAACTCCTCGGTGTCCCGGTAGCCGGTCACCACCTCGGAACTCGCGATGAAGGTCTTCGACGGTACGCAGTCGGACAGCACACAGGCCCCGCCGGCGCCCTCGGCCTCCACCACGGTGACGTCGGCGTCCAGCTGTGCGGCGACCAGCGCCGCCTCGTAGCCGGCCGGCCCGCCCCCGATGATCACGATCCGGCTCACCGCACTCGCCCCTCGTCGATGCTCACAGTGACTTTCTTCTCCTGAACGCGTCCGACACGCACCGTCGTATTCTCCCCCACCCGTCCGCCGGGCTATCGTCATCGCCGTGCGTCTTCACGCCGCCTACGGCTCAAACCTCGACCCCGGTCGGATGCGCGCCTACTGCCCGCATTCGCCCATGGTGGGCACCGGCTGGCTGGAAGGCTGGCGGCTGACCTTCGCCGGCGAGGACGTCATCGGCTGGGAAGGCGCGGTGAGCACCCTCGTCGAATCCCCCGGCGACCGGGTCTTCGTGGCGCTCTACGACATCCACCCGTACGACGCCGCCCAGCTCGACGAGATCGAGGGTGTGACCTCCGGCACGTACCGCAAGCTGCACGTCCGCGTCTCGACGCTCGACGGCGACGTGACCGCGTGGATCTACGTCTTCGACGGCTACGAGGGCGGACTGCCGACCTCGTGGTACCTGTCGGAGATCGCGACCGCTGCGGAGAAGGCCGGGGCGCCGGACGACTACGTCTCCGAGCTGCGCTCCCGCCCCACCGGCACCGCCTCGGCGTAACGTAGGTCGCACCCCACCAGTCTGCTACCGCGCCCGTACGCTCCACCGTCCGGGCTGCGCGGAGGGGTCGCCGATCACACATTCGAGCGGAACCGGTGCCGGACGGAAGTCGTCCGGCGGGACGTCAACCGACCTTCGACGCCGCGCTCGTCGACGCGGCCGGCACGACCAGCTCGTACATGTCGGTCCAGCGGGTCTCCCGCAGGCCCACGGAGCGGTAGAGGGACAGCGGCGTGGTCGGGTTGGTCAGGTCCACGCCCAGACCGGCGGAGGCGCGCCCCTTCTCGGCGTACCGGCTGAACGCCCGGCGCAGCAGCGCGGCCCCCACCCCCCGCCGCCGGAATCCGGGCAGCACGGAGAGGCTCCGCACGAAACCCTCGTCCTGGTCGAGCGCCTGGTCGGAGGATTGCAGCGCGCCGACCGCCACCCCGTCGACCTCCGCGACGAACCACTCGTCCCAGCTGGTGCCGTGCTGGGTGACCTTCTTGCGCCACTCGGCGTACCCGAGCGGCTCGTAGTCGGGCGTGTCCCGGAAGGCGGTGTCGAAGATCCGGTGGAACTCGCGCAGGTCCAGTTCGTCGTCGGGATCGACCGGGCGGACCGCCACACCGGGCGGCGAGGGCGGCTCAGCGGGCAGGTCGGCCAGCGAGCGGTGCATGCGGACGTAACGTTTCGCCAGGGTGAAACCGGTGTCGCGCAGGACCCGCGCCCAGTCCCGCTCCGGCTCGAAGGCCGCACACCGCACGGTGAGCGCCGGCAATGACCGTTCGGCGGCGCGCTCCGCGACCCGGTCGAGCTGGCGGGCCAGCAGCGACCCGCGTAGCTGCCTGCCCCGCTCCGGGTCGACGTAGACGTCCACGAACTCCCGGCCGGTGCCGGTCGGGTTGTCGATGCTCGTCCAGCCGACCACGTGGCCGTCCGGGTCGAGCGCCAGCCAGGAGTCGCGGGACGGGTCGACGTACGGGCCGCTCAGCGCAGCCTCGACGTCGGCGGCGTCGAAGTCCGGGTAGCCGACGGCGAAGGTGTCCGCGGCGTGCACCACCGCGAGGATCGCGGGCACGTCGTCGAGGGTGGGCCGGCGCGCGCTCCAACCAGCGGGAAGGGTCACGCCGCCGATCCTGGCAGAGCCGGTTCGCCCACGCCGCCCATTTACGACCTCGAACGTCGCGCTGCTTCTCGCCCGACGCCGAGGCGCGGGCCGGGCGGGTGCGCGTCGAGACGCGAGATCGCCGTCCCACCCCCGGTAGCGCTCAGGCCGCAGGATGCGCGCGGGCCACCGCGCCGAGGTGCGCGCGGGTGGCGGCCAGCAGCTCCACCAGCTCGGTGCCGTCGACCGGCCCGAGCGCGGCGAACGCCGGCGCGGCCAGCCGGTGGGTCACCGCCTCGGCCCAGAGCCGCCGCCGGACCAGCGGACCCACAGCCGGGTACGGCGGCGGCCAGCCGCACGCCATCGCGCCCGCCTCCCCCTCCGGCCCGCTGAGCACCGCCTCGAGCGGGGTCATCCCCCCGGCCCGGACGGCGAGCAGGTACGCACCCGTGAAGTACTCCCGGAGCAGACGTAACGCCGCCGCGGCGCGGGCCCCGGCGGCGCGGTGCGGCACTGGTATCGCCCGCCAGGCGGCGAAGAGCGGCATGCCGCTGCCGTCCGCGGCGTGGACCGCCCGTTCGAGCAGCCCGACGAGCCGGTCGACCCGGGGTAGGTCGTCCAGGTGCTGCGAACCCCACCGGCAGCACTCGGCGAGCATCGCGGCGGCCACCTCGGACGGCCGGACCGTGCGCGCCGCCCCGTCCCAGCCGTCCGCCACCGCGTCCGGCGCGAGGAAGCCGAGGGTGGCGGCCACCGTCTCGGCCCGTACGTCACCGAGGGCGCCGGCTCGACCCGCGACGTAGAAGGCCCAGCCGGAGATGCCGAGCAGCCGGGCCCGACGCAACGTCACCGGGCAGCGGCCGAAGGCGTCGCCCAGTTCCAGCACCAGGGGCTTGCTGGCCGCGGCGATCTGCTCCGGGGTCATCGGGCCCGCCCACGCGCGCCGGAGCGTCCCGCCCGCACCACACGAAAGTCCATCGACGTCAGTCTGCCTCGTCGCTGCCCGTGCTGGAATCCCCGTCCTCGGCGTCCAGTGCCTCCACGGCCGCCTCTACCTCGCCGGCGCGCCGCCGGGCCGCGGTCAGCGCCCGCTCCGCTGCGCGGCGGGCCAGCTTGGCCCGGCTCAGCTCCTGCTCGGCGACCGCCCGCCGCCGTTCCAGTTCGGCCAGCTCGGTCTCGATCTCGTCGAGCGCCGCCGCGCCGTCGTGTTCGACCTCGGTCGCGTCCGCCAGCTCCGACTCGGCCCGGTCCTGGTCGGCGCGCGCCTTCGCCAGCTCGCGTTCCAACGCCCGGCGCTGCCGTGCCCGCTCGGCCCGCGCCTTACGCTCGGCCCGTTCCGCGGCCCGCTCGGCCTCCCGTCCGCCGGGCGCGCGTTGGGCGGGGGCTCGACCGGCCTCCCGTCGCCGCCGTTCCTCCTCCTCCTCGTCCTCACCGCCGGTGACCAGGCGCAGTTGCGGGCGGGGCACTTCACCGAAGCCGGCGTAGCTGGCCGCCCGGAGCAGCCGTCCGGCGCGTACCTGCTCGGCCACCTCGCTGTCGGAGAGCGCCGCGGTCAAGGTCGCCTCCACCTCGGTCAGCGGCAGCTTCCCGGCCGGCGGGGCGCCGGCCTCCTCCGCGGCCAGCTTGCGAACCTCGGCGAGGAGCGCTCCGACCACCGTGCGCCGCTGCGCGGAGAGTTCCCGCAGCCGCGGACCGCGCAGTTCCCGCTGGGCCGAGCGCATCGCCTCGGCGAGCTGCACCAGGTCGGCGACCAGCTCGGGGCGGCGGATGGCGAGCAGGTTCACCAGCCAGGCGGCCACGGTGGGACGGCGCAGGCGGGCGATCTGACGGGCGGTCCCCGGGTCACCCGCCTTGCGCGCCTGCGCGACGGCCGCGTCCCGGGCGGCCACGAACCGGTCGGGAGGCGTGCTGTAGAGCTGCTGGACCAGCTCGGGCGAGGGGCCGGGCATCGCCTCAGGCGTCCAGCCGGGTACCGGGTTCCAGCCGCCGGTAGTCCGTCTGCGACAGCGCCGCGTACTGGCGGTCGAGCAGGCCGTACCCGTTGTCGTTGAGCAGCGCGTCGTGCAGTGCGTACACCCGGCGCGGCGCGACCGCCCGGATGAAGTCCACCACCTCGGAGAACTTCGACCAGGCGGCGTGGATCGGCGCGAAGAGGGTGTCGACCGGGAGGTCCGGCACCACCAGTGCGTCCCCCGGGTGGTAGACCACGTCGTTGATCAGGTAGCCCACGTTCTCCACCACCGGGATGTCCGGGTGGATCACGGCATGCTGACCGCCGTACGCGCGGACGGCCACCCCGGCGGCCGTGAACGACTCGCCCGGCTGGACCGCCCGCAGCGCCTCGGCCGCGTCGCCGAGGGCCGCGGAGAGCGAAGCCGGCCCGTACACCGGGGCGGGACGCCGGTCGAGCTGGCGGGTGACCGCCTCGACGTTCAGGTGGTCCGGATGTTCGTGGGTGATCAGCACCGCGTCCGCCCCGTCCAGCGCCACGGGGTCGCTGAACACACCGGGGTCGATGACGAGCACTCCCCCGTCGTGCTCCACCCGGAGGCAGGAGTGGGCGTACTTGGTGAGCTGCATCGTGACTCCTCGATTATCGAATCGTGATGTCCTCAGCGCAGTCTGCCGGAACCGGCGTGCTGGCGCGCCACGTCCGAGGTATCGCCCATCGGGCGAGCGGAGGGGAGCGGAGATGGACGTACGGAGCAGACGGCGTCGGGGGGTCCTGGTGGCGGTGCTGGTGGCGAGCCTGGCAGCCGGCGGGTGCAGCGCCGCCGACGGAACCGATGAGGCCGGCTCGGCTGCCGGTGCGGCGGACGCGGGGGCGGCGCCGCCCCCGGCCCGTGCGGGCGTACCCGGGGAGGCCGGCGCACCCGGCCCCGCCGGCGCGGGCGCCCCGGACCTGCGGGTGGACCAGCGCTCGATCATCTACACCGGAACGATGCTGGTACGGGTGGACGATGTGGACAAGGCGGCACGTGACGCCGTCGCGGCGGTCACCGCGGCGGGCGGCTTCGTCGGCGGCGACCAGCGGAGCAGCGTCGACGCCGACGCGCGGGCCGAGTTGAGTCTGCGGGTGCCGGCGGCGCGTTTCACCGGGATCGTCGACGAACTCGCCAAGCTGGGCCGGCAGGAGCGGCGGGAGATCCGTACCGAGGACGTCACAGAGGAGACCGTGGACCTGGACGCGCGGATCGCCACTCAACGCGCCCGGGTGGACAGCGGCCGGAAGCTGCTGGCCCGGGCGACCACCATCAGCGACCTGGTGTCGCTGGAGGGCGAGCTGGCCAAGCGGGAGGCGGACCTGGCCTCGCTGGAGGCGAAGAAGCGCCGGCTGGCCGACCTGACCGCACTGTCCACGATCACGCTCACGCTGCTCGGGCGGGACGTGAGCACGGCGGACGAGTCGACCGACCTCGGCTTCATGACCGGGCTGCGCGGTGGCTGGAAGGTCTTCCTGTCCTCGATGACCCTCCTGCTGACCGTGCTCGGCGCGCTGTTGCCGTGGCTGGTGGTGCTCGGCGTACCGCTGGCGGCGCTGCTCGTGCTGCTGCGCCGACGGCGGCGGCGGAACCCGCCGGCGGCACCGGTCGGCGCGCCGCCACCTCCGCCGGTCGGCGGGCCGCAGCCACCGCAGGTCAGTGGGCCGCAGCCACCGCAGGTCAGTGGGCCGCAGCCTCCAGTGCCCGCAACGCGGTCTGCACCATGACGCGTACGCCGGCGGGGATCGCCCGCTCGTCCACGTCGAACGAGGCGCGGTGCAGGTCGACGTTGGGTCCCGACCGGCCGACGCCGAGCCGGGCGAGCGCACCGGGGACGTACTCCAGGTACCAGGAGAAGTCCTCGCCGCCCATGCTCTGCGGGGTCTCCGCGACGCCCTCGGGCCCGAGCGCGGCCGTGGTGGCCGCGGTGAGGACCTGGATCGCCTTGGCGTCGTTGCTGACCGGCGGACGACCGCGCAGGTACTCCAGGTCGACCGTGGCGCCGGTGGGGGCGACCACGTCCCGGACGACCTGACCGACGATCTTCGGCGCGAGTTCCCAGGTGTCGCGGTCCATCACCCGCAGGGTGCCGGCCGCGCACGCCTCGGAGGGGATGACGTTGTAGCGGGTGCCGGCCGAGGCGTGGCCGAAGACCAACAGCAGCCCGCTGTTGGCCGGCACCCGGCGGCTGACCAGGGCGGGCACCTCGGTGATGATCCGGCCGAGCGCGTCCACCAGGTCGACGGTCAGGTGCGGACGGGCGGTGTGCCCGCCGGGCCCGGTGAGCCGGACTGTCACGTTGTCCGCGGCGGCGGTGATCGGGCCGACCCGCAGGCCGATCTGGCCGACCGGCAGGTTGGGGTCGCAGTGCAGGGCGAAGATCTGCACCACGTCGTCCAGGCCGCCGGCCTCGATGACCTCCAGCGAGCCGCAGGGCAGGATCTCCTCGGCCGGCTGGAAGATCAGCCGGACCCGGCCGTTCAGCTCGCCACGCTCGGCGAGCTGGCCCAGCAGCATCCCGACGCCGAGCATGATCGTCGTGTGCACGTCGTGCCCGCACGCGTGGCAGACGCCATCCACGGTGGAGCGGTACGGCACGTCCTTGACGTCGGTCAGCGGCAGCGCGTCGATGTCGGCACGCAGGGCGATCACCGGCCCGTCGGGGCGGCCGTCGATGTCGCAGAGCACGCCGTTGCCCTTGGGCAGCAGTCGCGGGTTGAGGCCGGCCAGGGTGAGCTCCCGGGCGATCAGCGCCGCGGTGTCGAACTCCTGACCGGAGAGCTCCGGGTGGGCGTGAATGTGACGGCGGGTGCCGATGAGGCTGGGCATCCGAAGGTGGAGGAGATCGTCCAGCTCGAACGGCAGAGGTAGGGACCCGGATGGCGTCTCCGGCCAGGACGACGCCAGCTGGCTGCCAGTGGGCAGCGTCAACGCACTCGTCACGTCGAATTCTCGTTCAGTAGAGATGGATGGATCATCATGAACAGCAGACAGCCTAGACCTCCGCCGGTGACGCTGCGCAACCTCGTTCCGGTAGTGGTCGGAGCGCGCAGCGTCACGAAAGCCCTGCTGAGAGCGCTCAGAAGTCAGCGGCACAGCAGGTAGATCGCGTTCGGACGCCGCCATCTGCCGCATCACCTCCTACAACGCGTAACCGATTCGGCGGTCACGAATTCGAGCGCGGCTACCCGGGCCCTTAGTTCTGAATTGTCGCATTAGTCAGCTTGATGAACATACACTCCGCCAACTAGGCGACCACTCTCCGCAACGAGCCGGACAGACGCTCACATGTGCCCGTGCGACTGGGGCGCACAGGGTGTCCGTTCCGTTCACCCGGCCGAGGTACCCGCAAACCCCACGAGCACACGCCGTGCCGGGTCGGGGCAGCGGCGCCCCGGGGGCGACCCGCAGCGGTACGGCGACGTCGCGCGTATGCGCCGGGGGCGGGGCGAGGGGTGAACCCACCTCGACTGTAGCGCCCCAAGAACCCCGCGATCGAGTGGCTGACCAGCTAAAACGCGACAGCCGCCCGGCGTGGCGCAGGTGCCGGGCGGCGGTCGGTGGGGCCGGTCAGAAGCGGTCGGTGGGCCGGTACTGGCCCCACACCTCGCGCAGCGTCCCGCAGACCTCGCCAACGGTGGCTCGGGCGCGCAGCGCCTCCTTCATCGGGTAGAGCACGTTGTCGGAGCCGGCGGCCGCCGAGCGCAGCTCGGCGAGGGTCCGCTCAACCTCGGCCGCGTCGCGCGTACGCCGCAGCTCGGCCAGGCGCCCCGCCTGCGCCGCCTCGATCGCCGGGTCGACCCGCAGCGGCTCGTACGGCTCCTCCTCGTCGATGGCGAACCGGTTGAGGCCGACCACCACCCGCTCAGCTGAGTCGATCTCCTGCGCGATCCGGTACGCGGACTGCTCGATCTCCCGCTTCTGGAACCCGGCCTCGATCGCGTCCACGGCCGAGCCGTACTCGAAGACCCGGCCCATCAGCTCGGTCGCCGCCGCCTCCACCTCCGCGGTCATCGCCTCGACGACGTACGAGCCGGCGAACGGATCGACAGTGGCCGTCAGGTCCGTCTCGTACGCCAGCACCTGCTGGGTGCGCAGTGCGAGCCGGGCGGCCTTCTCCGTGGGCAGCGCGATGGCCTCGTCGAAGCTGTTGGTGTGCAGCGACTGGGTGCCGCCGAGCACCGCGGCCAACCCCTGCACCGCGACCCGGACCAGGTTGACCTCGGGCTGCTGGGCGGTGAGTTGCACGCCCGCGGTCTGGGTGTGGAAGCGCAGCATCATCGACTTCGGGTTCTTCGCCCCGAACTCGTCGCGCATCAGCCGGGCCCAGATCCGCCGGGCGGCGCGAAACTTCGCGACCTCCTCCAGCAGCGTCGTACGAGCCACGAAGAAGAACGACAGCCGGGGAGCGAAATCGTCGACCGCCAGCCCGGCCGCGACCGCGGCGCGGACGTACTCGACGCCGTTGGCCAGGGTGAACGCGATCTCCTGCGCGGGGCTCGCTCCGGCCTCGGCCATGTGGTAGCCGGAGATGGAGATGGTGTTCCACTTCGGCACCTCCTTGCGGCAGTAGCCGAACGTGTCGGCCACCAGGCGCAGTGAGGGCTTCGGCGGGAAGATGTACGTCCCCCGGGCGATGTACTCCTTGAGGATGTCGTTCTGGATGGTCCCGTTCAACGCGGACCCGGGTACGCCGTTCTCCTCGGCGACCAGCTGGTAGAGCAGGAGCAGCACCGAGCCGGGCGCGTTGATGGTCATCGAGGTCGACACCTGGTCCAGCGGGATGCCGTCGAAGAGCGTCCGCATGTCCTCGATGGAGTCGATCGCCACCCCGACCTTGCCGACCTCGCCGTGCGCGATCGGGTCGTCGGAGTCGTACCCCATCTGGGTCGGCAGGTCGAAGGCGACGGAGAGGCCCATCGTGCCGGCCCGCAACAGCTGGTGGTAGCGGGCGTTGGACTCGGCGGCGGTGCCGAAGCCGGCGTACTGGCGCATGGTCCACGGGCGGGACGTGTACATGGTCGGGTAGACCCCGCGCGTGTACGGGAACTCGCCCGGTGCACCGAGCCGGGAGTCCAGGTCCTCCGGAAGGTCGTCGGACCCGTAGACGCCCTTGATCGGAAAACCGGATTCGCTTGACCGCCGTTGGTTCATCCCCGGATGGTAGGACGACCGGGGACGGCCGGGGGTGAGGGGTTGGGTGAGGGGTTCCGCACACTGAGTCCCCGAAGATGGACCACAGGTGAGCGGCCGCCTACACACCGTTGACTTCGATAAACGTCCGAGCGTCGGCTTTCGCATCGGGCGTCGGAACAAGCAAGATAGGGAGGTTGTGTCCCAGCCCCCTCGATATCCCCCGGTGGCTTTTCTGTGACTCAAATCCCGACCTGGAGCGGCGGACCTGTCAGTCCCCCCAGCGGACGCGCGGCACCCGGCACCACCATCGGTGGTCGCTACGAACTGCGCTCCGCGGTGGGCAACGGCGGCATGGGAACGGTCTGGCGCGCGACAGACACCCTGCTGCGCCGGGACGTGGCGGTGAAGGAGGTCGTCCTCCCCCCGGGGTTGGCCCCCAGTGACCGCGACGCCATGTACGAACGCACACTCCGCGAGGCCCGCGCGGCCGCCGCGATCCAACACCCCGCAGTTGTTCAGGTCTACGACGTGGTCACCGAGAGTGGCCGCCCGTGGATCGTGATGGAGCTACTGGACGCCCGCAGCCTCGCCGACATGGTGATCGAGGACGGGCCGGTCGCGCCGCGCGTCGTCGCCAAGATCGGGATTGCGCTGCTCGGCGCGCTGGAGGTGGCGCACGCGATCGGCGTGCTGCACCGCGACGTCAAGCCGGCCAACGTGCTGATCTGCACCGACGGGCGCTGCGTGCTCACCGACTTCGGTGTGGCCCGGATGCCAACCGACGTGCAGCTCACCACGCCCGGCATGGTGCTCGGCTCGCCGCACTTCATCTCCCCCGAGCGGGCCATGGGCCAGGAGTTCGGCCCGCCCAGCGACCTCTTCTCGCTCGGCGTGACGCTCTACACGGCCGTCGAGGGGCGCCCGCCGTTCGACAGGGGCGACCCCATCGAGACCATGCACGCGGTGGTCGAGGACCCGCCCGCCCCGCCACAGCGCAGCGGCCCGATGACCGCTGTGCTGATGGGTCTGCTGGAGAAGGACCCGGCCCGCCGGATGGACGTGCACGGCGCCCGGGCCATGCTCCGCGAACTGCTGGCCGGCGCACTGAGCAACAACGCCGCCGCCGTGCACTCGATGACCGACCCGTACTCGGTGGTGCCGCTGCAGCGGCCGGTCACTCCCCCGCCGGTGGTCCAGCCCGAGCCGAAGCCGTCGGGCCAGATCGGTGGTCGGGCCATGCTCGCGCCGGGCGAGTCGCTGACCGACCGGCTGGCCGCGTTGCACCGCGGCGAACAGCCGCAGCCGACCGCCGCCGCAGGCACGGGAGCCCTCGACGAGACCAGCGCCGACGCGCTGGCCGGCCCGCTGCACACGCCCACCGGGGCGATGCCGGGTCCGGGCCTGCCCAGCGCCGGTCGCACCTACGGCGGTGCGGACGCCACCCAGCGGGTGGACGCCCACCGCGACACGACCCAGCCGGTGACCTGGGGCGTCCGGCCGGACGCCACCCAGGCGGTCCCGTACGCCGCCGCACCCGAGGCCACCCAGCGGATGGGCGGCACCTACGGCGGCGGCCAGTGGTCGGTGCCGGGCACCGGGCAGCCGTGGACCTCGTCCGACACCGCACCCCGCCAGGGCGGCAGCCTGGTCGACCGGGTCCGCCGGATGAACGGCGAGCTGGTCCGCACGGTCAAGGGGTGGCCGCGCAACATCCAGCTGGCCGCGGCGGGCGGCCTCGCCGTGGTGCTGCTGATCGCGGTGGTCGTCGCCGTCACCGGCGGCGACGACGAGACTCCGCCCGCCCCGCAGGCCCAGCCGACCGCCACCGCGCCCGCCGGGCCGGGCGTCGAGATGCAGGAGCACGCCGCGCGGGGCATCCAGGTGATGGTGCCGAAGGGTTGGAAGAAGGCGACCGGCGGCGTCTACATCGACTACATCGACCCGGAGGACAGCGGCCGCAAGGTCCGCGTCCTCACCGAGAAGTTCAGCGGCGACAGCTCGATGCGCTGGGCCGAGATCGCCGCGAACGGGCTCAAGAAGGCGAAGAGCTGCCCCAAGCCGTACAGCCAGCTCGAGATGGCGGAGAAGGAGCTCGCGGGCAAGCCGGCCGCCGAGTTCGAGTACACCTGCGGCGAGGGCGACACCATGCGGCACGGTGTGTGGCGCGGCGTGGTCAGCGACGGCAAGGTCTACTCGTTCTACCTGACCTCCAACGACGGCCGGTTCGCCGAGAGCAAGCCGATCTTCGACGAGATGGTGCAGACCTTCAAGCTCACCGACGCCAGCTGAGCCGAGGTCGGGCCCGGCTCGGGCCGGGCTCGGGCCGGGCTCGGGCCTGAGTGGCGGGACCCGCTGAGCCGGGCTCGGGCCGGGCTCGGGCTCGGAGTGGCGTGACCCGCTGAGCCGGAGGGAACTGTCAGCGGTGCTCCGCCGGCGTGCTATCAAGAGGCATGCCGGCGGACACCACTGACATCGACGACATTCGCGAGCAAGCCCGGCGCTGGCTCGACGACGATCCGGACCCGGCCAGCCGCGCCGAGCTCCAGGCGGTCCTCGACCGGCTGCCGACGAGCGCCCCGGACCTCGCCGACCGGTTCGCCGGTCCACTGACCTTCGGCACCGCCGGCCTGCGCGGGCCGCTGCGCGCCGGCCCGAACGGCATGAACCTGGCGGTGGTCACCCAGGCGGCCGCCGGGCTGGTCGGCTGGCTCGCCGCCCAGGGCGGCACCGGTCCGCTGGTGATCGGGTACGACGCCCGGCACGGTTCCCGCGAATTCGCCGAGCGCACCGCCCAGGTCGCCACCGGGGCGGGACGTCCGGCGCTGCTGCTGCCCCGCCCGCTGCCGACGCCCGTGCTCGCGTACGCGGTGCGCCGGCTCGACGCGGTGGCCGGGGTGATGGTCACCGCCAGCCACAATCCGCCCCAGGACAACGGCTACAAGGTGTACCTGGGCGCCCAGTTGGGCGGGACGCTGGGCGCCGGCGCCCAGATCGTGCCCCCGGCCGACGCCGGGATCGAGGCCGCCATCCGGGCCGTCGGTCCGCTGACCGAGGTGCCGCTCGGCCCGGCAGGCCAGGTGCTCGGCGACGACCTGGTGGCGTCCTACGTGCAACAGGTCGCCTCGGTGATCGCGCCGGACGGGTCCCGGGAGCTCTCCGTGGCGTACACCCCGCTGCACGGGGTGGGCGGGGCCGTCCTGACCGCGGCCTTCGCCCGGGCCGGCTTCCCGGTGCCGGGCATCGTGCCCGAGCAGGCCGAGCCGGACCCGGCCTTCCCCACCGTCTCCTTCCCCAACCCGGAGGAGCCGGGCGCGGTGGACCTGCTGGTGGCGCTCGCCGAAGCGACCGGCGCGGACATCGCCATCGCCAACGACCCGGACGCGGACCGCTGCGCGGTGGCGGTACGCGACGGCGGATCCGGCTGGCGGATGCTCCGCGGTGACGAGGTGGGCGTGCTGCTCGCCGACCACCTCATGCGTCGCGGGGTGACCGGGCTCTACGCCACCACGATCGTGTCATCGTCACTGCTGCGGGCGATGTGCGCCGCGCGGGGGTTGCCGTACGACGAGACGCTGACCGGGTTCAAGTGGATCGTCCGCGCCGGTGGCGGATCGGTGCCGCTGGTCTTCGGGTACGAGGAGGCGCTCGGCTACTGCGTCGCGCCCGACCTGGTCCGTGACAAGGACGGGATCAGCGCCGCGCTGACCGTCGCCGAACTGGCCGCCGGGCTGAAGGCGCAGGGGCGCACCCTCACCGACCGGCTCGACGAGCTGGCCGCCGAGTTCGGCGTGCACCACACCGACCAGCTCTCGGTGCGGGTGGACGACCTGCGGCAGATCGCCGACGCGATGGCCCGGATCCGGGCGGCGACGCCGACCACCCTGCTCGGGCACCCGGTCGACACGACCGAGGACCTGCTCCCCGAGGCGGACGTCGTGATCCTGCGTACGGCCACCGCCCGGGTGGTGATCCGTCCGTCCGGCACCGAGCCGAAGCTGAAGGCGTACCTGGAGGTGGTGGAGCCGGTCACGGGCGGCGACGTCGCCACGGCCCGCGAGCGCGCGCAGCAGGCGGTCACCCGCCTCCGCACCGAGATCGCCACCGCCCTCAACCTCTGACCCCACCCTGGCACGTGTTGATCAAGAGCTTTGCGTCAGGAAACGCGGAGAACCTGACGCGAAGCTCTTGATCAACCGGGTTCAGCGGCGGGGGCCGAGGGCGGCGTCCACCGCTTGGGCCAGCGCGGCTACCACCAGACCCACCGAGGGGCGGACCACGGAGTCGTCCAGGCTGACCTCGCCGGAGAAGCCGGCGCCGCTGGCGATCTCCGCCAGCCGGTGCCGGGCGCTCTCGGCGGCTCCGTCGCTCAGCCCGAGCGCGGACTCCATGCGCAGCACGGCGACCAGCGTGGCCAGCGCGGCGGTCCGCTCGTCGGGGGCCAGGCCGCTGGTGAGCGCGTCGGCCAGCCGGCGTCGGGTGTCGGCTTCGACGGAGGCGTCGACCACCGGGTAGCGGTGTACGTGGATGAAGCCCAGCTCGGTCTCGTCCACGTCCCGGACCACACCCTGGCTGCACAGGTCACCCAGGATCCGGTCGCGCAAGCCGTGCCGGAGCCGCTGCACCCAGGAGGACGGGGTGTGCGGGCTGTCCCCGGCGATCCGGACGAGCACATCGTCGGCGACCGGCTCCCCGGTGGGCGTCGGATCGACCGCGGTCAGGTTCCCGTCGGTGAACGCGATCCGGCCCGCGAGAGCCAACTCGATCAGCACCGCCGCGGCCATCCCCAGGTCGAGGCTGATCCGCGGCATGGTCGCCTTGCCCGTCTCGTCGTCGTACGCGAGGAGGAGCAACTCTTCGGCGAGCGCAACACCAGTCATGGCCGCAGACGCTATCCGGTCCACGCACCCCACGCACCCACTGCGCGATGACGAGACGCCGCCGCGCCCGGGCGCCTCGTCATCGCCGCAGGCTGAGCGGTCAGTTCACCGTGTCGGTGCGACGGGCCTCGAGCATGAGCAGGTAGTGCAGCACGCGCCGGTTCGGTGCCGTCTCCAGGTATTCGTAGGCGAGCAGTTCGCCGGTCGACGGGTCGAAGACCAGCAACATCTGCGCCCGCTGCAGGCGCTCTCCCGGCGGCGGGACGAGGTCGGCGGTGACGGCGACGCCCCGGCGGCCGGCCCGGTCGACGACCTTCCCATGCCACACGAAGCCGGGCTTCTCCGCCAGTATGGTGAGGAGGTCGGCCCGAGTCCGCCGTGGCACGAGGTAGCTGCTGTAGAGCTGGTACGTGCGCATGACCAGTTCGCCCGCCGGCCGGTCGGTCCGGAGCCAGCGGGCGAGTTCCGCCCGGTCGGCCGGCAACCGCCGGTCCACCGGGTCCGGCGGGATCTCACGGATCCCTTGTGGCGGCCGGGTGGCCGAGGGGTCGGCACTGGGCGACCGCAGGCGCGTGGACCAGTATTCCCGGGACGCCGTGTCGGGGAACTCGACGCCCAGGGGCTTGTCTTCCTGCCACCGGCGGCCGTCGTCTGCCACAAATTCACGCCTCTCCCGCACGTCGCTCATCATGTGGCCCTCGGGCGACATCGTCGCCGAGCCGCCCCAGGACTTGGTGTGCCAGTACGAGTAACGGCCGCCGCTCGCGTCTTGCGGGGCGTCCACGAGGCGGGCGGCGAGCGCCCGTAGATACGGCCCGGCCGGTTCGCCCGCAGGGACCTCGTAGGCCACCGGCTCGAGCACGGTCCCGGTGACCGGGTGCGCGGGCGCGGTTCCGGTGGACGCTCCGTTCCGGAGCACCTGTGCCACCCCGGCGGGCCCGAGCACGGTCAACGCGGCGGCCGCGCCGACAAGCACGTTGCGCCGGGACGCGGCCCGCCGCGCCGGCCCACCCGGCGTGGCCGTCGCGTCCTCTGCCCGGAGGATCAGGTCGTGGGCGGTCAGGGGTGACGGGGGTACGACGGCGTCACGCGCCGGGTCGGCCGGGCCCATGAGCTCTCGGACCTGCTGCTTGGTGTGCATGCTGCTCCTCTCAGACATGGGTGGACGCCGGCCTGACGCCTCGAGCGGGGGCGGGGGTGGTGAGGGCGGAGCGCAGTCGGCGCCGGGCCCGATGGAGCCGCACGGCGGCCGCGGACCGGGTGCACCCCAGGGCGACGGCGGCATCGGCGACGCTCAGGTCCTCCCAGCCGACCAGCCGGAGGATCTCCTGGTCGAATTCGGGCAGCCTGCGCAGCGCCCGGTGCAGGTCGAGCACCGGCGCGACGGCGTCGGGCTCGACGATTCGTGCCGGCACGTGGTCCGCCTCGGCGAGCGTGAGCAGGCTCGGACCGCCGCGCCGGGACCGCCACCGGTTCGCCACGACGTGACGCGCGACGGCGTAGAGCCACGGAAGGGCGCGCTCAGGCACCTCGCCGCGCCGCCGCCAGACGACGACGAACACGTCCTGGGCGAGTTCGGCCGCCGAGTCGGCATCGGGAAGCCGACGCATGCCATATCTGACGATGTCCGGGTAGCGCGCGGCGTAGAGCTTGGTGAACCAGTCCTCGCCCCGCTCGCTCACCGGTTTCAATATCGATCTCCTGACCGCAGTACCTGACACGGACACCAGGTATGTGTCGGTTGCGGGGCGGATCGTTACCGGCGACCAGGCGGAAAGTCACCGGCCGGGGCGGGACGGCCTGTCGACCGGTGGCCACCCGCCTCGACGGGTAAGCGCTCGTTCACGGAAAGAGGGCCCATTCTGCGAGGAATGAGCCCTCTTTCCGTGAACGAGTGGGGCGGAGCGGGTCAGAAGCGGGGCATGCCGCCGAACTGGCGGTCGCCGGCGTCGCCGAGGCCCGGAATGATGAACTTGCGGTCGTTGAGACCCTCGTCGATCGAGGCGGTGACCAGTCGCATCGGCAGACCGGAGCGTTGCAGCCGTTCGATGCCGGCCGGCGCGGCGAGCACGCAGAGCACGGTGATGTCGGTGCAGCCGCGGTCGGCCAGCAGGCGGCAGCAGTGCTCCAGCGACCCGCCGGTCGCGAGCATGGGATCCAGCACCAGCACCGGCAGGCCGGTCAGGTCGCGGGGCAGCGACTCCATGTACGCGCGCGGCTCGAACGTCTTCTCGTCCCGGGCCAGCCCGACGAAGCCCATCGAGGACTCGGGCAGCAGGCCCAGCGCGGCGTCGGCCATGCCTAGGCCGGCCCGCAGCACCGGCACCAGCAGCGGCGGGTTCGCCAGCCGGGTTCCCTCGGTGCCGGTCACCGGCGTCCGGATGTCGTACCGCTCGACCGGGAAGGAGCGCGCCGCCTCGTACACCAGCATGGTGGTGAGTTCGTGCAGCGCCGCCCGGAAGGAGGCGGAGTCGGTGCGCTCGTCCCGCATGGCGGTCAGCCGGGACTGCGCCAGCGGGTGGTCAATGACGTGTACATCCACGATCGCTCAACCTACCGAACGGCCGGGCCCTGGCGTGCGGGTGCGGGCGAGCGGGGCGACGCCGCTCACCCGCAGCGAGCGCTCGCCGGCACCGTCGAACGTGACCAAGATCACCGTGTCGATGGATGCGTAGACTTCCTGGCATGACGGCGACAGCGACGTCGGCCCGGTCGGACCTCTCCGAGCTGGGACGATCCGAGACCGCTCTGCGGACCTTCCTGCACGGCCTGCCCGGCGTGGACCAGGTCGGCGCGGAGCAGCGGGCGGCACAACTCGGCACCCGCTCCATCAAGACCACCGCCAAGGCCCAGGCGATCGACCTGGCGATCCGGATGGTCGACCTCACGACCCTGGAGGGCGCGGACACCCCGGGCAAGGTGCGGGCGCTGGCCGCCAAGGCGTTGCGCCCCGATCCGGCCGACCCGTCCTGCCCGCACGTGGGCGCGGTCTGCGTCTACCCGGCGATGGTCCCGTACGTCGCCGAGGTGCTGAAGGGCAGCAAGGTGCACCTGGCCAGCGTCGCGACCGCCTTCCCGTCCGGCCAGGCGCCCCTCGACGTCAAGCTCGCCGACACCCGGGCCGCCGTCGAGGCCGGCGCCGACGAGATCGACATGGTGATCAACCGGAGCGCGTTCCTGGCCGGCCGCTACAAGGAGGTGTACGACGAGATCGTCGCCACCAAGGAGGCCTGCGGGGACGCCCACCTCAAGGTGATCCTGGAGACCGGCGAGCTGGCGACGTACGACAACGTGCGACGCGCCTCCTGGCTGGCCATGCTGGCGGGCGGCGACTTCATCAAGACCTCCACCGGCAAGGTTCCGGTGGCCGCCACCCCGCCGGTGACCCTGGTGATGCTGGAGGCGGTACGCGACTTCCGCGCCGCCACCGGGCGGCAGGTGGGTGTGAAGCCCGCCGGCGGGATCCGCACCACCAAGGACGCGATCAAGTACCTGGTGATGGTGAACGAGACCGTCGGCCCGGACTGGCTCGACCCGGACTGGTTCCGGTTCGGCGCGTCCAGTCTCCTGAACGACCTGCTGATGCAGCGCACCAAGCTGACGACCGGTGTCTACGCCGGTCCCGACTACTTCACCCTGGACTGAGCGCGATGTTCGAATACGCCCCCGCCCCCGAGTCCCGCTCGGTGGTGGACATCAAGCCCGCGTACGGACTCTTCATCGACGGCAAGTTCGTCGACCCGTCCGACGGCGGCAGCTTCAAGTCGATCAACCCGGCCACCGAGGAGGTGCTCGCCGAGATCGCCGAGGCCGGCTCCGGCGACGTCGACCGCGCGGTCCGGGCGGCCCGGACGGCGTACGAGAAGGTGTGGGGCCCGATGCCGGGCCAGGACCGGGCCAAGTACCTGTTCCGGATCGCCCGGATCATCCAGGAGCGCTCCCGCGAGCTGGCCGTCCTGGAGTCGCTGGACAACGGCAAGCCGATCAAGGAGTCCCGCGACGTCGACCTGCCGTTGGTCGCCGCGCACTTCTTCTACTACGCCGGCTGGGCCGACAAGCTGCCCTACGCGGGCTTCGGTCCGGACCCGCAACCCCTCGGCGTGGCCGCGCAGGTCATCCCGTGGAACTTCCCGCTGTTGATGCTGGCCTGGAAGATCGCCCCGGCGCTGGCCGCCGGCAACACGGTGGTGCTGAAGCCGGCGGAGACGACGCCGCTCACCGCGCTGCTCTTCGCCGAGATCTGCCAGCAGGCCGACCTCCCGCCGGGCGTGGTCAACATCGTCACCGGCGCCGGCGAGACGGGCCGGGCGCTGGTCGAGCACCCGGGCGTGGACAAGGTCGCCTTCACCGGCTCGACCGAGGTCGGCCGGGCGATCGCCCGGTCGGTCGCCGGCAGCCGCAAGAAGCTCACCCTGGAACTGGGCGGCAAGGCCGCCAACATCGTCTTCGACGACGCGCCGATCGACCAGGCCGTCGAGGGCATCGTCAACGGCATCTTCTTCAACCAGGGGCACGTCTGCTGCGCCGGCTCCCGCCTGCTCGTCCAGGAGTCGGTCGCCGACCGGGTGCTGGAGTCGCTGAAGCGGCGGATGGCCCAGCTGCGCCTCGGCGACCCGTTGGACAAGAACACCGACATCGGTGCGATCAACTCCGCGGCGCAGCTGGCCCGGATCAAGGAACTCTCGGACGCGGGCGCGGCCGAGGGCACCGAGCGCTGGTCGCCCCCGTGCGAGCTGCCGGACCGGGGCTTCTGGTTCGCCCCGACCATCTTCACCGGGGTCACCCAGGCGCACCGGATCGCCCGCGAGGAGATCTTCGGACCGGTGCTGTCCGTGCTGACCTTCCGTACCCCGGCCGAGGCGGTGGAGAAGGCGAACAACACCCCGTACGGGCTGTCGGCCGGAATCTGGACCGACAAGGGCTCCCGGATCCTCTGGATGGCCGACCGGTTGCGCGCCGGGGTGGTCTGGGCCAACACGTTCAACAAGTTCGACCCCACCTCGCCCTTCGGCGGCTACAAGGAGTCGGGCTACGGTCGCGAGGGCGGCCGGCACGGGCTGGAGGCGTACCTCAATGTCTGAGCGGGTCGCGGTACGCAAGACGTACAAGCTCTACATCGGCGGGAAGTTCCCGCGCAGCGAGTCGGGACGGTCGTACATCGTGCAGGACGCCAACGTCGCCCTCTCCTCCCGCAAGGACGCGCGCGACGCAGTGGTCGCCGCCCGCGCCGCCGTGAAGGGGTGGGCCGGCGCGACCGCGTACAACCGGGGTCAGGTCCTCTACCGCGTCGCCGAGATGCTGGAGGGCCGGCGGGAACAGTTCGTGGCGCTGGGCGTGCCGGGCGAGGAGGTGGACGCGGCGATCGACCGCTGGGTCTGGTACGCCGGCTGGTCCGACAAGCTCGCCCAGGTGTACGGCGGGGCGAATCCCGTCGCGGGCCCCTACTTCAACATCTCCGCGCCGGAGCCGACGGGCGTGGTGGCCGTGGTCGCCCCGGAGCGGCCGGCGCTGCTCGGGCTGGTCAGCGTGATCGCCCCGGCCATCGTCTCCGGCAACACCGTCGTGGTGGCGGCCTCGCCCGCGGAGCCGCTGGCGGCGATCACCCTGGCCGAGGTGCTGGCCACCTCGGATCTGCCCGGCGGGGTGGTCAACCTCCTCACCGGGAAGATCAGCGAGACGGTGCCGACGCTCGCCGCGCACATGGACGTCAACGCCATCGACCTGACCGGCGTGGCTGACGCGGGGCTGGCGGCAGAGCTGGAGATCAAGGCCGCGGAGAACCTGAAGCGGGTGCTCAGGCCGGCGCCGGCCGACCACGACTGGTTCGCGGACCCCGGAGTGACCCGGATGACCACGCTGCTGGAGACGAAGACGGTCTGGCATCCGAAGGGGGTGTGATCGCGGGTCACCGCCGGGTTTCCGGGGGAGCCCACCCACTCCGGGCGGTCAGGCTTGATCCCTCCGTGGGCGGGCTCCCCCGGAAACCTGTTCCGGTCGCGGTCCGTGGGAGGGGTCAGCTCAGGGGCGACTGCCGTGGGAGGGGTCTACTACCGGGGGTAGGATTCAGGTGTGACTCGGCTCGGTGATCTCGAACGTGCGGTGATGGACGTGCTGTGGGACTCGGTCCCGAGCACGTCCGACGGTGTGACCGTGCGCGAGGTCGCCGACGCGCTGGCCGGCCGGGAGCTGGCCTACACCACCGTGATGACGGTGCTGGACCGGCTGGCCGGCAAGGGCATGGTGCAGCGCCAGCGGGAGGGGCGGGCCTGGCGCTACCGGGCCGCGGCCAGCCGCGAGGCGCACATCGCCCAGCTCATGCTCGACGCGCTCGACCTCGGCGGCAGCCGGGACGCGGCGCTGGTGCGCTTCGCCCGCTCGGTGACCGGCACGGAGGCCGAAGTGCTCCGCGCCGCTCTCTCCGCCGAGGCCACGGGGGTGTCGCCGGTCGAGCACGCGACAGGCGGGGCCGGGCGGGCCGGCGCGTTGGCCGATCGGGTCGAGGCGCCGACCAGCACGAGGGCCGACCGCCCGACCTCGGCTGACGAGCCAGCGGACAGGTAGGGCGGCGGCCGTGGCGTACGCCCTGCACTTCTCCCTGACGATCCTGGCCTGCTGGGTGACCGCCCAGGTGCTGGCCCGCTCGACCTGGCCGTGGCAAAGCCCCCGGGTGGCGATCGTCTGCTGGCAGGCGGTGGGTCTGGCGCTCGGCCTCTCCGCGATGGGTCTGCCGATCGCCCTCGGGGTGAGCGCCTACGACCTTCCCCCCGGCAGCGGGCTGGTCGCCCTCTTCGACGACCTGCTGCACAACCGGCTCCCCGCCGGGGTCAACGCGCTGCACCTGAGCTGGGTGGGCATCGGCTTCGGGATCGGCGCGGTGCTGCTGACCACGACCGTACGCAGCACCCACGCCGCCCTGCGCGCCCAACGCCGGCACCGGGACCTGCTCGCCCTGGTGGCCCGGGACGACCCGGCCGTGCCCGGCGCACTCGTGCTCGACCACCCCAGCGCGGCGGCGTACTGCCTGCCGGGGGTGAAGCCGCGGGTGGTGGTGAGCGCGGGAACGCTGAGCCTGCTGGACCCCGCCGAACTGGACGCGGTGCTCACGCACGAACGGGCGCACGCCCAGGAGCGGCACGATCTGGTGCTGCTGCCGTTCACCGCGCTCGGCCGGGCCCTGCCCTGGCTCCGGTGGGTGCGCCAAGCTCACGAGCGGGTCGCCCTGCTGGTCGAGATGCGGGCCGACGACAAGGCCCGTGAGCTGCACGCCGAGGCTCCGCTGGCCGGCGCGCTGCGCCGCTTCGCGACCGCCGGGCACCGGATCACCCCGGCCGGCGCGCTCGGCCTGGGCGATCGTGACCTTGACGTCCGGGTGCAGCGGCTGCTGGTCGTGGACGAGCCCCGCCGGCTGATCGTGGTCACCGCGCTGGCCGTCGCGTCGACGTTGGTCATGCTCCCCATCTCGCTCTTCCTGAGCTGATCTGCCTCCACAACCACTACTACGCCCTGTCGTATAGTTGACTACGACAAGGCGTAGTAGTTATAGGTAGTAAAACTACGTGTAGGCTCGCTACGAAAAGCGAGTCAACTCGTTGGAGTGCCGGATGGACACCCTGCTCCTCGCCCGACTGCAGTTCGCCACCACGACCTCGATCCACTTCCTCTTCGTGATCGTCACGCTCGGCCTGGTCACCCTGCTGGTCGGCCTCCAGACGGCATGGGTGATCACCGGCAAGCAGAAGTACGAGCGACTCACCCGGTTCTGGGGCCAGCTCTACGTGATCAACTACGTGCTCGGCATCGCCACCGGCATCGTCATGGAGTTCCAGTTCGGCCTGAACTGGAGCGGGCTGTCGCGCTACGTCGGCAACGTCTTCGGCGCTCCCCTGGCGATCGAAACGCTCGTCGCCTTCTTCCTCGAATCCACGTTCCTCGGCATGTGGATCTTCGGATGGCACCGGCTGCGGCGCGGCGTACACCTCGCGCTGCTCTGGGGCGTGGCGCTGACCGCGTACGCCTCGGCGTTCTGGATCCTGGTGGCCAACTCCTGGTTGCAGAACCCCGTCGGCTACGAGGTCCGCGACGGCGTCGCGCACCTCACCGACTTCCCGGCGCTGCTCGGCAACCCCACCCTCACCATGGCCTTCGGGCACGTGGTCTCGGCGGCACTGCTGGTCGGCGGGATGCTGATGGCGGCGGTCAGCGCCGGGCACCTGATCCGCCGCACTCCCGACCACGCGCTGCACCGCACCGCGCTGCGGATCGGGCTGGTCACCGCAGCACTGTCGATCACGCTGGTGCAGGGCTTCGGTTTCGCCCAGTTCGGTCCGGTCGGTGCCGTGCAGCCCACGAAGTTCGGCGGCGGCGACGAGGCCCAGGCCATGATCGGCGAGTGGACCGCCCGCTTCGGCCCCGGCGACTACACGCCTCCGGCGCTGGCCAGCGCCGGGCTCGGCTTCATGATCACGATCGGGCTCACCCTCGGCGCGCTCTGGCTGCTGGTGCCGCTGCTCTGGCGTGACTGGATCATCCGGCTGCGCTTCCCGCTCTGGCTGCTGCTGCTCGCCCTCCCGCTGCCGTTCGTCGCGACGATCCTCGGCTGGATCGCGCGCGAGGTCGGCCGCCAGCCCTGGGTCGCGTACGGACTGCTCCCCGTCGACCAGGCGGTCTCACCCGTCGGCGCCCCGGTCATGCTCACCTCGCTGATCGGTTTCAGCCTGCTGCTCGGCACGCTCGCCGTCACCAACTGGGTGCTCATCGCCCGGCACGCCGCTCGCGGAGCGCAGGACCCGGCCCTCGGCCGCCCGCCGGGGCAATCGATCCACCTCCGTACCGAGCCTGCCTTCACGTGAGGAGCTGACGTGGAACTCATCTGGTACGTCCTGCTCGGCCTCTTCTTCGGCACCTACCTGGTGCTCGGCGGCTACGACTACGGCGTCGGCCTCTCGCTCGCCCGCAACGCCGACCCCGGCCGGCGCCGCGCGGCGCTCAACGCCGTCGGCCCGTTCTTCCTCGGCAACGAGGTCTGGCTGGTGGCGGCCGTGGGCATCCTGTTCGGCGCCTTCCCCGTGCTGGAGGGCGAACTGCTCTCCGGCTTCTACCCGGCGGTGCTGGGCGCGCTCGCCGGGGTGATCCTGGTGACCGCCGGGGTGCAGCTGCGCAGCCGGCCCGCCCACGAGCGGGTCCGCGCCCGGTGGGACCGGGTGGTGGTCGTCGGCAGCGCGCTCGCCGCCCTCGGCTGGGGGGCTCTGCTCGCCGGGCTGCTCCAGGGCGTACCGCGCGACACCGACGGGCACGTCGTCGGGCTGACCCACCTCGTCACCCCGTTCGCGGCCACCGCCGGACTGGCCATGGTCGCGCTGGTGGCGGCGCACGGTGCGACCTTCCTCACGCTCCGGCTGCCGGCCGACGACGCCGCCCGAACCGGTCGGCTGGCCCGCCGGCTGCTCCCGGTGGCGCTCGCCGCGATCGGCGTGGCCACCGTCGTCGGCCTCCTCTCCGAACGCGTACGGGCGACCGCGCAGCAGCCGCTGGCGGGTGTACTGCTGCCGGTGCTGCTGGTCGCGGCGCTGGTGGTCGCCCGCGCGGCGCTCACCCGCGGGCGCGCGGGTGTGGCCTTCACCGCCACTGCGGTGGCCCTCGCGCTGCCGGTGGCGCTGGTCGGCGCGACCCTCTGGCCCTACGTGCTGGTCTCCACGACCGACCCGGGCGCGTCGCTGACCGTGGCCGACGCCGCCGCCAGCGCACCGACCTTGCGCCTGCTCGGCTGGCTCGCGATGCCGCTCCTGCCGGCCCTACTAGGCTTCCAACTGATGTGTTGGTGGGTGTTCCGGGGACGGACGGACGGCAGAGCACCGGTGTACTGGTGAACCGCCGCCCCTTCGACCCACGTCTGCTGCGTCGGGTCCCCGCGGCCCGCCGCGATCTCGCCCTGCTCGCCCTGCTGGGTGCGCTCGCGGCTGGGCTGGTCGTCGCGCAGGCGACCACGTTGGCCGCCCTGCTCGCCACGGCGTTCGACGGGCGGCTGGACCGCCCCGCGCTGGCCGGCTTCGCCGCCACCGTCGCGGCCCGCGCGCTGTTGGTGTGGGCGCAAGGCACCGTCGCCGCCCGGGTCGCCGCGACCGTCAAGGCCGCGCTCCGCGCCGACCTGCTCGCCGCCGTCGGCCGCAACGGGCCGGGCTGGGTCGCCGGGCAGCGGGCCGGGCAGCTCGCCACGCTGGCCGGACGCGGACTCGACGCGCTGGACGCCTACTTCACCGGGTACCTCCCGCAGTTGGTGCTCAGCGTCACCGTTCCGCTGGCCGTACTCGCCCGGATCGGGCTCGCCGACTGGAGTTCGGCAGTGATCATCGCGCTGACGCTGCCGCTGATCCCGATCTTCGGAGCACTGCTCGGCTGGCAGGCTCAAGCGGCCACGGAACGTCAGTGGCGCCGCCTCTCGCTGCTCGGCGGTCACTTCCTCGACATGGTCGCCGGGCTGCCCACCCTGCGCGCCTTCGGCCGCGCCCGGGCGCAGGTCGGTGTCGTACGCCGGATGGCCGACGGGCACCGGGTCGCCACCATGCGTACGCTGCGCATCGCCTTCCTCTCCGCCCTGGTGCTGGAGCTGGTGGCGACCCTCTCGGTGGCGCTGGTGGCGGTGCCGGTCGGCATCCGGCTGCTCGGTGGCGGAATCGCCCTGCAGACCGCGCTGCTGGTGCTGCTGCTGACCCCGGAGGCGTACCTGCCGCTGCGGGCCGCGGGCAGCCGGTTCCACGCCAGCCAGGAGGGGCTCACGGCGCTGAACGACGCGTTCGGGGTGGAGGCGGGCGCGCCCACCTCGCCCGCATCGGAGAGCCGCATCGTTCCGGACGGGCGCGGCGAGATCCGGTTCGAGTCGGTGACCGTGGCGTACGAGCGGACCGTCGCGCTGCGCGACGTGACGCTGACCGTACGGCCGGGCGAGAAGATCGCCGTGGTCGGGCCCAGCGGCGCCGGTAAGAGCACGCTGCTGGGGCTCCTGCTCGGCTTCGTGACCCCGACCAGTGGCCGGGTCACGGTCGGCGGCGTGGATCTGGCCGACGTCGACCTGGACGCCTGGCGCCGCCAGCTCGCCTGGGTCCCGCAGCGCGCCCACCTCTTCGCCGCCTCGCTGGCCGACAACATTCGCCTCGGCGCCCCGGACACCCCGGACGCGGCGCTCGCCGAAGCGGTCCACGACGCCGCGCTGGACGAGGTGGTCGCCGGCCTTCCCGACGGGCTCGGCACGGTGCTCGGCGAACGCGGGCACGGCCTGTCCAGCGGGCAGCGGCAGCGGGTGGCACTGGCCCGGGCCTTCCTCCGGGACGCGCCTGTGGTGCTGCTCGACGAGCCGACCGCACGGCTGGACAGTGCCTCCGAGGCGGTGGTGCTGGCCGCCACCCACCGGCTGGTGGCCGGGCGGACGGCACTGCTGGTGGCGCACCGCCCCGCACTGCTCTCCGACGCCGACCGGATCCTGCGGATCGAGGACGGCCGGGTCACCGAACTGAGCCCCGTACCGACCGGGGAGGCCTCCTGATGAGCACCGCGCCGCGCGAGCCCGCACCCGGTACCGCCGGCCCCGCCCCGGACGGCGCAGCCGAGGTCGACGTCGCCAGGGCCGGCGCGCTCGGCCCCGCCGCCGCCGCCGGTGTGGCCGTTCCGGCGGAGTTCGACATCGCCGGTCCCGCCGCGATCGACCCGACCGCCGGGACGGCCGAGCGCCCCGGTCCCGGTGTCCGGACGGGTGCCGCCGAGCGGGCGGTACTGCGCCTGGCCCGGCCGTACCTGGGCCGCCTGGTCGGCGCCGGGCTGCTCGCCGCAGCCACCGAGTTCGCCGCGCTGGCCCTGATGGCGACCGCGACCTGGCTGCTGATGAGCGCCGCCGGGCGGCCAACGCTGGACCGGCTCACCGTCGCCATCGTCGCCGTGCGTGCGCTCGCGATCAGCCGGGGCGTGTTCCGCTACACCGAACGACTGGCCGGGCACGACGCCGTACTGCGGATGATCACCGACGTACGGGCCCGGGTGTTCGCCACGCTCGCCGCCCGCCGCACCGCTCCACCCCGCAGCGGCGACGCGCTGAGCCGGCTGGTCTCCGACGTGGAGGCGGTCCAGGACCTGCTGCTGCGGGTACTCGTGCCGGGCGCGGCCGCGGTGCTGGTCAGCCTGGTCGCGGTGGGCGGGGCCGCGTTCATCTCGCCGCCCGCCGCGGGGGTGCTCGCGGTCGGGTTGCTCGTCGCCGGGCTGGCCCTGCCCGTCCTGGCCACCACGCTGACCCGGCGCAGTGCCGCCGAGCTGGCACCACTGCGCGGCGCGCTGGCCGCCGACGCGATCGACCTGACCCACGGCGCCGCCGACCTCGCCGCGTTCGGTGCCACCGGTTCGGCGCTGCGGGCCGCCACCGGACGCGCCACCCGGCTGGCCCGGCTGGAACGTCGCCTCGCCGCCGCCGGGTTCGCGGTGGACGCCGTCGGCACCCTGGTCGCCGGGCTCACCGCCGCCGCGGTGGTGCTCGTCGCGCTGTCCGCGGGCGTGCCCGGCGTACTCGTCGGCGTGCTGGCCGTGGGCACCCTGAGCGCCGTCGAGATCGCGTTGGCACTGGTCGGGGCGGCCCGGCAACGCACCCAGCTCGGCGCCGGCCTGACCCGGGTGGCCGTCCTGCTCGGCGACACCGCGGTGGGCCGCCCCGCCGCACCACTGCCCGACACCACGTCGGACCTGGTCGACCGCGGGCACGACATCCGGCTCGACGAGGTGACGGTCCGGTACCGGCCGGGCGCCGCGCCCGCGCTCGACCGGGTGAACC
Organism: Micromonospora avicenniae; assembly: GCF_900156065.1. Taxonomy (GTDB): domain Bacteria; phylum Actinomycetota; class Actinomycetes; order Mycobacteriales; family Micromonosporaceae; genus Micromonospora; species Micromonospora avicenniae. The sequence goes on along the minus strand of NZ_FTNF01000009.1, from coordinate 35,961 downwards.
TCGAACTGCCGGCCGGCCGGCGGATCGCGGTGGTCGGCCCGAGCGGCGCCGGCAAGAGCACGCTGGCCGCCGTCCTGACCGGCGCCGTACGCCCCAGCGGGGGGCAGGTGACCGTCGGCGGACGCGACGTGACGACGTACCCGGAGGACGAGTTGCCGGGGCTGATCGGCGGGCTGCTCGCCGAGGCGTACGTCTTCCACGCCACGGTCCGGGAGAACCTGCTGCTCGGCCGGTCGGGCGCGGACGAGGACGAGCTGGTCGCGGCGACCGCCGCTGCCGGCCTGCTCGACTGGGTACGCGACCAGCCCGCCGGCTGGGACACGGTGGTCGGCGAGGAGGGTGGGCAGCTCTCCGGTGGACAGCGGCAGCGCTTGGCGCTGGCCCGGGCGCTGCTGGCCGCACCGCCGGTGCTGCTGCTGGACGAGCCCACCGAAGGGCTGGATCCGACGGCCGCCGACGCGGTGCTCGCCTCGGCGCTGGCCGCCACGCCCGCCGGGCACTCGGTGCTGCTCATCAGCCACCGGCTCACCGGGCTGGCCGGGTTGGACGAGATCGTGGTGCTCGACGCCGGCCGGGTGGTGCAACGCGGCCGGCACGCGGAACTGGTCGCCATCCCCGGCTGGTACCAGGACCAGTGGCTGCTCCAGGAGGCCGCTGAACGCGGCTACCTCGCTCTGGCCCCCTGACCGTTCTCCGGGTCGGACCAGGGTATTACCGGACAGCACGAAAGCGCCGGACGTGGCAGGGTGGCCTCATGCCGCGCTGCCACGAGATCCTGGTGGAGGACCACCTGCGGGACCTGGCCGGGTTGCTGCGCGGGCCGGCCCGGGTGAAGGCCGACCTGCTGACCGAGGCTCGGCACGGGCTGCTCGACGCGGTCGAGGCGTACCGCGCGGAAGGGTTCCCGCCGGCGGAGGCCGAACGGCGTGCGGTGACCGAGTTCGGCAGCCCGGCGCAGCTGTTGCCGGCCTGGCAGGCCGAGCTCGCGGTGGCGGCGCTGCGCGGGCTGTCGTTACGGGTGCTCGCGGTCGCCTCGGTGATCGTCGTCGCCGGGGATCTGACCTGGCGCGGGTCGAGCTGGAGCGACGGCCCCCGGCCCCCGGCCGGCTACCGGCTCCTCTCCGCGTCGGTGCACTGGCTCTGGCTGGCCGCGTTCGTCATCGCGGCGGCCGCGCTGCTGCTGGTGAGGGTGGCCGCTCGGTCGGCCAATCCCGGCCTCGCCGTGCTCGTCCGGCTGGTCGGCGCCGGGCTCACCGGTTCGCTGGCGCTCGGCGTACTGACCGGGGCCGGTCTCTTCGCCTGGTCGATCGACCTCTGGGACGCTGCGCTCACCTGGCCACCGATGATCATCGGGTCGGTGCTGGCGAGTGCCGGCTACCTCTGGCTCGGCCGGGCCGCCCGAGGCTGGGTGCTCGCGGTCCGCTGAGGTCCGCCCGCCACTGCGGCGCTTCGACCGTCCCGGCCCCCAGGCCACGCCGGGCACCCGTCACTGCGGCGCTCCGGTCCGTCCCGACCTGCGCCACGCTGGACGCCCGACCGCATCGGCCGGTCTCGTCACGCCGGCGCGGTGGGCGCCGCGCCGGGGTCGAGAAACCGACCGACGGTCGCGCTGAACTCGTGCCAGCCGGCACGCTCCCCCGCCAGAGCCCGATGCCCGGCGTCGGTGAGCTGATAGGTGCGCCGCTCCCGGCCGTTGACCGTGCTCCAGGCACTGGCGACGTGCCCGGCGCGCTCCAACCGCCGCAGAGCGGGATAGATCGTGCCGGTCGGCAGATCGAGATTGCCGTCACTGCGGGCGCGAAGTGCCTCGATGATGGCGTAGCCGTGCAGTGCTCCCCCCTCCAGCACCGCCAGCAGCAGGGCGTCGAGGTGTCCGTGCAGCGCCTGGGCCTTCATGTGTAGTTACGCTACTTGTCTGCGGACCGGACCGCCACCGGGAACGGCGATGGGCGCACCGGGGTGCGGCCACCGGTGTTCCGGAGCGGCCCACTAGGGTATGTGCCCAGAGTCACTCACCGGCCGCAGCGCCGGAAGTGGGCAGCCCGAAGCACACGGAGGTCAGCGTGGCCCGCCAGTCGCCTCAACGGCCCGACGCCGACGAGCCCGAGCTCGACGACACCACTGAGCCGGTCGAGCCGGAGGAGGTCGGCACCGATCGCCCTTCGGCGAACGTCGACCGGTCGCTGTGGGAGAAGGTCGGCATCGACCCGGTGGAGATCGCCCTCCCCGCCGGCACCGGCTTCACCCTGCGCGCGTACCGGCCGGCACGGGAACTGACTCCGACCGACGTCACCGAGCGGGACCAGGACGACCCGTTCCTCGCCCGACGCCAGGTGATCGAGGAGGAGGACGACGAGACCGTCGTCATCCTCGACGAGGACGTGGCCGACGAGTTCGCCGCGAGCGACGAGGAGGACGAGCGCGGGCGTGCCGCCGACGCCGATGAGCCCGACGAGGAGGAGGCCGCGGCCGAGGAGGCGAACGACGAGGAGGTCCCCGCCTTCCTCACCCACAAGGGGCGGCTGCTGCTGTTCAAGACTCCCGAGTCCCTGGTCAGTTTCATCCGATCCGGTGCGCCCAACGATCTGTCCCAACTGGACAGTTGGCAAGAACTGTCCGAACGGGTCGAGCCGGCCGACATCGCCCCGCTGGACGAGGACACCTACGAGCTCGACCTGGTGGTGGAGAACCTCCGCGGCGGGCACGACACGTGGGATCCGACGCTGCTGATCGAGGCCGGCGAGGTCGCCCGTGACCTGTCGTACGCCCTGCGCCTACCGGCCGTACTCGACATGCTCTCCGCCGGCTCCAGCCTCGATGACCTGGACGAGGCGCTGCGGGCCTCGGTCAACGGCGGAGTCGGTGGTTTCCTCGGCCGACGGCGACTCAAGAAAATCGGGGCACAAACCGCAAGTCTCGGTTGGCGCACCATTGTCGGGAAGATCTCTGCGGTAGTGGACTGGCGCGACTGACCCTTACCGGGGAGCATCAGTCACTGGCAGAGGAACACCTGTCCCGGGAGGAGGACGACGCTGTGGCGCTCGTGCGCGTGTACTGCGGTCTAGCCTCGGCGGATCCGGCCGACCGACCGGCCTCGGCCGGCTCGACGCTGACGTCCGCTGTGGTCGATGACGCAGGCCGTCTGCTGCTTGTCTGCGAGATCGGCGACGACCCGGCCGGCTACGCCCAGCTGGTCGCGCTGCTCGTCGAGCGGTCGGGCGGGCCGAGCGGTGCGGCGATCGCCGCCGACAGCGACGACCACACCGTCACCTCACTGCTCAGCGCGGCCGGTCGCCCCCTCGCGATCGCCGACGACGACTCGGTCGACGACTTTGCCGAGCGGTTCGCCGACGACGACTCGCTGGAGGAGATGCAGTCGCCGCCGGCGGAACGGCGGGCCGTCGGCCTCGCCCGAGCGCTGCAGGCCGGCGCACTCTCCGCCGTGACCCTCCCCGCCCCCCGGGACCTCGCGGGCTACAAGCAGGTCCTCGCCGCGCACGCCGCGCTGGCCACCGGGCGGCACTCCGCCGCCGTGGCGCTGCGCGAGGTGCTCCGGGAGCTCTACCCGGCCGCGCTGCGCGCGTACCCCGATCCGGCCGAGCCGGTGCCGCTGGCCGTGCTGGACGCCCTGCCCGAGCCGAGCATGCTCGGCGGCGCGGTCGCCCACGGCCGGGAGGTGTCGGTCGCCGCGGAGGCCATCGCCGCGCACCTCGTGGCCGACGGCATCGCCGACGAGAAGGAGATCGACGAGGCGGTGACCGCACTACGGGTCGCCATCTCCGAGACGCCCCGGCGCGCCACGGTCAACCGCGCCCTCACCTCGGCGGTGGCGGAAACCGTCAGGCAGGCGGTGGCCTCGGTCCGGGCCTGCGACGCGGGATGCGACGCGCTGGTGGGCGCACTCAACTCCCGGGTCACCACGCCTGCCCCGGCCCCCGGTCGGCGGGCCGCGGCCCGGCGCGGTGAGCCCGTCGGTGAACTGGCCGGCCTCACGGGCAACACCAGCGGCCTGCGCGCCATCCGCCCGACCACGACCGAGCCCACGCCCTCCGGCGGCCGGCGCAGCCGTCCCGAGCCGGTCTCCGCCGGCAGCCCGCCGCTGCCTCCGCGACCGCTCGGGCCGCCACCGGTCGCGCCGGAACCGGTCGCGCCACCACCGGTCGCCCCCGCACCGGTGACGCCGGCCGCGGTGTCCGGGCCACCGGTGTCCGCGCCGCCCGTTCGTGCCGAGCCCGCAGCGAGCCAGATCGACGCGCCCACCAACCGGCCCGTCTCCGCGCCACCGCCCCCGCCGCCCGGGATCACCCCGATCGCTCCCGCACAGCGCGGCAAGGTGCCACCTGCCGAGGCCGGCGAGCCCTTCCGGCCCACGCTGACCACCGCCGCGATCCAGAGCGCCCGGGCGGAACGGCAACGCACCGTGATTCCGCCCCGCCCGAAGACCAACGGGGACGCGGGGCCGCCCACGGGCGGGTTCAGCGCCACCGATCTGAGCGTCCCGGTGCCCGCCCCGCGGGCGGACCAGGAGTCCGCCCCGCCCGGCTCGCGGGCGAACTGGCCGCTGGTGAACAACCCGGAGGACCCGGCCGACAGCTCGGCGGACAACCCGGTCACCTACCCGTACGGGGGCGGGCGCGGCGTCGACGCGCCGACCGACCCCGGAGCGGGCGAGGGACGGGTCACCCCGCCGTGGCTCGCCGACGATCTGCCTCAGGAGCCGCCGATGCTGCGGCTCGTCGAGCCACCACCGCTGGCCGACCGTGCGCTGCGCGAGAACACCGACCCGCAGCTGGAGACGCCGCCGCTGCGCCTGGTCGACACGGCCGACTCCGGTCGGGGTGGCCGCCCGGCCGCCCGTACCGAGCGCCCGCCCGTGGAGCACCGGCCACCGCCGCCGGTCGAGCACCGGCCACCGCCGGTGGCCGACGAGAGCGGCGACGGCGATCTGCTGATCTTCGCGCAGGCGAAGTCCGCCTGGTTCGTCGGGCACAACGACGAGTCCGACCTGGACTGGTCGAGCCTCGCCGACACCGGATGGCAGGCGGCCGAACAGGCCGCCCGTCCCGCGGTCGGCTCGGAGACCAGGGCCGGGTTGCCCAAGCGGGTGCCGCAGGCGAATCTGGTGCCCGGCTCACCGCTCCGGGAGGAGCGTCCGCTCCGGATCGTCCGGGACGCCGCGAGCCTGGCGGAGAACACCACCGGATACTTCCGCGGCTGGCGTCGCGGTCAGGAGATCGGCGGTTTCGCGGTCGGTGGCCGTCCGGGCCGCGAGGCCGCCGGGGGCTGGGACTTCAGCCGTGACCACGGTGACCGCGACGACGATCGGGAGTACGAGTACCGCTCCGCCGGCTACCGTTCCTGACGTCTCCGCAGCACCAGAGCCCCTGCTCGGGCCCGGCCGGTCGGCCGGATCGGAGCAGGGGCTCTTCGCTTGCCAGCGGCGCGCTCGTGGCGGCGCCCCAGCCTCTCGCAGGCGGCCTGGCCGCGGGCAATCGCCGTCGCCGGCTGGATGCGCCCTCGACAGCCACGATCCACGGCACCTGGCCTCGTCCCGGCGAGGTGAGGGCCGGGTCAGCCGTCACCACCGCCAAGAGCGACGAACGCCCGGCGCGGCCTCAGCCGCACCGGGCGCGTCGACGGTTGCCGGTCAGGCCGGCGCGACCGCGCGGGAGCGCCGCATGGTGAGCACGTACTCGACCAGCGAGATCAGCACGTGCTTGGTCGACTCCCGGTTTCGGGCGTCGCAGGCCACCACCGGGACGTCGCTCGAGATCGCCAGCGCGTCGCGGACGTCCTGCGGGTCGTGGTACTGCATCCCGTCGAAGCAGTTGATGGCCACCAGGTACGGCAGCCGCCGGTGCTCGAAGAAGTCGATCGCCGCAAAGCAGTCGGCCAGTCGCCGGGTGTCCACCAGCACGACAGCGCCGATGGCGCCACGCACCAGCTCGTCCCACATGAACCAGAACCGCGTCTGACCCGGCGTACCGAACAGGTACAGGATCAGGTCACGGTCGATGGTGATGCGGCCGAAGTCCATGGCCACCGTGGTCGTCGCCTTGCCCGGCACCTGCCGGGTGTCGTCGACACCCACACCGGCGGAGGTCATGATCGCCTCCGTGGTCAGCGGCGTGATCTCCGAGACCGAACCGACCAGCGTCGTCTTGCCGACGCCGAATCCGCCGGCGATAACGATCTTCGCCGACGTCACGCGCCCGCTCGGGGTCGGCGGGCGGTGCGACATGTCAGAGCCTGCGAAGTCCACGCAGCACCCTCTCCAGCAGTTCAGTGCCCACCGCGTCGTCCGAGTCGTCCAGGATGGTCGGCTCGTGGACTGCGACCAGGCCGTCCGTCGCCATGTCGGCGATGAGCACCCGGGCCACACCGAGCGGGAGCTGCATCCGCGCCGCGATCTCGGCGAGCGACTGGACGCGTCCGTCACACAGCGCGGCGATGTACTGGTGCTCGCGACCCTGGCCACCACTGCCGTTGGCAGCAGCGGCCCGGCCGCGCACCGTCGTCTCGACGAGCGCCTCCAGCGCGATGTCGAGTCGGGGGCGGGTACGACCACGGGTCACGGCGTAAGGACGGACCAACGCTCCGGTCGGTTCGTCACGGTCGGACATGTCGCCGCTCACCTCCTTCGTACCCGGCACCGGCTCCACTCGGTGGAGCCCCTCTCGTCGTCGTTGCTGCCCTGCCGACTCTGGTCAGCAGGACGTCAGCCCAGCATTCCCGCGGCAGCGCGCGGCGCCGGGGTGAGCGCGTCGCCCACCCGGTCGACGAGCAACGCCATCTCGTAGCCGACCTGCCCCACATCAGAGCTGCGGGCAGCCAGCACGGCGAAGGACGAGCCGTCGGAGATGGACATCAGGAACAGGAAGCCATTGTCCATCTCCACGACCGTCTGCAGCACCGCGCCTCCCTCGAAGCAACGGGCCGCGCCCTGGGTCAGGCTGACCAGGCCGGACGCGATCGCGGCCAGCTGGTCGGCGCGGTCACGCGGGAGATCCCGTGACCCAGCGAGGAGCAGGCCGTCCGCGGAGACGGCGACCGCGTGCGCGACCCCCGGTACCCGGTCGGCGAAGTTGGCGAGAAGCCAACCGAGATCCTGCGTAGTAGTCATCGTTATTGCTCCTTCTGCCCGCTCCCGGCCACTGGGCCTGAGTCGGACTGCGAGGATTGCTGCCCCCCCGGAGCCGCCTCCGGGTTGGTTGGGTTGCTCTCCGAGGGGTTGCTGCGCCCCCGCTGCACACCCCGGTGATAGGCCGAGAGCAGACCGCGGACGGCCTCCGGCGAACGCCGTTGGACGGACGTGGCCGGCTTCTCCACCGCGCCCGGCACGAGCTGCGCCATCGGGGTGCGCTTCGGCAACCCCGTCGGCGTGGTCGACCGCACCGGCACGTCGGTGGCTGCCGTGGCGGCCCGCCAGCCGTCGTCGGCAGCGCTCTCCCAGCTGTTGTTCTGTTGTGCGGGACGGCGGGGCATGCTCTCGGCGGCGGTCGGACGGCTGCCCCCGTTCGCGCCCAACCCGGTCTCCCGCGCCGTCGGTGTGTCTGCCATCGGTGCGTTACCTGTCGTCCCGGGTGTCGTCTTCTGGCCGGCCTGACCGATGGCGTCGACCGCGGCAAGCTGCTGGGTCGTCGCACCGTTCGTCGCCGCCGCCGGCTTCGCGGCCCCAGCCGCCTCCTCCGGCCCGGGCCGGCGGGTACGGAACCAGGCCGATTCGAGCTCCCGGAAGATCGGCAGCTCCATCGTCTCGTCCGCGTACCGCTGCTGGTTCTGGGCCTGCGGAGCCGGCGCGGGCCGGTTGGGTGCCGGCGGCGCGGCCGGCGCGGTAGCCGGCTGGGCCTCCGGCCGGGGCACCCGCGGCAGCTCGGTCGTCATGTCCAGAGCGGCGGCGAGGCGCTCCGGCACCGGCGGCGTGGCCGGCTCCCGCTCCGCGTCGGCCACCGGCGGCCAGGCCGGCGGCGCCGAGGCGCTCGGGCTGGGCCGGGACGGCAGTGGGTTCGCCGGCGGAGCCGGCGGCTGCCCGACGGCCGGCGGCGCGGAGTACGGCTGCGTCGCGGCCGGCGGCACCGAATAGGGCTGCGCCGAGACCGGTGGGGCCGAGTACGGCTGCGCCGTGGCCGGCGGCGCCGAATACGGCTGCGCCGTGGCCGGTGGGGCCGAGTACGGCTGCGCCGAGACCGGCGGACCCGCGTACGGCGAGGCCGAGATCGGAGCACCTGAGTACGGCTGCGCGGAGACCGGCGATCCGGACACCGGCCCACCGGAGACCGGTGGCAGCGGCGGCGCGGAGACCGGCGGCGAGTACGGGGTCACCTCGGGGCTGCTCGGCAGCTGCCGCGGAATGGCCGTCGGCTGGCCGTCGCCCGATTCACCGTCGACGCCCCGACGCTGCGGCAGTGGGTCGATCGACTGGCCGTTGGCGGGACGCGGAGTGAATGTGCCGTTGCCGTTGGTCGGGGCGACGCCGGTGAGGTCCGACCAGGCGGGCATGCCGCGTCCCGGAGCGGACGGCGTCGGGGTGCCCGATCCGTTACGGGATGCCGGATCGAAGGCACGGCCGCCGAGGGTGACCTGGTTGCCGGACTCGCTCTGCCGCACGCCCAACGCGGGCAGCGCACCGAAACTCGGCGTGGGGGTGGCCGGTGCCGGGCCGCCGGCCGGGGCCGGCAGCGCCGGGGGCTGCTGCACCCGACCGGAGAGCGCGCGAGGCACCAGCACCGAGGTGGGGAGCATGACCTCCGCCACGGTGCCACGGTCGATGCCCGGGCGCAGCTCCACCCGAACGCCGTGCCGGGAGGCGAGCCGGGCCACCACGACCAGGCCCATCATCCGGGAGACGGCCACGTCCACCTGCGGCGGCGTGGCGAGTCGCTCGTTGAGTTCCTGGAGCTGGTCCGCGCTGATGCCGATGCCGCGGTCCTCGACGTAGAGCGAGGAACGGTCGCCGACCCGGCGCGCCTCGACCTGCACCTGCGAGTCCGGCGGCGAGAACGCGGTGGCGTTGTCGAACAGCTCGGCGACCAGGTGGACCAGGTCGTTGACGGCGTGCGCGGCGATCTCGATGTCGCGGTCGATCACGCCGAACTCGATACGGGTGTAGTGCTCGACCTCGGACTGCGCGGCACGCAGCACGTCGATCAGGGCGGCTGGCTCCCGCTGCACACGGGTGGAGTCGGCGCCGGCGAGCACCAGCAGGTTCTCGTCGTTGCGGCGCATCCGGGTGGCCAGGTGGTCGAGCTGGAACAGCTCGGCCAGCCGGTCCGGGTCCTCCTCGCCGCGCTCCAGCCGGTCGAGGTGCCCGATCAGGCGGTCGACCAGGATCTGCGACCGGCGGGCCAGGTTGACGAACATCGTCGCGACTGACGCACGCAGCGCCGCCTGCTCGGCCGCGGTGCGGACCGCCTCGAGGTGGACGGCGTTGAACGCCTCGGTCACCTGACCGAACTCGTCCTTGCTGCGCACCGGGAGCGGCTCGGCGATCTGGTTGGCGAGCTGGACCGGGGAGAGCTGCCCGGTGACCTGCGGGTCACGCAGCCGGGCCACGGCCTGCGGGAGGCCGTACTGGGCCACGGCGAGGGCGCCCTGACGCAGCTCACGCAGCGAACGGGCCATCGAGCGGGCGACCAGGTAGGCGAAGAGGATGGCCAGCAGGAGCATGCTCAGCAGGAGGCCGGTCTCCAGGAACACCTGGCGCTGCACATCGGAGCGGATGCCCTCGGCCAGGCGGACCACGTCGCCGTCGAGCTTCGTCTCCACCGTCCGGATCAGCTTCGCGTTGGCGACCATGGCCGCGTCCCACTGGTCCGGCCCGAAGGGGGCGCCGACCATGCTGCCGCTGGTGTTGCCGTTGATCCAGCCGACGTAGCGCTCGGCCTCGCGCCGGTCGCCGCCCGCGATGGTCTGGTCGTGGAAGCGGACCTCGTCCTCGGTGGCGACCGCCTTGAAGTTCTGTGCGGCCTGGTCCTGCCCGGTGCCGCTGGCGATGTACTCGGTGCGCAGGGCCGGAGTCAGCTGTTTCTGCGCCAGTGCCTGGTGCACCACCACCCGTCGCAGGGAGAGGAACTCCTTCTCCCGCGCCACCGCGGCGGCGGCCCGCATCCGGTCACTCAGGTTGTTGTCACCGGCGAGCTGGGTGGCCGAGTCGCGGATGGCGAGCAGGTCGGTGATCACGTTCTCGTACGCCTGCGTGGCCTCGACCGGCCGGAGCTTGCCGTTGTAGACCTGGCTGCGAATGCCGGGCATGTCGGTGAGGCTTCGGTCGATCTTGTCGAGCAAGCCCTCGAGACTGCCCGGGAGCCCGTCGATCGACGCGCGCTGCCGCAGGTAGGGGCCCTTCGCCTGGTCGACTCGGGTGTTGACCCGGTTGTACGCCTCCTGGTACTGCGCTCTCGCCTGGCCCGGGGGCGACACCAGCAACAGCACGGCGGTGGTCCGCTCGTCCTGCAGGTCGTCGATCAGGTCACCCGAGTAGCCGGAGAGGTTGGCCAGATCGCCCGCCCGGTTGGCATTGTTGAGCGTCTCCAGGTGGTCGACCAGACCGTTGGCGCCCACCACGACCGTGGCGATGGTCGGCACGATCATGATGAGACCGAGCTTGGACCAGATCGGCATGTCCCGGAGTCGACTGGCCGGCTGGCGCAGCCGCGACAGGAAGGAGCCCGCCGTCTTCGGCCGTTTGCTCACGTCACCGTCCTCGCGATTACAGCGTCCGCGCGTTGCCCCGGGCAACGCCCAGCGACCGACCCGGCGGGTCGGACCCCCGAGATTCCATCACGCCGCTCGACAAGAGGAAAGCCCAGGTTGGCCGCCACCCACCGTGTGATGAGATGTTGAAGCGTTTTGATAGCACACCGTCTGGCCGGAGTTACTCAAGGTAATGAATCATCCGCACCGTGTTGTATTACTGGCCGGCCCTTCCGGCTCCGGAAAGTCATACATAGCGCAGCGAACCGGGCTCCCGGTGCTGTGCTTGGACGACTTCTACAAGGACGGCGATGACCCTACGTTGCCGCGACGAAACGGCCAGGTGGATTGGGAGTCACCACAGTCCTGGAATGCAGAGGCGGCGCTCGAGGCGATCGCCCGGCTCGCGCGAGAGGGCCAGGCGGAAATCCCCGTCTACTCCATCGACGCGGACCGCCGGGTGACCACCCGGACATTTGACATAGCCGGATCGCCACTTTTTGTGGCCGAAGGGATCTTCGCCGCCGAGATCGTCGGAGAGTGCCGCCGGCGCGGACTGCTTGCCGGGGCGTACGCGCTACGCCGGCCCCGCAGCGCCACCTTCTTCCGCCGACTCGCCCGCGACCTCTCCGAACAGCGCAAGGCACCGCGGGTGCTGGTACGACGAGGGCTGGCGTTGCTGCGCACAGAACCGGCGGTACTGCACCGCCAGACGAACCTCGGTGCGGAGGCGGCCCGGGGCCGCGAGGTGCTGCACCGGGTGGCCGGCCTGCTCGCCGGCCACCCGTACCATGCCGATCAGTCCCGCAACAGCGGCTCGTAGGCGGGCTTGATCACTTCGTCGATGATCTTCAGGCGCTCGTCGAACGGGATGAAGGCGCTCTTCATCGCGTTGATCGTGAACCACCGCAGCTCGGCCCAGCCGTAGTCGAACGCGTCCACCAGCAGCGCCATCTCCCGCGACATCGAGGTGCCGCTCATGAGCCGGTTGTCGGTGTTCACCGTGACCCGGAAACGAAGATCACGCAGCAGACCGATCGGGTGCTCGATGATCGACGGGGCGGCACCGGTCTGCACGTTCGAGGACGGGCAGAGCTCCAGCGGGATCCGCTTGTCCCGTACGTACGCGGCCAGCCGGCCGAGCACCGGATCCGGTCCTTCGGTGCTGATGTCGTCCACGATCCGCACCCCGTGGCCGAGCCGGTCCGCCCCGCACCACTGGATCGCCTGCCAGATCGACGGCAACCCGAACGCCTCACCGGCATGGATGGTGAAGTGGAAGTTCTCCCGCTGCAGGTACTCGAAGGCGTCCAGGTGCCGGGTGGGTGGGAAGCCGGCCTCGGCCCCCGCGATGTCGAAACCCACCACCCCGGCGTCCCGGTGCCGTACGGCCAGCTCGGCGATCTCCTGCGAGCGGGCGGCGTGCCGCATCGCGGTGAGCAGCGTGCCCACCCGGATCGGCTTGCCCGCAGCGGCGGCCTCGGCGCTGCCCTCCGCGAAGCCGGCGAGCACCGCCTCGACGACCTCGTCCAGCGTGAGGTCCCGCTCCAGGTGCTGCTCGGGGGCGAAACGCACCTCGGCGTACACGACGCCGTCGAGGGCCAGGTCGAGCGCGCACTCCCGGGCCACCCGACGCAGCGCGGGCGCGGTCTGCATCACGGCCACGGTGTGCGCGAAGGTCTCCAGGTACCGCTCCAGCGAACCCGAGTCGGCCGCCGCCACGAACCAGCGTCCGAGCTCCTCGGGATCGGTGGCGGGCAGCTGGTGCCCCACCTCCGCGGCCAACTCGACGATCGTCGCCGGCCGCAGGCCACCGTCCAGATGATCGTGCAGCAACGCCTTCGGGGCCTTGACGATGTCCTCGTACCGGATGTTCGCGACCATTCCCAGACCCTAGTGCGGCGCGGCCCTCGTCATTCCGCGGACCGGCCGCGTCCGGCACTACCGCCTTCCGTTCGTCCGGCTGTGCTGGACGGCCGGGTGCGGGCCTGCTCGGCGACGGGTGGGCCTACGGTAGTCGACGTGGAGCTGCCCGATCCCGATCGCCGAGCGCCCACCGCCGCGCTCCCGCCCCACCGCGACGACGACCACCGCCGGGTACCCGCGGTGCCGACCCGACTGGACGCCTGACATGGATTCCCGCATCCTCCAGCGGCTCCGCTGCCCGGTCTGTGGTGAGCCACTGAGCGAGACCCACGCCGGCACCGCCCGTGCGCTGCGCTGCCCGCGCCGGCACAGCTTCGACGTGGCCCGGCAGGGCTACGTCAACCTGCTGGCCGGTCGCGCGCCGCACCCCGGCGACACCGCCGAGATGGTGGCCGCCCGGGCCGATTTCCTGGCCGCCGGTCACTACGACCTCATCTCGGCGGCGCTGGCGGACGCGGCGGTGGCCGCGGTCGGCCCAGCCGCCGGGGCGTATCCCCTGGTGGTGGATGCCGGCGCCGGCACCGGCCGGCACCTCGCCGCGGTGCTGGCGGCACTGCCGGACGCCGTCGGCCTGGCGCTCGACGTCTCGAAGCCGGCGCTGCGGCGGGCCGCCCGGGCGGACCCGCGGGTCGCGGCGGCGCTGGCCGACACCTGGCAGCGACTTCCGGTCGCCGACGGTGCCGCCGCCCTGCTGCTGAACGTCTTCGCGCCACGACACGGTGCCGAGTTCCACCGGGTGCTGGACCCAGCCGGTGCGCTGCTGGTGGTGACGCCCGCGGAGGACCACCTAGCCGAGCTGATCGGGCCGCTCGGGCTGCTCCGGGTCGATCCGGCCAAGCAGGACCGGGTGGCTGCCAGCCTGGGTACGCACTTCACCTGCGCCACCGAGACCGTGCACCGCCGCGAGCTGGCCTTGACCAGGCCGGAGGTGGCCACACTGGTGGGTATGGGCCCGAGTGCCTGGCACACCGATCCGGCCGGGCTGGCCGCCCGCCTCGCGGCGGTGGCCGAGCCGGTACGGGTGACGGTCGCGGTCCGGCTCGGCGTGTGGCATCCGGTGCCGCGCTGACGGCGGCCGGTCCGGCTCAGGTGGAGAGGTCGACCTCTTCCCAACCGGGCGGCTCGTCGTGGTACGGCCCGCGCAGCACCACCGCCCACTCCAGCGCCCACCGCCGCTGACCGATCGCGTTGGCGTCGACCAGCCCGGGCGGCCGGCGGCCGTTCCGCTCCACCTCCAGGTACGCCCAGTCCAGGCAGTAGTGCAGGTCGAGCAGGGCGGCCGCGTCGGCGGGGTGCTGCGGCGCGGCGAGGATCCGGGACCGCCACTCGGCGAAGGTCTCACCGGCGGCGATGTCCGGCATCCGCTCGACCAGCCGTTCGTCCACCGGGAGGGTCGGGTCGAGCAGCTTGGTCAGGCCGAGCACCCACGCCAGCGAGAAGAGCGCGTCGTGGTGCAGCACGAAGGAGCGGTGATCCCCCTTGCTGCCGGTGACGAACTGCCACTCCGGCGGGGTGACCTTCTCCACCAGGTGCGAGGCGAGCAACCAGCTCATCGCGGCCTGCGGCGGCATCCCGAAGCAACGGGCCAGGATCAGGTGCAGTACCGCGATCCGCGCCTCGATCTCCGCGGTGGACCGCAGCTCGATCTGGTCGCCGGGTTCCCACACCAGCGGAAACTGCGGCGGCGGCAGCGGCAGGCCCAGCCGGGACAGCTCGTCCAGGCTCGCCTCACGCACCTCACGTGGGTCGGGGGCAGGTACGGTCACGGCGGTTCCCTTGCTCGCAACGGCTCAACGCCGGTTATCCCCCCTGGCCAGGCAGAATAGCGACCCCGGGTGACCGGCACCATGCCGGCCCGCCCGATACCGGGTCAGCCGATCCGCTCGATCACCAGGGGCCGACCGACCGGGGGCGTCTCGGAGATCCGCACCGCGCCGGCGGCCTCGGCCATCGCCGCGGGAATCCGATCGGCCTGCTCGGCCCGCAACTCGTAGAGGGTCTCACCGGCACGCACCCGGTCGCCGGGCCGCTTGTGCAGCACCACACCGGCCGGGGCACTCACCGGGTCCTCCTTGCGCGCGCGACCCGCGCCGAGTCGCCACGCGGCCACCCCCATGGCGTACGCGTCGATCGCTTCGACGTGGCCGTCGGCCTCCGCCCGGACCGTCTCGATCTCCGGAGCGGTCGGCAGCGGAGCGTCCGGGTCGCCGCCCTGGGCGCGGATCATCGCCCGCCACACGTCCATGGCGCGGCCGTCGCGGAGCGCCACCTGCGGGTCGGCGTCGCTGAGGCCGGCGGCGTCGAGCATCTCCCGGGCGAGGGCCAGGGTCAGCTCCAGGACGTCGGTCGGGCCGCCACCGGCCAGCACCTCGACCGACTCGGCGACCTCGACACCGTTGCCGATCGCCAGACCGAGTGGGGTGGACATGTCGGTGAGCAGCGCGACAGTCCGCACCCCGTGCGCCCCGCCCAGCTCGACCATCGTGCGGGCCAGCTCGCGGGCCTGCTCGACGGACTTCATGAAGGCACCCGAGCCGACCTTGACGTCGAGCACCAGAGCGCTGGTCCCCTCGGCGATCTTCTTGCTCATGATCGAACTGGCGATCAGCGGGATCGCCTCGACGGTGCCGGTCACGTCACGCAGCGCGTACAGCTTGCGGTCGGCGGGGGCGAGCCCGGCACCGGCCGCACAGATCGCCGCTCCCACGTCGCGCAGCTGGCCGATGAACTCGTCGTTGGTGAGCGTCGCCCGCCAGCCCGGGATCGACTCGAGCTTGTCCAGCGTTCCTCCGGTGTGCCCGAGGCCGCGCCCGGAGAGCTGCGGCACCGCCGCACCGCAGGCCGCCACCAGCGGGGTCAGCGGCAAAGTGATCTTGTCGCCGACACCTCCGGTGGAGTGCTTGTCCACGGTCGGCCGGTCGACGGCGGAGAGATCCAACCGCTCGCCGCTCGCGATCATCGCCGCGGTCCACCGGGCGATCTCCGGACCGGTCATGCCGCGGAGCAGGATCGCCATGGCCAGCGCGGACATCTGCTCGTCGGCGACCTGCCCCCGGGTGTACGCGTCCATCACCCAGTCGATCTGGTCGTCCGACAGCACGCCCCCGTCCCGTTTGGTCCGGATGACATCAACCGCAGTGAGAGCACTCATCAGAAAGTTCTTTCCTTGTTGTCATGGCGATACCGGCCCAGTACCAGCGACCACGGGGACACTCGCGACCGTGACGGGGACCAGGCTCCGCTACCACCGAGGATCGGGCCGACCGTCACCGGCGGAGGGATCAAGCCTGACCGCCCGGAGCCGGTGATGGTCGGCCCGATCCCCACGCTCGACCGGCCCCGGCTCCGAAGCTGAACCACGATCAACCCCAGCGGACCGGGATCTCCATCGGCGGCTCGCCCTCGCCCGCCCAGAAGATGGTGCCGCTCGCGTCGACCACCACCACCCGGGGTGTACGGGCCAGCCCCCAGGTGATCGCCTCGGCCGGGTCGTCCCAGCTCGGCCCTTCCTCCAGCACACCGGTTTCGGCCCCCGCGTCGTCCCCCGCCGACCGCTCCCAGTACGCCGTCCAGACCTGCTGGCCGGCGGAGAGATCCGGATGCACGAAGACCGTGCCCCGGCCGCGCCAGGCGGCCAACCGCTCCGGCACCACCGGCAGCGGGGTCTCCCCGACCACCGCCTCCAGGTCCTCGACGCCGAACGCGTGCGGCAGCAGCTCGGCCATCCGCAGCGGGCGCCCCTTCGTCTCGATCAGGCACTCCGGACCACCGTTCTCCCAGAGCAGCTGCCGGCACCGGCCGCACGGCATCAGCGGCTCCCCGGTCGCGTCGACGCAGGAGAGCGCTACGAGCCGGCCCCCGCCGGTGGCGTGCAGCGAGGAGACGACACCGCACTCGGCGCAGAGCACCACCCCGTACGCGGCGTTCTCCACGTTGCAGCCGACCACCACCCGGCCGTCGTCGACCAGACCGGCCGCTCCGACCGGAAACTTCGAGTATGGGGCGTACGCATGCCGCATCACCTCGGTGGCGGCGGCGCGCAGCCGCGTCCAGTCGATCTCCGTCACCCCTACATTGTGCCGAACAGCCGCTGACGGGAGGCGGTGAGGACCATGCCGGCCTGGAGAAAGGCCCGGGACGATCAGCTGATCGTCCCGGGCCCCCGCGTGCCCACGCTCGGGCTCAGCCCTTGACGTACGGCTTGCCGTCGGCGGCCGGTGCGCGCACCCGGCCGACGAGCCCGGCCACGGCCAGGATCGTCGCCAGGTAGGGCAGCATGGCGAGGAACTGGCTCGGGATCACGCTGTTGATCGCGCCCAGGTACGTGGCGAGCTGGTCGGCGAAGCCGAAGAAGAGCGCGGCGAGCAGCGCGCCGGTCGGATTCCACCGCCCGAAGATCAGCGCGGCCAGGGCGATGAAGCCCTTGCCGCCGATCATGTTCTTGGTGAACGAGTAGAGCGCCAGCGTGTAGGAAGCGCCACCGATGCCGGCGACCACACCGGCCAGCAGCACGTTGCGGTAGCGCAGCCGCAGCACGCGTACGCCGAGGGTGTCGGCCGCGATCGGGTGCTCGCCGACCGAGCGGGTACGCAGGCCCCACCGGGTGCGGAAGAGCCCGATGTGGATCACCAGGACCAGCAGCAGCCCGAGGTAGAGGAAGATGTTGCTGCGGAACAGCGCCGGGCCGAGCACCGGGATGTCCTTGAGCAGCGGGATCTCCCAGTTGCTGAACCGGGGGGCGCTGTTGTACCGCTCCGCGTTGGTCTGCATGAGCCGCTCGTAGAGGAAGCCGGTGACACCCACCGCGAGCAGGTTCAGCACGATCCCCATGACCGTCTGGTCGACCAGGTAGCGGATCGAGAAGACGGCCAGCAGCAGGGAGATGAACGCGCCGCCGATCGCAGCGGCGACCAGGCCGACCCAGACGTTGCCGGAGATGCTGCCGAAGAGAGCCCCACTGAAGGCGCCCATCAGCAGCTGCCCCTCGATGGCCACGTTGACCACACCGGACCGTTCGCAGAGCACGCCGGCGAGGGCACCGAAGATCAGCGGCAGGGCCAGGATGAACGTGCCGCGGATGATGTTGACGAGCGGCATGAAGTTCTGGCCGGCCGGAGCGGCGGAGACCTGCCAGCAGAGGAACGACAGCACGAAGGCGACCAGCCCGACGGCGAGCACCGGAAGGAACCAGCGCTTCGGCAGCCCGGCGAGCAGCGCCGCGCCGGCGGCGAGCGCGATGGCGCCGAAAAGGATCGCGCCGAACGTACCGTTGATCTCCAATGCGGTGCCGGCGGCGTCCTCGCTGAGCGTGAACCGGGCCTGCTGGTCGGTGGCGAGCGCGCCGAAGAGCAACGCCCCCAGCAGGCCGAGCGCCACCAGCACGAGACCGACCTTGCGGCTGCGGGTCCAGAATCCCTCGTCGACCGCGGCGACCGCCACGTCGGGGACAGCCATGGTGGACATGAGTTACCAGCCCTTCGCCAGGCTCGTCTGCAACCGGGCAGCCCGTGCGGCCCGGAGCTGGAAGATCGCCTTCACCATGGCCGGCGCGGCGATGAAGATGACGATCAGCGCCTGGAGCACGGTCACCAGCTCCAGCGAGATCCCCGAGTACGACTGCATCCGGTTGCCACCGGCCTGGAGCGCGCCGAAGAGCAGCGCGGCGAGCGCCACACCCCACGGCTTCAGCCGGCCGAGCAGCGCCACCAGGATGCCGTCGAAGCCGATCTGCGCCACCACCTGCGGGGTGAGTGCGGTGGCGGTCGAGCCGAGCACCATGTTCGAGCCACCCAGGCCGGAGAGGAGCCCGGCGAAGACCATGATGAGGACGAAGGTCCGGGTCACGCTGATGCCGGCGGTGCGGGCGGCCTCGGGGTTGGCGCCCACGGCCCGCAGCTCAAAGCCGAGCGTCGAACGGTTCAGCAGCCACGCCACCGCCCAGGTGGCCAGCACGGCGAGCAGGATGCCGGCGTGCACGCGCAGGTTGTCGCCGAGCAGCCGGGGAAGTTGCGCGGACGGGTCCACGGACTTGCTGATCGCGTCGGTGCGGTTCGGGTCCTGCACCCCGTTCTGCACGATCAGCCACGTGAGCAGGTACGTCCCGATGTAGTTGAGCATGATCGTGATGATCACCTCGTGGGCGCCGGTGCGCGCCTTGAGGATGCCCGGGACGAAACCCCAGATCGCGCCGCCGAGAGCGCCGGCGAGCAGCGCGACGATCAGGTGCAGCCCGGGTGGCAGCGGCAGCGCGAAGCCGGCCAGCGCGGCGAACACCACCCCGAGGGTGGCCTGCCCCTGGCCGCCGATGTTGAACAGGCCGCCCCGGAAGGC
Organism: Micromonospora avicenniae; assembly: GCF_900156065.1. GTDB lineage: Bacteria > Actinomycetota > Actinomycetes > Mycobacteriales > Micromonosporaceae > Micromonospora > Micromonospora avicenniae. Next base: position 17,013 of record NZ_FTNF01000009.1, on the reverse strand, counting down.
CAGCGCCACCGACAGGCCGGTGAAGACCAGCGGCGCGGTGTAGGTGAGCGTCTCGGAGATCGGGGCGAGGACCGCCTGCCAGCCGTTGCTGCCGTTCAGCCACCCCGTGAACGCCTCGGGGTCGAAGACCGAACCCTTGAAGAGGTTCGCGTACCCCCCGCTCACCAGCGTCCAGCTCGAGTTCAGCGCGTCCGACGGGCGGGCGGTGATGTACGAGTACGTCGACAGGACCGCCGGATCGGAAATGATCATGAGGACCGCGCCGACCACGATCGCCAGCACCAGCGACAGCACGGTGACCGTGACGGTGTTCGCGGCCCAGAGGTTCGCCAGGAACAGCCGCCCGAGGCTGGGCCTCGCCTCCGGCGCGCCATCGGGAGCCGCGCCGGCCGGCCCGGCCTGCGGTGTGGTGGCGTCCTCGGCCTGCTCGGTGTTGCCGAGCGAGTCCTGCGCCGCCTGCGCCTTGCTCGCCGGGTCCTTGTCCGGCGACCCGGGCTGCGGATCGGGGGAGCTCACACCGTCACCTCGCTCCGCTCGGCGCCGGCCTGGCGCACCGTGGCGCTGGGTCGATGATTCGCTCGCTGACGCTTGCTCATGCCTCTTCCTCGCTGGTCGGCACGTCGTCATCGGTCGCCGGCCGGGCCTCGGCCCGGTCGGCCGCCGCCTCGGGGGTGATACCTGCCATGAGCAGGCCGATCTCCTCGCGCGGGGTGTCCGGGCCGACGATGCCGATGATGCGGCCGCGATACATCACCGCGACCCGGTCGGCCAGCCCGAGCACCTCGTCCAGTTCGCTGGAGACCACCAGCACGGCGGTGCCGATGTCCCGCTCGTGGATGACCTGGCTGTGGATGAACTCGATCGACCCCACGTCGACGCCGCGGGTCGGCTGCGCGGCGATGAGGAGCTTCAGCGGACGGGACAGCTCCCGCGCCACGATGACCTTCTGCTGGTTGCCGCCGGAGAGGGTGCCCACCGGCATGCTGGCCGAGGAGGTACGGACGTCGAACTGCTCGATCCGCTCCTTCGCCGAGGTCGCGATGGCCTGCGGTTTCAGCGCGAGCCCACCGGCGAACGGCGGGCGGTCGTAGATGTCCAGCACCAGGTTCTCCGCGACGCTGAACTCCTTGACCAGTCCGTCGACGCTGCGGTCCTCGGGAACGTAGCCGACGCCGGCGCGGAGCACCCGCTTGGTCGACCAGCCGTCGACCCGCTCGCCGTCGAGGGTCACCGAACCGGCGAGCGTCGGCCGCAGGCCCATGATCGCCTCGATCAGCTCGGTCTGGCCGTTGCCCTGCACACCGGCCACGCCGAGCACCTCGCCCGCGTGCACGGTCAGGTCGATCCCGTCGACGGCGCGGATCTGCCGGTCGTCGTCGACGACCAGACCGGCGACCTCGAGTACCGCCTTGCCCGGCTTGGCCGTGGCCTTCTCCACCGTGAGCCGCACGTTCCGGCCGACCATCAGCGCGGCCAGTTCGTCCCGGCTGGCCTCCGGGGAGGCGGTGCCGACGGTCTTGCCGCGCCGGATCACGGTGATCCGGTCGGCGATCGCCTTGACCTCGCCGAGCTTGTGGGTGATGAACACGATCGACTTGCCGGCCGCCTTGAGCGACCGCATGACCGTCAGCAGTTCCTCGGTCTCCTGCGGGGTGAGCACCGCGGTCGGCTCGTCCAGGATGAGCAGGTCGACGTCCCGGGTCAGCGCCTTGACGATCTCGACCCGCTGCTGGATGCCGACCGGCAGGTCCTCGATCACCGCGTCGGGGTCGACGCGCAGCCCGTACCGCTCGGAGACCTCGACGACCTCCCGGCGGGCGCGCCGTCGGTCCAGGAAACCGGAGATGCCGCCGCGAACCTTCTCGGCGCCCAGCATGATGTTCTCGGTGACCGTGAAGACGGGGACCAGCATGAAGTGCTGGTGCACCATGCCGATGCCGGCCGAGATGGCGTCCGAGGGCCCGCGCAGCTTCAACGGCTCGCCGTCGACCAGGATCTCGCCCTCGTCGGGCTGGTAGAGCCCGTAGAGCACGTTCATCAGGGTCGACTTGCCCGCGCCGTTCTCGCCGAGCAGGGCGTGGATCTCACCAGGCTCCACCGTCAGGTCGATGTGGTCGTTGGCGACCAGATCACCGAACCGCTTGGTGATGCCGCGCAGTTCGAGTCTCAGCGCAACCTCCCGGAGTGCGAGCGATGGTGCAGCCTAGCCGCCGGCCGGCTGCCGGACGACACGGCCGGGCCGGCCGGTCGCCATCGTGCGCGACCGGCCGCCCCGGCCCGACGGAAGGTTCCGCGGGAGCCGGAGCGGCCGGGTCGTTCTTACCGTGTTGCCTACCGGCCCCCCGATGTTCTCACCAGGGGGAACGGCTGGTCGTCACTTGGTCGGCTGGGCCTTCGACGTGACGGTGATGGTGCCGGCGGCGATGTCCGCCTTGATCTTCTCGACCTCGGCCTTCAGCTCGGCCGGGACCTTGCTGTCGAAGTCGTGGAACGGGGCGATGGAGACACCGTTGTTGGCCAGGTCGCCGACGAAGCCCGGCTTGGCCTGGAGCTTCTCGCCACCGGCGGCCTTCAGCACGGCCTCCTTGACGGCCTCCGGAATGTTCTTGACCACGGTGGTCAGGATCGCCGAGCAGTCCGGGGTGCTCTCGCAGCCGTCGACGTCGACCCAGATGACGCTGTACTTGCCGTTCGAGGCCTTGGCCGCCGCGGTGGTGCCGAGGCCGGAGCCGCCGGCGACCGGCATGATGATGTCGGCACCCTGGGCGACCAGCGTGTCGGAGACCTTCTTGCCCTCGTCCTGCTTGGCGAAGTCGTTGGTGAAGGAACCCTTCTGGCTCGCCTTGTCCCAACCCAGCGCCTGGACGTTCTTGCCCTTGGTCTGGTTGTAGTACGCCACGCCGTCGACGAAGCCGTCCATGAAGATGGTCACCGGCGGGATCGGCAGCGCACCGTAGGTGCCCACCTTGCCGGTCTTGCTCATCCCCGCGGCCAGGTAGCCGGCCTGGAACGCGGCCTGGGCGGTGTCGAACTGCATCGGGAAGATGTTGTCCACGCCCGGGTCGGCGTCGACGATGCCGAACTGCTGGTTCGGGTTCGCCTGCGCGATCTTCTTGGTGGCGTCACCCATCAGGCCACCGACGGCCAGGATGAAGTCGCACTTCTGGTTCACGAACTGCGTCAGGTTCGGCTCGTAGTCGGCCTCGGCCTTCGACGCCACGAACTTGGGGTCGATGTTGCTGTTGGCAGCCTGCGCGTCCTTCAGACCCTGCCAGGCAGAGGCGTTGAACGACTTGTCATCGATGCCGCCGACGTCGGTCACCATGCAGGCGCTGAACTTCTTGCCGGCGTCACCGGCGCCGTTGTTCTCGTCCGGCGCCTCACCACAAGCGGCGGCGCTCAGCACGAGCCCACCCGCCGCCACGATCGAGGCGATCCGCATCCCACGCACCGAGCGCAAGACGTCTCCTTCCCATCGCACACCGCGCCTTGTGCGGTGGCTGCCCTTGAGCCGGCCTGCGCTGTTGCCGCCGGCGTCCCACGTTACGGACGGGAGCGTACGCCCGCGCCCACCCACCGGCCGCCAATCGTGCACGACCGTTGAGTGCCTGTTACCCCTACGTAACCGTCGCGTGGGGCAGATCACTCTTCGTGCTGGTAACAGTGCACCCTGGCGTCATGAAAGTCCGGTTCTGAAGCGGCCTTCAGGGCCGACGTTACCGCCAGAAGACCGCCACTGCGGCGTTGACCAGGGTCAACCCAACAATTGCCAGGAAATGGCCACGGTTGACCGTTTCCCGCTTTCGCGAGAAGAAGACCATCACGAAGATCAGCAGCGCGATCACGCCCTTGGTGGCCAGCTTGGCCGGGGCCGGCTCGTCACCGTCACGAAGCGGGGCGGAAAGCCCGATACCGGTCACCAGTTGAATCACGGACCCCCAGAGCATGGCCGCATTGATGCGCAGCCGCCCGCTGAAGTACTGGGCCAGGGAACCGCCCAGCAGCAACGCGAACCCGATCAGATGGACGTAGAGAAGAATCAGCCTCAAAGCTTCCACGCGCACATCCTCCCCCATCAACGACACGTTGTAGTAGGGGGCCCGGAGACGAGGCAGGCGTCGGCAAGGGTTTTCAGAGTATGAAAGGACTTGCAGAGCCCGCAAGAACTTGCCGGTCAGCTAGAGTGCCCGCCATGCGCGCTCGACTGTCCGACATCGCCCGACAGGCCGAAGTCAGCGAGGCCACGGTGTCGCGGGTGCTCAACGACCGTCCCGGTGTGGCCCAGGAGACCCGGCAGGCCGTCCTCACCGCCCTCGACGTACTCGGCTACGAACGTCCCGCGCGGCTGCGCAAGCGCAGCGCCGGCCTGGTGGGCCTGGTGGTGCCAGAGCTGGACAACCCGATCTTCCCCGCGTTCGCCCAGGTCATCGAGTCCACACTGGCGCAGAGCGGGTTCACCCCGGTGCTCTGCACCCAGACCCCGGGCGGGGTCACCGAGGACGAGTACGTCGAGATGCTGCTCGATCGCCAGGTCTCCGGGATCGTGTTCGTCTCCGGCCTGCACGCCGATGCCGCAGCCGACCACGACCGGTACCGCGCACTGATCTCCCGCCCGCTGCCGATCGTGATGATCAACGGGTACGTGCCGGACGTGCCCGCACCCTTCGTCTCCTGCGACGACGCAGAGGCCGCCGAGCTGGCCGTCGCGCACCTGGTGGCGCTCGGGCACCGTCGGATCGGCCTGATCACCGGGCCGGACCGCTTCGTGCCGGCGCGGCGCAAGGTCGCCGGTTGGCGCAGTGCGATGACCCGGATGGCCGGCCTCCCCGAGTCCGAACTGGACGGGCTCGCCGAGCTGAGCCTCTTCGGCGTGGAGGGCGGCGAGGCGGCCGCCGGGCGGCTGCTCGACCGGGGTGTGACGGGTGTGGTGTGCGGCTCGGACCTGATGGCGTTGGGTGCGGTCCGGGCGGCCCGGCAGCGCGGCCTTTCCGTACCGGCCGACCTGTCGGTGGTCGGCTACGACGACTCACCGCTGATGGCGTTCACCGATCCGCCGCTGACCACCATGCGGCAGCCGGTCACGGCGATGTCCGTGGCTGCCGTCCGGGCCCTGGTCGACGAGATCAACGGGCACGGCGCCCCGCACACCGAGTACCTGTTCCGCCCCGAGCTGGTGGTCCGGGGTTCCACCGCGGTCGCGCCCTCCGCGCCGACCGGTCCGGGCGGAGCCACCCGACGCGGGGCGGCCCCGCCCGCGCTGGCCGTGACGGCCTGACGGCTCCCGTGCGGCCGGCGCGGCCGAACCACTTCCTTGCGCAAGGGTTGCTTGACTCTTGCAGCACCCCGGCGGCATCCTGCTCAGACCGCCCGCGCCCGAGAGTGCGCCGGGTGCCGCCCCATCGCATCCGGGAACGAGGACCACCCATGACCGCCAGTCACCCCACCCCGCTCACCGACGACCCCGACTGGTGGCGCTCGGCGGTCGTCTACCAGGTCTACGTCCGCAGCTTCGCCGACGCGAACGGTGACGGGGTCGGCGACCTCGCGGGGATCCGGCAGCACCTGCCGTACCTGCGCGACCTCGGGGTCGACGCGCTCTGGCTGACGCCCTTCTACACCTCACCGATGATCGACGGCGGCTACGACGTGGCCGACTACCGTGACGTCGACCCGAGCTTCGGCACCCTCACCGACTTCGACGCGATGATCGGCGACGCGCACTCCCTCGGACTGCGGATCATCGTCGACCTGGTACCGAACCACACCTCCAGCGCACACCCCTGGTTCGTCGCGGCGCTCGCCGCCGGACCGGGCTCGCCGGAACGCGCCCGCTACCTCTTCACCGAAGGCCGGGGTGAGCACGGCGAGCTTCCGCCCAACGACTGGGAGAGCATCTTCGGCGGCCCGGCCTGGACCCGGGTCGAGGACGGCCAGTGGTACCTGCACCTGTTCGACCCGGCCCAACCCGACCTGGACTGGCGGAATCCCGAGGTGCGCGCCGAGTTCGAGGACATCCTGCGGTTCTGGCTGGACCGCGGCGTGGACGGCTTCCGGATCGACGTGGCGCACGGAATGATCAAGGCCGAGGGGCTGCCCGACGTCGGGTTCAGCACGATGACCACCGGCCGGCGTCAGGTCGAACTGCTCGGCAAGGGCCGGCTCCCCTACTTCGACCAGGACGAGGTCCACGAGATCTACCGTGCCTGGCGCCCCATTCTGGACAGCTACCCCGGCGGCCGGATGGCGGTCGCCGAGGCATGGGCCGAGACGCCGCAGCGGCTGGCCCGCTACATCGGCCCGAACGAGCTGCACCAGGCGTTCAACTTCGACTTCCTCGACGCCACCTGGTCGGCCGAATCGTTCCGTAAGGTGATCGACACGGCGCTCGCCGAGGCGGCCATCGTCGGCGCGCCGACCACCTGGGTGCTCTCCAACCACGACAAGCAGCGGCACGTGACCCGCTACGGCGACGGACCCGACGGGCTGCGCCGGGCCCGCGCCGCGGCTCTGCTGATGCTCGCGCTGCCCGGCTGCGCGTACGTCTATCAGGGCGAGGAGCTGGGCCTGCCCGAGGTGCTGGACCTCCCCGACGAGCTGCGCCAGGACCCGGCGTTCCGGCGTACCGGGGAGAGCCGGGACGGCTGCCGGGTGCCGATCCCGTGGGGTGGCGACCTGCCCCCGTACGGCTTCGGGCCGCAAGCGTGCGAGCTGAGCTGGCTACCGGCCCCGGCCACCTGGGCGGCGCTCTCGGTCGCCGCCCAGACCGGCGTGCCCGGCTCGACGCTGGAGCTCTACCGCGACGCGCTCCGGATCCGGCGTACCCATCCGGCGCTGGCGTCCGAGGGGGCCGGGATCAGCTGGCTGGAGGCCGAGCCGGGCCTGCTGGCCTTCTCCCGCACCGCGGGCGGCAGCGAGTTGACCTGCGTGGTCAACATCAGTGGCGTCCCGGCCCACGTCGCCGGGTACGGCGAACCGGTGGTCGCGAGCGAACCGCTCGCCGGCACGGGTGACGGTCATCTGCTGCCGGTCGACTCGGCTGCCTGGTTCGAACGGCGCTGAGCGGGTAACCGAAAGCGACCTGGTCGTCCGCCGTGCTCCGCGCCGGCGGGCGGCTGGGGCACCGACCCCTTGTGGTGGGGGTGAGGTGGTGCCGGCGCCTCGCGGAGTCCGCTCCGCGGGGCGCCGGCGTCCGTTCCCGCGACCGCCGAACGCTCACCGGTGCGGGCCGTGCTTCCCTGCGGGCACAGTGGGCGGTGTGTCACCGCGATCCCCTCGGGGTAACCCGGACATACGGCGGCGGCCGCGGGGGTCCATCGCGGGAGGAGCACCGCCCCGGCAGATGCGGGACGCACTGGAGGTGGCGCATGGTGGCCCGGGTGGCGCAGTACACCGTCGATGTCGAGGACGTCGACCTCATGGCGGCGTTCTGGTCCGCCGCGCTCGGCTACCGCGTCGAGCAGGGCGGCGACGGTAGCGCGAAGCTCTTCCCGGACCCGGCCGGGACCGGGCCGACCATGTGGCTGCAGGGCTCGGGCACTAACAAACCGGGCAAGAACCGCCTTCACCTCGACCTGGTCAGCGACGGCGACGCGGACGCGGAGGTGCGGCGGCTCGTCTCGCTGGGCGCCCGGCAGGCGGACGTCGGGCAGACCGGCGACGAACCGTTCGTGGTGCTCACCGACCCCGAGGGCAACGAGTTCTGCGTGCTGAACCACCCGCCGGACCGGCCCTGACACCGGTCGTGTCCGGCGACGACGTCGCCGCTCGGCGCCGCGCCGGCGGTCAGGAGCCCTTGGCGGTCAGTATCTCGGCGATCCGCCGGAACCCGGCCCGCAGCTCGGCCTCGGTCGGTGGCACGGTCGGCTCGCCGCGACCCACCTCGTCCGCCGCCGCGTCCAACTCCTCGTCGATGGTGTCCTCGAAGTCGCCGTAGAGGTCGACCTCGTCGACCTGCGCGGCCTCGTCCGCCGCGGCTATCTGGGCGGCGGCGATCTCGCTGCGGATCTCCTCGGCGGAGAGCGCCGGCAGCAGCGGCTCGACCACCGCCATCAGCTGCTCCTCCGCCACCACCGCCTCGGCCAGGGCGAGCGCGTGCGGCCGTTCGTACGGCCCGCAGACCACCGGCTCCCACTCGTCGGCGTCGCCGAGCGGGCCGAACGTGATGATCCACGGCAGGCCGAGCATCGGCGAATCGCTCGGCAGGTCCAACGTCACGAGTGCCCCCACCGGCCCATCATGGTCCGTCACCACCGGCCGCCGTGGAACAATCGCCCGATCCCGCTCGCGCCGGGTTACCCGACGGTCTCTCAGCCGGGGCGGGACGCGTCCAGGGCGGCCCGGACCAGCGCCAGCGCCGTACCGGGCGGCACACCGAGCCGGCGGGCCTCGAGGGCGTAGTCGGCGGCCGACCGCTGCAGCCGGTCCATCGCGTCGTCCCGACCCGGCGCCACGAACGTGCCGTTGCGGCCCCGGGTCTCGAGCAGCCCGGCACCCTCCAACTCCCGGTACGCCCGGGCCACCGTGTTCGGAGCCAGGTTGAGGTCCGCGGCGAGCTGCCGCACCGTGGGCAGCCGGGTGCCCACCGGAAGCCGCCCGTCCCCGACCATCTCGGCGAGCTGGCCGCGCACCTGCTCGTAGGGCGGCACGGGCGAATCCAGGTCGACCGAGATCAGCATGTCCGCCTCCCGCTTGGTCAACTGGCACCTCCCGGGGTGCCGGGATCGATCTGCTCGTCGAGGTTGGCCGGCGGCGGGCCCGCCGCCAGGTCGACCACCCGTCCCCGGGTGCTTGTCGCGGCGAGCGCCGCGCCGAAGAGCAGCAACTGGTTGAGCAGGTAGAGGTAGAGCAGCAGCCCGACCGCGCCGGCCACGACGGTGTACGCGGGGCTGTGCTCGGTGCGTACGACGTAGTAGCGGCCGACCGTGTTGAGCAGAGTGATGCCGACCGCTACGAGCAGCACGACCGGGCGCAGTCGCGAACGGCTCATCCGCAGCCGGGGCACCGCGACGAGCAGCAGCGTGGCGAGGACCGCGTTGACCACCACGCTGAGTACCGCGCTCAGCGTGGTCAGGCCGAGCGACCCGGTGCTGCGCAGCAGGAAGCGCAACGCCGACTCGAGCGCGTCGACGGCCGCCACCGAGGCGCCGAGCAGCACGAAGACGAGGACCATCACGCCGATGTCCACCAGCCGGCGGATCACCAGGTTGCCGGGTTGCTGGTTGAGCCCGTAGATCAGTCGCTGGGAGGAGCGGATCGCCTCGATCCAACCGATCCCCGTGAAGGTCAGGATGATCAGACCGATCACCCCGACCGTGCCGCTGCTGTTGGCGATCTGCGCCGGGTCGAGGAACGGCAGATTATCCCGGAGGAACCTGCTCGCGGCCATGCTGAAATCGCTGTTGTCGTTCAGGGTCGCGCCGAAGATGGCGTACACGACGAGAGCGAGCGCGAAGACCGCGAAGAAGCCGTAGTAGGCGATCGCCGCAGCCAGCCGGCCACCGAGCACCTCGGCGTAGCGGGCGCCGGCGCGCCATACGTGGTCGAAGAGCGCGGACCGGCGGCGGCCGGCGCTCACCCAGCGGTCGATGCTCGCCTCGACCCGGCCGATCACGTTCACGCCGTCATCCTCGCCGATGTCGCCCCGCCGTGGGGGTAACCGTCGCGCGTGTGCCCACGCGGTCGGTCAGCCGCCCAGCCGGAAGTCACGCCGGGGCTGCCACCGGGCCTGCCCACTGTGCAGGAAGAGGGTGAAGGCCGCCACCTCGAACACGGCCGAGAAGTCGGCGAGGTCCTCGTAGACCTTGTCCAGCGCCTCGGCCGGGACGTCCTGCGCCACGGTGACGTGCGGGTGGTACGGAAACCGTGCCTCCCGATTCAGCTCCGGGGCGGCGCTGATCGCGCCGGCCAGCAGTTCACACTCGCTGATCCCGGCGGCCACCGCCACGAAGACCACCTGGGTCACCGGCCGGAATGTGCCGGTGCCGCGCAGGTGCAGGGTGAACGGCAGGTGGGCCGACGAGACCGCGGCCAGGTGCCGCTCCACGGCGGGCAGGGCGGCGGCCGGTATCTCGGTCGGCCCGAGCAGCGTCACGTGCGCGGGGATGTCGGCCGCCTGCGGGTCGCCGGCCTCCGCGCGCCGCCGGGTCAGCTGACCACCCCATGGCTCCGGGATGTCGACAGCTACCCCGATCTGGATGAGGTCACCCTGCCCGGACGCCCCGTCCCTGCGATCCACGCTGCGCGCCACCTCTCCGGCCACCGGCCCGTGTCCACCCAGTCCTGTGCCGCGTCGCGGCGCTACTCGCCGCGCACCGGCGGGAAGAACCCGATCCGCTCGTACGCGAGGCGCAGCGTCGGGCCGGCCACCGCGCGAGCCTTCTCCGCGCCGGTCGCCAGCAGCTTGTCCAGCTGAGCCGGGTCGTCCAGGTAACCGCGCGTGCGCTCCTGGATCGGCCGGACGAACTCGGCGACCACCTCGGCCAGATCCTTTTTCAGGTCTCCGTAACCCTTGCCGGCGTACGCGGCGACCAGGTCGTCGATGTCGCGGCCGGAGAGCGCCGAGTAGATGGTCAGCAGGTTGGCGATGCCCGGCTTGCCCTCGGCGTCGAAGACGATCTCCCGGCCGGTGTCGGTGACCGCCGAACGGATCTTCTTGGCCGTACGGGCCGGCTCCTCCAGGAGATCGATGATGCCGGCGGGCGAGGAGGACGACTTCGACATCTTCGCGGTCGGCTCCTGCAGATCGGTGATCTTCGCAGTGTCCTTCACGATGTGCGGCGCGGGCACGGTGAAGGTCTTACCGAACAGCGAGTTGAACCGCTGTGCCAGGTCGCGGGAGAGTTCCAGGTGCTGGCGCTGGTCCTCGCCGACCGGCACCGCGTCGGCCTGGTAGAGCAGGATGTCGGCGGCCTGCAGGATCGGGTAGGTGAAGAGACCCACGCTGGAGCGGTCGCTGCCCTGCTTCTGCGACTTGTCCTTGAACTGGGTCATCCGGCTCGCCTCGCCGAACCCGGTGATGCAGCCGAGCACCCAGGCCAGCTGCGGGTGCTCGGGCACCTGGGACTGGACGAAGAGGGTGCTGCGTTCCGGGTCGAGGCCGAGCGCGAAGAGCTGGGCGGCGGCGACCCGGGACCGCTGCCGGAGCACCTTCGGGTCGTGCCCGGCGGTGATCGCGTGCAGGTCGACCACGCAGTAGAACGCCTCGTGGGTCTCCTGCAGCGCTACCCAGTGCCGCAACGCGCCCAGGTAGTTGCCGAGGTGGAACGAGTCGGCGGTCGGCTGGATGCCGGAGAAGACGCGGGGGCGGGCGGGAACGTCGGGCATGACGCCAATTCTGTCAGCCCGCCCGGGCGTCCGTCATGACGGCCCGGCGGGTCGGCCTCCGCCGGTCGAGGTGGGCGCTGTCACCTCACGCCGCTGCTCCGGCAGTCGTGCGGCGGCGACCGCGATCCGGGCCGCCCGCCGTCCCTCCAGGGCCAGCACCCGCAGCGCCCAGCCGCCGGGCGGGTCGCCCGGTCCACCGGTGCCGGCGTCGCTCGGACCGGGCGCCACCGGCACCTCGTCACCGGCGACCGGCAGCCGTCCCAGCACGGCCATCACGAACCCGCCCACCGTCTCGTACGGCCCGGGCGGCAGCGTGATCCCGGTGCGCTCCGCGAAGTCGGCGAGGTTGAGCCGGCCGTCGACCACCGCGGGCAGCCCGGTGTGCAGCGGGTCCGGGGTGGCGTCGTACTCGTCGTGGATCTCGCCGACCAGCTCCTCGATGAGGTCTTCGAGCGTGACGATGCCGGCCGTGCCGCCGTACTCGTCGACCACCACCGCCAGGTGGTGCCCCTCCCGCCGCATCTCGGTCAGCGCGGCGAGTACCCGTTTGCTGCCGGGCAGTCGCTTCACCTCCCGGACGAGCTCGCCGACGGTGACCCGCGGATCGGTGTCCGGGCGCAGCAGCACGTCGTGCAGGTGGACGAAGCCGACCACGTCGTCGTGGGTGCCGTCGGTGACCGGATAGCGGGTGTGCGGCTCGGCCCGCACCAGTCGCGCCGCCTCGGTGATGTTCAGTCCGGCGGGCAGGAAGACCACCTCGGTGCGGGGCATCATGACCTCGCGGATCAGCCGTGCGCCGGCGACCAGCACTTCGTCGATGATCCGGCGCTCGTCGGCGTCGAGCAGGGTGTTCGCGGCCACCAGGTCACGCAGGTCGGACTCGCTGATCTGCTCCCGACCGGCCGCCGGGCCGGCGCCGAGCAGGTCGGTGACCCGACGCGTGGCGGCGTCGGCCGCCCGCACCACCATCCGGGCCACGGCCCGGGCGAGCGGGCCGGGGTCGCGCCCCGGCCGTCGCCGGGTGCGTCGCCGGTGCTCGGGACCGCCTGCTTCCCGCATGTCAGAGATGGTAGACAGCGGGACGTTCCGGCACCGGGTTTCCCGCGGCCGGCGCTGCGGCCCGCCGCGGCCTGCGGCACCCTGGTCGAACCATCCGCACGTGTTCAACTCTGTTGGATCGTGAGAGTTTATGATGGAATTGCGATGCCCGGCGTGACGGGCCGAGCCACCCCACCCGCCCGTAGGGTGTGCACCGACAGCGGCCGCGTTCCGAGCCGGCCAGGCAGGAGGCAACGACGTGAAACTGCTCGTCACCGGCGGCGCTGGCTACATCGGCAGCGTCGTGACCCGGATGCTGCTCGACGCCGGTCACGAGGTGGTCGTCCTCGACGACCTGCGCACCGGCCATCGGGTCGCACTCGCCCCCGACGCCACCCACGTCGACCTGCCCGTCCACGAGGCGGCACAGATCCTCACCCGGGAAGCCGGATTCGACGGGGTACTGCACTTCGCCGCCCTCATCGCCGCCGGCGAATCGATGGTCAAGCCCGAGCTCTACTGGCACAACAACACCGTCGGCTCGCTCGCCCTGATCGACGCGGTCCGGGCCGCCGGGATCCCCCGCCTGGTCTTCTCCTCCACCGCCGCCGTCTACGGCAATCCGACGGAGCTGCCGATCCCGGAGACCGCGGTGAAGGCGCCGACCAACACGTACGGGGCCACCAAGCTCGCCGTCGACATGGCGCTCACCTCCGAGGCGATCGGGCACGGCCTGGCCGCCGTCTCGTTGCGCTACTTCAACGTGGCGGGCGCGCACCTCACCGACGACGTCGCCCTCGGCGAGCGGCACGCCCCGGAGACCCACCTGATCCCGATCGCGCTGGACGTCGCCGCCGGCCGGCGGGAGAAGCTCCAGCTCTTCGGCGACGACTACCCGACCGTCGACGGCACCTGCGTCCGCGACTACATCCACGTGGCCGACCTGGCCCGGGCCCACCTGCTCGCGCTGGACGCCGCCACCGCCGGCCAGCACCGGGTCTACAACCTCGGCAACGGCAACGGGTTCACCAACCGGCAGGTGGTCGACGTGGTCCGCGAGGTGACCGGGCATCCCCTGCCGGTCGAGATGGCACCGCGCCGCGAAGGCGACCCCGCCGAGCTCGTGGCCTCCTCCCGGCTGGCCCGCGAGGAGCTGGGCTGGGTGCCGCAGAAGCCGACCCTGCACGACATGGTCGGCGACGCCTGGACCTTCTACCGCACGCACATCATGGAGCAGGCATGACCGACGTCGCCGACCGCGCCACCGCCGGCTTCCGTCAGGAGTTCGGTGAGCCACCCGCAGGTCACTGGGCGGCACCCGGCCGGGTCAACCTGATCGGCGAGCACACCGACTACAACGACGGCTTCGTGCTCCCCTTCGCGCTGCCGCTGCGTACGGTTGCGGCGGCCGACCGGCAGGAAGGCGCGCGCTGGACGGTCTGGTCGGAGCTGTCCGGCGAGACGATCAGCTTCGGCGCCGACGAGGTCGACGAGCCCGGCCGGGTCACCGGCTGGGGAGCGTACGTCGCCGGGGTCGTCTGGGCCCTGCGCGACGCGGGTCACGACGTGCCCGGCGCCCGCCTCGCCATCGCGTCCGACGTGCCACTCGGCGCCGGGCTCTCCTCGTCGGCCGCGCTGGAGGCGGCGGTGCTGACCGCACTGGTCGACCTTGGCGACCTCGACCTGCCCGCCGACCGGCAGCCCCGGCTCGCGCAACGCGCCGAGAACCACTACGTCGGGGCGCCGACCGGCATCATGGACCAGTCGGCCTCCATCCGCTGCCGCGACGGGCACGCGCTCTTCCTCGACTGCCGCACCGAGGGCGTCGAACACATCCCGTTCGACCTGCGAGCCGCCGGGCTCGCCATGCTGGTCATCGACAGCCACGCCCCGCACCGGCACGCCGACGGCGAGTACGCGGCCCGGCGCAAGTCCTGTGAGGCCGGTGCCGAGCTGCTCGGTGTGCCCGCGCTGCGCGACGTCACCATCGACCAGCTCGACGCCGCGCTCGCCCGCCTCGACGACCCGGAGACCCGCCGCCGGGTCCGGCACGTGGTCACCGAGGACCAGCGGGTACTCGACACGGTGGCGCTGCTGCGCGCCGGCCGGGTCCGCGAGATCGGCCCGTTGCTCACCGCCTCGCACGTCTCGATGCGCGACGACTTCGAGATCACCGTGCCGGAGATCGACACCGCGGTCGAGGCGGCGCTCGCCGCCGGCGCACTCGGCGCACGGATGACCGGCGGTGGCTTCGGCGGCTGCGTCCTCGCCCTCGTCGAGGCAGCGGCCGCCGACTCGGTCGCCGCCGCCGTCACCGCCGCGTACGCCGAGCGGGGTTTCACCGCCCCCGGCAATGTGACAGTCCTCCCCGCCCCCGGCGCCATCCGCCTCGACTAACCCCTCCCTCCCCCACCCCCATACGCCTCTTTCACGGAAAGAGTGGCTGTCCGGGGCCGGACAGCCACTCTTTCCGTGAAAGTGCGCGAGAGGTTAGGGGTGGCTGCGGCGCGGGACGGGGTCCTGACGGAGACGGGGACGCGGGTGGAGCACCTGGTGCAGGGCGAGCGGCGCCGGGAAACGCGCATCGGGGCATGACCGCATCCGCCGGCCACGTGCTCGCCGGGTTGCCCGCTTCCCGTCGATGGCTGACGTATCTGGCATGCTCGGCCGGTGGAGCTCACCCGCCCCATGGTCGCCGGTGCGGTTGTCGCTCTCGCCGGGCACGGCGTTGCCCTCGGGGTCACGCTTGCCGTGGCCATTGCCGCTGGCGGCGGCCCGGATGCAGATCTCGATTCCGGTGGCAGGTTCGGCGTACTCTTCTCTGCCGCATTCACGTACGGCATTGCGCAGCTGGTGTTGCTGTGGGGCTGCGTCGCGCTGTCCGGCCCCCTCGGCCGTGGTTCGTCGTCGGGCCTCGTGGCGGGCTGGGTACTGGGACTGGCCGCAAGCCTCTCCTACGTTTGCGGCGGGTTCGGCCCATAACATCGGCTCATCGGCGTGAGCGTGCGACCAGCGGCAGATCCGCGCATCGGATCATGTCGGAACTCAGGACGTCGAGGATCGCCAGTCACGGGTCATCGCCATGATGCGGTCCGTCACGGCGCGTGGGTCCACCAGCTGGTGCAGATGCCCGCCCGGAACGTGGTCGACGGCCCAACCGCGCTGCCTCGCATCGATGGCGACCTCCTCATACGGTGGACCGAACAGCAGGTAGCCGCACGGCCGGTTGTCCCAGCCGGCCGGGGTGGGAACGAGTTCCTCGTAGTAGCTCAGCGGCAGCCGGGGCTGTTCGGCCGACACAGCTCTGCGCGTCTGCGCGTCCGGGAACATCGGCGCGACGTCGGACTCGTCCCACCACGCCGTCCATTGCGGAAGCCGGCCGCCGGTCACCTTCGGGCGTAGAAAGTCCAACAGCTCAGGTGGCGCGACAGGCGTCGGTCCGGCAGGTGACGGCAGCGCCGCATCGACGAACAGGCAGCCGACGATCCGCCGGGAGGTTGCTTCTACGATCACCGGCACGAAGAGGCCAGCGTTGCTGTGCGCCACGATGACGACGGCTTGGTCCGGCGGTAGCCGGTCGATCGCGGCTCTGACCTTCTCGGCGACGGACCACCAGAACGGCGGACGCGCATCCGCGACGCCCAGGAGCGACGGCACGATGGCCACCGCCCCCGAGCCTTCGAGTGCCTGCGCTGTCGACGCCCATGTCAGGGGCCCGACCGACGGACTATGCACGAGAACGTAGGCGGTATTCATGACCACACCCTTCAGGATTCGGCCAGCGAGCCGCCATCCCACCCGTCACGCTGACTGCGAACAACGGACTATGCCGTCAGGGCGGTTCAGCTTCATGGGCCCACGGGATCCATTCCTCGGCACGTCCGGACGCCCAGCGGCAGACGGCAACCGTCGGTGACGCGCGGTTGGCGGCTAAATGAGTGCGTTGCAGTGGGCGGGCCTCAGCCGACGTTGAGCAGCAGGACCTCGTCCGGCTGCAATCCGGACAACGTGTCGTGGAGAAGCTCCAGGCCATCCATGGCCGCCATCCCGGCCTCCTCGAATCCGAGGCGCTTGTTCTCGAAGTAGGCCCGGAGCTCGTCTTCGCGATGCGCGTCGGGCGCGAGCTTACCCAGATATTTCTTGTGCACCGGAGTGAGCAGGAGCGTCTCGCCGTAGACCCGGTTGATGGCCGACGACTCAGCTCTGAGATCCGAGCGCCGCAGCGGTACGCCGTGACGCTGTAGATAGTCCACCACCGCCAGCATGCAGTATCCCGACCACTCGTACCCGGGCCGCACTGGGCGTGCATGCTTAGCCAGTACCTGAAAGAACGCACCGTTCTGGTCGGTGGTGGCGCTGGAGCGAGGCAATCGAGCCCACCATGACGGCCGGCCGACCAGACCGGCCAGTTCCACGACCCGGTCTCGATCGAGCACGTACAGCGATGCAATCGCTGACACCCCAAAGACCTCCCCGGCTAGCGCTTGGTGCGACAGCATAGTGACGCAGCGGCGAACGCCGGCCCGCCTCTTCCACCGTGCCGATCAGCATCCTGCCGCGCTCATCGGCTACTTGTTTCATTGACCTGCGATCGTGGCCCGGCCAGGCTTCGGTCGAGGCGCCCGGGCTGTCGCTCACTTTTCGGCTGCCCAC